>DASYAL010000055.1:0-266206 GCA_036501365.1 Allostellaceae bacterium | reverse complement strand
GATCGCGAGCACCGCCTCGGACAACACCGATGTGGCGGCCGGCGGGCTCACCAACCTGCCGAGCTTCAACACCGGCGTCGCCTGGGACCAGCCCTGGGGTCATCTGATGGGCCGTGTCGGCGTCGGCCGCTCCGAGGTTCGCAACGCGACCTCGACGGCAATCCTCGGCGGCAACAACCAGGCGAACAACATCACCAAGTGGCATTGGGCGGTGGAAGGCGGCGTGATGGTCAACACTTGGGGCCAGGACCAGTGGCGCGGCTTGGTCAATTACAGCCACGGCTTGGCGACCTACAACTCGGATTCGCCTGCCGGCACTGTCGACATGTTCATCAACGGCCAGACCCACCAGGTGAGCTCGCTGAATGAGTTGGAACTGACCACCAACTACATTCACCGCTTCAACCCGAACTGGCGTGCGACTGCCGCCTACGGCATCGGCTTCATCAACAAGCCGAGCGCGGCGACGGGCTGGTCGAATTGCGCGGATAGCGGCGCGTCGCTGGCCTGCGTCTCGGGCGGCGCGACCGCGGCTCAGCTCATCTCGGTCGAGAAGCGGCACATGTTCGCGGCTGCGGCGGTGACCTACAGCCCGGTCCCGGGCCAGATCGACATCAAGTTCGAGGAAGATTACTACAATCGCGAGGTCCAAGCTTCCGGCACCGGAGCGAACGCCTGGGCTGAGAATCTGAGCTTCGCCTTCTACTGGTAACCGCTCGTAAGCCTAGTTCCATTGAGCCCGCCAGCCGCAAGGCTGGCGGGTTTTCTTTTGCCGCAACCGCAAGCTAGGACGCGGGCTCGACCAGCAGCACCGGTTCTTCGTGCCGTAGCGGCAACGCGAATTTGCCGAGCATCGGCAGGGCCGGCCAGGTGGTTCCCGCTGCGGTCCGCGCCGTCAGCCAATGCAGCGCCGCCGGAACACGCAGCGCCGGCGCGAGCTCGGCGAGGAAACTCGCGACGTCGTCCCCCGCCATCGCTCGCGCGATCTCGATATTGCTGCGCCGGCCGTCGACCGCCGCGAGGAACGCGCGTGCCTTCGCCGACGGCTGGTAGACGATCGTCCGGCCGCTGCGTAGCACGACGGGGATCGCCGCATCGGGCCCTGCAAGCCGTGCGATCGCCTGGCTCGCGAGCTCGCTCGCGACCGACAAGATCGCCTGTGGCGCCGTCGGCACGAGGGCGGCTTGGCGCGCGCGCGTGGCATAGACGGTGTGCAGCGCCAAGCTGCCATCGAGCGCCTCGGCGAGATCCTCGCGCGCAGCTTGCGGCAGGGCGGCGAGCCGCGCCCGCTCGTCGGCATCGCTGACATAAAGATCGAGATCGTATTGCAGCGCGCAGCTTGCAGGCGTGCCTTTGTAGGTCGCAAAGGCCTGGACGTTCAGCCCGGCCGAAGCGAGGAATTGGCGCACCCCCGAGGCGGTATAGGCGCGATCTTGCTCGTGCAACAGCGTATCCCAGAGATTGGTGTCGTCTTTGAGATAGCCTTGCTGGATGTTGTCCCAACCCTCGCGCAGCCGGAACGGGTTGGTCGGCGGCAAGGAGGAAATGACGTCGCGGGCGATCGCCAGCTTTCGCTCGCGGTCGTCGATCCCCGCCGTGGCCTGACGCAGAATCTCCTGCATCGCGTAAATATGCGATCGGCCGCGAAGACCATAGACCATCACGGCCATGCCGCCGTCCGGCTGCAGCACCGCGGCGAGTGATCGCAAGCCTGCTTCGGGATCCGGGAGGTGATGCAGCACGCCGAGGCAGCTCACATAGTCGAACAGTCCGAGGCCCAGCGTCGGCAGATCGAGCAGCGACGCGTTGACCCAGCGGAGATTGCCGAGACCGCGCACCGCCGCGCGCGCCGCGGCGATCTCGAGGCTGGCCGATGACAGGTCGAGCGCGACGATCTCCGCCGGCGCGTCGCGGAGCTGGTGCGCGAGCCAGAGCGCGCTATCGCCGGTGCCGCAGCCGGCGACGAGAACGCGCAGGCCTTTCGCGAAATCGCGCGCGCCGCCGAAGCAATACTGGTTCACCTTGGCGAGAGTGTCCGCGACCGAGATGTAGAGCACATGCCGCTCGCCCTCGGGATCGCGCGCGGGGAACGGCAGCGTCTCGTATTGGCCGCGCACGCCGGCGAGGTCGTCCTTCATTCGTTCGCGAAGCAGCGCGCCGCTGCGCGCGCCGGCGCGGAGATGCAGCGCGCCGCCGAGATTCTTGCGCGCCTCGGCATAGTCGGGCTGCAGCGCCAACGCGCGTTCGTAATGCGCGATCGCGTCGTCGAAGGAGCCGCGATTTTGCAGCGCGACGCCGAGATTGTTGTGGACCGCGGCATGATCGGGGCTCGAGGCGAGCGCGTGCTCGAAGCAGGCGATGGCGGCATCTTGCTCGCCCAATTTGCCGAGCACGACACCGAGACTGTTCTGCGCCTCGGCGTACCCCGCATCGAGCGCGACCGCGCGCTCGATCTGCGTCTTCGCCGCCTCGAGACGTCCCGCTTCGTGGAGCGCGTTGCCGAGATTGTTGTGCGCTTCGGCGAAGTCCGGCTTCAGCGCCAGCGCGCGCTCGTAAGCCGCCAACGCGCGATCGAGATGTCCTGAATCGTGCAAAGCGTTACCGAGATTGTTGTGCGCTTCCGCATAATCGGGACGCAAGGCGATCGCGCGTTCATAGCGCGCGATCGCATCCTCAAGGCCGCCCTGCTCGCGCAACGCATTGCCGAGGTTCATCTGCGCCTCGGCATAATCGGGGTTATGCGCAAGCGCGCGTTTGTAGCAGGCAATTGCCTCGTCGATCCGGCGCTGCGCGAGATGCAGATTGCCGAGGTTGCTCAAGGCTTCGACGTAATCCGGCTTCAGTGCCAGCGCGCGCTCGTAATGCGCCCGCGCCGTATCCGCCTGACCCAGCGCGCTCAGCGCGAGGCCGCGATTGTTATGGAAGAACGGAACGGCATCGTTCAGCTCGATCGCTTGGCCGATCAGCTCGATCGCGGCCTGATGCTGGCCGCGCTGATACGCAAGGACCCCAAGCAGATGCAGGCTGTCGGCGTGCCGGGAATCGCGCGTGAGGATATGGCGGTAGAGTCGCTCGGCCTCGGCGAGCTGTCCCGCCTGGTGATGCCGCAGCGCCTCGGCGAACAGCTCCTGCGCCTGACGGCCCGCGCCGGCGGCGCCATCCTGCCGCTTCGCCAGCCGCCGCTCGGTCCTGTTGCTCATGATCGGTCGCCGCACCCCCTGACCGCCGACGGCCATCGATATTAGCGCCCGCCCCGGGGGTCGCAAACGCCGGAGCCGGGCAGCGCCCCAGGCGGGCTTAGGTTCAAGTCGCCAAAACTATTCAAGGGGTTAGCTGAAAAGGCTTCAAACTGTTGTATCTGGGCAACAGTTTGAAAAAAACGTCCTCCAGGATCGCTACTTTTATTGATCATGAATAACGATTAGTTCTTTATAACTAATGAGGTGCCTCTTCGGACCTCCGTTACGGAACCAGATTGAAGGTTTGATCAAATGAAAACATCGATTCGACAGGGAGCGGTAGCGCTGGGAAGCCTCACGGCGGCGGTGGCTCTGCTCGCCGGCCTCGGCACGGCGCAAGCGCAAATTGGCGCGGGTCAGCGGCCATCCGGTCCGCCGGTGGCGCCGACGGGACCGGGTGCGGGCTCCTTCCCGCAATCCTTCCTCATTCCGGGCACCAGCACCTCGCTCAGCCTGTACGGCAAGGTGCAGATGAGCCTGCACGACAACATCGGCAGCCAGCACACCAGCGATCAGACGCCGCTGCCGACGGTCGGCGCGGCTGGATTGAATTCGCTCCTGCTCGAAGGCCCCGGTGCCTCGGGCGGCACCAGCTTCAACCAGGTCTTCCGCTCCTTCCATGGCGGATTGCGCGCCCAAGCGAGCTCGACGAACTTCGCCTTCGAGACGCGCACGCCGTCCGATCTCGGCGAGATCAAGACCGTCATGCTGGTCGACTTCAGCACGCTCGCCGGCCAGGGCAACTATACCGGCGCGGGCGTCACCGCCACGAACCTCAATCCCAAGCTGGGCGCCGGCAACAACAGCATCCCGCGCATCCAATGGGCCTATGGCACCTTGGGTCCGTGGCTGATGGGTCAATACAACTCGGCCTGGGCCGACCCGCTCCTGTTCAACCCGGATATCGGCGACCAGAACCAGGTCGGCCCGATGCAGACGGTCAATATCCGCCGTCCGCAGATCCGCTACACCTACCTGGTCGGCAACGGCGTCACCCTCTCCGGCTCGATCGAGTCGACGGCTACCGGCGCCGCCTACTGTATGTCCACCGCGACGTCGACCTGCATCGGCACGGCGACCCTGGCTCCGGCGGCGATCGCGAGCAACGGCTCCGACAACACCGATGTGGCAAAAGGCGGGCTCGTCAACCTGCCGAGCTTCAACACCGGCGTCGCCTGGGACCAGCCCTGGGGTCATCTGATGGGCCGTGTCGGCGTCGGCCGTTCCGGGGTTCGCAACGCGACCGCACCCGCGATCCTCGGCGGCACCAGCCAGGGGAACAACATCCAGCGGTGGCGTTGGGCGGTGGAAGGCGGCGTGATGGTCAACACCTGGGGCCAGGACCAGTGGCGCGGCTTGGTCAATTACAGCCACGGCTTGGCGACCTACATGTCGGATATGGCTGCCGGCACCGTCGACTCGATCATCAATGGCCAGACCGGCCAGGTGAGCTCGATCAACGAGCTGACGCTCAACACCAGCTATATCCACCGCTTCAATCCGAACTGGCGGACCACCGGCAGTTTCGGGATCGGCTTCTTCAACAAGCCGTCGGCCGCCGCCGGCTGGTCGAATTGCGCGGATAGCGGCGCGTCGCTGGCTTGCGTCTCGGGCGGCGCCACCGCGGCTCAGCTCATCTCGGTCGAGAAGCGGCACATCATGTCGGGCGTGTCTTTGACCTACAGCCCGGTCCCGGGCCAGATCGACATCAAGGTCGAGCTCGATTACTACGACCGCCAGGTGCAAGCGTCCGGTACCGGAGCTTCCGCCTGGGCCCAGAACCTCAGCTTCGCCTTCTACTGGTAAGCCCCCAGCTTATCAGTCCGCGTGACCCGCCAGCCGCAAGGCTGGCGGGCTTTTTTATGTCCGCGCGCCGATACCGATGATCCCGGCCAGCGTCTCCGGATTCGCAAGCAGCAGCCTGCTTGCGCCCTGATGGACGATCCGCCCGCGATCCAATACCAGCGCGTGCTCGGCGAATTCGAGCGCAATATGCGCATGCTGTTCGACCAGCAGCAGCGCGAGATCGTCCTCGCGCTTCAGCCGCTCGAGCCCCGCGAGCACGGCTTCGACAATCACCGGCGCCAAGCCCTCGAGCGGCTCGTCCATCAGCAGCAGTGTGGGATTGCCCATCAGCGCGCGGGCAATGGCGAGCATCTGCTGCTCGCCGCCCGACAGCGCGTTGCCGTGGTTGCGCCGCCGCTCCGCGAGCGAGGGAAAAAAATCGTAGACCCGCTCGCAAGTCCAGCGGCTCCCCGCGCCGGGACTGGACCGCGCGGCGACCATAAGATTCTCCTCGACCGTCAGGGAGCGGAAGATCTCGCGCTCTTGCGGCACGAAGCCGATGCCGAGCCGCGCGCGGCGATAGGCGGGAAACGCGCCGATGCTTTCGCCGGCAAAGCCGATCGTGCCGCCGTGGAGCGTGGTGTGACCCATCACCGTCGCCAGCAGCGTCGTCTTGCCGACGCCGTTGCGGCCGAGCACGGCGAGCGTGCCGCCGGGCGCCAGGTCGAGGCTGATGCCGTCGAGCACCACGGTCTCGCCATAGCCGGCGCGCAGATCCTCGATCCGTAAGCCGCGGTGGGGGCTCATGATCGCATTCATCGCCGGACCCGCTCGCCGAGATAGACCTCGCGCACCCGCGGATCGGCGGCGATGTCCTGCGGCGGGCCCTCGACGAGGATCGCCCCCTGCACCAGCACGGTGATCCGCCGCGCCAAGCGGAAGACCAGATACATGTCGTGCTCGATGATGAGCACCGCGATCTCGGAGCCCAGCCGCTCGATCACATCGATGATGGTTCCGGCCTCGCCCGACGGCACGCCGGCGGCAGGCTCGTCGAGCAGGAGCACCTTGGGATCAAGCCCGAGCGCGACCGCGATCTCGACCAGACGCTGGCGGCCGTAAGCGAGCTCGCGCACCGGGCGCAGCGCTTCCTCGCCGATGCCGAGCCGCTCGAGCAGCGCGTAAGCCTCCTCGATGATGGAGCGGCGGCGCCCCGCCGCGCGCAGGAAATCGCCGGCGACGCCGTGCCGCTCGCTGATCGCGAGGGTGACGTTCTCGAGCACCGTCAGGCCGCGAAAGAGCTGGTTGATCTGGAAGGTGCGGGCGAGGCCACGCTTGACACGGTGCGCCTGCGACAGATGCGTGACGTCGTGCCCGGCGAGGAAAATCTGACCCGACGAGGGCTCGAGCGCGCCGGTGACGAGGTTGACGAAGCTGGTTTTGCCGGCGCCGTTCGGACCGATCAATGCATGCCGCGCGCCGGCCGCGAGGCTGAATTCAATGTTGTGGGCGACGGCAAGCGCGCCGAAATTCTTGCAGAGCGATTTTGTTTCGAGCGCCGGCTCGGTCATCGTCGCCTCCGCTGCTCGAACCGGCGGATCAGGGCCGCGCAGAGGCCGAGGATGCCGCCGCGCGCGAACATGACGACCAACACCAGCAGCAGGCCGATCCAGAAATACCAGTAGGTCGGATCGATCTCCGAGAACCGATCCTGGGCGATCATGTAAAGCGGCACGCCGACGAACGCGCCGTAGAGCCGGCCGACGCCGCCGAAGATCACCATCACCAGGATCAGACCCGAGAGATCGATGCTGAGCGCGTTGAGCGCGACGAGCTGCGTCGTCTCGGCGATGAGCGCCCCCGCGGCGCCGGCCATCGCCGCCGAGATCGTGTAGATCGTGACAAGGCGGAAGAACACCGGCGTGCCGATCGCATGCATGCGCGCGACGTTCTCGCGAATTCCGGTGAGCGAGCGGCCGAAAGGCGAATGGACGAGGGTGCGCGCCACCGCCCAGCCGAAGAACAGCACGACGAGCGCATAGCAATACGCCGTCTTGCCATAGAGATCGAAATGGAAGAGGCCGAGCACCGGCGAGACTTCCATCCCTTGCAGCCCGTCGGCGCCGCCGGTGATCGAGGTCAGCTTGTTCGCCGCCTCCTGGAGCATCACGCAAACCACCAAGGTCAGCATCAGGATCGAGAGACCTTGCGCGCGCAGGATGACGAGACCCGAAAGGCAGCCGACCAGCGCCGCCATGGCCATCGCGGCGATCAGACCGAGAACCGGCGCGCCCATGCCGTGCGCCGCGAGATAGCCGGCGGTATAGGCGCCCATGCCGAAGAAGGCGGCATGGCCCAAGGTCACGATTCCGGCATAGCCGAGGACGAGATCGACCGAGAGGCCGAAGAGGATCGTCGCCAACACCTGCGCGCCGAGCGCCAGATAGTCGGGAAAGACGAAAAAGGCGCCGACCGCCAACACCCAGGGCACCAACTCCACGGGCCGCAGGCGATGGCGGCGGACGAAGAACGCGACCGCCCGAGAGTCGAGATCTTGCGTCACGCGTGCCCGAAGAGACCGCGCGGCTTCCACAGCAGAACCGCCATGGTCAGGGCGTAGATGAAGAAGGCGCCGAATTCCGGGAGCAGATACTTGAACGCGGTGTCGGAGATGCCGAGCAGCATCGCCGCGACGAATGGGCCGCGGATAGTGCCGAGCCCGCCGACCGCGACGACGATGAGGAAATAGACGAGATGCTCGAGCGCGTAGCCCGGGTCGATGGCGAGGATCTCGGCGCCGAGCGCGCCGCCGAGCGCCGCCAGCGCGCTGCCCAGCGCAAAAGCGAGCATGAACAGCCCCGAGGTATTGATACCGACCGACTGCGCCATGCGGCGATTGTCGACAGCCGCGCGGATCTGCGCACCGAAACGCGTCCGCTCGAGACCCAGCCAGAGCAACGTCACCAGCACCGCGCCGGCGCCGATCAAGAAGCTGCGATAGGCGGGAAAGCTGCGCGTCCCGAAATCGAACTGCCCGCTGAGCGCGGCCGGCGGATAGAAGGGCTCGGCGGTCGGGCCCCAGAAATACTTCCCGATCGCGACCGACATGAAGACGAGCCCCATGGTCATCAGCACCTGGTCGAGCTCGTCGGCGCCGTAGAGCGGGCGATAGAGGAACCGCTCGAGCGGTACGGCGAGGGCCGCTACCGCGATCATCGCCAGTGGCACGGCGGCGTAGAAAGACACGCCGCCTTGCATCATCAATGTCGTCATGAAATAGCCGCCCGCCACGGCAAAGACGCCATGCGCGAGGTTGACGAAGCCCATCAGCCCCATCGTCACCGAGAGGCCGACCGAGACGAGGTAGAGCACCATGGCAAAGGCGGTGCCATGGAAGGCGATGCTGATGGCGGCGGAGAACGCCGTGTCCATTTACTCAACCTGGCGCAAAGCGTCGCTCCGCCGCCAAACGCATCACTTCGGCGGATTGGCTTCCTTCCACGGATCCTTGACGTTCGGGATGGTGTCGAATTCGACATTGGCAAGCTTGCCACTCACCATCTCGCCGCGGCGGATATAGATGTTCTCGATGACGTCGCGGGTCGCCGGGTTGATCGAGATCGGACCGCGGGGACTGTTAGCGTCTTTCCAATCGGTGAGAATCTTCATCGCCTGATCGCCGTCGAACTTGCCGCCGGTCTGCTTGATCACGTCATAGATCGCGGCCATCCCGTCCCAACCCTGGACCGAGAGGAAATCCGGGATCGCCTTGTCGCCATAGGCCACGCGCCAGGCGTTGATGAAAGCCTGATTGGCCGGACGCGTCGCCGCGTCGGAATAGGTGCCCGAGCTGACGATACCGATTCCGACTTGGCCGATATTCGGCAGCTCTTCGTCGAGCATCACATCCTGTGTCGTCACCAGGGTGACACCGGCCTGCTTGAGGCCGAGATCTTGCCACGCCTTCATCACCGCCGTCGCCTTCTTGCCCGCCGGCACGAAAATGAAGGCGACATCGGGCTTGCTGTCCTTGATGCGCTGGATGAAGGGTGCGTAGTCGTCGGTGCCGAAGGCCATGCGCACCTTGTCGATGACCTTGCCGCCGCCCTTTTCGAAGGAAGTCGTGAAGCCACCCTCGGCATCGTAGCCCGGCGGGTAATCGGTCACCGCGGTGTAGCCTTTCTTCCAGCCCTGCTTAGCGGCCCATTCGCCGATCGGCCCCGCGACCTGCCAGAGGGTGAAGGAATCGCGGACGATGTAGGGTGAGAGCCGGGTGATCGGCGCGGCGGCGGCGTTCATGTCGACGAACGGCGTTTTCGATTCCGTCGCGACCGGCGCGATCGCCGAAGCATTTGGCGACCATACCGCGCCGGCAAGGAAGTTGACGTGATCGCGCGTCACGAGCTCGGTCGCGAGCCGCTTGGCGATATCGGGATTGGCGCCGGTATCGTCGCGATAGATCATCGTCACCTTGACGCCCGGCGGCAACTCCTTCTCATGCGTCTTGACGTAGAGATCGATGCCCTTGTTCATTTCATCGCCGGGCTGCGCGTCAGGCCCGGACATGGTCGAGATGACACCGACCTTGATCTCGGTTTGCGCTCCGGCGATGCCGATACCCGCAAGCGACGCGCCGATCAGCGCGACCAGGAATCGTGACGAAATTTGCATGCGGAATCCCTCCCCCTTCAGCGATGCGTCGCCCATGCGCGGTACGACGTTGGCCTTGCCGTCACTATAGCGATTGCTGCGGGGAACGGCCAAGCTTCTCGGCCGCACAGTCGCGGATGCGAGTGCTCAAACCACCAGATCGATGAGCTGGCCGCGGCCAATGGTCTTGGGCGCCAACCAATCCTTGGGCTGCGGCCGCGCGCCGCTGGCGTCGCGCGCCGTGGATTGTGGCGACGCTACTTTTATTGCTTCGAGGATCGCGGCGGTCGGCGCGACCTGCATGGGCTTGATTGCCTCGCCTAAAAATTACCTAAAATACTAGCTGTTTCTTAGACTTAAGGCAAGGTTAAGATATCGTCAATCAAGCTTAACCGCGCGGTTTCAGTGCCTCTACGCCGGGCAAGTCGCGGCCTTCCAGCCATTCGAGGAACGCGCCGCCTGCGGTCGATACATAACTCAATTGATCGGTAACGCCAGCCGCGTGCAAGGCCGCGCCGGTATCACCGCCGCCGGCGACGCTCAGCAGCTTTCCCACGCGCGTGAGAGCCGCGACGCGCTGCGCCAAGGCAATCGTGCCGGCATCGAACGGCTTGGTCTCGAAAGCGCCGACCGGCCCGTTCCAGATGAGGGTCGGGCAGTGCTCGAGATGCCGGATGATCGCGGCGACGCTTTGCGGACCGATATCGAGGATCATCTTGTCTTCGGGCACGCGGTCGATCGCGACCGTCTCGGTCGCGACGCCCGCTTTCAGCGCGGGCGCGACGACGGCATCGGTCGGCAAAAGCAATTCGCAGGAAGCGAGCTTTGCCTCGGCCAAGATCGAGCGGGCGGTTTCGACCATGTTCGGCTCGACCAACGAGCGGCCGACCTTGCGACCTTGCGCCAATAGCAGCGTATTGGCCATGGCGCCGCCGATCACCAGCACCTGGACCTTGCTCAGCATCGCATCGAGCAGCTTCAGCTTGGTCGAAACCTTGGCGCCGGCGACGATCGCCATGACGGGACGTTTCGGCGCGCCGAGCGCCGCATGCAGCGCCTCGAGTTCCTCTTGCATCAACCGGCCGGCGGCGGCGGGCAGAAGATGCGCGATCGCTTCGGTCGAGGCATGGGCGCGATGCGCGGCGGAGAAAGCATCGTTGACGTAAAGATCGCCGAGCGCGGCCAACGCGGCCGCAAAGCCGCGATCGTTCTTTTCCTCGCCGGCATGAAAGCGGAGATTCTCGAGCAGCACGACGCCGCCGTCGCTCAGCCGCGCGACCACCTCCTCGGCGGGCTTGCCGATGCAATCCTCGGCGAAGGCGACAGGCCGGCCGATGGCTTTGGCGAGCGGCGCGACGATCGGCTTCAGCGACAGCGCCGGGTCGCGACCGTGCTCGGGCCGCCCGAAATGCGACATCACGATCACCCGCGCGCCCTTCTCCGCGAGTTCGCGGATCGTCGGCGCCAAGCGCTCGATGCGCGTCGCATCGGCGACCTCGCCATTGTTGACGGGGACGTTCAGATCGGCGCGCAGCAACACCCGCTTGCCGCGGACCTGGATGTCGTCGAGCGTGAGGAAATCAGCCATTCGCCGGGTTTATGCGTCGTTCGACGGGACCCAGGGAACAGCGGCGACCTCGATGCCGTCCTCGGCGAGCTTTTCCGCCTCGGCCGGGGTGGCGTCGCCATAGATGCCGCGCGCTTTCGCTTCGCCTTTGTGGATGCGGCGCGCTTCGTCGGCAAAGCCCTTGCCGACGTGCTCGCAATTGCTCTCGACATAGTGGCGCAGCACCTGCAAGGCGCGGCGGAATTCGGCGGGCGTCGGCGGACGGTCGGAGGCCGGCGTCGCGGGCGAGGCGGCGGGCGTTGCATCGGCCGCCGCTTCCGTACGGACGGGGCGCGGCGCAGGCTCAGATTTCGACGAGCGCCCGAGCCGTGGCGCCATCGGCGCTTTCTCGACTTCGGTCAAGCCGCAGTCGGGACAGGCGACCAGGCCGCGCCGTACTTGCCGCTCGTAAGCGGCCCCGTCGCGGAACCAGGTTTCGAATTCATGCCCGTCGCGGCATTTGAGCGTGAAAACGATCATGAGGGTTCGGCGCCAATCCTAGAAGCCAAAGCTTTATATGGACTTAGCAGTCTCAGGGGTCAAGTGACAGCAGACCTATCTAGCCGATCTATTCGGCCCCGGTCGCCCGCTTCGGCGGCGCGCCGAAGAGCCGATCGTGGCGCAGCGAGGGAACCGCCCGGCGCGCTTCGGCAATACGGGCCGGATCGATCTCGGCGAGAATGAAGCCGGGCTCCTCCGCCGCCTCTGCCAGCACCTCGCCCCAAGGCGCGACGATGAGACTATGGCCGTAGGTGCGCCGGCCCTCGGCATGCTCGCCGCATTGCGCCGGCGCGAAGACGAAGCAGCCATTCTCGATCGCCCGTGCCCGCAACAGCACATGCCAATGCGCCTTGCCGGTCGGCACGGTGAAGGCCGAAGGCACCGAGAGGAAATCCGCGCCGCCCTGGGCGAGAGCGCGATAAAGCTGCGGAAAGCGCAGGTCGTAGCAGACGGTGAGGCCGAGAACGCCCCAAGGCAAAGACGCCAGCGTCGTCGCCTCGCCCGGCCGGAACACCGCCGATTCGCGATAGCTTTCGCCGCCGGGGAGATCGACGTCGAACATATGAATCTTGTCGTAGCGCGCAAGGATGGCGCCGTCGGGCGCAATCAGGAACGAGCGGTTGGCGAGACGCTCCTCGCCCGCGGTCCGGATCATGATCGAGCCGAGCAGCAGATGCGCTCCGGTCTCGCGTGCCAGTGCGCGGAACGCAGCCAGCATCGGATGCGCCGCTTCCTCGCGCGCCTTCTCGAGCCGGGCTGCGCGCTTGGGCTCGATCATGTCGCTGACCTCGGGGGTCATGACGAGATCGGCGCCGGCATCGCGGGCGCGGCGGATGAGATCGCTCGCGGCGCGGATATTGGGCTCGATGTCGCGCGCGGCGTTGAGCTGGACGCAGGCCGCCTTGAAGCTCGCGCTCATAGGCCGAGGCCGAGCAGCGCATCGAGCTTACCGGCGCGATCGAGCGCCGCGAGATCGTCCGAGCCGCCGACATGGACGCCGTCGATGAAGATCTGCGGCACAGTGGTCCGGCCGCCGGCGCGCTGGATCATCTCATCGCGTTTCGCGGAATCAGCCTCGACGTCGATGTCCGCGAAAGCGACGCCCTTGCGATTCAAGAGACCGCGCGCCCGGGCGCAGTAGCCGCACCACATCGTCGTATACATCTCGACTTTGGCCATGTTCTTCCTTCTTCTTCAGCCTTGCGCGCGGACGACGCGCGCCAGTGTCAGCACATCAACCCGCACCGCGCCCGCACGCTTCAGCACCCGCGCGCATTCCTCGACGGTCGCGCCCGTGGTCAGCACATCGTCGACGAGGACAACTCGCTTGCCGTGGATTTTATCCGGCCGCTTCACGGCAAACGCGCCGGCGACATTGCGCCGCCGTGCCGAGGCGTTCTTGTTGCCTTGAGATGGGGTGCGGCGCCGCCGGATCAAACAATCGGCTGCGACCGCCGGCCCGCCGGCCTTGGCGATCGCATGCGCCAGCGCCGCAGCCTGGTTGTAGCGGCGTGCGAAAAGCCGCGTCCAATGCAGCGGCACCGGCAGTTGCAGATCGGCCTCGCTCAGCAACTCGACGCCGGCGCGGTGCATCCATTGCCCAAGCGGCGGCACGAGATGCAGCCGGTCGCCGTGCTTCAGCGCCAGGATCAGCGGCCGGCTGCCATCGTCGTAGCGCAGCGCCGCCCGTGCGCGATCGAATCGGGGCGCCGCCGCGAGGCAAGCGCCGCAGAGCCCGCCGGGGCCGAGATCGAAATCGAAGGGATAGCCGCAACCGGCGCAGCACGGCGCGCCGAGAAAAGTCAAGCCACGCCAGCAGCCGGTGCAGAGCGTGCCGGTGGCAGCGACCGGCGAGCCACAGGCCAGGCAGCGCGGCGGCAGCAAGAGGTCGAGCAGGCGATCGCGCGCACGGCGCAGCCCGGCGGCCGGAGCAAGAGCGAGCATTACCGGATTGTCGCCCCACGCCGGGTGACGGGGCAAGAGCCGCGTGCCATATAGCCGGGATGTCCCGTCCTTCCGCCGATCCGATCGCGATTTTCGACCGCCCGGCGCTGGCGCGTCACCGCGCGCGGGCCGCCCGGCTGGGCGACGATGCCGGTTTCCTCTTCCGCGAAGGCGCCGAGCGTCTTTGGGACCGGCTCGCCGACATCAAGCGGCCCTTCGGTCGCGCCCTCGATCTCGGCTCGCGCGACGGCCTCATCACCGAGCGGCTGCGTGCCGCGGGCATCGACACGGTCGTCGCCGGAGCAGCGGCTCCACTGACCGCCGATCTCGAAGTCCTGCCCTTCGCCCCAAGCGCCTTCGAACTCGTCGTCAGCAGTCTCGCCTTCCATTGGATCAACGACCTGCCGGGAACGCTGCTGCAGCTCCGCCACATCCTGAGGCCGGACGGGCTGTTGCTGGTCAATCTCTTCGCCGGCGAGACACTCGATGCCTTGCGCCAAGTTCTGGTCGAGGCGGAAAGCGAGATCGAGAACGGCGCCAGCCCGCGCATCTCCCCCTTTGCCGATCCGCGCGATCTCGCCGGGCTGTTGCAGCGCGCCGGCTTCGCCCTGCCGGTGGTCGACAGCGACCGTATCGTCGTCGACTATCCCAACGCCTGGAAGCTGATGCGCGATCTCCGGGCGATGGGCGAGACCAATGCCTGCGCGTTGCGGCGGCGACATTTCACGCGGCGCGCGACCTTGCTGCGCGCGGTCGAGCTCTACCACCAGCGCTTCGGCGACAAGGACGGCCGGATCGCGGCGCAATTCGAGATCGCGACGCTGACCGCCTGGGCGCCGCACGAGGCGCAGCCGCGCGCGCTGCGTCCCGGCAGCGCCGCGGCACGTCTCGCCGACGCGCTCGGCACGCAAGAGCGGCCCGCGGGCGACAAAGCAATTCCGTAAATCGCGGATGGGAGACAAGGTGGTCGAGCGGCGAGACCTCGTTATTCCGAGCGGCACCGGACAAGCGGAAGCGCTACTGCTGACCTGCATCGATTATCGCCTGCCCGGCAAGATCGCGCGCTACATGGAAGCGCGTGGCCTTGCAGCGAATTATGACCACGTGATCCTCGCCGGGGCGTCGCTCGGGGCGACGAATTCGCTCTATCCTCATTGGGGCGAGACCTTCCGCGAGCATCTCGATCTGGCCGTGAAACTGCACGCCATCCGCCGCGTGATTCTCCTCGACCATCGTGAATGCGGCAGCTATCGCGTCATCTTCGGCACGAACCTCGCCGGCGCGGAAGAGAAGGCGCAGCACGCCCGCGAGCTTCACCGGCTGGCGCGCGAGATTCGCGCGGCCTATCCGGACCTCGCGGTCGAAACCCTGCTGATGTCGCTCGACGGCAAGGTCGAGCCCGTCGCCTGACGCAAGCCGGTAGCCGCGCCGCGCGCATTCGTGATATCGTGCCGGCGCTCATTGGGGGTGCGACCATGCACGATCATTCCTGTTGCCGTGGTGCCGTCCTTGCCAGCACAAGACGGCGATTCCTGACAGTTGCGGGGTTGGGCGGCACCGCCGCCTTGTTCGGCTTTACGCCTTTCCTCGCGCGGGCCGCCGGCGAAGCCGACGCGCTGGTGTTGAGCTGCATCGACTATCGCCTCACCGACAAGGTCTCGGCCTACATGGGGAGCCGCGGGCTCCAGGGGAAATACGATCAGGTGATCCTTGCCGGCGCGGCGCTCGGTGCGGTGACCGATAAATATCCCGATTGGGGCCGCACTTTCCGCGACCATCTCGGACTCGCGATCAAGCTACACAACATCCAGCGCGTCATCGCCATCGATCACCGCGATTGCGGCGCCTATCGCCTCATCCTCGGCAAGGACGCCAAGGGCGACGAGGAGAAGAAACTGCACGCCATCGAGTTGCATCGGCTGGCGAAGCAGATCCATGCGGCGCATCCGAAGCTCGCGGTCGACATGCTGCTGATGAATCTCGACGGCAGCGTCGAGACGATCGCCTAAAGACGTTCAAGCAGCAGCGTCACCAGCGGCGCATCGGCCGCCGGCATCGGGTAGCGCGCCATCTCCGCCGGAGTGACCCAGGCGATCGCCTGGCCCTCGCGCGCGACCGGCGCGCCCTGCCAGCGGCGGCAGAGATAGAGCAGCAGCAGGATGTGGAAGCTGTCGTAGCGATGCGACGCAAAGCCGAAGGCTGCGAGATCGCTCGCCGTGACGGCAACACCGAGCTCCTCCTCGAGTTCGCGGCAGAGCGCGGCCTCGGGCGTTTCGCCCGCCGCGATCTTGCCGCCGGGGAATTCCCAGAGGCCGGCCATCGCCTTCCCCGCGGGCCGCTGCTGCAGCAGCACGCGACCATGCTCGTCGAGCAGCGCGGCGCTGACGATCGGGACGATCGGCAGCGGATCAGCTGCGGTAGCTGCCATTGATGTCGATGTAGCGATGTGTCAGATCGCAGGTCCAGATCTCGGCGCGGCCCGAGCCGATGCCGATATCGATCTCGATCAGGATGTCGCGCCCCGCCATGTGACGCGCCACCGGCGTCTCGTCATAGCCTTCGACCGCGCTGCCCTTCTCGGCGATACGGACACCGCCAGCTGAGATCGCGAGGCGGTCGCGATCGGCCTTCTCGCCGGCCTTGCCGACCGCCATGACGATGCGTCCCCAATTCGCGTCGCCTGCGGCGAGCGCGGTCTTGACCAGAGGCGAATTGCCGACGGTGAGGCCGATGCGGCGCGCCGCGCGCGCGGAGGCAGCGCCGGTCACGCGGATGGTGACGAATTTCTGCGCGCCCTCGCCGTCGCGGACGATCTGCTGCGCGAGATCGATCAGTACCGCATCGAGCGCGCGGCGGAAGTCCTTGAGGCGCGGATCGGCAGCGCGCGTCACGCGCTTGTGCTTCGCCTTGCCGGTCGCGCAGAGCAGCACAGTGTCGCTGGTCGAGGTGTCGCCATCGACTGTGATCGAATTGAAGGCGCGCTCGTTGCCGGAAACCAGCAGCGCTTGCAGCACCGCCGCCGGCAGCGCGGCATCGGTGAATATATAGGCAAGCATCGTGCCCATGTCGGGGGCGATCATGCCCGAGCCTTTGGCAAAGCCGTTGATCGTCACCGCCATACCGTCGATCGCCGCGCTTTGCGTCGCGCCTTTCGGGAAGGTGTCGGTGGTCATGATCGCGCGCGCAGCATCGCTCCAGCCGGCAGGCGACATCGCTGCAAAAGCGCTAGGCAGCGCCGCGACGATCTTTTCCGCCGGCAGCTTCTCGCCGATGACCCCGGTCGAGGCGACATAGATCTCGCGCGCGTCGCAATGGAGCAGCGATGCCGCGCCCTTCACCGTCGCGTCGACGGCTGCCTTGCCCTGCCGGCCGGTGAATACATTGGCGTTGCCGGAATTGACGACGATCGCGCGAACCTTGCCGCGCGGCAACGCCCGCCGACACCAATCGACCGGTGCGCCTGGCATCAGCGAGCGCGTGAACACCCCGGCAACGGTGCTCCCGGGATCGAGTAGCGCGACCATCAGGTCGGTGCGGCCTTGATAGCGGATGCCGCAATGCGCGCTGGCAACGCGCACGCCGTCGATGGCCGGCAACGCGGGAAAATGTGCCGGCGCGAGCGGCGAGAGGGTCTCGGCCATCCGCGTCCCCTCAGGCGGTCGGGATCACTTCCCGAGCTGATCGGGCGCTGTCGCCGGCGAGAGCGTCGGCGGCACTGGCGCGCCGCCGCCTGCCCCGCCGCCGCCGCCGCCGCCGAGATTGAGTGTCGGCGCGACCGGTTGCTGCTGTGCCGGCTGGTTATTCGGCGCGGCCTGCGGCGGCGGCGCGGCGGAAGCGAGCGCCTTGCCGTCGGGGCCGAAGAGCTCGATCTTGGCTTGGCCGCGCAGCTCTTGCAGCTTTTGGCCGACGATCTGCTGCGTCATCTGTTGCGCGATCTCGGGCGCGACCTGCTCATAGGTTCCGGCCTTGCCGGGGCGGCGGTCTTCGACCTTGATGACATGCCAGCCGAATTGCGTGTGGACCGGCGTCTTGGTGTATTCGCCTGGCTTCAACGCGAAGGCTGCGTCGGCGAATTCTGGCACCATGTCCTGCTTGGTGAAGTAGCCAAGATCGCCGCCATTCGCCTTGCCCGACGGATCGGTGGTCTTGTCCTTGGCGAGGGTCGCGAAATCGGCGCCCTTGTTGAGCTGATCGATGATGTCCTTGGCCTCCTGCTCGGTCGCTACGAGGATGTGTCGCGCATGCACCTCTTCGCTCTGCGGCGCTTCCTTGGCGTACTGGTCGTAGGCGGCGCGCAACTTCTGCTCGGTGATCTGGCTGCGCGCCAGCGAGGCGACAAAGGCATCGGCGATGATCTCTTTCTCCGCCCCCGCGATCTGCTGCTTGACCTGCCCGTTCTGGTCGATCTTTGCCTTACGCCCGGCCTGGGCCAGCAGCTCGGCGTTGACGAGGCTGTTAAGCAACTGCGGATAGATCTTGTCGATCGGCTGCTGTTGGATTTGCGCCGGCGCACCGCGCAGCGCGAGCTCGAGATCCGAGCGATGCAGCGTCGCCCCGTTGATGCGCGCAACCACGGGGTCGTCGCCGCCAGCCGCTTTCGCCGGAGCCTTTTGCTGCGCGACAGCCGGCATCGCCGCGAGCACGGCAAGAAAAGCGGCGACCAGAACACGACGCGGCATGATGATGATCCTTTCGCTTGGGACCGGGCGGTCGTCCGCCCCGCGGCGCCTCGATCCGCGCGCCTTAAAGCATAAAGACGGCGATGGAACAAGCGCGGAACCGCGCGAAGACGCCTAAATTCTTGTGAAGAATTGACACTTTAGGCGGTTATTCCTATGTCTTCGGAGTTCCCGCCCGCATCCCTGTCCCGAGGCTTTTAATGATCGGCGCCCTCGCCCGGCGACTGTTTGGTTCCGCGAACGAACGCTACGTCAAGAGTCTCGGGCCTTTAGTCGACGAGATCAACGCCTTGGAGCCCGAGCTTGCGGCGCTCGACGATACCGGCTTGCGCGCGCGGACCCAGCAGTTCAAGGACCGGTTGGCGCAGGGCGAGACCCTGGACGATCTGCTCGTCGAAGCCTTCGCCACGGTGCGCGAAGCCGCCAAGCGCACCCTCGGTCAGCGCCATTACGACGTCCAGCTCGTCGGCGGCGTTATCCTCCATCGCGGCATGATCGCCGAGATGAAGACCGGCGAAGGCAAGACCCTGGTCGCGACCTTGCCGGTCTATCTCAACGCGCTCGAGGGCAAGGGCGTCCACGTCGTCACCGTCAACGATTATCTCGCCACGCGCGACAGCGAGTGGATGGGCCAGGTCTACCGCTTTCTCGGCCTCACCACCGGCTGCATCGTCCACGGGATCGACGATCTTCAACGCCGCGACCAATACGCCGTCGACGTCACCTACGGCACCAACAACGAGTTCGGCTTCGACTATCTGCGCGACAACATGAAGTTCCGGCTCGAGGAGATGGTGCAGCGGCCGTTCAACTACGCGATCGTCGACGAAGTGGATTCGATCCTGATCGACGAGGCGCGCACGCCGCTGATCATCTCGGGCCCGTCGGAGGATTCGTCCGAGATGTACCGCCGGGTCGACCGGCTGATGCCGGCGCTGAAGGACGAGGATTTCGAGAAGGACGAAAAGCAGCGCACCGTGGCGCTGACCGAATCCGGCGTCGAGCGTGTCGAGGCGATGTTGCGCGAGACCGGCCTCCTCACCGAAGGGACGCTTTACGACATCCACAACATCGCGCTCGTCCATCACACCAACCAGGCGCTGCGCGCGCACAAGCTCTTCGCGCGCGACACCGATTACATCGTGCGCGACGACAAGGTGGTGATCATCGACGAGTTCACCGGCCGCATGATGGAAGGGCGGCGCTATTCCGAAGGCCTGCATCAGGCGCTCGAGGCCAAGGAAAACGTCACCGTCCAGAACGAGAACCAAACTCTCGCCTCGATCACCTTCCAGAACTACTTCCGCCTCTATCCGAAGCTCGCCGGCATGACCGGCACGGCGATGACCGAGGCGACCGAGCTCGGCGAGACCTACAAGCTCGACGTCATCGAGATACCGACCAATGAGCCTTGCATCCGCAAGGACTCCGACGACGAGGTCTACCGTTCGGCGCGCGAGAAGAACGAGGCGATCCTCGCTCAGGTGCTGGAATGCCACGAGCGCCAGCAGCCGGTGCTGGTCGGCACGGTATCGATCGAGAAATCGGAAGTTCTGGCGGAGCTCTTCAAGAAGAAGAAAGTGCCGCACCAGGTGCTGAACGCGCGCTACCACGAGCAAGAGGCCTATATCATCGCGCAAGCCGGCCGGCCGGGCGCGGTCACGATCGCCACCAACATGGCGGGCCGCGGCACCGACATTCAGCTCGGCGGCAATCTCGACATGCGCCTGAAGCAGGAGGCGGCGACGATCGCCGATCCGGCGCTGCGCGCCGAGAAGGAGAAAGCGATCCGCGCCGAGATCGCGGCGGCGCACGACGCCGCCGTCAAGGCCGGCGGGCTCTACGTCATCGGCAGCGAGCGGCACGAGAGCCGCCGCATCGACAACCAGCTCCGCGGCCGCTCCGGCCGGCAGGGCGATCCCGGCGCGTCGAAATTCTTCGTCTCGCTGGACGACGACCTCATGCGCATCTTTGGCTCGGAGCGCATGGACGGGATGCTGCAGAAGCTCGGCCTCAAAGAGGGCGAGGCGATCATCCATCCTTGGATCAACAAGGCGCTCGAGAAGGCGCAGGAAAAGGTCGAGGCGCGCAACTACGAAATCCGCAAGCACCTGCTGCGCTTCGACGACGTGATGAACGACCAGCGCAAGGTCGTCTATCAACAGCGGCGCGAGATCATGAGCGCGACCGACATCGCGGCGATGGTCGTCGACATGCGGCACGATACCGTGGAGCGTGTGGTCGCGCGCTTCCTGCCCGAGAATTCGCTGCCCGATCAATGGGACACGGCAGCTCTCCATGGCGAGATCGGGCGCCTTTTGAACCTCGACCTGCCGGTCGCCGATTGGGCCAAGGAAGAGGGCATCGCCGAGGACAATATCCGCGAGCGCGTGACCGAGGCGGCCGACGCCAAGATGGCACAGAAGGCGGCAAATTACGGTGCCGAGCTGATGCGGCTTGCCGAGCGCAGTCTGCTCCTTCAGATCCTCGATCAGACTTGGAAAGAGCATCTGCTGGCGCTCGATCATCTGCGCCAGGGCATCAACCTCCGCGCCTATGCGCAGCGCGATCCGCTGAACGAGTACAAGCACGAGGCTTTCGTGCTGTTCCAGGAGATGCTTGCGCATCTGCGCGAGGCGGTGACGAGCGTCCTCTGCCATGTCGAGCTGCGCGTGCAGCGCCCCGAGGATCAAGCGCCAACGGCGGCGCCGGTACCACCGCCCCCGCGGCAGCGGATGGTCGAGACTCGCGAGGATCTAGCGTGGGCGGGCGCCGCCCAAGAAGGCGATACCGCCGTCGCGCTCGCGCCGTCCCCGGCGCAAGCTGCGTCGCCCTGGGCGAAGACGCCTCGCAACGCCCCCTGCCCCTGCGGCTCGGGCAAGAAATTCAAGCACTGCCACGGCCGGGTCTAGCGCAGAATCCACTCCGCGCCGCCATGGTCGCCGGCTATCGGCGCGAGGGCCGGCAACCATTCCCGAATGACAGAGATTTAATGGGAGCGAAGGAGGGCCGTAACCCGCCTTGGCCCATCCTGACGACACAGTATCAGCAAGCGCGGCAACGGCCCCGCGCGATCGACGACCCCAACGAACCCGAGAGGTCCCCTCCGATGTCTCCCCTCCCCTCTACTCGCCCCTTGCGCTTGGCCACGCTTGCGGCCGGCGTCGCACTGGCGCTTGCCTTCGGCCCTCTTGCCCAGGCCGACACGGCGCCCGCCGGAGCAGGCTCGCCGCTCGTCGGCGCCCTGCCGAGCTTCTCGCCGCTCGTCAAAAAAGTGATGCCGGCGGTGGTCAACATCTCGGCGACGTTAAAGCCTGGCGCCCAGACGAGCGATGAGGTCGGCAACGGCGACCAGGATCAGGGGCAGGGTCAGGACCAGAATCAAGGTCAGGACCAGGACCAGGATCAAGGTCAGGACCAGGGTCAGGGTCTCGGCGGACAGGGTCAGGGCTTCCCGCAGTCGCCATTCGACGAGATGCTGCGCCGCTTCTTCGAGCAGCAGGGCCGGCCGGCGCCGCAGCAGCAGCGCGAGCACACGGTCGCGCTGGGCTCGGGCTTCATCATCGACCCGACCGGCTACATCGTCACCAACAACCATGTCGTCCAGAACGCCGCGAAAGTCTCGGTGATCTTTCAAGACGGCACGGAACACGCGGCCAAGATCATCGGCCGCGACACCAAGACCGATCTTGCGCTTTTGAAGATCGAGGCGCCAAAGCCGCTGCCCTATGTGAGCTGGGGCAACAGCGATACGGAGCAGGTCGGCGACTGGGTGCTCGCCGTCGGCAATCCTTTCGGCCTTGGCGGCTCGGTCAGTCCGGGCTTCGTCTCGGCGCGCGGCCGCGACATCCACGCCGGCCCCTACGACGACTTCCTCCAGATCGACGCCTCGATCAATCGCGGCAATTCGGGCGGCCCGACCTTCAACCTCGACGGCCAGGTGATCGGCATCAACACCGCGATCTATTCGCCGAATGGCGGCTCGGTCGGCATTGGCTTCGCCATTCCGTCGGATCTGGCGAAACCGGTCATCGACCAGTTGCGCGAGCACGGCAAAGTCGACCGCGGCTGGCTCGGCGTGCAGATCCAGCAGGTCACACCGGAGATCGCCAAGAGCCTCGGCCTGCCAAAGGATGAAGGCGCGCTGGTCGCCGACGTCACGCCCGGCGGCCCCGCCGCCAAGGCCGGCTTCAAGCAGGGCGATGTGATCCTGTCCTTCAACGATCACGACATCGATAAGGTGCGCGACCTGCCAATCGTGGTGGCGGAGACCAAAGTCGGTGACATTGCGAAGGTGCATATCTGGCGCAAATCGGGCGAAACCGATCTGTCGCCGACCATCTCGCAAATGCCCGAGAACCCGCAGATCGCGATGAATGGTCGCGGCGGCAATAGCGGCGCGACGGCTGAGAACGGCAGCGCGATGGGACTCCATCTTTCGCCGCTGACCAGCGACTGGCGCCAGCGGCTGCATATCGGCCGCGACGTCAAAGGCGTCGTCGTCACCAGCGTCGCCGATGACAGCCCGCTCGCCGATCTCGGTTTGCAGCGCGGCGACGTGCTCGAATCCGTCAACCAGAAGCCGGTCACCACGCCCACCGAGGTGATCGGCGCGCTCAACGAGGCCAAGAGCGCGAAGGGCAACCAGAACGTCCTGATCCTGCTCAACCGCAACGGCGTCAACCAATATGTTGCGCTGTCGTTAAGCAATCAGGGCAACGGCTGACAACCGGGGAGAGGCCGGCGCGTCTGGCCTCTCCCCCATTCTATTGTGATCACGCCCATGCGTATCTTGGTCATTGAGGACGACAGCGAAGCGGCGGCTTATCTCGTCAAGGGATTGACCGAGAGCGGCCATCGCGTCGACTTGGCCGAGCACGGTCGAACAGGTCTCGATGTCGCGCGCCGCGAGAATTTCGACGCGATGATCATCGACCGGATGCTTCCCGGCCTCGACGGGCTTTCGATCATCGCGGCGCTGCGCGCGGCGAAGAACTTGACGCCGGTCCTCGTGCTGAGCGCGCTGGGCGATGTCGACGAACGGGTCAAGGGCTTGCGCGCCGGCTGCGACGACTATCTCGGCAAGCCGTTCGCATTCTCGGAGTTGCTCGCGCGGCTCGAGGCGCTGACGCGGCGCTCGAGCGCCGAGACGAAGCTGCAAGCCGGCGACCTCGAGATGGATCTCCTGGCGCGGACGGTGACGCGCGCCGAGCAGCCGATCGAGCTGCTGCCGCGCGAGTTCCGCCTGCTCGAATACCTGATGCGGCACGCCGGCCATATCGTCACGCGCACGATGCTGCTGGAAAAGGTGTGGGATCACCACTTCGATCCCCAGACCAACGTCATCGACGTGCATGTCAGCCGACTGCGGCAGAAGATCGACAAGGGCTTCGACAAGCCGCTGCTGCACACCGTGCGCGGCTCGGGCTACACGCTGAAGGCGTGACCCGTCGCTAGGCTGCGCTTCCCATCGCGAGGAACTTCTCGCGGCGCTGCTTGCGGAGCGCCGGCCCATCGAGTTCGAGCAGCGGCCCGAGCGCGATCTCGATCGCATCGCCGACCGCGGCGATGGTCGCCGCCTTGTCGCGATGCGCGCCGCCCAGCGGCTCGGTCACGATCTGATCGATGACGCCGAGCCTCAGAAGATCCTGCGCGGTGAGCTTCAGCGCTTCGGCCGCGTCCTGCGCATTGGCGGCGCTGCGCCACAAGATCGAGGCGCAGCCTTCGGGCGAGATCACCGAATAGACCGCGTGCTCGAGCATCAGCACCCGATTGCCGACGGCGAGCGCGATCGCGCCGCCCGAGCCGCCTTCGCCGATCACCGTCGCGATCACCGGCACCTCGACCTGGAGACAGGCCTCGATCGAGCGCGCGATCGCCTCGGCTTGGCCGCGCTCCTCGGCCTCGATACCGGGATAAGCGCCGGCGGTGTCGACGAAGCTCAAGACCGGCAGCGCGAAACGGTGGGCGAGATGCGTGAGGCGGATTGCCTTGCGATACCCCTCGGGCTTGGCCATGCCGAAATTGTGCCGGACGCGCGCTTCGGTGTCGGCGCCTTTCTCATGCGCCAGCACCACGACGGCGCGGCCGCGGAATCGCCCGAGGCCGCCGACGATCGCGCGGTCCTCGGCAAAGGCGCGATCACCCGCCAGCGGCGTGAACTCGGTGATGAGCCCGGCGAGGTAATCGCCGCCATGCGGGCGCTCGGGATGGCGCGCGAGCAGGACCTTTTGCCATGGCGAGAGCTTGGCGTAGGTCTGGCGCAGCAGCCGATCGACCTTGGTCTCCAGTCGCTCGACCTCATCGGCGATATTGAGATCGCCGCCATCGGCGAGATGGCGCAACTCCTCGATCTTGCCTTCGAGCTCGGCGAGCGGCTTCTCGAATTCGAGAAAATGTCGCATCGGCCGTGTCACCTAGCATAAGCGCTCGGCCGGCGCTACCCCGCGGCCGCGCCCGGCCGCCGCTCAGCGCACCGGCTTCTTGCGCGCGAGCGGATGGCGCTCGGCGACGAGGCGCTGCAAGCGCGCACTTTGCACATGCGTATAGATCTGGGTCGTCGCGATATCGGCATGGCCGAGCATTTCCTGCACGCTGCGCAGGTCGGCGCCGTTCTCGACGAGATGGCTGGCGAAGGCGTGGCGGAGGACATGGGGCGACAGCCGCGCCGGGTCGAGCTCCGCCTCAAGCGCGAGCTGCTTCAAGAGCTGACCGCAGCGACGACGCGTGAGGAAGCCCTCGCGCCCGCGCGACGGAAAGAGGAACCGCGACGCCTTGCCGTCGCGCAGGAAGCGCCAGCGTATCGCGAGGTAGGCAGCAAGCGCAGCACGCGCGGGCGCGCCGAGCGGCACCAGCCGCTCCTTGTCGCCCTTGCCGCGAATGACGAGATAGGGGGCATCGCGCTTCGCCGCGGCGAGCGGCAGCGCCGCCAGTTCCGAGACTCGCAAGCCTGCGCCGTAGAGCAGCTCGACGATGCAGACGAGCCGCAAGCCTTCAGGCCCCTCATGCTTGCACGAAGCATCGATCAGCGCCGCGACTTCGCCTTCCTCGAGATGCTTGGGCAGGGCGCGCGGCAGGCGCGGCCCGTCGATCGCCTGGGTCGGGTCATCGCGCCGCACGCCGTCGGTCACGAGGAAGCGAAAGAATTGCCGGAACGCCGAGAGTCGACGTGCCGCGGTGCGCGCGCCGGCGCCGGCGCGGGCGAGCGCTGCGAAATAACGGCGCAGGCCATCGCTCTCGGCCCGCGCAAGATCGCCGCCGAGGACGCGTGCGAGATCGTCGAGATCGTTGCGGTAGGCGGCGATGGTGAGACGTGCCGCGCCGCGCTCGGCGGCGAGCATCTCGAGGAACGCCTCGACATGGCGCGAGGACGGCGGCACCGGCTTGCGCCGCTCAGATGCCGGCATCGAGCGCCGCTTCGACGGCGAGCGCGCGCGCATCGGGATCGAGCCCCGCCGCTTCGAGCCCGGCAACGGCTTGCGCGAGCACGATCGGCTCGGCGGAAAGCCGATCGCCGGCCGTCGCCATTAGTATGGTCGTCAGTACGGTCTCGCCGATGCGCTGAGCTTTCGCCGCCTCCTCCTGGTCGAGCCACAGCGCGCCATTGGGCACCGTCCCCGGATGCGGCACGCGGAGCAACGGCGCCCTATCGATCCCGCCAAGCGGCTCCCCCAGCGCCGCGGCAAGCGACACGAGCAGATCGGCCTGACGCGACGCGGCCGGGGCATCGAGCGCCGTCAGTGCCGTGATCGCGGCCGCGAGCGGCGGCGACTCTTCGTCGCCGCCAGGAACGTGCGCGAAATCGGCGACCACGCGCAACTCGGCGCTGCCGGCGAGCGCGACCCAGGGCGCCGCGCGATCGCCATCATGCGTCGCGAGCAGCACGCGCGCCGCCTCGCCGGCAAAGCTTCGCAGCTCGGGCGCCGGCTGGAGTTCCTCCACCAGCGGCCCGACCAACCGCGCCATCGCAAAGAACGCGCCGCGGCGGCGCGCATCGGCGAGGAGCGGCGCCAGCGCGGCGACGCGCGCCGCTCCCGGATCGCTGGCGCGCGCGACATCGAAGAGGATCGCGCGGGCGCGCGGGTCGTCAGGAAGCTTGCCGCTCTTCAAGAGTCCCGCCCGCTCCTCGGGCTTGATCTCGACCGCGCCATAGAGCAGGCCGAGCCCGGCCGGCGGCAATGCGCCAAACGCCTCGGCCTTCTCGCCGGCCGCGAGCCGCGCGGCGATCGGCACGTGGTCGCTGGTCGCCCAGACCGCGAGCGCGGCCGGCCCTGCCGCCGCCAACGCATCACCGGGGAGCGGCAGCTTCGCCGCCGCCAGCAGCGTCATGCGCAGCGGCGTCGGATCGGGCAGCTTGTCGAGCTTGCCGCGATGGCCGAGAATCGCCTCGATCAGCGTCTCGAAAACCGGATCGCGCGTCGCTTTTTGTTCGCGCAGGACGCTGAGCCCGAGCGCCGCCTGGTCATAGGCGCGGCTGAGCGCCTGGCAGGCAATGAGCGCTTCGTTCCACCAGGCGTTCCGATAGCGGACGACTCGATCGGTGACCGTGCGGCAGGCACCGGGGAGATCGCCGCCCGCGATCCGCAACTCGACCGAATCGCGGTCGAAGCCCTCGCCGGCGTCCCGTTGCGGCAACGCATCGATCAGCGCCGCGCCCTCGCTATAGCCCAGCGCCAGCAGGCGACCGAAGCGGCGATCGATGAGGCTCGGCCCGGTCGTAGGATCCTGACCCGCGGGCACCGTCGCGCCGCTCAGCAGCAGCCGGCGGCCGAGATCCTGCAACGCCGGCGAATTCGTCGGCTGGAGCAGCGGCAAGGCGGCATCGACGAGGCTGCGTGGCGTCGTCGACCACATGTCTTGCGGCAAGGCGCGGTCGGCGGCGCCAAGCGTGCCGGTCCAGGACGGATCAAGCGGCGCCAGCGGCTGCGACTCGATCTGCGAGTCGCTTGGCGCGGCGGGTGGCGGCGCCGGCGGTGCGGCCGGGGTCGGCGGCGCGGGCGCCGTCGGGGTTGGCGGCAGCAGGGGAATTGGCATGCCCGTCTGCGCCGCGGCGGTCCGGACAAAACCGATCGGGATAAAGACAGGCGTCGCCGCGAGGATCAGAAGCGCGGCGTAGAGGCTCCGCTCAATGCGGAAAACGCGCATCCGGAATCACCTTTTCGACGCGCGCGGTCGGCGCCGGGGGGTTCCAGACCATGAGAAACGCCGTTCCGCCGACGAGGATCACCACGACGACAGCCAAGACGACCAGAAGAAAGCGACCCATTGACTCTGCCCGAAGCAATTGATGAGAGGAACCCCGATTGGCGCGGCATCCTGGCAGTATGCTAGGCTGCGGCCATGATTGAGTTAGCCGCAGTCTATCGGCGCATCCTTAACGATTCAACGCTGCCGCGCCGAGTCGCAGCGGTGCGCGCATGAATGCGTCGTTACCTTGGCGCGCGCCGGTGACGGTGGCGCTGGTCGGGCTGATGGGTGCCGGCAAATCGAGTATCGGCCGCCGGCTTGGCCAGGTGCTCGGCCTGCCTTTCACGGATGCCGATGCCGAGATCGAAGCCGCCGCGGGCGCGAGCATCGAGGAGATTTTCGCGCGCGACGGCGAGGCTACCTTTCGCAACGGCGAGCGGCGGGTGATCGCCCGGCTGCTCGACGGGCCGCCGCAGGTGCTGGCGACCGGCGGTGGCGCCTTCATGGACCCGAGCACGCGCGCACTCCTCCGCCAGCGCGCAATCTCGATCTGGCTGCGCGCCGATCTCGAGACCCTGCTCACCCGCGTCGCTCGGCGCGGCAACCGGCCGCTGCTCAAGACCGGCGATCCGCGCGCGGTGCTGACGCGATTGATGGCCGAACGCTATCCGATCTATGCCGAGGCGGACATCACGGTCGATACCGTCGACGGGCCGCCCGAAGCGACGCTGACCAAGGCGATCGAGGGGCTGCAGCAGCATTTGCGCGCGACGGCCCAGGCCGGCGCCGGCTCATGAGCACGCGCGATCACCTTCGCGTCGAGCTCGGCGCACGCAGCTACGACATTGTCGTCGGCGCCGGGCTGCTGACCGATGCCGGCGCGCTGATCGCGCC
This sequence comes from Allostellaceae bacterium, assembly GCA_036501365.1. Lineage (GTDB taxonomy): Bacteria > Pseudomonadota > Alphaproteobacteria > ATCC43930 > CGMCC-115725 > CAIKMD01. The sequence goes on along the minus strand of DASYAL010000055.1, from coordinate 237,722 downwards.
GGTCATCCGCCAGAAGCGCGCGGTGATCATCACCGACGAGAATGTCGCCAAGCTTCATCTCGCGCCCTTGCAGGCCGGGCTCGACAAGACCGGCATCGCGCATCAGGCGATCATCTTGCCGCCGGGCGAGGCGAGCAAGGATTTCGCGCATTTCTCGAAGCTCTGCGAGGACGTGCTGGGGCTCGGCATCGAGCGCGGCACGCCGCTGATCGCGCTGGGCGGCGGCGTCATCGGCGACCTCACCGGCTTTGCCGCGGCGACCTTGCTGCGCGGCCTCGACTACGTGCAGGTGCCAACCACCTTGCTGGCGCAGGTCGACAGTTCGGTCGGCGGCAAGACCGCGATCGACAGCCGCCACGGCAAGAATCTCATTGGCGCCTTCCACCAGCCGGTGCTCGTGCTGGCCGATATCGACACGCTGGCGACTCTGCCGCGGCGCGAATTGCTGGCGGGCTATGCCGAGGTGGTGAAATACGGCCTCATCCGCGACCGCGGCTTCTACGACTGGCTCGAGACCGCCGGGCCGCGCCTCGTCGCCGGCGATGCCGATGCGCGGCGCCAAGCGGTGCTGAAGAGCTGCGCCGCCAAAGCGGCGGTGGTCGCGATCGACGAACGCGAGACCGGCGACCGCCAGCTCCTCAATTTCGGCCATACTTTCGGCCATGCGCTCGAGGCCGAGACCGGATTCGGCGACGCGCTGCTGCATGGCGAGGCGGTCGCGCTCGGTATGCGGCTCGCTTTCGACTTATCCGCGAAGCTCGGCCTTTGCCCGAGAGACTCCGTGGCGCGGGTGCGCCGCCATTACACCGCCGTCGGCCTGCCCGTGGCGCTCGGCCAGATCGCCACCGGCAAGCGCTTTGCGCCGGCCGAGCTCCTGCGCCATATGGGCAAAGACAAGAAAGTGCGCGACGGCCGCATCACCTTGATCCTCGCGCATGACATCGGCGACGCCTTCATCTCGCGCGATGTCGAACGCGCGACGCTCGAGACCTTCCTCGCGGCCGAGACCGGCGCTGCGCCCGCGACCGCCTAGCTTTTCCCAATTCCCGAAAGAGCATGTCATGCCCTTGCCCGACGCCGCACCGCGCGAGCTGATCCATACGAGACGCATCGAATGTCACGGCTATAAGCGAAGCGACGGCCTCTGGGACATCGAAGGCCGCCTGACCGACGGCAAGAGCTACGCCTTCGGCAACGAGTATCGCGGCGAGGTGAAGCCCGGTGAGTTCATCCACGAGATGTGGCTGCGGCTCATCGTCGACGACGGCCTGACCATCCAGGGCGTCGAGGCCGCGACCGACCACAGCCCCTATGCGGTCTGCCCTGCCATTCTGCCGAACTTCCAGCAGCTCAAGGGCCTGAAGATCGCGAAGGGCTTCAATGCCCGAGTGTTCGAGTTGTTCGGTGGCGTCGCCGGCTGTACCCATCATGTCGAGCTGATCGGACGCCTCGCGACGGTTGCCTTCCAGACCATCTTCCCCCATCGCAGCCGCATGGCGCGGGCCGAGGGGCGCAGCCCTGACGCGTCGCGCAAGCCACGCCTCCTCAACACCTGCCATGCTTTCGCCGAGGACGGCGAGATCGCGCGCAGGCTCTGGCCCGAGCTCAGCACGGGAAAGCAGAACTGAAGCTCATGCTGCCGGCGGGATTTCCCGCGGCACCACCGGCAGAGTGAGCTTCAGCTCGCGGCGCAGCACCACCATCGGCACCGAGACCCCGAGCCGGTCTTCGACCAGAAGGCGATGCAGCGCGTCGATATCGCCGACGGCATGATCGTCGAATTCGACGATGATGTCGCCCGAGAGCAGCCCTGCCGCCGCCGCCGCGCCGTCCTGCGCCACGTTCTGCACCAGCACGCCGCTCTCGCGCGCCAAGCCATGGAAGCGCACGACCTTGCGCGGCACCGGCACGTTCTGGCCGGCGACGCCGATATAGCAGCGCCGCACCCGGCCCTCGCGGATGAGACGCGCGGCGACGAACTCGACGGTGTCGGCCGAGATTGAGAAGCAGATGCCCTGCGCCATCGCGATGATGGCGGTGTTGATGCCGATGATGTCGCCGGCGGAATTGACCAGCGGCCCGCCCGAATTGCCAGGATTGAGCGCGGCATCGGTCTGGATGACGCTGTCGATGAGCCGCCCCGAGCGCGAGCGCAGGCTGCGGCCCAAGGCGCTGACGACGCCGGCGGTGACCGTGCACTGGAAGCCGAAGGGATTGCCGATCGCGACGACGAGCTGGCCGACGCGCAGATCGCGCGAGCTGCCGAGCCGCGCCCAGACCGGCGTCTCGCCGTCCAAGCGCAGCACCGCGAGATCGGTGTCGGGATCGTCGCCGACAATGCTGGCCGACAGCGCGCGACCGTCGGGGAAGTTCGCGGTGATGCGCTTGGCGCCGGCGATCACATGGCTGTTGGTAAGGACATAGCCGTCGGGGGTGAAGACGACGCCCGAGCCGCTGCCGCCATGGCCCTTTTGCGCCTCGACCTGGAGATGCAGCACCGCCGGACCGACCTTGTCGACGGCGCCGATCACCGCGCGCGAATAGGCATCGAAGGCCGCGAGGTCATCGGCGGTCGAGGTGGCAGGGGAAGCGGGATCGGGTTGGAGTTGATCGATGGTGTTGATGTTCGTCATGGGGACCAACAGATGGTGATCGCCCGCCGCCTTGCCAAGGCTAGAGCATGACCAGTCCCATGCGCGCGGCGCGCGCCAGTGCCTCGGTGCGGGTATCGGCATCGAGCTTGGCGAGAATCGAAGCGATGTGGAATTTCGCGGTGTGGAACGAGATACCGAGCCGGCGCGCGATCACTTTGTTGGACGCGCCGTCGGCCATCGCCGCCAGCACCTCATGCTCGCGCGGCGTGAGTACCGGCATCTCGTCCTCGGTCGCCACGGGCTGGACGCCGGCCAAAGCACGCAAACGGTCGAGCGCGAGGTCCGGGATCAGCCGCAGCCCCGATCCCATCGCCACCACGGCGGAGGCGATCGCCGCGGCACCGGCTTCGCGCGGCAAAACGGCCGCGCCGCCGGCGAGAACCAAGTCGAGCGCCTCGCTGTCTTCGGCGAGGAGGATGAAGCGCGTCGCGGGGTGACGCACCGTCAGCGACGCCAGCGTCTCGGCATCGATTCCCGCGGCGAGGACGATGTCGATCAGCCGGCGCTCGAGCAACCGCCGCAGCGCGTCACGATCGCCGGCACCGTCGATGAGCGTGCCTTCACGCCGCGCCACGGCTTCGAGAGCGCCGCGGCGGGCGCTCTCGACGGCGAAGACCGCAAAGCTGGGCATGGCCCTTATGTGGGATGCGGCACGGGCAAGGCCAAAGCCCGGCTATTTTCCCGGCCGCTCCCTGATGGTGAGGCTGAGCTTTGCCGGTGCGCCGCCGCGGATAAGACCGAGCTCGACCGTACTGCCCACCGAGTCCGGCGGCAGCAGATGCATCACCTCGCGCACGCGGCCAACCGGCTTGCCGTTCCAGGCCGTGATGATGTCGCCGACCAACAGGCCGGCCTTGGCCGCGGGGCCGTCGGAATCGAGGCTTATTGCGAGGACGCCCGCCGGCTGCGCCACCGGCCGCAGCCCGGCGCCGAGATAGCCGCGCGCGATATGCCCTTTGGCGAGGAGCTGATCGACCACCCGATCGATGGTCGAGCGCGGAATAGCGAGGGCGCGGCGGCGCGGCCCGGTCACCGCCATGCCGAGCACCTGTCCCTTGGTATCGACCAAGGCGCCGCCTTCGGCGGCCGGTGCGAGACGCAGATCGAGACGGACGAGATGATCGATCGCGCCACCCCGCGCGCTGTGCCAGGCGCCGCCGGCGAGAGCGACGATACCCGACGCGGCGAGCGCGCCGCGCTCATGCCGGCCGACCGTCAGCACGAAATGTCCGGTGCGGAGGCTGGCAGCATCGCCGAGCGCCGCGACCGGAAGGTCATCGGGCTGGAAGCGCAGCACCGCGATATCGGTGCTGGGATCGCGCCCGGCGAGGGTGGCGGCGCGCCGTGTGCCGTCGGCGGCGACGATCTCGATGCCTTCGTCGCGCTCCAGCGCTTCCTCGGCGGTCACGACGATACCAGGCCGCCAATGGATGCCGCTGATCGGCCGGCGACCGCCGCCGCGGACGCCGACAATGCCGGCACTCGCGCGCTCGGTCAGCGCGGCAAGACGGTCGGATAAGAGGGTCAAGGGATCGGGGGTTTCGGTCATTGCGTTCTCCGCTGGCTGCATGCAAGCGATATGGCGCGAAGCTGCATCGCCCGCCATCCGCCGGATGGCCAGGAGAGTCGCGAGACCGACCGGCGCGCTATGATTGGCGCGATGTTGCACGCGCTTGAGATCGCCGAGGCACTGGCCATCGCCGAGGTATCGCGGCGGCGCAGCCGCGACGAGCAGGCGATGGTCCGCTATCTCGGCATTGGGCGCAAAAGCGGGCGCGCGGCCGACCCGCCGGTTTCTGTCTTGATCAAGCCTGATGCGGTCGACCTCGCCGCGTTCGAGAGCGACGAGCGGCAGCGCCTCGAGCAGGCAATAACGCGGCTATCGCCCGAGGCGCGACGCGAGCTCATCGCGCTGGTGTGGCTGGCGCAGCGGCCATCGCTCGGCTTCGAAGCGGCGCTGCGCCGGACTCGGCGAATCCCGCCGCCGGCGCAGATTGGCTATCTTATGGGGGTGCGGCTCGAGCGCTTCGTCGCGCGAGGACTCGAGAAGCTCGGCGGGCGCGCACCCTAACCGGCGCTCACGACGCAATATCGAGGCCGAGGCCTTCGAGCAGGCCGTATAGCGTCGGGCGGCTGATGCCGAGAAGCTTGGCGGCGCGCGAGAGATTGCCGTTGGTCTGTGCCAGCGCCATCTGCACCACGCCGCGCTCGGCGCGCGCCCGCGCCTCGCGCAGATCGAGCGAGCCGTTCGGCAGCTCCGCCGGCGCCAGCTCGAGATCGGCCGCCGTGATCGCGACACCGTCGGCCATCACCACCGCGCGTTTGACGCGGTTCTCCAGCTCGCGGACGTTGCCGCGCCACGGGTGGCCCGCGATCGCCGCGAGCGCGTCGGAGCCGAAGCCTTTGAGCTTGCGCGCGAACTGCGCGTTGAACTTCTTCAGGAAATAGGTCGCGAGTAGGATCGCGTCGCCCTCGCGCTCGCGCAGCGGCGGAATCGTCAGCCGCAGCTCGTTGAGGCGATAAAAGAGATCCTCGCGGAACCGGCCGTCCGCCATCAGCCGGTCGAGGTCCTGGTTGGTCGCGCAGACGATGCGCACATCGACCTGGATCGGGCGATGGCCGCCGACGCGTTCGACCACTTGGTCCTGCAGGAAGCGCAACAGCTTCACCTGCATCGCCAGCGGCACATCGCCGATCTCGTCGAGGAACAGCGTGCCGCCATTCGCGGTCTCGATCTTGCCGAGGGTCTGCTTCACCGCGCCGGTGAAGGCGCCCTTCTCGTGACCGAAGAGCTCGCTTTCGAGCAGCGTCTCGGGGATCGCCGCACAGTTGATGGCGACGAACGGCTTCTTGGCGCGCGGGCTGAGGCGATGGATCGCCTGCGCCAGCACCTCTTTGCCGGTGCCGCTCTCGCCAAGCAGCAGCACCGCGACATCGGTCGGCGCGATCTTCTCGATCGCGCGCAGCATGCGCGCCATTTGCGGACTGGCGGCGACGATGCCGTCGGCCGGCGAGCACGGCGCCATCTCGGCGAGGCGCCGATTCTCGCCTTCGAGCGCAGCCAGCCGCGCCGCACGCTCGATCATATGGCGCAAGAGCTCGACATCGACCGGCTTACGGTGGAAATCATAGGCGCCGAGCGCGATCGCGCGCAGCGCCGCGGCATGATTCTCGTGGCCAGTGGCGACGATGACTTTGGTCTCGGGCGCGATCGCCAGGATCGCTTCGAGGGTCAGCATGCCCTCGCGCACAGTTTCTGGTTCGGGCGGCAGGCCGAGATCGAGGATCACGACCGGCGGGCGCAGGCGGCGGAATTCGGCGACCGCATTCTCGCGGTTGCCGGCCGCCGCGAGCTCGTGGTCGGCGAGCGCCCAGCGATACTGGCGGACCAGGCCCTCGTCGTCCTCGACCAGAAGGATTTGCAGCTTGGAGTCGGTCATTGTGCTAGGCGGCCGAGGAGACGGCCGTTTCCTTCGCCAGCGGCACAATGATGCGCATGGTCGTGCCGATGCCGGGCGCGCTGACGACATCGAGGTCGCCGCCGGCCATGCGCAGCAATTCCCGCGTCTGATAGGCGCCGATGCCGTAGCCGTCGGCCTTGGTCGAGCGGAACGGCCGGAAGAGCTCGCCATGGATGAACTCGACATCCATGCCCGCGCCCTGATCGACGATCTCGATCACGAGATTGCGGTCGCGGCAATGCATGTCGAGCGAGACGCTGGCATCCGCCGGCGAGGCCTCAATCGCATTGTCGAGCAGCAACTTGACCGCGGAGCCGAGTCCGTCGGGATCGATCGCGACCATCGCGCTGACGCATTCGAACGCGCAGCGGATGCGCGCCCGCTCGGGCCCCCGCGCCGCGAGCAGATGCAGGATGACCGGGACCGCGTCGATGGTACCGTTCGAAGTGGCCGCGGTCCGCTCGTTCGCGCGCAGCCGATGGAGGAGGTCGGTCATGCGCGTGACCGAATGACGGATGGTCTCGAAGGCATCGGCGCGAAAGCCGGGATCGTCGCCATGGCGCTGGGCGTTGACCACGACCAGGCGAAGCTGCGCCGCGAGATTCTTGAGGTCATGGGCGACGAAGGCAAAGCGCTTGGCGTATTCCTCGAGCCGGCGCGAATCCTGGAGTTGCTGATCGAGCCTCTCCTCGGCGATATAGCTCGCCGCCTGGCGGGCGAGCGCGCGCAGCAACTCGAAGCTTTCCCAGTTGAGCTTCGTGGCCGCGCGCGGCGATGCGAGGGTGATGAAGCCGATCAACCGGCCCTGCGGCACCAGCGGCACCGCGAGCCAGCATTCGCCGAGCGCCGGGTCGGCGATCGCGTGCGGGAATTCCTGAATCCAGAAGCCGTCGCGGAAACCCTTGATGACGGCGCTGTCGGCCGGCACAGCGGCGTCGCTCGGCAGCCGCATGTTCCAGAGCGCGACCGGGACGAAATCGCCGTTCTCGGCCACGCCCTCGCGCAGCCATAGCGCACCTGCCGGCGCAGCGACGACATTAGCGATGCCCTCGATCGCGCGGCGCTTCAGATCCTCGCCTGCTGCGCGCATCGATAAGGTGTCGATGAAATTCATCCATTCGGCACGATAGTCGTAGCGCCGTGCGAAGAAATGGCGCCGGATCAGATAGGTCAGCCGCGCCTTGAGGCCGGCCGAGGAGATGATTGCCGCGAGAATCAGCAGGCTGCCGAACAGTGCGGCGACTTCGACCACCTCGCTCCATTCGCCGCCGCCGCGAGTGCGCAACAGCCCGGCGACGGTAACGACGGCGAGCAGCATCACGCCCGAAGCGATGAGGGTGAGACTGTGCAGCACCACGGTTTGCGAGAGCTGCACCCCGGTCTTCCAGCCGCGATTGCGCAGGAAGCTCAGCGCGAGGAACGGCGCAATCAGCGCGTTCACCGCCGGCAGCGCCGCGGCATATGGCGCGCTCACCGCGCCGGCGAGCAGCGCGTCCGAATAAAGGAAGAGCTGATAGGCGAAGAGCCCGCCGAGGCCGATCGCGAGCGGCACCACGTACCATTGCCGGCGAGCAGCGGTGTTGCGGAAAAGATTCTCGATCAGGAGCAGGCCGAAGATGGCCATGCCTTCGCGGCCGATGATCTGGGCCGGCGGCAGCGCGCCGCCGCCGAAGCGAAGCGCGAAAAGGATGTCGTGCCAAACGACCGCGACGCCGAGAGCCGCCGGCGTCGTCAGCAGCGCCAGGCGCAGCCGCGGATCGATGCGCTTATCGAGGCTGGGCGCGATCAGCATCGAGAGGAAGATCGTCCAGACCAGGAATGGCGCGGCCTCGAGCGCGGGCAGCGCCCCTGCCAGCGCGGCGTCGCCGCTGGCAAGCGCGACGCCCCAGCCGGCGGTCAGCGCGCAGGCGAGCGCAGCCACCGCGCTCTCGCGGCCGAGCGGCCGGCGCGACGGGCTGAGCACCACCAGCCCAGCGTAAAGGATCGCGCAAAGCAGCGCGCACGCGGTCACAGGCGTCATCGGCATGGAAACATACATACCGGATGTCGAAGAACTTTCCAAGTAATAATGTATTGGTGTATAGCAAAGAGCCTACAATTAACCAATAAATCAGCGACAATTTTAGGTATTAGGATTAATTAATACTACCGAGACGCATCCCGGCCGCGGCCGCTGTGGCGCCCTGTGTCGGGCCCTCCGCAGCCGAGGCTTCGCGCCGCAGCGGCGGCGCGGTACAGTCGCGCGCGGCATCGGAGGAATGTGATGGAATTCGGCTATTTCACGCTGAGCGACAATCACTATCTCGACAATTCGCGCAGCGCAAACCAGTTCGTCGCCGACATCCTCGACGAAACGCTGCATGCCGACGCCCTCGGCTTCCACTCCGCCTGGATCGGCGAGCACCATTTCAGCTCGCTCGGCGTGCTGTCCTGTCCCGATCTAACCCTCGCCTATGCCGCGGCGCGGACGAAGAAGATCCGCCTCGCGCCGGCGGTGACGGTGCTGCCGCTGCATCATCCGATCCGCGTCGCCGAGCAATGGGCGAGCCTCGATCTGCTGTCGGGCGGACGCGTCGATTTCGCCGCCGGCCGCGGCTACGATTCGCGCGAATACGCACCGTTCCACGTCTCTTTCGCCGACAATCAGGCGATGTTCAACGAAGGCATGGAGATCGTGCGCCGCTTATGGGCGGGCGAAGGGCCGGTCACGCATAACGGAAAATATTATTCCTTCGAGAACGTCTCGATCACGCCGCAGCCGGTGCAAAAGCCGATCCCGGCCTATGTCGCCTCCTTCTCCAAGCCCTCGATCGAGCTCGCGGCGAGGCTCAATTGCGGCCTGGTCGTCGCGCCGTTCGCGGCGGCGATGAGCTATGGCGGGCTGAAGCAGGTCGCCGATCTCTACAAGGAGACGTGTCGCGCCGCCGGCGCCAAGCCCGGCCGGCTCATCTGCAGCTATTTCACGCACTTTGCGGATAATAAGGAACAGGAGGCCGCTCAGAGAGCGCGGCAGATCCGCTACTACAAGGAATGTGTGATCCCGGCTTTCCCGAGCGATCCCAAGACCGCGCCGCCCTCCTACCGCTACATGGTCGAGATGACCGAGCGACTGCACCATGTGAAGCCGGAGGACCTCACCGAGAATTCAGTCCTGCTCGGCGGCAAGCAGCAGATCATCGACACGCTGAAGAAGGTCGAGGCGGCCGGCTTCGACGAGGTGATCCTCTATTTCAACGTCGGCTTGAAGCCGCACAGCCAGGTGAAGGACGAGATGTCGCGCTTCGCCGAAGAGGTGAGGCCGGCGTTCAGGTAGAGTTCCTGCACCTATCTTATCGTCATGGCCGGGCTTGTCCCGGCCATCCACGAGTTTGTTCCACGACGTGGATGCCCGGCACAAGGCCGGGCACGACGTATCAGGTGCTAGGATAGTGTCGAAAAACTAAGCCAGCTTCGCGAGCTCGGCCAAAACCGCGTTGCCCATCTCGGTGGTCGAGACGCGCTTCATGCCCGGCTGCATGATGTCGCCGGTGCGCACGCCCGAGGCGAGGGCGCTGTTCACCGCTTTCTCGACGAGGTCGGCTTCTTCCTTCATATCGAAGGAATAGCGCAGCATCATCGCCAACGAGAGCATGCAGGCAAGCGGATTCGCCGCGTCCTTGCCGGCGATGTCCGGCGCTGAGCCGTGGACCGGCTCGTAGAGCGCCTTGCGCCGGCCGCTCGAATCGGGCGCGCCCAGAGACGCCGACGGCAACATGCCGAGCGAGCCCGTCAGCATCGCCGCGCAATCCGAGAGGAGATCGCCGAAGAGATTGTCGGTGACGATGACGTCGAATTGCTTGGGGTTGCGCACGAGCTGCATCGCGCAATTGTCGGCGTACATATGCGAGAGCTCGACGTCCTTGTACTCGGCGTCGTGGAGCTTCTGCATTTCCTCGCGCCAGAGCACACCCGATTCCATGACATTGGCCTTCTCGACCGAGCAGACCTTGTTGTGACGCTTGCGCGCGAGCTCGAAAGCGACGCGGCCGACGCGGATGATCTCGGGGGTCGTATAGACCTGAGTGTTGACGCCGCGGCGCGTGCCGTCGGCGAGCGTGGTAATGCCGCGCGGCTCGCCAAAATAGGTGCCGCCGGTCAGCTCGCGGATGATGAGGATGTCGAGACCTTCGATCACCTCGGGCTTCAAGGTCGAAGCGCCGATCAGCGGATCGAAGACCAGCGCCGGCCGGAGATTGGCGAAAAGATCCATGTCCTTGCGCAGCCGCAGCAAGCCGCGCTCCGGCTTTTGCGCGAAAGGCAGGTTGTCCCATTTCGGGCCGCCGACCGCGCCGAAGAGCACCGCATCGCTTTCCATCGCGCGCTTCATCGTCTCTTCCGCGAGCGGCGTACCGTATTTGTCGAAGGCGGCGCCGCCGACCAGATCCTCGGTCACATCGAAGCTGGCGATGCGCTTTTTGCCGAACCACTCGACGACACGATTGACCTGGCGCATCACCTCGGGACCGATGCCGTCGCCGGGCAGCGAGAGGATTTTCCGATTGGCCGCCATCAGTCTCCTCCGCTCAGAGCCAGGGCTGCGCGAGGCGCCGCTTTTGCTCGAAGGAAACGATCTTCGATTCTTTCTTCAAGGTGATGCCGATATCGTCGAGCCCCTTCAAGAGGCATTCCTTGAGGAAAGGATCGATGTCGAACTTCACCGTGCCGCCATCGGGCCGGGTGACCGTCTGGCTGGCGAGATCGACGGTGAGCCGCGCATTGGCGCCCTTCTTCGCGTCGTCCATCAGCTCGTTGACGATCGCTTGCGGCAGCTTGATCAGCAGCATGCCGTTCTTGAAGCTGTTGCTGTAGAAAATATCCGCGAAAGACGAGGCGATGACACAGCGGATGCCGAAATCCATCAGCGCCCAGGGCGCGTGCTCGCGCGAGCTGCCGCAGCCGAAATTCTCGCCGGCGACGAGGATTTTCGCCTGGCGATAGGCGGACTGGTTCAGGACGAAATCGGGATTCTCGCTACCGTCAGCGCGATAGCGCAACTCCTCGAACAAGGCCTTGCCGAGGCCGGTGCGCTCGACCGTCTTCAGATGCTGCTTCGGAATGATCTTGTCGGTGTCGACATTGATCATCGGCAGCGGCGCGGCGACGCCGGTGAGAGTGGTGAATTTATCCATGAAATGCCTCGCTTTTCTGGTGCTTGGTTTAGGGGAGCAGACCTGCTTAGGCAAGCCGCGGCTTGCCTTACCGGCCCGGAGAGCACACATAGAAGCGATGAGCGACCGCGACCCCAATTCAAAAGCCGAACGTCCCGAGCCCGAGATCATTCCGCCCGGCGCGCCCGATCGGCCGCGCTGGCAGGACCGCCGCGGGCCGCAAGACGCACAGAGCCGGGTCTGGGTCTGGAGCAACGATCCGCGCTATGCCCGGCTGCGCCACGGCGCGCCCGGGCCGCTCGGTATTTTCGTGATCTTCGCGGCGCTGGCCGCCCTCGGCGCGCTCGGCTTCTTCATCTTCCTCGGCGCGGTGGCGATCACCCTGCCCTTGATCGCGGCGCTCGTAGTCGCCGGTTTGATCGGCGGCATCCTCCGCCGGCTCTAGACGAACGCCTCACCGCCACGTGATGGCGGCGAGCGAGCCTCCCCGATAGAATGCATGAAAACAAATTCATCGAGGGAGGGGAAGTATGCGTTTTGGGAAATTGATCTTCATTGCCGCGATCGGCGCGGCTTTGCTTGCGACGCGCGCGACGGCCGCCGATCTGATCAGCGAATGGTCGACGATTCAAATGCCGCCGCCGCCGGAGTTGAAGCCGGTGACGGTCGATCCGAAGACCACCGCGCTGTTCCTCTTCGACTTTATGAAAGAGAATTGCGGCGCGCGGCCGCGCTGCGTCGAAGACGTGCCGAAGCTTAAAGCGCTGCATGACCGGGCCCGCGCGGCCAATATGCTCGTTCTCTATACGTTACCCGGCGGCGGGCAGCCTATCGAGCCGAGCTTCGCGCCGCGCGCTGGCGAGGTGATCGACCAGAAGCAGGGCGGACCGGACAAATTCTATGGTGACGATCTCGACCAGCGCTTGAAAGAGCACGGCATCAAAACCGTGATTTTGTGCGGCACCTCGGCGCAAGGCGTCGGCATCGGCACGGGCGCCGCCGCGGCACAGCGCGGCTATACGGTAATCTATCCGATCGACTGCCTGCCGTCCGAAAGCGCGTTCCGCGAAGCCTATGCCGCCTGGCACATGGGTGGCGGCGGCCCGCCGGTCACGACCAAGTCGGTGACCGTGACGCGCAGCGACATGATCAAGTTTTAGAAAGGATCGTCATTGCGAGCGAAGCGAAGCAATCCAGGGCAATGTCTGAGGCTCTGGATTGCTTCGTCGCTTTGCTCCTCGCAATGACGATATGTTTACCTAGCCGAGGTCTCTGACATCCGCGAGCTTGCCGGTGACGGCCGCGGCCGCGGCCATCGCCGGGCTCATCAGATGCGTGCGGCCGCCGCGGCCCTGGCGGCCCTCGAAATTGCGGTTCGAGGTCGAGGCGCAACGCTCGCCCGGCTCGAGCTTGTCGGCGTTCATCGCCAGGCACATCGAGCAACCTGGCTCGCGCCACTCGAAGCCGGCCTCGAGGAAGATTTTGTCGAGACCTTCCTCTTCGGCCTGCTCCTTGACGAGACCGGAGCCCGGCACGACCAGTGCGTTGACGCCCGCGGCGACCTTACGGCCTTTGGCCACAGCCGCGGCGGCGCGCAAATCCTCGATGCGGCCGTTGGTGCAGGAGCCGATGAAGGCGCGCTGGATCGTCAACTCCTTCAGCGGCGTACCAGCTTTGAGCCCCATATAGTCGAGCGAGCGCTCCATCGCCTCGCGCTTGAGATCGTTCTTCTCGCCGCCGGGATTAGGCACCGCACCGGTGATCGGCAGCACGTCCTGCGGGCTGGTGCCCCAGGTGACTTGCGGCACGATCTTCGCCGCATCGAGCTTCACCTCGGTGTCGTAGCGCGCGCCCGGATCGGACGGCAGCGTCTTCCAGAAAGCGAGCGCCTGCTCCCAGGCGGCGCCTTTCGGCACCATCGGCCGACCCTTGAGATAGTCGTAGGTGATCTCGTCGGGTGCGACGAGGCCGGCGCGGGCACCACCTTCGATCGACATGTTGCAGACCGTCATGCGGCCTTCCATCGACAGCTTGCGGATCGCCGAGCCGGCATATTCGATGACATGACCGGTGCCGCCCGCGGTGCCGATATGGCCGATGATGCCGAGGATCAGGTCCTTGGCCGTGACGCCGAAGGGGAGGTCGCCGTCGACTTGGACCAGCATGTTCTTCGCGCGGCGCTGGATCAGCGTTTGCGTTGCCAGCACATGCTCGACCTCCGACGTGCCGATGCCGAAAGCGAGCGCGCCGAAAGCGCCATGCGTCGCGGTGTGGCTGTCGCCGCAGACAATGGTCATGCCGGGCTGGGTCATGCCCTGCTCGGGACCGATGATATGGACGATGCCCTGACGGATGTCGTTCATCCCGAAATAGGGGATGCCGAATTCCTTGACGTTGCGCTCGAGCGTTTCGACCTGGAAGCGCGATTCCGGCTCCTCGATGCCGTGCGAGCGATCGGTGGTCGGCACGTTGTGATCGACCGTGGCAAGCGTCGCCTTGGGATTGCGCACGATACGGCCGGAGTCGCGCAAGCCGGAAAAGGCCTGCGGGCTCGTCACTTCATGGACGAGATGGCGATCGACATAGAGGAGACAGGTGCCGTCCGGCTGCTGGTCGACCAGATGGCTGTCCCAGATCTTATCGAAGAGCGTACGAGCACCGGGCATGGGTCAGGACACCTGTTCTTCCGCGCCGGTCTCCGGCACAACCACCGCCGCAGTCGTGTCGCGGCCACGTTCCGTGATGCGCGCCGCCTTGCCACGCAGCGCGCGCAGGTAATAGAGCTTGGCGCGACGGACGGCGCCGCGCCGCACCACCTCGATCGCCGTGATGCGCGGGGAGTAGAGCGGAAAGATACGCTCGACGCCCTCGCCGTAGGAGATCTTGCGCAGCGTGAAGTTGGAATTCACGCCCGAATTCTTGCGCGCGATGCACACGCCCTCGAAGGCTTGGATGCGCTCGCGCTCGCCTTCGACGACCTTGACGCTGACGCGCAGCGTATCGCCCGGCCGGAACTCCGGCGTCGGCCGCAAGGCGGCCAGCTTCTTGATCTCTTCCTGTTCGAGCGATTGCAGCAGGTTCATCTTTCTCTCCAACCTAAACGCTTTCAGTGACGAGTTTTAAAGACGCCCTGGGCGGGCCAAATATCGTTGCCAAAGATCGGGCCGGCGCTCGCGCGTGACCCGTTCCGCTTCTGTCATCCGCCAGCGGCGGATGTTTTCGTGATGGCCCGAGAGCAGAACCTCGGGCACCGCGCGGCCCTGCCATTCCTGCGGCCGCGTGTAATGGGGATATTCGAGCAGGCCGTGCTGGAAGCTCTCTTCCTCGAGGGTCGCGGCATCGCCGACGACACCGGGCAACAGGCGAATGCAAGCGTCGAGCAGCGCGACCGCCGCCGGCTCGCCGCCCGACAAGACGAAGTCGCCGAGACTGAGCTCCTCGATCCGATGCGCATCGATGACGCGCTGATCGATGCCTTCGAAGCGGCCGCAGAGCAGCCGCACCCCCGGTCCCGCGGCAAGCGCCGCGACGCGCGTCTGGTCGAGCCGCGGCCCGCGCGGTGAAAGACAGATCGTGGGACCCGTTGCCGCCGTCGCGGCGAGGGCGCGGTCGAGCACGTCGGGGCGCATCACCATACCCGGACCGCCGCCGAACGGCGCGTCGTCGACCGTGCGATGCCGGTCCTGCGCGAAATCGCGGATGTCGACCGTGTCGAGCCGCCAGATATTGTCGGCGAGCGCCTTGCCGGCGAGCGAATGCGCCAGCGGCCCCGGGAACATCTCGGGAAAGATCGTCAGCACGGTCGCGGTCCAGGGCATGCGCGCTATTCCTCGCCGGCTCTTGCAGGCGCATCAAACAGCCCCGCGGGCGGCACGACCACGACGCGCTTGCCCGCGACATCCACCAGCGGCACCGCCACGGTGGTGAACGGCACGACGACGGTCTTGCCCGTTTCGTCCTCGATCTCGAGGCTGGCCCCGGCGCCGAAATCATTGACCGCGCGAATGGTGCCGAAGCGGGTGCCGTCTTCGCGCAGCGCTTCGAGGCCGACGAGATCGGCCTCGTAGAACTCGTCGTCCGCGGGCGGCGGCAGATCGGCGCGCTGCACGTAGAGCCGCAAACCTTTGAGACGCTCGGCGGCGTTGCGGTCCGCGATACCCGCGATCCGCGCCAGGAGCACGCCCTTGCCGGCGCCGACGATCTCCAGATCGAAGCGTCGCGCGCCGCTCTCGTCCTGCAGCGGACCGTAGGCAGCGACCGCTTCGGGCGCGGCGGTGAAGCTCTTCACCCGCACCCAGCCCTTGATGCCGTGGACGCCGGTGATGATGCCGAGACAGATGCGCGCTTCCACACCCCCACCCTTACCCTCCCCCTTCAAGGGGGAGGGTAATTGGGGTGTCTTCCCTCCCCCCTTGAGGGGGAGGGAACGACCGCGAATGCGGTCGTGGATGGGCGGAGCTGCAAGCATCGCCTATTTCCGGCCTATCAGGCGCTCGGCGCGGCAGCGGGCGCAGCCGCGGCGGCGGCAGCCTCGCCGGCGGCGGCCTTGGCGCGTTCCTGCGCCTTCGTCTTGGGCGCCGACTTCTTGGGCGTTTCGTTGTAGCTCGGCTTCGGCCGCAGCCCTGCATCGCCGAGGAAGCGCGCAACGCGGTCACTCGGCAGCGCGCCGGCCTTCAACCAATGCTCGATGCGTTCGGTCTTCAAGGTGATGCGCTCGGGATGGCCCTTGTCGACCATCGGATTATAGGTGCCGAGCTTCTCGATGAAGCGGCCGTCGCGCGGGCTGCGCGAATCCGCAACGACGATGCTGTAGAACGGACGCTTCTTGGCGCCGCCCCGCGACATGCGAATTTTAAGACCCATGAATTCTCCTTATGATCCCGTGATGCTTTCCGTATTCGTCGTCGGAACCGATCAGCGCGGCCTGAGGCCGCTGCCGCCGCCCGGCAGCAGCGCCTGGACGCCGTGCCGCTGCAAACCTTTTTTGCCGAGCTTGTTCATGCGCTTCATCATGTCGGCCATGTCCTGATACTGCTTCAGCAAGCGATTGATCTCGGGCACCGTGGTGCCCGAGCCGGAGGCGATACGCCGCCGCCGCGAGCCGTCGAGCAGTTTCGGATTGCGCCGCTCTTTCTTGGTCATCGACGAGATGATCGCTTCCTGGCGTTTCAGCAGTCCTTCGTCGATATTTGCCTCGCCGAGCTGCTTCTTGATCTTGTTGACGCCCGGCAGCATGCCCATAACGCCTCCCATGCCGCCCATCTTGCGTAGCTGCTTCAGCTGGCCGGCAAGATCGTCGAGATCGAAGCTGCCTTTCTGCAGCTTCTTCGCAAGCTTTTCCGCTTCGTCGCGATCGATCGTCTCGGCGGCTTTCTCGACCAGGCCGACCACGTCGCCCATGCCGAGAATGCGGCCGGCGATGCGGTCGGCGTGGAAGGCCTCGATCGCGTCGAGCTTCTCGCCGGTACCGACGAATTTGATCGGCTGGCCGGTGACCGCGCGCATCGAGAGCGCGGCGCCGCCGCGCGCATCACCATCGATGCGGGTCAGGATGATGCCGGTGATGCCGATGCGCTCGGCAAAGCTCTTGGCGAGATTGACCGCGTCCTGGCCGGTCAGCGCGTCGGCGACCAGCAGCGTCTCGGTCGGGTTGGTCGCATCGCGCACCGCCGCGACTTCCTGCATCAGCGGCTCGTCGATATGGAGCCGGCCGGCGGTGTCGAGGATCACGACATCGTAGCCTTCGCGCCTACCGGTCTCGAGCGCGCGCTTGGCGATCGCGACCGGCCGCTCCAGCATCACCACCGGCAGCGAGGGCACGTCGATCTGCTGCGCCAGTACCGCGAGCTGCTCTTGCGCCGCGGGCCGGTTCACGTCGAGCGAGGCCAGCAAGATCTTGCGCCGCTCGCGGTCTTTCAGGAGCCGCGCGAGCTTCGCCGACGTGGTGGTTTTGCCCGAGCCTTGCAGCCCGACCATCATCACGACGACCGGCGGCACGGCGTTGAGGTTGAGCGCGCCCGACTGGTCGGAGCCGAGGCTTTCGACGAGATGGTCGTGGACGATCTTCACCACCATTTGTGCCGGCGCGACCGAGCGCAGCACTTCCTGACCGACCGCCTTGGCGCGCACGCCATCGACGAAGCTCTTCACCACTGGCAGCGCGACATCGGCTTCGAGCAGCGCGACACGGATCTCGCGCATCGCCGAATCGACATCGGCCTCGCTGAGCGCGCCGCGGCGGCGCAGCCGGTCGAAGACGTCGTTGAAGCGGTTGCTCAGGCTCTCGAACATCGCTCTATGGTCAAACCCTTAAGAGACGCCAAATCCAGCCGGTGCGCGATACTCGCGGACCGACCGACCCCAACGGGGTAAGACATCGAAATGCTCCCGGGGAAGCGCCAGGAAGCTAGGTCGCTCAAGCCCTTATGTCAACGCCGCGCTCAACTGCGCAACGCCCGGCCCCCGTCGGCCGGTGCGAGCGGGTCGGTCGGCGCGGGCAACGCGGCCGGCGCCAACGCCTCGGTCGACACTTCCCTCCACTGATCGCGAACCGTCAGACGCATCATCGGGCGTCGTAAGCGCGGAATCCGTCAAAGGCTCCGCGCTTTTTTATGTCACCCGCGCGCTCTATAACCGCGCGATGCGCGCGCTCGAATTCGTCAAGACGCATGGACTCGGGAACGACTTCGTCATTCTCGATGCGCGCGCGCATGCGGTGACGCTCGACGCCGCCGCGGCGCGGGCGATCGCCGACCGCCATCGCGGCATCGGCTGCGACCAGATTCTCGTCATCGAGAAGCCGCGTAGGGCCGGCGCCGACGCCTTTATGCGCATCCGCAATGCCGACGGCAGCGAGGCCGAGGCTTGCGGCAATGGCGCGCGCTGCGTCGCCGCGTTGCTGCTCGCTGAGAGCAAGCGCGACCGCGTCACCATCGACACGTTGGCGGGCCTGGTCGAAGCGCAGAGCGCCGCCGACTATCGCATTGCCGTCGATATGGGCGAGCCGCGCTTCGGCTGGCGCGAGATTCCGCTGGCACGCGACTGCGACACGCTGCACGTGCCGCTGAGCCTCGGCCCACTCAGCGATCCGGTCGGCACCAGCATGGGCAATCCGCATGCGACCTTCTTCGTCGCCGATGTCGCGGCTATCGATATCGCGACGCTGGGCCCCAAGCTCGAACACGATCCGATCTTTCCCGCACACGCCAATATTGGCGTGGCACAACTCATCTCGCCGAAGCAAATCCGCTTGCGCGTCTGGGAGCGCGGCGATGGGCTGACCCTTGCCTGCGGCAGCGGCGCCTGCGCCGCACTCGTGGCCGCATCGCGACGCGGCCTCGCCGAGCGCCGCGCCGCGATCCAAGCCGATGGCGGTGCGCTCGAGATCGAGTGGCGTGCCGACAACCATGTCATCATGACCGGCCCGGTCGCGACCAGCTTTCGCGGCACCATCGATCCGAGCCTCCTGGGCTGAGCCGATGGCCACCGAGATCCTGACCTTCGGCTGCCGGTTGAACGCCTTCGAATCCGAAGTGATCCGCGGCCATGCCGCCGCAGCCGGTCTCGGCGACGCCGTCATCGTCAACACCTGCGCCGTGACCAAGGAAGCCGAGCGCCAAGCGCGCCAGGCGATCCGTCGCGCACGCCGCGCACATCCGGAGGCCAAGCTCATCGTCACCGGCTGCGCCGCGCAGATCGATCCGCAAGCCTATGCGGCCATGCCCGAGGTCGATCTCGTTCTCGGCAATGACGAAAAGCTAAAGCGCGAAAGCTACGAAAGCTGCGCCCCGCGCATCGCGGTCGGCGACATCATGACCCTCCGCGAGACCGCAGCGCATCTCGTCGACGGTTTCGAGGGCCGCGCCCGCGCCTTCATCGAAGTGCAGCAAGGCTGCGACCATCGCTGCACCTTCTGCATCATCCCTTACGGCCGCGGCAACAGCCGCTCGGTCCCGGTCGGCGCGATCGTGCGCCAGGCGGAGCGGCTGGTCGACGCCGGCTATCGCGAGCTGGTGCTGACCGGCGTCGACATTACCGGTTTCGGCGACGATCTGCCCGGCCAGCCGAGCCTCGGCCAGCTCTGTCGCCGGCTGCTGGCGCTGGTGCCGGGCCTCGCGCGGTTGCGGCTTTCCTCGCTCGATCCGGTCGAGATCGATGACGCGCTATGGCGGCTGATCGCCGAGGAGCCGCGGCTGATGCCGCATCTCCATCTCTCGATCCAGGCTGGCGACGACCTGATCCTGAAGCGCATGAAGCGCCGCCATTCGCGGGCCGAAGCGCTCGCCGCCTGCGCGCGGGCGCGCGACCTGCGTCCCGGCATCGCGCTTGGCGCCGACCTCATCGCCGGCTTCCCGACCGAAGACGAGGCGATGTTCGCGCGCAGCCTTGCCTTGGTCGAGGAGGCCGCGCTCGATTATCTCCATGTCTTCCCGTTCAGCGAGCGGCCGGGCACGCCGGCGGCACGGATGCCGCAGCTTCCCGGCGCCGCGGTGAAGGAGCGGGCGGCACGGCTGCGCGCGGCCGGCAACGCGGCAACAGCGCACGCACTCAAACGCCGCGTCGCCACGACGGCACAAGTATTGATCGAACGCGAAGGCTTCGGCCACAGCGAGCATTACGCGCCGGTGCGTTTCACCGGCGCAGCCGACATCGGCGGCATCGTGCCGGTAACCGTCACCGCGGCGACAGACGGCGCGCTCCTGGGCGAAGTAGCATGAATGGTGATCGGCCCGGTTTGTTCGGCCGGCTCAAGGCCGGCCTGACGCGCTCGGCGCAGCGTCTTAGCGACGGCATCACCGGCATCGTCGCCAAGCGGCGGCTCGACGAGGCCAGCCTCAACGAGCTCGAGGAGCTGCTGGTCGGCGCCGATCTCGGCCTCGGTCTCGCCCAGCAGTTGACCGAGCGGTTGAAGCGCACGCGCTTCAACCAGGAAGTCAGTAGCGAAGAGGTGCGCACGGCCTTGGCCGAGAGCATCACCGCGGCGCTGACGCCGGTCGAGCGGCCGCTGGTGATCGACGGCGCGCACAAGCCTTTCGTCATCCTGGTGATCGGCGTCAATGGCAGCGGCAAGACCACGACCATCGGCAAGCTCGCCAAGCTTTATGGCGATGCCGGCAAGAAGGTCGTCCTCGCCGCCGGCGACACCTTCCGCGCCGCCGCGGTCGAGCAGCTCAAAATCTGGGGCGAGCGCGCCCATGCGCCGGTGATCGCGCGCGCGACCGGCGCCGATGCCGCGGCTCTCGCTTTCGATGCGGTGACCGAGGCGAAGAACAGCGGCGACGATATCGTGATCATCGACACCGCGGGCCGGCTGCATAACAGGGCCGACCTCCTCGGCGAGCTGCAGAAGATCCTGCGCGTCTTAAAGAAAGCCGAACCCACCGCGCCGCATGCCGTGCTGCTGGTACTCGATGCGACGGTCGGCCAGAACGCCCATGCCCAAGCGCTGACTTTCCGCGACGAGATCGGCGTCACCGGCCTCGTCATGACCAAGCTCGACGGCACCGCCAAAGGCGGCGTGCTGGTCGCGCTCGCCGAAAGCTACGGCCTGCCGGTCCATTTCATCGGCGTCGGCGAGAGTGCCGAGGATCTCCGGCCCTTCGTCGCTGCGGACTTCGCCCGGAGCCTCGTCGGACTCGAAAGCTAAGATGATCAAGGCGGCGGCCTTCGCTCTGGCGCTGTGTCTCCTTTTCGCGCGTCCGCTCGTCGCCGCCGAAGCTGTCATCCTCACCGACATCCATTTCAATCCGCTTGCCGACAAGACGCTTGGCGACGCGCTCGCCGCGGCGCCGGCCGAGCAATGGACAGCGATCCTCGACCGCGGCACCGAGCGGATGAGTCCCTACGGCACCGACACCGACTGGAAACTGCTGCGCGCGGCGCTCGCCGCGCTCGCGGCGCAGAAAAAGCCGGCTTTCGTGCTGCTGCCCGGCGATTTCCTGGCCCACAGCTTTCGCGACGTGTTCAACACCAGCGTCGCGGTGCATGACGATGCCGCTTTTCGTCGCTTCACCGCCACGACCATGCGCTTCCTCGCGCTCCAGCTCGAGACCACCTTCGATCATGCGCCGCTCTTGCCGGCACTCGGCAACAACGATTCCGATTGCGGCGATTACGGCGTCGCGCCCGGCGGCGCTTTCCTCGCCGCGACCGAGCCGACCGTCGCTGGCATGATCGGTCCAGCCTTACTTGCAGGGGCGGCGGGCGATGACTTCGCCAAGAGCTGGACCGCGCTCGGCAATTACATCGTGCCTAATCCGGCGGCACCGGATGAAGACATCGTCGTGATCAACGATAATTTCCTCTCGCCGGACTATCGCAATTCTTGCGGCACCGCTGCGGACATCAACCCGGCACGTGCGACCCTCGCCTGGCTCGTGCGGACGCTGGCCGCGGCGGCAAGCGCGCATCGCAAGGTGATGCTCGTCTATCACATCCCGCCCGGCACCGACGGTTTCGCGACCGCGCGCCACAATTCCTGTCCCGTCTCGCCGGTGCCGCTGCTCGCCGCGCCTTATGCCGAGGAATTGCACGCGTTGATCCTGCGTTACCGCGGCACCCTCGTCGCAAACATCGCGGGGCATCTGCATACCGACGGGTTCCGGATATTGCGCGACCACGGTGCGACGTTCGGCTTTGTCATGATCGCGCCGGCGCTGAGCCCGATCTTCAGCCAGAACCCCGCGTTTCGCCGCGTCACCTTCGGCGACGACGGCACGATTCGCGACTCGACGACCTTCTATCTCGGGAATTTGTCCGATGCCGCCGGCGGCGCGGCGCCGCAATGGCGCGCCGAGACCAGCTTCGACCGCGCCTGGAACGTCACGCGCTTCGATGCCGCGAGTCTCGAGACGCTCTACCGCCGCATCGCCATATCGCCCGAAGCGCGCGAGCGCTGGATTGCCACCTATGGCGTGCAGGGTCCGGCAAACGCCGCGCTCGCGCCGCCCAATTTCGCGCTCTATCGCTGCTCGGTCGGCAGCGATCTGCTCGAGGATTTCGCGCGCTGCCTCTGCGGCACGGCGCGCTAAAGCAATTCGCGACGCAGGAAATCGAGCAGCTTCACCCAGGCATCGTCCGCCGCCGGCTGACGGTAGAACTGCACATTGTGGAAATCCTGGAAGGCGTGGCCGGCGCCGTCATAGCTGTGGAAGTCATGGCGGATGCCGCGCCGCGTGAATTCCTGCGCAAGACGCGCGACGTGGTCGGGCGACGGATTGGCGTCGTCCTTGCCGAAAAGACCGAGGATCGGGCAGCGGACGTTGCGCGTCAGCTCGAAGGGCGGCGGCAATCCGCCGCCACGCGCTTCGAAAATGTTGCCGTGATAGAGCAGCACGCCCGCCGCGAACACCGGATGATGCACCAGACCGAGGAAGCTGGTGCGGCCGCCGAGGCAATGCCCCACCGTCGCCAGCCGGTCTTGCCGCACCGTCGGCATCGCGCGCATCTGCGCGATGGTCGCCGCCATATCCCGCACCAGTTCGCCATCATCGAGGAATTTCATTGCGGCGACCGGGTCTTCGTCCGGTGGCCGGCGGTGATAGAAATTCGGTGCCAGCGCGACGAGGCCGGTCTCGGCGAGACGCACCAGCACATAGCGCGTGAAATCATCGACTCCTTCGCGGTGATGGCAGACCAGCACCGCCGGATGCGCGCCAGCGCGCGCCGGAGCCGCGATGCTGACCGGCATCGCGCTGCCGGCGACATCGAGCGCGAGCTCGCTGGTGACGACCGGCAGGACCATGCCGCGCCTAGTTGGCTTTCGCCGCCGCGAGCAATTGGCGATAGGAATCGAGGATCGCCTGCCCGCTCGGCACGGTGTTCACATAATCGGCGTCGACCTTGGCGAGCTTGTCGCGCCATGCCGCGGCGCGTGTCGCATCCGGCGCAGTCAGCACCTGCTGCGGCGCGGTTTTGACGTTGTCGCGTACCCGCGCCGCATCGCCGTCGAGATAAGCGCCGAAAGCGCGCGAGGCCACTTCGCCGGAGTTGTCCTTGAGCACTTTTTGCGCCGCAGCCGGCAGCGCGTTGAATTTCTTCTTCGCCATGAAGATCATGCCGGTCGAAGTGCCGAGCCGACTCTCGGCGTGGTAGCGCGTCACATCGCCCAAACGGAACGGATCGAAAACCGTCCAGGACGCGACCGCGCCGTCGGCGGTGCCGCGCTGCAACGCCTGATACATATCGGTGAGCGGGATGGAGAGCGGCGCGCCGCCGAGCGCCGTCACCGCCTCGCTCTGCACCTTGCCGAGCGCGATCAGCTTCAAGCCGCGCAAATCTTCGAGTTTGGCGACCGGATGGACGAGGTGGATGCCCGATTGCGGAAACACGATCAGCATCAGCGGCACGATGTCGGCATATTCTGCATTGAGCGCTCCGGATTGATAGAGCCGCCAAAACGCCGTCGAAGCGGTGGAGCAATCGCCGGAGACGAAAGGCAGACCGGCGAGCGCCGAGCGAATGAACTTGCCGCCGATTGCGTTTTGCGTCCCCCAGCCGATCTGCACCACGTCGTCCATCACGCGGCTATAGACGTTGTCCATATTCGCGAGGGTAAAGCCGTCGCGGACATCGAGCTGGACGATGCCCTTGCCGGCCGCGTTGATGCGCTCGGCCCAGGGATGAAACTCGGTCTTGGCGACGCGCGAGTCGGGCGGCGCCAGTGTGACGAAGGTCAGCTTGACCTCGTCGGCGGCGGCGATTGTCGCACCCACTGCCGACGTCAAAGCGATGCCCAATAGCGCATAAATGAGCTTCATTGTTCCCTCCCTCGCGGCCGCTCATGAACGGCGGCAAGACGATTATTTAACATGTTAATTGATTGCCGCCTAGCGCAAAGCGCGATAGAACAGCCGCATCGAGGGAGGAATGCCATGGCGCATGAAGGTCCGAACCGCATTCGCGAGATACCCGCGGAGCAATTGTCGGCGGCGCAGAAAGCTGCGATCGAGGCGGTGCTTGGCGGCCGCGGCCGTATTCCCGGCCCCTACAAGATCTGGCTGCACAGCCCGATCCTGATGCAGCGCCTCGAACGGCTCGGCACCTTTCTCGTCACGGAATCGTCGCTCAAGCCACGCGAGCAGGAGTTGGCGATCCTCGCGATCGCGCAGCATTGGCATGGAAATTACGTTTTCACCGTCCATACGCGCGTCGCGCGCGAGGCCGGGATTCCGGAAGCCGCGATCGAGGCGATCGGCGCCGGCCGCTTGCCGGCGCTGAGCGATCCGCGCGAGGCAGCGGTCGTCGAGATCGCGATCAGCGCGCAAGAGCCCGATCCGGCGAGCGACGCCGTCTTTACCCGTGCTATCGCGGCGCTCGGAGAGGACGGCCTGGCCGATCTCCTCGTCTTCCTCGGCTATTACAGCGCGGTCGCGATCGCGATGAAGCTGCATCGCGTGCCCGTGCCGGCGCGCTAGATCCAAGGAGAACGCCGTGATCGTCGACAGCCATGTCCATGTCGTCGCGAGCGACCGCGCGCGCTATCCCGTGCTGCCGGACGCACCCGATTGGCCGGTCACCGAAGTCGAGGGCCTGGTCCGCGACATGGACGCGATCGGCATCGAGCGCGCGCTGCTGGTGCAGACGTTCTTTACCTACGGCACCGACAACCGCTACATGATCGACTGCGCGGCGCGCTATCCGAAGCGCTTCCGCACCGTCTGCGTCATCGACCAGATGGCGAAGAACGCGCCCGATGTCCTGACCGAGCTGGTGGAAAAACACGGCGTGCGCGGCGTGCGCTTCATGCCCAAGGGCCATGCCGAGGGTGTGCTGTGGCATCCGCAGACCTTTCCGGTGTGGCAGCGCGCCGGCGAGCTCGGCATTCCGATCACCATCGCCGCCGAGCTGCCGCATCTGCCCGGCATGCCGGCGGTCGTCGAGCGCTTTCCGCAGGTGAAGGTCGCGTTCGAGCATATGTGGGCGCTCGAGCTCGACCCGCCTTCCTTCGCCAGCATCAAGCCGATCTTCGCCCTAGCGCGCTTCCCCAACGTCTATCTGAAGCTCTGCCCCAACAACTCGCACGCGATCCGCGCCGCCAAAACCACCGCGCGGCAGTTCTTCGGCCAGTTGATCGAGGCGTTCGGCATCAAGCGCATGATGTTCGGCTCGAACTATCCGGCGCATCCGCATCGCTTCGGTGATCTCCAGGCGCGACTTAAGATCATGGACGAGGATTTCACCGGCTTCAGCGACGAAGAGCGGCACCGGTTCTTTGTCGAGACCGCCTTGAGCCTCTGGCCCGAGCTGCGCTGATCACCGTGGCGAATACCAACTCCCGCAGCGCGCCGCGCAAGACCGCGCCGTTCCCAACGCAGATGATGAGCGCCGCGCTGCCGATGCAGCTGCTCCGCGCGCGCGAAGCGGTGATGCAGCGCTTCCGCCCGACCTTGCGCGCGCTCGGCCTTACCGATCAGCAGGGCCGCATCATGCGCGCCTTGGCCGAGGTCGAATGGATCGACATGATGGAGCTCGCGCGCCGCTGCTGCATCCATCCCGCGAGCCTGTCGCGGATCGTGCCGCGCCTCGTCGAGCGCGGCCTCTTGCGCCGGCGTCCCGATGCGCGCGACGCGCGGCGCACGACCGTGGCGCTGACCGGCAAGGGGCGCGCGACCTTCTGGAATGTCTGGACCGAGTCCGAGCGCATCTATGGCGCGCTCGCCGACGAACTCGGCGCATCGACTCTGCAAGAGCTGCTGCGCGGTCTCGATGCGATGATCGAGATTTTGGGCGGCGCCGATGCCACGGTGCCGGGCGACACCGAAGACTGACGCTGCGGCGAATGGGCGCGTGTGGGCCGGCGCGGGCTTGCGATCCCCGGCGCTTCCGGCCACATTCCGCCGATTGCGACGGGAGAGACAGACGATCATGGCGAGTAAGGTCAAGCGCGGCCGGCATTTCCTGCATGTTCCGGGGCCGAGCAACGTGCCCGATCGCGTGCTGCGCGCGATGGATCATCCGATCATCGACCACCGCAGCCAAGAATTCTTCGATCTGGTGAAGCACGTCACCGCCGGCATGCGGCGCATCTTCCGCACCAAGGGCCCGGTCGCGATCTATCCCTCCTCGGGCACCGGCGCGTGGGAAGCGGCACTGCTCAACACGCTGTCGCCCGGCGACAAGGTGCTGGCCTTCGAGAGCGGCCAGTTCGCCACGCTGTGGCGCGTCATGGCTGAAAAGCACGGCCTTTCGGTCGATTTCATCCCCGGCGATTGGCGCCATCCGGTCGATCCCGCCGAGATCGAGCGCCGCCTTGCCGCCGATAAAGGTCACGCCATCAAGGCGGTGACCCTCGTCCACAGCGAGACCTCGACCGGCATCATGGGCGACGTACCGGCGGTGCGTCAGGCGATGGATCGCGCCAGGCATCCGGCGCTGCTGATGGTCGATGCGATCTCCTCGCTCGGTGTCCACGAATATCGCCACGACGATTGGGGCGTCGATGTCACCATTTGCGGCTCGCAGAAAGGCCTGATGCTGCCGCCGGGCCTCGGCTACAACGCAATCTCGGCCAAGGCGCTGGCCGCCGCCAAGCAGGCGAAGTTGCCGCGCGGCTATTTCGAATGGCAGCCGATGGTCGATGCCAACGAGACCGGCTCTTATCCCTACACCCCGGCGATCAGCATGTTCATGGCGTCGAAGGAATCGATCGCCTTGATGGAAGAGGAAGGGCTCGAGAATATCGTCGTGCGGCATGAGCGCATGGCCGAGGCGACGCGGCGCGCGGTCCACGCCTGGGGCCTCGAAATTCTCTGCGCCGATCCCAAGGCCTATGCCAATGCGCTGACCGCGGTTCTGGTGCCGGAAGGCGTCAACGCCGATCAGTTGCGCGCGACGATACTCGATCTCTACGACGTCTCGCTCGGCGCCGGCCTCGGCAAGGTCGCGGGCAAGGTGTTCCGTATCGGCCATCTCGGCTGGATGAACGAGCTTATGCTGGTCGGCGCGATCGCCGGCATCGAGATGGGCCTCAACGCCGCCAACGTGAAGCACAAGAATGGCGGCGCCCAGGCGGCGATCGACTATCTGGGCGGCAACGCTGCCGGCCATGGACGTTGAGCGGCTTGCCGAAAAGCTGATCGCCGCGCGGCGCAGCGGCAACCGCCTCGCCGCGCTCGCTTCCGACGAAATCCCCGTCAGCGCCGCCGAAGGCTATGCGGTGCAGGACGCAATCCTGCGCCGGCTTAAGATACCCGTCGCCGGCTGGAAGGTCGGCGCGGCGAGCTCGACCGCCGAGCCGCAGGCCGGGCCGATTCTCGCCGATCGCTTGAAGCCGAGCCCCGCGCACTTCGCGCTGCTGCCGAATGCCTTCCGCACCGTCGAAGCCGAGCTCGCCTTCCGGATCGGACGCGACCTGCCGACGCGTTCGCTGGCTTACAGCGCGGATGAGGTCTGGGACACGGTCGCCGCGCTGCATGTCGGCATCGAGATCCTCGAATCGAGCTTCGTCGATCGCCGCAAGATCGCCGAGCCGGCTGTCCTCGGGGATCTTCTCAACAATGGCGGCTACTGCTTTGGTGTGACGGTCGATCCGTGGCGCACGCTAGATGTCGCCACTCCCCCGGCCGCGCTGCTTTTCGACGGTAAGGAAATCCGGCACGCGAAAATGGGCACGCCGGGCGGCCATCCGAAGCGGCTGCTGGCTTGGCTCGCCAATCACGCCGCCGCCCGCGGCCGCGGTCTGAAGCGCGGCGACATCGTCACCACCGGCAGCCACACCGGCATGATCGACGCGCCGCCGGATACGCAGGTGATCGCGCGGTTCGAAGGGATTGGCGAGGCGAAGTTAGCCTTCGCTTGACTCTATGTAAGTTTTTACTTACGGTAAGTGATGACTTATGTATCGTCGGCCTTGGCAGCGCTGGCCGATCCGACGCGACGGGCGATCTTCGAGCAACTCGGCGACGGGCCGCGCTCCGTCGGCGCCCTCGCCCGCGGCCTGCCGATCAGCCGTCCGGCGGTGTCGCAGCATTTGCGGCAGTTGAAAGAGGCGGGGCTCGTGACCGACCGCGCCGATGGAACGCGACGCATCTATCGCATCGACCCCGCCGGCCTCGGCGCCCTGCGGCAATGGCTCGACCGCTTTTGGGACGACGCGCTCGCCGCCTTCCAGGCGGAAGCAGACGAGGAGGCCGAGGAATGACCCAGACCATCACCCCGGCGCCGATCCGCAAAAGCGTCCGCGTCAAGGCGGCGCCGGCGCGCGCCTTCGAAATCTTCACCGCCGGCGCCTCGCGCTGGTGGCTCAAGAGCTTCAGCATCAGCCTCACCAAATCGCCGATCAAAGATGTGATCTTCGAGCCGCGCGCCGGCGGCCGCTGGTTCGAGCGCGGCGAGGATGGCAGCGAATGTTCCTGGGGCCAGGTGCTGGCCTGGGAGCCGCCGGCCCGGCTGCTGCTCGCTTGGCAAATCAATCACGAATTCAAATACGATCCGGCGCTCATGACCGAAGTCGAAGTGCGTTTTACGCCCGACGGCGGCGGCACCCTGGTCGAGCTCGAGCACCGCCACATCGAGCGCATGGGCCAGGGCGCCACCGCAATGCGCGGACGCTTCGAGCAAGGCTGGGGCGCGCTTATCGGCAGTTTCGCGCAACATGCAAGCTAAGGGAGGAGGCACATCATGGCCGAGTTGCAGATCATTGGCGGACCCCAAAGCAATTTCGTCTGGACGACGCGCATCGTCTGTGCGGAAAAAGGCGTGCCCTATCAGCATGTGGCGGTCCTGCCGCATACGCCCGAAGTCGACGCCATTCATCCTTTCGGCAAAATTCCCGTGATGCGCCACGGCGATGTGACCTTGTGCGAATCGCGCGCGATCATCTCCTATATCGATCGGACTTTCGATGGGCCGTCGCTGCTGCCGCGCGATCCGGTCGCGGCCGCACAGGTCGAGCAATGGGCCTCGATTGTCTGCACGACGATCGATCCGCTGTGGCTGCGCCAGTATTACGCGGCTTATGTCTTGGCGGTGCGCGGCAACGGGATCGTCGACCGCGCGCGCATCGACGAGACGATTCCCAAGATGGCGCCGCAATTCGCCGTCGTGGATCGCGCCGTCGCCAAGACCGGCTATCTCGTCGGCGATAGCTTCACCCTCGCCGATGCCTATCTGACGCCGATCGCCTTCTATATGAATGCGGTTCCGGAAAGCGCGGCGCTGATGGCAAAAACCAGCCACCTCAAGGCCTATCTCGAGCGCCAGATGGCGCGGCAAAGCGTGCAGCAAACCAAGCCGCAGAACCTCGTCCACGAAATGCTGCGGCGATAAGCAACAACGACTGCCATGGCGTTCGACGAGAACGTCGCGGCGCGCGTCCGCCGCATTCTTGCCCGGCGCCGCGGCATCACCGAGAAAAAGATGATGGGTGCGCTGTGTTTCATGGCCGATGGCACGATGTGCTGCGGCGTCACGGGTGCCGCGCTGATGATCCGGGTCGAAGGTGAGAATTTCGAAAAGACGCTTGCGCGCCCGCATGTCCGTCCGCTCGAAATCGGGCAACGTACGGCGCACGGCTTCATCGTGGTCGATCCGCCGGGCTGCCGCACGGAGGCATCGCTGATGAAATGGGTCGAGCAAGGTCTCGCGATGGCGAAAAGGCTTCGCGCCGCAGCAGCAAAACGCCCGGCCGCCAGTCGGCGGCGCCCGGTGAAGTGAATGGCCAGGGCGACGTCGGATAACGGGGATAAGTCGGAAGACGCTTAAACACTCGTCGGTTTTGCTGTGAACAACGGCGCGCAAACGGTGGGACCGTTTGTGAGCATCATGCGCTTTGCCGCCTCGCGCCTGAACCTCTACACTCCCGCCGATGGCCGATAGCTCAGCGACGAGCCTTTTTCCCGAGGACGCGAAGAACGCGGCGCGCACCGGCATTTTGCCGTTCCAGGCGATCAACGCGATGCTGCGCGAGCACGAGATCTGGTCGAAAGCCGAGATCCTCGCCGACCAGGTGCAGCCGGCGAGCATCGATCTCCGGCTGGGGCCCGTTGCCTATCGCATCCGCGCCAGCTTCCTGCCCGGTCCCGACAGCACAGTGCTCGTCAAGATGCAGGAGCTCGATGCCTATCCGATCGACATCAGCAGCGGCGCCGTGCTCGAAAAAGGCTGCGTCTATGTCGTGCCGCTGCTCGAATCGCTCAGTCTCAAAAGCGGTGTCACCGCTTTCGCCAACCCCAAGAGCTCGACCGGACGGCTCGACATCCTGACGCGGCTCATCGGCGACAAGACCCATAGCTTCGACCGGCTCGATAAGGGCTATCAAGGCCCGCTCTATGTCGAGATCGCGCCACGCACCTTCAGCGTCGTGGTGCATGCCGGTTCGCGCCTCAACCAACTGCGCTTCCGCCGCGGCTCGCCGGTGATCGCCGCGAGCGAGCTGCAGCGCCTCCATGACGAAGGCCAGCTCATCCTCTCCAGCGCCAGCGACCAGAATTTCGTCGAGCGCAAGATGTTGCGCCTCACCGTCGATCTCCATGGCGGCGGGAAAGGCGGGCTCATCGGCTATCGCGCGAAGAAGCACACCGATCGCATCGATGTCGAGAAGATCGGGCATTACGATCCGCTCGATTTCTGGGAGCCGATCCATTATCACCGCGATCCGCCGCTGATCCTCGATCCCAACGATTTCTACATCCTCGTTACCAAGGAGGCGGTGCGCATTCCGCCCGATTTCGCCGCCGAGATGGTCGCCTACGACACTTCGGTCGGCGAGTTCCGCGTCCATTACGCCGGCTTCTTCGATCCCGGCTTCGGCTGGGGCGACGCGGTCAGCCGCGCCGTGCTCGAGGTCCGCTCCCATGAGGTGCCGTTCACCCTGGAAGACGGCCAGACGGTCGGTTGGCTGCAATATGAACGGATGGCCGGGCGGCCCGACCGGCTCTACGGCGCCGGCCTCAAATCGAACTACCAGGGTCAGGGCCTCGCCCTCGCCAAGCAGTTCAAGGCGTTCCGCGGCTAAGCGTTTCCATCGCGGCTTAACGGGCGATTCACGCTTTATTAACCATCTCTCCATCAAAGTTAAGAGGTGGTGAATCCCGTCGCGGGCTTGCGGCGGCCCTTCGGCCTTGCGAAAACGCGGAGATCAGCATTGCGGGCAGCAGCTTTGGCCAGACCGGACTCCAGCGCGAAGCATCAGACCGTCGCGATCATCGACGACCGCGCGACCAATCTCAAAATCCTGGAACGGTTGGCGGGCTCGCTGATGGACGGCGTCGAGGTCAAGATCTTCGACCGGCCGCAGAAGGTGCTTGAGGCGGCGCCCGCCGCGCCGCCCGATCTCGTCATCACCGATCTCAACATGCCCGAGCTCGACGGCGCCGAGTTCATCCGCCGCTTCCGCGCGATTCCCGCCTGCGCCGACGTGCCGGTGATCGTCATCACCGCCTATGAGGACCGCGCGCTGCGCTATCAGGCGCTCGAAGCGGGCGCCACCGACTTCCTTCTGAGTCCGGTCGATCATCACGAATTCCGCGTCCGCTCGCGCAATCTCCTCACCCTGCGGCGGCAGCAACTGCAGTTGAAGGAGCGCGCCTCCTCGCTCGAGCAGAAGATGCTCGCCGATGCGCGGCGCCATCGCAATGCGCTGCGCGAGAGCCACGAGCTCCTGATGCGCGTTATCGACGCCGTGCCGGTGATGGTGGCGGCGACCGACCGCGAGAGCCGCTATGTCTTCGTCAACGACTGGTTCGCCAAGCGCATCGGCAAGCCGGCGAGCGAGATCATCGGCCTGACGCCGGTCCAGGTGCGCGACGACCTCGCCGCGCGCAGCGCCATGGAGCGCGACCGTCGCATCATGGGCGGCATCGACCTGCCTGGCAGCTTTGAAGAGACCTTGCCCCAAGGCGGCGCCGAGAAAGCGCAAGCGGACCGCCGCGTACTGCTGACCACCAAGGCACTGCTGCACGACACCGCGGGCCGGCCGGCGCTGGTGGTGACCGCGGCGCTCGACATCACCGATCGCAAGGCGGCCGAGCTGGCCCTGCTCCATGCCAAGGACGAGGCCGAGTTGGCGAGCCGCAGCAAGACCGAATTCCTTGCCAATATGAGCCACGAGCTCAGAACGCCGCTCAACGCCATCATCGGCTTCAGCGAGACCATGGCGACGGAGCTGCTCGGGCCGCTCGGCACCAAGCGCTATATCGAATACGCGCATCACATCCACGACAGCGGCCAGCATCTCCTCGGCATCATCAGCGACATCCTCGACGTCTCGAAACTCGAAGCGGGCAAGATCGAGCTCGACGAGGAAGAGACCGAGCTGGCGATGGTGGTGCGCGACGTGCTGCAGCTCGTCAGCGAGCGCGCCCGCTCGCTCGAGATCGGTCTCGATATCGATCTCGCGCCCGATCTGCCGCGGCTCAAAGGCGATTCGCTGAAGCTCAAGCAGGTGCTGCTCAACCTCGTCACCAATGCGGTGAAATTCAGCGAAGCCGGCGACCGCGTGCTGCTGTCGGCGCGCTTCGATGCCGAGGGCTACCACGTCTCGGTCACCGATCACGGCATCGGCATGGACGCGGCCGAGATCGAGACCGCCGTGACGCGGTTCGGCCAGGTCGCGAGTGCCTGGAGCCGGCGCCATCCGGGCACCGGCCTCGGCCTGCCGCTGGCGATCGGCCTCGTCGAGCTGCACGGCGGCCGCCTTGGCATCGAGAGCCAGAAGGGCGTCGGCACCACCGTCACTTTCACCCTGCCGCGCGAGCGCGCGCTTTTCGCCCCGAGCATCGCTGCTTCGGCGTGAGATTCTTGTGCCGCTGGCTTTCGTCTTCGCGGCGATTGCAGGTTATGCCGACGCCATTGGCTATCTGCGCTTCAAAGCCTTTGCCGGGATGATGACCGGCAACACTGTGCTGATGGGGCTGGCCTTCTTCCACCGCGCCGAGTTGCCGGCACGCGATTATGCGCTCGTGCTGGCGGTCTTCTTCGCCACCGCCTGCGCCGCCTATGCGGCGCTTCGTTTGCGATGCCCGCCGCTGCTGTTGCTGCTGGCCGAGGGCGCCGCCCTTTTGCTCGCCCAATTTTTCGGCGGGCATCGCGCGCGGTTTTTGCTGGTGATGGCGATGGGCTTGCAGAATCCTCTGGCGAGCCGAGTCGGCATCGCGCTCAACACGACGTTCATCACCGGCGACATTCTGCGTTTCGCCGAAGGCCTGGTCGGCTGGATCACGCCCGGCGGCCGCGCGCCGTTCGCCATCTATGGCTTGGCCTGGCTCGGCTATGCCCTCGGCGCGGCACTCGGCGTCGCCGGCCTCGTGTACCTGCCCTGGCCGCTGCTGCTGCCCGCCGCCGGTCTTTTCTATGCCTACTGGCAAGCCGAACACGGCGGCGTCCTAACAATATCTGGTCGGTAAGGCAGATTCCGCTACCAATTGGTAGATTTTTTCGGCGATTCCCGGCACAATCCTGCACCACCTTGGGGCACTTTCCGTAAGCGCCGCCGCGCCGGGTTCGGGGGCCGGAAAACAGAGTTCAATGAGCGCCAGCCAGTGATCGACCGCCAGGAGGTCCTGCGGCCTGCAGTGCCCAGCCGTTCGGCGCGCGGCGTCACGATTGGCTTGGCGGTTTATGCCGTCGCCGCGCCGCTACTGGTCGCCGGCATCATCGCCTCGGGACTGGTGCCGAAAGCCGCGCCCGCCGTCATCATGATCGGTCTCGGATTGGCGCTGCTCGGGCCCGGCCTCGCCGCGATCATCCTGGCGCTGCGCGGCGTCGGCGCGGTGACGCGCGATCTGACGATGCGCGCCGACAGCGAGCCGCAGCAAGCGATCCTCCGTCTCTTCGTCAGCGGCGCGGTGCTCGTCTATCTTGGCGCTCTTGCCTATTGGGGCGAAAGCGGCGATGCGATCCTGCCGCTGCTCGCCGTCGATCTGCCGGGCATGCTCACCGCCTGGCTGCTGTTCGTCCATCTGATGGCCAACCCGGCGCCGTCGCGGCCGCGCCGCGCCGCGGCGATGGTCAACGACGTCACGTTGCTCTCGGTGTTCCTGCATGTCGGCGGCGCTTATGCCGCGCCGTGGTTCGGGGTTTATCTCTGGCTGGTGCTCGGCTTCGGCTTCCGCTTCGGCGTCAAAGCGATGATCGCCTGCACGGCGCTGGCGCTGGCGGGTTTTGCCGCCGTCTTCGTCACCACCGATTATTGGGAATTGCGCTGGCCGATCGCCGCCGGCATTCCCTTCGCCCTGGTGTTGCTGCCGAGCACCGCTGCGAGCTTCGTGCGCCGTCTCGGCATCGCCAAAGACGAGACGGCCGCGGCGACAAAGGACAAGAACCGGCTCCTCGCGATCCTCGGCCACGAATTGCGCGCGCCGCTCAACAGCGTCATCGGCATGGGCCTGTTGATGGGCCGCACCCAGCTCGATCCCGATCAGCGCGACATGCTCGCCAGCGTGCAGTATTCGGCGCGCTCGCTCCTGGGCCTCGTCAACGATCTCTTCGATCTCTCGCAACTCGACGCCGGCAAGTTGCCGCCGGCGATCGAAAGCTTCGTGCTGACGGAAGTGTTGGGCGGCGCGGTCGCGCTCATCCGGCCGCCGGCTTCGGCCAAGGGCCTTGCGCTCACCTTGCGCATCGATCCGCGCTTGCCGCATGTCTGTCGCGGCCTGCCGCAGCAGCTGCGCCAGGCCATGGTCTATCTGCTCGCCAACGCCGTGACCGTCACGCGCAAAGGGCATGTCGACCTGCGCGCGACGCTGAGCGATCGCGACGAGGGCTGGGTCAGCCTCGCGCTCGCGGTGCGCGACGGCGGCCCGGGCATCGCGCGCGAGGAGCAAGCCCATCTCTTCGATATGAACGCCGACAAGAGCCCGCAGCAGCGCGGCGGCATCGGCCTCGCGATCGCCAAACGGCTGGCCGAGATGATGGGCGGCGACATCGCGGTGGCCAGCGAGATCGGCAAGGGCAGCACTTTCACGGTGACCCTCACGCTTGCGCAAGATCCGAGCGACAGCGTGCGCGCGCCCGATCTCGCCGGCCAGCAACTGGTGCTGATCTCGGACGATACCGAATTCGCCGGCGCGGTCGAGGGCAAGCTCAAGCTCTGGCGCGGACAGGTGCTGTGGATCGACGATGCCGAGAAGGCGCTGGGCGAGCTCGCGCTCGCCGGCCGCAGCAACCGGCCGGCCGTCGTGATCATCGACGGCTCGCAAGATCCGTTGGCCGGCTTGAGCCTCGCGCATCGCGCGGCGACCGCCATGGCGATCCCGCCGGTGATGCTGTTCATCGCGCCGGAGCGCGGCAGCGACGCCATCGCCGGACTCGCCACCGCGCAGATCGCGGCGGTGGTCGAAGCGCCGCTCTCCGACGGCGATCTCGCCAGCGCGCTGCTCGGCATCCTCGCCGGCGACGAGCGCCTGGCGCGGCCGCTCGAGCTCGACCCGCCGCCCGCAAGTGCGGCCGCCGTGCCGCAAGCGCTCGAGGTTCCCTCGGTCGCGGCGACGAAGCCGCTCAAAGTGCTGGTCGCCGAGGATAATGCCGCGAGCGCGCGGCTGGTCAAAAGCGTGCTCGAAAGCGCCGGCCACGAGGTCGAGATCGCGAGCGACGGCGAAGCCGCGCTCGGCGCGCTCGAGCGCACGCGGTTCGACATCGCGCTGCTCGACATCAACATGCCCGAGATCAGCGGCTACGAGGTAGCCAAGCTCTATCGCATCGGCCATGTCGGCGAGCAGCGGCTGCCGATCGTCGCGCTGACAGCGGATGCGACCAGCGAGACCGAGCGGCTCTGCCGCGAGGCGGGGATGGATGCGGTGCTGACGAAGCCGGTCGAGGCGGCGCAGCTCTTGAGCACGCTCGACGAGATCCATGCGCGGCTGATACGGCCCGAGCGCATTGCCGTCGGCGCGCCGCAGGTGGTGGTGACGCCGATCACCGCGCATCCGCGCTTCGTGCCGGATTCGGGCGCGACGGTCGATGAATCGACCTTCGAGGCGCTCAAGAATCTCGGCGGCAGCGACTTCGTGTTCGAGGTCGTCGATACTTTCCGCAAGGACGGCACGCGGCTGATCGAGCAGTTGAAGCAGGCGGCGGAGAAAGCCGATCTGCGCGAGTTCCGCGACCTGATGCACAGCCTCAGGAGCGGCGCCGCCAATGTCGGCGGCGTCAAGCTGTGCCAGACCCTGACCGGGCTGCGCGACGTCTCGACCAAGGACCTGCGCGCCAGTGGCGCGTCTTATGTCGAGAAGATCCAGGGCGAGATGACCCGGCTCGACGCGATCCTCGGCCAGCTGCTCGAAAGCCAACGCCGCGGTTAGCCTACGGGCAGAAAATCTAAACCTCTGATATCGCGCCCGGAACTCCCTTTGTTTGGGACTTGGATACTTCACAAACACAGGTCGAAGGACCTGGAGCGTTACGCGACTCGCAACCTAAGCGGAGTAGGCTTCACCTATCGTCAGCTTTGACCCTTTGGGCGCTGACGGCTGAGAGATAGCGGCAACATCGCCAAGGTTGTCCCGCACCCCCGCCTGAACGGTTGGGAGGCAGCAATCCAACCCGATAGCGCGACCGCATATGCTGAACTGCGCCGCAGGCTACAAGCGCTTAGCCCGAATGGCTGTGGAACGGCGCATAACCCGAGGCGCGCCCAAAAAGCCCGATTAGGCTTAGCGGGCCTTCGCCAAGAAATCGCCGCATTCTGTTTTAACCAGGTCTTCGATTCGGCAAAGGCAGGCGGCATGCAGCCAGCAAAATACTGGCGTGGTCAGGCGGAAGAGGCTCGCGCGATGGCAAGTCAGATGACGACGCGCGATCCTCAGCCAGCCTGTCCAGCATTGCGGACGAATACGAGCCACTCGCGTAGCTTGCAGAGCAAGAAGCGCGAGAGGCTAAGGCTTCTTAGCCGCGGGCTTCGCCTTCGCGATCCATTTAGCCGTTCCCTCGAACCCGCGCTTCAAAACGGTCCCCTTGCCTCTCAGCGTCATTCCCGCGAAAGCGGGCAGCCAGCACGATTGTGAATTCTCGCGCTGCCGGACGAATCGTGGCTTTAAGAGAAACTTGCCGTCGATGAAATCGTATTCGGCCGCCGTAATCCTCGGCCAGTTCCTCGACAGCCACCGCAGCGGCCAGCGCGGTCGAAAAGGTAAACATTTGATATAACTACAGAAATTGGCTTAGTTGTATACGTCTTTAAAGGGGGCGACGATCCAACTTCCGGTTGAGATTAATCCACAGTCATACAACCGCCACAGTTCTGTCGAAAACTCGACAGATGTCAGAGCACATTGCCACATTGGTAGCCTTGGCGAGGGTGCGGCGCGAAGGTGTAGAACGCGCGCGTTATCTGGCGCGCAACATCGTGGATAGATTTGCGCAGGACGCCCTGCAAAAATACGCGGAACGACTGGAAAAAGAAGCAGAAGAGTTGGAAGCACAAATAGTGGTGCTGAAAGTCGCCACCGCCGAGCCCGGCGCGGATCAAGAGATCGCCGCTCTAGAGCCGCCGCCCGAGGACCACAGCCCTTGATGATTGACATGCAAATAGCGGGGCTAACGGCACAGCTAAGCGGCCTATCCGAGCGCATCGACCATGTTCGCCACCTTGTGCGCGGTATCCAAACCGCAAATCCTCGCACCAGCGTTCTTGTCTATATTTCAGACCTAGAACCAAAAGCTGATGCGCTCAAAGTGCAGATTGCAAGATTGACGGCAGCATATGAAGTGCGCCCCTGACCTCAGCGCTTAGCATCGTCCTTCGGCTTCGCCTTCGCGACCTTCTTTAGCCATTCCTCAAAACGCTCTTTATCGTCGTCGCCCTCAAGGTGCCGCGCGACTTCGATGAAGCGGTCGCGGTCCGAATGCTCACCCCTTCAGTTCGCCGACCGCGCGCTCGACGCCGGCGCGCAACAGGCCGGCATCGCCGCCGAAGGTGATGAGGCGGAAGCCTTTGGCCGCGAATTGCTTGGCGAAGCGCGGCGAGCCGGTATGGATGCCCGGCACGATGCCGTTCTTCTGGCAGGCGGCAAGGATCCTCGCGACCGCCGCGACATGTTGCGGCTCGTCGCGGTCAAGGCCCGGCCCGAGGCCCAGCGAGATCGCGAGATCGCTCGGCCCGATATAGAGCCCGTCGAGACCCGGCGTCGCCGCGATCTCCTCGACCTTCTCGAGGCCTTCGAGGGTCTCGATCATCGGCAGGCATAGCACACCGTCGCCGAGCGCCTTCTGGTCGCGCGTACCCATGACGATGGCGGCGCGCGCCGGGCCGTTCGAGCGCTCGCCCTTGGGCGGATAGCGGCAGGCCGCCACCGCCTTCGCCGCCTGGGCGGCGTTGCTGACCATCGGGATGATCACGCCCTGCGCGCCGGCATCGAGATTCTTGCCGATGATCCAGTCCTCGTTGGCGGGAACGCGCGTCAGCGGCACCGAGCCGCGTGCATCGATGGCGCGCGCCATCTCGACCATGTCGTGATAGTCGCAAACGCCATGCTGCTGGTCGACGCAGATGTAATCGACGCCTTTGATCGCCGCGACTTCGCAGGCAAAGGCGCAAGGCAGCGAGGCGAACATCCCGAACACCGCCTCGCCTTTCGCCCATTTGTCGCGCAGCGCGAATACCGTCGCCATCGCTTTCCTCCCCGGTTGATCGAGCGATTGTCGGCCGCGCGGCGCCGCCGAGTCAACGGCAGCCGACGCGGCGGTCCTGGGCAGCGGCGAGGCGCAGCATGCGCTTCACCCCGGATTCATCGAGCTTCAGCGCCGCCTCGACCCAAAGATCGGAGATCCGGGCCATCTCTTCGAAGCTCACGCCGCTGAGCATGCGCCGCGCGCGATAGAGCGCGCGCAAGGCGGCGTAGCGCTTGCCGCCGCGGCCGATGAAATCGTAGAAGGCGCCGAGGCCCTGCCCTTCGGGCGCCAGCACGTCGATCGCGCCGATCGCGTAAAGCTGCTCGGCCGTGTAGAGCTCGCCGCTCATGATCATGCGCTCGGCGATGCCCGGGGCGAGGCGGCGCGTGAGGAAGGTGTAGGCGCCCATGCCGGGGAAGAGATTGAACAGTATCTCGGGCAGGCCGAAGCTCGTGCCGCGTTCGGCGACGATAAGATTGGCGGAGAGCGCCGCCTCGAATCCCGCGCCCAGCGCGTCGCCCTGAACGAGCGCCACCGAGATCACCGGCAGATCGAAGCCGAGCCCGGTCGCATTGGTGAAGCCGATCTCGCAACAAGCATGGGCATAGCGGCGGAGCGCCGCGCGGTCGCGATCGCGAATCAGCGTCGCGCAAAGTTCGAGATCGGCGCCGAGATTCCACGCGCCGCGTTGGCGCGAGCCGAGGACGAGATAGCGCAGGGGCGGCTCGACTTCCGCTTGGTCGCCGAACAGCCTGCGGACCATGCGCTGGATCGCTTGCGCTTCGCGCAACACCGGCTGGGTGAAGCAGGGCCGACCGGCGAAGTCGAAATAGCTGAAAAGGATTTTCTCCTCGGCGTCGTAATCGAGGTCGAATTCCGCGAATTCATGCGCATCGAGCGCCGCTTGGACCGGGTCGTCGGCGCCGACCAGCTCGGCGAAAAGCTGCTCGGCCGGCGGCGCGCTCGGCTTGGCCGCCATCCGGTCCGGAACCAGGTCAATGAGCTGCGGTTGCCCCGCCATCACTCCCCCAGGGGCGGTTAAAATGCTTGCCCGCCGGGAAAACAGTTAACGCCAGGTTAATTTCTAATTCAATCAATAAGATTCGCGAGCTTTTTGATTTTTTCAGTGAGCTAATGCTCTACTACAGCTTGGGTAAGGATTTCCCATGACGCCATAGGTTGATGGAATGGTTCTTGGCGGCAATGGCACGCCGCGGAGAAAGCTATTTATAATGGTATAGGTGAGACCGATCCCCGCGTCGGCCGATTCGCCGGTTGGCTGCGGTCGAGCGCATGCTAAGAAAGCACAAACCCTGATGGTGCTGACGATGGATGCGCTGGACGCCCTGACCACCCGCCGCAGCCCGGCGCAATTCGCCGAGCCGGCGCCCGACGACGAGACCCTGGCCGAGATTTTGCGCGCCGGGATGCGCGCGCCCGATCACGGCAAGCTCAAGCCGTGGCGCTTCATCGTGCTGCGCGGCGACGCGCGTAAACGCTTCGGCGATGTGATGGCCGATGCGATGAAGCGCCGCGAGCCCGACGTGCCCGCGAACATGCTGGAGCGCGAGCGCGAGAAGCCGCTGCGCGCGCCGCTGATCGTCGTGCTCGCCGCCGCGATTAAGGAAGGCCACAAGATCCCGGTGGTCGAGCAGCTGCTCGCCGCCGGCGCCGGCGCCCAGAACATCATGCTCGCCGCGCATGCGCTGGGCTACGGCGCGGCGTGGAAGACCGGCGCGCCGGCTTACGACGACTTCGTCAAGGAGACGCTGGGCCTCGCGCCGAGCGATGCGATCGTCGGCTTCCTCTATCTCGGCACGGCGGCGACGATGCCGGCGGCGCTGCCGCCGACCGATCTAGCGGCCTTCGTGCGGCACTGGAACGGCTGATCGCGCGCGCGGTTTCGCCGCCAGCGCTTCGGCCGGCGTGAAATCGCCGCATCCTGCCTCGGCGCTCAGATAGCGGTCATGGCGCAGGCAAAGCCCATCCTCGGCGCGGGTCGAGCCCCAGGCCGAGCTCAGCGCGCTGTAGCCGGCGAAAATCGCTTCGAGATAGGCCGGGTTGTTGCAGAAATGCACGCAGGCCCGGCAGCTTCCCGCCATTACGCCGCTCCTATTGTCCGAGATTGGTCCAGTGTGCGGCGAACACCCAGGCCGAGAGGATGAAGCCGAGCACGACATTGACGACCACGCCGGAGCTGAAAGCGAGGAAAGGCTTGCGCCCGGCGCTGGCGAGATCGCGGAAACGCGTGGTGAGGCCGATCGAGAGGAAGCAGAAGATGAACGCCCATGTGCGCAGATCCTTGATCGGCGCGACGAGGCCCGGCACCACCACCTTGTTGTAATCGACGAGGCTGTAGCCGCTCGCCACCCAGGTGACGAGCAGCGAGGCAACGAGGAAGCCGATCACGAATTTTGGGAAGCGCCACCAGATTTCCGCGGGATTCGCTTTGCGGCCGAATTCGTGCTGCTCCCAGCGCGTCGTCGCGACGATCGCGAGGATGAAAGCCCAGATGCCGATCCACACATCGCGACCGACAACCTTCATCAGCGTGAAGGCGAAGACCGACTGGTCCGGCGTGCCGGCGATGCCATGGCCGGCGAGCCCGCCATAGGTCTGCGCCGCCGCGATACCGGCGGCATCGGCGAATTCCGAGGTGCCGATCCAGGCGCCGCCGACGCCGGTCGGCAATTGCAACAGGCGCGCGACGATCGGCAGCACGAAGATCATGACGATCGCCCAGAGGATCACGAGAGTAATCGCGATCGGCGCGTCGTCCTTCTTGGCACCGATGGCGCCGGCGATGGCGATCGAGGCGGAGACGCCGCAGACCGCGCCGCCCGCGCCGAGCGTCGCCGCCAAGCGCCGGTCGAGGCCGAGCCGCGTCCCGACCCAGTAGATCACGAGGAAGGTGGCGATCGAGACGATCGAGGCTTGCAGGATCGCGACCGGGCCGGCCCAGACGATGAGCGTGAACGGCAGCGTCGCGCCCAATAGGATGATGCCGGTCTTGATGTAGAACTCGACGCGGAAACCGGCATCGAGCCAGCGCGGCAAGCCGCTGAGATTCGCGATCAGCAGGCCCAAAACCAGCGCCACTAGCGGCGCCTCGAGATTGTAGTAATTGGCGCTGTCCCATTGGCCGATTACGAATACCAGGACCGACAACAGATACACGAAGACGAACGCCGGTAGGAATTCGCGCGGCTTATGGCCGAGCGCGCCGAGCGCGACCGAGAAGGCCGCGGCCCAGAGCAGAAATTGCACAACGTAGCGCGGCCAGGCATCGGCAAAATGCGCGCCGAGCTGCGCGACGCTCGTCCAGCGCGGCGGCGTCACCGCGACCCAGCGCCAGCTGCCGCCATGCGCAAAGAGCGCGAGGCCGATCACAACGATACCGAGGCCGAGCCACACCGCCCACCAATCCTCTTTGAGCCAGAGCTCGCGCCAGCCGGTGCTCGTGCCGCCGGTGCGAGGCATCGCGCCGCCGCCGAAATTGGTTTCGACCTTGCTCATCTCGTCTTCCCTTTATCGTTCTCGCTCAAGCGGCGCAGCGGCAGGGGCCGGCGCGAAAGCGGTCCAAGCCGAGCCGCAGACGTGCCTGCGAAATGTGATTGCACAGTTCGGTCATGCTCACGCCGTCGCGGCGCATCACCAGATGCAACACTGGATCCGCGAGCAGATCGCCGAGCGCTGGCTCATCACCGGGCTCGAGCCACAGCCGACTGATGTGAGAGAAGCCGCTTCGCCGCTGATCGCCCATACCGCACTCCTAACAAGTAATTCATTATCCTAAATCCTGAATTTATCTGTCAAATAAGAAAATATAACTATTTTCATTTGTATAATGTTCTCATGCCTTATCCGGTTGAAATAGCTTGCTAAATCGGCAGGACGAGTTTCAGCGCGAGGCCAAGGATCGCGGCACCGACCATGCCGACGAGCAGCCCACGTCGCGCCAGAAAGACCAAAGCGAGGGTGGCGAGAAACACGACCCACGGCACCAGCCCGGTCAGCGCCTCGCGGCCGATATTGAACGCGACCGCGAACATCAGCCCGACCGAGGACGCGGTGAGGCCGCGGATGAAGCCCTGCACCGAGCGCCAATGGCGCACGCGCTCGTAGCCCTTCAGCACCGGCAGCACGAGATAG
This sequence comes from Allostellaceae bacterium, assembly GCA_036501365.1. GTDB lineage: Bacteria > Pseudomonadota > Alphaproteobacteria > ATCC43930 > CGMCC-115725 > CAIKMD01. Next base: position 194,762 of record DASYAL010000055.1, on the reverse strand, counting down.
CCCGGGATCTGGATCGCGATCATCGCCGCGAACGCGCCGAGCGCGCCGTAGATCATGTAGCCGATCGAGGCGAGATAGAGATTGTTCTGGCCCGGCGTCACGCGGCCGAGCGCATAGGCATAGAGGAACTGGTCGAGGCTGAGAACATGGGTGTCCTGAACGAGGCGATGCTGCAATAGCGCCAGCACCGCCGAGCCGTTGCCGAAGGCGAGGAGGTTGAAGGTGAAGATCACCAGGATGAGCTGCGGCAGGCTCATGAGCCCTTCGTCTCCTTGGCGGCTTCGTCCTTGCCGCGGAGCAACACCGCACCGAGGATGCCGCCGGCGAGAATCACCAGCGCGGGGCTGACATCCGGCATGAGCGCCGCGACACAGGCGACGACCGCGAAGGCGAGATCGAGCGAGAGACGGAAGATCGGCCTGCCGAGTCGCACCGCCGAGACGACGACGATGCCGAGCGCCGCCGGCAGCAGGGTCGCGTTGATGTAGTTGAGCACCGCGCCATGCGCGAGATAGACATAAGCGATCGTCAGCACGACGACGCAGACAAAGCCCGGCAGGATCATGCCGACCAGCGCGACGATCGTGCCGATGAAGCCGTTGAGGCGGTGCCCGACCGCGACCGCCACCGCGGTCATCGTGCCGCTCGGCATCAGCCGCCCGATGCTCCAGAGCGTGACCAGCTCTTTATCGGGCAGGATGCGCCTCAAGGTGACGAGCTCTTCTTGCAGCAGCCCCAGCACGCCGAGGCCGCCGCCGAAGGCGCAGCCCGCCTTGAAGAACACTTTGAAAAGCTGCGCCAGGCTCAACCGCGGGCGTTGGTCGGCGATCTCCGCCATTCTCTTCCTCGAAAACTTTGATCCGCCTCCGACTTAGCAAGAAGCGGACGCGGGATTCCAGCGCCGTCTAGAGCGGCGCCGCGGCGACGAGAATAAAAGCGACGCGGCAAGACTTGTCGCTGCGATTGGACCAGGAATGGCTCGTGCCGCGCTGGACCAGCACGTCACCGGCCCGCATCACCGTTTCGCCGACATCCATCACCGCACAGATCTCGCCTTCGAGCACCAGCGCGTAATCGACCGTCGCGGTCTTGTGCATCATCGCGTCGCGGCCGTCTTTGACATGCGCGCCGCCGGCGCCGAATTCGGCAAAGAGCCGCGCCGCATCGCCGCCGCGCACTTGCGCGTCGGGCGGGAAATCGACGATCCGGAAGACCGTGCCGTTCTCTGGTGGATGCAGTTGCGGCGCGGCTGGCGGCGCGCTCGCCGGATCCTCGCTACCGCGATTGGATGCCGGCGCGGCGCCCGTGCGCCACAGCTCGGTGATCGCCTCGCCCGGCCGCGCCTTGGGCTCGAAGATCGACGGCGCTGGGCCGTCTTTCCAGATGATCGAGCGGCCTTCGCGATCGTGGCCGGTGACGATGCGCCGCGTCGGTCGTGCCATGCCCTACCTCCCGTTGCCGCCGCGCGAGAGCGCCGGCGCAATCATGGTTAAGCGATTGCTGACATCGTCACATGCCGCCTTCGCGGCCGCAAGCCGCCGGCGGATTCATTTAAGCACGCCTTAATCTCGGCGCTCCATCCTGGCCGATGGCGATGTGGGACGCTTATGCAGGGACGCACGGCGATTTCGTCGATCGAGCTCGAGCGCACCTTGCGTGCGCACGAAGCCTATCGGCTATCGCGGCCGGGGGGACAGCGCGCGCTCTTCTCCTATCGCGACTTGAGCGGCTGCGATCTCAGCAAACGCGATCTGACCGACACGGATTTCACCGGCGCCTTCCTGATCGGCACCAATCTCGAAGGCACCAACCTCACCGGCGCCGTGCTCTTCGCGAGCAATCTCAGCAAGGCCAATCTGCGCAACGCCAAGCTGGTGCGCGCCGATCTGCGCGGTGCGATGCTGCGCGGCGCCAATCTGACTGGCGCCGATCTTTTTGACGCCGATCTGCGCGACGGCCTCATCGCCATGTGGCAACGCTCGGGCGAGCTCGAGCCGGTCGAAGTCGAAGCACACCCGCCCTCGTCGGTGCCGCCGGAGGAAGAACGCGACTTTCACCGGCACGTGCCGTCCTCGCATACCGATTTCTCCGATGCCGTCCTGCGTAACACAAGGCTGGTGCGCGCGGATCTGCGCCATGCGACGCTGACCGGCGCCGATCTCGGCGGCGCCGATCTATCCGGCGCCGATCTGCGCGGCGCGACGCTACGCGGCGCGGTGCTGACCGACGCGTTGATGGAGAACGCCAATTTCATCGGCGTCGATCTCAAGGGAACGCTCGACGACAAGCCCGCCGGACTCTTGCCGTGCGACCTCGACGAGCCGCTGCCCGAGCTGATCGCGCGCCACGAGCGCTGGGTGGCGAGCAACGGCCATGAGGGTGAGCAGCTCGACCTCAGCGGCTTCGATTTGCGCACGGCGCCGTCGCTCGCCGGCGCCGAGCTCGCGGCGCTCAAAGCCAGCGATTCGGTTTTCTACGGACTCAACCTCGCCGGCGTCGGCCTGCAGGCGGCGGTCCTCGACCGCGCCGACCTGCGCGCCTGCAATTTGCGCCGGGCCGATCTGCGCGGCGCCAGCCTCAAAGGCGCGCGTCTCACCAACGCCGATCTGCGCGACTGCCGGCTCGGGCCGCTCGTCATCAATGAAGATCAGGTCATCGTGACCCATCTCGACCGGGTGGTGATGCGCAATGCCGATCTGCGCGGCGCCGATCTCAACCACGCGGTGCTGCGCGACGCCGATCTGTCGCATGCCGATCTCGCCGGCGCCGATATCGATTGGGCCGATCTCGACGGCGCGCAGCTCGCCGGCACGATCAAGGCCGGCTGAGGCTCTGCCCTCGCCAGCGGCGGTTGACAGCGCCGCGCCGGCCCGCATTCTGATCCCGGCAAAGAGGGATCGGTGGAGCGGCATAACAATTTCGACGCTTTGCGCCTTCTCGCCGCGATCAGCGTCATCTTCTCGCACGCGTTTCTGATCGGCGAGGGCCGGCAGGACGCCGAGCCGCTAATGCGGCTGACCGGCGGCCAGACCATCCTCGGCGTGGTCGGCGTCTTCGTCTTCTTCACGATCAGCGGCTTCCTCGTCACTCAGAGCTTCGAGGCGACGCGCTCGGCACCGCGCTTTGCCGCCAAGCGCGCGCTGCGCATCTATCCCGGGCTGCTTGCCTGCCTGCTGCTGTCGGCTTTCGTCCTCGGACCGCTCGCGAGCACGCTGGCGCTTCGCGCCTATTTCGGCGATGGCGGCGCCTATGCCTACGCCATCAGCAACTTCACGATGGTGAACCCGACGCGCAGCCTACCCGGCGTGTGGTTCACGCGCTGGGACGCGGGCGGCGTGGTCGACGGACCGCTCTGGACCCTGCCCTGCGAGCTCGCGATGTATGTGCTGGTGCTGGCGCTCGGCGTCCTGCGCGCCATCGATCTGCGCGCAATCGCCGTTCTCATCGCGCTCGGCATGGCCGGCATCTGGTTCGACACCGCCTCGAGCGAATACTTCGCCGGCAGCGCCTTATGGCTGCTGTCGTTCTTCGCCAGCGGCATGGCGCTTTACCGGCTGCGCGACAGCGGTCTTCTCGACAGCCGCATCGCGCTGCTTGCTTGCGCCGGCCTCATCCTCAGCGTGCCGCTCAAGGCCTTCATCCTGCTGTTCCCGATCTTCGGCAGCTATCTCGTGATCTATCTCGCTTTCGCGCGCTGGCTGAAGCCGCTGCCGGCGGCGCGCTTCGGCGACCTGTCCTACGGCCTCTACATCTACGGCTGGCCGGTCGAGCAGACGCTGGTCTGGCTCAATGGCGGCGCGATGTCGTGGTGGGCGCTGTTCGCCCTCGCCCTGCCGATCACCGCGGCAATCGCCTTCCTGTCGTGGCATCTCGTCGAAAAGCGCGCGCTGCGCCTGAAGCCGCAAGCGGCGCCGCGCGCCGTCGCGTCGCTGGCGACCGTCGCGGTCGATTCTTAGGCGAGCACTTTCGCCGACCGCGCGAGCCAGTCGCGCAATTCCGCCGGGCTCGCCAGCGTCTCGGTGGCCCGCGTCGCCTTCGGCTTGCCGACGCGTATCGCGCGGCCACCCGCGCCGAGCACCGCGGCGAAGCCTTCTTCGTCGGTGCCGCTGTCGCCGACATAGACTGGCACGCGGCCTCGAAAGGGCGGCGCGGCTATGAAACGCTCGATGGCTTTTCCCTTGTTCTGGCTTTTCAGGAAGACATCGAAACAGAGTTCACCTTCGGCAAGCGTTAACAATGCGTCATGCGACGCTACCGTGGCACGGACGATTTCGCGCAGCAGCAGCTCTTCCGCTTCGGCGCCGCGGTAATGGAAGGCGAGGCTGAAGGCTTTTTTCTCGGGGTTCACAGCCGAAGAGACGTCCAGACGGGATCGCACCTCGGCAAGGACCGCGCTCAGCGCGGCAAGTTCCGGGGGCGAAGCGAAGGTCCGAACTGCCCCGGCCGCGCCAAAGCGCGCCTCGGCGCCGTGATCGCCGGCCGCCGCGAGCCGTAGCGGCGCGAACACTCGGTCGACCGAGGGCAAGGCGCGGCCGCTCACCACCGCCAGCGCGCCGCCAAGCGATTGCCGCAACGAGTCGAGCGTGCCACGCAGCGCTTCCGGCGCGCGTACGGTCTCGGCATCATCCTTGAATTCGAGGAGCGTGCCGTCGATGTCGAGGAAAAGCGCGGCATTCGCCGCCAGAAGGGAGAGGGTCATCGCGCAACGGCTGGGGAAGAACGACGAGCGCAATTTACAGCGCGCAAATCCGGCGGCAATAAGGCGAGGCGGCGTGGCGATCGTCGCGCGAGCGTGCTGCGACAAGCGGCGGGGTTGCCTTCGGGGCCGCGTGATTTAGACTGGAATCGATGGACCGTAACCCGTCTTTTGCGCGCCAGGATCTCTTCCCGCCCATCGAGCCCTATGCCAGCGGCATGCTGCGGCTCAACGCCGTTCACACGATGTATTGGGAACAGTCGGGCAGTCCCGACGGCAAGCCGATCGTGTTTCTGCATGGCGGTCCCGGCGCCGGCTCGACCGCCACCCATCGGCGGTTCTTCGACCCGCAATATTACCGCATCGTCGTTTTCGACCAACGCGGCGCCGGCCGCTCGACGCCGCTCGGCTCGCTCGAGGACAACACCGCCCCGCACCTCATCGCCGATCTCGAGACGCTGCGCCAATTCCTCGGCATCGAGCGCTGGGCCGTGTTCGGCGGCTCCTGGGGCTCGACCTTTGCGCTCGCCTATGCCGAAGCGCATCCCGAGCGCGTGCTGGCGCTGGTGTTGCGCGGCATCTTCCTCTGCCGCCAGAGCGAGATCGACTGGTTCCTCTATGGCATGCGCACGGTCTTTCCCGAGGCCTGGCGCAATTTCTCAGGCTACATTCCCGAGACCGAGCGCAACGACCTTCTCGGCGCCTATTACCGCCGGCTGGTCGATCCCAATCCCGCGATCCACATGCCCGCGGCGCGCGCCTGGAGCACCTATGAAGGCGCGTGCTCGACCCTGCTGCCGAGCCCTGACACCGTCGCCGCTTTCGGCGAAGACCGCATGGCTTTGGGCCTGGCCCGGATCGAGGCGCATTATTTCCGCTCCAACGTATTCCAGCCGAAGGACGATTTGATCGCACATATCGACCGCATCCCGAGCGTTCCCGGCACTATCGTCCAGGGCCGCTACGATATGGTGTGCCCGATCGTGAATGCAGACGAATTGGCGCGGGCCTGGCCGGCCGCCGAATATCTCGTCGTGCCCGATGCCGGCCATTCGGCGATGGAACCCGGCATCCGGGTCCAGCTTGTCGCCGCGACCGAGCGATTGAAAGCATTGCGCTAACAACGCGCGAAGAGTTTCGTTCTTGCCAGACTCGAAGCTTTCCCGGTAGATGTTCGAGGCCGCTTGAGCGGATCGGGGGGACCAATTAATGCGCGGAAGGTTTGGCCGCATCGCACTGGCGACCGCGGCAATTGCGGCAATGACGGTTGCCGGCGGCGGCGAGGCGAAAGCCGCTCTCGGCGGCCTTGTCGCGGGCGGTCTCGGCGCTTTCGATTTCCTCCACAACTACACCGCCGCCCAAGGCCGGCTCGAATATCGCTTCGACCAGAGCTTCTTCTATTGGAAGCCGCTCGTCGGGGTGTTCGTCACCACCAAGGGCTCGGTCTACACCTATGGCGGCTTCCGCCTCGAACTGCCGCTCGGCAAGCATCTCCTGCTCATCCCGATGGCGGCGGTCGGCGATTACGAGAAAGGCGGCGGCAAGAATCTCGGCGCACATATCGAATTCAAGACCGGCGCTGAGCTCGACCTCGTTTTCGCTGACGGCATCAGGGTGGGACCGGTGTTCGATCACGTCTCCAACGCAGGCATCGGCAAGCACAATCCCGGCGAAGAAAACCTTCTGATCATGATGTCGATGCCGCTCGATACGTTGCTGCACTGAGGCGTGTCCTCATAAGTTCGCCAAGCGGTCGCCCGCTTCACGGGCCGAGGTCACGCTGCAACCAACGATTCTCCTTTCGAGAAATCGTCCTGCGTGCAAGGCATGGCAGGAAGAAAAACGTCGAATCGCGCACCCTGGCCCACCGCGCTGGTCACATCGATACGGCCGCCATGCGCGCCGACGATCCCGTAGACCACCGACAAGCCCAAGCCCGTTCCCTTATCCACCTCTTTGGTCGTGAAGAAGGGCTCGAAGATCTTTCCAAGCGTCTGTTCGTCCATGCCGCAGCCGGTATCGCCGATCGACAACCGTGCGCAAAGCTGCCCTTGAAGAAGGACCGGTCGCGCCTCGGAAAGGCTCACCGTGATCGTTCCCTGCCGTCCTCCGATCGCATCAATGGCGTTCGTGATTAAGTTGATCAAAACCTGATGGAGCTGGCCCGCATCGGCCCGGAGCAGCGGCGCCGGCTCGATCTTGGTGGCGATGTTGATTGTTGTTGGAACCGTAGCCCGCACGAAGTGCAGCGCATCTCGCAAAAACGCGGTCGGATCGACGAGCATCGTATGCCCCTGCTGGGGACGGCCAAACGCTAGGATCTGCTGCACCAGCAGCTTTATGTGGTCGGCCGCCTCGCGTACCAGCGTCAGCGCTTCCACGTCGGGGCTGTTAGGCGGAAGGTTCTTCGACACGACGCTTGTAAGCGCGACCACAGGAACAAGGCTATTGTTAATATCGTGCGCGATCCCACCCGCCAAGCGACCAAGCGCGTCCAGCCTTTGTGCGTGAAATAGGTCCTGGCGGAGCTGTTCGCGTTCCGCCTCTGCGCGACGCAAATCGGTTACGTCTTGCTTGGTCGCAATCGCCCCGGCGACGCAGCCGGCCTCATCGCGAATAATCTCCACCTCCCGGTATATTATTCTGACCTCACCATTGGGACGAATGATGCGAAACTCGAGCGGGTCAACCGCTTCGCCGCGAAAAGCTCGTTCAGAATCCGAAAGATATCGCGCGCGATCGTCCGGATGCACCATGGCTCCAAGCACAGCGCTTGTCGGCGAAAGCGTGTTCTTGTCCAAACCGTAGATGCGAAAGATCTCGTCCGACCAGATCCATTCACCGGTACGGAAATCGATCTCCGTGCTTCCGATCGCCGCGATGCACTGTGCCCGCTCGAAGTGTACCTGATTGCGTTGCAGCTTCGCCTCGCTCGCGCGGAGCGTCGCGTTCAATCTTCGCACGTGGGCGGAAGCGGCGCGCATGACGGCGATGAGCGCGGTGACGGTCAGCGTTCCCACACCGAACAAGCACGTCTGCAAGCTCGAGAGGCGGGGATCGCCCGGCACGATGGTGAAGCGCCACGCCAGGAGTAGGGACAGGAAGCCGGCGAACAACCCGGCGATCGATCCGCATAGAAAAGCGACCGCGATGACAGCGGCAAAGAAGGTTGCATACGGCAGACCCGTCGCATCAATGCGCAGGAACCACGACGCAAGAATCAGGCGCAACGCTCCTGCCATGGCGACCGCGGCCGCAGCAATGAGGTAGGCACGCAAGGAGTTTTGCGGGAAGCGCGGACGATCTAGAGAAAGAAAGTTCATAGTCACTTCCGATAGCAGAGGAGCGACCGTCGTCGAACCTTACGGCTGTTAAAGTCGCGGCCCCGGATGGTGCGGTAAAGGAATGTTTAAAAAGTTAACGGGTGTCGCTGCCGCGATATCTCGAGCTCGCTTTGACGCTGCTTAGGTGAACGCGCGGGTCTTCCACGGGATGAAGGCGCGCTCGGCCCAGTTGACGCCGCGATTGAGGAGGATCGCGAGCACGGCGATGACGATGAGTGGCGCGAAATATTTCGCCAGCGACAGGGTCTCGCCGTAGAACTGGAACATGTAGCCGATGCCGGTCGCGACGATCAGGAGCTGGCCGACGATGATGCCGACCAGCGCGCGACCCACCGCGATGCGCAGGCCGGCGATGATGTAGGGGAGCGAGGAAGGCAGCACGACATTGTAGAGGATCTCGCGCTTGTTGCCGCCGAGCGAGCGCGCCACCTCGACGAGGAAACTGTCGGCCTCCTTGGCGCCGGCCTCGACGGTCAGAAGCTGCGGGAACACCGCCGAGATGAAGACGAAGATGATGAGCGTCAGGTTGCCGACGCCGAACCAGGCGATGAAGAGCGGCAGCCAGGCGATGTTGGGAATCGACCAACCGACGAAGATATAAGGATCGAGCACGCGCGCCGCCGGGCGGAAGATGCCGAGGAGCAGCCCCATCACCGTGCCGACGGCAAAGCCGAGGACGAGACCGATGGCAAAGGGCCAGATGGTGGCAAGGGTCGCATAGACCAGCTCGCCCGAAAGGGTGAGCGCGATGAAGGCGGTGAACACGGCGGCCGGCGCCGGCAAGATCACCGGCGACACGTTCATGCTCACCACCTGCCAGAGCACCAGGAAGCCGATGCCCGACAGCACCACCATCGCCGCGGTGCTGCGGCCAACCATGGCAAGCAGCGATGCCGCGCCGCCCGGCGCCTTCGCCGGCTTGGCGCGTTCGAGCGGAAGCGAGGATTGGCTCATAACTCCTCCTTGATGCTCTGCCAGGCGATATGGCGGAGCCGTGCGAATTCCGGCTCCGCCCGCGCGTCATAGCTGAAACGCGGCCGCGTCAATTTCACCTCGAGCACCTGTTTGATGCGGCCCGGGCGGCGGCTCATGATGACGACGCGGTCGGAGAGATAGATCGCCTCGTCGAGATCGTGGGTGATAAACAGCACCGTGCTCTTGATCCGGCCCCACAGCGTCAGCAGCTCGTCCTGCAGCACCGTGCGGGTCTGCGCGTCGAGCGCGCCGAACGGCTCGTCCATCAGCAGGATCTCGGGCTGGCGCACGAGCGCGCGCGCCAGCCCGACACGCTGCTGCATGCCGCCCGAGAGCTGGTGCGGGTAATAGCGCTCGAAGCCGGTGAGGCCGACGAGCGCGAGCGTCGCGGCGATGCGCTCCCGCTCTTCGGCGGTGAGCTTCGCGCGGTGCGCCTGTAGCTGGAGGCCGAGCGCCACATTGTCGAAGATCGATTTCCACGGCATCAGTCCGATGCCCTGGAACACCATCGACATCTTGGGGCTGGGACCGGCGAGCGGCTCGCCGTCGAGGCGGATCGCGCCACCTTCGTCGGGCGGCAGGAGCCCCGCCGCCATGCGCAGGAGCGTGGTCTTGCCGCAACCGCTCGGCCCGACCACGGTCACGAAGCGGCCGCTATCGACCGTCAAGGTGAAATCATCGAGCGCGACGAGCAGGTCGCCGGCCGGGCTCGCATAGCTCTTGCGGACGTTGACGAAGTCGAGTTCGCGCATGGGCAGGGCGGAAAAAGCGGCAGCTCAGCCTTTCTGCGCGCTGCCGCTTTGGTACCAGTCGGGCGTGTCGGGCAGGCCCGGCGTGCCCTTCACCACGCCCATCTTGTCGAGCGCGGCCTTGAGCGGGCCGGTGTCGTAGATGTCGGCTGGCTTCGACAGGTTCTGGTTCGGGCTGTCGCCGCGCAGCTTGAAGAACAGATCCATGATCTTCTGGGTCGCCGCCAGGTTGACGCCGCCATTCACCGAGAAATAGCCGCCGTCGCGGAAGGCCTTCCAGCCCTGCTCGAGCTGCTGCGCATCCATACCGCTGTTGGTGAAGATCGCCGCGGCCGGCTTGACCCAGGATTGCCCGTCATTTTGCCACTGCCGCATGATGTCGAGCATCATCTCTACATAGGCGGTCGCCGTCGGCTGGTGATCCTTGAGCCATTCGCTGCGCGCGACGACGACGAGGCGCGGCACCGGCGGCGTGTATTTCGCCGTATGCGGCAGGAGCACGTGGATGGTCTTGGTGAAGCCCTTGGCCTCGGCCTGGATGGCGCCGAGATGCGACAGGCTGCCGATCTGGATACGGCCGCTGTCGAGCGCCTGCAGATTCGGCCCGTCGCCGCCGCCGACCGCGAACCAGCGGAAGGCGTCGGGAGCGAAGCCCAGGCCCTGCACCGCCATCTGCGCGTTGAAGCGCTGCGCGCCGGCGAGCGAGGCGACGCCCCAGGTCTGACCCTCTGCGTCCTTCATCGTCTTGTACTTGTCCTGGCCCCACACCTCCTCGTCGCCATAGGGAGTCATGACCATGAGGATCTTGATCTTGGCGCCGGATTCGATCGAGCCCATCGCCGCGATGATGTCGCTGGTCGCGAGGTCGGTATTGTTGGTCACCACCGCCTGGATACGCTCCGGTCCGCCGCCGGCGAGGTCGGCCCCGAGCTTGAGGTCGAGCCCGTGCTTTTGCGGCGCGCCCATAGCGATCGCCATCCGGTCATAGGCTACCGGCGGATCCGGGATGGGCTCGAGCTCGGTTACCGTGACCGGGAGACCGGCCGAGGCGCCTTGCGCCCGGGCCGGCGCGGGTCCGGTGGCGAGCGCCGTGGCGCCCAGGATGACAGCGGCGGCAACGCGCACATGAGTGATGCTGGTGAACATTCGACGACCTCCCCGATGCGATGTTTTTGTCCGCGGTGCCCGAAGGCACGCCGGATCATAGCGAAGCCGGGCGGTGCGGGATATCCCCGCTTAAGGGCTATCGACAGGCGGCATCAGCATCGTGCCATCATTCGGCTCGCGCCAATCAGATCGCGACCAGGCGGTCATCACGCCTTCATCGTTCAGGCCGCTGCTTCCGCCAGGGGCTGCGCGCGCCGCGATCCCGGCTCGGGCCCGACGTCGAAAGCGGCAACATAATTGGCATAGCGATGCCGCTCGCGCGCGGCATCGATGCCGTAATCCTCGAACCGATAGCGAAGACTGCCGTAGCCGCCATTCGGCTTCGCCGCGACATAGGCGTCGATCCGCGCCTTAAAGCTGTCCTCCAGCGGCAGGCCGAATTTCGTGTAAAGCCGCGTCACCGCGCTGGCCGGATCCCCGACCAGGTCGCGATAGCGGATGTGAAAGACCCGCTCCGGCGCCAGCGTCTCGCTTGCCGCGAGGATGCGCGCCGCGCCTTCGGCCCAGCGGTCGCAGACCTGGCGTCCGATCGCCGCGCGATCGAGCCGGCGCGTGAAGGGCTGGCGCAGGACCTCGGTGAGCCGCGCCACCGAGGCGAGCACCCGCATCGGATCGCGATGCACAAACACGAAACGGGCATCGGGATAGACTTTCTGGATCGCCTCGAGCGCGAAGACGTGGTCGGGGCATTTCAAGACCCAGCGCCGTCCCGTCTGCTCGCGCCGCGCGAGATGCTCGAGGAAACGCCGGTGAAAGCGATAGGCTTCGAGATGGCCGGCATCGTCGAGCCAGGCACGATAGGATGGCACGTGATGCGTCGTATCGAAGCGCAGGCTGGTCAAGAGATGCGCGGTGATCTCGCTGCATTCCTGGGGCATCGTCGCCGTGATCGGATGCATCGCCGCAAGGTCGGGCGCGAGACGGCGAAAGAACCGGAGCTGGCGATCGACGCCGCGGATCGCGCGCGCCTCGCGGAGCGGATCGCCTACCATCCCCGGATGGATGGTCTGCCAGCAGCGCGGCACCGCATTGGCGGGATCCTCGACCAGCAGATTATGCAGGAAGCTCGTGCCGCTGCGCGGCAGGCCGGTGACGAAAATCGGTCGCTCGACCGCGGGCGCCGCCGTCTTCGCCGCTTTCTCGGCGGCGCGCAGCAGCAGCAGATTCGCGAGAAAGCGCAGCGCGTCCCAGCGCAGCGCGAAGCGGCCGAAAGCGCCGAGCGCGGCCTCGCGCTCGGAGGCTTGCAGCAGGACGCGAAGTGGCGCCACGAATTGCCATTCGCCGAAATCGGTGAGGCCGGTGCGGCGTTGCGCGGCGGCGATCAGTTCCTCCGCCGTCACTGGCCGGTGCAGGAAGCCGACCGCGTCCGTCAGCCAATCGGCGGCGCGCAGGAGAAGCGGCGGCGTGCCGAAGCTGCCGGCTCTGATCGAAATGGGGGTCTGGTTAATGAGCTCCACGGTGCTGCTTCCTTCGACAAGTCAAAATACGACGCAGAACGCACTGACCTAATTGCCGGCACCGTCGTCTCGTTCCGGCGGCGGCTTTCTTGCCGCGCCCTGGCGGTCGCGCCACCACTGCCCGCCCTCCAGGATCTGCCAGCCGAGCAGCGCCGGCACCCCTAAGGCAAGATCGCGGCCCCGCTTCAATAGCGACAAGGCGAGGGCTTGGTCGGGGGTGAGACCAAAGGCGGCGCCAACCAGAAGATAGCCGCCTTCCTGAACACCGGCGGCGATGGGCACCATAAAGGCAGCGCTGCGGACGGCATAAAGCAGACCCTCGATTCCCGTGGCGGCCGCGAATGATACCGGCACATTCATTAAGTGCAATGCCAGCCATGCCTCGCCGCCGGTCGCCAGCCAGTCGACGAGATGCAGCGTGCTGGCGACCGCGAGCGGCCGCGGCCGGTCATAGATATCGGCGAGGCTGGCGGTCATCGCTTCCGCCGTCGCCGGCGGCGCAACCGAGAAATGGCGGGCGATGCGCGACATGAGGCGCTCGAGCGGCTTGCCGCCGCGGCGCTGCGCAACGATGAACCCTGCGCACAATCCCGCGCCGACGATCAGCCAGGCCATCGCCGGCAAAACGACATCGCTGCCGGGCCGGCGCATTGCCAGCAGCAGCAAACCGATCACGGCATAGACAAGCTGGGTGACGAACTCGATCCCGACATCGACGATCACCGAGGCCGCCGCGATCGCGCCGGGAACATCGTGCAGTATCGCCAGGCGGATGCCGGCGGCGGGCCCGCCGAGCTGCGAGAGGGGCAACACGTCGGCCGCCGCCGTGCGGACCAGCCGCGCCCAGACGAAAATCGGCCAACGCTGCGGCACGACGGGAGCGATCAGCGCGTGCCAGGCGATACCGTTGATGGCGATGAGGCAAAAATGCACGCCGCAGATCACGATAAAGCCGCCCCAGCCGATGTGCAGCAGCGTCGCCGCGACCGCGCCGGCGCCGAACCAGGCAACCAGCGCGGTGGCGGCAAGGAGCCCGAGCAGCAGCAGGAGGGCGGCGATGCGCATCGTTTTTGAGACCCTCGACCCCGGAAGATTACCCGCGCGCCGGCGAAAGCGTTCAAATCCCGCCCTGTCGGCTGGCGGACGTTAACCGGCGTTAACGGAGGCTCAACCCCCGCCTGCTATTTCTGACAGGATTGCCCCTCGGTCCAGCGCCGCGGGTAACGGAGATTCGGCTCATGCGCAATACCGACCGTCAGGTGCTGATCGTCGACGACTACAACACGATGCGGAGGATTTTGCGCAATTTGTTGGCGCAGATCGGCTTCCTCAATGTCGAAGAAGCCGAGGACGGTGCCGGCGGTCTCAAGAAGATGCATGAACACAATATCGGCTTGGTCATTTCCGACTGGAACATGACGCCGATGTCGGGGCTGGAATTCCTGAAAGAGGTGCGCGCCGACGCGTTGCTGAAGGAAACGCCCTTCATCATGATCACCGCCGAGAGCAAGACTGAGAAAGTGGTCGCCGCCAAGGGCGCCGGCGTCAGCAACTATATCGTCAAGCCGTTCAACGCCGACACGCTGAAGAAGAAGATCGAGGCGGTGCTCGGCGCCGTCTGATCTAGGATCACCCAATCTAAGAGCGTTGGGTGCGCTGCCCGGCAGGCACCAGAAAGCACAGCGCCAGCGAGATCACGGCGAGGATCGCGACCACGACATAGACCGTCGTCAGCGACGCCGCGGTCGCGTCCGAAAGCCGCGCCAGCGCGTCGGGCGCCATCGCCGCCCGCTGGCCCGGATCCATCAATTGATCGATTGCGTCGCGCCCTTCGGGAATGCGCTGCGCCAGCGCCCAGTTGATGACGCCGCCCAAAAGCGCCGCGCCGAGCGACGAACCGAACTGGCGCATGAAGAGATTGCCCGAGGTGGCGGCGCCGCGCTGCTGCCAGTCGACGGCGTTCTGCGCCGCGACCAAGAACGTCGTGTTGCAGAAGCCGATGCCGAAGCCGATGAGGCCGCCGCTCATGAACGCCCAAAGCGGCCCGCGCGCGGGATCGAGCGCCACCAGCATCAGCGCGCCGATCACCAGGAGGACGCCGCCCCAGATCGCCATGGTGCGATAGGTGATGCGCACCAAAAGCCGCCCGGCGAAAGCGCCGATGACCGTCCAGCCGAGCGACTGGCTGATCAGGGTGAAGCCCGCGACCACCGGACTCTTGCCCATCACGCCCTGGACGTAGGGCGGGATGAAGACGATCACGCCCATCATCACCATGCCGATCGCCAAGGAGCCGAGATTGGTGGTCGAGACGATCGGATTACGCCACAGCTCGAGCGGCACGATCGGCTCGGGCGCGTGCGCTTCCCAATAGCCGAGAAAAACGAGCGCGATCGCCGCAGTGCCGAGCAGGATCGCAATAGTCTCGCCGCGGAGCGCCGAGAATTGCACCAGTGCGAGGAGCAGCGCGCCGACGCCGATCACCAGCAGCAGCGAACCGAGATAGTCGACCTTGTGCTCGCGCACCCTGAGTTGATCGCGGAACGAGCCCGAGAGGATCGCGATCATCGCGACGCCGGGCAGGAGGTTGATCCAGAACACCGAGCGCCACCCCAAGGTCGCCGTCAGCACGGCGCCGATCAGCGGTCCCGACAGCGCGGAGACGCCCCAGATGGCGTTGAGATTGCCCTGCACCTTCACCCGTTCGACCGGCGGATAGAGATCGCCGATGATGGTGAGGGCGAGCGGCTGCAACCCGCCGCCGCCGATTCCTTGCACGAAGCGGAAGATGACCAGCGGGATCATCCCCCAGGCCGCGCTGCATAAGAGCGTGCCGACAAGGAACAGCGCCGTCGAGCCGATCAAGAGCCATTTGCGGCCCCAGAGATCGGCGAGCCGGCCGTAAATCGGAATCGCCACCGCCTGCGACAGCAGATAGGCAGCGAACACCCAACTCACATATTCGAAGCCGCCGACGGCGGCGACGACCGACGGCATCGCCGTCGCGACGATCGAGGATTCGACCGAGACCATGAAGATCGCGACGCAACAGCCGGCGACGATCCAGCGCCGCCGCGCGGGCGAGAAAGCCGGGATATCGGCGGCGATGGGCGCAGTTGACGATTCAGGCAAGGCGACGGCTCGGCATAGGCATTTTGGCCGCTGACGATAGCGCAAACCTTCCGCCCGAGCGATTGACAGCGCCCGCGGCTTCGGCTTGCCTGCACTGCGCGATGGGTATGACAGCAGCAAAGCTTGCCGACCTCGTGACACGCGCACGCCTCTTGGCGCCGGTGCTACGCCAGCGCGCCGCCGCCACCGAGAAGCTGCGCCGCCTGCCTGATGAGACGATCGCCGATCTGCAGGAGACCGAGCTCTTCCGCCTCTTCCAACCCGTGCGCTATGGCGGCATCGAGGCGCCGTTTCGCGCCTTCATCGATGTCGGGGCGACCCTCGGCCGCGGCTGCGGCTCGACCTCCTGGGTCTACAACAACCTTGTCGTGCATAATTGGATGCTCGGCTATTGGCCGCTTCGCGCGCAGGACGAGATCTGGAAGGCCGATCCGCGCGCACTGATCGGCTCGTCCTTCGTCTTCCCGGCGGGACGCGCCGAAGCGGTCGAAGGCGGCTATCGCCTCTCCGGCAAATGGCCCTTCTCGAGCGGCATCGATGCCTCCGCGTGGATGATGCTCGCGGCGCCGGTGTCGAACCGGAATTCCGAGCCACGTTTCTTCCTCGTGCCGCGCGGCGAGTACTCCGAGATCGACAACTGGCATGCCATGGGCCTCGCCGGCACCGGCAGCAAGGACGTCGTCGCGGACAATGTCTTCGTGCCCGAGCACCGCACGCTCGCCGCGGCCGCAGGCAAAGGCGCGCCGCATCCGGGCAGCGCCGTCAACCCGGGCGCGCTTTACAAACTCGCCTGGTACGCGCTCTTCGGCTTCGTCAACGGCGCGACGGCGCTCGGCATCGCGCAAGGCGCGATCGAGGAATTCGCGAGCGCGACGCGCGCGCGCGTCGCCACCGCGACTGGTCGCCAGGTCGCCGATTTCGCCACCATGCAGATTCGCGTCGCCGAGGCCGCGACCCTGATCGATGCGGCCGAGACGCTGATGCTCAAGGATTGCGAAGAGGCGATGCGGTTCGCCGAGGCCGGCAAGCTCGCTGCCATGGAGGAGAAGACCCGCTGGCGCCGCGACGCGGCTTTCGCCGTGCGTATGAGCGTCAAGGCGATCGATATGCTGTTCGCCGGCGCCGGCGGCGCGGCGATCATCGAAACCCATCCGCTGCAGCGCTCGCTACGCGACGCGCATGCCGCGCAAGGCCATATCGGCCTCAACTGGGACGCCAACGGCACGATGTTCGGCCGGGTCGCGTTGGGCCTCGACGCGGATTTCCCGCTGCTCTAACTCAGTGACAGCCAGCCGTGCCGGGCACGGCCATCTCCGGCATGTGCTCGCGGATCGACACGGCGCGCATCGCGACATAAGCGCTCGGCCGGACCGGCGACCAGTGCAGCGGATCGGGCAGCACTGCCGCCAGCAGCGCCGCCTCTCGCGGCGATAGAGCCGAAGCGGGCTTGCCGAAATAATGCCGCGCCGCGGTGTCGGCGCCGTAGATGCCGTCGCCCCATTCGACGATGTTGAGATAGGTCTCGATGATGCGATGCTTGTCCCAGAAGAGCTCGATCCACACCGTGAGATAGGCTTCGATCGCCTTGCGCAGCACGCTGCGATCCGGCCAGAGGAACAGATTCTTCGCCGTCTGCATGCTGATCGTGCTGGCGCCTTTGGGCGTGCGGCCAGCGCGCCAGTCGCGAAAATTCGTCCCGATCGCGTCCCAATCGAAGCCGTGATGGACGCAGAATTTCTCGTCCTCGCTCGCGACCACGGCGCGCACCATCGACGGCGACATGCGATCGAGCGGCACCCAGTCGCGATGGAGCGGCGCGCCTTCGATCGAGCGGATCATCATCAGCGCGCTGACCGGCGGCGGCACGAAGCGATAGACGATGATCAACAGCACCGGCAACGCCATGCCGATCAGGAGAGCCCGGAGCGCGATCCGCAGCGCGCGGTGCCGCCAGCGCCGCGCGCCAAGGCGGCCCGGCGGGCGCGATCCCGCGCCTGCCTTGCGTGGCGGGCGCGCATCGGGCAGTCGGCTAAAGGTTGGGAAAGGCATGAGACGCGACAAGATAAGCCGCGGCCGCGGAGGGGCCAACCGCATACCCCGCCTGAGGGCACGACTTACATCGATTTAACTGTTGACGCCGCCCCCCGGGCGGTAGTTTTTTCGCGCTTCACGAGCACCCTCCGTCGCGGGCGGTGCCCCATAGAAGAAACGTTACACCTGGGGATCGATCGCCATGATGCGCTCTCTCACTCTTGCCCTTCGCGCGTTTGTCGTCAGCGCCCTGGTCGCGCTCGCCGCGCCCTCTTTCGCTGCCGACACGACGCCAGCGCATCTCAAAGGCCTGTGGCTCACCACCGATTATCCCTCGGTAACGGCGCGCGCCGGCGACAGCACCACGATCAAGGTGAAGCTGCAGAATTCGGGTCTCGCGCCCGAGCGCGTCGCGCTCTCGGTCGATGGCGTGCCGACCGGCTGGACCGCGACCTTGCTCGGCGGCGGCGCGCCGATCACCGCGGCGATGCCGGCGACCGACGACAACGTCCAGGTCCAGCTGCGGCTCGACGTTCCCGCGGGCGCGCCCGACGGCACGCAGACCGTGACGCTCCATGCCAAGGCGCCCGATGCGACCGTCGCTTTGCCGATCGACGTCACCGTCGGCGAGGTGCTGCCGGCCCAGCTCGCGCTCAAGACCACCAACCCGTCGCTGATCGGCACCGCCAAGACCAGCTTCGAGTTCCAGTTCAACGTCGCCAACAAGAGCGACCGTGATCTCATCGTCAACTTGAAGGCGCAGGCGCCGCAAGGCTTCCAGACCACCTTCGAGGAAGCCTATGGCACGCAAGAGATCGCCTCGATCCCGATCGAGGCCGGCAAGGACAAGGACCTGAAGGTCAAGGTGACGCCGCCGTCCGACACCAAGGCGGGCAGCTATCCGGTCGCGGTCGAAGTCTCGGCGGATAACGCGACCGCGGACGGCCGGATGGTGATGGACATCACCGGCCAGTCGCAACTGAAGCTTACGGGACAGGACGGGCGGCTCTCGACCGCCGCGGTCGCCGGCGAGACCACGCCGGTATCGCTGACCTTGAGCAATGACGGCAGCGCGCCGGCGCAAGACGTGGCGCTGAGCTCATCGCCGCCCTCGGATTGGAAGGTGAGCTTCCAGCCCGACAAGATCGCCGAGCTCGCGCCGGGCCAGAAGATCGACGTGCAGGCGCAATTAACGCCGTCCTCGAAGGCGGTCGCCGGCGACTACATGACCACCTTCAGCGCCAATGGTAGCGGCAGCGCCTCGAGCTCCGCCGATATCCGCGTTACGGTTTCGACCTCGACCATGTGGGGCATCATCGGCGTCGCCATCGTCGCGATCGCGCTCTTGATCGCGGTCGGCGCGGTCGCGCGGTTCGGCCGGCGCTGATCGCGAGCGCCCGGCGCGTCATGGCCGATCCCGCCAACGACATCATCATTGCGGCGAGCGGCCTCAAGAAGCTCTATGGCCGGGTACCGGCCGTCGACGGCATCGATCTCGCGATCAAGCGCGGCGAGATCTTCGGCCTGCTCGGCCCGAATGGCGCCGGCAAGACGACGACGATCCTGATGCTCCTCGGTCTCACCGAGGCGAGCGGCGGCACGGTGACCGTCGCGGGCTTCAACCCGATGCGCGAGCCGCTCGAGGTGAAGCGCCACGTTGGCTATCTGCCCGATTCGGTCGGTTTCTACGACAACCTCACCGCGCGCCAGAATCTGCGCTACACCGCCAAGCTCGCCGGCATCGGCCGCGACGCGATCGAGAGCCGTATCAGCGACGGCCTCGCGCGCGTGCGGCTGAGGGATGTCGCCGACAACAAGGTCGGAACCTTCTCGCACGGCATGCGGCGGCGTCTCGGTCTCGCCGAAGTGATCATGAAACGCGCCGAGGTCGCGATCCTCGACGAGCCGACCTCCGGCCTCGACCCGCAGGCGACCTTCGAGTTCCTCGACATGATCCGCGGCCTCAAGGCCGATCGCGTCGCGGTGCTGCTCTCCTCGCATCTGCTCGATCAGGTGCAGGCGGTATGCGACCGGGTCGCGCTCTTCAACCGCGGCAAGATCGCGATCGAGGGCACGGTCGAGAAACTGTCGCAGCAGGTGCTGGGCGGCGGCTACGGCGTCGATATCGAGGCAGTCGGCAGCGACCTGCCGCGCGTCTTCGCCGGTATCGACGGGGTGCTGCGCGTGACCCAATCGGACGATGGCCATTATCGCCTCGTCGCGGCGCGCGACATCCGCGCCGAGCTTGGCGCGGCGATCGTCGCCTCGGGCGGCGCGCTGATGCGCTTGGATCATGTCGAACCCAGTCTCGACACCGTCTATCGTCATTATTTCGAGGGCCAACATCATACCGAGGGACAGCATGGCGCGGCGTAGCGGCTCGGTCTGGACCGGCTGCGGCACGGTCTTCATGAAGGAATTCGCCGATCATCTCGGCAGCGGCCGGATGCGCGTGCTCGAATGGCTGGTGCTGCTGACGGGCATCGGCGCAGTCTATACCGCGATCCAGGATCTGAAGAACACGACCTCGCAGGACCCTTTCCTCTTCCTGCGGCTCTTCACCAACGCGCATGACCCCCTGCCGTCCTTCATGGCGGTGCTCGGCTTCCTCATCCCGCTGGTCGCGATCGGCCTCGGTTTCGATTCGGTCAACGGCGAGTTCAACCGCCGCACCATGAGCCGCATCCTGGCGCAGCCGGTCTATCGCGATGCGCTGCTGCTCGGCAAATTCTTCGCCGGCTTGGCGACCCTCGGCGTGGCGCTGGTGACGCTGTGGCTGCTGATCATCGGCTTGGGGCTCATCACCCTCGGCGTGCCGCCGAGCAGCGAAGAAGTGATCCGCGGCATCGCCTTCCTTGTTGTCTCGCTCGCTTATGGCGGGCTGTGGCTCGCGGTGGCGATGCTGTGCTCGGTGATCTTCCGCGCCGCCGCGACCTCGGCCCTCGTCGCGCTCGGCCTCTGGCTGCTGATGAGCGTGCTCTGGCCGCTGCTCTCGCAATTCATCACCAGCGCGATCTTCCCGACCACCGAGCTCAACCTCATCATGGGGCCGAGCTACACGCAGATTATGCTGCAGCAAACGCTCGCGCGGCTCTCGCCCAACACGCTCTATGCCGAATCCCTGCTCGGCATCATGCATCCCTCGACCCGCGCGCTCGGCCCGGTTTTCATGGACCAGCTTCAGGGCGCCGTCATGGGCAATCCGCTGCCTTTGGGCCAGAGCCTCTTGCTGGTCTGGCCGCAGGTGACGAGCCTCATCGCCGGCGTCATCGTGCTGTTCGTCGGCGCTTATGTCGTCTTCCAGCGCCAGGAAGTCCGCGCCTAGCGAACGCCGGCAGCGTGGAGATAGCTGGTATCGACGAAGCGCGCCGGCTTTGGCAGCGGCGCTTTCAGCGCGCCGGCCTCGCCCATGAACGCGATCACCTGCGCCAGGCCTTTCAGATCGATCTCGCCGGCGTGCGGGATGACGCCGCGATCGGGTTGAAAATAAAGCGCGAGCGTCTCGCGTGCGATCTTCTCCGAAACGCCGGTGGTGGCGGTGATCGTCCGCACCACGTCGTCGCGATGCTTGGGGTCGCGAAAATAGCGCAGCGACGCCGCAAAGCCGCGCAGGAAGGCGACCAGCGTCGCGCGATTCTGTTGCGCCCAATCCGGCCGCACGATCAGTAGCGTGAATTCGAAATGCTTCACCGCCTCGGTGGACACGCCGAGCCGGGAGAAGCCTTGGTCGATCGCGGCGAAGTCTTCGGGCTGGCCGAGCGGCACGCCGTCGCATTCGCCGCGCTTCAGGCAATCGAAGCGCACCGGCGTGCCGACCAACTCTTTCACCTGATAGTCGCCGTCCTTGAGCCCGTGCAGCGCCAGCAATTTGCGCATCGAGATCGAGATCGTGTCGATGCCGAGGGAGAGGCCGAGGGTCTTGCCCCTCAGATCGGCGAAGCTCTTGATCGCGGGCTTGACCATCAGGCTGTAGACCGGATTGGCGGTGGCTGCGGCAATCGCCACCGCATGCGAGCGGCCTTCGGCAACTGCCTGGATGAAATAGGGCGTCGCCGAAGAGCTAATCTCGACATCGCCGGCATCCAAGCGCTTCACCATCTGGTCGGTGCCGCCTTCGAGCGGCACGAGCTCGACGGCGAGATGATCACGGCTAAAGAAGCCCTGGCGCTCGGCGATGACATAAGGCACCACGCCGATGCTCTTCATCGTTGAGGGCACTTGGCCGAGGCGCAGCGTCGTATTGGCGTGCACGCCACTCACTAACAGCACTGCCACCGACAGGGTGAGCGCCGTGCACAATCGTGGTTTCATGGTTTCCTCCTTGCCGCGCAAAATAGCACGACCCGCTCGGGCCCATGCTATAGTTCGCGCGTTGGCATGGAGAGACGCCATGTTCTTGCGGAATTGCTGGTACGTCGCCGCCGAATCGCGTGAGGTAAGCAGCGCGCCGATGGGCCGTGTGCTGCTCGGCGAGCCGGTGGTGCTCTATCGCCGCGAGGACGGATCGCCGGTCGCGCTCGAGGACCGTTGCTGCCATCGTCGCGCGCCGCTGCACAAAGGCAAGGTGATCGGCGACCGCATCCGATGCGGCTATCACGGCTTCACCTTCGACGCGTCGGGCGCTTGCGTCGCGATTCCCGGCCAGGAGCGCGTGCCGGCGAAGCTCGGCGTGCGCGGCTACCCCTGCATCGAGCGCCATCGCTATCTCTGGATCTGGATGGGCGAGAAGGACAAGGCCGATCCCAAGCTCATCCCCGATTTCTCTTGCAACGACGATCCGAGCTGGGCCGCGGTCGGCGCCTGCCTCCATGTCGAGGCGAATTACCTGCTGCTGGTCGAGAATCTTATCGACCTGTCGCATGTCGCTTTCGTCCATTCCTCGACCATCGGCTCGACCGAGGACACCAACGCCAAGCTGAAGCTAAATCGCGGCGACGATTTCGTGCGCGTGATTCGCGAGGCGCCCGGCATCTCCTGCCCGCCCTCGATGAAGAGCCTCGGCTTCGCGCCCATGGTCGATCAGACCAAGATCATCACCTTCACCCCTGCCTCGAACATCTGGATCGACATCCCGACACGCGATGCGGTGCCGGTCGAAGGGCGCAACGAGCCGATGCAGCGCCGCGTCATGATCCTCAACGCGATCACGCCCGAGACCGATACGAGCTGCCACTATTTCTGGGTCAATGCGCGCGATTTCGATCAGGCGAATGCCGCGCGCTCGGAGTTCTTCCTGAAGACCGTGACCACGGCCTTCGATGAGGACAAGGATATGCTCGAGGCGCAGCAGCGCAACATCAGCCTCGATCCCGCGGCGGGTACGGTCAACGTCCATGCCGATTGGGGCGGCGTTCAGGCGACGCGGATGATGGGAGAGCTCATCGCCCAAGAGAGCGCGCGAGGCTAGTTCGGATACTTCGTCTCGTCGTTGCGAGGAGACCGGTAGGGCCGACGAAGCAAGCCAGGGTTCACGCTCGCTCTGGATTGCTTCGCTGGCAACCCGTTCACGCGCTCTTCGCGCATGAACCCAGAGGGGCCAATCGCGAAGAGCGATCGGCCGGGTTGTCCGCAATGACATACGAAGGCGAGCCGGAGTGACGATCAGAAACTGAACGTCACTTCTTTTGCGAATTCATATCCTTCTCGAGCCGGTCGAGGGTGCGCATCGCGTCGAGGCAGTCCTTGATGCTCGATTTCGGCTGGCGCTTCTCCTTGATCGCGGCGAAGAACTCGCGGTCCTCGAGCTCGATGCCGTTCATCGAGACATCGACCTTCGAGAGATCGATCACCTGGTCCTTGCCGTCGGAGAGGTCGTCGTAATACGCCTTGTAGGTGCCGTTGTCGCCGATGTAGCGGAAAAACGAGCCCTGCGGCCCATTGTTGTTGAAGGACAGCGACAGGGTGAGGATCGCGCCCGATTTCGGCGCCTTGAGCTGGATGCTCATATCCATCGCGATCTTCAGCTCGGGATGCCACGGCCCTTCGATCGCATGCGCGACCGAAGGCAGCTCGCCGGTCTGCCACTGGAAGAGATCGACGGTGTGGCAGGCGTGATGCCAGAGGAGATGGTCGGTCCAGGTGCGCGGCTGACCGGCGGCGTTCATGTTCGAGCGGCGGAAGAAATAGGTCTGCACATCCATCTGCTGGATCTTGAGCTCGCCCTTCTCGATCTTCTTATGGACGTATTGGTGGCTGGGATTGAAGCGCCGCACATGGCCGCCCATGGCGACGACGCCGGTCTGCTGCGCGACATGCTGGATCTCCTCGCTGTCGGCGAGGCTGTCGGCGATAGGAATCTCGATCAGCACATGCTTGCCGGCGCGCATCGCCTGGATCGCCTGCGCCGCATGGACCTGGGTCGGGCTGGCGAGGATCACCGCCTCGACGCCGGGCTGTTTCAGGCTCTCGCCGAGATCGGTCGTCCAATGCGGGATCTTCCATTTCTTGGCGACTTCCTCGGTGCCGGCGGGCCGGCCGCCGGCGAGGGTCACGACCTCGATGCCGGGGATCGCCTGGATCGCCTCGAGATGCTTGATGCCGAACGCGCCCTGACCGGCGAGACAGACTTTCATGGATGCCTCTCTTTTGCGTGCTTAGCGGGTGTTTTCGAGAATCAGATGGCCGACCGCCGTGTTCGAGGCCGGCACGGTATAGAAGCGATGCACTTGCTTGACCTGGTCGTCGAGCGCGCCGCGCGCAATCAGCCACATCACCAGCTCGATGCCTTCCGAGCCCGCCTCGCGGATGTAGTCGACATGCGGGATCTTCGTCAGCGCGACCGGGTCGGCGACGAATTTGTCGAGGAAGCGGTTGTCGAATTCCGAATTGATGAAGCCGGCGCGCGGGCCTTGGAGCTGATGCGACATGCCGCCGGTGCCGAAGATGACGACACGCAGATCCTGCGGGAAGCTGTCGATCGCCTTGCGGATCGCCTTGCCGAGCATATAGCAGCGATGCCCGGTCGGCGGCGGATATTGGATCACGTTGACGCAGAGCGGGATGACTTTGAACGGCCATTCCTTGGGTTGGCCGACCATCAGCGACAAAGGCACCGTCAGCCCGTGATCGACTTCCATCTTGTTGACGATGGTCATGTCGAATTCGTCGAGGATGGTCGATTGCGCGATATGCCAGGCGAGATCGGGATGACCCTTCACCACCGGCACCGGCCGAGGCCCCCAGCCTTCATCGGCAATCGGGAAGCTCTCGGCGCAGCCCAAAGCAAAGGTCGGGATCACCTCGAGCGAGAAGGCCGAGGCGTGGTCGTTATAGACCAGGAACACGACGTCGGGCTTCAGCTCGGCGAGCCATTTCTTCGAGAAATCGTAGCCGCCGAAGACGCGCTGCCAGTAAGGCTCGTCGCTTTTGCCGTTGTCGAGCGCCGCGCCGATCGCCGGCACGTGCGAGGTGGTGACGCCTGCGATGAGCTTAGCCACGGTTCTTCCATTCCGATTTGCTGCGATTGCCGTCGGGCGGACGGCCGCCGGCGAGCATCATCGCCGCATATTGCTCCTGGGTCGATCCGGTCATCAGCGCCGCGAGGTTCTGGAACGAGAGTCCGTCGGTCGCGCCGAGCTTCGAGGTGTAATAGATGTTGCCGCCGAGCTCGAGCATCCGGTTCCACTGCCGCTTCAGGATCGCCTCGCGCTGCTCGATCGACATCGGGAACTGGTCGAGGTATTTCGCCTCGTTCGCCTTGAAGGCCTTGCGGTTCTCGTCCTTCATCAGCGACATGCAGAACATGTTGAGCCAATAGCCCTGGCGTGAGCGCTTGGCATCGAAGACCTGCGTGCCGGGGATATCTTCATAAGCTTCATCGGCCATATCAGTTGCTCCAATAAAGCCGCATCGGGTTGTCGACCAGCAGCGCATATTGCTGCGCCGTGGTCGTGGCGAATTTCGGGATCATGTCGGTCAAGACGCCGTCATCCGGCATATGCGTCGTCATGTTGGGATGCGGCCAGTCGGTGCCCCAGAGCACGCGGTCGGGAAAGCGCTCGACGATCGCGCGCGCGAAAGGCACGACGTCGTCATAGGGCCGGCCCTTGGCCGAGATGCGCTCGGGCCCCGTGACCTTCACATAGATATTCTTGTTCTCGCCGATGAGCCTGAGATAGGCCTGGAAGTCGGGATGATCGACGCCCTTCTTCACATCGGGAATCGACATGTGATCGAGCACGATGGTGGTCGGCAGCGCCTTCAAGAACGGCGTGATGGTCGGCAGGCTCGGCGCCTCGAAATAGACGACGGTGTGCCAGCCTAAGGGAGCGATCTTCCGGGCGACGCCGAGATAGACCTCGTGCGGCGTGGCATCGACGAGGCGCGGCAGGAAATTGAACCGCACCGCGCGCATCCCGGCTTGGTCCATCTCCTTGATCTCGGTCTCGGAGATCGAGGATTTCACCACCGCGACGCCGCGCGCCATGCCCTTGGAGTTGAGCATCGCGTCGATGGTCGCGCTATTGTCGGTGCCGTGGCAGCTCGCTTGGACGATGACGTTGCGGTGAAAGCCCAAAAAATCGCGCAGCTTGAAGAGCTCTTCCTTGGGCGCATCGTAGGGCGTGTATTTGCGCTCCGGCGCGAAGGGGAATTTCGCCGCCGGGCCGAAAACATGGCAATGCGCATCGACCGCGCCCGCCGGCGGCCTGAATTTCGGCTTCGAGGGATTGAGGCAATAGGAGGCGAACTCGGCCATTACTTCTTGTCCTTTTCTTGGGCGTCCATCTCCGCGAAGACCTGGTTGGCGCGGTTGAAGGCCGACATCGCCGCCGGCACGCCGGCATAGATCGCCGCCTGCATCAACACCTCTTTCACCTCGTCGCGGGTGACGCCGGAATTGGGCGTGAGGCTGAGATGGGTCTGCAGCTCCTCGAGCCGGCCGAGCGCCGTCAGCATCGCGATCGTCAGCATGTGGCGCGTCTTCTTGTCGAGGCCCGGCCGCGCCCAGACCTCGCCGAAGGCATATTGATTGACGAAATCCATCCACTCGTCGGTGAACGGCGTGCGCCGCGCCTGGGCGCGATCGTAGAGCGCGCCCATCAACCACTTGCGCACCTCCATGCCGCGCTTGAAGACCTCGCTGTTCTTGTCCATCGGCCTCTCCTACCGCGCGGCGAGGAAATCGCCCAGCGCGCGCGTCACCGCCCCTGCCTGCTCGAGCACGACGATATGCGCGGCCTCGGGGATAATCGTGAGCTTCGAGCCCTTGATCGTCGCATTGAGCTTGCGCGCCTCGGTCACCGTGGTCGCCGGATCCTGCTCGCCGACGATGATCAGCGTCGGGCAGACGATCTTGGCATCATCCGCGCGCAGATCCATGTTGCGAATCGCTGCCGCGCAGCCGAGATAGCCGGCGATCGGCGTGCGCGCATACATGTTGCGGATGCCGGCGACGGTCGCCGGCTGGCGCTCGTGGAAGGGCTTGGTGAACCAGCGCTCCATCGTCGCGTCGGCCGTCACCTCGACGCCTTTCTCGCGCACCGCGGCGATGCGCTCGTCCCAGACCGATTGCACCATCGTCGCGGCGGTGTCGACGAGGATCAGCGAAGCGAGAAGCTCGGGCGATTTGGCGGCGAGCTTCTGGCCGAGCATGCCGCCGATCGAGAGGCCGCAGATATGAACGCGCTTCAGACCAAGGGTGCGGATCAGCGCCGCCGCATCATCGGCGAGTATGTCCATGGTATAGCCGGCGGGGCCGGCGTCGGGCGCGTCGGTCAAGCCGTGGCCGCGGGTGTCGTAGCGCAGCACGCGATACTTGCCGCGCAGCGCCGCCGCCTGCTGGTCCCAAATCGCGAGGCTGGTGCCGAGGGAATTGGACAGCATCACCACCGGCGCGTTCTCTGGCCCCTCGAGCAGATAATGCACGGTGATGTCGCCGGCCCGGACGAACGGCATGGAAGGCTCCCTTATGTGCTTATGAGCGGAAATTAGGGGCCTTCGCCGCGAAATTCCAGCGCAGCCCGTCGCCCACGGCTTGATTCTGCGATTGCCCACCGCAAGATGGCCGGAATCCGAAATCGAGAGGCATTTCATGGCACAACGCACCAAACCGCCATTCCGCGCCGACCATGTCGGCAGCCTGCTGCGCCCGCCGGAGTTGATCGAGGCGTGGAAGCGCTTCCAGGCGAAGGCCATCGACGCCGCGGCGTTGGCGGAGGTCGAGCACCAGGCGGTGCGCGGCGTCGTCAAACTGCAAGAGGATATCGGGCTGCAGCTCGCGACCGATGGCGAATACCAGCGCTCGTCCTGGCACCGCGACTTCCTGCAGCAGATCGGCAATGTGCGGATGGTAGAGAACAATCTCAAAATGCGTTTCCACACGCATGAGGGCGACACCGAGATGGCGCCGCCGGGCTTCCGCATCGAAGGCAAGCTTTTTCGCCCGAAGCCGATCTTCGTCGAGCATTTCAAGTTCCTGAAGTCGGTGTGCAAGGTCACGCCGAAGATCACCATCCCTTCGCCCAGCAATTTGCATTTCCGCGGCGGGCGGCAGATGGTCGACGAAAAGGCCTATCCCGAGATGTCGGCGTTCTTCGACGATCTCGGCAAGGTCTATCGCGAGGAGATCGCCGATCTCGCGGTGGCGGGGTGCCGTTATCTCCAGCTCGACGAGGTGAATTTCGCCTATCTCTGCGATCCCGGCTTGCGCGAGCAGGTCAAAGCAATCGGCGAGGATCCGGCGACCCTGCCGCAGACCTATGCGAAGCTCCTCAACTCGGTGATCGCCGGCAAGCCTCACGACATGGTGGTGGCAATGCATCTCTGCCGCGGCAACTCGCGCAGCGCCTGGATCGCCGAAGGCGGCTACGAGCCGGTCGCCGAGGTGCTGTTCAACCAGGTCAATGTCGACGGCTATTTTCTCGAATACGACAGCCCGCGCGCCGGCGATTTCGCGCCGCTGCGCTTCGTGCCGAAGGGCAAGACGATCGTCCTCGGCCTCGTCACCTCGAAGCTGCCCAAGCTCGAGAGCAAGGACGAGCTAAAGCGCCGCATCGACGAAGCGGCGAAATACTGTCCGCTCGATCAATTGGCGCTCAGCCCGCAATGCGGCTTCGCCAGCGTGCTCGAAGGCAACAAGCTCACCGTCGCCGACGAGGTCGCCAAGCTGAAGCTGATCGTCGAGGTCGCGCGCGAGGTGTGGGGATAGTAGAACAAGCACCGTCATTGCGAGCGAAGCGAAGCAATCCAGGCATCGAGCACCTCGCTGGATTGCTTCCTCGCTCCTGAGCTTGTCGAAGGGGCTCCTCGCAATGACGATTAAAGATCTAGGCGGAGGAACTCCGATGCCGGGCCGGGTCGTCAACGTCACCGAGTTGATCGACGAGTGCGGCTTCGGCCGCTTTCAGCTCCTGGTCGCGATCTGGTGCGGCCTGCTCGTGGTCATGGACGGTTTCGACATCGGCACGATCGCCTATGTCGTGCCGGTGCTGGCGCCGCAATGGCATGTCAGCCCCGCAGGCTTCGGCCCGGTCTTTCTTTCGACCCTGGTCGGCGTGTTCTTCGGCACGCTCGCCGCCGGGCCGCTCGCCGACCGCTACGGCCGCAAGCGCGTGGTCCTCAGCGCGGTGTTGATCTTCGGCGCTTTCGAGCTGGCGACCATGTTCGTCGGAGCGATCACGCCGTTCATCATCCTGCGCTTCCTGACCGGACTCGGCATTGGCGCGCTGATGCCGATCTCGATCGCGCTGACCGCGGAATATGCGCCGAAGCGCATCCGCACCACCGTCACCGCGATCATGTTCCTGGGATTCCCCTTGGGAGTCGGCTCGGGCGGCTTCATCGCCGCCGAGATCATCCCGGCCTACGGCTGGCAAGCGATGTTCGTGCTCGGCGGCGCGCTGCCGATCCTGGCGCTACCGCTCGCGGCCTGGGCGCTGCCGGAATCGATCCGCTTCCTCGTGGCGCGCGGCGGGCACGGAGCGCAGGCAGCGCGGTTGCTCAACCGTCTCGCCAATACCGGCGAGTTCTCGGCGGCGGACAGCTATACCATCGCGGAAGAGCGCACCCGGGGCTTTCCCGTCGGCAAGCTCTTCACCGACGGCCGCGGCATCAACACGACGCTGCTCTGGATCGCGTTCTTCTGCAACCTTCTGGTCATCTATTGCCTCAATGCCTGGCTGCCGACGGTGCTGAAGCAAACCGGCGTGCCACTCGCGACGACATTCCGCCTGACCGGCGCGCTGAGCTGGGGCGGCATCATCTCGATCCTGGCGCTCGGGCCGATCGTCGACCGGCTGGGGGCGCCGCTGGTGACGACCTGGCTGTTCGTCGGCGCGGCGCTGAGCATCCTCGGCGTCGGGCTTTCGGGCGGCAGCGTGCCGTGGCTCGCCCTCACCATCGTCGCCGGCGGCGGCTGCATCACCGCCGGACAGAGCTTCTGCAACATCCTCGCGGCGGCGCTCTACCCCACGATCATCCGCTCGACCGGCGTCTCATGGGCCTTGGGCGTGGGCCGCGCCGGAACCCTGCTCGGCCCGGTGCTCGGCAGCCTGATGCTCGGCGCGGAATTCGCGCCGGCGACCATCCTTTTCAGCGCGGCGGTACCGGCGGCGATCGCCGCGGCGGCGATGCTGGCGCTCGGCCAGCGGATGCGCGCCGCGCCGGCGGCGGTCGCGGCCGCGCCGGGCGAGACCCCATAGCGTCTCGATCCGCTTTCCCGCGCATGGCGATCGGCGCATAATCAAAGAAAAAACAAATCCACAGCGCAGGGAGAAGAAATATGGCCCAAGGGCAGACCGTCAACGTCTCGCAGGTGATCGACAGCGGACGCTTCGGCGGATTCCAATGGATGGTGGCGGTTTGGTGCTTCGTGCTGGTCACGCTCGACGGTTTCGACAACGGCGCCATCGGTTTCGTCGCGCCGGTGATCGTGAAAGACTGGGGCCTGAGCATGCCGGCCTTCACCTCGGTCTTCGCCGCCGGCTTGTTCGGGCTGATGATCGGCGCGCTCGCTTCCGGGCCGATTGCCGACCGCTTCGGCCGCAAGGTCGTGGTGCTGACCTCGACCTTGACCTTCGCCATCTTCGCCTTGGCGACGATGCTGGCACATTCGGTCGATCAGCTCTGGATCTTGCGCTTCCTGACCGGCATCGGCGTCGGCGGCTTGATGCCGAATTCGATCGCGCTGACCGCGGAATACGCGCCGAAGCGCATCCGCGCGACCGTGGTCGCGATCATGTTCCTTGGCTTCCCCTTGGGTGCAGGCGGCGGCGGCTTCCTCGGCGCCGCCCTGATCCCCAGCTTCGGCTGGCAGTCGCTCTTCATCCTCGGCGGGCTGGTGCCGCTCATCCTGCTGCCGATCGCGATTTTCTCGCTGCCGGAATCGATCCGCTTTCTCGTCACGCGCGGCGACCGGCCGAACTCGGTCGCGGCGCTGCTCAATCGCTTCACCGGCACGCATGATTTCGACGGCAGCGAAAGCTTCTCGATGGTCGAGGATCGCAAGCTGCCCGGCTTTGCCGTGAAGCATCTGCTCAACGAAGGCCGCGCGCTCAATACCTCGCTGCTGTGGATCACCTTCTTCAGCAACCTGCTGATCATCTATTACCTCAATAGCTGGCTGCCGCTGGTGCTGCGCGGCTCGGGCGTGCCGCTCGCCGACTCGCTGCGTCTCGGCGGCCTCGTCAGCTGGGGCGGCATCGCCAGCACCCTGATCCTCGGGCCGGTGGTCGACCGGCTCGGCGCGCCACGCGTGGTGACCGTGCTCTACGTCCTCGCCGCGGCTTTCATCTTCGCGATCGGCCTGTCGGGTGCCGACGTGACCATGCTCGCGATCACCATCACCGGCTGCGGCATGTGCGTCATCGGCGGGCAGAGCTTCATCAACGTGATGTCGGCGATCCTCTATCCGACCGCGGTGCGCTCGACCGGCGTCGGCTGGGCGCTGGGCGTTGGCCGCGTCGGGGCCATCGTCGGCCCGGTGATCGGCGGCATCCTGCTCGCCGAGAATTTCACCCCGCGCAACCTGTTCTTCATGATCGCGGTGCCGGCCCTGGTCGCAGCGCTGGCGATGTTCATCCTCACCCGGCGCCTACGGGGCCACGAGACGATGTCGAGCGCCGAGCCGGTGATCGCGCATTAGGTTTGCGTTGTCCCGCTGCGCTAAGACCATGATCGGATGAGACGGAATCGCATACGATTCCGCCTCATCCGTGAATCATGGTCTAAATTTTTGAATCGAGAGCACGATTCACGTACGAAAAGAAGCCAATCGCTTCTTTTCGATACGATCGCGCTCTAGGCGCAGCGGGTTGCGGCTTAGCGGAAGCGCGGGAACAACCGCGCGGCATTGTTGTCGATGGCCTTGAGCTCGTCGGCGGTGAAGGCGCCGCTGGCGAGGAGGCCGTTGACGCATTCGTCGGAAGTGCGCCACGGGTAATCGGTGCCGTAGCAGATCTGCGCCAGCGGCACGAGGTGCTTCAGCGCCAGCAGCGGCGCGCCGTGCAGCACCTGCGCCGTGTCGTAGAAGAATTTCTTCGCCTCGGCGACGAAACCCTCGGGCATCAGCTTGGTGTAGCGCGCCTCCTTGCCCATGCGGATGAAGCGCTCGACCAGGAACGGCATGGTGCCGCCGCCATGCGACCAGATGATCTTGATGTCGGGGCAGCGCTGGAAAGTGCCGCCGAACAGCATGTTGACCATCGCGCGCGTGGTGTCAGTGCCGTATTCGATCGATGAATCGCGGATCACGATCTCTTTAAGGATGCCGCGGGTGCAGGCCGGCCCGTGCGGGTGGGTGTAGACCACCGCCTTGCGGCGATTGAGCTCGTCGAATACCGGCGCGAAGAGCTTGTCGCCGAGCCAATGATCGTCGTAGCTCGTGATCAGGTGGACACCGTCGCATTTCAGCGTATCGAAAGCGTATTCCATCTCTTTCAGCGCGCCCTCGACATCGGGCAGCGGCAGGCTCGCGAACATGCCGAAGCGGCCGGGATAATCCTTGACCAGCCGCGCCATGTAGTCGTTGTTCTCGCGGCTATAGGCGCGGCGCGCCTCGCCCTTCACCTGCTCGGGCAAGGTCGCGGAATTGACGGCGAGGTTGACGCCGCCCCTCTCCATATCCTCGAGCGCGTCCTTCTCGTTCATGATCGAGGCGAGGTGCTGGGTCAGCACGCCCCATTCGCGCAGCTGCGGTACGAATTTCGGCGCGACGAGATGATGATGGACGTCAATGCGTGCCATGGAAGCGCTCTCCTTAAAGGCTGAGCCGCGGCAATAGCGGCGCGATGTTGCGATGATCGATGCCGGCGAGCTCCGCCTCGCTCAAAACGCCGGCGGTGCGGAGTTCCTCGAGGCATTTCGCCGAATCGCCCCAGGGATAATCGGAGCCGAAGACGGCATGGTCGAGGCCGACGACGCCGCGCAAGGCGTTCAGCATCACGGGATGCATCGCTTGCGCGGTGTCGTAATAGAATTTCTTCAGCTCAAAGACGATGCCCTCAGGGAAGAGCTTGGCGTTGGCCGGGATCGCCGCGGTCTTCAAGAAACGATAGATCAGGAACGGCATGGTGCCGCCGGCATGCGACCAGATGACCCTGAGATCAGGGCAGCGCTGTGCCGTGCCGGTGAAGACCATGTTGGCGATCGCGCGTGTCGTGTCGGTGCCGTATTCGATCATCGCATCCGGCATCACGATCTCTTTCAGCGGCCGGGTGCAGCAATAGGGCGAATGCGGATGGGTGTAGATCAGCGCCTTGCGGCGGTTGAGTTCGTCGAAGACCGGCGCGAAGGCCTTGTCGCCGAGCCAGTGATCGACATAGCTGGTCATGAGGTAGACGCCGTCGGCCTTCAGCACGTCGAGCCCGTAAGCGATCTCCTTGACCGTCGCCTCGACATGCGGCATCGGCAGCGCCGCGAACATGCCGAAGCGGCCGGGATGATCGGCGACCAGCCGCGCCAGATACTCGTTGTTGTCGCGCGCCCAGGCAGCGGCAAGCGCGGCGTTCTCGATGCAAAAGCGCGGCGGCGCCGGCGTCGAATTGACCGCGACCGTCACGCCGGCGCGGTCCATATCCTCGAGTGCGCGCGCGGCATTCATCGCCTCGGCGTCGTGCTTTAAAAGGATTCCGGCTTCCTGCAGCGGGCCGAGCGAGCGCGGCGACGCCAGATGATGATGCGTGTCGATGCGCGGCATCGCCCCCCCTCGAAACAATTGCGCGGCGTTCGAGGCCGCGCTTTGCCGAGACCCTAGCATGGGCGGCGGCGACCGGCCCGCGGATTCCGGAGAAAAAAAAGCCGCGCCAGAGGCGCGGCTAGAAGTTTCCTTGGGATCGCTAGCAGGGAGGCTTGCGCTAGCGTCAGGCCCACAGAATCGTCGAATATGGTTAACAAATGGTTAACGGTTTATAGTCATTCGACGTTCGGGGGGCTATCCGTGGAAAAATTCAGCCTGATCGAGGAGTTGCTGCTCCTGACGCTCGAGGATCGCGGCGGCGAGTTCGACCGCGTGCCCGAGGCTTTCCTGGTCTGCGGCATCGCCGGCGGCGCGTTGATCGATCTGTCGCTGCGCGGCCGGCTCGATTCCGACCTCGGCGCGGTCTGGGCGACCGACCGCAGCCCGACCGGCGATCCGATCCTCGATCCCGTCCTGACGGCGGTCGCCGCCGAGCCGCAACAGCTCGATCCGCGCGGCTGGATCTTGCGCCTCGCCCCCGACGCCATGGCGATGCGCGCCGCAGCGATCAAGGGCCTTTGCGCGCGCGGCGTCCTCAAGAAGGACGGGCCGCGCTATTTGTGGGGCGCCGCCACGGCACATGCGACGCAGCGGCGGATCTTCGACCTGCTGTTCAGCAACGACATCCCGACGCCCGAGGATGCGGCGTTGATCGCAATGGCGCAGGCCTGCTTCGTCTTCGAGCGCATCCTCGCGCCTGCCGAGCAGAAACGGCTGCAGGAGCGGATTCGCCAGCTCTGCCGCCTCGACCTGATCGGCGCGCAGATCGCTCAGGCGGCGCAGCAGCTCAACCTCGAATTCCGTGCCGCCGAGCGCAAGACCGTGCTCGCCGGCCTCGCGGGCAACGTGCTCGAATGGTACGACTTCGGTGTCTACGGGTTTTTCGCCGCCGCCATCGGCAGCCAGTTCTTTCCGGCGCACGACCCGACGACCTCGCTGCTCGCCTCGTTCGCGGTCTTCGCCGTCGGCTTCCTGGCGCGGCCCCTGGGCGGCATGGTCTTCGGCCATGTCGGCGACCGGCTCGGCCGGCGCACCGCGGTCGTGAGCTCGGTCGTGGCGATGGCGGTGCCGACCTGCCTGATGGCGATCCTGCCGACCTATGCACAGATCGGCCTCGGCGCACCCCTGCTGTTGATCTCGCTGCGGCTGGCGCAAGGCCTCGCGGTCGGCGGCGAATTCACGACGTCGCTTATCCTTCTGGTCGAGCAGGCGGTGCCGAGCCGACGCGGCCGCGTCGGCAGCTTCGCGCCGTTCGGCGCTTTCGGCGGGCTGCTCTTGGGCTCGGCCATAGGCTGGGCGATCACCGCCTCGATCAGTCCCGCGCAATCGGCGAGTTGGGGCTGGCGGCTCGCTTTCGTCGCCGGCCTCGCGATCGGAGTGGTTGTGTTCCTCATCCGCCGCCGACTGCCGCGCGATACCGGCATCGCCGCGCCCGCACCCGAAGTATCGCCGGTCGCCGATGCCTTCCGGACGCAGAAGCGGGCGATGCTGGAGATCGTCGGCTTCAACCTCGCGAATGCCGTCGGCTTCTATCTCTGCTTCGTCTATGTCACGACGTGGCTGCACCAAGTATCGCCGCTTCCATCGTCGATGGCGTTGCTGCTCAACAGCCTCGGCCTCGCCGTGTTGATGCTGCTGACGCCGTTCATCGGCGCGCTCTCCGACCGCATCGGCCGCAAGCCGGTTCTGATTTTCGGCGCGGCCGGGGTGACGGTCCTATCGGTACCGCTGCTCTGGCTGATCGGCCACGGAACGCCGGCGGCGGTCGTCGCCGGGCAAGCGGTTTTTGCGCTGCTGCTCGCCTGCTTCGCCGGCGCCGCCCCGGCCTTCATGGTCGAGGCCTTCCCCAAGCACGTCCGCTGCTCGGGCCTGTCGATCGGCTACAACATCGCGATGTCGGTCTTCGGCGGCACCGTGCCGATGATTGCGGTCTATCTCATCGCCACGACCGGCAACAAGCTCTCGCCGGCGTGGTATCTTGCCGCCGTTGCCATCGTCACCGGCGCCACGGCGGCGATTATCCGCCGCCGGGATGCGGAAGAATAGCCGAGCGCGAACCCGTCAGTTCGTCGCCGAGGCGGAGAGAACCAGCACCGGATCGACGCGATAAAGATCGGGAAAGGCGCGCTTCAGATCGGCGACCTTCGGCAGATCGTTGATGACGATGTAGGGATAGCTCGGATGCCGGGTGAGGAAATCCTGGTGATAATCCTCGGCCGGATAGAAGGCGCGGTTCGGCTCAATCGTGGTGACGAGCTTCGAGCCGTAGACATGAGCCTCATTGAGCTGGTCGATATAAGCCTTGGCGACCTTCACCTGCTCGGCGCTTGAGGGGAAGATCGTCGAGCGGTATTGCGTGCCGACATCCGGTCCCTGCTCGTTAAGCTCGGTCGGATCATGCGCGACCGCGAAATAGATCTGCAGAATGCGGCCATAGCTGATGCGGCGCGGATCGAAAGTGATCTGAACCGATTCAGCATGGCCGGTGGTGCCGGTGCTCACGGTTTCGTATTGCGCGGTCTTCTTGTCGCCGCCGGTATAGCCGGAGACGGCACGGCTGACGCCGTCGACGTGCTCGAAGACACCCTGCACGCCCCAGAAGCAGCCGCCCGCCAGCACCGCGACTTCCGACGTCGCCTGACCCGCCGGCTCGTCGAGCGCCGGCGCCGGCACGGTCCGCGCTTCGGCCACGGCGAGCGAGAAGACGACAACGCCGCCGGCGAGCGCCGACAGCAGGAACGAGGGCAGCCAGGACATGATGCGCATGGCGGATCGGCTCCATTTTTCTGCGACAAATTCTAGACCACGATCGGACGAGGTGGAATCGCGCCCGCGATCACGTTCGCGCATTCATCATGACCTAAATTTCAGAATCGAGCGGCGCCGCGCGCGGCGGCAAGCTGGCGTCCCCGGGGTGACTCGAACACCCGACCCACAGTTTAGGAAACTGTTGCTCTATCCAGCTGAGCTACGGGGACGTGGCGCAGATGATAGCGCCAAAGGCCGCGGCCCGCCAAAGCGCCGCCGGCATCAGCGGCAGAAATGAAAGCCGCTGAGATCGAGATGCAGATGGTTCCAATGCGCCGTGTTGTAATCGGGACTCAAGACCACCGGGAAGATGCCGCAGGCGCCGTCATGCACGTCGTGGATGAAGCGCGCCCTGGCGTCGTCGCCCCGCCAATCGACCGCGACCGTCGCCTTCTCGCCATCGGCGAAGACGAAGCCGGCGATGTCGATCGCATTGGCGCTCGCATGCTGACTCATCTCGGTGGTCGCGCCGTCGCCGACGATCGGGCGGCAGGCGAAGGTGCCGAGCTGATCGATGCGGACGACGCCGCTGTGCATGTCGCGCGCGGCCGCGGGCGCGATCACATGCTCGACCAGCATCGCGAGATCCACCGCGAGCGGACAGGTGGCGACGAAGCCGCTGTTGAAGGCCGGATCGCGGCCGGCGGCGATGCGCTCGACATCGTGCAGGGTACAGCCCTGGCGCGACGACATCTCCGCCACCGGCGTCACCGCGAAAGACGAGGTAGCGAGCGCCGCCCGGCAATAAGCGGGATCGGCGCGCACCCGGGCAAGCTTCACCGCGGTGACCAGCGGCACCGACTCGTCGGCGATATCGAGCGGCGCCAGCGGCGAGAAGCGCGGCGGCGCGAACCTGCCCACGAGATAGGCGCTGCCCACGAGGGCCAGCGCGACTGCCAGCGCCGTTGCCGTGGCTTGCCGCATAGGCTACCGCCCGAATTCTTTGCCTTTAGCCAATTGAAAAACCCACACTTTGTTCCGTCGGGGACTCCCGTTTTGATTGCGAGGATTCGGCCAACAGGATAAAATCTTTGTAATCTTCCGGCCGTACCGGCGCGGAAGGCAAAGCGCACTGCAAGAGGGGAGAAACGTCCATGTCGGCATCTGCCACCGCGATGGAGCGCGTAGTTGCAGCACCGCGACACAGCTTGAGTTACATCATCGGCGCATCCTCGTTCGGCACACTGATCGAGTGGTACGATTTCTATCTCTACGGCGTACTCGTCGGGTTCTTCGGCACGCATTTCTTCTCGCCGAGCATCGACCCGACCATCTCGTTCATCTTGAGCCTGGCCGTGTTCTGGACCGGCTTCTTGGTGCGTCCGTTCGGCGCGCTACTCTTCGGCCATCTCGGCGATCTCATCGGTCGCAAATTCACTTTCATGCTGACTCTCGGCCTGATGGGCTTCGCGACCTTCCTGGTCGGCTGCTTGCCGACCTACGACACCATCGGCACGCTGGCGCCCGTCCTCCTCGTCACTTGCCGCGTCGTGCAGGGCCTCGCGCTGGGCGGCGAATATGGCGGCGCCGCGACCTATATCGCCGAGCATGCGCCCGACGGCAGGCGCGGCTTCTATACGAGCTGGATCCAGACCACAGCGACCATGGGCATCGTCGCGGCGCTGCTCTCAATCCTCGCTTTCCGTCTCGGCCTCGGCGACGCCGCGTTCACCGCCTATGGCTGGCGCTTCCCGTTCCTGATCTCCGCCGTGCTCGTCATCCTCTCGGGCTATATCCGGCTGCAGCTGCAGGAATCGCCGCTTTACACGCGGCTCAAGGATCAGGGCAAGGCATCCACCAATCCGGCGCGCGATACTTACAGCAGCGGCAAGAACTGGGGCTTGATGCTGCTGGCTCTCTTCGGCGCGACTGCGCCCGAAGGCGTCGTGTGGTACACGGGCCAGTTCTACGCCCTCACCTACCTCACGGCGGTGCTGAAGCTGTCCTATATCGAAGTGTATCTGATCCTGATGATCGCCCTGCTGTGCGGCGCGCCGTTTTTCCTCGCGTTCGGTGCGCTCAGCGACCGCATCGGCCGGCGCCCCATCATGATCACGGGCTTCCTTCTGGCGGTGCTCACCTACATTCCGGTATTCGGCGCGTTCACCACCTACAAAGACAACCCGACGATGCTTGCCCTGCTCGTCTTCTACATGGTGATCCTGGTCACCATGGTGTACGGGCCGATCGCGGCGTTCCTGGTCGAGATCTTCCCGGCGAAGATCCGCTACAGCTCGATGTCGATGCCCTATCACATCGGCAATGGCGTGTTCGGCGGCGTGGTGCCACTCATGGGCGCGTCGCTCGCGGCCATGTACCCCGCGATCCCCCTGGTCGGGCTCTACTATCCGATCGGCATTGCCGCCGTCGGCGTCGTAGTCGGCCTGTTCGGCTTCAAGCAGACCTATCTGAAACGCATCTGGGACGAGGTCGGCGGCGAGCCCGCCGAATAGCGCGTCGCTAGCGTTCCTTCATCGATGGCGGCCCCGAAAGCGATTTCGGGGCCGCTTTCTTTTGCCGCAGCACTTCGATCTGCTCGGGAAAGGTGACGGCGATGGTCGGGCGGCGCGTGCCGTCGATATAGCCGCGCGTCAGCACCGTCTGCCCGCGGAGTGCTTTCGGATCGAGCCCCGCGTCGCGGCATAGCTTCACAATATCGGGCGCGAGTGTAAGGACCAGGCCGGTATGGCGGTCGGCGCCGAAAAAGAGCACCACGCCTTCGCTATTGCTAACGAGACCGGCGACCTGCCCACTGACCAGCGCGAACCGTCCGGCGGCGCGGCCGGCTTCGGCCGCCGCCAGGATCGCCATGTCGCGATCGCGCCAGAGGCCGCGACGATAGCGCCGCGCCTGGCGCTCGAGCACGAGCATCTCGGGAATGCCGATGCGATTGTCGGCCGTGCCCGCAACCCGCGCGAGGCCGCGGCGCAACAGCTCGCCCTGGACCCAGACGTCTCCGGCATAGAGCTCGCCGAGCACGCGGCCCTGGCGGTCCGTGGGATTGCCGGCGAATTTCAGCGCCAGCGGCCGATCGGCGGTGAGCGCCGCGAGCATGGATTTTGCTTCCGCCGCCAGCGGCCCGCGTTCCGGCACGTCGATATCGACGAGGCGGAGCGTCCGGCCGTCGGTCAGGGCAAGCGTCGCGTCATCGACGATCCGTGCCGCCGCGACCGCGCCGCCGTCGCTGAACGCCGGATCGGCCGCCGCCGGCGCGGCGAGTAGCAGCATGAGCGCGGCGAGCGCGAGACCGCCGCGCTCAGGCTTCGATGTAATCGACGAT
The DNA here is from genome assembly GCA_036501365.1 of Allostellaceae bacterium. Classification (GTDB taxonomy): domain Bacteria; phylum Pseudomonadota; class Alphaproteobacteria; order ATCC43930; family CGMCC-115725; genus CAIKMD01. Next base: position 154,952 of record DASYAL010000055.1, on the reverse strand, counting down.
GCTGCCATCGGGCGCGAAGCAGGCAGCGAGCAACGGCCCGCCGAAGCCACTGCCGCCATCGAGCGATACGGCGTAGCGCGTCTCGGCGATGCCGGCGTGATCGCGATCCATGCCGCGCACGACCCGGGCATAGCCGGCGAACGGCGCTTCGAGCTGCAAGATGTCGCGATCGCACCACCAGAAGATATCGCCTTGTAGATCGAGCGGCTTGGCCGGATCGACGCCGGCATGGGAGAAGAGCAGCGCGCCGTCTTCGGTGAAGGCGGCGCGGCGCAACGCCGTGAGGAGCTGGCGATGGCCGGATCGGGCCTCGATCGCCTCGCGCAGGCTCGCGGTCCAGCGCGTCAGCGATAGGACGCCTTCGCGCGCAGCAGCGAGGCCGAGCCGGGCATCGACGCCGTAGGAAGCGAGGGTCTTGTCCACGCCGCGCGACAGCATCCACGGCAGCACGTCGCGCGGATTGGGCGCGAATTGCAGCTCCAAGAGCTTTTGCAGCATCTCCTCCTGGCTGCCGCGCAGGAAGACGATGTCGCCGATGAAGGCGTTGCGCCGCGCCAGGAAAAGGCGGCGGAAGAGGATCAGCGCGTCGAGGGTCGCCGCGGCGGCGGGACCGTAGCCGAGGTAATTGCCGAGATAGACGAGACGATCGCCGGCGTTGAGACGCGGCGCGAGCCGCGCATGGAGACCGACGAGGCGATGCGCCTCGCCGTGGATCGACGCGACCGCCCAGACGCGCCGTGCGCGCACCAGGCGGCCATAGATTTCGGATTCACAAGCGGGTGTAGCGGCCAATGCCGCGATACTACAATGTCAGGCCACGCTCAGCATCTGCTCGACGCGTTTTACCGCGGCATCTTCGTCGATTTTCTCGACCGCGGCGAATTCGCGCACCAGCCGGTCGAGCGCCGCCTGGTAAATCTGGCGCTCGCTATAGGATTGCTCGGGTTGGCTGGCGTTGCGATAGAGATCCCGCACCACCTCGGCGATGGAGGCGGGATCGCCCGAATTGATCTTCGCCTCGTATTCCTGGGCGCGGCGGCTCCACATCGTGCGCTTGGCACGGGAACGGCCCTTGAGCTTGGTGAGCGCCGTTTCCATCTCCTTGCGTGTCGATAGGCGGCGCAACCCGGAATTCTTGGCCTTCGCGACCGGTACGCGCAGGGTCATGCGGTCCTTGTCGAAATGCACGACGAAGACAGTAAGCGCGTGACCGGCGATTTCCTGGTTCTCGACGGCGAGGATCTTGCCGACCCCGTGCGTCGGATAGACCACCAGATCGCCCGCGCCGAAACTGAGCTTCTCGGCATTCTTTTCGGAATGCTTCTTGTCTTCCTTCTCTTTCACTGCCGTCGCCATCACAACCCTCCACCGGGGTTTCAGGGAGCCGTCGCCGAGCGCATAAGACCACGTTCCGACCAAGCAAGCTTTTGCCCGCCCCCATCGGCTCAGCCACCCGGACCCATGTCACCGGGATCGGCACGCGAAGCAACGCGCCATTTATGACAATTACCACAAAACGCCGGGCAAAGCCAGCGCAGGAGCCATGCGGCCCCCGCAAGCCCCACGACTAATTAGGTTTTTTACCTTTTCGCCGGGCTGGGATCGAAATGCTCGGGGAACTTATCGGGAACATCCTTCCACTGGTCGGCGTCGGCCGGCGGCGGACCCTTGCGAGTGATGTTGGGCCAAGTCGTGGCATATTGGCGGTTGATCTCGACCCATTTCTCGGCGGCGGGCTCGCTGTCGGGCACGATGGCCTCGACTGGGCATTCGGGTTCGCAGACACCGCAATCGATGCATTCATCCGGATGGATGACGAGCATGTTCTCGCCTTCGTAGAAGCAGTCCACGGGACACACTTCGACGCAATCCATGTACTTGCACTTGATGCAGGCTTCGTTGACGACATAAGTCATGGCGCACTCTCAGTAGCGAAACTTCCGGTTGTGAATTCCATCAAGCGAGCTGGAGACCCAGCCGCTGCAGCACGCGGCGCTTGGCTTCGCCGCGCTCGTGATCCGACACGTCGATCAGCCCCGCGATCCGCCGCAGCAGCGTGTCTTCGAGCGGGTCGAGTACGCCGTCGGCATAGGCGACTTCCCACAGCATCTCGATGATCTCGATCTTGCGCGCGCGGTCGACGCGCTCGTTGATCGTCGAGGTGAAGCCGAAGAGCTGGGCCGAGGCCTCGACCCGGCGCTCGGCGGCAGCGACGAGGTCCTGCGTCGCCTCGGCAGAAAGCGAGAAGGCGCGCGTCAGCACCCCGCGCACCACCTGGCGCTCCCGGGGATCGAAATGGCCGTCGACGACCACCGCCGCTTCGAGCAACAGCGCCGCCACGGCGAGCTGCAGCGCGTCCGTGCCCTGCCCCATGCTGCGTTCGCCGTCCGACAGCCACGCGAACAACCGATCGATCATGGCCCTGGCCTAGCATGGCGGTTCAAGGGGTTCAACCCCGCGCAGAATATGGCTTTTTTGCCCCTGCAGCGGCCCGAGGCGGCGCATTTTGCGCTGGTTGCGCAAATAGATGTGCTGGCCGAGCAGCGCCGTCAGCAGCATCACCACATTGGTCGCGACGAACACCAACTCGCGCAGCAGCCAGCTATAGACGATGAAGCCGATCGAGGCCGAGACCTGGCCGACGAACAGCCATTTCGACACCCCCGCCGTGGTGCCGTCGCGCCATTGGGTATAGACCTGCCGGCCGATGGTCGCGATCAGGATCGCGGCCGCCGCCCAGCCGATCAGTTCCGTTGCCATGCGAACCGCAACCCGAGCGGCCGCCTTTGGTTCAGGGCGGCCTGCGCGACCGGCGGCAAATTCATCGCCAACCGAAGAATTCCCCGGCGCCGACACATTCCTGCCGCGTCGCTTCGCCACATCAGAAGAAGAAGAACCTTTTTGTGGCGAGATGGACGATGCACGGTTCCGCAACGACAGCGACGGCGCGCGGCAAGGACCCTCGCGCCTCTTCGGGCAAAAGCGTCATGACGCGGCTCGGCCGCCTGATCTTTGCCGGCGTCTTTCTGGCGCTGACCGTTGCCCTGGTGCCGGCCGCGGCGATTTACTGCTTCATCTGGATCGCGAAGTTCTAGCCCGCCGCCTCAGCCGGCGAGCACCTCGTGCAGCCGGTGCGCCAAATCGGCGGTGCTGTATGGCTTCACCAGCGACATGAATTCGGCGCTGCGCTTGTCGGCAATCTCGCGCTTCGTCATCTCCGCCCAGCGGCACTGACGCGCGGCGGCGACAGAGCTAGACTTTACCGGATGAGTCAATTGCTTACCGCCTTGCGCCGCGGTTACGGATCGTTGCATTCGACCTTTATCTATCGCGGCAACGCATGGAAGTTGCGCCGCGCGCGGGTATTCTATCGCCAATTCATCCGCGCCGGCGATCTTTGCTTCGATGTCGGCGCGCATCTCGGCGATCGCACCGGGCATTTCCTGAAGCTCGGCGCGCGCGTCGTGGCAGTTGAGCCGCAACCACAATTGATGGCAAGGCTCCAGAGACGTTTTGGCGCCGAGCCGTGCGTCACCTTGATCGAAGCGGCGCTCGGCGCGGCGCGAGGCAAGGCCAAGCTTGCGATCGATCCGGCGCATCCGACCGTCGCAACCCTGTCGCCCGACTACATCGCCCAGGCCGGCGCGAGCCGCGGCTTCCGCTATGTCCGCTGGCGCGAGCAGGTCGAGGTCGAGGTGACGACGCTCGACGGGCTGATTGCCGCCTACGGGCTGCCGGCCTTCTGCAAGATCGACGTCGAGGGCTATGAACACGCGGTGATCGAAGGCCTGTCGCGGCCGCTGCCCGGCTTGTCGCTCGAATATCTGCCGGCGGCACTCGACCCCGCTTTGATCGCGATCGCCCGGCTCAACCGCCTCGGCTCCTACCGCTTCAACCGCTCGCCTGGCGAGACCATGGCGCTCGCCATCCCGCGCTGGCTCGGCGCCGCCGAAATGAGCGCCGAGCTGAAGCGACTGCCGCGCGAGGACACCGCGGGCGACGTCTATGCGTTTCTCGACGATGGCACTTTCGGCCGATAGATTGCGTTCAAGACCTATGAGCAAGGCCTTCACCAAGGAGACTGACGCGGCCGAGGACGACGCGCCCGAAGGCGGCGCGCCGCCGCTTCCCGCCGGCGTCAAGAACTACATGACGCCGCAAGGCTTTGCGGCGATGCAAGAGGAGCTTCGGAAACTCGCGCGCGAGGAGCGGCCGAAGGTGGTCGAGACCGTCGCCTGGGCCGCCGGCAACGGCGACCGCTCGGAGAACGGCGATTACATCTACGGCAAGCAGCGGCTCCGCGAGATCGACCGCCGCATCCGCTACCTGACCAAGCGGCTGGAGATCGCGCAGGTGGTCGATCCCGCGCAGCAGACGCGGCGCGACCAGGTGTTCTTCGGCGCGACCGTCACTTACGCGACCGAGGACGGCGCCGAGAACACCATCACCATCGTCGGCGTCGACGAAGCGACCGCGGACGCCAAATGCGTCAGCTGGATCGCGCCGATCGCGCGCGCGCTCTTGAAAGCGCACGAGGGCGACACAGTCGAGCTGGCGACACCGGGCGGCGTCGAGACCATCGAGGTGATCGCGATCGCCTATCCGGCAGCAGCCGGCTGAGGCGATGGCCAAGCGCCGCATCGTCGTCCTGCATTTCGTCGCGCAGATGCCGATGGCCGGCATCGCCTGGCAAGCGCTGCAGTATCTCGTCGGCCTCCAAGAGCTCGGCTATGAGGCGTGGTACATCGAGAATCACGGCGCGAATCCCTATGACCCGCGCATCAACAGCGTGTCGATGGATTGCGCCTACAATCTCGCCTTCCTCAAGGATTCGATCGAGCGCTTCGGCTTCGCCGGCCGCTGGGCCTATTGGGACGCGATCAACGACGTCTATCACGGCATGAGCCGCGAGCGTGTGTTCGAGGTGCTGAAAGGCGCCGACGCGCTGATCAACCTCTGCGGCGCGACGCAACTGCGCGACGAGCACATGGCCTGCCCGGTGCGGATCATGGTCGACACCGACCCGGTCTATGAGCAAATCAAATACGCCAAGGCGGATCCGGCGGCGCGCGCCTATCTCGACGCGCACACGCATTTCTTTACCTATGGCGAAAATGTCGGCGGGCCGGGCTGGATCGTGCCGCTCTGCGGCGTCCCGTGGAAAGCCACGCGCCCGCCGGTGGTGCTGTCGCTCTGGCCCGAGGCGCCGGGCGCACCCGATTGCTTCTCGACCATCGCGACCTGGGAGAACAAAGGCAAGGACATCGAATTCGAAGGCGAGCGCTATGTGTGGTCGAAGCACGTCAACTTCCAGCGCATGCTGGATGTGCCCAAGGAGGCGAAGACCTGCTTCACCATGGCGATGCTGCCGCCGACGCCCGAAGTCGCGGCCGAGGTCACCGCCGCTGGCTGGCAGCTGACCGATCCGCGCCCGGTTTCGGCCGGGATCGATGCTTACGGCGATTTCATCCGCGGCTCGCGCGGCGAGTTCACCGTCGCCAAGGACATCTATGTGCGGCCGAAAAGCGGCTGGTTCAGCGACCGCAGCGTCTGCTATCTTGCGTCCGGCCGGCCGGTCGTCACCATGGCGACCGAGTTCAGCCGGTTCTATCCCGTGGGCGAAGGCCTGTTCGAATACGCCGACAAGGCCGGCGCTCTCGCGGCGCTCGCGGCGGTCAATGCCGATTACCAGCGGCACGCCGGAGCGGCGCGCCGCATGGCCGAGGAATTTTTCGCTGCCCATCGCGTTGTCGGCGCAATGATGCAGGAAGCCGGTCTCTGAACGCGCGGCGTTTGGGAAGAACCGGCTGTTTGAGCGCGTGGAGAACGGGTTTGGTATGACCACGACGGAATTGCCGCCTCCGGCGGCAAGCACCGACATTGCCGTGGCGCATTGGCGATGGCCGTCCTGGGACGCGCTCGCCTGCCTTCTGTTCGGCGCCGTCGCAATCATCGCCCTGCTGACCTTCCAGGATTACGGCGTCACCTGGGACGAGGACGTCCACAACTGGTACGGCGTCTTTGTCCTGAATTATTACCTGTCGGGTTTCACCGATCTGCGCAGCCTGCATTGGCTCGATCTCTATAATTACGGCGCGGTGTTCGATTCGATCGCCGCGGCGCTCAACCTGGTCTCGCCCTTCGGCACCTACGAGACGCGGCATCTGCTCAATGCCCTTGTCGGCATCGTCGGGCTGGTCGGCACCTGGAAGCTCGGTCGAGTATTAGGCGGGCCGCGCGCTGGATTTCTTGCCGCGCTCTTCCTCGCGCTTACTCCCAATTACTACGGCCAGATGTTCAACAATCCGAAGGACGTCCCCTTCGCCGCCGGCACCGTCTGGGCGCTCTATTACCTCGTGCAGATTGTCCCCGCGTTGCCGCGGCCGCGGCTGGCGCTGGTGGCGAAGCTCGGCCTCGCCTGCGGCCTGACCCTCGGCGTGCGCGTCGGCGGACTGTTGCTCTTCGGCTATATCGGCTTGCTGCTCGGCCTGTTCGTCTTCTGGCGTGCGCTCGAGACGCGGCGCCCGAGCGTGCTCGTCAGCGAGGGGGCGCTGTGCGGCATCCGCGTTCTCGTCCCCGTGCTCGCGATCGCCTATCCCGTGATGCTGGTCTTCTGGCCCTGGGCGCAGCACGGCCCGATCGCCAATCCGCTCTCGGCGCTCGCGACCTTCTCGCATCAGGATTTCCCGTTCCGGACGCTCTTCGCCGGACGGTACCTGCCCGCGACCGATCTGCCCTGGAGCTATCTGCCGGTTCACATCCTGCTGGCGCTGCCCGAACTCATCCTCCTGCTGCTGATCGCCGCTCCTTTCGTCGCGCTCTGGCTGCTGTGGTGCGATTTCGGCGCGATCGGCCGCGACCGCACCCTGGCGCGTTTCATCGTCGCTTTCGCGATCCTTTTCCCGGTCGGCTACGCGATCGCGATCAAGGCGGTGCTGTTCGACGGCATGCGCCATTTCATTTTCGTGCTGCCGCCGATCGCCGCCGTCGCCGCGCTGCTCGCGGACCGCGCCTGGGAGAAGATCACGACGCCGGGCCTCAAGCGCGGCGCGCTGGCGGCACTTGGGATTTACGGCGCCGCGCATGTCGTCACCATGGCGCGGCTCCATCCCGACGAATACGTCTACTACAACGCGTTCATTGGCGGCACCAAAGGCGCGCAGGGCCTGTTCAAGCTCGATTACTGGGCCAATTCCTATCACGAGGCGGTGCACGGCCTCAGCGAATACCTGAAAGCGGAATACGGCGCCGATTTCATGGACCACGACTTCACGGTCGCGGTGTGCGGTCCGCCGGGCTCGGCGGCGTATTACTTCCCGCCGAACTTCATTTTCACATCGGACCGCGAGAACGCGGATTTCTTCATCGCCTTCACCAAGGACGATTGCGACAAGTCGCTGCCCGGGACCGAGATCTATCGCGTCGAGCGGATGGGCACGCTGCTCTCGGTAGTGCTCGACCGCCGCGCCATCGTCGCCGGCGACCGCCGACCCGGCCTCCTCGCCGGCAACAAGTAGCGCCGCAGCGGCGGAGCGGCTTTGGAGCGAAGCGAATATGAGCGCCTCGCCGCGGTCGAAGAGCGCGGCTGGTGGTTCCGCGGTTTGCACGACAACCTCATCCGCGCCTGGCGACGCTCGTCCTCGGCCGACAAAAATCCGGTGCTGCTCGATGCCGGCTGCGGTACCGGCGGCTTGCTGACGCGGCTCGCGCTCGCGGCGCCGCGCGCCCGCTGCTACGGCTTGGAACTCGATCCGGCCGCGGCGGCGACGGCGCGCGACAAAAGTGGCGCGGCGATCGTCGCCGGCTCGATCCTCGCGCCGCCGCTCGCATCCGCTTCCTGCGACGCGATCTTCTCAGCCGATGTGCTGTGCCACCGCGGCGTCGAGCCGGCGGCGGCGCTCGCGGCGCTCGCCCCCTGCCTCAAACGTGGCGGCGTGCTGATCCTCAATCTGCCCGCCTATCGCTGGCTGCTCTCGGGCCACGATCACGCCGTCGACAACGTCCGGCGTTTCAGTGGGCGTGAATTGCACAAGCTCCTCGCCGCGGCGGGCTTCGCCGAGATCCGCCTCGGCTACTGGAACAGCCTGCTCTTTCCACTGATGGTGGCGCAGCGCCTCGTTCATCGCGGCGCCAAAAGCGATGTCGAGCTCCTGCCGCCGCGGATCGAGCGGCTGTTCGGCGCTGTGTTGCGGATCGAGATGGGCCTCGGCGCAAGCGGCTTGCGTTTACCGTTCGGCGGCTCAATCTTAGCGACAGCAGTGAAGCCATGACCTACGCGCTCAGCATCGTCATCCCGGTCTATAACGGCGCCGACAGCATCGGCGAGCTGGTCGAGGCGCTCGAAGCGCTCGACGTGCCGGGCGGCCACGAGATCGTGCTCGTCAACGATTGCAGTCCGGATGGCAGCCTCCTCGAATGCCGGCGGCTGCAGGCGCGCGCCCAGGTGCCGATCACCGTGGTGGATCTCGCGCGCAATTTCGGCGAGCACAACGCGGTGATGGCGGGGCTGCGCGAGACAAGCGGCGCGCACATCATCACCATGGACGACGATCTGCAGAACGCGCCGGGCGAAATACTGCGGCTGTTGGCCCAAGCGCAGAAGACCGGCAAGGACGTGATCTACACCCATTACGCCAAGAAGCAGCATGCGGCATGGCGCAACCTCGGCAGCAGCTTCGCCAATTGGTGCGCCGACCGCGTGCTCGACAAGCCGAAAGGCCTCTACCTCTCGAGCTTCCGCTGCATCAGCGCTTTCGCCGCGCGCCAAGTGACGCAGTACCGCGGGCCGTTTCCTTATGTCGACGGACTCATCCTGCAAGCGACACAGAGCATCGGCACGCTCGAGGTCGAACATCTGCCGCGCCATGCCGGGCGCAGCAACTACACGCTGTCGCGGCTGGTGCGGCTGTGGACCAGCATGTTCATCAATTTCTCGGTGATGCCGCTGCGGATCGCGACCTTCACCGGCTTCGCGATGAGCGCCGTCGGGCTTTTCGGCGCGATCTGGGTCATCGGCGAGGCGCTCTTGAGCTCGACTCCGCCGGGCTGGGCCTCGCTCACCGTCGCGACGCTGCTGCTCCTCGGCGTGCAGCTCATCATGCTCGGCATCATCGGCGAATATCTCGGCCGGCTCTATCTCACTGTCAACCGCAAGCCGCAATCGGTGGTACGCGAGGTGACGCGCAGCGAGCCCGCCGGCAACGAGGCGGTCGAGCGCCGCGCCGCGGCAATCAGCCGCCTGAGCTGACGCGCCGCAGCGACGCGACCACGCGCGCGACTTGCTCGTCGCTCAGTTCCGGGAACATCGGTAGACTGAGCACTTCGCGCGCGGCGCGCTCGCTCTCGCCGAGGCCGCCGGGGCCGATGGCGACGCGGCCCCGATAGGCCGGCTGCAGATGCACCGGCACCGGATAATGGACATTGGTGCCGATCCCTTGTGCTTTCAGCGCCGCCGCCAGCGCATCGCGCCGCGGGCTGCGCAATACGTATTGGTGGAAGACATGGGTCGCGCCGCTGCGCCGCCCGGGCAGGCCAAGCCCCGACCAACGCAGACCTTCGTCATAGGCGCCGGCGATCGCCTGGCGCCGCGCATTGTCGCCATCGAGATGCCGCAGCTTCACGCGCAGGATCGCCGCCTGCAGCTCGTCGAGCCGCGAATTCATGCCGATACGATCGCTGACATAGCGCCGCCGCCAGCCATATTCGCGGAGCTCGGCAAGACGCGCCGCCAGGGCCGCATCGTTCGTCAGCACGGCGCCGCCATCGCCGATCGCGCCGAGATTCTTAGTCGGATAGAAGCTGAAAGCGGCGAGATCGCCGATAGCGCCGAGGCGCCGGCCATTGAGCCGGGCGCCATGGCCCTGCGCGCAATCCTCGATGATGCTGAAGCCATGCCGGCGCGCAAGATCGCCGAGCGCCGCCATATCGGCGCCGAGTCCGTAGAGATGCACCGGGATCACCGCGGCGACATGACCCGGAGCGTGGGCGAGCGCGTCGGCGAGACGCTGCGGATCGATTGTGTAGGTGCGCGGCTCGATATCGATCAGCAGCGGCTTGGCGCCGGCGAGCTCGATCGCCGCCACCGTCGCGACGGCGGTGTGCGATACGGTCGCGACGTAATCCCCGGGGCCGAGATCGAGCGCTTTCAAGGCCAGCACCAGCGCCTCGGTGCCGCTTGCCGCGCCGACCGCGTGGCGCACGCCGATATAGACCGCGAACTCGGCCTCGAACGCCGCGACCTCGGGACCGAGGATGTAGCGGCCGGCATCGAGCATGCGCGCGATCGCGGCATCGATCGCGCTTTTATGCACGCGATAGCCGGCGCGCGGATCGGCCTGCGGGACCGGGGTTTCGGCACGCAGCTCAGCCATAGTGCTGGTGATGCGCGCGGAAATAATCGAGCGAGCGCTTGAGGCCGTCCTCGAGCGCGACGCGATGCCGCCAGCCGGTCGCGCGCTGGAACAGGTCGTCGGCGGCGTAGTAGTCGCCGATATCGATGCGCCGCCGCTCCGCCGGGAAATCGTGACGGCGGAATTCGCCGCCGCCATTCGCCGCGATCAGCAGCCGCGCGAGTTCGTCGAGGCTCACCGCGCGCTCGCCGCCGAGATTGAACACCTTGCCTTTGGTCTCCGGCGTCACCGCGGCCAGGAGAAAGGCTTCGACCGCGTCGTCGACATAGGTGAAGTCGCGCTTCTGCTCGCCGCCCCAGACCTCGAACGGCACGCCGTCGAGCAAGCACTTCAGCCACACGCCGACGAAGGTCTGACGCGCATCCTTGATGCGCATCCGCGGTCCGTAGGTGTTGGTGAGGCGCAGCGCCGTCGCCGGGAGGCCGTACACATCGTGATAGAGGATGTGATAGGCCTCGCCCGCCATCTTGTTGACACCGTTGACGTCGACCGGATGCAGCAGATGCTTTTCGTCGACCGGCAGATAATCCGGCCGGCCGTAGATCTGGCGCGTCGAGGCGAACACCACGATCGCCTTGGGGCAGACCGCGCGGCAGGCTTCGAGCAAGGTCAGCTGCGCGAGGCAGTTGATCTCGAGATCGGTCACCGGATCGTGCATCGAATCGAGATGGCTGGTCTGGCCGGCGAGGTTGAAGAGATAGTCGCAGCCCCGGAGCAGCGCGCGCATATGCTCGGTATCGCGGATGTCGGTGATCTCGACCCGTACCTGCTCGCGGATGGCAGCGATGTTGAAGCGGTTGCCGCCGTAATTCGGGATCAGGCTATCGATCAGCAGGACCTTGGCGCCGAGCCCGACCAGCCGCGCCGCCAGATTAGCGCCGACGAAGCCCAGCCCGCCGGTGACGACGACCTGGGCCCCCTCGAAAGCGGCGAATTTTCCTTCAGGCGAATCAGCGGGCATTGGGGAATACCTATGCTTTGATCTGAGATTTAGAGTATAAGCTGCCGGAATCGTGAAGTATTTTTTTCGATGATCGACCCGCCTCCGAGCGGGCGCCTCGCTCGCCACAGCCTATGCCTGGCGGCGCTGATGGTCCTGACGGCCTGCGCGTCCCATGTCCCGCCGGCCCCGCCGCCTCTGAGCCGCAGCGATGCGCAATGCCTTGCCGAACTCGACCGGCTCGGCGTGCAGTATCAGGTCGAGCCGCAATCGGCAAGCACGAGCCGCGCTTGCCGGGTCGAGAACCCGGTGCGGGTCGCGGCTGCGACCATCCCCTTCAGCCGGCCCGCCGTCGCCGCTTGCGACTTCGTGGTGCAATTCGACAAGTTCGAGCGCGAGGTGATCCGACCGCTCGCCAAACGCGACTTCGGCCGCGACCTCAAGACCATCGTCCATTTCGGCGCCTATAACTGCCGCACCACCGATACCGGCCGCGAGAGCGAGCACGCCAAAGGCCTCGCCATGGACGTCGCCGGCTTCGAGCTGACCGACGGCACGATGATCTCGGTGAAGCACGATTGGAGTACGCGCGGCAAAGCGCGCGATTTCCTACGCGCGGTCGCGAAGGATGCTTGCGGCTATTTCAGCGAGGTGCTCGATCCGGATTCGGATCGCGACCATGTCGATCATATCCATCTCGACCTCGGCCGCTGGAAATACTGCATCCACCGCTGAACGCGGGCGACACCGTTGTCAGGTCTCGAATGCCAGATCGTCGTCGGCGAAGAGCGAGACCCATTCCGCCGCAGCCTCGCGCGGCGACGGCGGCGACGGCTCGTCATAGAGCGAACGCGCTTCCGCCGGCGGTCCGCGCCGCTCGCCGAGCCCGCGCACGATGAGACGCCGCCGCTGATGCGGCAGCTCGACCACGACGACGTCGCCGAGCTTCACCGCCTGATGCGGCTTGGCGCCATCGCGGTTGCCGACGGCGACACGGCCTTCGGCGCAGAGCCGCGCCGCGAGCGAGCGCGTGCGCGCGAGCCGCGCGAACCAGAGCCACTTGTCAAGGCGCAGAGTCGCGACGGACATCGATTCGATGCTCATTGTGCGAAGCGTAGTCCTGCCAGTTTTGCGAAGGGATTGTCGGCGCGCGGCCGTTCGGCGGCGGCGACGCGTTTCTTCGCCGGCCGCGGATGGAAGACGACGCCGCTTTCGTCATGCACGGCGCGATAGCCGAGGCTCGTTAACATGGCCGCGAGATCGTGGCGCGACGCGCTGGCGAGGCCGAGCAGTTCGGGCGTGATGCCGAACGGGCCTTGGCGCGCGAGGCGGCGCAGGGTCGCGGCAAGGGCTTCGACCTTGTCGGCGCGCAGGATGCGCGGCCCGAGCACGCGATAGCCGATCGCGCGATAGGCCTCGTCCGAGATCGTCGCATCGCGCGGCGCGGCGACGCCGCCCGGCAGCTTCGGCGGTGGCGCCTTGCGCTGCACCGCCCAGAGCAGCGCCGCGAGCCCCATCGCCTCGCGCTTCAGCATGCCGTCGAGATAAACCGTCTCGGTGCCGAGCCGCACGCCAAGGAGCGCGAGCGCCTTGCGATCGTCGCCGTCGAGACCGGCGCATTGCGCAGCGACCGCATTCGCCTCGAGCACGCCGAGCGATTCGCAAAGCTGATAGATCAGGCCGCGCGCCGCGCCATCGAATTCGGCGTGACGCGCGCGCACCAGCGCCGCGAAGCGGCGACGCTTTTCCATGCCCCAGAACGAGGCGAGGCGGCGGCGGATCAGCTCGCGCAGCGGCGCATCGAGGAAATGCCCGGGCAGCGCCTCGATCTGCGGATCGAGCATGCTGTCGCCGGGCATGAGCCGGCCGACCTTGCCGCCGCGCCACAACAGGCCGCCATCGGCGGCGAGCGCGAATTCGTCGTCGGGTGACGCCGCGAGCTCATGCGCCCGCGCGTCGATCTCGCCGCGCAGCACGCGGTTGGCGGCGGCGAGCAAGGTTTTGCTCGCCTCGGTGTTGGGAACCGCATCGGGCACGAAGCGAAAGCCGTCGAGCCGGCCGACCGGATGGCCCTCGACCTTGACCTCGCCGGCGCGGCTGACCGAAGCCAGGAGCTCGCGCGATGACGAGAGCTGCTTCATCAGGAAGGCCGAGCGGCGATCGACGAAACGCTGGGTGATGCGGTCGTGCAGCGCGTCGGAGAGATGGTCCTCGATCGCGCGTGCTTTCTCTTGCCAGGTCGTGCTCTCGGTCAACCAGTCCGAGCGATGCGCGATATAGGTCCAGGTGCGGATATGCGCGATCCGCGTCATCAGCGTGTCGATATCGCCGTCGGTGCGGTCGAGCCGACCGACCTGGCCAGCGACGAAATCGACCGGCAGCCGTCCCGTGCGCCCGATCAGGTGGCGATAGATCTGCGCCAGGAAGCGCGCATGGGTATCGCTCATGATCTTGCGGAAATCGGGGATCTGGCAAACTTCCCAGAGCAGCCGGACCGCAGCGGGATTGGTCGCGGCGGCGGCGATGTCAGAAAGCTTCGACAGCGCGGCGAGCGCCAGATGATCGTCGGCCTCGCGCGCCGGGAGGAGGCCGGACAGATGCGGCTTCTCCTCGAGACTCTTCAGTAAGCCGCCGATCGAGCGGTAGTCGAGCCGGGCGTTGCGCCAATAGAGCCGCGGCAGCGGATCGAAGCGGTGATTCTCGACCGCCTCGACAATCTCCTCGTCGATACCGGGAAGCTCGGCAGTGGTGCCGAAAGTGCCGTCGGCCATGTGCCGGCCGGCACGGCCGGCGATCTGTGCAATCTCGGCCGGGGCGAGACGCCGGGGACCGCGGCCATCGAATTTGGCAAGCCGCGCGAAGGCGACATGGTCGAGATCCATGTTGAGGCCCATGCCGATCGCATCGGTCGCGACCAGATAATCGACCTCGCCCGATTGGAAGAGTCCGACCTGGGCATTACGCGCGCGCGGGCTCAAGGCGCCCATCACCACCGCGGTGCCGCCGCGCTGGCGGCGCATCAGCTCGGCGAGGGCGAAGACATCGGCGAGCGCGAAGGCCACCACGGCGCTGCGCGGCGGCAGGCGTGTGATCTTCTTCGGCCCGGAATAAGAAAGCGTCGAGAAACGCGGCCGGCTGACATATTCGGCTTCGGGCACCAGCCGTTTCAGCAGCGGGCGGATGGTGTCGGCGCCGAGAAACATCGTCTCGCACGCGCCGCGCGCATGCAGGAGACGGTTGGTGAAAACATGACCACGCTCGGCATCGCCGCAGAGCTGGATCTCGTCGACGGCGAGGAAATCGACCGCGAGGTCGAGCGGCATCGATTCGACGGTGCAGACCCAATAGGACGGATGAGGCGGGACGATCTTCTCTTCGCCGGTGATGAGGGCGACGGCCCGTGCCCCTTTGAGCGTCACCACCCGGTCGTAATTCTCGCGCGCCAGAAGCCGGAGCGGGAAGCCGATCATGCCCGTGCGATGGCCGAGCATGCGCTCGATGGCGAGGTGGGTCTTGCCGGTGTTGGTGGGCCCTAAAACTGCCAGGACCCGCGCACCCGGGGTGAACACGCCCATGAGCGAATCATCGGGCGTCCGGCCAAGAAACGCAAGCATGACGACGGCACGCCAGCGGTGAATGACCGGAATTTCATACCGGTGACAGAAATTTTGCCGGCGTAGCCCGCGTATATGACGGGTAGAAGACGTTTTGAGACCGCAGGAGTTCCGTGATGACCCGATTTTCGCTTCGCTCGTTGAAAGTCTCGCCGCGCGCGGCCGCGACTCGCGCGGCGCTCGTCGCACTAATCGCCGCCATCGCCGCGCCGCTGCCAGCGCTCGCCGATGGCTGGCATCGCGGTTGGGATCGCCCTCGCACCATCTGGGTTGCGCCGGCGCCGGTCTACGTCGCCCCGCCGCCCGTCTATTACTACCCGCCCGCTCCGGTTTATGCGCCGCCGCCGGCGCCGGTATATGCCGCACCGCGGCCCGCCTATATCGCGCTATATCGCGCCGGCGCCCGCGGCTTATTACGGCTGCGGCAACGGCGTGGTCGGCGGGCTGATCGGCGCTGCGGCGGGCGGTCTCGTCGGCTCGCAACTCGGCCATGGCTCCGGCAATGCCGGCGCGACCGTGGCGAGCATTCTCGGCGGCGCGCTGGTCGGCAGCTCGGTCGGCGCGGCGTCCTGCAACTAGCGA
The DNA here is from genome assembly GCA_036501365.1 of Allostellaceae bacterium. GTDB lineage: Bacteria > Pseudomonadota > Alphaproteobacteria > ATCC43930 > CGMCC-115725 > CAIKMD01. The sequence goes on along the minus strand of DASYAL010000055.1, from coordinate 139,407 downwards.
GCGCTAGAGCACGATCGTATGGAATCGCATACGATTCCATACTCTTCCGATCATGGTCTAGGCTGTGGTGATCGCGCTGCGGAACGGCAGCGGGTCTGCGATCATCCGGAACGGCTCCAGCGTGCCGCCGGTGCCGCGCACCAGGATGGTGCCGTAGTTGAAAAGACGGCCGCCGACGCTCTGCACCACATCGACGCTTTCGACCTTGGCGCGCGCCATCTCGATCGTGTAGCGGCTGACGATGCCGCGCTTGAAGATGACGCGGTGGTCGGTGACCGCGAGCTCGGTCGAGGCGCGCCGGATCGCGGCATGGAGCGCCGATATCACCGCGAAAAGCAGGAACACGCCACCCACGGCGAGGCCGGCATCGGCGAAATCCTCGCGGCCGGCCGCCTGGCCGGCGACCGCGCAGGCGATGGCGATCAGCAGGAGGATCACCGCCCGGCCGTAGACGAACCAATGCAGCCGGGTGCGGTAGAGCAGGGTCTCGCCCGGCTGAAGGACCTTCAGGATGTAGCTCATCGCGCCGCCTCGCCCGCCCTTGCAGGACCGCCGCTCACGCCACATATCTCGGGGCGGTCAGAGCGGCAAGGTGGGATCGCGGTCATGGCTAGCGAGAAACGGGAATTCCAGGCGGAAGTTGCCCGGCTTTTGGAGATCGTCGCGCATTCGCTCTACAGCGAGAAGGAAATTTTCCTGCGCGAGCTGATCTCAAACGCGTCGGATGCCTGCGACCGGCTGCGCTACCTCGCTTTGACCGAGCCTGCGCTCATCGCCGGCGACGCCAATTTCCGGGTGGTGATCGAGCCCGACAAGACGAACCGCACCCTTATCGTCTCCGACAACGGCATCGGCATGGGCCGGCAGGAGATGATCGACAATCTCGGCACCATCGCCCGCTCGGGCACCGCCGCCTTCGTCAAGGAGCTGTCGGGCGACAGCAAAAAGGACGTGGCGCTGATCGGCCAGTTCGGCGTCGGCTTCTATTCGGCCTTCATGGTCGCGAGCGAGGTCGAGGTGGTGTCGAAGATGGCCGGCGAGGAAATCGCGCATCGCTGGCTCTCGAACGGCAAGGGCGAGTTTACCATCGAGGAAGCGGCGCGCGAGAAGCGCGGCACCACCATTACGCTCCATCTCAACGAAGCCGACGAGGAATACGCCGAGCCCGACCGTATCCGCCAGATCGTCAAGAAATATTCCGATCACATCGCCCTGCCGATCGTCCTCGACCATGCCGGCAAGGAAGAGACGCTGAACGCCGCCTCGGCGCTGTGGATGCGGCCCAGAGCCGAGATCACCGCCGAGCAGTACAAGGAGTTCTATCATCACGTCGCCCACGCCTTCGACGAGCCGTGGCTGACACTGCACAACAAGGCCGAGGGCACCTACGAATATGCGACGCTGCTGTTCGTCCCCGGCACCAAGCCGTTCGATCTCTTCGATCCACAGCGCAAGCACCATGTGAAGCTCTATGTCCGGCGCATCTTCATCACCGACGATGCGCAGGAGCTGTTGCCGCCCTATCTGCGCTTCCTGCGCGGCGTCGTCGACAGCGAGGACCTGCCGCTCAATGTCAGCCGCGAGATGCTGCAGAACAATCCCATGCTGCAGCGCATGCGCGGGCAGATCACCAAGCGCGTGCTGGGCGAGCTCACCAAGAAGGCTAAGGACGAGCCGGCGGAATACACGAAATTCGCCGAGAATTTCGGCGCGGTGCTGAAAGAGGGCATTTACGAGGATCGCGACAATCGCGACGAGATCCTGCCGCTCGCCCGCTTCCGCTCGACCGCCGGCGACGATCTCGTCTCGCTCGACGACTACATCGCGCGGATGAAGCCGGGGCAGGACGCGATCTACACCATCGCCGGCGAGGATCTGGAGGCGCTGAAGAAGAGCCCGCAGCTCGAAGGCTTCCGCGCGCGCGGCATCGAGGTGCTGCTGCTGACCGATCCGGTCGACGAGTTCTGGATGCCGTCGGTCGGCGAATACCAGAAGAAGGAATTCAAATCGGTGACGCGCGGCGCCGCCGATCTCGACAAGATCGCGCCCGAGGAACAGAAGACCGATGAGACGGAGGCGAAGCCCGAAGGCGATGTCGCCTCGCTGGTCGCGCTCTTGAAGCTCAGCCTCGGCGACGCGGTCAAGGATGTGCGCGCGTCGAAGCGCCTGACCGACAGCGCTGTCTGCCTCGTCGCCGACGAGCGCGATATGGACATGCATCTGGAGCGCTTGCTGCGCCAGCACAAGCAGCTCGGCGCCGGGATCGATGCCAGGCGCATCCTCGAGATCAATCCGAAGCATGCGCTGATCGCGCGGCTGGTCGAACTCGCCGGCAAGGACGGCGCGGCGGATGCGCTGGGCGATTTCGCCTGGCTGCTCTTGGATCAGGCGCGGATCTTGGAGGGCGAAACCCTGCCCGATCCGAGCGCCTTCGCGAAACGCCTTTCCTCGGTCCTGGCCCGCGGCTTGGCGGCGTAGAGCAGGCGCGGCCGAGCTTCTTCCTGGAGCTGATCCATCGTGCATTGGCGCGGCGTCTTGTCCGGGCGCCAGCGCAAGAGCTTGGTGCCGTGGCGGAAGCGGCCGCCGGTGACATGGTCGTAGCGCACCTCGGCGACGAGCTTCGGCTTGAGCGGCGTCCATTCCGCCGAGCGCTCGGTCGACCAGCGGCTCGGCCCGCCCGGCGCGTCGCCGGTGAAGCCCGGCCCGCCGGCGAGCTTCTCCAAGCGCTTGGTCAGCGCCGTGCGATCTTCGTTGGCGAAGCCCGAGGTGAAGCCGACGTGGTCGAGCTTGCCCTCGGCGTTGTAGAGGCCAAGCAGGAGCGAGCCGACGCGCTTGCTGTCGCTCGCATATCTGAATCCGCCGACGACGCAATCGGCGCTGCGCAGATGCTTCAGCTTCAGCATCGCGCGCTCGCCAGGCAGATAGGGCGTATCGAGCCGCTTGGCGACGATGCCGTCGAGCGCGCCGCCGGCATGGGCGAGCCAGTCCGCGGCCGCAGCGCGGTCGCGCGTGTAATCGGTGAGGCGCAGCCCCGACGCTTTGCCGAGCGCGGCATAGAACGCTTCGAGCGCAGCGCGACGCGCGATGAGCGGCCGCTCGATCACCGCGCCCGCGGCTTCGGTAAAGAGGCAATCGAACAGGATGAAGATCGCCGGCGTTTCGGCGGCGAGTTTCTTCACGCGGCTGGCGGCGGGATGAAGCCGAAGCTGCAACGCATCGAAAGAGAGATTGTCGCCGACGGGGATCGCAAGCTCCCCGTCGGTCACGAAGCGGCGCGGTGGCAATGCGCGCAACGCCGCGACCGTCTCCGGGAAATAGCGCGCCAGCGGCTTGCCCGATTTCGCCTGCAACGCGACGTCATCGCCGTCGCGAAAGGCGAGGCAGCGAAACCCATCCCATTTCGGCTCGAACTGCCAGCCGTCATCCGCGGGCAGGGCGTCGACAATCCGCGCTTCCATCGGTGGCATGGCCAGAGGGATCGGCAACCGCATGACTTCCGGATAACCGGCGCCGACGCGGGAGGTTGCCGCTCGGCAAAGTGTCGCGGTTAGCGCCCGGGCAGCTGGATGCTGGCGGCGGTGAGAATGGGGCCGGTGCCGTTTTCTTGCAGCAGCACCGCGGCGCCGTAATCGCCGAGGGTCTTGGCTTCCTCGGGCGGCACCGTGAACTCCTCCGACCAGCCGGCCCAGGAGCCGAGGCGGCGGAAGCTGCGCACCGGATGATGATCCCAGGCGGTCTTGCCCTCGTTCTCGCCGGCGGTCACGGCCAGGGTGTGCATATTGTCGAAGCCGACCAGCCACAACGTCGCCGGCTGGCTCGGCGGCGACGCTCCCTCGCCGATCTCCGCCAAGAGCGCGCCGTCGTCGCGCCAGTGCAAGGTCAGGCTGGGATGCGGCGCCCAGGCGGCCTCGGCAGTGCGGATCAGCGGCTCGATGGTGGCGGGCTCGGAGCCGACACCCTCGGCCGCGCCGTTGATCACCATCTGCGGCGTATAGACGTAGCGCAGCTTGAGCGCCGCCTGGTAGTTGCGCTGGCGCTGTGTCGCCCAGGGCTTCGAATAGGAATCGTTCCAGCCGATGTAGTTCCAGTATTCGACATGGAAAGCGAGCGCCAGGAGATCGGGACGCTTTGCCAGCTCGCCGAGATATTTATCCGCCGGCGGGCAGGAGCTGCAGCCTTGCGAGGTGAAGAGTTCGACGACGACCGGCGGATTGTCCGCGCGCGCGCTGGCGGGCGATGCCGCGACGAACGCGGCCAGCAGCGCGAGAGCAAGGGCACGAGGCATCATCGCATCCTGCGCCCCACGCGACGCTTTCGCAAACCACGATCCTTCACAAGCGGGTGAGGGTCGGCCATGCTGCGGCGCGCGCAGCAGGTTGTTGCGTTCGCAACGGCCAGGGAGGGAAACACATGATTCTCGAAGTCCGCACTTATACAGCGCAAACCGGCGGCGGGGCCGCCCGTTGGCTGGCGTATTATGAGAAGAACGGCCTGCCGGCGCAGAAACGGCATCTCGGCGGGCTGGTCGGCTTCTTCACCACCGAGATCGGGCCGCTCAACCAGATCATCCATATGTGGCGTTACGATTCCCTGACCGATCGCGAAGCCAAGCGCGCGGCCCTCGCCGAGGACCCGGAGTGGCAAGCCTTCTTGAAGAACGGGCCACAGCCCTCGCCGCTCCTGTCGCAAGAGACGAAGATCCTGGTGCCGACCGCGTTCTCGCCGATGAAGTAGCGTCAGCCCTTCATCATCCCGCGCAGCACGTATTGCAGGATGCCGCCATGGCGGAAGTATTCGAGCTCATCGAGCGTGTCGATGCGGCAAAGCAGCTTGATCTCGTCGGTCTTGCCGTTGGCGCGGTGGATGCGGCAGGCGAGCTCGCTGCGCGGCTTCAGCCCCTGAGCGACGCCGAGGATGTCGAACGTCTCGGTGCCGTCGAGCTTCAAGGTCTCGCGCGTCATGCCGTCCTTGAACTGGAGCGGCAGCACCGCCATGCCGACGAGATTCGAGCGGTGGATGCGCTCGAAGCTCTCGACGATCACCGCGCGCACGCCGAGGAGTTTTGTGCCCTTGGCCGCCCAGTCGCGTGACGAGCCGGTGCCGTATTCCTTGCCGGCGACGATGACCAGCGGCACGCCCTCTTTCTGGTAGAGCATCGCCGCGTCGTAGATCGGCATCACCTTGCCGTCGGGCTGGTGCTTGGTGACCCCGCCTTCGACGCCAGGCACCATCTCGTTCTTGATACGGATATTGGCGAAGGTGCCGCGCATCATCACGTGATGCGTGCCGCGGCGCGCGCCGTAGGAGTTGAAATCCGCCGGACGCACCTGATGCTCGAGGAGATACTGCCCGGCCGGGCTGTCCTTCTTGATCGAGCTCGCCGGCGAGATGTGGTCGGTGGTGATGCTGTCGCCGAAGAGCGCGAGCTCGCGCGCGCCGCTGACGTCGATGAGCGCCGCCGGCGTCTTCGGCATGTTGTCGAAATAGGGCGGCAGCGCGAGATAGGTCGAGCCCGGATTCCAGGCGAAGGTCATGCCCTCGACCCGCGGCACCTTCTTCCATTCCTCCGGCCCCTCGAAGACATTGCCGTAGCGCTTGTGGAACATGTCTGCATTGACCGAGCTGTGCACGGTCTCGGCGATCTCGCGATTGCTCGGCCAGATGTCCTTGAGATAAACCGGCTTGCCGTCGGGATCCTCGGCGAGCGGGTCCCGCGTCAGATCAATATTGACCGAGCCGGCCAGCGCATAGGCGACGACCAGCGGCGGCGAGGCGAGATAATTCGCGCGCACCTGCGGATGGATGCGGCCCTCGAAATTGCGGTTGCCCGAGAGCACGCCGGCGACGACGAGATCGCCCTCGTCGACCGCATCGGCGATCGGATCGGGCAGCGGCCCGGAATTGCCGATGCAGGTGGTGCAGCCATAGCCGACGAGGTTGAAACCGAGCTTGTCGAGGTCGGTCTGCAAGCCGGCGGCGGCATAATAGTCGGTGACCACCTGGCTGCCGGGCGCGAGCGAGGTCTTAACCCACGGCTTCACCTTGAGGCCGCGTTTCACCGCATTGCGCGCGAGGAGGCCGGCGCCGAGCATGACGCTGGGATTGGAGGTGTTGGTGCAGGAGGTGATCGCGGCGATCACCACCGCACCGTCCTTCAGCGCGTAATTCGCGCCTTTGACCGGCACCTCGGTCTTGGTGCTCTTGCGGTTGGGAGCGAGTTTCGGCGCTTCGGTTGCGAAATTCCTGGCGACGCCCGCGAGCGATACGCGATCCTGCGGCCGGCGCGGACCGGCCATCGAAGGCTCGACATTCGCGAGATCGAGATCGAGCGTGTCGGTGAAGACCGGCTCGGCCGTGTTCGCATCATGCCAGAAGCCTTGCGCCTTGGCATAGGCTTCGACCAGGGCGATGCGCTGCGGATCGCGGCCGCTCAATTTCAAATAGCGGATATTCTCGGCATCGATCGGGAAGAAGCCGCAGGTCGCGCCATATTCCGGCGCCATATTGCTGACGGTCGCGCGGTCGGCGACTGCCATGTTGGCGATACCCGGTCCGTAGAATTCGACGAAGCGCCCGACGACGCCGCGCTTGCGCAGCATCTGCACCGCGGTGAGCACGAAATCGGTCGCGGTCGCGCCTTCCTTCATCGCGCCATGGACGCGGAAGCCGACGACTTCGGGCAGCACCATCGAGATCGGCTGACCCAGCATCGCCGCCTCGGCCTCGATGCCGCCGACGCCCCAGCCGAGCACGGCGAGGCCGTTGACCATCGGCGTGTGGCTGTCGGTGCCGACCAGCGTGTCGGGATAGGCGATGGTCTTGCCGCCTTCCTCGGTCGTCCACACGACCTGGGACAGATATTCGAGATTGACCTGATGGCAGATGCCGGTGCCGGGCGGCACCACGCGGAAATTATCGAACGTGCCCTGGCCCCAGCGCAGGAAGCTGTAGCGCTCCTGGTTGCGCTCGAACTCGACCTTGACGTTGTTGCGGAAGGCTTGCGCGTTGCCGAAATTATCGACCATCACCGAATGGTCGATGACGAGATCGACCGGCGCGAGCGGATTGATCTTCTTCGGATCGCCGCCGAGCTTCACCATTGCCTCGCGCATCGCCGCGAGATCGACCACCGCGGGGACGCCGGTCAGATCCTGCATTAGCACGCGCGCCGGCAGGAAAGCGATCTCGCGCTCGGAGGTCTTGGTCTTCAGCCAGGCGGCGACCGCCTTGATGTCGTCGACAGTAACGGTGCGGCCGTTCTCGAGCCGGATCAGGTTCTCGAGCAGCACCTTCATCGAGAAGGGAAGGCGCGAGATATCGCCGAGCCCAGCCGCCTGGGCGGCGGCTTCGAGGCTGAAATAGTCGTAGGTCTTGCCGGCGACGGTGAGAGTGCGGCGGGCTTTCAGCGAATCCTGGCCGGTTATTGGCACTGGTTTTCTCCTCGAAGGCGAAAGCGGGGGTGAGTCTACTGCTACCGCAGCAGGATTAATTTGCTGCTACCGCCTTTGGCCCTGGAGATCAAGCCGGGCGCCGCGGCGGCTCAGGCGCGGCCGAGCCCCATCATCGCGAGCGCGGCGCGGCCGGCCGGGCCATAGGGATTGGCGAGCGATTCGCCGATTTCCATATGCGCGTAGTTCTTGGCCTCGATCAGGGTCACGCGCTTGCCCGCGGCGACCGCGGCTTTCGCGAAATCGCGCCCTTGGCGCTGGAACTCCGGCGTCTCGAAGGTGCCGTAAGCCACCGTTGCCGGCGCGCGTAGCAGCGGCAGATGGCGAATCGCGCTCATCGCAGCTTCCATCGCATCGTCGAACTTCACGTAATTGCCGCGCGCCGAAAGCCGCACCGGCTTCATCTCGTACATGCCGGAGATGCAGATGCCGCCTTTGACGGTATCGGCCGGCAAGCCGAAATCCTTTTGCCAGTCGGTCACCATCGCGACGCCGGCGAGATGGCCGCCCGAGGAGTGCCCGCCGATATAGAGACGGTGCGGATCGCCGCCGAAGCTTGCGGCATGTTTGGCGACCCAGGCGATGGCGCTGCGCACCTGCTGCGCCATCGGCCGGAGATCGCCGCCGGCATCGAGCACATTGGTGAAGTCGAGTGCGATGTAATGCGCGCCGTGGTCGTGAAACAGCTCGGCCGGCGCGGCGCTGTCGCGCGCCGACCCAGTGCGCCACGTGCCGCCGTGAATGAAGATGAAGATCGGCGCATGTGCCTGCTTGGCGCGGTAGATATCGAGATGCTCGATCGCCGTCGGTCCGTAGACGACACGCTCCGGCTCGCCCAGCCGGGCGCGGACGGCATCGCTGTTCGAGGCGGCACGGGCACCGATCTGCCCGACATTGCATTCATAAACGCTCTGGTCGTAAGCCGCGTCGAGCGCGACCTGGTCGTAGTCGAGCGCGACCTGGTCGTAATTCAGGAACACCAGCGGGCCCTTCTCATGCGGCGCCGGGCCGAGGCGGCATTCAGCTCCGAGCGCGGGCGTCGCGGCCAAGGCGACGGCTGCGCCGAGGAAGCCCCGCCGGCTGACGGTCGCTATTTCGCTCATGCTCCCTTTTGTGCTCTTTTAAAAAAATCGAATTATTACAAGAGGATAACTTGGCCTCGGGGGACAAGTCGAGGCAAAAGCCTTGGTTTCGCCACACTTCCTGCGCAGGCGCGACGCATTGCGGGTGTTTCCTAGCCGCGGGTGAGAGAGGCTATTGGCTTTTTCTCCCTCTCCGTAGCGGTCAATCCCCCCGACCGCTCATACGCGGCCTCGGTTCCCCCGACCGAGGCCGCCTTTCTTTTGCGCCCCTTGCCGATCTCTTGTAAGGCCGTCGCCAAGGGGGCCCCGACCATGACCGATACCGCCATCCTGCCACGGCTGAAGCACTCGCTGATCGCCTCGGCCGGCACCGTGGTGTTCGGGATGGAGGACGGTACCGTCTCGATCTTCGGCCTGGTCTTCGGCGTCGCTGCGACCACAAACAGCAGCGTCGCCGTGCTGGTCGCCGGCGCATCGGGCGCCGCCGCCGCCGCGGTGTCGATGATGGCCGGCGCCTTTCTCGAATCCGAAACCGACCGCGACGAGAAGAAAGCGCGCCAGACCCTGCTCGAGACGGACCTGCGCTGCGACCCCGCCGGCGTCGACACTATGCTGGGCGAGCGGCTGAAGGCCGTGGGACTGGAAGCGCCGCTCGCTGCGGCGCTGGCTGGAGCCGTGCGCGACAAGCCCGATGCTATCAGAGCCCTGCTCATGGCGATGCAAGGCGGCACCGATGCGGAGGTGAATCCGCTGGAGCAGGCGCTTTGGATGCTGGTCGCGGATTTCTTCTCCGCGGCAGTGCCGATCGTGCCCTTCATGTTGATGCCGGTGGCGGCGGCGCGGATCGTTTCCGCCACGATCACCATTTTGCTGCTGACCGCCTTGGGCGCCGGTCGCGGCAAGATCGGCAAGCGCTCGATCATCCACACCATCATCGAGACCGTCAGCGTCGGCATCGCCGCGGCCCTCGCTGGCGTCGGCATCGGCCTGCTCTTCAATAGCGCCTATGGCGGTTAGCGGCTGCCGCTTTCGTTGCTTTGCCCTTCTTTGCTTTGAGGGCGGCAAGACGCCACAATCGCCCGCCCGATGCCGCCTGCCGATAGTCCCCCCGCTCTTCTGTTCACCGGACGCGATCTCGCCTGTCAGCGCGGCGAGCGGCTGGTCTTCCGCGGCCTCGATTTCACGCTGCCGCCCGGCGGGGCGCTGATCCTCAGCGGCCCCAACGGCAGCGGCAAATCGAGCCTGCTCCGACTGATGGCCGGGCTGACACGGACGGCTCTTGGCGCGCTGTCCTGGGACAGGACCGATATCCACGAGGATCCCGGCGCGCATCGGCAGCGGCTCCATTTCATCGGCCATAGCGATGCGCTGAAGCCGGTACTCTCCGCGGCGGAGACTTTGCGCTTCTGGGCGCGCATGCGCGGCGTCGAGCCCGATGTGGCGGCGGGGCTGGCCCGCTTCGGCCTTGCCAAGGCGGCCGAGCTGCCATGCCGCTATCTTTCGGCCGGGCAGCGGCGGCGGCTGGCGCTGGCACGGCTGGTCGCGGCGCCGGCGCCGCTCTGGCTGCTCGATGAGCCGCTCACCAGCCTCGACACCGAGGCCGCGATGCAGCTCCTCGATGCGATCGCCGCGCATCGTGCCGGCGGCGGCCGGGTCGTGGTCTCGACCCATGCGCCGCTCGAGCTCGGCGATGCCGCGCGTCTCTCGCTCGCCGATTACCGGCCAGCGCCGGCGGAGCTGATCGCGTGAGCGCGTTCCTCACCCTGGTCGCGCGCGATCTGCGGCTGGCGCTGCGCCAGGGCGGCGACGCCGCGATGGTGATCGCGTTTTACGTGCTGGCGGTGGTGTTGTTCCCATTCGGCGTCGGGCCCGAGACTGACCTGCTGCAGCGCATCGCCGCCGGCATCGTCTGGGTGACGGCGCTGCTCGCGGCGCTGCTATCGCTCGAGCGCCTGTTCCAAGCCGATTACGAGGATGGCAGCCTCGAGGCCCTCGCTCTGCTGCCGCTGCCGCTCGAGGCCCAGGTGCTGGCCAAATGCCTGGCGCATTGGCTGGTCGCCGGCCTGCCGCTGATCGTGGTCGCGCCCCTCTTGGCGCTGCTACTGCATCTCGATCCCGCCGGCTATCCGGCATTGGTCGCCGGCATGGCCTTGGGCACGCCGATCCTCAGCCTCGTTGGCGCGATCGGCGCCGCGCTGAGCCTCGGCGCGCGCCGTGGCGGGGTGCTGCTGTCGCTTTTGGTGCTGCCGCTCTATATCCCGGTGCTGATCTTCGGCGTCGCGGCGGTGGAGGCCGGTATCGCCGGCTTCGGCGCGCGGCCAGACCTGCTGCTGCTGGCGGCGCTGCTCGTCCTGGCGGTGGGGCTGGTTCCTTTTGCCGCTGCGGCGGCGCTTCGCCTGGCGCTAGAATAGGCACGGGTTTCATGGTTCGCGTCCTAGATGTGAGTTGATGTTCCGCCTCGCCAATCCCAATCGGTTCATGCAGTGGTCCGGCAAGCTCTTGCCGTGGTGCGCTATCGCCACCGCGATCTTCCTCGGCCTCGGCCTGTGGCTGGCGCTGTTCGTCGCGCCGCCCGATTACCAGCAGGGCGAATCCGTCCGCATCATGTATGTGCATGTGCCGTCGGCCTATATGGCGACCACCGTCTACGCGATCATGGCGGTCGCCAGCGCGGTCGCGCTGATCTGGCGCCATCCCGTCGCCGACATCGCCGCGCGCGAGGCGGCGCCGCTCGGCGCCGGCTTCACCCTGCTATGCCTCGTCTCCGGCTCGCTCTGGGGCAAGCCGATGTGGGGCACCTGGTGGGTGTGGGATGCGCGGCTGACCTCGGTGCTGGTGCTGTTCTTCCTCTATCTCGGCTATATCGCGCTCATCAACGCTTTCGACGAGCCGACACGCGGCGCGCGCGCCGGGGCGATCCTGGCGCTGGTCGGCGTGGTCAATTTGCCGATCATCAAATTCTCGGTCGATTGGTGGAACACGCTGCACCAGCCGGCCAGCATCTTCCGCCTCGGCGGCCCGACCATCGCCGCGTCGATGCTGTGGCCGCTCGCGGTGATGGCGCTGGGCTTCACCTTGTTCTTCGTCACGCTGTGGCTGATGCGCATCCGCAGCGCGCTGATGGCGGCGAAACTGCGCGCCTTGCGCTTGCAGCAGGCCGTATGAGATGGAGGTGGTCGATCAATTTCTCGCGATGGGCGGCTATGCCCGCTTCGTCTGGCCAGCTTACGCGGTTGCGGTGATCGTGATGGGCGGGCTGTTGATCGAGACCATTGTTACCTATCGCAAGCGGCGGCGCGCCCTTGACGCCGCCGAGAAGCTGCGGCGATGACGCGGAAACGCAAGCGCCTCTATATCGTGCTCGGCGGGCTCGCGCTGCTCGGCGTCGCGACGGCGCTGGTGCTGTCGGCTTTCAGCGACAATCTCGTCTTTTTCTACGGCCCCTCGGACTTGGCGGCGAAGCACGTGCCCGACGGTCGCGATATCCGCATCGGCGGGTTGGTCGAGAATGGCAGCGTCAAGCACGAGACCGACGGGGTGACACTCGACTTCAAGGTCACCGACGGTAACACCGCCGTGCCCGTGACCTACAAAGGCGACGTGCCCGACCTCTTCCGCGAAGGCCAGGGCGTGGTGGTCGAAGGCAAGCTGCAGCAGGGTGTGTTTCGTGCCGCCAGCGTACTAGCGAAGCACGATGAGAACTATATGCCGCCCGAAGTGGTCGATGCGCTGAAACGCGCCGGCCATTGGCAGGGCGAGCATCCCGACCAGACCGCCGCGGCGGCGAAGAAGCCATGATTATTGAACTGGGCCATTTCGCGCTGATCCTGGCGCTCTGCCTCGCCGCGCTGCAATCGACGCTGCCGCTCTACGGCGCGTCGCGCAACCATGCCGGGCTGATGGCGGTCGGGCAAAGCGCCGCGGTCGCGCAATTCGTGCTGATCGCCCTGAGCTTCGCCGTGCTGGTCAATGCCTATGTCACCTCGGATTTCTCGCTCGCGACCGTGGTCGACAACAGCCAGTCGACCAAGCCGCTGCTCTATAAGGTCACCGGCGTCTGGGGCAATCACGAAGGCTCGATGCTGCTCTGGGTGCTGATCCTGTCGCTGTTCGGCGCGGCGGTCGCGCTCTTCGGCGACAACCTCCCGCCCAGCTTGCGCGCGCGCGTGCTCGCGGTGCAGGGCATGATCGGCGTCGGCTTCCTCACCTTCATCGTCTTCACCTCGAATCCCTTCCTGCGCGCGCATCCGGCGCCACTCGACGGCAACGGCATGAATCCCGTGCTGCAGGATCCCGGCCTCGCCTTCCATCCGCCGTTCCTCTATCTCGGCTATGTCGGCTTCTCGGTCGCGTTCTCTTTCGCCGTCGCCGCCTTGATCGAAGGCCGCGTCGACGCCGCCTGGGCCCGCTGGGTGCGGCCGTGGAGCCTTGCCGCCTGGTGCGCGCTCACCATCGGCATCGCGATGGGCAGCTGGTGGGCTTATTACACCCTCGGCTGGGGCGGCTGGTGGTTCTGGGACCCGGTCGAGAACGCCTCCTTCATGCCGTGGCTGGTCGGCACAGCGCTAATCCATTCGGCGATCGTGGTCGAGAAGCGCGACGCGCTCAAAAGCTGGACCATCCTCCTCGCCATCGTGACCTTTTCGCTGTCGCTGGTCGGCACCTTCCTCGTGCGCTCGGGCGTCCTCACTTCGGTCCATGCCTTCGCCGTCGATCCGACGCGCGGTAGCTATATCCTCGTCCTGCTGGTGCTGGCGATCGGCGGCTCGCTGACGCTTTACGCCTTGCGCGCTCCGTCGCTCCAAGGTGGCGGCATCTTCGCGCCGATCTCGCGCGAAGGCGCGCTCGTCGTCAACAACGTGCTGCTGACGACCGCGGCCGCGACGGTGTTCCTCGGCACGCTTTATCCGCTCTTCCTCGACACGATCGGCGGGCCGAAGCTCTCGGTCGGCTTTCCTTTCTTCAACCGCACCTTCGTGCCGCTGATGGTGCCGGCGCTGATCGCGGTCGCGGTCGGGCCGCTGCTCGCCTGGAAGCGCGGCGATCTGCGCGGTGCGCTGCAGCGGCTCTGGGTCGCGTTCGCCGCGGCGCTCGCGGTGGCGCTGGTCGGGCTCTATCTCGCTGGCTTCAAGCCGATCCTCGCGCTGCTGGGCCTGGCGCTCGCCGCCTGGGTCGGCATCGGCGTGCTCTGCGAATGGGCCGATCGCGTGAAGCTCTTCCGCGCGCCGGCGGCCGAGACTTGGCGCCGCGCGCGCCATCTGCCGCGCGCCTCTTATGCGATGACCGTCGCGCATTTTGGCTTGGCGGTGAGCGTCGCCGGCATCGCCGCTTCGGCTTTCGAGGTCGAGCAGATCCAGATGCTGCACCCCGGCGACACGCTGCCGATCGCCGGCTATGTGCTGAAATTCGACGGCACGGTGAAAGTGCCGGGACCGAACTTCACCGCCGATATCGCCACCGTCGACGTCATGCGCAACGGCGCGACGGTCGAGGTGCTGCATCCTGAGCGGCGCTTCTTCCCGCTGCAGCAGATGACGACCAGCGTCACCGCGATCCGCACCAATTTCCTCGCCGATCTCTATGTCGCGCTCGGCGACCCCGACGACACCAACGGCTCGACCATCCGCGCCTATTGGAAGCCACTGACGCCGTGGATCTGGATGGGCGCAGTGATCATGGCGATGGGCGGGCTCTTGAGCCTCAGCGACCGGCGCTGGCGCGTCGGCGTCGCGGCGCGGCGGCGGTTGCCGGCGGCGCATCCCGCGCCGGGAGAATAACGTTGCGGCGTCTGCTGTTTCTGCTGCCGGTCGCGGTGTTCGTCGCCATTGCGGTCTATTTCCTCCTCGCGCTCAACCCCAATCGCGACCCGCAGCTCGTGCCGTCGGCGCTGATCGACAAGCCGGCGCCGGAGTTCGATCTCGCCGGCATCGGCACCGCGCCCGGTCTCGCGCTCGCGGCCTTCAAGGGCCAGGTCGCGATCGTCAATTTCTTCGCCTCGTGGTGCGAGCCTTGCAAGGACGAGCATCCGCTGCTGATGGGGCTCCAGAAGCAGGTCGGCGCGCCGCTCTACGGCATCGCCTATAAGGACAAGCCGGCCGATACCGAGCATTTCCTTACCGAGCTCGGCGATCCTTACAAAGCCATCGGCGTCGACGAGAATGGCCGCACCGCGATCGATTTCGGCGTCTACGGCGTGCCCGAGACCTATGTGATCGACAAGGAAGGGCGCATCCGCCAGCGCTTCGTCGGCCCCTTGAGCGAGCGCGACATCGCGCAGGAGCTGCTGCCGCTGGTGCGGCAGTTGCAGCAATCGTGAAAAGGCTTCTGGCGCTGACGCTGTTGCTCATCCTGCTGGCACCGGCGGCATTTGCGGTCGAGCCGAGCGAGCGGCTGGCCGATCCCGCGCTCGAGGCCCGGGCGCGCGCTTTGAGCGAGGAATTACGTTGTCTCGTTTGTCAAAACGAGACGATCGACGAATCGAGCGCGCCGCTGGCGCATGATCTGCGCGTGCTGCTGCGCCAGCGCATCGCCGCCGGCGACAGCGATGCGCAGGCGGTGAAGTTCCTCACCGACCGCTACGGCGATTTCGTGTTGCTGAAGCCGCCGGTCGAGCCCGCGACCTACGTGCTGTGGTTTGGGCCGATCGCGGTGCTGCTGCTCGCCGCCGGCGGCGCGCTGATCTATCTGCGCCGGCGCAAGGCCGCTGCACCGGCGGCGCCGCTGAGCGCGGCCGAGCAGCGCCGCATCGAGCGGCTGCTGCAGGAAGACGGCTGATGCTGCCGCTGATACTTGCGCTTATTGGCACGACGCTGATCGTGCTGACACTGGTGCTGGGGCCGCTGTTGAAGCCGACGCAGCCGCCGGCGACACGCGAGGCCTTCGACCGCGCCGTCTATCGCGATCAGCTCAAGGAACTCGACCGCGAGGTGGCGCGCGGCACCGTCGCCGATAACGAGGCTGGTACGGCGCGGCTCGAATTGCAGCGTCGGCTGCTGACGGCCGGCGACGACAAGACGCCGGCGACCGCCGGTGCACGCAAGCCGCTGCTGGCCGCCGGCGCGGCGCTGCTGATCGTGCTGATCGCGGGCGGGGTTTATGCGATGATCGGGGCGCCCGACCTGCCCGACGATCCTTACGCCGCGCGTCAGGCCGAGCGCGACGCGGCCGCCCAGCAACAAGCGCAGCTGGCGCAGATCCACGCCATGGTGGCGAAGCTTGCCGACGAGATGAAGCAGCATCCCGACGATCTCGACGGCTGGCTGCGCCTCGGCCGCTCCTACGCCGTGCTCGGCCAGACCGACGATGCAGCCGCCGCTTTCGCCCAGGCCGAGAAGTTGAAGCCCAACGATCCCGGAGTCCTGATGGCCGAGGTGCAGGGGCTGATGGCCGGGCGCTCGCTTGCCGAGCCGATGCCGGCCGAGGTCGTGACTCTGCTCAAGCGCATTCAGACGCTCCAACCCGACGAGCCGGCGGTGATGTGGTATCTCGGGCTGCACGCCGCGCAGGAGGGCGATTTCGCGACCGCGCGGACCGACTGGCAAAAGGTGATGGCGGCGATGCCCGGAGGCAGCGAAGAAGCCAAGACCGTCGCCTCGGCGCTGGACGCGATCAAGGATCGGTAGCTTCTAATTTCTTATCGTCATGGCCGGGCTCGTCCCGGCATTCACGTTTTGAACATGTGGATGCCCGGAACAAGTCCGGGCATGACGCGCATAGAGTGATAGAGGGCTAGTTCCCGCTGTGGATCGTCGCTTCGCTCTTGGCGCGGACTTCCTCAAGGGTGACGCCGGGCCCGAGCTCGGTCAGTTTGACGCCCTTGTTGCCGCGGCGATCGATCTCGAAGACGCCGAGATCGGTGATCAGCATGTCGACGACGCGCGCGCCGGTGAGCGGCAGGGTGCAGCGCTTCAAGAGCTTCGGCCCGTCCTTGGACGAATGCTCCATCACCACGACGACCTTCTTGACGCCGGCGACGAGGTCCATGGCACCACCCATACCCTTCACCACCTTGCCGGGGATCATCCAATTGGCGAGATCGCCGTTCTCCGCGACCTGCATCGCGCCGAGGATCGCGATATTGATATGGCCGCCGCGGATCATGGCGAAACTGTCGGCGCTCGAGAAGAAGCTGGTGGTCGGCAGCGCGGTGACGGTCTGCTTGCCGGCATTGATGAGATCTGGATCTTCCTCGCCCTCATAAGGGAATGGCCCGAAGCCGAGCATGCCGTTCTCGCTCTGGAGCTGCACCGACATGCCCTTGGGGATGTAGTTCGACACCAGAGTCGGGATGCCGATGCCGAGATTGACGTAGAAGCCGTCGCGCAGCTCTTTCGCCGCGCGTTCCGCCATCTGATCGCGTGTCCATGGCATGATCGGTACTCCTAGGTCCGTTTGCGCGCGGTACGCACTTCGATGCGCTTCACCGGATTTTCGATGTGCACGATGCGCTGGACATAGATGCCCGGCGTCACGATCTGGTCGGGATCGATCTCGCCCGGCTGAACGAGATGCTCGACCTCGGCGACCGTGACCTTGCCCGCCGTCGCCATCACCGGATTGAAGTTCCGCGCGGTCTTGCGATAGGCGAGATTGCCCTCGGTATCGCCTTTCCAGGCGTGGACGATGGCGAGATCGCCGACGATGCCACGCTCCATCACGTAATGCTCGCCGTCGAAATCCTTGGTCTCCTTGCCCTCGGCGATCACCGTGGCGTAGCCGGTCTTGGTGTAGAAGGCCGGGATGCCGGCGCCGCCGGCGCGGATGCGCTCGGCGAGCGTGCCTTGCGGGTTGAATTCCAGTTCGAGCTCGCCTTTGAGGAATTGCTCGGCGAACAGCTTATTCTCGCCGACATAGGACGAGACCATCTTCTTGATCTGTCGCGTCTCGAGGAGGATACCGAGCGCCGCGCCGTCGGTGCCGGCATTGTTCGAGACGACGGTCAGATTCTTAGTCCCGGCCTTCTTGATCGCCTCGATCAGCGCGTCGGGCACGCCGCACAGCCCGAAACCGCCGGACAGGATCAGCATCCCGTCGCGCAGGAGGCCGTCGAGCGCCGCCTCGGCCGTCGGATAGACTTTATTCGCCATACGAGCTCTTGCCTCCCCGCTCTCGGCTTCAGAAATAACACGCAGGGAGCGACGGCGCTATGCCCACTCGGTCGATCGAGCCTAGCCGCGGTCGCGCTGCGGCGCGATCTCATCGATGGCGTGGGCGAGCTTTATGTCGCGCTCGCTCAAGCCCTCGACGTCGTGCGTCGCGAGTAGGATCTCGACGCGGTTATAGACGTTGAACCACTCGGGGTGATGGTCCATTTTCTCGGCCAGCAGGGCGACACGCGACATGAACGCCCAGGCTTCGCTGAAGGTGCCGAAATGATAGACTTTGCGGATGGCGTCGCGGTCCTGGACCTCGGCCCAGCCTCTCAGCTCCGCGACCGCTTCCTTGCGTTTCGCGCCAACCAGTCGTTCGACCATTTGCCGCCTCCGTTGCTGTCATGAGCCAGCCGCCGCCGTCAGCCGCCGATCTCGAGACGCTGGCGCAGCAGGCGCTCGCCACTATACCAGAGGAATTGCGGCGCCATGTCGGCGATGTGGTCATCCGGGTCGAGGAGTTCCCCGACGAGGAGACCGAGGAAGAGATGGACCTCGACAGCCCGTTCGACCTCTTGGGCCTCTATCGCGGCGTCGCGCTGCCGCGGCAGAGCGTCCTCGCCCCGCGCAACGACGTCGACATGATCTTTCTCTATCGCCGGCCGCTGCTCGATTACTGGTGCGAGACCGGCGAGGACCTCTATGCCGTGGTGCGCCATGTGCTGATCCACGAGATCGGCCACCATTTCGGCTTCTCCGACGAGGATATGGAGCGGATCGAAAACGCGTAGCACAGGCCCGGCCCGAGCCTAGGGCCGAGCCCTCGTGCGAAGCATCAAAAGAGCGCGCAGCCCGCTCGGATCGCCTCCCTTCGACTGCGCGCTTCGCTCAGGGTGAGGAAAACCGGAAACGCCATCTGCCATAAATCCTCATCCTGAGCGGAGCCACCGCGAAGCGGTGGTGTAGTCGAAGGACGCAGGATGGTCATGCAACCAGCTTCTTCACCCGCTTCCTGAGCGCCGGCAATAAATCCTCCTCGAACCACGGGTTCTTGCGCTCGAACAGCACCGTGCGCCAGGACGGATGCGGCAGCGGGAAATAGCGCGGCAGATAATCGCGCCACGCCGCGACCGTATCGGCCATGCGCGGCTTCTTGGTACCGGCGAGGTAGTAGTCGATGGCATAAGAGCCGACGAGCAGGATGAGCTCGAGCTTCGGCAGCAGCGCGAGCACGCGCTCATGCCAGAGCGGCGCGCATTCCGGCCGCGGCGGCAGATCGCCGCCGCGCGCATGGCGGCCAGGATAGCAAAACCCCTGCGGCAGGATCGCAACGCGGCGCTCGTCGTAGAACGTCTCGCGAGCGATGCCGAGCCAGTCGCGCAGCCGGTCGCCGCTGCGGTCATTGAAGGAAAGCCCGGTCTCGTGGACCTTGGTGCCGGGCGCCTGGCTGATGATCATCAGCCGCGCCGAGGCCCGGCCGCGCAGCACCGGCCGCGCGCCCAAGGGCAGATGCGCCGCGCAGGCGTTGCAGGCGCGGATCTCCTTATAGAGCGCATCAAGCTGGGTTGGAGGCACGAGCGGGTTCTAGCGGCTTGGGCAAGGGTGGGCAAAGCAACCCTGAATCGCGTTGCACGCCGAAGAGCGCCGCCTATGATGCGCCCGCAGAAGAAAACTCACCGAGGCGCCGAATGAAGAAGATCGACATCTTCCCGCACATCTTCCCCAAAGCCTATTTCGACAAGATGGTCGAGGTCATCCCCAACAAGGCGACGATCCGGCGCTGGACCAACATTCCCGTGCTCTACGATCTCGATCGGCGCCTCGCGATGATGGAGCAGTTCGGTCCCGATTATCAGCAGATCCTGACGCTCTCGATGCCGGCGGTCGAATACATCGCGCCGGCCGAGCGCTCGCCCGAGCTCGCCAGGATCGCCAATGACGGCATGGCCGAGATCGTCGCCAAGCATCCGAAGCGCTTCCCCGCTTTCGCCGCCTCGGTGCCGATGAACAACATGAAGGCGACGCTCGAGGAGATCACCCGCGCGGTCGAAAAACTCGGCGCCAAGGGCATCCAGATCTTCACCAACGTCAACGGCCGGCCCTTGGACGATCCGGAATTCGCGCCGCTCTTCGAGAAGCTGCATTCCTACGACCTGCCGATCTGGATGCATCCGACGCGGCCACAGAAATTCGCCGACTATCCCGGCGAGAGCGGCTCGAAATACGACATCTGGTGGGTGTTCGGCTGGCCCTACGAGACCAGCGCGGCGATGGCGCGCATGGTGTTCGCCGGCTATTTCGACAAATGGCCGAAGCTCAAGATCATCACCCATCACCTCGGCGCGATGGTGCCGTTCCTCGAAGCGCGCGTTGGCCTTGGCCTCGACCAGCTCGGCTCGCGCGAGGGCGCCGAGGAAGGCTATGCCAAGATCATCGAGGCGATGAAGAAGAAGGGCAAGCGCCCGGTCGATTATTTCCGCATGTTCTATGCCGATACCGCGATCAATGGCTCGGCCTCGGGCACGCGCTGCGGCATCGACTTCTTCGGCAGCGAGCATGTGCTCTTCGGCACCGACTGCCCCTTCGATCCCGAAGGCGGCCCGATGTTCATCCGCGACATCACCAAGATGCTCGAGCATCTCGGCCTGCCCGACAAGGATCTCGAGAAGATCTATGAGGGCAACGCCAAGCGGATGCTGAAGCTCTCGTAGGCGCTTTCTCATTTCGTCATCGCCGGGCATGTCCCGGCGATCCACGTGTTCCGACCCGTGGATGCCCGGAACAAGTCCGGGCATGACGATTAAATACCGAACGACTGAATTTTACCTGAGCGCGGCTGCGATGTTGCCGCCGTCGACGGTGGTGACGTCGGCCGTGGTCTTCAAAGACAGCGCCTGGTGCAGGAAGGCCTGCGCCACGTCTTCGGCGGTAACCTCGCGGGCGAGGAGATTGCCGCTCATATAGTCGCGCTCGCTGAGGCGGCGCGCTTTGGAGCGCGCGGCGATCATCTCGGGCGACAGCACGCCACTGCGGATGCGGTCGGCATTGACGGCGTTGGCGCGGATGCCGTCCTTGCCGTAGTCAAGCGCGTATTGCCGCGAGAGGAAGAGCGTCGCCGCCTTGGGCAGGCCGTACGGGCCGAAATCGGGGCCGGGATTGATCGCCTGCTTTGAGACATTGAAGAGCAGGCAGCCGCCGGTGCCTTGCGCGAGCATGATCTTGACCGCGGCCTGCGCCACGCGCTGATGGGCGAAGAAATTGAGCTCGAAGCTCTGGCGCAGCACTGCTTCCTCGACCTCGCCGATCTTGCCTTGCCATGCCGCGCCGGCGTTGGAGATGAGGATGTCGAGCCCGCCGAATTGCGCCGCGATCGCATCGAACGCCGCGCGCACCGATGACTCGTCGGTGACGTCGCAGGCAAGGCCGAGCGCCGCGCCGCCGAGCTTTTTCGCCACCGCTTCGGCGCCCGCGCTATCGCGGTCGAGCAACGCGACCTCGGCACCGTTGGCCTTGAAGAGCGCCGCGCAAGCGGCGCCGATCGCGCCGGCGCCGCCGGTGACCGCCGCGACCTGACTCGCGAGCGGCTTTTCGGCGACGCTGCCGAGCTTCGCCTGTTCGAGCGACCAATATTCCATCTCGAAGAGCTCCCCTTCGGGGAGCGCTTCGAAGGTGCCGATGGCTTCGGCGTCGGTGATGGTCAGCACCGTGTTCTCGGCGATGTCGGCGGCGATCGCAGCGTCCTTCTTGCTGCGGCCGAGGCCGAACAGCCCGAGCCCCGGCACCAGCGCGACCCGCGGCAACGGATCGAGCGCGCGCTTCTTCGGTTCGCTGCGCCCGTTGTGGCGCTGGAAATAGACGTGATAGGCGGAGACGAATTTCTCGGCGGCTTGCCGCGCCGCCGCGCGGAAGCCGGCGAGATCGTCGGCATCGGGCACCGGCACGATCAGCGGGACGTTCTTGGTGCGGATGGTGTGGTCGGGCGTGACGACGCCCTGCTGCGCATACCGCTTCACCTCGGCGCCATTCACATAAGCGAGGATCTGCGGATTGCTGCGGAAATCGAGGATCAGCCGCCGCCACGCGCCTTCGCTCTTCGCCTCGGGCTCGGCGCACGCGCCGCGCAGGATCGGCGCCACCGCGGCAAGGCTCGCGACGCTTTTCGGCAGCGGCGCCGCAGCGAACACGCCCTTGCGGTTCTTCGCCAGCCTCTCCTCGGCGCGCGTCACCATCGCGATCATGCGCTCATAGGATTCGCGCGCGTCGGCGCCGAAGGTGAAGATGCCGTGCTTGGCCAGCACCAGCCCTTCGACCGCGGGATCGGCCTCGTAGATCTCGGCCGCTTTCTGGGCGAGGGCAAAGCCGGGCATGATGTAGGGCACGTAGCCCATGCGACGCCCATAGATCTCGGCACAGAGCGCCGCGGCATTCGGCTGGTCGGCGATGCTCAGCACCGCGGTCGAATGCGTGTGGTCGACATATTTCAGCGGCAGGAAGGCGTGCAGCAGCGTCTCGACCGAGGGATTGGGCGCGCTGGGATCGAGCAGGTTGGCGCGCTGATAGCGCACCATGTCTTCGTCCGAGAGCTTGTCGCGCTCGCGCAGCTTCAAGAGCGGCTTCAGCCGCACCGCGGGCAGGCCGGCAGGCTCGATATCGGCCATGTCCCAGCCCGAGCCTTTGACGCAGAGCACCTCGACCGCGTCGCCGGCGAGATCGGTCGCGGTGGTCTTGACCGAAGTATTGCCGCCGCCATGCAGCACCAGCAGCGGGTCCCGGCCCAGGAGCCGCGAGGTGTAGACGCGCAAAGCGAGATCGCGGCCGACGCCCTGCTGGGCATAGCGGCGGACGAAGCCTTCCGCTTCGTCGTTATTCCAGTTCGATTTCATGCGCTGGTTATAGCGCGGCGTGCGCTCAGAGGTAATCGAGCCCGATATCGAGCTGCTGGACGCTGTGGGTCAGCCAGCCGAGCGACAGGAGATCGACCCCAGTCGCGGCGATCGCCGGTGCGGTCTGCGGCGTGATGCCGCCCGAGGCTTCGGTGACGGCGCGGTGATCGACCAGCGCGACGGCGCGGCGCATCTGGTCGAGATCCATATTGTCGAGCAGCACGGCATCGACGCCCACCGCGAGCCCTTCCTCGAGCTGCGCCAGCGTATCGACTTCGAGCTCGATCTTGACGAGGTGACCGATCGCGGCGCGGGCGCGCTCGACCGCGGGCTTGATGCCGCCGGCCGCCGCGATGTGGTTGTCCTTGATGAGCACGGCATCGTCGAGGCCGAAGCGGTGGTTGAAGCCGCCGCCGACGCGCAGCGCGTATTTCTGCAGGTTGCGCAGGCCAGGCAGCGTCTTGCGCGTGCAGACGACATGCGCCTTCGTGCCGTTGACCGCATCGACCACGGCGCGGGTCGCCGAGGCGATGCCGGAGAGATGGCAGAGGAAATTCAGCGCCACGCGCTCGGCGCTGAGGATGCCGCGCACCGGGCCGGCGATGGTGGCGATGGTATCGCCCTCGGCGAGGCGGCTGCCGTCGGGCTTCTCGATCGTTGCCTTGATCGCGGGATCAACGAGCTCGAACGCGAGCAGCGCGACATCGAGCCCGGCAACGACACCGGGCTTGCGCGCGACCAGCGCGGTCTTGGCCTGCGCCTCGGGCGCGATGATCGCATCGGTGGTGATGTCTCCGGCGCGGCCGAGATCCTCGAGCAGCGCCGTGCGCACTTGCTCCTCATACATGATCCGTGGCAGCGGTGGCACGCGCATCGCTCAGCCTCCCGTCGCGCGCAGCGGCTCGTCGACGATCTCGCGCGCCAGTGCCAAGGCTTCGCCGAGGCGCAAGCTGCGGCGGCGCGCCTCGCCGGGAACGGTCTCGGGGAAATCGCTGCGCCAATGGCCGCCGCGGCTCTCGCGCCGCAGATAGGCGGCGACCGCGACCATGAGCCCGACCATGGCGGGATGCGCGGCAGCGCCCTCCTCGGCGAGCGGCAGAAGCGTGGCGACCGCGGCTTTGAGCGATGCGGCGTCGCGCTCGAGGCCGACTTTCTCTTCCATGATCGCGCGCAGCGGCGTTGGATCGGGCGCGGGTGGCAAGGCGATCGGTGGCAGGCTGCGCTTGGCGCGCGCCGGCGATACGGCAATGCTCTCCGCGACCCAGTTTCCGCACACCACGGCTTCGAGCAGCGAGTTGCTCGCGAGGCGGTTGGCGCCATGCAGGCCGGTGGCCGCGGCCTCGCCGCAGGCCCAAAGTCCGGGCACCGAGCTGCGTCCGGCATGATCGACGGCGATCCCGCCCATGTGATAATGCGCCGCCGGCCGCACCGGGATCGGCATCGTCGCCGGATCGATGCCGGATTGGCGGCAGAGCCGGTCGATGCCGGGGAAGCGCGCGGCGAACCGCGCCCCGAGCACCGAGCGCGCGTCGAGGAAGACACGACGGCCGGCAGCGAGATGGCGCCACACCGCGCGCGAGACGACGTCGCGCGGCTGCAGCTCGTCGGTGAAACGCGCGCTGGTCTCGTCGATCAGCACCGCGCCTTCGCCGCGCACCGCCTCGCTGACCAGCGGCATCGGATCGAGCCCGGTATCGAGCGCCGTGGGGTGGAATTGCACGAATTCCATATCGGCGAGCTCGGCGCCCGCGGCGGCGGCGAGCGCCAATCCCTGGCCGAACGAGCCGGTCGGGTTGGTGGTGTGGCGATAGAGATAGCCGAGGCCGCCGGTCGCGATCACGACGCGGTCGGTCGGTAGGAGCAGCGCCCCGCCTTTGCCGATGGCAGCGATGCCGACAATGACATCGTCGCGCAGAATGAGGCGGCGCGCCTCAACTTCTTCCAGCACCGCGATCGACGGCGTGCGCCGCACGGCTTCGATCACCGCGCGCAGGATCGCGTGACCGGTGCCGTCGCCGGCGGCATGGACGATACGGCGGCGGCCGTGCGCCGCTTCGAGCCCGAGCGCAAGTCGGCCATCGGCACCGTGGTCGAAGCGCACGCCGAGCCGCGTCAGCGTGTCGATCGCGCTCGCCCCCGCTTTGGTGATTTGCGCGACGACGGTGGGATCGTTGAGCCCGTCGCCCGCCGCGATGGTGTCGGCGGCATGGAGGCTCGGATCGTCGTCCTGGCCGACCGCCGCGGCGACGCCACCCTGCGCCTTGTCGCTGGCGGCATCGCTTCCGAGCGGCCCTTTCGAGAGCACCACCACCGGCGCGGGGGCAAGATGCAGCGCGGTGATGAGGCCGGCGAGGCCGGCGCCGATAATCACCGGCCGGCCGCCGAGCGCGTTCACGTCATAAGCCATAAGACGGTCCTTCAGATCGCGAGCATGCGCTCAACCGCCTGGCGCGCGCGGGCGGCGAGCGCGGGATCGATCGTCACCTCGTGGCGCATGGTCTCGAGCGCGGTGCGGATATTGCCGAGGGTGATGCGTTTCATATGGGGGCAGAGATTGCACGGCCGCACGAAATCGATCTCCGGATGCTGGAGCGCGATGTTGTCGCTCATCGAGCATTCGGTCATCAGCACGACGCGCCGCGGATGCTCGCGCTCGACATAGGCGCTCATCGCCGCGGTCGAGCCGGCGAAATCGGCTTCGGCCACCACGTCCGGCGGGCATTCGGGATGCGCCAGCACGGTGACGCCGGGATGGCTCGCGCGCAGCTCGCGGATCTCGGCAGCGGTGAAGCGCTCATGCACCTCGCAATGGCCCTTCCAGGCGATGATCTTGACGCCGGTCTCGCGCGCGACGTTCAGCGCGAGGTATTCGTCCGGCAGCATGATGACCTCGGGCACGCCGAGCGATTCGACGACCTTCTTCGCATTGCCCGAGGTGCAGCAGATATCGGTCTCGGCCTTCACCACCGCCGAGGTGTTGACGTAGCTGACCACCGGCACGCCGGGATAGCGCTGGCGCATCAGCCGCACATCGGCCGCGGTGATCGAGGCGGCGAGCGAGCAGCCGGCGCTGGTATCGGGAATCAGCACGGTCTTTTCGGGATTGAGCAGCTTCGCCGTCTCGGCCATGAAATGGACGCCGGCGAGGACGATCACCGCGGCTTCGGTCTTCTGCGCCTCGCGCGCCAAAGCGAGGCTGTCGCCGGTGATGTCGGCAACGCAGTGGAAGATCTCCGGCGTCTGATAGTTATGCGCCAGCACAACGGCGTTGCGCCGGCGCTTCAGCGCCAGGATGGCGTCGATGTCGGCGGCAAAGACGCCCCATTCGATCGGCGGGATGACGGTTTTGACGCGGTCGTAAAGCAGCGCGGTATCAGGCATTGGCGTTCCCTTATGCTCATCCTGAGCAATTATTGGAACATATACTATAGATGAGCATAAGGGAGTCAAGTTCAATCCCCGGCCGAGCCCAGCCCGGCACGCAAGGCTCCCTGGCATGCCGGGAAACCCTTGCAGCCCGGCGGGCCTCGGGGCGAGATTAGGAAGTGTTGGTTTTGAGGGAGGCGTTGGTCGATGGCAGCCGCATTGGATCCGGTGACGCTCGAGGTGCTGCGCAACGCCCTGCCGGCGATCGCCAACGAGATGGCGGCCGATCTCCAGCGAACCTCCTACAACATGATGATCTATGAGGTGCGCGACTTCTGCACCGCCCTCGTCAATGCCGATGGCGAGCTGCTCTGCCAGAATGTCGGCGGCGTGTCGCATTTCGTCGCCGATCTCGGCATCATCATCACCGACGGCATGAAGAAATACGGCCGCGACGGCTTCGCGCCGGGCGACGTGCTGATCATGAATCACCAGGCCGTCGCCGGCCAGCATCTCAACAACATCGTCATCTACACGCCCTATTTCTTCCGGGGCGAGCTGATGCTGTTCTCTATGGTGCGTGCGCATTGGATCGATGTCGGCGGCACCAGCACCGGCTTCGGCGCCGGCGCCGACTGTCCCGATCCCTGGC
The DNA here is from genome assembly GCA_036501365.1 of Allostellaceae bacterium. GTDB lineage: Bacteria > Pseudomonadota > Alphaproteobacteria > ATCC43930 > CGMCC-115725 > CAIKMD01. The sequence goes on along the minus strand of DASYAL010000055.1, from coordinate 112,887 downwards.
AGGAAGGATTGCAGCTCAACCAGCTGAAGCTCTATCGCGCCGGCGTGCTCGACGAGACGCTCAACCAGGTGATCCGCGACAATATCCGCTTCCCCGAAAGCTCGATGGGTGATCTGCGCTCGCAGATTGCCGCGTGCCGCCTCGCGCTGCGGCGGGTCGACGAGCTTTTCCAGCGCCACGGCAAGGAGACGATGCAGGCCGCGGTCGCGCGGATTTTCGACGAGACCGAAGCGAAATGCCGCGCGGTCGTCGCCCAGATCAAGGACGGCGTCTACGAAGCCTCGGCCTTTCTCGACGACAACGCGCCGACTGGGGCCGAGCGCATCAACATCCACGCCAAGGTCACGGTCGATCGCGGCAGCATGACGATCGATCTCTCCGGCTGCGAGAAGGAGCGGCAGCGCGGCCTCAATTCTCGGACGCTCGCGGGCGCGCGCATCGCCTACAAGGCATTAACGCAGCCGCTGGCGCCAGTGAACGAAGGCTCGTTCCGCGCGCTCGACATCGTGCTGCCGGAAGGCACGATCATGATGGCGCGTTATCCCGCGCCGATGACCGGCTGGAGCCGCATCCTGCCGACGGTGGTCGATGTCATCGTGCGGTCGCTCGCCCCGGCGATGCCGGATCGCACGCCGGCGGCGCATCACGGCACCATGGGCGGCGGTTCGATCATCTTCTCCGGCGTCGATCCCAAGACCAAGCGCCGCTTCGTCACACAATCGATCGAAGGCGCGGGCTGGGGCGGCCGTCCGACCGAAGATGGCGAGAGTGGCAGCGTCTCGATCTGCCAGGGCGACGTGCGCAACGGCTCAATCGAGGCGATGGAGCTGAAGGTGCCGATCCTCGTCGAAAATCGCGGCTTCCGCCCGGATTCGGGCGGGCCCGGCAAGTTCCGCGGCGGCGTCGGCCTGATCGTGCGCGCGCGCAGCCTGGTGGACGGGCGCTGGAATCTTGGCCGGTCCGATCGCCGCAGCTGCCCGCCCTGGGGCCTTTGGGGCGGGATGAACGGCAGCTATTCGGAATGCTTCGTGAAGAAGCCAGGCGATAATGACTTCAAGCCCAACTATGGCTTCCGGACACCGCTACCCGCGGACAGCGTGATGTCGACTTTGACCGGCGGCGGGGGTGGCTGGGGCAATCCCTTGGAGCGCGACATCGCCAAGGTGCGCGACGACGTACTCAACGAATTCGTCTCGCGCGACGCGGCGGCGCAATTCTATGGCGTCGTGGTCAAGGACGATCTCTCAATAGACGAAGCGGCGACGCGGGCGCAGCGCGCCAAGCTCAGGGCCGCGCGCCAAGCCGAAGCCGAACGCGTTCCCGCGGAATAAGCCTCAGGCCGAGCGCACCACGGGCAGCCGCGCACCCGAGACCGCGCGCTCCAACAGCACCTCGCGGCGGAAGCGCATCAGCTTCGCCGGCCGGCCGCCGGTCTCGGTGGAGACTTTCCCGGTTTCCTCGACCAGCCCTTGCTGCTCGACCAGCCGGCGGAAATTCTGCTTATGCAGCCGCAATCCGGCGAGCGCCTCGACCGCGCCCTGCAAGTGGAAGAGCGTGAAGCTCTCGGGCATCAGTTCAAACACCACCGGCCGGTATTTGATCTTGGCGCGGAGACGCGCGATCCCGGTCGCGAGAATACGGCGATGGTCGTGCATCATCGGCTCGCCGGGTAGCGGCTCGGGGATCGATTTCGCACGTCCCGCTTCGGGCACGAGCTGCGCCTCATAGAGCAGCTCGTAGCGCTGCAACACCAACTCTTCGTTCCAGCGGCGATCGGAAAAGGCGAAGGCCGCCTCGACCCGCTGTTGGCGTGCACGCCGCGTCGCTGGCTCGCCGGCGCTGGCCGCCCAAGCGGCGAGACGCTTTTCCACCAGCGGCATGAAGGCGGGCGCGCCTTCGCGCCAATCCTCCCACGGGAGATAGCGATACCAGTTACGCCAGCCCGGGTCCTGCTCGCCGGTCGCCTTGGCTTCGCGTGTCAGACCGAGATAGGAAATCGCGATGACGCGCGCACCATCGAGGGTGCGGTCGCGATCGGCGAAGGTATAGAGCTGCTCGACATAATCGAGCGGGTGATGCGTCTGCCGCTCGACCCAGGAGCGCAAGCCCGTCTGCAGCGACCGGTGTCCCGATTCGAACGGGCCCGAAGGCAGCACGCGCCCGTCCTGGATGGTGAGCACGCGCGGCTCCTCGCCCGTGACCGCGACCAGCACGGCGGTCAGGTCGATTTCGATGGCGCTGCTTTCGGAAATGCTCATACCCCTTCCCTGCCGCGCGCATTGTGTCACAAGATGTCGCGCGAGGTAATTCATGACCGATCTGCCGCGCGGCGCGCTCGCCGCCCTGGTGACGCCGCTCGACGATGCGCTGGAGCCCGAAGCCGAGACCCTGATCGCGCATGGGCGCTGGCTGTTGGCGCATGGCTGCGGCGGGCTCGTGCTCCTGGCGACGGCCGGCGAGGCGAATTCCCTGTCGCTTGGCCAGCGGCTGCGACTGATCGAAGCGGCGGCCAGAGGCGGCTTGCCGATGGCACGGCTGATCGTCGGCGGCGGCGCCTGTGCGCTCGACGAGGCCGTCACCGCGACGAAGGCGATCGTCGCCGCGGGCGCCGCCGGGGTGCTGGTGCTGCCGCCTTTCTATTATCGTGATGCGAGCGAGGATGGCCTCTTCCGGTTCTACGCCGCGCTGATCGAGCGCGTCGGCGAGCCGAGGCTGCGCATCGTCTTGCATCATCGGCCGCAGGCCTCGGGCGCGGCGATCACCGACGCGCTGACCGAGCGATTGAAGACGGCGTTCGGCGCGATCATCGCCGGGGTGCAGAACGGCGCCGGCGATTGGCCGACGACGAAGGCGCTGCTCGAGCGCTTCCCCGATCTCGCAATCTTCTCGGGCACCGAGCGCTTCCTGCTCGAGACTTTGCGGGCCGGCGGACGGGGCTGCATCTCGGCGACGCTCAACCTCACCGCGCCCCTTGCGGGGACGATCGCAACGGCGTGGCAGAGCGGCGAGGCCGACATGTTGCAGGCACGGCTTAGCGCGATCCGGCAGGTCTTTGACGGTTTCTCGACCCCCGCCGTCCAGAAAGAAATGCTGGTGCGCCTCAGCGGCAAGCCGCACTGGCGCAACCTCCTGCCGCCCTTGCTGCCGCTCGCGGCCCCCCAGACCGCCGAGCTCATCCGCCGCCTCGATGCCTTGCCCGGCTGGCGCGACCTCGCCGCCGCGCAGGCCGGCTAAGATCCGGCATTTACTAGGCAAGCCCCGGAAAATACTGACTTTTCTTTTAGGGCTTGGTAACCGGTCGGTGCCTTAATGAGCGCATGGATAGAAGCCCTCGACGTCCGACAAGCGGTGGGCTGCGTCAGCTTACGCCGCAAGAATTGCGGCAGATCTTGCAGCTTCACGACCTGTTCCTCGCCCGCGAGGCGGCGGGCCGCTGCGCGGTCCTTGCCTATTACGATCTGTCCGCGGCCGATCTCAGCGACCAGGATCTGACCGGCGCCGACCTGACGGGCGCGCGGTTGCATCGCGCGATTCTCAAGAACACCGTGTTGCGCGAGGCGCAGCTCTCGAGCGCGGATCTGCGCGCCGCCAATCTCAACGGCGCCGATCTCAGCCGCGCCGATCTGCGCTCGAGCTGCTTGCGGGGTGCGCGGCTCAACCGTGCCAAGCTACAGGAGGCCAATATGGGCAAGGTCGTGTCTCTCAAGATTGCGGGCTCCGACGACGGCCGCGACACCGACGTGCCGCGCACCGACCTGTCGTCGGTCGAGGCCCGCGACTGCGATTTCTCCGGCGCCAAGCTCGGCGGCGCCGCCTTCATCCGCGCCGATTTGACTGACGCCAACCTCAGCAACACCGATCTCAGCGGTGCCGATCTGCGTCACGCCAATGTCACCGGTGCGTCGCTCGACCGCGCGGATCTCAGCGGCGCCAATCTTTGCGGCGCCAATCTGCGCGGCGCTGTTCTGACGGACGTCAAGCTTGCCGGCGCCGAGCTGCGTGGCGTCGATATCAGCGGCGCCATCGTCGACCGCGCGGCGCTCGGCGCCGCGGTCACCGAGGACCTTCAAGGCGCGAGCCTGCGCCAGATCGCGGCCGACGAGCTGAAGGAGATTCTTTATCGCCATCGGCTCTGGCTCGACAGCCATGGCAAGGACGGCGAGCGCGCCGTGCTGAGCGATTGCGATCTCAGCGGTCTCGCGCTCAGCGAGGCGAAGCTGGCGCTGGGCGTGCTGGCGCGGTCGGCGTTGCGCGGCGCCGATCTCTCGCACGCCTCGCTGGCGATGTGCGACCTGACGCTCGCGGACCTGCGCGACGCACGGCTCGACCACGCCGATCTGCGTGGCGCGAAGCTGATGCGCGCGCATCTCTCGGGCGCGAGCCTCACCCAAGCCATTCTGGCGCCGCTCGAGAATGTCGGCGACCGCAAATACGATTTCCCCGCCAATCTCGAAGGCGCGAAGCTGGCGGGTGCCAATCTCACCGCGGCCCAGCTTCGCAAGGCGAAGCTGGGGAACGCCGATCTGTCGCGCACCGTGCTCGATCAGGCCGATCTGAGCGACGCCGACCTGCACAATGCCAATTTCCAGGATGCGAGCACGGCGGCGGCCAAGCTCGACGGCGCCGCGGTGCACGGCGCCCGCAACCTCCGACGCTAAGCCTCGCGCGACCGCCGCGAGGCGGCGGCGCTCAGTGGACGCTCGGCGCTTTCAGGAAGCGCGCGCGATCGGCGGAATGGACATGAAGATCGATGGTCTTGCCGTCGCGATAGACGAGCAGCGGCACATCGACGCCGGCCCGGCCTTGCCGCCAGATATTGCGATAAAGGCCGGCGAGATCGCCGATCTCTTCGCCGCCAACGGCGAGGATGACGTCGCCGGTCTTGAGATTGGCGCGTCGTGCGGGGCCGGCATTGGCGAGTCCCGCCACCACCACCTTGCTGTCGACCTCGGTCGCGTAAAGGCCGAGCCACGGGCGCGGCGGGTGATTGGGCCGGCCGAGCGTCAGGAGATCATCGTAGATCGGCTTCAAGAGATCGATCGGCACGTGCATGTTGAGATGCTCGGGCGTACCTTTCTCGCCGCCTTGCTGAAGATGAAGCGAGCCAATGCCGAGGAGCTCGCCATCGCCGCCGATCAGCGCCGTGCCGCCCCAATTGGGATGCGCCGGCGCAGTGAAGAGCGCGTCGTCGACGAGGTATTCCCAATAGCCGGTGAATTCCTGCTTGGCGGCAATCTTCGCCGAGATCGCATGCTTGCGGCCGCCGCCGCCTGCGACCACGACGCGGTCGCCTGGGCGCGCCGTGGCCGAATGGCCGAGCCGCAACGCGGGCAGCTTCATCCGGCCGAGCGCCTGGATGAGGCCAAAGCCGGTTTCCTGATCGTACGCGAGGACATGGCCCGGGATGGCGCGGCCGTCGGAGGTGTTGAGCCAGATCGTCTCAGCCTCGGTGATGAGATAGCCGATGGTCAGCACGACCCCATCCTCGCGGATGATGACGCCATTGCCGGCGCGCTCGGTGCCGAGCGTCTGCGCGGTATAGCCGTCGGCCGGGATCGCCGCGCGGACGGTCAGGGTAGCGGAGAGCGCTAGATCGAGGTCGAAATTCCAGTCCTCTTGGCGTGGCTGGGCGTGCTGTGGAATTTCCCAATCGCTCGGCGATGACATGCCGGACTCCTTGATCGGCGATAGCCGATTATACACTAGCGTCCCGGGCGAGACGAAGGGGCCGCGGTGAAGGCTAGGCCTCCTCACCCGAATAAGAGCGGCGCTGGCGTTTCAGTTGCCCACGCCGGATTTTCCCTTCGCGGCGCTTGGCGCGCGAAGCGCCCGTCGCCCTTGTCGGGCGGCGCGGCTTCGGCCGCTCGGCAGCACGCCGGATCAGCTCGACCAGCCGCTCCAGCGCGTCGCCGCGATTGCGTTCGCGGGTACGAAAACGCTCGGCGGTGATGACAATGATGCCTGCGCGGCTAAGGCGCCGGCCGGCGAGCCGCTTCAGGCGCTGACGCGTTCCCTCATCGAGCGCGGACGACGCGTTGACATCGAAGCGCAGCTGCACCGCGCTCGCGACCTTATTGACGTTCTGGCCGCCGGGGCCGCCGGCGCGGATGAAATGCTCGACGATCTCGCCGTCGTCGAGCGCGATCGTCGGGGTGACGTGGATCATCGTCGAAGGCTAGCCGAACGCGAAGCGCTTGCGAAGCAGGCGTGGCCCGGCCATCATCGACGTAACAATCGATCAGGGGAGGCGCAAATGAAGTTCCTCGGCGCGGCGGCAGCGGTTCTGGCGTTCGGCATCGTCCCGGCCGCCGCTCAAACCAACACGATCACCCTCGGCAGCGCGGTCCAGCTAACCGGCAAAGACGCCAATACCGGCCGCTACTATCGCGACGGTTATCAGTTCGCGGTCGACAAGATCAACGAGAAAGGCGGCATCGCCGTCGGCGGTAAAAAATATCTCTTGAAGCTCGACCTGCTCGACAACCAGTCTGACACCAATCTCGACGTCCAGCTCTATACCCAGCTCATCACCCGCGACAAGGTCGACTTCCTGCTCGGCTCCTACTCGACCGCCGTGGTCCTGGTCGACACCTCGATCGCCGAAAAGTTCGCGATCCCGATGGTCGAAGGCGGCGGCGCCGCCAGCCAGATCTTCAGCCGCGGCTATAAGTGGGTCTTCGGCACCTTGCCGCGCGCCGAGGATTATTTCAGCAGCACCATCGCGATGATGGGGCAGCTCGATCCCAAGCCAAGGACCATCGCCCTTGTCACCGCCGACGACGCGTTCGACGTCTCGGTGGCGCAAGGCACGCGCGAATTGCTGAAAAAGACTGGGCTCGAGACCGTGCTCGACCAGCAATATGCCGCCAACAGCTCGGATTTCTCGTCGGTCCTCACCCTCGTCAAATCCAAGAGCCCCGACGCAATCCTCTGGGGCGGACTGCTCGCCGAGGTGCTCAACGGGGTTCGCCAGGCCAAGAGCCTCAATGTCAACGCCAAGGACCTCACCTCGTTCACCGTTGGTCCGCCGACCGCCGATTTCCGCAAAGCGCTGGGCGCGGATGCGGAATTCGCCTTCGGCATGACGCCCTGGGTCCCGACCGGCGCGCTCAAAGACGACTGGTTCGGCAACGACAGCGCCTTCAACCAGGCCTATATCGCCAAGTTCAATTACGAGCCGGATTATCACGCGGCTTCCGCCGTTGCCGATGTCGAGGTCTTCGCCAAGGCGATCGCCAAGGCGGGCTCGCTCGACAAGGAGGCCGTGCGCGCGGCGATCGCCGCAAGCGATTTTCCGAGCCTCTACGCACATGTGAAATTCGCCGCCAATGGCCAGATCGACGTGCCGCAGATCGCCGTCCAGATCCAGGACGGCAAGGTCGTGCCGGTTTATGGCGACAAGATAATCAACAAGCCGCGCTATCCGGTGCGCGGCTGGGACAAGCGCTAAAGCAGCGACGGTCGGCCTACCAGCCTTCGAGACGGAACGGCGCGAGCTCGGCATGGAGCTCGGATAGCTCGCGGTACTGGCCGCGGAAATAGAGCAGCGGCTTCGGCGGCAGGTCGGGGGTGATGCTTAGCCGCAGTACCTTGCCTAAGAGCAGGACGTGGTCGCCGCCGTCATGGCGTGCATAAGCCTCGCATTCGAAAGCGACGAGGTGCGCCTCGATCAGCGGCACATTGCCGTGGCCAGGGCGGTGCCGCACCGAGCCGAAGCGGTCGGCGGTCGGGCTGGCGAAAGCGGTCGAGATCTGGCGCTGCTCCTCGCGCAAGAGATTGACCGCGAAATGATTGACGACGTTGAAAAGATCGAAATTGCGGCTGGTGCGCGCGACCGACACCAGGATCAGCGGCGGATCGAGCGAGACCGAGGTGAAGGAGTTGACGGTGATGCCGGCGGGCTGGCCCTGGGCATCGACCGTAGTGACGATCGCGACGCCGGTGGGAAAAAGGCCGAGTGCATCGCGGAATTCACGGACGGTAAAGCTCATCGCGCGAAATAGTATGACATGAAACCGGCCGCGGCAAACCTTGCCGCAGCCGGCGAAATATCCATCGCGCGAGCGCGAACGGCCGATCGGATCAGAGCGATCCCTTCAACTTCGCGCCGGCCTTGAAACGCACGCCCTTGCTGGCCCTGATCTTGATCGTCTCGCCGGTGCGCGGGTTGCGGCCCATGCGCGCGGCGCGCTTGCTGACGTGGAAAGAGCCAAAGCCCGGGATGCTGAATTTCTGACTCTTCTTCAGCTCCTTCGCGATCACCCCGGTGACGGCGTCGACGGCCTTGCCGGCAGCCGACGTCTTGAGACCGACCTTCTTTAGCGCCTCGACGAGTGCCTGCTTGCTCATTAAGACTCCCCTTCCTGCGTTTGGCGGCTGATCACAAGACCGCCGCTTCTATTCGATGATTGGCGCCGAACCCGCGCTCGGCCCCCAACCCGATCACACTCTCACCGCTCGATGCGTGAATCAACAACTTCCTGCACCGTCGCGCAGATGGCGCTTGACAGGCGGTCGCGATATGCCCAGGCCGACAGCAGGGTTGCGAGGATCGACAGCGATGAAGGTGATCGAGCTGACCGGCTGGGGATTGGAGCACATCGTCGCCGGCGAGCGCGCGCTGCCGGAGACGCCGGGCTCCGGCGAGCTCATCGTGGCTATGCGCGCAGCGACGGTGAATTTCCGCGATTTCGTCTTCGCGCGCGGCGGCTATGGCCGCGACAGCGGCGCGCTGCCGTTGGTGATGCTGAGCGACGGCGCTGGCGACGTGATCGCCACCGGTGTCGGCGTTCGCCGCGCCGCGGTCGGCGATCTCGTCTGCCCGATCGTAATGCCGCACTGGCTGAACGGCCCGATGCGCGACGAGCATCGCAAGGCGGTATTGGGCGGAAGCGTCGACGGGGTGATGGCCGAGCGCATGACGCTGCGCGAGGACGCCGTCGTGAAAGCGCCGCAAGGCTTGAGCGCGGCCGAAGCCGCCGCCCTCCCCTGTGCCGCGCTGACGGCCTGGAACGCGCTCGCCATGGCGGCGGTGAAGCCAGGCGATCTCGTGCTCACTTAAGGCACCGGCGGCGTCTCACTTTTTGTCGTGCAGTTCGCGCGCGCGCTCGGCGCGACCGTGGTCGTCACCTCATCGAGCGACGACAAACTTCAGCGCGCGCAAGCGCTGGGCGCACAGCTTGGGATCAATTATCAACGCGTGCCGGAATGGGCGGCGGAGCTGCGGCGCCTCACCGGCGGGCGCGGCGCGGACCTCGTCATCGAGCTGGGTGGCGCGCAAACCCTGGCGCAATCGATCCGCGCGGTGCGCGGCGGGGGCACGGTCGCGCTGATTGGCGTGCTGTCGGGCGCCACGGCCACGCTCGAGCTCGGCCGGGTGGTGACGCGCGGCCTCAGGCTGCAGGCGGTGACCCTCGGCTCGCGCGACGATTTCGCGGCGATGGTGCGCTTCATCGAGCGGCACCAGCTCAAGCCGGTGCTCGACGAACGGCGCTTCGGCTTCGCGGACACCCGCGCGGCGATCGCGGCCATCGCCGAAGGCCGCCATTTCGGCAAGCTGGCGATCGAGTTCTGACAGCTAGCGCGGCGTATAGAGGCTCGTCTGGTAATTCGCCGGTGCGTCGGCCGCCACCGGGTTACGCAGCGTGCCGAGACCCGAGATCTCGACCTCGCAGACATCGCCCGGCTTCATCTGCACCATGCCCTCGACATAGACGCCACCGTCGTTCTTCGAGGTCGGCTTCTCACCGGCGTGCAGCGGCAGCGAGCCCGGCGACCCGGAGACAATGACGTCGCCCGGCCGCAGGTAATAGCCCTGGCTCAGATAGTTGATGAGCTGCGGCACGCCGAAGACCAGCAGATCGGTGGTCGCGTTCTGGCGCTCGACGCCGTTGACGCGCGTGATGACGCGATGCTTCGACCAGTCGCCGAATTCGTCGGGCGTCATCAGCCACGGGCCGAAGCTGCCGGACTGCTCGAAATTCTTGCCGAGGCCGAATTGGCGATTATGGCCCTGATATTCGCGGACCGAGCCTTCGTTGTAGCAGGAATACCCGGCGACATGCTCGAGCGCCTTCTCGACCGGGATGTGGCGTCCGCCCTTGCCGATGATCACCGCGAGCTCGCCCTCGTATTCATATTTCACCGCGACCTTCGGATCGGGACAGAGGATCGGCTGCAGATGCCCGACCTGGGTGCAGGGCATGCGCAGGAAAATTTGCGGATATTTCGCCGAGGTGGTGAGGCCGGTCTCGTTGATGTGGAGCTTGTAGTTGAGGGCGAGGCACCAGATCGCATTCGGCTCGGGGATCACTGGATCGAAAGCGACGCTGGCAAGACCGTTGAGACCTTTCTTGGTCGCCGCCGCGGCTTTCGCGCGCTCGAGGCCGTTCGGCAGCTCGAGGATGCCTTTAAGCGTCCTCGGCAGATCGGGCGCGGCCTCGCCGAGCGCAACGAAGCTCTCGTTGTCGGCGATGACGCCGACGCCCGGCTGACTGCCCTGGCGATAGGAAAAAATCCGCATGCTGCCCTCCCCTTGATCCCGATTGATGGGCAGCTTAGGCGAGCAGCAAGCGACGCGCTAGCTTCTAAAAGAAAGCGAGGGTGCGGATCTCGATGCTTTCGCGCGGTCGCGCATTCGGCGGCGAGCTCGGATCGTCGAAGGCGGTATGCGCGGTCCAACGCGCGCCGCCATTCTTCTCCGAATCGAACACCTTGAACACCAGCGCCTCGTCGCGGCGCATGCGCGGGAACCAATACCATTGGTGGTTGGGATTATATCTCACCGCATAAGTCTGGCCGACGCGGTTGGGATAGCGGCGCTCCGAGATGACGAAATCATCGAACACCATGCTGCGGGCATCGCAGAGCGCGAGCGGATGGGTTTCGACCGGATGACGGATTGGCCGCCAGCACTGGACGATGGCGAAGCGCTTTTGGAGCAGCGCCTCGGTCTCGTCGCCCATGAGATCGCGCACGCGCTGCGGCCCTGACCATTCGGTGTAATCGTTATGCACGCGGCGCACGACCTCGCGGATCTTCTTCGCCTCGCGCATCTCGTCATCGGCGGTGCGCAAGGTATGGTCGAAGACGACGACGCGCTTGGCGCCGGTCTCGCGCTTGATGAGCGCTTCCATCTCCGGATAGTAGACGCGCGCGAGTTCGGTCTCGTCGAAGAAGTCGCGCATCTGCGTGTCGTGCTCGATGAAGCGGAAGCCGTTGCGCTCGAGCGCGAAGCCGCCCGGCACGAGACGGCCGTTATGGATGGTAACGGCGTGCGGATCGGGCGTGCCACCGCTGCGGATATCGGTCGAGCCGGGCCCGCCGGTGTAGGTGAAAGGCTTGTCGCCCGTATCGAGCATATAGTTGACGGAAGCTTCGATCGTGCGCGGCGCGGCGTCGATTTCGGCAAGTTCGGCCATGATGGGCTCCTGTACTCGCTGCGATCTATGTAAGCCGCCGAGCCATTCCCGTCTAGCGCGGCGCCAATGCAATATCGCCGGAGAGGGTCACCGAGACCGTCGCGCTGCCCGGCTCGACGACCGGCGGCGCCGGCGAGGCGGAAACAGCCGCCGCCATCGCCATGGCGCGGATCGGCACCGGCGGCGGTGAAACGTTGCCGACGCTGACGGAGCGGAATCCGGCGACTTTGGTGCCGAGCGCCGCGGCGACCCGGTCGGCACGCTGCTGCAGGCGCGTCAGCGCCTCGTTGGTGAGTGAATCCTCAACCGCTTGCCGCGCCTCGCGCGACACGTCGGGCGCGAGGCTCTGTAGCAGCAAGCCTTGTTGCTGCAGCGCGCCGATCAATCCGAGCAACGCCGCGAAATCCTTGCTCGTCAGCGTGACCGACTGGCTACCGTGCCAGCGCGCCGGCGTCTTGTCGGGACTCTCGCGATAAACGCTATAGCCTGCCATATCGATCGCGGCATCCGGCACTTGCTTGATGCGCGCCAACGCCGCGGTCATGCGCTGATTGATCCCGTTTTGGAGCTTTGCAGCGTCGGTATCGCTCGCCTCGACCGACAGCGTGGCGTGGAGCAGATCGCGCGGCACGTCGCGCTGCGCCGTTTCGCTGAGATGCAGGATCGGCTGATCGCTGCCCGCCGGTGCCTGGGCGGATACCGGCCGAACCGCCGCCAGGAGCACACCGAGACCGACGATTACTGCACGCATGCTGCGCCGCGAAAGGGTCATGATCGCCGCGTCTCCTGACCGCCGCCGCACCGATGGTTGGAAATCGCCGCACGGCGTGCAAGCGAAAAACTTGCCCACACCTAACCGATTTTGGCTACTATTCATTGACACTAACGCGAACAGACGTTGCGGTGCCAGACCAGCGACGCAGAAAAACCCACGGGGGAAACGAGCATGGCGATGACACAAGCGACGACGAGCAGTTCCTTTCGATGGCTGCAATTGACGGCCGGCATCATCTGCATGGTGCTGATCGCCAATCTGCAATATGGCTGGACCCTGTTCGTTCAGCCGATGATGCAAACACAGCATTGGGACGTGGCCGGCATCCAATTCGCGTTCAGCCTCTTCATTGCTTTCGAGACCTGGGCGACGCCGATCGACGGCTGGATTGTCGACAACCTCGGCCCGCGGCTCGGCCCGAAACTCATGATCGCCGCCGGCGGCGTGCTTGTGGCCATGGGCTGGATCATCAACTCGATGGCCGAAACGCTGACCATGCTCTATGTCGGCGCCATCCTCTCGGGCATTGGCGCCGGCGGCATCTACGCGACCTGCGTCGGCAATGCCGTTAAATGGTTCGCTGATCGGCGCGGCCTCGCGGTCGGGCTGACCGCCGCCGGCTTCGGCGCCGGCGCCGCGCTGACGGTCATTCCGATTCGGTCGATGATCGCGTCGCACGGCTATGCCGCGACCTTCTTTTGGTTCGGCCTCGTCCAGGGCATCGTCATCTTCCTCGCCGCTTGGCTGTTGCGCGGACCGTTGCAAGGCGAGGCGCCGGTCGCGGTGCCGACCGCGCGCGTGCAACAGACGACGCGCAGCTTCACTTGGTACGAAGTGCTGAGGACGCCGACCTTCTGGCTGCTCTTCATCATGTTCAACATCGTCTCGGCCAGCGGATTGATGGCGACGGCGCAGCTCGCGCTGATCGCGAAGAGCTTCGGCATCGCCGATTCCGTCATTTTCCTCGGCGGCACGACGCTGACAGTCGCGCTGATCATCGATAATGTCATGAACGGGACGGCGCGGCCGTTCTTCGGCTGGGTGTCCGATTTGATCGGGCGCGAGAATACGATGGCGATCGCCTTCGGCCTCGGTGGCATCGCCTATTGGCTGCTGGGGAGCTTCGGTACCAGCCCGTGGGCCTTCGTCATCTTCGCCGGCTTGATCTTCCTCACCTGGGGCGAGATCTTCAGCCTCTTCCCGTCGACCTGCACCGACACATTTGGTCCGAAATACGCGACGACGAATGCGAGCCTGCTTTACACGGCGAAAGGAACCTCCGCCTTCCTGGTGCCGCTTGCAAACGTCCTCAAAGATGCGACCGGAAGCTGGCATGCCGTTTTCCTGGTCTCTGCCATCGGCAACTTCGTGGTCGTCGCGCTGGCACTGTTCGTGCTGCGGCCGTTGCGCGCTGCGCAGATCACCGGAACACGGACGGAGACCCAGCCGCGGGCGGCGGAATAAACCGCGCTATTCTGCGGCCGCCTGCTCGATCTTCTCGATGCGGGCGGCGCAGAACTTGAATTCGGGAATTTTCCCGAAGGGATCGAGCTGCGGGTTGGTGAGCACGTTCGCCGCCGCCTCGGCGTAGCAGAATGGAATGAACACCATCCCCGGCGGCACAGCGCTGTCGGCGCGCGCTTTCAATTCGATCGTGCCGCGGCGTGTCGCGACGCGGATCGGGTCGCCGGCCTTCACGCCCATATGCCAGAGATCGGAGGGCGCGAGACTCGCGACCGCCTCGGGCTCGAGGTCGTCGAGCACGCTGGCACGGCGGGTCATGGCACCGGTGTGCCAATGCTCGAGCTGGCGGCCGGTCGTCAGCACCATCGGATATTGCGCATCGGGCAGCTCGGCCGGCGGCACGAGCCCGACCGGGACGAGCTTTGCGTGGCCGTTCGGCGTCGGGAAGCCGTCGCCGAAGACGATCTCGTTTCCGGGCTTATCCTCCGCGTCGCACGGATAGGTGACTGAGCTTTCGCGCTCGAGCCGCGGCCAGGTGATGTTGTCGAGCGACGGCATGCCCTTTTTCATCTCGGCAAAGACATCGGCCGGACCGGCGTAATTCCAGTTGAGGCCGAGGCGGCGCGCGATCTCCTGGATGATCCAGAGATCCTGGCGCGTGTCGCCGGGCAACGGCAGCGCTGCGCGCCCGCGCTGCACTTGCCGGTTGGTATTGGTGACGGTGCCGTCCTTCTCGGGCCAGGCCGAGGCCGGCAGCACGACATCCGCATAGCGCGCGGTCTCGGTGAGGAAGAGATCCTGCACCACGAGATGCTCGAGCTTCGCGAGGGCCTCGCGCGCATGCTCGACATCCGGATCCGACATCGCCGGATTCTCGCCCATGATATACATGCTGCGAACCTTGCCCTCGTGGATCGCGGTCATTGTCTCGACGACGGTGAGGCCGCGCTTCAGATCGGCCGCCGCGCCCCAGAGCTCTTCGTAGATGCGGCGCATCTCGACATCCTCGACCTTGCGATAGTCGGGATAAAACATCGGAATGAGGCCGACATCCGACGCGCCTTGCACATTGTTCTGGCCGCGCAGCGGATGAAGACCGGTGCCCGGCCGTCCGACTTGGCCGGTGATCATGGCGAGCGCGATGAGGCAGCGCGCGTTGTCGGTGCCGTGGACGTGCTGCGAGATGCCCATGCCCCAGAAGATGATCGCGGTCTCGGCCCGCGCATATTTGCGCGCGACGGTCTTCAAGATCTCGGCATCGATGCCGCAGCGCCCGGCCATCGCTTCGGGCGTGCGGTCCTTGACACTGTCCTTCACCGCCTCGAAATCGTCGGTATGCGCCTGGACGTATTGCTTGTCGTGCAGATCTTCGTAGATGATCGTGTGCAGCAGCGCCGACAGCATCGGCACGTCCTGACCCGGCTTGAACTGCAGCATATGCGTCGCATGCCGCTTCAATGCTTGGCCGCGCGGGTCCATCACGATGAGCGTCGCGCCGCGTTTCGCCGCCTGTTTGAAATAGGTCGCGGCGACCGGATGGTTCTCGGTCGGATTGGCACCGATGACGATGATCACCTCGGCTTCCTCGGCGGCGTTGAACGGCGCGGTGACAGCACCCGAGCCGATGCCTTCCATCAGCGCCGCCACCGACGAGGCGTGGCAGAGCCGCGTGCAGTGATCGACGTTGTTGGTGCGGAAGCCGGCGCGCACCAGCTTCTGGAAGAGATAGGCCTCTTCGTTCGAGCCCTTGGCCGAGCCGAAACCGGCGAGCGCGTCGCCGCCGTGCTGGTCGCGGATTTTCCTGAGACCGGAAGCGGCGCGGTCGAGCGCTTCTTCCCAGGTGGCCTCGCGGAAATGCGTCCAGGGATTGGCGGGGTCGATATCCTCCGCCGCGTGTTTCGGCACGCCGTCCTTGCGGATCATCGGCACTTTCAGTCGGTCCCGATGGGTGATGTAATCGAAGCCAAAGCGGCCTTTGACGCAGAGCCGCTGCTCGTTGGCCGGACCGTTGCGGCCTTTGACCGCGACGATCTCGTCGTCGCGGATCTGATAGGTGATCTGGCAGCCGACGCCGCAATAGGGGCAGACGCTGTCGACATGGCGATCGGGCTTCGGCCGCGCGGCGCCTTGCGCATCGACCATGGTCGCGGGCAGCAGCGCGCCGGTCGGGCAGGCTTGCACGCATTCGCCGCAGGCGACGCAGGTGCTGTGGCCCATCGGGTCGTCGAAATCGAACACGATCTTGGCACCGGGGCCGCGCGCGGCCATGCCGATCACGTCGTTGACTTGCACCTCACGGCAGGCGCGGACGCAAAGATTGCATTGGATGCAGGCATCGAGATGCACCGCCATCGCCGGATGCGAGCGGTCGGGCACGGGCTGATGACGCGCAGGGAACCGGCTCGATGTCGCACCGATGCGCGTCGCATGCTGCCAGAATTTGGAATCCGGATCGTGGGTGACCGTCTTTGGCGGCTGATCGGCGACCAGCAACTCGAAAACGAGCTTGCGGTTGGCGACGGCACGCTCGCTCGCCGTGACGACTTTCATGCCCGCGGTCGGCTTGCGGATGCAGGAAGCGGCGAGCGCGCGCTCGCCCTGGATCTCGACCATGCAGGCGCGGCAATTGCCGTCGGGACGATAGCCTGGCTCAGGCGCGTAGCAGAGATGCGGCAACTCGGTGTTATGGCGATGGGCCGCTTGCCAGATCGTCTCGCCGGGCAGCGCTTCGATCTCGACGCAGTCGAGGAAGAATTTGACGCCTGGCGGCAGCACGCCCGATCCGTCGCTCATGACACATCCTCGGGAAAATGCTTCAGCACCATCTTAACCGGGTTCATCGCGGCTTGGCCGAGGCCGCAGATCGATGAATCGGTCATCACCCGCGCGAGATCAACCAGGAGCGAACCATCCCATTTCTTGGCTTGCAAGAGATGGACGGCCTTCTCGGTTCCGACGCGGCACGGGGTGCATTGCCCGCAACTCTCGTCCTCGAAGAAGCGCAAGAGGTTCAACGCCACCTGCTTCATATCGTCCTTGTCCGAGAGCACGACAACCGCCGCTGAGCCGATCAGCGCGCCATGCGGCTCGAGCGTGCCGAAATCGAGCGGCAGATCGGCCATCGAGGCCGGTAGGATGCCACCCGAGGCGCCGCCCGGCAGGTAGCCCTTAAAGGTGTGGCCCTCGGCCATGCCGCCGCAGAACTCGTCGATCAGCTCGCGCACCGTGATGCCCGCCGGTGCGAGCTTCATGCCCGGCGATTTGACCCGACCCGAGACCGAGAAGCTGCGCGGACCTTTGCGGCCGCGCCGGCCCTGATTGACGAACCATTCGCCGCCGCGATCGACGATGTCGCGCACCCAATAGAGCGTCTCGACATTGTTGATGAGCGTCGGCTGGCCGAAGAGCCCGACCTGAGAAGGATACGGCGGCTTGTGGCGCGGCAGGCCGCGCTTGCCCTCGATGCTTTCGAGCATCGCCGATTCCTCGCCGCAGATATAGGCGCCGGCGCCGCGGCGGAGATGGATCTTGACGTTGCGCGCAAGTCCCGCCGCTTCGAGCTTCGCGATCTCGATCCGCAGGACCTCGCAGATATGCGGGTATTCGTCGCGCAGATAGAAATAGATCTCGGACGCTTCGACCATCCACGCGCCAACCAGCATCCCTTCGAGGACGCGATGCGGATCCTGCTCGAGATAGATGCGATCCTTGAACGTGCCCGGCTCGCCTTCGTCGGCGTTGACCGCCATCAGCCGCGGCTTCGGCTCGGCCAGCACCGCGCGCCATTTGCGGCTGGTCGGAAAGCCAGCGCCGCCCAAACCGCGAAGCTGCGCGTCATCGAGGATCTTGAGCAGCGCGTCGCGCGTGGTTTTTCCGGAGAGGCAGGATTCGAGCAGCTTGTAGCCGCCTTGCGCGCAATAGGCGGCGAGATCGGGATAGGCGCCGGGATGCGGATGCGTCTCGCCCTTCGCGACCGCGGTGGCGACGCTGTCGACCGTCGCATGCTCGTGCAGCGCATGACCGACAGCGACCACCGGCGCGTTATGGCAACCACCCATACAAGGCGCGCGCACCACGCGCACCTTCGCGCCGAGCTTGGGGGGCAAGGCCGCGAGCAGCTTCTGCGCGCCCAAAAGCTCACAGGTGAGGCTATCGCAGACGCGCACAGTCAATGCGGGCGGTGGAGTCTCGTCGTCCATCACGATGTCGAAATGCGCGTAGAAGGACGCGACCTCGTAGACCTCGACGAGGGCAAGCTTCATCTCCTGCGCCAGGGCCGTCAAATGCCGCGCATGGAGGCAGTGATACTTGTCCTGCAACAGATGAAGGAACTCGATCAGCAGGTCGCGACGACGCGGCTGCTCGCCCAGGACCGCCCGCACCTCGATCAGCGATTGCTGATCGACCTGGCGGCCGCGCGGCGTGTCGCGCCCGCGGCGGCGGCCGGCGCCAGGATGGATGCGGGGCGCCTTGTGTTGCGGTTCCTGTACCGACATCGCCGCCAGCTTCCTCCGCCCTTCGATGTCATAAGCGCCGGGGATCGCCAAAGGACCGGCGGACTCGGCAGCCCAAGGCAACTTAGGCCAGCGGTCGGCTCAAACTCAACCGGCGGGCAGAAAAGAGATCGTGGGAAATCGATTGCCCACTAAAAGTGGGCAATTATACCGCTTCTCGCGCTACGCTTTGAGGCGTTGCAGCATGGTCGAGCCCAAGGCCGCCGGCGACTCCGCAACGCTAATACCGGCGCTCTTCATCGCCTCCATCTTATGTGCGGCGGTACCGGTGCCGCCCGAGATGATCGCGCCGGCATGGCCCATGCGGCGGCCGGGCGGCGCGGTGGCCCCGGCGATGAAGCCGACCATCGGCTTTTTCACCTTGTTGCGCTTGATGAAATCGGCCGCCTCTTCTTCGGCCGAGCCTCCGATCTCGCCGATCATGATAATCGACTGGGTCTCGGAATCGGCGAGGAACATCTCCAACACGTCGATGAAATTGGTGCCGTTGACCGGATCGCCGCCGATGCCGACGCAGCTCGATTGGCCAAGACCCGCCGCCGTGGTCTGAGCCACGGCCTCGTAGGTGAGCGTGCCGGAACGCGAGACGATGCCGACATGGCCCTTCTTGTGGATGTGACCCGGCATGATGCCGATCTTGCATTCATCGGGCGTGATGACGCCGGGGCAGTTGGGACCGATCAGCCGGGTTTTACCGCCGGTGAGCGCGCGCTTCACCGTCACCATGTCGAGCACGGGAATACCCTCGGTGATGCAGATGGCCAGCGGTAGCTCGGCATCGATCGCTTCGAGGATCGCCTCGGCGGCGAAAGGCGGCGGCACATAGATCACCGTCGCATTGGCGCCGGTCTCCTTCACCGCCTCGCTGACCGTGTCGAAGACCGGCAGGTCGAGATGCTTCGTCCCGCCTTTGCCGGGCGTGACGCCGCCCATCATCTTGGTGCCGTAGGCAATCGCCTGTTCGGAATGAAAGGTGCCCTGCGCGCCGGTGAAGCCCTGGCAGATGACCTTGGTATCGCGATTGACGAGGACCGACATCAGGCGGCCTCCTTCACCGCTTTGGTGATCTTGGCCGCAGCATCGGCGAGATTGTCCGCCGAGAGGATCGGCAAGCCCGATTCCTCGAGGATCTTCTTGCCGAGCTTCACATTGGTACCTTCCAAGCGCACCACCAGCGGGACGTGGAGGCTGACCTCGCGCGCGGCGGCGACGATGCCCTCGGCGATCACATCGCAGCGCATGATTCCACCGAAAATGTTGACGAGAATGCCTTCGACATGGGCGTCGGAGAGGATGAGCTTGAAGGCTGCGGTGACACGCTCCTTGGTGGCGCCGCCGCCGACGTCGAGAAAGTTCGCCGGGCTCGAGCCGTAGAGCTTGATGATGTCCATGGTCGCCATGGCGAGGCCGGCGCCGTTGACCATGCAGCCGATATTGCCGTCGAGCTTCACGTAGTTGAGCTGGTGCTTGGCGGCTTCGAGCTCGGTCGGATCTTCCTCGGCTTCATCGCGCATCTCCTCGATGTCGTGATGGCGGAAGAGCGCGTTGTCGTCGAAATTGACCTTGGCATCAAGCGCCATCACCTCGCCCGCGCCGGTGATGACCAGCGGATTGATCTCGACGATCGAGGCATCGAGGCTGGCAAAAGCCTTATACATGCCGAGCATGAATTTGGTCGCGGCGGCCACCTGCTTGCCTTCGAGGCCGAGCCCGAAAGCAAGCTCGCGGGCGTGAAAGCCCTGCATGCCGGCCACCGGATCGATGGCGACGCGGATGATCTTTTCGGGATGCTTGGCCGCAACCTCTTCGATCTCCATGCCGCCTTCGGTCGACGCCATCACGGTGATGCGCGACGTGCGGCGATCAATCAGCATGCCGAGATAGAGCTCGCGTTTGATGTCGCAGCCTTCCTCGACATAGATGCGCTTGACCTCGCGGCCCTTAGGCCCGGTCTGTTTCGTGATCAGTGTATGGCCGAGCATCTCGGCCGCGGCCTTGGCGACGTCGTCGGTCGCCTTCACCACCCTGACGCCCCCCTTGCCTTGAGGATTGTCGGCGAAGTGTCCGGCGCCGCGGCCGCCAGCATGGATTTGTGCCTTCACGACATAGACGGGACCGGCAAGGCCGCGCGCGACCTTCTCGGCTTCCTGCGGCGTATAGGCGACGCCGCCCTTGGGAACCGCAACGCCAAATTTCTGCAGCAGGCTCTTCGCCTGATACTCATGGATGTTCATGTCGGGAAGACGCTCTCACGGGGGTGGTTGCGAACCAACGACCGCCTAGGCATAGGCCGGAACCGGCGGCAGGTAAAGATGCTGCACTGCGATAGGGCCCCGGCCGGCCTCAATATTCGAACTGGTAGGTGAGGCCGACGCTGCTCCCAGGGTCGTTGTCGGGCGTGACGCCGGTCGCCGGCGTGCCGCCGGTGCCGAGGGTGCTCTCCGCCTTCAGATGTTTGGTCAGGTCGACCTGCACCTGCGCCTGGGTGCCGCCGGAAGTGCCTTGCTTGGTGCCGACATAGATGCCGTTGGCGACATATTTGCCGGCCTCGACCGTGGCGCCCGGCGTATTGCCTGCAGCGGCGCCGACCGACAGGCGATCGAGACCGAGCCCCTTGCGCACGCTGGCGAGCGGATCGGAGGCACCGCCGACACCGCTGATCGAAGCGATGGCCTGGGCGATCGACAGCAATTGGAACGGCGTCAGCTGCTTGGTGCTTTGGCCGAACAGCAATTGCGCGAGGATCTCGTCCTGCGGCAGATCGGGAACGCTCGAGAGACGGATCTTCGGCGCATCGGCATAGCCGGAGATGGTCAGCGTCGCCGTCACGCTGTTGGCGCTGCTCTCGGCGACGAAATTGATCGTCGGGTCGAGCTTCGCAGCAAGTCCGAAACCGTCGAACGCCACCCGGCCGCTGGTGATATTGAGCGATTGGCCGGCAAGGCTGAAGGTGCCGTGGCGCAAATCGAAACCGCCGCCGATCTGCGGCGTCTTGCTGTTGCCGCTGAGATGGAGGTCGCCGCCCATCTCGGCATCGAGACCGTGGCCGCGCACGAAGACCTGCTGCGGCGCGTCGATCGTGAGGTTGAGCGCGATCGGCGTCGCGGCAGGCTCGGGTGGCGGCGGCTTCTGCCCCGGCCGACGGACATCGAGCACGGCGACGCTTTGCGGTAGGCTATCGGGGATCTGAATATCGGCGCGGCTGACATGAATGCGGCCGGCAACGGTCAGCGCACCGGCGGCGGCTCCGCGCACGGTGAGATCGGCATCGAGCGTCGCGGTGAGCAGATCACTGGCGAGCGGACGCGCATCATGCGCGGTGATGGTTAGATCGACCGGCATGCCCGGCGCGAGCGCGGCGATCGTGCCGCTGATCGCGATGGTGCCCGAGCCGGCCTTGCCGCTGAGCTGCGCGATCCGCAGCGTGTCATTCGCGCCGGTGATCGTGCCAGCGATATCGGTGACGTGGATGCCCCTGACATAATCCTGAATCGAGCCGGCGGCGATGCGGATCGTGCCGCTCGCTCGCGGGCTCGCCATCGTTCCGGCGACGGCGAGATCGAGCGTCACCTGGCCGTGGATGCTGCGTCCTTCGGCGGTGAGTAGCGGATCGAGCATCGCGAGATCGACCGAGCCGTTGCTGCGCAAATCGATCGGCCCGGCAGCGCCGCTCGCGAGCGGGATCGTGCCGACGACGCGCAGCCGCAGGCGCGCGCCCGCGGTTACCTGCGCATCGAGCTGCGCCGCAGCGCCATGCAGCTCGGCTGTCGCGGCAAGATCGGTCGCCGGCATGGCGCCACCAGCGCCATTCTGCACGCGCAGCCCGCGGCCGGTCACGCGCACTGTACCGTTTGGCGCTGCCATGGTGCCGGCGAGTTTGGCATCCATCGCGATCGATCCGCTCGCATTGAGCTCGGGAAAGAACGGCTTGGCGAGAGCGGGGCTGGCATTGCGCAGCGACGCGTCGAGTTGGAGTTTCGGCGCGATGGTGCCGGCGATCGACAGCACCGCGCCGCCCGTCCCGAGGCGCAATTGATCGACGGTGGTGGCGCCGGCGAAGCGGAACCGCGCCGGCGCCAGCAGCTTAACGATTTCGCCCCCGTAATCGGCTCGCAGCGCCGTCAGCCGGAGCTCGCGCTGCGGCAGTTGCGCCGTCGCCGCGGCCGCGATGTGCGAGGGGCCGCGCGGCGTCGCGAGATCGGCGCTGAGACGGAGCGCCAGCGTTTCTTGCGATCCATTCGCGTCGAGCCGGGCAGTGCCGGTGACGCCATTGCCGGCGATGCCCGTCAGCACCATCTGCATCGCCGCGACCGGATGCGTCGCCGGATCCTTGATTGTCGCATCAAGGAGCACGCGATCGGCGCTGCCGCCATAAGCGGCGAGCTGCCGCGCTTCGGCATGCAGCTGGGTCTGCGGCTGGCCGTTCGCCTGCGCGGTATCGAGCGAAGCATTGACGCTGCCCGCGATCTGCGTGCCGAGCAACGGCGCCAGATCACCGAGCCGCGCCGCGTGAAGCTGCATGTGGCCGAGCGGGAATACCGCTCCCGCCGGTAGCGTCAGATCGCCCTGGCCATCGATGCTTTTCCACTGCGCGCTCCGAAGGACGATATGCAGCGCGCCGTCATCCGCCTGTTCCCCCGTCGCGCTCAGCGTCACCGGCGCGTTCGCCAACTGTCCCTGCACATCGATACGGCCCGAGGGATGAGCCGGGAGCCCTTCGACGCTCGCGGAAGCGTCGATCGTTCCGGTTCCGGGCACTCCCGTCGCGGCGAGGTCGCCATGGCCGCGCATCGTCAACGTGAGCTTGTCTTGCGGCCCTTTGAGCGTGCCATCGACGGACAGCGGGCCGGAGAAGGTCGGCTCCAGTGCCGCAATATCCGCGAGCGTCAGCCCCCAGGCAAGATCGAGCGCGCCATTCTTCCGCGCGCCTTTTGCCGAGAGCTGGAGCCCCTGGCCGTCGATCGCGGCTTGATCGAGGGTGACATCGTCGCCCTTCATCGTGCCAGCAAGAGCGAGCGTCGCGTTCGCACCGAGCAACTTTGCCGCAATCGTCTGGCCGCCGCTGGCGACGAGCGTGCCGCTGAGATCGAGACGATCGGTATCGTTTTCGCGCGCCAGCGTCGCGGTAATGGCGGCGTGGCCGTCGAGATCGGTCGCGGCGAGCGCCGCAAAAGGCGCGAGCGACGGCACAGTCACGGTAACCGATGCGTCGGTCTTGCTGCCGGTCTCGGCCTGCCCGCCGATCTCGATCAAAGGATGCGAAATCGTGAACTGCACTGGGCGCGTCGGCGTATCGAGGACTGCCTCGGCGTCGAGCTTGATCGGCGCCGTGGCGAAAAGATTGGGCCGCGGCCCCGGCAGCGTCACGCCGGTAAGCGACGCCGTCACATCGACCTTGCCGGCGCTGCCCGCGACCTCTGCTGCGAGCTGCGTCACCGCGACACCAGCGGCCGTAAGGTTATCGATCTCGAGCCGCCCGGCCGCATTGGGCGTGGTGAAGCCGCCATGCACGTGGAGATCGAGGCGGGCCGAGCGCCACGCGACATCCGGGCGCGGCGTCATCGCCGGCGCATTGCCCGTCAGGTCGACGTCGATCGTCTGTTGCGTCAGATCGACGGTGCCTTGGCCGTTGGCGCGCATCGGTCCCGCGGCCAGCGCGAGGGTGAGGCGCTCTGCGTTGCGTGGCCCGGCGAGCCGCGCCGACAGCGAGAGCGCCCCGAGACCGGGCAGGCCCGCGAGCGCGGCAAGCAAGCCTTGCGCGGGCTCGCTTGCTGCGATGGTCACATCATCGCCATCGGGCCCGGTCTTGCCCTCGAGCTTGTAGCTGCCGGGACCGTCGAGCCGCTCGACCGCGAGCGCAAGATCGCCCCGCTGTGCCGACGCGAGACGCAGATTGCCGCTCACCTGGACCGCGGCCGGCGCGCCGGCGACCGCCGCGGCGAGATCGAGCCGTTCGATCCGGAGCGTATCGAGCGCGATTCGCAACGGTGGCAAGCTCATGCCGGAGGAGGATCCCGAGCCGCTCGTCGGCAGGCGTGCTACCGCGACATGCGCGGCAGAGAGCGTCTCGATGTCAACCGCGCCCGTCAGCAACCGCAGCGGCGACCAGTCCAGCCGCGCATCGTCGATCGCGAGCCAGGCTCCGTCCTGGTCGCGGATCGCAAGATGGGCGATGCGCAGCGCGCCGGGGAAGCGGCCCGACAAGCCCTGCACCTGTAGCGCGCCGCCGCTCAGCTTGCTGGCGAGCAGAGCAAGCGCGGCGCGGCCGGCGCCGGTATTGCCGGCGATCATCAGCACGACCACACCGAAGAGCGCCAGACCGATCCATCCGCCGATGGTGACGGCAGCAATCTTCGCAGCTCGCCGCATCAGAACGCCTGTCCCAGCCCAATATAGAATTCGAAACTGTCGCCGTGCGGCGGCCGTTTAACCGGCACCGCGATGTCGAGGCGCACGGCGCCGACCGGCGTGTAATAGCGCAAGCCGGCGCCGGTGCCGAGACGCACGGTGCCCGAGAAGGGCGCGTTGCCGGCACTGACCTGGCCCGCATCGACGAATAGCGCCGCGCCGAAATCGCCGAAGAGACGCTGGCGATATTCCGCGGTCGCCGCGTCGATCGCGTCGCCGCCTTGCGGGTTGCCGTCGAGGAAAAGCGGACCGACCGACTGATACTTGAAACCACGGATGGTGGAACTGCCGCCGCCATAGAAGCGCTGATCCGGCGGCAATTCGAAATGTCCCGCCCCCTCGACGCTGCCGATGAGGCCGCGGAAGGCGAGGACGCTGCGTCCCGTCTCGCCGTGCCAAAGATCGTCGAGATCGACATAGGTCGAGCCGGATATCTGCAAGATGGCAAAGGTCACCGTCGGCTTGCCAAGCGATTCCGTCGGCGCCGCGGTGAAGGCGGCGCGCACGCCATGGGTTGGGTCTTGCGTCGGATCGGCGACATCGGTGGTGTCGTAATTCGCGGTCAGCGGCAGGCCGAGCAGCGTGTAATCATTGCCGACGCCTTCCTGCAGGATGCGCTCCCGCTCGGCCGAGAGTCCGACGCTGCCCTTCCAGAGCACCGAGAAGGTGCGATGCAGCGATGGGCCGGCGGTCACCGCCTGTTGGTCATAGGCCTGGAGATCCTGTTTCAGTGCGGCGGTGTCGAATTCGAGCGACTGATCGCGGCGCAAGAAGTCCGGCTTGATGATCTGGCCGGTGATGTTGTAGCCGACGCCGGTGGTCGCGGTGCCGCCGAGCCCGGTCGCGGCGGCGGAAAGATTGAGCTGCTCGGCATTGCCGAAGAGGTTGCGATCCGACCAGGTCGTCTTGGCACTGGCGCCGAGATCCGTCGAATAGGCGCCGGTGATGCCGACCGCATGCAGTGGCCGCTCCTGAAAATCGAAGGTGATCGGCAAGGTGCCGTCCGGCGCGATGGTTTCGGCGGCGCGGACCGAGACGCCGGAAAAGACGCCGAGCGCGAGAAGTTCTTTGCGCGCGGTGTCGATCTTGCTCGGCTGATAGAGCTCGCCCGTATGCACCAGCAGCCGGCGGCGCACGAAGCTTTCGTTCATCGACGAAAGGCCGGTGATGACGATCGCGCCAATAGTCGCGCGCCGCCCCGCCGTCACGTTGAAGCTCACGTCGAGCATATGGGCGTTGACATCCTCGGTCGCGACCGGCGGATCGACCTTGGCGAGCGCATAACCGTCCTCCTCGAGCGCCGTCAGCAGCCGCGTTCCCGCGGCGAGGACGTCCGATGCGACAGCCGGCTGGCCCGGTGTCAGGCCGAGCGCCGCCCGCGCATCGGCGGGCACGTCGCCGTGGATCTCGATATGGCGCAGCTTATAGAGCGGTCCTGCGGTGATCGCCGCCGCGACCGTGACGGTCTTGTCCTTGGGCACGGCATCGAGTTGCGCGACGAGCGTCGGATCGCTGACCGGATGGCCGTCGATGGTGATGGTCACCGCCGCCTGGTAATAGCCGAAGCTTTGCATCACCGTCTGCAAGCGGTCGATATCGCTTTTGGCGCGCGCGACCAGCGCGAACGGCCCGACCGGCACTTTGTCTCTGAGCGAATCGAGCTGCGAGGCGTCCTTGAGGGCGCTATCGAGCGCCTTGTCGCCGGTATCGGGCAACGTCACCGTATAGGGCTGCGGATCGGCCGCATGCGCCGGCATCGCCGCCGCGAAGACGAGCGCGGCGACCAGCGCAGCGCGGCCGACAAGCGACGCGCTGCGCCGGCTCGGGTGCGAAAAATGAGGCCGGACGATCTTCAAAACACGTTTCGCGGCAAAAGCCTCGACCGTTTCCTAAGCGGAAACCGGTCGATTGCCTCCTTCGTTCCTTCTTTATCCTGTTACCGCGAAGCCGGCGGCGGCGCCAGCCGCCGCCGCGAATGCACCGATTATTCGGCGGCGACCGCCTTGGCGCCGCCGAGCGCGCCCGACGTCTTCACCTCCGCGATACGCTTGTCGTCGAAGCGCAGCACGTCGCGCAGAATTTCGTCGGTGTGCTCGCCGAGCAACGGCGAGCGCACCACGTCCGACGGGCTGGCCGACAACTTGATGGGATTGCCGACCGAGAGATATTTCCCGCGCGTCGGATGCTCCACCTCGACGACTGTGCCGCTGGCCCGGAGGCTCGGCTCTTCGGCGAGCTCCTTCATCGACAGGATTGGGCCGCAGGGAATGTCGAACTCGTTGAGGATGTCCATGGCCTCGAACTTGGTCTTGGTCATGGTCCATTGCTCGATCGTATCGAAGATCGCCTTGAGGCGCGGCAGCCGCGCTTCGGGTTTGGCGTAGTCGGGATGGGTGATCCATTCCTCTTTGCCGATCACCTTGCAGATCGGCCCCCAGACCGGCGCCTGGGTGATGAAATAGATATAGGCGTTGGGATCGGTCTCCCAGCCCTTGCATTTGAGGATCCAGCCCGGCTGGCCGCCGCCCGAATCATTGCCGGCGCGCGGCGTCGCGACGCCGAAGGGGATGCCCTCGCCATACTGGCTGTATTCGGTGAGCGGACCGTGCGTCAGCCGCTGCTGATCGCGCAGCTTGACGCGGCAGAGATTGAGCACGCCGTCCTGCATCGCGACCGTCACGCGCTGGCCCCTGCCGGTATGGGTGCGCTGGAACAGTGCGGTGACGATGCCGAGACAGAGATGCAGCCCAGTGCCGCTGTCGCCGATCTGCGCGCCGGTGACGAGCGGCGGGCCGTCGCGGAAGCCGGTGGTCGAGGCCGAGCCGCCGGTGCATTGCGCGACGTTCTCATAGACCTTGCAATCCTCGTACTTGCCGGGCCCGAAGCCCTTGATCGAGGCATAGATGAGCTTGGGATTGATCTCCTGAATCCGCTCCCAGGTGAAGCCCATGCGGTCGAGTACGCCTGGGCCGAAATTCTCGACCAGCACGTCGCAGGCCTTCATCAAACCTTCGATCACCTCTTTGCCCTTGGGATTCTTGGCATCGAGCGTGATCGAGCGCTTGTTGTGGTTGAGCATGGTGAAATAGAGGCTGTCCGCGTTCGGCACGTCGCGCAGCTGGCCGCGCGTCACGTCGCCGGCGCCCGGCCGCTCGACCTTGATGACGTCGGCGCCGAACCAGGCGAGAAGCTGCGTGCAAGTCGGCCCCGATTGCACATGCGTGAAGTCGAGAACCTTAACCCCGTCGAGTGCCTTTGCCATGTTCGTCTCCAGAATCCGTCGTTGTTCCTTTAACTAATTCCGTCGCAGTGGCCACCTTCGTGCGGCCCCGCATGCCCCGAGGCGTACTATTTCTTGCGCAGCACGCTTTGGGGATTGAGATTGCCGATGCGTCCGCTCTCGTTGCCCGCGGCCGGATCGATGACCGCGTTGATGAGGGTGGGTTTGCCCGAGGCCAAGGCCGATTCGACGGCCTGTTTCAGTGCGTCGGGCGTTTCCGCCTGCACGCCGATGCCGCCGAACGCCTCCATGATCTTGTCGTAGCGCGCGCCTTTGACGAAGACCGTCGTCGCGGGATCGGCTCCTCCCGCGTTAACGTCGGTCCCGCGATAGATGCCGCCATTGTTGAAGACGACGATGCAGACCGGCAGGCCGTACCGGCAGATCGTCTCCACTTCCATGCCGCAGAAGCCGAAGGCGCTGTCGCCTTCGATAGCGAGCACACGGTTGCCGGTTTCGACGGCCGCGGCGATGGCCTGACCCATGCCGACGCCCATCACGCCCCAGGTGCCGACATCGAGACGCTTGCGTGGCTTGTAGATGTCGATCACCCCACGCGCGAGATCGAGCGTGTTGGCGCCCTCATTGACCAGGATCGTATCCGGCCGCTCCTTGATGACGGTGCGCAACGCGCCGAGCGCGCCGTGATAGTCCATCGGCGAATTGTTGTTCATCAGGCGCGGCGCCATCTTGGCGACGTTTTCTTCGCGCTTGCCGTTGACGGTATTGGTCCATTCGGCCGGCGGCTTCCGCCAATTGCCGCCCATCCCATCGATCAAGGCGGCGACGCAAGAGCCGATATCGCCCACCAGCGGCGCGGCGATCTCGACATTGCTGTCCATTTCCTTGGGCTCGATGTCGATCTGGATGAATTTCTTCGGCGCGTCGCCCCAGGTCTTGCCCTTGCCGTGCGACAAGAGCCAGTTGAGACGCGCGCCGATCATCAGCACGACGTCGCAATCCTTCAATACGGTCGAGCGCGCGGCGCCGGCGCATTGCGGATGCGTATCCGGCAACAGGCCCTTGGCCATGCTCATCGGCAGGAAGGGAGCGCCGCTCTTCTCGACCAGCGTCTCGATCGCCTCGTCGGCCTGCGCATAGGCGGCACCCTTGCCGAGGATGATCAGCGGCCGCGCGGCGGATTTGAGGACATCGAGCGCGCGCTTGACCGCAGCGTGCGCCGGAATCTGGGCCGGCGCCGGATCGATGACCTTGACCAGCGAGCGCTTGCCGGCCTCCGCGTTGATCACCTGGCCGAACAGCTTGGCCGGCAGGTCGAGATAGACGCCGCCCGGCCGCCCCGACACCGCCGCGCGGATCGCGCGCGCAACGCCGATGCCGATGTCGGCGGCGTGCAGTACGCGGAACGCCGCCTTGCATAGCGGCTTGGCGATGGCGAGCTGGTCCATCTCCTCATAGTCGCCCTGCTGCAGATCGACGATCTCGCGCTCGGACGAGCCTGAGAGCAGGATCATCGGGTAGCAGTTGGTCGTGGCATGGGCGAGCGACGTCAGACCATTGAGGAAGCCGGGCGCCGACACGGTGAGGCAGACGCCGGGCTTCTTGGTCAGGAAGCCGGCGATCGCAGCCGCGTAACCGGCATTCTGCTCGTGGCGGAAGGAGAGCACGCGAATACCCGCCGCCTGCGCCATGCGGCCGAAATCGGTGATCGGGATGCCGGGCACGCCGTAGACGGTGGTCAGGGCGTTGAGCTTCAGCGCGTCGATGACGAGATGGAAGCCATCGGTCAGCTCCTCGGTCTCGCCCGCCTGCTCTTTCAGCGTTGTCGCTTGCGCCATGGTTGCCTCCCTCGAAACGGTTATTCGAAGAAATTCCAATTCTTTTCGACATGCGCAGCGAGATCGAGCGTGTGCTGACGCGTCAGCGCCTCGGCTCGCTCGGTATCACGCTGCTCGAGCGCCTCGATGATCTTCATATGATCGATGAGCGAGCGCTGCGCGCGATTGTCCTCGCCAATCGTCGCTTGGCGAATGGCGCGAACGTGAATGAAGAGATTTTCCGTCATGTCGGCGATGAGCTCGCTTCCCGAGAGCCGGATGATCGCCTGATGGAATTTGATATTGGCTTCGGAATACTCGTCGAGCTGGCCTTCCGGCGAGCCGTCCTTAAACTCGTCGAAGAGCCGCCGCAGCGTCGCGATTTCCTTGTCCGACGCGTTGAGCGTGATCAGCCGGGCGGCGAGACTTTCGAGCGCCGCCCAGACACGGATCATCTCGATGATTTCCTTTTTCGATTTGCGCACGACAAAGACGCCCCGGCGCGGCGCGGTGCGCACGAAGCCCTCGCACTCGAGAACGGTCATTGCCTCGCGGATCGGCGTGCGCGAAACGCCGAGCTCTACCGACAGCTGGCGTTCGTCAAGCCTGATCTCATGCGGCTGCGCGTAGACGTTGACCGAAGTGATCGCCTGTTTCAGCGCACGGTAGGCCTGGTTGCGAAAGCTCGATTGCGTATCGATCGGCTTCACTTTGAGCTTCGCTGACGTCATTAAAATGCAACCTCCCCTGCGTAGCGTTTCGCCTCGCCCTTGGTATCTGGTATACCAGAGGGCGCTTTTCCCCGCTACCGATCGCGGACGATCCCGGAAAGAAAAACCTCGAGATCACCGCTTTATGCCGCGGCGCAGCATCACCTTGACACAAGCTTTAGGTACCCTTTAGAGCGGACGCGTCATGGCGCGCACAACGAAATACGCAAAATTCCGCGGCCGGCTGGTGATCGTCGGCTTCGGCAGCATCGGCCAGGGTGTCCTGCCGCTAATCCTTCGCCACATCGACATGAAGGCCAACCAGGTGACGGTCGTAACCGCCGAGGAGCGCGGCCAGAAGGAAGCAAAGGATCTCGGGGTACGCTTCCTCGTCGAGCCGCTGACGCGCGAGAATTACGCGAGCGTGCTCGAGCCGCTGCTCGGGGCGGGCGATTTCCTGCTCAACGTCTCGGTCGAGGTCTCGAGCCTCGCCCTCGTCGAGCTCTGCCGCAGCAAGGGCGCGCTCTATGTCGACACCTGCATCGAGCCGTGGCCCGGCGGCTACACCGATCCCGATCTCTCGCCTTCGCTGCGCTCCAATTACGCGCTGCGCGAGAACGCGCTGGCGCTGCGTGCGAAGCAGCCGGGCGGACCGACCGCGGTCCTGACGCATGGCGCCAACCCCGGTCTCGTTCAGCATTTCATCAAAGTGGCGCTGCTCGATCTCGCCGAGGAAGCGGGACTGAAGGTGGCGCCGAAAACGCGCGAGGCCTGGGCCGCGCTCGCCGCCGAGCTTGGCGTCAAGGTGATCCACATCGCCGAGCGCGACACTCAGCTCGCGCGTATCCCGAAATCGCCCGGCGAGTTCGTCAACACTTGGTCGATCGACGGTTTCGTCGCCGAGGGCATGCAGCCGGCCGAGCTGGGCTGGGGCACGCATGAGCGGCATTTCCCGCCGGATGGCGGGCGGCACGATTTCGGCACCGGCTGCGCGATCTATCTCGATCGTCCCGGCGCGGCGACGCGGGTCAGAAGCTGGACGCCGCTCGAGGGCCCTTATCATGGCTTCTTGATCACTCACGCCGAAGCGATCTCGATCGCCGATTACTACACGCATCGCGACGGCAACGCCGTCCGCTACCGCCCGACCGTCCACTACGCCTATCACCCCTGCGACGACGCGGTGCTCTCCGTTCACGAGCTCTGGGGCAAGAATTTCCGCCTGCAGGAAAGCAAGCGGCTGATGATGGACGAGATCGAGCACGGCATCGACGAGCTCGGCGTGCTGCTGATGGGCCATGCCAAAGGCGCTTATTGGTACGGCTCGCGGCTCTCGGTCGAGGAGGCGCGACGGCTGGTGCGCTTCAACAACGCGACCTCGCTGCAAGTGACCGCGGCGGCGCTCGCCGGCATGATCTGGGCGCTCGAGAATCCGGAGCGCGGCATCGTCGAGCCCGACGAGATCGATCACGAGCGCATCCTCGAGATCTGCCGCCCCTATCTCGGCAAGGTCGTCGGCGAATACAGCGACTGGAATCCGCTGTTCGACCGCGAGCGCCTCTTCCCCGAAGATCTCGACAAGGGCGATCCCTGGCAGTTCAAAAACTTCCGGGTCGTCTAGTCAGCCCAATAGATTTCGCTGTTGTCGACGCGCAGCGCAATGCGCGCGAGCGCACGACCACCGCACGGACCTTCGATGCAATACCCGTCCGCCGGCCGGAACACCGCGCCATGGGTGCCGCACATGAGGTATTCGTTCGCGCTGTCGAAGAAGCGGTTCTCCGGCCAGTCGATCGGCGTGCCGACATGCGGGCAGGAATTGCGATAGCCATGCAACGCGCCGTGCCAGCGGACGACAAAGACCGCTTCGCGCTCGGTGCCGCTGCCGAAGACGAAGCCGCGGCCTTCGCCTTCGGGAATATCGCTTTCGGCGCAGAGGTGTCTCAACCTTTGACACCGCCCATCTTGCAGATGGCCTTCCATTCCTCGGCGCCGACCGGCGAGACCGAGAGGCGGCCTTGGCGCACCAGCTTCAGCTCCTTGAGCTTCGGCTCTGCCTTTATCGCCGCCAGCGTCACCGGCTCTTTCAGCGGCGCCACCGGCGCGATGTCGACCTGCACGAATTTGCCGGTCTTGTCGGTCGGATCGGGATAGGCAGTCTTGACGATCTCGGCGATGCCGACCACCGCGAGGCCCTCGTTCGAGTGATAGAAGAAGGCGCGATCGCCGACCTTCATCGCCTTGAGATTGGCGGCGGCCTGAAAATTGCGCACGCCGCTCCAATTGGTGCGCTTGTCCTTGACGAGCTGTTCCCAGGAATAGGCGCTCGGTTCCGATTTCATCAGCCAGTAAGCCATGCGCTCTCCCTTGTCACGCGCGCGCCACTATGAAGAGGCGGCGGAATTTCAATAAGGTTTTGCCATCGTCACGACGCGGGAAAGCGGCGGCAAGCTTTGCCGCGTAAGCGTCGAGGAACACCGTGCGCAGCGGCTCGTTCAGCGCGTCGAGGACCGGCCGGAGGGTCGTGCCGCGCATCCATTCGAGTACCGCGTTCTCGCCCTGAAGCTGGTGCACGTATTCTGTTTCCCACAGATCGATGCCGCCTTTCGCCAGCGGCGCCAGCAGATCGTAATAGAAATCGGCCAGGCGGACGGGATTGGGACGCAGCATCGACGGGATCGCGCTGTCGGGCGCGAAAAGCGGCGCCAACACCGCCGCCCACGGTCCGCTCGCCGCCGTCTCGCGTAGCAGCGATTGCGACGGATTGTCGAAATTGCGCGGCATTTGCACCGCGAGCACGCCCGCCGGCGCGAGCATCGCGATCAGTCGTGGAAACAAGCGCTCATGCCGGCTGAGCCATTGCAGGGTGGCGTTGGAATAGATCAGCGCCGCCGGCGCGGGCGTTTGCCACGTGGCGACGTCGGCATGGAGCCAGGCGATCGGCGACGGCTCTTTCGCGGCTTCGGCCAGCATCGGTGTCGAGTTGTCGATGCCCGTGACGCTGCGCTCCGGCCAGCGCGCGGCAATGGCGCGTGCATGCGGTCCGGTGCCGCAGCCGAGATCGAAAAGCGGGCCGCTGGGTAAATCATCGATCTGCGCGAGAAGATCGAAGCCTGGACGTAGCCGCTCGCCGGCGAATTTTAGATATTGCTGCGGATTCCAGGCCATTGCGCGGACAGCATAATTCGCTGCGCGGCAGCGCGCAGCCCAGTCTTAATAACATTAATATTATGTATTTTAATTCAATTGAAACAAGAAGACTCGTGAAATATCTTAAAGACAGATCCTATTTAGCGATACTGATCTGGAAAATATGCTCCCTTTGTCACTTGAACTGGCGCGGCTGCGTCTCGTTTTGATCGGGACCGGGGCGCTTGGCCTGCGGCGGCTCCGGTTGCTGGACGAGGCCGGCGCCGACGCGCTCATGGTGTTTTCGCCTGTGCCATCGCCCGAATTGTCTTTTGCGGCGGGCGAGCGGTTGCAGCGCCGTTGGCCGCAGCATGGCGAACTCGAACGCGCGCAACTCGTCTTCATCGCCGACGTGGCCGAGCCCGACCGTAGTGCCCTCGCCGCGGCAGCCCGCGCGGCCGGCGCCATCCTTCATGTCGAGGACGCGCCCGAACTCAGCAACAGCCACGCGCCGGCGGTCTTGCGCCGCGGCGCGCTCACCATTGCCGTGTCCACCGGCGGCGCGGCGCCCGGCCTCGCTGCCGAGATCAAGCAGTTCCTTGCCGGTATTTTCGGCCCGGAATGGCAGGAGCGGATCACGCGCATGCACGCGCTGCGCCAGCGCTGGCGGCGAACCGGCTTCGACCATGAGCGGGTGCGCCGCTTGACGGCGGCACGGATCGGCCGCTACGGCTGGCTCAAACAATCACGCATGGCGCCGGTCGCGAATGATCGCGGCGGCGTCCTGAAGGAAACCGAAGGAGGTCTCACATGACGCTGAAGCTCGGCGACATTGCTCCGGATTTCACCCAAGACTCGACTGACGGCCCTATCCATTTCCATCAATGGGCCGGCAATTCCTGGGTGGTGCTGTTCTCTCACCCCAAGGATTTCACGCCGGTCTGCACCACCGAGCTCGGCGCTGTGGCGCGGCTCAAGGGCGAATTCGACAAGCGCGGGGTCAAGGTGATCGGGCTCTCTGTCGATCCCGTCACCGATCACAAGCGCTGGGCCGACGACATCAAGGAGACGCAGGGCGTGGCGCCGAATTACCCGGTGCTCGCCGACAGCGATTTCAAGGTCGCGACGCTCTACGAGATGTTGCCCGCGGGCACGTCGGGCGATCCGAGCAAGCGTTCGCCTGCCGACAATCAGACCGTGCGCAATGTCTTCGTCATCGGCCCGGACAAGAAGATCCGCCTGATCCTCGTCTATCCGATGGCGACGGGGCGTAATTTCCAGGAGATCCTGCGCGTCATCGACTCGATGCAGCTCGGCGACAAGCACAAAGTCGCGACGCCGGCGGATTGGAAGCAGGGCGATGATGTCATCATCACCGGCGCCGTCAGCAACGACGAGGCGAAGACGAAGTTTCCCGGCTTCAAGACTCTAAAGCCCTATCTGCGCACGACGGCTCAGCCGCGGTGACAGCGTAAGCGACGAGGGCCGCGGCAGGTGCAGATCGTGACCGGCAATCGGCTGCGCGACGGGGTGGTGATCTATTTCGCCGGTGCGGGCGATTGGACGCCGGCGATCGACAAGGCGCTGGTTGCCGAAGACGATCACGCTAACGCGCTGCTCGCCGAAGCGCAGATCGGGACGCCGCCGTTGCCCGCGGTGGGTCCCGTTCTGATCGAGGTGAGGCGCGAAGGAGATCACCTGCGTCCTGTAACCTTGCGCGAACGTATCCGCGCCTCGGGGCCGACCACGGGCCCGATGGCTGGCCACACCGCGCTCGATGCCAATGCCGCCGCATCGGGCGTCGACGACTATTCGATTTAGATCCGCCGCGGGCGCCGGAGAGCAAGAGTGTACCGCTACGACGATTTCGACCACCGCTTCATCGACGAGCGCGTCGCGCAATACCGCGACCAGGTGCGCCGACGCCTCGCCGGCCAATTGACCGAAGACGAGTTCCGGCCGTTGCGGCTGATGAACGGACTCTATCTGCAGCTTCACGCCTACATGCTGCGGATCGCCATCCCGTACGGCATGCTCGATTCAGCGAAGCTTCGAAAGCTTGCGCATATCACGCGCAAATACGATCGCGGCTACGGCCATTTCACGACGCGGCAGAATCTCCAGCTCCACTGGATCAAGCTCGAGGACACGCCCGATATCCTCGCCGAGCTCGCGAGCGTCGAGATGCACGCGATTCAGACCAGCGGCAACTCCTTCCGCAACACCACCACCGATCCTTTCGCCGGCGTCGCCGACGACGAGCTCGAGGATCCGCGCCCCTATGCCGAGATCATCCGGCAATGGGCGACGCTCCATCCCGAATTCTCATTTCTGCCACGTAAATTCAAGATCGCGGTCTCAGCCTCGAAAGAGGACCGCGCCGCGGTCAAGATGCACGATCTCGGCCTTTATCTGCATCGCAACGAACAAGGCGAGGTCGGCTTCGAGGTGCTCGCCGGCGGTGGACTCGGGCGCACGCCGCTTCTCGCGCAGACCATCAAGCCGTTCATTCCGCGCCGCGATCTCCTGTCCTATATCGAGGCGTGTCTGCGCGTCTACAACCAGTACGGACGGCGCGACAATCTCTACAAATCCCGGATCAAGATCCTGGTCCAGAGCCTTGGCGCGAAGAAATACGCCGAGGAGGTCGAAGCTGAATGGCTCGCCTCGGATCGCGCGGCGGCCGCTCTGCCCGAAACCTACGTCGCGGAGATGAAATCCGCCTTCACCCTGCCGGCTTACGACCGGCGCACGGTCGACGAAGCGGCGCTCGCGCGCGACATCGCCGCTAATCCCGCCTTCGCGCGTTGGGTGAAGCATAACGTCTTCGCTCACAAAATGCCGGGCCATGCGGTCGTCACCGTCTCGCTGAAGCCAATCGCCCAAACGCCGGGCGATTGCAGCGCCGAACAGATGGAACTGGTCGCCGATCTCGCCGACGAGCTGAGCTTCGGCGAGGTACGCGTCGCCTATGAGCAGAATCTCGTTCTGCCGCATATCCGGCGCGACGCGCTTTACCGGCTGTGGCAACGGCTCGAGGCCGCCGGCCTCGGCAGCTCGAACATTAACCAGGTGACCGACATCATTTGCTGCCCCGGAATGGATTATTGCGGCCTCGCCACGGCGCGCTCGATCCCGGTGGCGCAGCGCATCGCCCAGTACATGGCGGCGAAAGAGGACGCGATCGGCACTTTCAACATCAAGATTTCCGGCTGCATCAATGCCTGTGGCCACCATCATCTCGGCCATATCGGCATTCTCGGCGTCGATAAGAACGGCGAGGAGGTCTATCAGATCACCCT
Source organism: Allostellaceae bacterium (assembly GCA_036501365.1). GTDB lineage: Bacteria > Pseudomonadota > Alphaproteobacteria > ATCC43930 > CGMCC-115725 > CAIKMD01. The sequence continues at coordinate 76,107 of DASYAL010000055.1, read as the reverse complement.
CGGCGGCGATGCCGGACACAACGCGGCGCTCGGCACAATCATTGGCCCTGCAGTCAAGAGCGAGGACGTCACCGGCGCGATCGACACGCTGATCGATGTCTATCTGCAGCTGCGTCAGGACGGCGAGCGCTTCCCCGAGACCTATCGCCGGGTCGGCCAGGCGCCGTTCAAAGAGGCGCTTTATGCTCCTCGCTGAGGATGGCAGCCTCGGCGTTGACGAATGGCATCACCTCGCCGACGACGAGCCGATCCCCGCGGGCGGCCTCGTCACCATCTCTTTCGCCCGCTGGCAGATCGATGAAGCAACGCTCCACGGGCGCGCGGACAAGCTGGGCCTGCGCCTGCCGAACACGATCGAGCCGAAAGAGATCGCCGTCGATCTGTCCCGTCTCGCGCTGATCGTGCTGAACTTCCCGAAATTCATCGATGGCCGCGCCTATTCGCAAGCGCGGTTGCTGCGCAGCCGCTTCCGCTATGAGGGGGAGTTGCGCGCCGACGGCAACGTGCTGCGCGATCAGTTGATGTTCATGAAGCGCTGCGGCTTCAACAGCTTTGTCGTCGGCGAGCGGGCGATCAAAGAGAACTGGGCGAAGGCGTTCAGCGAATTCGACGTCTTCTATCAGGGCGCGCCCGACGGCCGCCCCTGGGTCATGAGGCAACGGCTGGGCCCGCGCACCTCGTAGCGGCGCGCGGCACCCAGCCGCCGACCCCATTCGCTAACAAGCTATGCTGGTCGCAATTAGCAGCTTGCCGCGCCGGCGGGACAGATGATCGTGGTCGTGCCAGAAGCCGTCGGCGGCACCACAACCGTATTCGGCTGCGCTTGTGGCGGCGGATTGTGAACGTCGACGCAGGCCGTCAGGCCCAACGAAATAACGGCGAGAACCAACAAGCTGCGCATGGCTAGCTCCTTACGCAAATGAACCGGGATAGGCCGAGGACAATGCTTAGAACGCCCGCGTAGGATTGGGGTTCCCGTTGCCGCGGCGTTGCTTTGTGGCGAAATTAGGGTTAGCGGCGCGCCCGCAGCCGACACCCGGCCGATCAGATATCTTGCATTGAATCCAATACTTTATAATTCGTTAGCGGGTTCTCTCTAGGGTTTGATTCAACCGGGATCGATAGCTCGGCCGTAATATTTTCTCGCGCGCGATGGTCGCGGTTGGTGTCGGTCCCCCTCAGCCGCGCCGGCCGCGACCGCTTTTTTCAGCGCGCCGCGCTCTAATCTCAGCCCAGCCGATAATCCGCCTGATCCTCGTAGATCGCGCCGCTCTTGGTGAGATAGCTCGCGATCAGCGAGAAATGCTCGACGCGGAAAGGCCGCGCGCGATAGAGCGCATGCGCCGCAAGATAAGTTTGCAGCCGCGCCTCGCTCGTGCCCTTGAGACGCGCGAGCGTGACATGCGGCGTATAGCGACGCTCATCGGGCGGCAGGCCAAGCCGCGTCAGCGCACGCTCGATCTTGCCATGAAGATGCTGCAAGGCGTCGTTGCGATCGACTCCGACCCAAAGCTGGCGTAGGCCGAAATGGCTGACGGTGGCGAGGGTGAGGTCGAAGCGCGGCGTGCGGATCTGGTTGAGCGCGAGATCGATGTCTTCGGCGCGGCCTTCGTCGATCTCGCCGATGAAGCGCAGGGTCAGATGATAATTGCCGGGATCGACCCATTTTGCGCCCGGCACGCCGGTCGCGAGCAGCGACAGCGAGAGCTTCAACTCGGGCGGCAGGCCGATGCCAACGAAGAGACGGAGCACGGCATCAGCCCGTCGCCGTGCCGAGCAGGCGCTCGACCGCCGGCGCGATGCGGCCGACGATCACCGCGACACCGGCGGCGTTGGGATGGAGTCCGTCGCCCTGATTGAGCTTGGGATCGAGCGCCACGCCGTCGAGAAGGAACGGATAGAGCGGCACGTCGTATTTCTTCGCGAGCGCCGGATAGATTGCGTCGAAGGATTTCTGATAGTCGGCGCCCCAATTGCTCGCCGCGCGCATCCCGAGCAGCAGGACCTTCACCTTCGCCGCTCGGAGACGCGCGAGGATGGCATCGAGATTGGCTTCGGCCTGTTTGGGATCAAGACCGCGCAGCATGTCGTTGGCGCCGAGCTCGACCAGCACCAGATCGGGATGATCGCCCAAGGCCCAGTCGAGCCGCGCAAGGCCGTCGGCGCTGGTGTCGCCCGAGACGCCGCCATTGTCGACAACGACATCGTGATCGTCGGCTTTGAGCCGCGCGGCGAGCTGGACGGGAAACGCTTTATCGGGTGCGAGGCCGTAGCCGGCCGTGAGGCTGTCGCCCAAAGCGAGGATGCGCGTCGCCGCCAAGGCTGGGGCCGCCGGCAACAGCAGCGCGAGCACCGCAACGAGCGCCGCGCGATTGACAAAGCGCGCCTTGCGGCCATAACCCCGGCGCGCGCGCATGACACGAGAAGACATGGGAAAACCGCTGATCCTCTTGGAGGATGTGCGTCTTACACTGACGAGCGCGGCGGGTCCCGTCAACGTGCTGCGCGGCATTTCGGCGGCAATCGATGCTGGCACGACCGTGGGCCTGGTCGGACCGTCGGGCTCGGGCAAAACGACCTTGATGATGGTGCTGGGCGGGCTCGAGCGCATCTCGAGCGGCCGTGTTGCGATCGCAGGCACCGATCTTGCGGCGCTCGATGAGGACGCACTTGCGCGGTTTCGCCGCGACCGTATCGGTATCGTGTTCCAGTCCTTTCATCTCGTGCCGACGATGACCGCGCTCGAAAACGTTGCGGTGCCGCTCGAGCTCGCCGGCCGGAGGGATGCCTTCGCCGCGGCCGAAGCCGGGCTCACGGCCGTCGGGCTCAAAGATCGGTTGCTCCATTATCCTTCGCAGCTTTCAGGCGGCGAGCAGCAGCGCGTCGCCATCGCGCGCGCTTTCGCGCCGCGGCCATCGTTGCTCCTCGCCGACGAACCGACTGGCAATCTCGACGGCGACACCGGCCGCCAAGTGATCGACCTGCTGTTCGCGCTCCACGCCGAGCACGGCACGACCCTGCTTCTCATCACGCATGATCCGGCGCTTGCCGAGCGCTGCGACCGCATCATCCCGCTGCGCGACGGACGGATCGCGGAGCCCGGCGCATGACCGCGTTTACTCTCGCGTGGAAAATCGCACGGCGCGAATTGCGCGGCGGTCTCGGCGGCTTTGGCATCTTTCTCGCTTGTCTCTGCCTCGGCGTCGCGGTGATCGCCGGCGTCGGCTCGCTTGCCGCGGCGATCAATGCCGGCCTCTCGCGTGATGCGCGCGCATTGCTTGGCGGCGATCTCGAACTCAACCTCGCGCAGCAGTCCGCGAGCCGGGACGAGCGCGCTTTCCTCGCCGGGCAAGGCACGCTGTCGGAGGTGACGCGGCTGCGCGCGATGGCGATCGCCGAGAGCGCCCCTGAGAACGGTCGGGCACGCAGCCTCATCGAATTGAAAGCGGTGGACCGCGCCTATCCGCTCTATGGCAGCGCGACGCTTGAGCCGCCGCAAGCTTTGGATGCGGCCCTGGCGCAGCGCGACGGCGTTTGGGGCGCGGCAGTGGCGCGGACGCTGCTCGACCGCTTGGGGTTAAAGCTCGGCGACACGATCCGCATCGGCAGCGGGCGCTTTGTGCTGCGCGCGGTGCTCGCGCATGAGCCCGACAGCGTCAGCGGCATCTACGAGCTCGGCCCGCGCGTCATGATCGCGCAAGACGCGCTCGCCTCGACTGGATTGCTCGTCCCGGGCGCCCTCGTCGCGTATGCCTACCGCCTGCGCCTGCCGACCGGGAGCGATGCACAAGCGGTGGCGGCGGCGGCGCAACAGCGCTTTCCCGAAGCGGGCTGGCGCATCCGCTCGTTCGCCGATGCCGCGCCCAATCTCCAGGAACTTCTCGACCGCGTCACGGTGTTTCTGACGCTGGTCGGGCTGACAACCCTGCTGGTCGGCGGCGTCGGCATCGCCAACGCCGTCGAGAGCTATCTTGCGGCCAAGGTCGATACCATCGCGACGCTCAAATGCCTCGGCGCGTCGCGACGCCTCGTCTTTCTCGTCTATCTCTTGCAGATCTTGACCCTCGCCGGCGGCGGCATCCTCGCCGGGCTGGTCATCGGTCTGCTGGTGCCTTTCGCCGCGGTGCCCTTCCTGCCCGCCGCTCTGCCGATCGAGGCGCAAGCCGGATTCTATCCGTTGCCGCTGTCGCTCGCGGCCGCTTACGGCTTGCTCGCAACACTGTGCTTTGCCGCCTGGCCGATCGGCGCCGCGGGCGAGACGCGCCCCGCGAGTCTCTTCCGCAACGCCGCCGCGCCGGAGCGCGCGCGGCCCGCCGCGTTGCCGGCGGCGGTCGCCGGCGGCGCGGCGCTCGCGCTGCTGGCGCTCGCACTCGCGACTGCGCCCGACCGGCTGGTCGCGACATGGTTCATCTTCGGCGCGGCCGGCGCGCTGATCGTCTTCCGCCTTACGGCAGCGGCGATGATGCGGCTCGCTGCGTTCGCCGGGCGGCCACGCCGGCCGGGGCTGCGGCTCGCCCTCGCCAATCTTTACCGCCCGGGCGCGGCCACGGCTGCGGTCGTCGCCTCGCTTGGTCTCGGCATCGCCGTGCTGGTGGCGGTCACCTTGGTGCATAGCGATCTCGCGACCGAGCTGAGCGAGAGCCTGCCGCAGCGCGCGCCGTCGTTCTTTTTCATCGACATCGAGCAGAATCAGATCGCCGGCTTCGACAAGCTGCTCGCGTCGCTGCCGGGGGTCAGCGACGTGCGGCAAGTGCCGAGCCTGCGGGGCCGCATCGCCGCGCTCAACGGCATTCCGGTCGAGAAAGCCTTTGTCGGTCCCGATGCGCGCTGGGCAACGAGTTCGGAGCGCGGCCTGACCTATGCGGCGAACCTGCCGCCAGGCTCGAAACTCGTTGCAGGTCAGTGGTGGCCAGCGGATTATCACGGACCGCCACTGGTCTCCTTCGCCGCCGATCTTGCGCGCGGCATGCGCCTGAAGGTCGGCGACAGCATCACCATCAACGTGCTCGGTCGCGACGTCACCGCAACGATCGCCAATCTGCGCGCCATCGACTGGACCTCGCTTAACATCAATTTCGCGATCGTGCTGTCGCCCGGCACGCTCGAGGGCGCGCCGCAAAGCTTCATCGCCACGGCACGCACTATCCCCGGGAATGAGGCCGCGCTGGAGCGCGCGGTGACCGACGCTTTCCCGAATGTCTCGGCGATCGATGTGCGCGACGCGCTGGCGACGCTCGGCGACATCGTTGCCGCGATCGCCGCAGCGGTTCGGATCACCGCTGCCGTGACGTTGGTAGCGGGCGCGTTGGTGCTCGCCGGCGCCATCGCTGCCAGCCACCGCCGCCGCGTCTACGATGCCGTGGTGTTGAAGGTGCTGGGCGCGACACGGCGGCAGATTGCCGGCAGCTTCCTGATCGAATACGGGCTGGTTGGTCTCGCGGCGGCGCTGATCGCCTGCGTCATCGGCACGCTCGCCGCCTATTTCCTGCTGACGCAGGTGATGCGCGTGCCGTGGAGCTTCTTCGCCCGGGAAGTCACGGCGACCGGACTCGGCGCCGCCGCGCTGACCCTGGCGGCGGGCTTCGCCGGAACGTGGCGGGCGCTGGGCGCAAAGGCCGCGCCCTTTCTGCGCGACGACTAGCGCGCCGGCGGCGAGCAACACCTGCCTTCACACGATTGTCATTCACCGACGCGCGGCAAGCCCTTACTCTATCCGGCGTTACGGCCCAAACGGCCGGATTAAACAGGGGGAGAAACGCAGCATGAGCGATGATTCCGTCGATCCCAAACGGTTGGTGTTTCCCGGGCTTGCCGGCTTTTATCAAGCAGGCGCGACTTATGCCTATGCCTTCATGCGCTTTTGCACCGGCGCGGTCCTCGTGCCGCACGGCGTGCAGAAGCTGTTGGCGATGCAGCCGGGCAATTACGCCAACAATATCGCCCAGCACGGCCTGCCGGCGCCGATGCTGTTCGCCTGGCTGACGATCCTGACCGAATCCTTCGGCGCGGCGTTCATGGCGTTGGGACTCTTCACCCGCTTCTGCGCCGCCGCGATCTGGATCGAGATGGCGGTGATCATCACCCAGTTCCAGTGGGGCTTCGGCTATTTCTGGACCAATCGCGGCATCGAATATGCGCTGCTATGGCTGCTGCTCTGCACCGCGATCTTCTTCCGTGGCGGCGGGCGCTATTCGCTCGACCACTATCTCGGCCGCGAGCTCTAGCCACGCGACGCGAGGATCAACGCGTCAGAAATTTGCGCTTTTCCTCGAACTCGGCCTTATCGATCTCGCCGCGCGCGAAACGCTCCTCGAGGATGTCGAGGGCACCGCCCATCCGGTGATAGCGATAGCCGTGGCGCCCCCAGAAGCCGAAGCGCGTGAAGAGCGCGACCAAGCCGAAGATCACGATGATCCAGACGATCGGCCCGATGAATCCGTGCCACATATACATGTGGCGATGGTAGCCATAATCGGGCGGCGCGGTATTTCCCGTTTGCTGGGCCAGGGCAGGCAGCGTGGAAAATGCGGTCACGGTTGCGGCGGTGAGGAACGAGCGGATACGCGTCATAGCGGGTCTCCCCAGTTTCGGCTTGAGCTTAGCACACGAGGGATAAAGCGCGCCGATATCGCCATCGCGGGGCGCGGGTCAGCCTTTCGCCTGCCGCGGTGGCGGCGGTGGCGGGATCGTGTTCTTGAAGCTCGGCCGCACGGCGTGCCGCTCGTAATAAGCGGCGAGCGTTTTTGCGCTGGCCAGCGCGTCGGCGCCTTCGGGGAACATCTTCGCGTAATAGAGGATCACCATCAGGTTGATGTCGGCAAAGCTGAAGCGGTCGCCGGCAAGGTGACCTGTCGGCGCCACCGCCTTGTCGAGAATCGACATCTGCTCGCGGAGCGCCGGCAGCGCGCCGTCGATCGCCGCGCGGTTCGGCTTACCGTCCTCGGTCTTGGGGAAGAAATAGCCGAAGAGATAAGTGCGGATCATCACCGGATCGACCATCGTGTTGACAATCGAGACCCATTGCTCGGCGCGGGCGCGCTCGCGCGGATCGGCCGGAAAGAGCGGCGGACCGTCGAAAGCGCGGTCGATGTAGTCGGCGATCGCTTTCGATTCGCAGAGCGTGAAATCGCCATGGCGCAGCGCCGGGATCTTGCCGAAAGGATGGATTGCCAGCACCTCGGGCGCATGGGGCGCAAATTGCTTCAGCTCATAGGGCACGCCCTTTTCCTCGCAGGTCATGCGCGCGACACGCGTATAGCTCGATGGTGCGAAGCCGAGAATTTCCACGGTTGCCATGGGTCACATCCCTCCTTCCAGAAGCTTGGCGAGGCAGTTGAGCGTCGAGTTCCAGCCGCGCTGATGCTGATCGCGGCTGTCGGCCGTGGCGAAAGCGCGCTGGGTGATGGTGAGCTTGGTGCCGCCCGGCGCCGGCGCGAACGCGACCGTGACCTCGGTCTCTTGACCGCGCGCGCCATGCTCGTCTTCCCAGGCCCAGGTGAAGACCAGCCGCTTGGGCGTCTCGATCGCGCGATAAACCCCGCTCACCGTCATGCGCTTGCCGTCGGGCGAGCGCATCGTCGTGCGCCACTCGCCGCCGGGTCGCGGATCGAGCGACTTTGCCGGAATGTCGTAGCCTTCGGGTCCCCACCATTTGACGAGCAGCGCCGGCTCGACCCAATGCGCGAAAACGCGCTCGGGTGGCGCGGCGATCAGACGCTCGATCTGCAACACGTCGTCGCTCATGTCTTGCTCCCCTTCTCCGTTTCGGCCGCGAGAGCCGCCTCGAGGCGGTCGAGCGCGGCATTCCAATGCGCGCGCTGCCGCTCGATCCATGATTGCGCCAAAGCGAGCGCTTCGGGCCGCGCGCGCACGAGGCGCTTCTGCCGCTCGGCCCGGCGCTCAATAAGGCCGGCGGCCTCGAGCACGCGCAAATGGCGCGAGATCGCCGGAAAGCTGATCGCGAAATTCCCCGCGATATCGCCGGCGGCCGCCTCGCCACGCGCCATTAGCCGTTCGACGATCGCGCGCCGCGTCGGATCGGCCAAAGCGCCGAAGACGCTATCGAGAGGAGGCTGCTGTGCCACGGTCGCTCATTTATTTAACTAAATGGTTAAATACCATGCTCGAGGCCGCCGAGTCAACGCGATTCGCTTTTCGCTCAGATGTTGAGCGGGGCGAGCGGCGGTCGGCCGCGAATCATGTCGGCGGCTTTCTCGGCGATCATGATCACCGGCGCGTTGATATTCCCGCCGACGAGATCGGGCATCACCGAGGCATCGACGACGCGCAAGCCGTCGATGCCCTTCAAGCGCAACTCCGGATCGACCACCGCGGTCTCGTCGCGCGCGCCGCCCATCTTGCAGGTGCCGAGCGGGTGATAGACCGTGGTCGCGGTCGCGCGGATATGGGCATCGAATGCGGCATCGTCGCGCTGGTCCTTGCCCGGCGCGCTCTCGACGCCGCCGAAGCGCTTGAGCGGCGCTTGCGCGAACACCTCACGCGCCATGCGCAGGCCGTCGCGGATGGTTTTCAGATCCTTGTCGCGGGAAAAGAAATTCGGCTCGATCCGGATCGGCGCCTGCGGATCGGCCGAGGCGAGCGCGAGGCGACCGCGGCTTTCCGGCCGCAGTACCACCGCGCGCACACCGTAGCCATCGAGATAAGCGGGCTTGAACAGATAAGGGCCGGCATCGAGCGGCGCGACGCGGAACAGGAACTGCACGTCGGGCATTTTTTCCGCTGGGTCGCTTTTAAGATAGGCCTGCACGTTGTTCATGACCGTCGCCGCCGGGCCGGTGCCGAAGAAATGCGCGCGGGCGAGATGCAGCGCGATGCGGTCGAGGCGCAGTGCTTGCTGTAGCGGGCCCGGCTCGGTGCGGATCATGTCGACCGACGCGCCCATGTGATCCTGCAGATTCTTGCCGACTTGCGGCTGGTGCAGCGTCACGGCGATGCCGTGACGGCGCAGCTCGTCGCCATCGCCGATGCCGGAGAGCATCAACAGCTGCGGCGAGTTGATCGCGCCGCCGGACAAGATCACTTCGCGCTCCGCGCGCGCGGTCTTGATCTCGCCGCGCTGCGCGTATTCGATGCCGACGGCACGCGCGCCATCGAACAGCACGCACCGCGCCAGCGCCTCGGTCTCGACGGTGATGGCGCTGCCGCGAGCGAGCGCCGGATGAAGATAGGCGACGGCGGCGCTGCAGCGCCTGCCGTCCTTGATCGTCGACTGGCTACGGCAAAAGCCTTCCTGCTGCGCGCCGTTGTAATCCTCGGTGAAGGGGAAGCCAGCGCGCGCACCGGCTTCGAGGATGGCATCGTTGATCGGATCGCTCGATTGCGGAACGATCGTATGGAGCGGCCCGTCGCCGCCGCGATAAGTGCTGGCGCCGCCCTGCCAATGTTCCTGCCGCCGGAAATAGGGCAGCACATGCGCGTAAGACCAGTGGTCGAGACCCGCCTCGGCCCAGCGGTCGTAATCGCCGCGATGGCCGCGTACATAGGCAAGACCGTTGATCGAGGACGAGCCGCCGATCACCTTGCCGCGATTGATGGCGATGCTGCGCTGGGCCGTACCGGCCTCAGGCTCGCTCGAATACATCCAATCGGCGCGCCGCTGCAGCACGTTGCGGCCCCAGGCGAGGGGAATGTGTAGCCACGGATCCTTGTCCCAGCCGCCGGCTTCGAGGATCAGCACACGGATTCCCGCGTCCTCGGTCAGGCGACTCGCCAACGTGCAGCCGGCGGAGCCGGCGCCGACGATGATGTAGTCAAAGCCGTTTTTCATGGCCATTTTCCTCCCATGACAGCGATTTTAACCGAAAAACGGCTGAAATCCTGGCAGGATGGTGCGACACCGTCCCGGCAGCGGCATTGAATTCGCTGCCGAACCTGCCAATATCCTGGCCAGCCCTTCTTATGCCTCTCACGGGGGTTTCCCAATGTCATACGATTCCAACAACCGCTGGTCGGCAAGCGCCAACACAGCGATTCCGCAAGTCGGCATCGATGTCGGCCTGCGGAACTACATGCTGCGTGTCTACAACTACATGGCCGGCGGCCTCGCCTTGACCGGGCTCGTCGCCTATTTCGCGCAAGCAACTGGCGTCTATCAGTCGCTGGTGCAGACGCCGGCACTGTTCTGGATCATCATCTTCGCGCCGCTGGGCCTAGTGCTGCTCTTGAGCTTCAAGATCCAGAGCATGAGCCTCGGCGCCGCGCAGGCAACCTTCTGGGGCTATGCCGCGCTAGTCGGCTTGTCCCTCGCGGGATTGTTCCTCGTCTATACCGGCGCCAGCATCGCGCAGGTGTTCTTCATCACCGCGGCGACCTTCCTGGCAACGAGTCTCTACGGCTACACCACCAAGCGCGATCTCGCCGGCTTCGGCTCGTTCCTCTTCATGGGTCTCATCGGCATCATCATTGCCTCGCTCGTGAATATGTTCCTGCATTCGGCCGCGATGCAATTCGCGATTTCGGTGATCGGTGTGCTCGTCTTCACCGGCCTCACCGCCTGGGACACGCAGCAGATCAAAGAAATGTATTGGGAAGGCGACAGCGCCGTCATCGCCGGCAAGAAGGCGATTATGGGTGCGCTCCGTCTTTATCTCGACTTCATCAATCTGTTCCTGATGCTGATGCAGTTGATGGGCAACCGCCGCAACTAGTCCGGCGTTTCATTCGCAGCAGCCCGGCAGTCCGCTGCCGGGCTTTTTCTTTGCCGCGATGCCTGGCTTAAGCGCGGCCGTAGACGGGAATGATCGCGCCGCTGGTGAGACGATTGGTCGGCGAGGCGAGATGGCAGATCACCGCGGCGACATCGGCAGGGTTGGGCCAGAGCGTATGATCGGCGCGCGGCATCGCTTTGCGATTGGCCTCGGTGTCGAGGGTCGATGGCGCGATCGCATTGACGAGGATGCTTTCGCCCAGCACCTCGGCCGCAAGCGCCTGGGTCAGCGCCGCGACGCCGGCCTTCGCCGCAGTGTAGGCGGCCGCGCCGGCGCCGAGCCGCGGCTCGAGCGCCGGCCGTGCCGCGACGTTGACGATGCGGCCGCCGCCGCTGGCGCGGCGGATCGCGCCGACCGCGGCAGAGCAGCAAAGGAAGCAGGTGACGAGATTGGTGCGGAGCATCCCCATCAACTCGGCCTCGTCGATCTCGGCTACGGGCGCGGCAGAGAAGCCGCCAGCGAGATGGATCGACGCCCAGAGCTTCGGCACGCTCTGATAGAGCCGCGACACCACCGTCTGCGAAGCGAGATTGGCGCCGCTGATCAGCTTCACGCGCGGATTGTTGCGATGCGCGAAGCTCTGCTCTTCGGCATCGATGTAATACGGCACATGGCAGATGGCGCCGCCTGCGAGCAATTCGGCGACGACGGCAGTGCCGAGCGCACCGGTTCCGCCGGTCACGACCACATGGCGCTCGCGAAAATCGGCCATCGCGCGATCCTGTCGTTGGAGCTCTAGAAATCCGTGCAGCGGCCGTTGATTTCCCAGTCGCCGTAGCGTGTCGGCTCCGGCCCTTTCGGGCCGCCGATCTCACGCTCGCGCGCGGGCGCCGATTTGGGCTTGTCCGGCGCTGTCTTGCTGCCGTCGGGACGATCCTTCGAATCGGACATGCCGCCACTATGGCGCCGGCGCGCCGCGCGCGCCAGAGGCTCGCTTGCGACCGTCGGCGCTCGCGCCTATAGCGACCGCATGACCGATCCCCATTCAACCGCCGCGGCTGTGGCCACGGATTGCCCGCGCTGTGCCAAGCCGCCGACGCTCTGCATCTGCGGCGCGATCGAGCCGCTCGACAACCGCATCGCGCTGCTGATCCTTCAGCATCCTCAGGAACAGGATCGTGAGCTCGGCACCGCGCGGCTGACTGTTCTGCACCTGCGCAAGGCGGTGCTCAAGATTGGTCTGAGCTGGCCGAGCCTCGCCAAGGCGCTCGGCTGCCCAGCCGAGCCCAAACGCTGGGCGGTGCTTTATCTCGGCGCCACCAGCGCGGCGACCTTGCCGCGCGAGCGCGAGCTAACGCTCCTCGACAGCAAGGGAGCGCCGCTCGCCGAGCAAGCGCGCGCGATGGCCGATCTCGAAGGGGTGATCGTGCTCGACGGCAGCTGGAGCCAAGCCAAGACCCTGTGGTGGCGCAACCCTTGGGTTCTGAAGTGTCGACGCCTCGCGCTCAACCCAAAGCAGCCGTCGCGCTACGGCAAGCTGCGCCGCGAACCGCGACGCGAGGGATTGTCGACTTTGGAGGCGGCGGCGCTGGCGCTGGCGCGGCTCGGCAATCAACCGGAGATCGAGACCGCGCTTGGCTTAAGCTTCGCGCGAATGCTCAACGCATACAGGGCTTTGCATACAAGCCCAAAGTGACCGAACTGGGGCTGTTTTTCGGCCAAACTAAGATCGCCAGAGACGTATTGAAGCACTCGGCGGCAAGCGCCAGTTTATGTCGATGCCGAGTTTGTCTGCTGTCCGAGGCACATCTAGTTCAGTCTCCGCGCGCGGCGCCGCACTCGATCTTATTGGTGCCGTGCTGCGCCAAAAACATCCGCTTGATGAAGCGATCGACGATCATCCGGCGATGTCGGAATTGCCGGCGCGCGATCGCGCCTTCGCGCGGCTGTTGGTCGCGACGGTGTTGCGACGGCTCGGCCAGATCGACGCGCTGATCGAGCACTGTCTCGAGAAGCCGTTGCCGGCGCGCGCGGCGGCAACGCAGGATTTGCTGCGCCTCGGCCTCGCACAGCTTCTGTTTTTGCGCACGCCACCGCATGCCGCGGTCGCAACCTCGGTCGATCTCGCCGAGGCGCGCGGCTTCCTCTCCTACAAAGGCCTCGTCAATGCGGTGTTGCGCCGCCTCAGTCAGGAAGGCGCCGCGCTGATCGCGAACCAGGACGAAGCACGGCTCAACGTGCCGCCTTGGCTGTGGCGCAATTGGAGCGAAGCTTACGGCGAGGCGACGGCGCGTGCGATCGCCCTGGCGCATCTCCACGAAGCGCCGCTCGACATTTCCGTCCGCAGCAATCCGGAGCGCTGGCGCGAGCGGCTCGACGCGGTACTGCTGACGACCGGCACGTTGCGCCGCCAGGCCGGCGGGCCGATCGCCAATCTTCCGGGCTATGACGAAGCTGCGTGGTGGGTGCAGGACGCTGCAGCCGCCTTGCCGGCGAAACTGTTCGGCGACATCGCCAATCAGAGCGTGCTCGATCTCTGCGCCGCGCCCGGCGGCAAGACTGCGCAGCTCATCGCCGCCGGCGGCCAGGTTATCGCGCTCGATCGTTCGCCGCGGCGGATCGAGCGTCTGAACGCCAATCTCGCACGCCTCCATCTCGCCGCCGAAACTCAAGTCGCCGACGCCATCCAGTGGCGGCCGGCGGAGCCGGCGAAATACGTCCTGCTCGACGCCCCCTGCACCGCGACCGGCGCCATCCGGCGCCATCCCGACGTGCCGCATCTGAAGACGCCCGAGGACGTGAGCCGGCTCGCCTCGGTGCAAGAGCGGCTGCTCAACGCCGCGGTCGAAATGCTCGCCTCGGGCGGGATGCTGGTCTATTGCACCTGCTCGCTCGAGCAACAGGAGGGCAAGCAGCAGATCGAGCGGCTGTTCGCCCGCGGCGCGCCGGTGAAGCGCGCGCCCGTCGAGGTCGCCGAGATCGGCGGTCTCAAAGAGTGCATCAGCGCCGAAGGCGACGTGCGCACCCTGCCCTGTCATCTTGCCGAGATCGACGGGCTCGATGGTTTCTTCGCCGCGCGGCTGGTGCGCGACTGACCCGCGCTTGCGGCCGATCTAGCATGTTTCGGGGCCTTATGATTCAGTAGGGATCGCCTTGACAGAAGCGGCCGGGCAATGGCTTGCTCGGCCATCATGCACAACGATGAACCCCTGATCGCCTGGCCGAAAGAAGGCCCCACCCGTGCACCCTACCGGGTGATGCACGATCCCGACATCTATCGCCTGGAGATGGAGCGCATCTTCCGCGGTCCGACCTGGCACTACCTCTGCCTTGACGCCGAGATTCTCAAGCCCGGCGATTACCGCACGACATTCATCGGCGAGGTGCCAATCATCGTGGTGCGCGACGCGGAGGGACAGATCAACGCCCTGGTCAACCGCTGCGCCCATAAAGGCGCGATGCTCTGCATTGAGCCGGCCGGCAACCGCAACCAATTCGCCTGCGTCTATCACGCCTGGACCTACGATCTGAAAGGCGCGTTGACCTCCGTCGCTTTCCAGCGCGGTCTCGCCGGCAAGGGCGGCATGCCGCGGGATTTCGATCCGAAATGCCATGGACTCACCGGCATCCGGGTCGAGAATTTCTGCGGCATGGTGTTCGGCAGCTTCAGCGAGAAAGTCGAGGACGTCGAAACCTATCTCGGCCCTGAGATGGCGGCGCATGTGCGGCGCATCTTCAACCGACCGGTCGAGGTGCTGGGCTATTACCACCAAGTCCTGCCGAACAACTGGAAGCTCTATATGGAGAATTCGCGCGACCCCTATCACGCGACCATCCTCCACGCCTTCTATGCCACGTTCAAACTGAACCGGTTGTCGATGCAAGGCGGCGTCGCTCTCGGCAAGCAAGGTTGGCACAACCTGCTCTATTCCGCCGCCGAGCGCGACATCCAGAAGGAGAATTACGAGGGCGGGCATCTGCGCTCGGTGATCCGCGACGTCGGCCTCGCCGATTCGACCTTCCTCGACCGCCGCCAGGAATTCGACGACGGCATCACCGTCGCCATTCAGTCGATCTTCCCGACCTGCAACACGCAGCAGATCTACAATACGCTCGCCATCCGCCAGACCGTGCCCTTGAGCCTCGAGAAGTCCGAGCTCCACTGGACCTGCTTTGGCTACCAGGACGACGACGAAGAGCTGCGCCGCATGCGCAATCTCCAGGCCAATCTCATCGGCCCTGCCGGCTATGTGTCGATGGAGGACGGATCGGTCGGCGGCTATGTCCAGCGCGGCATCGCCGGCGCCGAGGAGGACGCGGCGGCGATCATGGAAATGGGCGGGCGCACCATCGAGCCCGCGCCCGGTATCCGCGCGACCGAGGTCGCGCTGAGGGGCTTCTGGCAGGCCTATCGCGATCTGATGGGATTCTAGAGATGCCTGTCGTCGCCGATGCCATACGGCATCAGATCGAGGCGCTGAACACGCGCTATATCCGCGCGATCGACGATGACGCGCTCGAGGACTGGCCGACTCTATTCACCGACCCCTGCCTCTACCGCATCGTCAGCCGCGAGAATTTCGCGCGCAGCCTGCCGCTCTCCATAATGGAATGCGCCAGCCGAGGCATGCTGATCGATCGCGTCGTCGGCTATCGCCGCGTCAACGTCTATGAGCCGCAGCGCTATACGCATCTGCTGTCGGGCTTGGTGATCGAGCCGCTCGATGCGACCCATGTCCGCTGCAAGCAGAATTACGCCGCGATCCGCACCATGATCACCGGCGAGATGATGATCTTCTCCGCCGGCGTTTATCTCGACCGCGTCAGGCTCAGCGACGAGGCGCAATTCGAGGAGCGCATCGTCGTGCAGGAATCGCGGCGCGTCGACACGCTGCTCGTGATCCCGCTGTAGTGTGGCGGATGGCCGCTTCCGATTATCTGACCCTGACAGAAAGCGAAGCGGCATTCCTCAAAGCCGCCGCCGACACCGTCATCCCGGCCGACGCGCTCTCGCCGGCGGCGAGCGATTGCGGCGTGATCGATTTCATCGATTGCGAGCTCGCGGGCTCTTACGGCGAAGGGGCGCGGCTCTATCGCGACGGGCCGATCGCCAAAGGCAAGCCGGAGCACGGCTATCAGCTCGGCCTGACGCCGCGCGAATTCTTTCGCCGCGGAATCGCGGCCGCCGAGATCTGGACGCAGGCGCGCTTCGGCATGGACTTTTCAGCCCTCAGCGACGCGCAGCGCCAAACCGCGTTCACCGATATCGAGAGCGGAAAAGCGGTTTTCGATAATTTCGACGCGCGCGAATTCTTCGAAGCGCTACTGGCGATCGTGATGGAAGGCTTTTTCGCCGATCCTTATTACGGCGGCAATCGCGACATGGCGGGATGGAAGATGATCGGCTATCCCGGATTGCCGGCGGACTATCAGGCGGCGATGGAAAAATTCCGTGGCAAGCGATACCCGCATAAGCCGCGCTCGATCGGCGATTACACCTGAGGCCGGCGCGTGACGCAGCGACTCAAAAGCGTCGACGCGGTCATCATCGGAGTCGGCTGGAGCGGCAGCATCCTCGCGCGCGAGCTAACCAAGGCCGGCATGAAAGTCGTGGGCCTCGAGCGCGGCAAGATGCGCACGCCCGAGAATGATTTCGCGCTGCCCTTCATCCGCGACGAGCTGAAATACGCGGTGCGGCAAGAGCTGATCCTCGATCCGTCGCTCGAAACCCTCACTCTGCGCCACGCGCCCGACGAGGCCGCGCTGCCGCTGCGCCGCTTCGGCGCCTTCATGCCGGGCATGGGATTGGGCGGCGCCGGCACGATCTGGAACGGCATGACCTGGCGCTTCACGCCCTTCGATCATCAGCTGAGAAGCCGCATCGCCACGCGCTATGGACACGAGGCGATCGCCGAGGAGCTGACGATCGCCGATTGGGCGATGAGCTATGACGAGCTCGAGCCCTATTACGAACGCTTCGAGCAGCTCTGCGGCACCTCGGGCAAGGCCGGCAATCTCCAGGGGCGATTGATCGAGGGCGGCAATATCTTCGAAGGCGCGCGGCAGGCAGAGTACCCCAACCCGCCGCTGACTCCGTCGCATGGCGGCGAACTCTTTGCTGCCGCCGCCAAGAGGCTGGGCTACCACCCCTATCCGACGCCGTCGGCCAATCTCAGCCAGGAATACCGCAATCCCGAAGGCGCGGTATTGAATCCGACGATCTTCTGCGGCCATTGCGACCGTTTCGGCTGCGCGACCAATTCCAAGGCAAGCCCGAATTCGACCATCCTGCCGGTATTGCTGGGCGATCCGCTTTTCGAGCTGCGCACCGATTCTTGGGTGACGGAAATCCTTCACGACAAAACCGCGCGCAAGGTGACGGGCGTCCGCTATATCGACACGGTAAGCGGCGCGGAATACGAGCAGCCCGCCGATATCGTCCTGCTCTGCGCGTATCCTTTCAGCAACACGAAGCTGCTGCTGCTCTCGAGGATTGGCGAGGGCTACGATCCCGCGACCGGCCGCGGCGCCGTCGGAAAGAATTATTGCTATCAGGTCACCGGCAATTTGCAGGTGTTCTTCGCGGACGAGGAGATCAACCCGTTCATGGCGACCGGCGCCAACGCCATGAATATCGACGATTTCAACGGCGACAATTTCGATCACACGGGGCTAGGCTTCTTCGGCGGCGCGCTGATCTTCGCCAGCCCAGTGCATGGCCGGCCGATCATGGGACGCCTCACGCCGCCCGGCACGCCGCGCTGGGGACGCGCCTGGAAGGAAGCGACGGCGAAATGGTACAATCACGCCTTCACCATCCACGCCTCCGGCGCGAATTTCGCGCAGCGCCATAACTATCTCGATCTCGATCCGACCTATCGCGACAAGCTCGGCCGGCCGCTCATCCGCATGACCTATAATTTCCACGACAACGACCGGAAGCTGTCGGCTTTCACCACGGCGAAAGCGGTCGAGATCGCCCAGGCGATGAACCCGACGATCCTCGGCACGCCGATGCCGCGGCGCGGCAATTTCAACGTCGTGCCCTATCAATCGACGCACAATACCGGCGGTACGATCATGGGCGCCGATCCCAAAACCAGCGTCGTCAATCGCTATCTGCAAAGCTGGCACGCCGATAATCTTTTCGTGATCGGCGCCTCGACCTTTCCACAGAACCCCGCGCATCCGCCGACCGGCGCGGTCGGCGCGCTGTCATATTGGGCCGCCGACGCGATCATCAACCGCTATCTCAAATCCCCCGGCCCGCTCGCGTAATCGACATCGCGTAATCGCGTTTGCCGCCGCGTGGGTGCTCAGCATATCCTTTCCTACAAGACGGAGCGCGAAGCTCAATCACAAAGGGGGGAACCATGGTCGATCAACCGATCGGGCGGCGCCGTTTCCTGAAAGGCGCGGGCGCCGCCGGCACGGCCGCAGCCGCCGCGCTGACCGGCGCCTTGCCGGCCGCGGCGCAACAAGCAGCGCCGTCGGCGCCAGCGCAGCAGCAAGCATCGTCGCCCGCACGGGTCGAGCCGCTCCACACGCTTACGCCGACCGAGGCGGCGTTCCTCGGCGCGGTCTACGACACCTTCATCCCGGCCGATCAATATTCGCCCTCGGGCACGGATTGCGGCCTCGTCGTCTATATCGATCGCCAGCTCGCCGGCGCCTGGGGCAACGGCGCGCGCTTCTATCGCAGCGGACCTTCGTTACCGGCAAGCCCGAGCAGGGCTATCAACTCAACCTGACGCCGCGCGAATATTTCGCCACCGGCATCGCCGCGGCCAATTGACTGGTCGCGTCGCACCTATGGCAAGGATTTCGACCGGCTCGATGGGCTGATCTTCACAAAGGCGGCGGAGAGTCTCGGCCATCACGTCTTCCCGACGCCCGCTTCGAATTCGAGCGCCCCCTATACCAATCCCGAGGGCCTGACCATCGGCCAGTGCCAGTATTGCGGCCATTGCGAATTCTTCGGCTGCGAGTCCAACGCCAAGGCGAGCCCGCTTGTCTGCGTGCTGCCGGCGCTGATGCAGGATGCGAAATTCGAGCTCAGGACCGACGCCTATGTCGCGCGGCTCGATTACGACAAGTACGCGAAGAAAGTGAAAGGCGTCGTCTATATCGACCGCCGCACTGGCGAGGAGATTACCCAGCCGGCGGATCTCGTGATCCTTACCGCCTATCCCTTCAACAACACGCTGCTGTTGCGGCTCGCCGAGATCGGCGAGGCTTGCGATCCGCATACCGGCAGGGGCGTCGTCGGCAAGAACTACTGCTATCAATCGATCGGCGTCGTGTCGTTCTTCGTCGATGACGAGATCAATCCGTGGATCGGCACCGGCACCTCGGCAGCCTCGATCGACGATTTCCAGTCCGACAATTTCGATCACGGCGGGCTGGGCTTCTTCGGCGGCGGCTATATCTGCATCTCGGGCAGCGGCGGCCGGCCGATCCAGGTGCGCGCGACGCCGCCCGGCACGCCGCGTTGGGGCAGGGCGTGGAAAGAGGCGACAGCGAAATACTACAACCACAACCTCGGCCTCATGGCCCATGGCTGCCAATATCCGAATCGCAGCAACTATCTCGATCTTGACCCGACCTATAAGGATTCGATCGGCCGGCCGCTGGTACGGATGACCTTCAACTTCAAGGACAACGACTACAAGATGTCGGCCTATATCACCAACAAGGCGGCCGAGATCGCGCGCGCCACCGGCGCCAAGACCGTGCTGCCGCCGCCGCGCCGCGGCAACTTCGGCGGTATCAACGGCTTCGCCTCGCATCATACCGGCGGCGCGATCATGGGCACTGATCCCAAGACCAGGGTCGTCAACCGCTATCTGCAGAACTGGCAAGCGAGCAATCTCTTCGTCGTCGGCGGCTCGGCCTATCCCCAAGCCACCGGCCACAACCCGACCTGCACCATCGGCGCGCTCGCTTATTGGTCGGCGCATGCAATCACGACCCAGTACCTCAAATCGCCGGGCCCGCTAGTGCATGCATGACGCCGCCCCACGGAAAGGTTGGGCGAACCTTAAAATAAGACGGCAAAGTCGGGGCAGAAGTCGCGAGTCGGCGCCATTTTTTTGCCAAACCGCGCGGTTACGGTAGAGCTGAAGAATCGCTTAGGCGCCGGCGCGACCGGTGTTTAGGATTGCAGATCATGGAAGACGGTAAATACTGGCTGAGCCGAGCAGCGGAGATGCGCGAGCGCGCGGCTCAGATCAAGGATCCGACCATTTCCGGCGGCTTCCGCGGCCTCGCCGAGCAGTATGAGCGGCTCGCCGAGGATGGCGCGCGCTGGTCGCGCATACACGGGCCGACGCACGCCCCGGCCGCCGGGTCGCTTCGCGACAGCGGCCGCGCGGCTTAGGTCCCCCCGCCAGCCGTCCTGAAGTTTTCGCCGCTATCCGGCTATGCTGGCGCGCAATCATCGACGCGCGGCGGGATGTTCATGCGGCTGGCTTTTCTCGGCTTTCTCCTGGCGGCAGTCCTGCCCGCGTCCGCCGATGCCGCCGACGCGCAGCACGGCGCCCAGCTTTTCACAGCCTGCGCCGCCTGCCACAACGATCGGTCCGATGCGCTGGGGGCCGAGCCTTCAAGGCGTGGTCGGCCGCAAGGCCGGCGCACGCGACGACTTCCGCTATTCGCCGGCGATGCAGCGCGCCGGCTTCGTCTGGACGCCCGCCAACCTCAAGGACTATCTGCGTGATCCCCAGGCCAAGGTGAGAGGCAACCGTATGCCGTTCTCGGGCATGGACAAGGACAGCGACATCGACGATTTGATCGCCTATCTCGAGACCCTGAAATAGTCCCGGGACCCGCTTGCGGCGGTTTTCTTGCCCCGTCCCGGCTTCCCTGTTACCACAGCACCATGCAGCAGAAAGTCCGGATCGCGCCTTCTATCCTCTCGGCCGATTTCGCGCGGCTGGGCGAGGAAGTGCGCGCAGTGACGGCAGCCGGCGCCGACTACATCCATATCGACGTGATGGACGGGCATTTCGTCCCCAACCTCACCATCGGGCCGAGCGTCGTAAAGGCGCTGCGGCCGCATTCGGCGCTGCCCTTCGACACGCATCTGATGATCGCGCCGGCTGATCCCTATATCGCCGACTTCGCCGAGGCGGGTGCCGATATCATCACTGTCCATCCCGAGGCCGGGCCGCATCTCCATCGCACCATCCAGCTCATCAAGTCGCACGGCAAGCGCGCCGGGGTCGCGCTCAATCCGGCGACGCCGATCGAGCATGTCGACTACGTGCTACACGACATCGACCTAGTGCTGGTGATGAGCGTCAATCCCGGCTTCGGCGGCCAGAGCTTCATCGCCGAGGCCCTCGACAAGCTGCGCGCGCTCCGGGCGCGCATCGACAAGCTCGGCCGCGCCATCGACCTCGAGGTCGATGGCGGCATCAACGACGACACGGCGCGCGCCGCGATCGCCGCCGGCGCCGACGTGCTGGTCGCCGGGACCGCGACCTTCCACGGCGGCGCCGGCGCCTATGCCGGCAATATCCGGCGGCTGCGCGGCGATGGCGGCACGGCGCCGCCCAAACCGAGCGGCGGATGACCATGCGGCCGGGCATGCGCGCGCTCTATCACGGCTCGGCGCTTTATCATCTCAGCCTGACCGGTCGCGCGCCGCGCGAGCTTGCGCTACAGCTCGATCCGTGGCCGGGCGATGCCGCGCAAGGGGAAGCTCTGCTCGCCGGCGCGTTCCGTTTCCAGAGCGAGACCGTGAACGCGCCCTCGCCGCCCTGGCGCGCCGGCACCGGCGAGGAGTGGCGCGCCGAGCTGCATGGCTTTCACTGGCTCGCGGATCTCGCCGCGCTCGGCAGCGAGGCGGCGTGGGACGCGGCGCGGCGCTGGACCGCCGATTGGCTGCGGCAATTCGATATCTATGACCGTGTTGCCTGGCGCGCCGACGTCATCGGCAACCGGCTGTTCGCCTGGCTCGAATATTTCGACCGCCTCGCGGCCGACGAGACGCTGCGCCAGGCGCTGCTCAAAAGCCTGGCCCGACAATCGCGTCATCTGGCGCGGGTCGCGCATCGCGAGACGCCGGGCCTGCCGCGGCTCGCGGCGCTGCGCGGCCTCGTCGCCGCGCTCGCGGCGCAGGTGCTCGACCGCGCCCTCGCCCGCGCCTTGCAGCATTTCGCCCGTGCCGTCGAGGCGCAGATCCTGCCCGATGGCGGCCATGTCACGCGCAATCCCGAGGCGCAGCTCGCGGCGCTGCGCTACCTCGTTGATGCACGCGCGGCGCTTGCCGCCTCGCATAACGAAATCCACGGCGCGGTACAGCAGGCGATCGACCGCGCCGCGCCGATGCTGCGCTTCTTCCGTCACGGCGACGGGCGCTTTGCGGTGTTCAACGGCGCCAACGAGGGCGACGGCGCGGCGATCGACCGCGTGCTCAACCACGCCGATGCGAAGGGCCGCGCGCCAACGACCGCGCCGCATTGCGGCTATGAACGGCTGCGCGCCGGCCATTCGCTGGTGTTGTTCGATTGCGGCAAGCCGCCGCCCCCGGGGCTCGATGCCGATTATCATGCCGGCGCACTCGCTTTCGAGATGAGCTATGGGCGCGAGCGGCTGATCGTCAATTGCGGCGCCTATCACGGGCCGAGCGGCGAATGGCGCGCGGCCCTGCGCGCGACCGCGGCGCATTCGACCCTCATCGCCGCCGATACCAGCTCGGCCGAGTTCCGCGCCGATGGCAGCGTCGCCTCCGGGCCGCAAGAAGTGACCGCGATGCGGGCCGAGGATGCCGGCGCGCAATGGGTCGCGGCGAGCCATGACGGCTTCAAGAAAAACTTGGGCCTGACCCATGCACGCCAGCTTTTCCTTGCCGCCGATGGCGAGGATCTGCGCGGCGAGGATCGCCTGACGGGCCGCGCCGGCCAGGGTTTCGCCATCCGCTTCCATCTCCATCCCAGCGTGCAGGCGTCGCTGGCCCAGGACGGCAACGCCGTGCTGCTGCGCCTGCCTGGCGGGATCGGCTGGCGGCTGCGAATGCAAGGCGCGGTGCTGAGCATCGGCGAAAGCATCTATGTCGGCGACGGCGCGAGCAAGAAGACGCGGCAGATCGTGCTCGACGGCCATGTCGGCAGCACCGGCGCCATCGTCAAATGGGCGCTGCGCCGCGAAGCCAAGAAGCCGAACGAGACCTCCGAGCCGACCCTCTCGGACGAGCTCTAAGCGAGGCCAAGCGCCTCGCGTGCTTTCGCCCAGGTCTCCTCGCGCGGCACGTTGAAGCGATCGCGATCGGCTTCCGAGATCGGATCCAGCACGGCTTTCGCGAAGCTCGGCCGCGCGCGCACCCGGTCGTACCACGCCGTGACCTTCGGCCGCCGTCCGCGCCACAGCCCGTCGAGCCCGACCGCCTCGGCGCGAAAGATGTAAGGTGTCGCCGCCGCATCGGCGAGGCTGTAGCGCTCGCCGGCGAGATAAAGCTGCGCGGCGAGCGCCGCTTCCATGTCGCCGATATATTTGTCGTAGTTTCGCAGCGCCTGCGCGACGTGCGGCGCGGCGAGGCCCTGGCTGATCGAGAGCCGCTGGCGCTCGCGGTATTCGGGATTGGGAATCTTGGCGAGATGCGCCGCCAGCTCTTCGGGCGATTTGCGGATCAGCACGCGGCGGTTGGCGGTGGCGAAGGTGATGATCGAGCAGGCGGCGTGGAGATAATCGTCAATCTTCTTCATGAAAAGCCGGGCCTGATGCCGCGCGGCGGCCGCGGCCGGCATCAACGGCGGCTCGGGAAAGGCCTCGTCGAGATATTCGATGATGAGGGTCGATTCGGTCAGCACCTTGCCGTCATGGATCAGCGTCGGCACGACCTCGTTGGAGTTGAGCTTGGCGTAATCCGGCCGGTGCTGGTCGCCGCGCTGGAGGTCGAGAATCTCGCCTTCGAAAGCCAGGCCCTTTTCCTCGAGCGCCACGCGCACCTTGACGGAACAGACCGACGTGCTGCCTTGATAGAGGTAAAGCATGGACCACTCCCACAGAAGCCGCATCCAAGCTAGTGTGGCAATCCGAACTTCGCCAGTTCTCGACGCAAGACCGCGAGCGAATTTCGAATTTAAGCCACACTGGCAATCTATTAAATCTAGCGTGGTGCCGAATTTGAAGTTCCCAAAACATGGGTGCCATCGGGCGTAGGAACTTCAAATCCAGCACGCTATAGAAGCGGGCAGGCATTCGGGCAAGCGAGAGGCCAGTGAGACTATCGGTTCTTTCCGTCGCCGATCATTATCCCGATGGTCCGCGCCCTCAGGGCGCGTTCTATCGCGAGGTGATCGACCAGGCCGTGTTGGCGGAAAGCCTCGGCTACGAGATTTGTTTCGTGGCCGAGCATCATTTCCATCCCTACGGCACCGTTCCCAATCCGGCGGTGCTGCTTGCCGCGATCGCCGAGAAGACGCAGCGCATCCGCCTGGGGCCGGCGATCACGGTGCTGCCGTTCCGCGACCCGCGCACCGTTGCCGAGGATTACGCGCTGCTCGACCAGATCGCCGGCGGCCGGCTCGTGCTCGGCCTCGGCTCGGGCTATCTCCGCCACGAATTCGCCGGCTTCGGCCGCGACCCGGCGGAGAAGCGCGACCGGTTCGACGAGAACATGGGCGTGGTGAAGCAGCTCTTGAGCGGCGCCCGCGTCACCCATGCCGGCAAGTTCACCACGCTCGACGCGGTGCAGCTCAATGTCGCGCCACTGCAACAGGACGTGCCGATCTATGTCGCGGCGCTGAACAAGGAGGCGGTCTATCACATCGGCCGGCAGGGCAACGGGCTGTTGACGATACCCTACGGCACGCTCGAGAATTTCGCGCAGATCGGCGCGCTGCAGGATGCTTTCGCGCGCGGCCGAAAAGAAGCGGGTGCGGGGCCAATGGCGGGCGGCCTTGCGCCGCATATCGTCACCTTCCACACCTATGTCGCGCGCAGCGACGCAGAGGCCGAGGCGCTGGTGCGCGATGCGTTCGAGCTCTACTGCCGCACGCGGCTCTATGCCAAGCCCTGGACCTACGAGCAGATCCGCGAGAACGGGTTGGCGCTCTTCGGCTCGGTCGAGACCGTCGCCGATAAGCTGATCGCGCTCCAGCGCATGGGCATCGAGCATGTCGCGACCTTGTCGAATTTCGGCGCGCTCTCGGCCGATCGCGTCGCCGCCTCGATGCGGCTGATGATCGAAGCGGTGTTGCCGATCGTTAACCGGGCGACGGGCGCATGACCGCGCCGCGCGACGCGGCGGTGATCATCGTCGGCGGCGGCCCGGCGGGGCTGATGCTCGCCAACGAGCTCGGCCATCGCGGCATCGCGACGCTGCTCTTCTGCGATCGGCCCTCGACCTCGCCCTATCCGCAGGCCAACGCGACCCAGGCGCGGACGATGGAATTCTATCGCCGCCTCGGCTTCGCCGAGCGGTTGCGCGCGCGCGGTCTGCCGCCCGAGCATCCGACCGATGTCGCTTATTTCACCCGTCCGACGCGCTACGAGCTGGCGCGGCTCGAGTTGCCGCCGGCGCGAGATGCGCGCGCGCTGATCAAGACGCTGTCGGGCGCGTGGAGTGCCGCCGAGCTGCCGCATCGCTGCTCGCAAATGTATATCGAGGAAGTGCTGCACGACGAGGCCAAGCGCCACAAATCGGTGGCGCTCGATTTCGGCTGGCGCGTCACCGGCTTCACCGAGACCGCAGATCACGTCGAGGTCGAGGCCGAGCGGGTCGCCGACGGCGCCAAGCGCCGTGTCCGCGCGCAGTTTCTCGTCGGCTGCGATGGGCCGCGCAGCATCGTGCGGCGCCAGCTCGACATCCATTACGACGGCCATGCGCAGGAAGATCGGCCGTTCATGAGCGGGCGCCAGCTCACCACCTATCTGCGCGCGCCGGCGGTCTACGAGCTCGTGAAGCACAAGCGCGCCTGGCAATACTGGTCGATGAATCACGCGCAGCGCGGCACGATGGTGACGATCGACGGCAAGGGCGAATTCACTTTCGGCATGCAGCTGCCGCGCGATAAAGAGGAAAGCGATATCGCGCCGGCCGAGAGCATCGCGCGCTTCCGGACGATGGTCGGCGCCGAGATTCCGGTCGAGATCATCAATCGCAAATCCTGGCATGCGGGCTATTCGCTGGTCGCGCAGGCCTATCAGCGCGGCCGTGTCTTCATGGCCGGCGACGCCGTTCATCTTTTCACCCCGACCGGCGGGCTCGGCTACAACACCGCGGTCGAGGATGTGGTCAACCTTGCCTGGAAGCTGACGGCGGTGGTGCAAGGCTGGGGCGATCCGCGGCTGCTCGACACCTACGAGACGGAGCGGCGCCGGATCGCGGTACGCAACACCGGCTTCGCCAAATATTTCGCCGACACCGTCGGCAAGTTCGTGCCCGCTCCCGAGATCGAGGACGAGACGCCCGGTGGCGCTGCCGCGCGCGCGGCCGCCGGCGTGCTGCTCAATCGCCATGTGCGCGAGGAATTCAACATTCCCGGCATCACTTTCGGCGCGCGTTATGACGGCTCGCCGATCATCGCCGGCGACGGCACGGCGCCGCCGCCCGACAAGATGAACGATTACATGCCGAGCGCCGTGCCCGGCGGCCGCGCGCCGCATGCCTGGCTCGGCGACGGCCGCTCGCTCTACGATACTTTCGGCTTCGAATTCAGCCTGGTGCGGCTCGGCGCAAAGCCGCCGGACACAGCGAATCTCGCAAAAGCGGCACAGGCGCGCGGCCTGCCGCTGACGATCGTCGATTGCCCCGAGGCGGAGATTCGCGATCTCTACGGCGCCGATCTTGCCCTCATCCGCCCCGACCAGATCGTCGCTTGGCGCGGCAACCGCGAGCCCGACGATCCCGCACGGCTGCTCGCGCAATTGACCGGCGGTTAGAAAACTGACTGGATTCAGTTCTTTTCGTTGACGCACCGCCTGCCCAGGCGATAATTCCGCGTGGCCAAAGCAAAAACAAAGCCTGCCGCGACCGGCGGCCGCCGCGAATCCAACAAGAAGGACAAGCTGGCGCGCATCCGCAACGCGGCGCGCGCGCTGTTCATCGAAAAAGGATTCGAGGAGACGACCACGCGCGAGATCGCGACGCGCGCCGGCGTCGCCATCGGGACGCTGTTCCTTTATGCGACCGACAAGCGCGATTTGCTGCTGCTGCTATTCGATGAGGAGCTCAACAAACTCTCCGACCGCGCCGTCCGCAAAGCCAGGCGCGGCATGCCGTTTGTTGACCAACTTCTCGCTATTTTCCGGGTGTTTCTCGCGTATTTCAGCGAGACGCCGCCGCTCTCGCGCTACATGATGCAACAAGTGACCTTCATGGGCAGCGGCGTCGGCAATCGCATCGAGGCCGGATTGGAACGCACGCATCAATTGCTCGCCAAGGTGGTCGCGCAGGCCCAAGCCGACGATCTGGTCAGCCAGGATGTCGCGCCGCTGGCCGCGGCCGAGCTGATCTTCCTGATCTACCGTGCCGAGATCCGTCGCTGCCTCGCCAGCGACCCGCCGGTCATCGAGGATGGCATCGCCGCGCTACGCCGCGATTTCACCATCCTATTCGAGGGGATGCGGCCGCGGCCGAGCCCCGCCCGAAGAAAATGACTGTGCTCATTTTTTAATTGACATAAAATCCGTCCGCGCCATCCTCACGGCAAGGAAAGCCGCTCAAGCGGCCGAAAGGGAGGGACATCGTGGCCACGCAAAACATCGACGTCGCCGGGTTGCTCGACGGGCTGAAGCTCGGGCGCATGCATATCGTCGTCTTCACCCTGTGCTTCATTGCATTGTTTCTTGATGGCATGGATTTCGGCACCGTGCTGGTCGCCGCGCCCGCGATCCTACGCGACTGGCATTTGCCGCAAAACGCCATGGGCATCGTCTTTGGCGTCGGCAACCTCGGCCTGCTCGTCGGCGCCGTGATCTTCGGCAAGATCGGTGACCGTTACGGCCGCCGCATCGGCATCATTGCCGGCGTGCTCACCTATAGCCTGCCGGCACTCGCGACCGGCTTTGCTGGCGACATGAACCAACTATTGGTCCTGCGCTGTCTCACCGCGCTGGGCATCGGCGGTGTCGTCCCCAATGCCATCGCCTTGCTCAACGAATCTGCGCCGAAGAACCTCCGCGCGAGCTTCGTCATCGTGTCGCTGATCGGCAATTCGCTCGGCGCGGCCGCGGTCGGCGCCTTGGCGGCGGCGACCATCCCGCATTACGGCTGGCCGGCGGTATTCATCATTGTCGGCGCGCTGGGCGTGGTGCTGAGCCTGCTGCTTTACGCGGCGCTGCCGGAATCGATCCGCTATCTCACCCTGACCGAACCAACCGCGCCGCGTCTGCGCCGCATGATCGCGCGCGCGGTGCCCGGTATCGCCCTCGCTCCCGATGTCGCCTTCCATCTCGAGCAACAGCATAAGGTCGCGAAATTCAATATCGCGATCCTGTTCCGCGGCGGGTTGCGCGTCGCGACTCCGCTCTTGTGGTGCGCCTATTTCGTCGAGGCGCTGACCTTCTTCACGATCCTGAGTTGGTCGGTGGTGCTCTTGGAGAATGCCGGCGCCTCACCCGCCATGGCATCGCTCGCCTTTGCCTATGGCGGCATCGGCAGCATCCTCGCGCATTTGATTCTCGCGCGACTGGTCGACAAATTCGGCGCGGCGGTCATCGCCGTCGCGGCGCTGATCGCGATCGCCGCCATGATTTGTCTCGGCTCTCTCGATCTTTCCACGACGATGCTGGTCGTGACCATGATACTCGTCATCACGGTAGCCGCCGGCACGCACGATTCGCTGAACGGCATCGTCGGCCAGTTCTATCCCACCGCGATTCGCGGCAATGGCGTCGGCTATGCCAGCGGCATCGGTCGCTTAGGCGCGATTCCTGGTCCGGTGATCGGCGGCTTTCTTTTGGCGGCGGGATTGCCGTTCAGCGCGGTAATGAACATCATCGCCCTTCCCTATCTGCTTTTGGCGGTCGTCTGTTTCATGCTCTCCGGCCGACGCCCGAGCGATAGCGATGACGTGGCGGTCGGCGCGACCGCATCAAACCGTCCGTAGCGAGAAGCCATGGCGCAACACGATGCCGAGGTGATCATCGCCGGCGGCGGCCCGGCCGGGCTGATGCTGGCCAACGAGCTCGGCCGGCGCGGCGTCGCGACGCTGCTGCTGTGCGACCGGCCATCGACCACCAGCTTTCCCGCCGCCAACGCGACCCAGGCGCGCAGCATGGAGCACTACCGCCGCCTCGGCTTTGCCGATGCCGTGCGCGCGGTCGGGCTGCCGGCGGATTACCCGACCGACGTCGCCTATTTCACGCGATTGACGCGGCACGAGCTGGCGCGCTTCGCCTTGCCCGCGGCGCGCGAGGCGCGCGATCTGATCAAGACGCTGTCAGGCGCGTGGAGCGCCGCCGAGCTGCCGCATCGCGGCTCGCAGCTCTATGTCGAGCGCGTGCTGCGGCACGAGGCCGAAAAGCTGCGCTCGGTGTCGCTGCGCTTCGGCTGGCGCGTTGAGCGCTTTAGCGAGGAGGCGGATGGCGTCGCCGTCGAGGCCGTGCATGTCGACGACGGCGCGACGCGGCGCTTCGCCGCCGCCTATCTCGTCGGCTGCGACGGCGCGCGCAGCGCGATCCGCAAGCAGCTTGGCTTTCACTACCGCGGCGAGGCGGGTGTCGCGCGCGATTACATGGGCGGGCGGATGCTGTCGATCTGGTTCCGCGCGCCAACGCTTTACGATCTCATCCCCTCGCCGCGCGCCTGGCAATATTGGGCGGTCAACCGCTCGCAGCGCGGCCTTGTCGTCGCGATCGACGGGCGCGAGGAATTCGTTTTCATGTTCCAGCTGCCGCCGGGCATGGACGAAGCCGCGATTACCGATGATTGGGCCTGCGCCGCGCTCGATGAAGCGCTCGGCGCACATTGCCCGCTGACGATGATCGGGCGCTTGCCCTGGACGGCGGGCCTTGCCCTCGTCGCCGAGAAATTCCAGGCGGGCCGCGTCTTCCTCGCCGGTGATGCCGTGCATCTGTTCACCCCCACCGGTGGGCTCGGCTACAACACCGCGATCGAGGACGCGGTCAATCTCGGCTGGAAGCTCGCCGCCGTGCTCAAAGGCTGGGGCGGCGCACGATTGCTCGAAAGCTATGAGCGCGAGCGCTTGCCGGTCGCGGAGCGCAATACCGGCTATGCGCGCTATTACGCCAATTCGATCGGCAATTTCACGCCCGCGCCCGAGATCGAGGACCCGACGCCGGCGGGCGAGGCCGCGCGCGCGGAAGCGGGCATCTACCTCAACCGCCATGTGCGCGAGGAATTCAACATCCCCGGCATCACCTTCGGCGCACGCTATGACGGCTCGCCGCTGATCGCGAGCGACGGCGCCGCGCCGCCGCCGGACCGCGCCAATGACTACGTGCCGAGCGCGGTGCCCGGCGGGCGCGCGCCGCATGCCTGGCTTGCCGACGGCCGCTCGCTCTATGACACGCTCGGCTTCGAGTTCAGCCTGTTGCGGCTGGGACCGAACCCGCCCGATACCGCCGCTTTCGCCCGCGCCGCTGCGGCAGGTGGCCTGCCGCTCACCGTGGTCGACCGGCCCGAGCCGGCGCTGCGCGAGCTTTACGAAGCCACGCTCGCGCTGATCCGCCCCGATCAGATCGTCGCCTGGCGCGGCGATTGCGTACCGGAAGATGGGGATAAGCTTCTGAGGCGGGTGGCGGGCGCTTGATCGTTGTGGGCGGCGCGACTTAAGGTCCGCCCATGACCGACAAGCCCGCTGCGCTGCGCCCGATCAACCGGGCGCTCATCTCCGTTTCCGACAAGACCGGCCTCATCCCCTTTGCCCGCGCCCTCGCCGCGCGCGGCGTCGCGCTGATCTCGACCGGCGGCACGGCAAAGGCGCTGGCGGAAGCGGGGCTCAAGGTCGCGGATGTCGCTTCGGTCACGGACTTTCCCGAAATGCTCGATGGGCGCGTCAAGACGCTGCATCCCGCGATCCATGGCGGCATCCTGGCGCGACGCGATCTGCCGGCGCATCTCGACGCGATCAAGCAGCACGGCATCGCGCCAATCGATCTCGTCGTCGTCAATCTTTATCCGTTCGCTGAGACCCGCGCGCGCGGGGGCAATTTCGACGAATGCCTCGAGAACATCGATATCGGCGGGCCGGCGCTGATCCGCGCTGCGGCAAAGAACCATGACGGCGTCGCCGTGGTGACCGATCCCGCCGATTACGACGCGATCCTCGCCGAGCTGAAGGCGCATGACGGCGCCACCACGCTGGCGCTGCGCCGCAAGCTCGCCGGTCTCGCTTTCGCGCGTACCGCCGCGTACGACGCCGCGGTCTCCGCTTGGTTCGCCGAGCTCCAAGGCGAGAAATTTCCCCCGACCGTCGCCATCGCCGGCACGCTCAAAGAGACGCTGCGCTACGGCGAGAATCCGCACCAGCAGGCGGCGTTCTATCTCGGCGGCGCCCAGATTACCGGGATGGGGCGCCCCGGCATCGCGACGGCGCGGCAGCTCCAGGGCAAGGAGCTGTCCTTCAACAATCTTAACGACACCGATGCCGCCTATGAATGCGTCGCCGAGTTCGAGCCGCCGGCAGTCGCGATCATCAAGCACGCCAATCCCTGCGGCGTCGCCACCGGCAGCGATTTGCGCGACGCGTTCCTCAAAGCGCTCGCTTGCGATCCCATCAGCGCTTTCGGCGGCATCATTGCCGTCAATCGCCCGCTCGATGCCGCGACGGTCGAGGCGATCGGCAAGCTCTTCCTCGAAGTGATCATCGCGCCCGAGGTGACGCCGGAAGCGCAAACGCTCTTGGCGAAGAAGCCGAATCTGCGCCTGCTCGCGGCCGGCGCGCTGCCCGATGCGCGGGCGCCGGGCATGACGCTGCGCTCGCTCGCCGGCGGCTATCTGTTGCAGACGCGCGATGATGGCCGGGTCGGCGACAGCGACCTTAAAGTCGTAACGCAGCGCGCGCCGAGCACCGCCGAGCGCGCCGATCTTCTCTTCGCTTTCCGCGTCGCCAAGCACGTGAAATCGAACGCCATCGTCTACGCCAAGAACGGCGCGACCGTCGGCATCGGCGCCGGGCAGATGAGCCGGGTCGATTCCGCGCGCATCGCCGCGCACAAGGCCGAAGACGCGGCGCGCATCGCAGGGCTCGCGGAGAGCCCTGCGAAAAATTCGGTGGTCGCCTCGGACGCGTTCTTCCCCTTCGCCGATGGGCTCGAGGCCGCGATCGCCGCCGGCGCCACGGCGGTGATCCAGCCCGGCGGCTCGGTGCGCGACAACGAGGTGATCGCGGCCGCCGACAGGGCCGGAATCGCCATGGTTTTCACGGGGATGCGGCACTTCCGGCATTAGGGTAAACCGGCGCGCGATCTCGCTGGCCTTCCGGCCTGCCCAGCCATAGAATTGCGGGCAAGCAGTCCTGGAGGAAACGTTATGGCGTCACCCGATAACGGAACCCTTGTTGCGACGCGCGATGAATCGCGCGCCGGGGCGTTGTATCCAATCGACATCGCCTTTGCCGATTACGACCGCCATCGGCCGCTGGTCGATGGCCGCGTCAAGGCGAAGGGCTTGGCGCTCAAGACCAACACCGCCTGGATCGGCGATTTCTGCACCCGCCCCGTCTACGAGGATTACGACGCCGCCGAAATGTCGTTCTCGTGGTATGTCGCGGCGCGCGATCGCGGCGAGCCCTGCCTCGCTTTACCGATCTTCCCGCTGCGCATGGCGGTCTGGGCCTATCTGTTCGTGCGCGCGGATTCGACCATCACCAAGCCGAGCGATCTCATCGGCAAGCGCATCGGCGCGCAAGGCTATCGCTATACCGTCAATCTTTGGCTGCGCGGCATCTTCAAGGAGCATTACGGCTTCGCGCCCGAGC
Source organism: Allostellaceae bacterium (assembly GCA_036501365.1). Classification (GTDB taxonomy): domain Bacteria; phylum Pseudomonadota; class Alphaproteobacteria; order ATCC43930; family CGMCC-115725; genus CAIKMD01. The sequence continues at coordinate 43,550 of DASYAL010000055.1, read as the reverse complement.
AGGCGACCTGGGTCACCAACGAGACCGAGGGCGCGGGCTATGTGATCCCGAAGAACGTCAAGGTCGAAATCCGCAAGGGCAAGTCGCCCGAAGAGAAGCTGAGGGACGGCGAGGTCGATGCGATCTGGTGCACCTCGGTGACGCCGGCCTTCCAGAACGGCGAGAAATGGGTGCGGCGCCTGTTCCCCGACACGCAAGGCGAGATGCAGCGCTTCGTGCAGCGCACCGGCGTGATGCCGACCACTCATACGCTGGTGATGAAGAAAGAGCTCGCCGAGCGCGAACCGTGGATCGCCAAGAGCCTCTATCAGGCTTTCGTCGACGCGCAGAAAGCCGCCGAAGAAATCCTCGAGGACGATCCCAAGCGCTACTCGCTGCTCGATTCGGTCTTCATCCAAGAGCAGCAGAAGGCCGCGTACGGCGCCGCGCCCTATACCCACGGCCTCAAGGCGAATCGCAAGATCGTCGAGACCTTCGTGCGCTATGCGCATGACCAGGGCTACATCTCGCGGCAGATCCCGGTCGAAGAGCTGTTCGTTCCCGGAACATTGGATCTCTAAAAAATTGTCATTGCGAGGAGCGTAAGCGACGAAGCAATCCAGCGAGCCGTTGCTCTGGATTGCTTCCGCCTCGCTTCGCTCGGCATCGCAATGACCAGGGGAATCAACGGCCGCGAAGCGCGCGTAGCACAGGCTCGCATCGAATCCAGATGCGAGCCGTCGTGCGAAGCAACTTCTTTTAGATGCTTCGCAAGACGCCCGCTCGCTAGGCCCGCTCGCGGGCTTTGCTGCGCTCCGGGCCATTGTTGCTTTTAGGCCCCGGGTTTATCCTTCCGGCAACGAAACCACCCGGGAGGAACATCATGGATCGCCGCGCTTTCCTGCAGTCCGCTTCGCTTGCCGCCGCGGCAGGCGCTGCCACCGCCGGCGCGATCGAGCCTGCCGCCGCCGCCGAGATGCCCGGCGTGCCGGCGCATCCGGGCGCTGCCACGCATGACTGGTCGAAGCGCGCGCCCAAAGGCGAGCCGGTGGTGAAGCGCTTCAACGAGCAGCGCTGGGTGCTCGACAACGTCATCCAGGCCAATGGCGTCGATTGGGACCAGAGCCATACCGGCGTGATCATCGGCTCGGGCGGGCCGAGCACGATCCCCGAAATGGCCGAGCTGAAAAAGCGCGTCGTGCGCCTCGTCGATATCGCGCCCGCTTTCGAGGCACTGGCCAAAGCGCGCGAAGCCAAGGCGAAAGACGCCGAGCAGGCCGGCAACAAGGACGCCGCCGCCGAGCATTACTACCTCGCCGCGCGCTATTGGGGATCGGCGATGTGGACGATCGACGAAGTCAACGACCACATCAAGATGCAGAACGCCAAGAAGCTCGAGAATTTCAAGAAATGGATGGCGGTCGCCGATCACAAGATCGAATGGGTCGAGCTGCCTTATCGCGGCAAGACGCTGCCGGCGATCCTGCATCTGCCGCCGAACTATCAACGCGGCGCGAAGGTGCCGGTGATCGTCGTCGTCTCGGGCATGGACGGGTTCAAGGAAGGCTCGGTCGCGCTCAAAGACGACCGGTTCCTGAAGCGCGGCTATGCCGTGCTCGCTTTCGAGGGACCGGGCTATTGGGAGCCGCCGCTCCGCGGCATCTACGTCGATGTGCCCGGCTGGGCCGAGGCCGGCAAGACCGTCGCCGACTGGATCGCCAAACGCCCCGAGCTCGACGTGACCAAGATCGGCATGACCGGCGTCAGCTTCGGCTCGTTCTTCACCGCGATCATGATGTCGGCCGACGCGCGCTTCAAAGCCTGCGCGATCACCGGCACCTGCTACGAGCCGGGCGACGAGACGATCTTCAACCAGGCGTCGCCGACCTTCAAGAAGCGCTTCATGTTCATGTCGGGCATCACCAACGAGAAGGAATTCGACGCCTTCCGCAGGACCATCGACTGGAACGGCTACGCGCAGAATATCAAAGGCGCCTATTTCGTCGCCTGCGGCGAATACGATCAGCTTTGTCCGCTCGAACACACCGAAGCTTTCGTCAAGGCGCTGGGCGGCCCGAAGCAGCTCATCGTCTATGCCGGCGGCAATCACAGCATCGCCTTCACCACCTCGTCGACCAAGGGACCCGATCCGCGCAACACCCAAGCCGATTGGCTGGCGGCGCGGCTCGAAGGCAAGCCGTTCGACAGTCAGCGCTGGTATGTCGATTACGACGGCGCGGTGGCGAAGACGAAGCTGGCTTAAGGAACGCTTCCTGCGCTCGAACCCAATCTCGCTGCGAATGCCTGCGCGGCAAGTTGCGCATCGATTGGTGAGTCGTAAGGACTGCCGATCCAGACGACATTGTTTTCGTCCGGGCCCTTAACGAGCAGCTTGGAAGGGGGAGTGCGCTCAAAACCAACGATTGTCACAAAGCTATTCTCGATTAGCCGACCGAGGCAATAAAACGCTACCCCGATCACGGTCAGCGTCGTGCCGAATCCGTAATGGAGCGACGCTATCATCATCAAGGTTTGCGACCAGTCGGAAACGGAGTTGCCGCTTGCTACGAAGCCGGGGTATCGCATCACCATTTGAAGCACAATACCCGCCATACCGAGAACAAGCAGAATTGATCCAAACGCGAATAGAACGAAACCGATCTTTCCCAGATTGTCATCAAGCCATCGCTTGTGGGGCAACATTCCCTCCGTCATACCGGTTAAGAAAATTTCTTGAGATTTCGCGACCGGCTAGATGCAGCGCCCGCCATCGACCTCGAGGGCGACGCCGGTAATGAACGCGGCTTCGTCGGAGGCGAGATAAAGCGCGGCATTGGCGACATCGGTGGGGGTCGAGAGGCGGCCCAGCGGCACGGTCGCGACAAAACGCTGGCGATGCGCGTCGGTGGCGCCGCCCAAAAAGCTCGGCAGCAGCGGCGTGTCGCCCGCGACCGGGCAAAGCGCGTTGACACGGATCTTGTCGGGGCCGAGCTCGGCCGCCATGCCCTTTGTCAGCGTGATAACGGCGCCCTTCGAGCCGTTGTACCAGACCAGGCCGGGCCGCGGCCGGATGCCGGCGGTCGAGGCGGTATTGATGAAGCAACCTCCTGTCCCCTGCGTGCGCAGCACGGGGACCAAGTGCCGCGCCGCAAGATAGATCGACTTCACATTGACGGCGTAGATGCGGTCGAATTCCGCTTCGCCGACTTCGAGCATCGGCCGGTTCACATGGGTGATGCCGGCATTGTTGACCATGATGTCGACATGACCGTAACGCTCGAGCGAAGCCGCGATCAGCCGCGCCATGTCGCTGTCGCGCGACACGTCGGCACGCAGATAGGTCGCGCTGCCCTGGCCCTGGGCGCCCTCGATCGCTTTCGCGACGCGCGTGCCGCCATCGTCGTTGATGTCGTTGACCACGAGCTTCGCGCCCTCTTCGGCGAAGCGCTTGGCGATCGCCTCGCCGAAGCCCGAGCCGCCGCCGGTGACGATCGCCACTTTGCCCGCCAAGCGCATCGTGCCCTCCCTGTCACTTAGGGGAGACAGTCTGGCACGGCGCCGGACAGGCGAAAAGTCAGGCGACGATAAAGTCAGGCGACGATATTGACGATCGAGCCGCGGCCGCGGACGGCCTGCGGCCGAGCGGATGCGGCGGCCGCTACGGGCTTTGCCTGGACCGGCGCAGCCTCGGCCACCGCCGGGGCGGTCCGCACCGGTTTTGCCGCGCGCAGCGCGCGAATCTGCTCCAGCACGGCTTGCTGGGCCGGTGAGAGCGTGCCGGAGATCGGCGCCGTGGCCATGCGGCAAGCCTGCCGAAATATGGTAAAGGCCGCGTTAACCGCATTCTTGTTGCCGGCGCGGCGCGGTTTTATTCTCCGGGCAAAGCCATAAGGGAGCCTAGGTCATGCCGGATTCGAGCGCTTTTCCTGTCCCCTCCACCTTTGCGAGCAGCGCCTGGATCAACGAGGCGAAATACAAGAAGCTCTATGAGGAATCGATCGCCGACCCGGCGAAGTTCTGGGGCGAGCAAGGCAAGCGCCTGCACTGGATCAAGCCCTACACCAAGGTCAAGAACACGACCTTCGCGGGCGACGTCTCGATCAAGTGGTACGAGGACGGCACGCTCAACGCGTCCGCAAATTGTATCGACCGGCATCTGCCGCTGCGTGCCGAGCAGACCGCGATTATCTGGGAGGGCGACGATCCGAACGAGAGCCGGCACATCACCTATGCCGAGCTGCACGACAATGTGTGCCGCCTCGCCAATGTGCTGAAATCGCACGGCATCAAGAAAGGCGACCGCGTCACCATCTATCTGCCGATGATCCCCGAGGCCGCCTATGCGATGCTCGCCTGCGCGCGGATCGGCGCCGTCCATAGCGTCGTTTTCGGCGGCTTCTCGCCCGACAGCCTCGCCGGCCGCATCCAGGATTGCGATTCGCCCTATGTCATCACCGCCGATGAAGGCCTGCGCGGCAGTCGCAAAGTGCCGCTCAAAGCCAACACCGACGAGGCGCTGAAGACCTGCCCGAGCGTCAAGAAGGTGCTGGTGGTGAAGCGAACCGGCGGTGCCGTCGCTTGGCAAGAGGGCCGCGACGTCTGGTACCACGACGAGATGGGCAAGGCGTCGAAGGATTGCCCGCCCGCCGAGATGAGCGCCGAGGATCCGCTCTTTATCCTCTATACCTCGGGCTCGACCGGCAAGCCCAAGGGCGTGCTGCATACCACCGGCGGCTATCTCGTCTTCACATCGATGACGCATCAATACGTCTTCGATTATCACGACGAGCAAATCTATTGGTGCACCGCCGATGTCGGCTGGGTCACCGGTCACAGCTATATCGTCTACGGGCCGCTCGCCAATGGCGCGACCACGCTGATGTTCGAGGGCGTGCCGAACTATCCCGACGCCTCGCGCTTCTGGCAGGTGATCGACAAGCACAAGGTCAACATTTTCTACACCGCGCCGACCGCGATCCGCGCGCTGATGCGCGAAGGCGAGCAGTTCGTCACCAAGACCTCGCGCAAGTCGCTGAAGCTTCTGGGCTCGGTCGGCGAGCCGATCAATCCCGAGGCCTGGCTCTGGTATCACCGCGTCGTCGGCGACGGGCGCGTGCCGATCGTCGATACCTGGTGGCAGACCGAGACCGGCGGCATCCTCATCACGCCGCTGCCGGGCGCCACGCCGTTGAAGCCGGGCTCGGCGACGCGGCCGTTTTTCGGCATCCAGCCGCAGATCGTCGACGGCGAGGGCAAGGTGCTGGAAGGCACCGCCGAGGGCAATCTCTGCCTCATCGACAGCTGGCCCGGCCAGATGCGCACCGTCTATGGCGATCACAAGCGCTTCATCGAGACCTATTTCTCGACCTTCAAGGGCAAGTATTTCACCGGCGACGGCGCGCGCCGCGACGAGGACGGCTATTACTGGATCACCGGCCGCGTCGACGACGTGATCAACGTCGCCGGCCATCGTCTCGGCACCGCCGAGGTCGAGAGCGCTCTCGTCGCCAACACCAAGGTCGCAGAAGCGGCCGTGGTCGGCTATCCGCACGACATCAAGGGCCAAGGCATCTACGCCTACGTCACCTTGAAGCTCGGCGTCGAGCCGAACGAGGCGCTGCGCAGCGAGCTCAATCAATGGGTCCGCAAGCAGATCGGCCCGATCGCGACGCCCGATCTCATCCAATGGGCGCCGAGCCTGCCGAAGACGCGCTCGGGCAAGATCATGCGCCGCATCCTTCGCAAGATCGCGGCCAACGAGCAGGACCAGCTCGGCGACACCTCAACCCTTGCCGATCCGGCGGTGGTCAAGGATTTGGTCGAGAACCGGATGAACAAGAGTTAGCCGAGCAACGATGCGGCGCGAAAACTCCCGATCCAAGGGAAGCGCCGCGCCGTCTTGCGAAGCAAACGAGGAGGCTTTCGAATGGCGCATACCCGGCGTTACATCAAGCGCGACCTCACCCAGACCCGCGCCTATTCGCCCGCGGTCATCACCCAGGGCGGCACCACGGTCTTCCTCGCCGGCGTCACCGTCTCGGTCGACGCCTCGGGCAAGGCGCTGACCGGCGATTTCGACGGCCAGGTGCGCGAGATTTTCTCGAAGCTCGGCCAGACCCTCGAAGAAGTCGGCGGCAAGCTCGCCGACATGGTGACGATGACGGTCTTCATCACCGATCCGCGCTTCGGCGACCGTTTCACCCAGCTGCGCCGCGAGATTTTCGGCGATAATTTCCCGGCCAGCGCCCTCATCACCGTCGCCGGCCTGGCGCGGCCCGAGCTGCTGGTCGAGGTCCAGGGCATCGCGGTGATCGGCTAGCGCGAACCAATCCCGCGCCGCGGCGTTGACCGGATATGGAACGGCCAAAGAAATTGCGGCTTCAGCCGGTTGATTCCTCGGCGATCCGCGCGATGGCCTATGACCGGCCGTCGCGCTGGCTGTTCGTCGCCTATCGTAGCGCGCGCCGCGGCCTCTACGCCTATCGCGACGTGACGCCGCAGGAATGGCGCAGGCTGCACCACACGCCGTCGATCGGTCGCTATGTCAATGCGCGGATCAAGCCGCACCACGACTTCGTGCGACTGGACGAGGGGACATAACCCGCCGCGGCTATTCGACCAGGAAGCCGCGCAGCGCGCGGTTCGCGACCGTCAGCATCGCGAGATCGGGTAGCGTCGCCGCCTCGATCTCGCGCACCAGCGTGTCGAGCCGCCCGAGATCGCGGCTATGCCCCTCGAGCCATTTGTCGAAATCGCCGCCGCCCGCGAGGGCGCGGGCGGTGAGATCGGCCTGGTGGGCGTAGAGATCCTCGATCAGCGCCGAGACCGCGAGCTTCTGCCATTGCGTGTCGGCAAGAAGCTTGCGCGCCGCGACGCGCAGCGTGTCGAGCTTGAAATGCGAGCCGATGGCGAAGAAGCGGTGGCCGGCCTCGAGGAAATCGCGCTGCGCCGTCTTGGCGAGGCGCACGATATCGACCGCCGATAACAGGAAATCGAGCCGCGCGACGCGCAGCGCCAACGCTTCGGGCGCGCCTTTGGCCGCGAAGGCGGCGACGCGGCGCAACAGCTCGGCCTTATGCGAATCGGGCATGAAAGCGGTGACATTCTCCGCGAGCTGGGCGACGCCCGGGCGATAGGCCTCGACCTGTGCCGCGATGTCGAGCCGCGAGCCGGCGAGGAACCACGCCGTCACCCGCTCGACCAGACGCAGCGCGGCTTTGAACATCTCGAGCTGGAGCTGCGCCGGCACTTTGTTGTCGAGCGCGTTGATGTCGGTCCAGAGCGCATCGAGGCCGAACACCTGGCGCACGATCATATAGGCGCGGGCGACATCGCCCGGGCTGCGGCCGGTGCGCGCGCCGATCTCGCGCAGGAAGGTGATGCCGGTGCGGTTGACGAGATCGTTCGCCGCGACGGTCGCGATCAACTCGCGGCGCAGCCGGTGATGCTGGATCGCATCGCGGAAGCGCTCGGTCAGGATCTTCGGGAAATAGCCGAAGAGATCCTCTTCGAGTTGCGGATCGTCGGGGAAATCGCTCTCGATCAAATCCTCGGTCAGCGTGTTCTTGACATAGGCGAGCAGCACCGAGAGCTCGGGCCGGGTCAGCGGCTGGTGCGCCCGCTCCCGCGCCGCGAGCGCGTCGTCGGAGGGTAGAAATTCGATCGCGCGATCGAGCCGGCCGGCGCGCTCGAGATCGCGGATGAGCCGCGCCTCGCCGTCAAGCCGTTCGACGCCTTGCGCCTCCGCCAGCGACAGCGCCAAGCCCTGAAGATAATTGTCCTGCAGCACATGATCGGCAATCTGGTCCGTCATCTGCTGCAAGAGGTCGTTGCGCTGCGCGAGGGTGAGACCGCCGGCCGCGACCACGCCGTTCAAGAGGATCTTGAGGTTGACCTCGTGGTCCGAGGTATCGACGCCGGCGGAATTGTCGATCGCATCGGTGTCGATGCGGCCGCCTTTCATCGCGTATTCGATGCGGCCCTTTTGCGTGACACCGAGATTGGCGCCCTCGCCGACGACCTTGGCGCGGACGTCCTTGCCGTCGATGCGCAGTCCGTCGTTGCCCTTATCGCTCGCCTCGGCGTGACTTTCGCCCGAGGCTTTGATGAACGTGCCGATGCCGCCGAAGAACAGAAGATCGACCGGTGCCTTGAGGATAGCCTGGATGAGCTCGGCGGGCGTCAGATGCTCGGCCGCGATATCGAGCCGGGCGCGCATCTGCGGCGCGAGCGGGATCGATTTGGCGCTGCGCTCGAAAATGCCGCCGCCTTCCGAAATCAGCGCTTTGTCGTAATCCGCCCAGCTCGAGCGCGGCAGGTCGAAGAGGCGCTGGCGCTCGGCAAAGCTCCGGGCGAGGTCGGGATCGGGGTCGAGGAAGATGTGAAGATGGTTGAAAGCGGCGACGAGCTTCGTCTGCTTCGAGCGCAGCAAGCCGTTGCCGAAGACGTCGCCCGCCATGTCGCCGACGCCGACACAGGTGAAATCCGTCGTCTGGATATCGGTGCCGAGCTCGCGGAAGTGGCGCTTCACCAGCTCCCAGGCGCCGCGCGCGGTGATGCCCATCGCCTTGTGGTCGTAGCCCGCCGAGCCGCCCGAAGCATAGGCGTCGCCGAGCCAGAAACCGTATTCCTCGGAGACGCCGTTGGCGATATCGGAGAAGGTCGCGGTGCCCTTGTCGGCGGCGACGACGAGATAGGGATCGTCGCCGTCATGGCGTACCGTGTCCGTGGGCGGGACGAGCTTGCCGGCGACAATATTGTCGGTGATGTCGAGCATACCGCGCATCAAGGTCTTGTAGCATTCGACCACTTCGGCCGGCTGCTCGGCGCGCGCCGCCGGCATGCGCTTTACGACGAAGCCGCCTTTCGAGCCCGTCGGCACGATGACCGCGTTCTTCACCACTTGCGCTTTCATCAGCGCCAGGATCTCGGTGCGGAAATCCTCTTTGCGGTCGGACCAGCGGATGCCGCCGCGCGCGACTTTGCCGTTGCGCAGATGCACGCCTTCCATCCGCGGGCTGTAGACATAGATCTCGCAGAGCGGACGCGGCAGCGGGAAGAGCTCGATCTCGCGGCTCGATAGCTTGACCGAAAGGTAAGGCTTCGGCGTACCGTCGCCCTGACGTTGGAAATAATTGGTGCGTAGCGATTTCTCGACCAGGCGCAGGAAGCCGCGCAGGATGCGGTCTTCGTCGAGGCTCTCGACCGCGTCGAGCTCGCGCGTGATCTCCTTGACGCGGCTCTCGGTCTCGGCCGCAGCGCGGTTGGCCCGCGCCGGATCGAAACGCGCTTCGAACAACGCGGCGAGACGGCCGGCGATCGCCGGATAATGCGCCAGCGCGTCTTCCATATAGGCCTGGCTGTAGGGCGAGCCGGCCTGGCGCATCGCCTTGGCGTAGAGCCGCAGCACCGTCACCTGACGCCAGTCGAGCCCGGCGGCCAGCACCAGCCGATTGAAGCCGTCGCTTTCCATCCGCCCCGCCCAGACATGGGCGAAGGCTTCCTCGAAGCGCTTGTGCTCGGCGGCGACATCGAACTCGTCCAAACGCGAGACCAGACCGAAATCCTGCATCCAGATCGCCTGCGCATCGCCCATCGGCGCGATCTCGAAGGGCTCTTCGGTGATCGCCTTGAGCCCCATATTCTCAAGCATGGGCAGCACGTCGGCGAGCGCGCAGGGGCTGACGGCGCGGTAGAGCTTGAAGCGCAGCGCGCCCGGCTCGGCGCCGGACGGACGATAGAGCGAGAGGGCGAGCGGCGCGCCGCCGCGCACCGCTTCGATCCGATCGATATCCTCGATCGCTGCCGCCAGCGGAAAGCGCTCGCGATAATTGCTCGGAAAGGCGTTCCCGTAGCGCGCGGCCAGCGCCAGCCCGGCAGCTTCGCCGCGCGCCGTCGTCAGCGCTTCGCCGAGCTTGTCGGACCAGCTGCGCGCCGCCTCGGCAAGCGCATGCTCGACGGCGGCGAGATCGACCTCGGGCAGCGTACCCTCGGCGCGCAGCACGAAATGCACCCGCGCCAGCACCGCATCGTCGAGATGGGTGGTGTAGCTGTCGACGGTCGCGACGAAGGCCTTTTCGAGAATCGCGCCGAGGCGCTGCCGCAGGCCGGTGCCATAGCGCTCGCGCGGCACGTAAACGAGGCAGGAGACGAAACGGGCGAAAGGATCGCGGCGCACGAAGAGCGCGACGCGCTGGCGCTCTTGCAGGCCGAGAATCCCCATCGCGATGTCGGAGAGCTCGCCCTCCGAGACCTGGAAGAGTTCGTCGCGCGGAAAGGTTTCGAGGATGTGCGCGAGCGCCTTGCCGTCATGGCCTTGCGGATCGAAACCGCTATGCCACAGCACGCCCGCGACCTTGAGGCGCAGGAACGGCGTCGCGCCCGCCGGGCGGCTATAGGCGAGCGAGGTGAAGAGCCCAAGGAAAACGCGCATGCCCACGACTTCGCCTTGCGCGCCGAACAGCTTGACCCCGATCGCGTCCATCCGCGCCGGGCGGTGGATGGTGGCGCGGCGGTTGGACTTGGTGATGAAAAGCGCCCGCGGCGCGCGCAGGAAGCCCTGCAATTCGGGCGACAGCGCCGCGAAATTCCGTAGGCCGGCGAACAGCACGTGGCTCGGATCGCGCAGAACGCCGAGGCCGGGCGCGACGGTGTTGCCGCTCGCATCGAAGCGATAGTCGCGGCAGCCGAGGAAGGTGAAATTGTCGTCGTCGAGCCAGGCGAGGAAGTCCTGCGTCTCGGCGAGCTCGTCCTCGGGCAGCGGCGGCTTCTCGCGCGCGAGCGCGGCGCGGATATCGGCCAAAGCGTCGCGCGTCTTGCGCCAATCGGCGACCGCGGCCCGGGTGTCTTCGAGCACCGCTTCGAGCCGCGTCGCGATCCGCGCGAGCTGCGCCGCGTCATGCACTTCGCCGATCTCGACATGCATGATCGATTCGCGCTCGCCTTCGGCATCGCCGTTCTCGCGCAGATCGACGATCCGGCCCTCGGCATCGCGCTCGACCCGCATCACCGGATGGATGATGAGCTGGACCGTCACACCTTCCGCGGCGAGCGCCATGCTCACGGAGTCGACGAGGAAGGGCATGTCGTCGTTGACGATCTCGAGCACCGTGTGGTGCACCGTCCAGCCGTGCTCTTCGCTGCGTGGATTGAAGAGGCGGAGCTTCGCCTTGCCGGGGTTGCGTTGCTGCGCGAACTGCCAGAGCGACAGCGCCGCGCCGTAAAGGTCCTCGGCAGCGCGGTCGGCGAGATCGGCAGCCGAAACGTGATCGTAGAATTGCGCGAGGAAGCGCTGGACCAGGACCGCTCGGCTGGCGCCCAGCCGCTTGGCGGCAAGCCCCGAAACTGCCGCAAGCGTCGCTTGTTTCGTCTGCTCCGCCCGTTGCGCCATGGCTCCCCCCGCAGTCGCACTGACGCGCGTCTCTCGTTGCAGGAAACGAGAGACGGCCAGCTCCGTCCTCAGAAGTGTAGGACCGGCTTGGTGAAGAATTTCATATCAAATTTTAACAAAGGGCGAGGCAGACGGACGCTCAAGCGCGACGGTCGGTCCGCGGCGGCGGCAGGCTGTCGGAAAGGCCGAGCGCCGGCCGCAGCGACGCATTCCCGTTTTCCAGCGCGGCAACCTGGCGCAACGGCACGTTGAGCTTTTCCTGAATATTGCGATAGACCGCAGCCACCGACTGCGCGGTACGCGAGCCGCGGGTGTAGAACAAACTGGGATTCTCGCGCGCTGCTTCCGGCACGACCTTCGCCGCCGACTGCCGGGCGTTGGCGTCATGCGCCTTGAGGAAGCGGATCGCGCCATTGGGGCCGAGAAGATGCGCGAGATGGAGCTCCGCCGGGGTCGCTTTATGGCCCGTGGCGCCTTCGATACGGCGGCCATTGACCTTGGCATATTCGGCGGCGAACAGGGCCGAGAGGCGGTTGTCGCCGCGCAATTCGAGGATCCGGCGCTCGGTTTCCTTGTCGGGCACCGTCACCCCGCCCTCGGGATTAGGCTTCACGGCTTTCGCCAGGTCGGCATAGCCGTAGCGCGCGCCGTGGTCGTGCATCATCTGCAGCCAGGTGGCGCCGGTGAACTGGAAGAGCCCGGCGGCGCTGCTTTTATTCGCGCGGGCATCGCCGCGAAAGCCGCTTTCGAGACTGGCCTGCGCGACGAGGAAATCGAAATCGACGCCGGTCTTGGCGGCGGCTTCGCGGAGGCTGTCCATGACCTGCGGCGTCAGCCGCTGGCCGGCGATCGTGGTGCCGGATTCCGGGGCGACGGTCATGGGACGCGATTGCTCGACTGGCGAATGCTCATTTCCCCAATCCAGGGATATCGACTATCAGCGCTACTCCCGAGTATTCCGCCCCGGCACGGCGGAAACAAGCCCGGTTCGCTCTGGAATTAAGCGTGGTTTAACCGCTTATCGCCGATTTTAACGGAGCATGGACAAAACCGAGCAGCTGCAAAACGTCATCGGGCGCCTGTCGCCGCAGCAAACGACGGAGCTCGCGCGGGCGGTCGAGCTGGAGCGTGCGCTCGGCCGCGACGGCTTGCCGAGCACGCCGATTCTCGAAGCGTTGCGGCCAAGCTTGCGGGTGGCAAGGCCGCCACGCGTGCCGACGCTGCAGCGTCTGATTTGCGCCGGCGTCGAGGACTTCCTGACCGATCGTGCCGACGACCCGCGGCTCGAGGGATTGATCCCGCGCAGCTCGCTGAAACACTGGTGGCAAGCGATCCGGTTCATCGCCGGCGCGCCGATCGACGCCTTCGAAGCCCAATTCCGCGAGCAGCTCAGCGCCACGCCGGCCAATCTCGACGCGCTGCAGGCCGAGGCGCAAGAAGCGGCTGCCTGCTGGACGGCGATGGTCCTCGCAGAGCTCGCCAAGCCGAAGCCGCCGCTCGCCTTGCGCAAGCTTTTGCCGCAACCGATCGCGCGCGATGCGGAGATGATCGGACGCGTGCTCGGCGTTGCACAGCCGCTTGGCGGCGCGATGAAGGCGCTGCAGCGCATCGCCGCGCGTCTCGATCTGCTGCAAGACGGACGCATCACCGATCTCTCCTCGGATTGCGTCACTTTGCTGAAGCAGCAGTTTCTGGCGATCTCCGATCGCCATGGCGTCGATGCGCGCTTCCTGCCGCTCGCGGTGCTGAATCGCCTGGTGCAGCCGCGCGAGATCCTGCGCCTCGGCCGCGCTTTGTCGTGGAAGGCGAATGACGCGCTGGTCGCGAATACCGAATTCTTCTGCGTCGGCGCCCGACTCATCGGCGAGGTCGAGCGTCTCGCGCGGGCGCTCTTGGCCGTGGTGCCGCGGCGCGGGCCGTTGCCCTCGCCGGTCGCTCTCGGGACGGCGCTGGTTCAATATCTCGATGAGTCGGAGGGCGTGCTGAGCGAGATCGGCGTGCGCCGCGATTCGCCGTGGGGCGCGGCGATCCTGCAGACGCGTAGCGACGTCGCCGACGCGCTCGATAGCGATTTCCTCGACCGCTACGCCCAGCTCGTGCTCGCGCCGCTGCCGATCTCGGACCGTCATCGGCGTCTTCCCGAATTGGCCGCGGCGCCGAGTCCCGAGACTCTTGTCGCGGCGCATGAAGCCGCGGCATTCTTGCGGCTCTTGGTCCAGCGCGGTCAGCGCCACGGCTTCGCCAAATCCGCGCACGAGACGCTCGAGCACCTCGCCGAAGAGATCGAGGATCGCGTTACGGGTCTCTGCGAAGCGGCGCGTCAATCGCCGCTCCACGTCCCGGTGATCGAGGCGCAGGCGCGTGCCGCGGCCGAGTTGAGTGACGTGCTCTTTGAGGACGGACGCTCGGAAACGCTGATGAAGCGCGTGATCAAGGCATTGCGGGCACCGGCCGCCTGATCTGCGCGCACCCCCATTCGTAGGCCTCGGCCAATGATCGCCGCAACGCAAGCGGCATAACGCATTGCAAGCTGGTGCGCGAATCCATAGAGTCATGGACGGAACGAGCAACGCAGAGGCGGAGCCGTGGCCCTGAACTTCACCAACCTGCTGTGGCTGGCGATCGCCGCGATCGAGGTCGTACTGGTGACAGCGCGCATGTTTCTGCGGCCGGGACCGGTGCGGTTATTTTTCGCGTTCATGATTCCGTGCCTGATCATCGTCGGCGCGATCGCCAACGCGATCTACAACCGCGTCACCACCGGCCACGCGATCGACGATATACCGTCGGGCAAGCCCCGCTAGCCCCGGCTTGACTCCCGCCCCCCCGGGCTCAATATCGAGATAAGATAAGACTGTTTCGCGCCGCGAATTGCGGCACTTTTCGCGGGCGGCGCAAGGATTTACGAGGAGACACCGATGGCTGACGACGGCTTTGCGCATACCGTCAACCGCGAGGCGGAAAAAGGCCGTATGGAATTCTACGGCCGCGCCAATCAGCAGCATCTGGCGCCGCTCTGGCGGGTGCTCGGCAATCTCGTGCTCGACCAGCCGAAGAGCCCGTGCGTGCCGGCGATCTGGCACTGGCGCGACGTGCGCCCCTATCTGATGGAAGCCTGCAAGATCATCACCGCCGAAGAGGCCGAGCGGCGGGTGCTGGTGTTGGAGAATCCGGGCATGGCGGGCGAATCCCGCATCACCCGGAGCCTGTTCGCCGGCATGCAGATCATTCTGCCGGGCGAGGTTGCGCCGGCGCACCGCCACGTCGCCTCGGCCCTGCGCTTCATCATCGAAGGCAAGAACGCCTATACCGCCGTCTCGGGTGAGCGCACCATGATGTCGCCCGGCGACTTCGTCATCACCCCGTCCTGGACCTGGCACGATCACGGCAATCTCAGCCAGGAGCCGATGGTATGGCTCGACGGCCTCGACATGCATCTCGTCAACCTGATGGATGCGGGCTTCCGCGAAGCCTATCCCGACAAGACCCATCCGGTGACACGGCCTGACGGCGCCGCCGATGCCGAATTCGCCTACAACCTCTTACCGGTCGACTATCAGCCGGCCAGCAAGACGACACCGATCTTCAATTACCCTTATACGCGCTCGCGCGATGCGCTCGACCGGCTGGCGCGCTTTCATCCGATCGATGCCTGCTTCGGCTACAAGATGAAATTCGTCAACCCGCTCGACGGCGGCTGGGCGATGCCGACGATCTCGACCTGGATGTCGCTCTTGCCCAAAGGCTTCAAGTCGATGCCCTACCGCTCGACCGACGGCGTCGTCTTCGTCTGCGTCGAGGGCAATGGCAAGACCCGGGTCGGCGACCAAGTCTTCGAATGGGGCCCGCACGACGTCTGGACGGTGCCGAGCTGGCAATTCTCCGAGCACGAAGCGTCGTCGGACGCGGTGGTATTCAGCTTCTCGGACCGCGTCGCGCAGGAGAAGCTCGATTTCTTCCGCGAGCAGCGCGGCAATGCGTAGCAAAGCCGGCGCGCGATCCTAGACCACGATCGTATCGAAAAGAAGCGGCCGGCTGCTTTTCGATACGTGAATCGTGCTCTCGAAAAGGCGGCAGGAAATCTGCCGCCTTTTTGTCGGCGCCGGTTTACAGCGTGACGATCACGTTGAGCAGCGCTTGGCGGCCTTTGCGCACTTCCTTCACCGCGCGCTCCAGCGCCGCCGGCAGGTCCGCCGGCTTCTCGACGCGCTCGCCATAGCCGCCGCTCGCCTCGATCAGCTTCTCGAAAGCGGGCGAAGGCTGGAGATCGGCCAAGGTCATTGCGTCGTCCTTTTGCTGGGCGACGCCTTTCTCGTACATGCCGAGCGTCGCGCGGCGTACCGCGTTGTAGACGGCATTGTTGTTGACGACAGTGAGCACCGGCAGCTTATGCGCCTCGCCGACCCAATGGCAGGCGGTCGGATTGGCGAACATGTAAGCGCCGTCGCCGACCGTCGACACGACCAGCGCGTCCGGCCGGGCCAATTTCGCGCCCAGCGCCGCACCCGAGCCCCAGCCGAGGCCGCCGGCAGGGCTCGAACCGTAATAAGTACCCGGCTTTTCGCGGCCGCAGAGGTCGGGACGCGCCCAGTATTCGTTGACGATGATCGCATCGGGCCCGACCGCCTGGCCGAGACAATGATTGAGATATTCGATCTTGATCGTCGTCTGCGCCGCGGCTTTCTCGACCATGCCCTTCCAGGCGGCGCGGATCACCTTCCAGCGCTCGCCGAGCTTGGCGCGGCGCGCGCCGGTCCGCGCATCCTTGTCGACGCCCGCTTCGGCGAGGCCCGCTTCGATCGCGGTCAGCGCGGCCACCGTCTCGGACGTGATCGCGAGATCGGAGGGGAAGTTGCGGATCGGATACCGCGAGAACGCCGGATCGTCGTTGATATGAACGACGCGGCAGCCGGCCGGCGGGCTCTCTTGCGACGGATACCAGGGCGCATCGCAATCGAGCACGATGATGAGATCGGCGTCGTCGAGCAGCGGCCGCGGCAGGCCGCCCATATTCATCGGATGGCTCGTCGGCAGATTGACATAGCGTCCGTTGAACGAGACCACCGGGAGCGCGAACCGCTCGGTGACGCGCGACAGCGCCTCGCAACCGGCGACGGTACGGCCCGCTGCCGAGGTGATGATCAACGGCCGCTCGGCCTTGGCAATCATACCGACCAGCGTCTTCACCGCCGCGGGATCGGGGAACGGCAGCGAAGGACGCACGCGCGGCTTTTCCGGCCGGTTCGAGGGCGGAAACATACCGCCCAGCGCCTCGCGCGGCAGCGTCAGATAGGCCGAGCCGCGCGGTGCCGTCATCATCACTTCGAGCGCGCGCGGCACCAGCTCGTCGGCCTGCATTGGCAAGCGCATCTCGTAATCCCATTTGACGAATTCGCGCAGCATGCCGGCCTGGTCGAACATCTCCTGGCCCCAATGGATGGGGCCGCCGCGCGAACCAAGCACGCCCTGCTCGGTGATGGGGTTGCGGCCGGCCATCAGCAGGATCGGCACGTTCTCGCGGCAGGCATCGGCGAGGCAGTTGAGCGTGTTGGCGGTGCCGACATTCGTGTGCACCATCACCGCCTGCGGCTTGCCGGTCACCATGTAATAGCCGTGCGCCATGGCAACGGCGCAGTTCTCATGCGTGATCACCATGGTCTTCGGAACATTCGCGCCTTTGCGCTGGGAATGGACGAGGCCTTCGACCAGCGGCGCAAAATCGGTCCCGGGGTTGACCAACAGGTGGTCGATGCCGTTGGCCTTCAACGACCGAAGCAGCACCTCGGCCGCGCTGTCGGTGCCTTGCTGGCCGGAGGAGGGAAACGGCGCGTCGTCCATGATCGATGCCTCTCGTTATGCGCTTCGGTATGCGCTTCGTTCTGCGAAGCGGCGATGTTACCGCCCGGCTGGTCCGAGTCAAAGACCGGCAAGTCCTTGACCGCACGGCCGTCGTGGGCCGCTGGCGAGCCGCATTCACGGCTTTTTAAGCATGAGCGGCGAAGCTTTCCCGAGCCTCGCAAAGGTCTTGCCCCGTGGAATCCATCACCATCGCCGGCCGCCGCATCGGCCCTGACTCGCCGCCCTATATCATTGCCGAGGTTTCGGCCAATCACGGCGGCAGCCTCGCCCGCGCCAAACGAATCGTCAGCCTCGCCGCCAAAGCCGGCGCCGATGCGGTGAAGTTCCAGGCCTATACCGCCGACAGCATGACGCTCGATTGCGACCGTCCGGATTTCGTCATTGCCGGCGACAATCCATGGCAAGGGCAGCGACTGCATGCGCTCTATCAAGAGGCCGCGACGCCCTATGACTGGTTCCCCGCGCTCTTCGCCCATGCGAAGGCTTGCGGCATTCCCGCTTTCGCCTCGGTTTTCGGCAAGGATTCGATCGAGCTGCTGGAGCGCCTCGGCGCGCCGGCCTACAAGATCGCCTCTTTCGAGGCGGTCGATGGCGAGCTGATCGCCGCCTGCGCCGCCACCGGCAAACCGGTGATCATCTCGACTGGGCTTTGCACCCTCGCCGACATCCAGACCGCGCTCGACGCCGCGCGCGGCGGGGGCGGCCGCGAGATCGCGCTGCTGCGCTGCAACAGCGCCTACCCGGCCGATCCCGCCGAGGCCAATCTTCGTACCATCGCCGATATGATCGCGCGTTTCGACGTGCCGATCGGCTATTCCGACCACACGGTCGAGACCCTGCCCGCGGCAGTCGCCGTCGGCATCGGCGCCTGCATCGTCGAGAAGCATGTGATCGACGCGCGCAAGCCGGCGACCGCGGATTCGAGCTTCTCCTGCCTGCCGAAACAGCTCGCAGCCCTCGTCACCGCCTGCCGCGAGGCCTTCGCGGCGCGCGGCGGCGTCAAATACGGTCCGTCAAAGCGCGAAGAGCCGTCGATGGCGTTCCGCCGCTCGCTTTACGCCGTCGCCGATATCGGCGAAGGCGAGACGCTGACGCGCCATAACGTGCGCAGCATCCGTCCCGGCAACGGCTTGCCGCCGCGTTGCCTGCCGCAGATTCTCGGCAAGGCGGCGCGGCGCGCCATCGCGCGCGGTGAGCCGATCCTCGACGATTGCGTCGCGGCGCCCGACAACACTCGGCGCATCGCCGCCGGCCGCTGACTCACACGTCGAGATTGGCGACTTCGAGGGCGTTGGCCTGGATGAAGTCGCGGCGCGGCTCGACCAAATCGCCCATCAGGGTCGAGAAGGTTTCTTCCGCCTGCGCGGCATGCGGCACTTTCACTTGCAAAAGCGAGCGCACATCGGGATTGAGCGTCGTCTCCCAGAGCTGCTCGGGATTCATCTCGCCGAGGCCTTTGTAGCGCTGGATGTCGCCGCCTTTGGGACCGAGATCGAGCACTGCCTCGACCAGCGAGGTCGGTCCTCTCACTGCGAATTCCTTGTCCTTGGCGACAAGCTTGCCCGGCTTGGCATAGACCTCTTGCAGATCGGCGGTGCGCTCGTCGAGCCGGCGCGCCTCGGCGCTCTTCAACATCTGGGCGTCGAGCTCGTAGCGCTCGGTGACGCCGTGCCGTGTCCGCGTGATGATGAAGCCTTGCCCCGCCGCCTCGCCGCGCCAGCCGCGCTCGGCCGCCGGCGAGAGCGCGTCAAGCTTGCGCGCAAGAAAGCGCGCCGCCTCGGCGATCTGGTCGGGCTTGTCGAGGATCTCGAGGCCGAGCAGCCCGTTGATCGCCGCCTGCTCGGCGACGTCGAGGCTGCCGATCTTGCGCTGCAGCGGCTGCAGCAGGTTGCGGGTGGTGCGCCCGCGCTCGATCAGGTCGCGCAGATCGTTGCCGGCGCGCTGCACGCCGTCATGCTGGGTGAAGACCGCGTCGCGGAGCCCGGCGCTGATGCGGTATTCCTCGAGTGCCGGCTCGTCCTTGAGGTAGACCGCCTTTTGCGAGCCGCGCTTCACCTGATAGAGCGGCGGCTGGGCGATGTAGAGAAAGCCCTTCTCGATGAGCTGCGGCATCTGGCGGAAGAAGAAAGTCAGCAGCAAGGTGCGGATATGGCTGCCGTCGACATCGGCGTCGGTCATGATGACGATGCGGTGGTAGCGCGCCTTCTCGGGGTCGAACTCCTCGGCGCCGATGCCGGTGCCGATCGCGGCGATGAGCGTGCCGATCTCGGCCGAGCTCAGCATCTTGTCGAAGCGCGCGCGCTCGACATTGAGTATCTTGCCCTTGAGGGGCAGGATCGCCTGGTATTTGCGGTCGCGGCCCTGCTTGGCCGAGCCGCCGGCGCTGTCGCCCTCGACGATGAAAAGCTCGCACAGCGCCGGGTCGCGCTCCTGGCAGTCGGCGAGCTTGCCGGGCAGGCTCGCCATGTCGAGCGCGCCCTTGCGCCGCGTCAGGTCGCGCGCCTTGCGCGCCGCCTCGCGTGCCGCCGCCGCCTCGACTACCTTGGCAACGATCTTGCGCGCTTCGGCGGGATGCTCTTCGAGCCATTGCTGCAGTTTGTCGGCGACCACGCCCTCGACCACCGGCCGGACCTCGGACGAAACCAGCTTGTCCTTGGTCTGGGACGAGAATTTCGGATCCGGCACCTTGACCGAGAGGATCGAGGTCAGGCCTTCGCGCATATCCTCGCCGGTGAGCGGAATCTTCTCTTTCTTGGCGATGCCGCTCTCATTGGCGTAGTTGTTGATCGTGCGCGTCAGCGCGGCGCGGAACCCGGCGAGGTGCGTGCCGCCGTCGCGCTGCGGGATGTTGTTGGTGAAGCACAGCATCGTCTCGTGATAGCTGTCGGTCCATTCCATCGCGACTTCGACGGTGGTGCCGTCGCGCTCGACCAGCATCAGCAGCGGCGCGCCATGCAGCGGCTGTTTCGAACGGTCGAGATACTGCACGAAAGCGACGAGCCCACCCTCGTAATGGAGCTTTATGGATTTCGGCTCGACGCCGCGCGCATCGGTCAGCTCCAGCGTCACGCCCGAATTAAGGAAAGCGAGCTCGCGCAGCCGGTGCTCCAGGGTCGCGTAGTCGAAATCGAGCTTGGTGAAGGTCTTGGCGCTCGGCCAGAAAGTGATCTCGGTGCCCGTCTTGCCGCCCGAGGGGCCGACCACGGCGAGCGGCGCAGCCGGCTCGCCGTCCTTGAAGCGCACGAAATGCTCGTGGCCGTCGCGCCAGATGCGCAGATCGAGCGTCGAGGACAGCGCGTTGACCACCGAGACACCAACGCCGTGCAGCCCGCCGGAGACCTTGTAGGAATTCTGGTCGAATTTCCCGCCGGCATGGAGCTGGGTCATGATGACCTCGGCCGCGGAAACGCCTTCCTCGGCGTGGATGTCGACGGGGATGCCGCGGCCGTTATCGACGACCGTGACCGAGCCGTCGCCGTTGAGCGTCGCCGACACGGTGTCGCAATAGCCGGCGAGCGCCTCGTCGATCGAGTTGTCGATGACCTCATAGACCATATGGTGAAGGCCCGAGCCGTCATCGGTATCGCCGATATACATGCCGGGGCGCTTGCGCACGGCATCGAGGCCGCGCAGCACCTTGATCGACTGCGCGTCATAGGCGTCGTCGGAACGCGGGGTATCGGGGGAAGCAGGTTCACTCATCTGACACGATCCATCGGTGAAAGACGGGCCTCGGCGACGGCGAAGAACTGCGCCCTGCCGCGCAAGGCGGAGAAGAGGGCGGCATCGGTGCCGGTGAGCCAGGCCTGGGTTTTGAGATCCAAGAGCGCGTCGAACAACGCCGCGCGCCGCTCGGCGTCGAGATGGGCGGCGACTTCGTCCAAGAGCATCAGCGGCGCCGCGCCGCGCGCCGCCGCGAGGAGCCGCGCCTGCGCCAAGAGGATCGCGAGCAGCAGCGCCTTCTGCTCGCCGGTTGAGCATTGCGGCGCCGGCATGCCGTTGCCGGCATGCTCGACCGCGAGATCGGAGCGATGCGGGCCGAAGATGGTCACGCCGGCCTCGGCATCGGCGCGGCGCTGCTCGGCGAGACGCCGACGCAGGAGATCTTCGGCGGCAAGCGCCGGCATGCTCGCGAGCCAGGATTCGACTTCGCCGACCATCGCGAGGCGCGCCTGCGGGAACGGTCCCGAAGCGGCGCAAGAGGCCTGATCGATGCGCGCTGCTACCTCGTGCCGCGTCGCGGCGATCGCGACGCCTTGCGCCGCCATCGTCTCCTCGAGCGCCGCAAGCCAGGCTGCGTCTCCCGGCCCGTCGCGCAACAGGCGCACCCGCTCGCGCATCGCACGCTCATAGGCCGCAAGCGCGTTGGCGTGCTCCGGATCGAAACCGAGCACCAGCCGGTCGAGAAAGCGCCGCCGCGCGCTCGCGCCTTCCGTGAAGAGGCGGTCCATTTGTGGCGTGAGCCACACGAAGCTCGCGAGCTTCGCGAGCTCGGCCTGGGTCTTGGCTGGCGTGCCGTCGATGCGGACGATACGGCGCTCGCCGCCGTCGCTCGCGGCGTCGCGGCCGGTGCCGATCTGCACCTTACCGTCCGCCGTCGCGAGCTGGACCGACACCGCCCAGGCGCCGCCGCCTTCGCGCCGGTCGATCTCGCTCAGCCGGGCGCGGCGCAGGCCGCGACCGGGCGCGAGGAAAGACAGCGCTTCGAGCAGATTGGTCTTGCCGGCACCGTTCGGCCCGGCCAGCACCACCGCCTCGCCCGCGACTTCAAGCTGCGCCGTGGCATAGGAGCGGAAATTCTGGAGCGCCAAGCGCGCGACCGCAGGCACTGCCGGCGCGGCGGTCATCTCGATCGGTGCGAGCCCGGTTGCGATTACCCTCACTGCACCGGGGCCTTAAACTCGCATCGGCATGAGGACATAGAGCGCGCTGCTGTCGGCGCTGTCGCGCACCACGGTCGGCGACGCGGCATCCGCCAGCGCAAAGCGCGCGCCCTCGCCCTCGATCTGCTCCGTGATGTCGAGCAAATAGCGCGAGTTGAAGCCGATCTCGAGCGGCTGGGCGCTGTAGCGCACCTCGATCTCTTCGGTCGCGGTGCCGTTTTCAGGGCTGGTCGCCGAGAGGGTAAGGCTGCCGCGCTCAATGGCGAGCTTCACGGCGCGGCTTTTCTCGGTCGAGATGGTCGAGACGCGGTCGACC
This sequence comes from Allostellaceae bacterium, assembly GCA_036501365.1. Lineage (GTDB taxonomy): Bacteria > Pseudomonadota > Alphaproteobacteria > ATCC43930 > CGMCC-115725 > CAIKMD01. The sequence continues at coordinate 21,124 of DASYAL010000055.1, read as the reverse complement.
GCCTCGGCGAACTGCTTGCAATCGACCTCGAGGATGCGGTCGTTGCCCGAGGGAATGACCCGATCGTAATCGGGGAAGGTCCCGTCGATCAGCTTCGAGGTCAGCACCGTCTCGGCGAAGGTGAAGCGAATCTTGGTGTCGGAGAGCGCGACCGAGACGTCCTGATCCATCTCGTCAAGCAGCTTTCGGAGCTCGGTCACGGTCTTGCGCGGCACGATTACGCCGGGCATGCCCGAGGCGCCTTCCGGCAGCGGAATCTCCATCCGCGCCAGGCGATGGCCATCGGTCGCGACCGCGCGCAGCATGTTGACCTTGTCGCTCTTGGCGGCGTGGAGATAGATGCCGTTTAGATAATAGCGCGTCTCCTCGGTCGAGATCGCAAAGCGTGTGCGATCGATCAGGCGCTTCAGATCGGCGGCCGAGAGCAGGAAATTATGCGCGAGCTCGCCACCCGCCATCAGCGGATAATCCTCGGGCGGCAAGCAGGAGAGGGTGAAGGTCGAGCGTCCCGAGCGCAGGGTCATGAGGCCCTTCTCGCCGGTGGCCTCGAGCTCGATCTGCGCCCCGTCGGGCAGCTTGCGGACGATGTCGTAGAGCGTATGCGCCGGCACGGTGGTGGCGCCGGGCTTGGCGCTTTGCGCCGCGAGCGACGACACCATCTCGATATCCATATCGGTCGCCGACAGCGCCAGCTTGGCGCCCTCGGCACGCAACAGGACGTTCGAGAGGATCGGAATGGTGTTGCGCCGCTCGACGACGCTTTGCACATGGCCCAGAGCGCGGAGCAGCGCGGCGCGTTCGATTGTCAGTTTCATGGTTCGCGGTTGACGCTCGCTGAGGCGGAATTTCGACCCATTTCCGCAGGCCGAAGACCCCGGAAACACCGCCCCGCGCGACCCCCCAAAAACCGCCGCGGAACGATGGAAAACCATAGCATGAAGAGGGCCCCGACACCACCGCCGCCATGGCCGCCGCGGGGGCCGCGCGCCGGGGCGCGAGGGCGTCGAAAATGCCTATTTTACGGGCGTTTTCCGGCTACCGGCGGAGCCGCGAACCGGCCGCCGGCGAGGATCAGTTCTCGATCATCCGCTTGAGGAGCTCGATATCCTCGGCCATGGCGCGGTCGGAGCTGCGCAGCTCCTCGATTCTGCGCACCGCATGCATCACCGTCGTGTGATCGCGGCCGCCGAATTTCCGCCCGATCTCGGGCAGCGAGCGCGGCGTCAGCTGCTTGCAGAGATACATCGCCACTTGGCGCGGCCGGGCGACCGCCCGCGCGCGTCGCGCCGAATGCATGTCCGCGAGGCGGATGTTGTAGTGCTCGGCGACACGCTTCTGGATCTCGTCGATGGTGACGCGGCGGTCATTGGCGCGCAGCAGATCGTGCAGCACCTCTTGCGCGGTCTCGAGCGTGACCTCGCGGCCGACGAGCTGGGTGTGGGCGTAGATCCGGGTCAGCGCCCCTTCGAGCTCGCGGATGTTCGAGGTAATCCGATGGGCGAGGAATTCCAGCACCTTCAGCGGCACCTGGAGCTTGCGGTGCTCGGCCGCCGCCTGGAGTATGCCGAGGCGCAGTTCGTAGGTGGTGGGATGGATGTCGGCGACGAGGCCCCAGCCGAGCCGCGAGCGCATCCGCTCTTCCATGCCTTCGAGATCGGTCGGCGATTTGTCGGCGGAAATCACGATCTGCCGGTTCTGGTCGACCAGGGCGTTGAACGTGTGGAAGAACTCTTCCTGGGTCGTGTCCTTGCCGGAAATGAACTGGACGTCGTCAATCATCAGCACGTCGACCGAGCGGAACTGCTCCTTGAACGCCATCGTGTCCTTAAAGCGCAACGCCCGGATGAACTGGTACATGAATTTCTCGGCCGAGAGATAAATCACCTTGCGTTTCGGCGCATGGGTCCGGATGTGCCACGCGATCGCATGCATCAGATGAGTCTTGCCGAGGCCGACGCCGCCATAAAGGAACAGGGGATTGAACGGCACCGCGCGCGGCGTGCCGCTTTGTGCCTCGGCGACGCGCCGTGCCGCGGCATGCGCCAGCTCGTTGGGCTTGCCGACGATGAAATTCTCGAAGGTGAAGCGCGGATCGAGCGGCGCGCCGACCTCCTTTTCGTCGGCGGTATCGGGCACGGCTTCAGCGGCGGCTTCGGCCGCCGGCTCCGCCGTTGCCGCGACTTGAGGCGTGCCCCCGGAAACGAGGATGTCGACCGCGAGGACGCCGTTGTTCTCGCCGTTCCACAGCGCCCGGATACGATCGGCGTAATGCGCCGCGACCCAATCGCGCAGGAACCGCGTCGGCACCGCGATCTTGGCGCGGCCCTCCTCGATTCCCTGAAGGCTCATGTTGCGCAACCAGCTGCGATAGGCCGCGTCGCCATATTCCGAACGCAGCCGAGCTCTCACGCGCACCCATTGAGACTGGATTTCGCCTCCCTGCCCCAACGAGTCCGTCATTCCATCACTCCCCCGACCAGCACACCGGAAAATGAGCGCGCAACCCTCACGCGGCGAAAAACGAGGCCCTTCCCGTCTCGCACCGTATCCCTCAAGCCCAAGCCGCCAGTTACCGGAATACCCTCATGCAGTCCGTATCAGGCGACCGATAACTCTTTGGTTTGAAAACCCGCCTCTCGTGTTGCGTCGCATGCGCCGGATTTTTTGTCTTGCCACGTCGCACAACGACGTCGACAACATTACCTAAGCGAATTCGAAGAACGCAACATCTCTGACAAGAAATTGCCGCAAAAATTTTTTAGTGCGACTTCGCCGCCACGCTTGACAGAAATCAGAGCGCTTTGATCCGCGCGGAGAGACGCGACAGCTTGCGTGCGACAGTGCGTTGATGCACCACACCTTTGCCGACGCCGCGCTGCATCTCGGGCGCCGCATCGGCATAGGCCTGCTTCGCGGCGTTCTTGTCGCCCGAGGCGATCGCGGTCTCGACTTTTTTGACAAAGCTCCGAATGCGGCTCACGCGCGCGCGGTTGACTTCCGTGCGGCGCAGCGTTTGTCGATTGCGTTTTTCAGCCGAAGGATGATTGGCCATCGCCAGTCCGTCTCAGGAAAATAGGAAGGGGCGGCTTATACCGGCGACGCGCTCAAGCGTCAAGTCAGCGGTGCTTGAACTGCGGCTTGCGCTTCTCGACGAAGGCCGCCATCCCTTCCTTCTGGTCCTCGGTGGCGAAAAGCGCGTGGAAGAGCCGCCGCTCGAAGCGCACGCCCTCAGCCAGCGATGTCTCAAAAGCGCGATTTACAGCCTCTTTTGCCGCGAGAACCGCAGGCCGCGATTGCGCTGCGATCTTGTCGCCGAGCTTCAGCGCTTCCTCGAGGAGCTTGTCGTTCGGCACGACGCGGCTGACGAGACCGCTGCGCTCGGCTTCGGCGGCGTCGATCATCCGGCCGGAGAGAATCATTTCCATCGCCTTCGCCTTGCCGACCGCACGTGTGAGGCGCTGCGTGCCGCCCGCGCCCGGGATGATCGCCAGCGTGATCTCGGGCTGGCCGAACCGGGCGCTTTCGGCGGCGATGATGGTGTCGCACATCATTGCGACCTCGCAGCCGCCGCCGAGCGCGAAGCCCGCGACCGCGGCGATGATCGGCTTGCGGCAGGTCGTGATCCGCTCCCAACCGTTGGTGATGAAATCCTCAAGGTAGCATTCGACGAAGCTCTTGCCGGCCATCTCCTTGATGTCGGCGCCGGCGGCAAAAGCCTTCTCGCTGCCGGTAAGCACCACCGCGCCGATCGCGGCATCGCGCTCGAAACCGTCGAGCGCCACGCCGAGCTCGCGGATAAGCGCATCGCACAGCGCGTTGAGCGCCTGCGGCCGGTTAAGCGTGATCAAGCCGACCGCGCCGCGGGTTTCGACCAGGATATTCTGATAAGTCATCGGCACTTGCTCCGTCCGCCCGGTGATCGGGCGACCATTAGTGAGGGGAAAGCGTGAAGCCGACCGCGAGCTTGCCGCTCGGCCCGGAGAAATCGAGCGCCAGCCGCTCGGCGTCGCGCTGCCACCGGTCGCGACCGGCGGATTTCCAGCCGAGCGGCGGCAGGCTCGCGGCATAAAACGCCTCGACCTTGGCGCGCGTCGTCGCGCCTTCGGCGCGCGCCTCGACGATCCGGCCCTCGGGCTTATCGAAAACGACGTCGGAATTCGGCAGCGGCTGGAGCCCGGGCATCAGCGGCACATCCTCGGTGCCGGCAACGAACTCATCGGCCGCCGCCGGTGATGCGGCCAGCAACAGCAACGGCAAGAGCAGCAGCGGCGCGCGCATGTGGCCAAGCCTACTCACTTTTGCCGCTTCGCACAGTAGAAAGTCGAGCGGCCGCTTTGAACGATGCGGCGAATGCCGGCGCGGCAGTCGCAGCCCGGGCAACGCTCGCCTTCCTTGCCGTAAACCGCCCAGTGGTGCTGGAAATAGCCAAGCTCGCCCGAGGTCTGAACGTAATCGCGCAGCGACGAGCCGCCGGCGGCAATGGCGCGGGTGAGCACATCGTGAATCGCGGTCGCGAGCCGCTCGGCGCGTTCGCCTTGCACCGTCTTCGCCAGGCGCCGCGGCGAGATCCCGGCGCCGTAAAGCGCTTCGCAGGCATAGATATTGCCAATTCCCGCGACGACGCGCTGGTCGAGCAACGCCGCCTTGATCGGCGTCCTCTTGCCATGGAGCGAGGCGGCCAGCGACGGCCCGTTGAATGCATTGCCCAGCGGCTCGGGCCCGAGATGGCGAAAGCGCGGATGCGCCGGAAGCTCCGCTTCCTCGGCATAGTCGAGCAGGCCGAAGCGGCGCGCGTCGTTAAGCCGCAACTCGGTATCGTCGTCGAAGCGGAACACCGCGTGATCATGCTTCTCGCGCGGCAGATTCGCGCCCGGCGCTGCGATGATCAGCCGTCCCGACATGCCGAGATGGGCGATCACCACACCGTCATCCTCAAAATGGATGAGGATATATTTGGCGCGGCGCGTAACCCGCTCGATCCGCTTGCCGGCAATTCGCGCGGCGAGGCCGGGCGGGATCGCGCTGCGCAGATCGGGCCGCGCGAGATCGAGGCCGGCGAGGCGCCTGCCGGTGAGCGCGCGCGCCAAGCCGCGCACCACGGTTTCGACCTCGGGAAGTTCTGGCATGGCTGATGGGGTTGGAGCGATTTGGCGGCGGAGCGAAAGTCGCGCTAATTTCTAGAAATGCCGCGCCAGCATACAAGCGCCCAAGACTCCCGCCAAAGCCAATCTCGCCAGACCGATTTCGGTTTCCGACGCGTTGCCGAGGACGAAAAGGCGCGGCTGGTGCGCGGGGTCTTCGATCACGTCGCGAGCCGCTACGATGTGATGAACGATCTGATGAGTGGCGGCATTCACCGCCGCTGGAAGGCAGAGCTCATCGATCGCCTCGCGCCTCGGCCGGGCGAGACCCTGCTCGACCTCGCCGGCGGTACCGGCGACATCGCGCGACGCTTCCTTGGCCGCGCCGGCGCCGGCGCGCATGTCGTCGTCTGCGACATCAACGCCGCGATGGTCGAGGTCGGCCGCGACCGGGCCATCGACGGCGGCCTCGTGAGCGGCATCGCCTGGATCGTCGGCGATGCGGAAACATTGCCGCTTGCCGATACCAGCCTCGATGCCTGCACCATTTCCTTTGGCTTGCGCAACGTCACCCGCAAGGATGCGGCGCTCGCCGAAGCGTATCGCGTGCTAAAGCCCGGCGGTCGCTTCTTGTGCCTCGAGTTCAGCCGGGTCGAAGCGCCCCTGCTACGCCGCGCCTACGATCTTTATTCCTTCGCGGTCCTGCCCTGGCTCGGCGGCGTGGTCGCACGCGACCGCGATGCCTATCGGTACCTGGTCGAAAGCATCCGCCGTTTCCCGGCACAGTCCGAGCTTGCCGCGATGATGACCCGCGCCGGGTTCGAGCAGGTGCGCTGGCGCAATCTCGCGGGCGGGATCGCCGCGATCCATTCCGGCTGGCGGCTTTAGCGGTCTGAGCGGCGGGGTTGCACAGCGTCGGCGGCGCGCTTATAGAAGAAACTACGCCATCCCGGCGTGAAATTAAGAGCATGCTTCACGGCCGGCGCATTCTGCTGATCATCTCGGGCGGCATCGCCGCCTATAAGGCGCTCGATCTCATCCGCCGCCTCAGGGAACGCGGCGCCGGCGTGCGCTGTATCCTGACCGCCGGCGCGCAGCAATTCATCACGCCGCTCTCGGCCGCCGCGCTTTCCGGCGACAAAGCCTATACCGATCTCTTCTCGCTAACCGATGAAAGCGAGATGGGCCATCTGCGGCTGGCGCAGGAAAGCGATCTTCTGGTCGTCGCGCCGGCCTCGGCGGATCTGCTGGCGAAGATGGCTGGCGGCATCGCTGACGATCTTGCCTCGACCGCCCTGCTCGCGACTGACAAGCCGATCCTGGTCGCGCCGGCGATGAATTTCCGCATGTGGGAGCACAAGGCGACGCAGGAGAATCTGGCGCGGCTCGCGGCACGCGGCATCAAACGCGTTGGCCCGAGCGCCGGGCCGCTCGCCGAGAACGAGAGCGGCATGGGCCGCATGGCCGAGCCGCTGGAGATCGTGGCCGCGGTCGAGCAGATTTTCGTCGCCGACGCGATCCTCGCCGGCCGCCGCGCCCTCGTTACCAGCGGCCCGACGCATGAGCCGATCGATCCGGCGCGCTACATCGCCAACCGATCCTCGGGGCGGCAAGGCCACGCGATTGCGGCGGCGCTCGCGCGGCTTGGCGCGGACTGCGTGCTGGTCGCGGGACCGACGCACGAGCCGGACCCGCCGGGCGTGAAGATCGTGCGCGTCGAGACCGCGCGCGAGATGCTGGCGGCTTGCGAAGCGGCGCTACCGGTCGAGATCGCGATCTGCGCCGCCGCCGTCGCCGACTGGCGCACCGAGGCCGTGCCTTCAAAGCTGAAGAAAAAGCCCGGCGCCGCGCCGGCGCTCAAGCTGGTCGAGAATCCGGACATCCTTGCGACGCTGGCGCAAGCGGGCAATCGCCGGCCGAAGCTGGTGGTCGGCTTTGCCGCAGAGACCGAGAACGTGGTCGCGAATGCGCAGACGAAGCGCGTCAAGAAAGGCTGCGACTGGATTCTCGCCAACGATGTATCGCCGGCGAGCGGCGTCTTCGGCGGCGACAGCAACACCATCCATCTCATCGACGCGGGCGGCGTCGAGGACTGGCCGGCCCTGTCGAAACGCGATGTCGGCGACCGTCTGGCGCGGCGGATCGCGGCGTTTCTCGCGGCAAAGGCGGCGGAATGAGCGCTGTCGGCGTGCAACTCATGGTGCTGCCGCATGGTCGCGGCCTGCCGCTGCCCGCTTATGCGACCGAAGGCGCGGCCGGCGTCGATCTCGCCGCGGCGATCGAGGCGCCTCTCGTGCTGGCGCCGGGCGAGCGCAAGGATGTCCCGACCGGGCTTGCTTTGGCGCTGCCGCCGGGCTGGGAAGGCCAGGTGCGGCCGCGTTCAGGCTTGGCGCTGCGCCACGGCCTCGCCGTGCTCAACAGCCCCGGCACGATCGATGCCGATTATCGCGGCGAGATCTGTATCATCCTCGCCAATCTGGGCAGCGCGCCCGTGACCATTACCCGTGGCGAGCGCATCGCGCAGCTGGTAATCGCGCCGGTGAGCCGCGCCGAATGGCACATCGTCGCCGAGTTGCCGGCGACCGCACGCGGCAGCGGCGGCTTCGGCTCGACCGGGACCTGACGGCCGCATGCTTCGCCTCACCAAAAAGCTGCTGTTCGCGATCGAGGCCGTGCTCGACATCGCCTACAACGCCGGCAACGCGCCGGTGCAGTCGGGCGACATCACCGGGCGCCAGGGCATTCCGCGGCGCTATCTCGAGCAGGTGCTGCAGCAGCTGGTGCGCGCCGGTATCCTCGAAGGCGTCCGCGGTCCGCGCGGCGGCTATCGCCTGGCGCGCGAGCGCCGCCGCATCACGGTCGGCGAGATCGTCCGCGTGGTGCGCACGTTGGAAAACGGCGACGATCCGCTCGAAGGCGAAACGGGCTCCGATCTCGGCCGGCAAGTGGTGCGGCCGCTGTGGATCGAGCTGCAGGAAGAGTTGATACGGCGGCTCGATACGGTCACCATCGAGGAGCTGTGCACCCGCGCGCATCAGGCGGGAATCGCCGGCGAATATGCAGCGCGGCTCGATTTCTCGATTTGAGCCGGAAAGGAGAAGAAGGATGGCCGAGGGCAGCGAGGCAGGCAGTGGGCGCGGCGAATTCCGCGGCCATATCTATGACAGCATCGTCGATACGATCGGCGCGACGCCGCTGGTGCGGCTGAAGCGCCTGGCGGCGGCGCATAACGTCAAGGCCGAGTTGCTCGCCAAATGCGAGTTCTTCAACCCCTTGAGCTCGGTCAAGGACCGCATCGGCGTCTCGATGATCGAGGCGGCGGAGCAAGCGGGCCGGCTGACCCCGGGCAAGACCGTCATCGTCGAGCCGACCTCGGGCAACACCGGCATCGCGCTGGCTTTCGTCGCCGCCGCCAAGGGCTATCGCTGCATCCTCGTCATGCCCGACAGCATGTCGATGGAGCGGCGACGGATGCTGAAGCTTTTGGGCGCGGAGCTGGAGCTGACGCCGGCGGCGCAGGGCATGCGCTTTGCGATCCAGCGCGCCGAGGAATTACTGAAGACGCTGCCCGACGCTTTCATGCCGCAGCAATTCAACAATCCGGCCAATCCCGAGGTCCATCGCCGCACCACCGCCGAGGAACTGTGGCGCGACACCGACGGCAAGATCGATGTCGTCGTCAGCGGCGTCGGCACTGGCGGCACGCTGACCGGCGTCGGCTCGGTGCTGAAGGCGCGCAAGCCGGGGTTCAAGATGGTCGCGGTCGAGCCCGAAGACAGCGCCGTGCTCTCGGGCGGCCCGCCCGGACCTCACAAGATCCAGGGCCTCGGCGCGGGCTTCGTGCCGCAGATCCTCGACACCAGGCTGATCGACGAAATCTTGCGCATCTCAAACGACAGCGCTTTCCGCGTCGCGCGCGAGGCGGCGCGCCTCGAAGGCATGGCGGTCGGCATTTCCTCGGGCGCGGCGATCGCCGCGGCGATCGAGCTCGGCCAGCGCCCCGATATGGCGGGCAAGCTCATCGCCGTGATCCTGCCCGACACCGGCGAGCGCTATCTATCGACCGCGCTGTTCGACGGGTTGTGATCCGAAGATGGAACTGAGCGAGGCGCAGTTCGAGCGCTACGCACGGCATCTGGTGCTCGACGAGGTCGGCGAGGAAGGCCAGCAGAAGCTGCTGCAATCGCGCGTTCTCGTCGTCGGCGCCGGCGGGCTCGGCTCGCCGCTGCTGCTCTATCTCGCGGCAGCGGGCGTCGGCACGCTCGGTGTCGTCGACAACGACACGGTCGATCTCTCGAATCTCCAGCGCCAGATCGTCCATGCCAGCGAGAGCGTCGGCACGGCCAAGGTCGAGAGCGCGCGGCAGACGCTGCGCCATATCAATCCCGACGTGAAGGTCGAGGCCCATGCCGTGCGGCTCGAGGAAGCCAACGCCGCGGCGCTGGTCCAAGGCTACGACCTCGTCGCCGATGGCAGCGACAATTTCGCCACGCGCTATCTGCTCAACGATGTCTGCTATCGGCTAAAAAAGCCCCTGATCGGCGCGGCGCTGTCGCCTTTCGACGGCCAGCTCTCGACCTTCAAGGCCTATCTCGGCCCACCGCATCCCTGCTATCGCTGCCTCTTCCGCGAGGCGCCGCCGCCCGATGCCGTGCCGCGCTGCGAGACCGCCGGCATCCTCGGCGCGATCGCCGGCGTGATGGGGACGCTGCAGGCAACCGAGGTGCTGAAAGAACTGCTCGGCATCGGCGAAAGCCTCTCGGGCACGCTCCTGGTCTATGACGCGCTGCGCAGCGGATTCCACCGCATCAAGCTGCCGCGCGATCCCGACTGCCCGACCTGCGGAACCAAGCCGTGAAATTTCTTGCCGCTCTCGTGCTGGCGATCCTGAGCATGGCGACTCCGGCCTTCGCGGCCGGAAAGCCGGCCGAGCCGCTGCCGCGCTTCGTCAGCCTCAGAGCCGACGACGTCAATCTGCGCACCGGTCCCGGCAGCCGCTATCCGATTAGCACGGTCTATCACAGGAAGGGCTATCCCGTCGAAATCGTCGCCGAATTTGATCAATGGCGGCAGATCCGCGACTGGCAGGGAACCGAAGGCTGGGTGCATCAGCGCATGGTGACCGGTGCGCGCAATGTCGTCGTCCAGGGGACGCAGCGCATCCTCCGCACGGCGGCGGATCGCGGTTCGGCGCCGGTCGCCAAGCTCGATCCCGGGGTCATCGCGCATCTCCTCGAATGTCGAGATGCCTGGTGCCGCATCGAGGTCCAGAGCGGTAGTAACGACATCAAAGGCTGGCTCGGCCGTGACGAGATCTGGGGCGTGCTGCCCGGCGAGAGCGTGAACTAGCGTTACGCGAAATCGCCGGCGAGCGCGGTGCGCACGCGTTCCGGCATCACCGCGATATGGCCGTAATTCGGGTGGTCGATGCCGACCAGGATTTGCGTCGCGGCGGCGCGGAATTTCGCGATCTGCGCGGCGGTGAAGGGAAAGCGCACGAACTGCACCGAGGATGCCTTGCCGTCTTCCGAGGTGTTCTCGCGCGTCGGATCGGGAATGCCGACGATGCGCTCGCCGGCGACCGAGATGAACATCTTGTGTTCGATGCCGCCCAGCGTCGCCAGGATCCGCGCGCGGCGCACGGCGTCCTCGATCTCGATCATCACCGTCGCGATCAGCTCGCTGCCTTTGGGGATCAGCGGATTATAGGCTTCGAGCTCGTCGACGATCTGCGGCTCGCCGCCGCGCTCGATATGCAGCATCTCGTGGATCTGATGCCACATCGTGTCGTAATTCTCGAAATAGAAGGTCGCGAACGGCCCGACTTCGACGCGGCGGTCGCGCTTCAAATCAGTGACGCGTTTTTTGAATTCGCGCCGGTCCTTGGCATAGGCCGCCGGATCGATGATGTCGGCGCGGGTGATTTCGCGCTTGGTCACGGTTGCCGTCATCACTGATCTCCTTCCAGAAGTCCGTAGGCGCGCGCCATGATCTCGATGGGGTGAAGCGTTTCGGGCGCGGCCCCGCCGTTGTCGCCGCGGGCGGCGACGCCCTGCTGCAGATGCAGCGCCGCCAGCGGGCATTCCGACGACAGCACTGCCTTGTGGCTCTCGGCCGCCTGGCGCGCCGCCGGGCGGCCGACCTTCATCGCCACCGCGAAATTCTCCTTCTTCACGCCCCAAGAGCCGCCATGGCCCGAGCAGCGCTCGATCACGTCGAGATCGGCCTCCGGCAGCAGTCGCAGCAGCTCGGCGCCCTTGGCGCCCATATTCTGCGCCCGCGCATGGCAGGCGAGATGGAGGCTGATGCCGCCGGGCACCGGCTCCATGCCCGACGCCAATCCCTCCTTCTTGGCGATGTCGATGACGTATTCGCTGAGGTCGAAGGTCGCTTCGGCGAGCCGGGCGACGTCCTTGTCCTCCGGCAAGAGCAGCGGCCATTCGAATTTCAGCATCAGCGCGCAGGAAGGGACGAGCGCGACGATGGCATAGCCCTCATCGATGTAGGGCTTGAGCGCAACCGCGACGTTCTTCGCCTTGGCGGCGACACGCGACAGCTCGCCCTGCTCCATCTGCGGCATGCCGCAGCATTCGGGATAGGCGACCTCGGTCGCGACGCCGTTCTTGGCGAGGACCGCGCGCGCCGCCGCGCCGATCCGCGGATTGTTGTAATTGACGAAGCAGGTGGCATAGAGCAGCGCCTTGCGGCCGAACGCCGGCGCGCTTGCGTCGGGCTCGGCCGGATGGCGCAGCGCCCGCGCCTCGAAGGTTTGGGTATGGAATTTCGGCAGCGCCGCATGCCGATCGATGCCGGCGACCGCCTCCATGATCGGTCGGGTCAGCTTGTTGCCGAGATCGCCGGCCCAGTTCAGCAACGGTGCGACCGGCCGCGCGAGCTTGCCGTTGCGGTCGGTCTCGGCCAGGGCGCGATCGGCCCAACTCACCTTGCCGGCTTTTTCCTGCGCCGCGCGATGGCGCAGCATGAGATGCGGGAAGTCGACATTCCATTCATGCGGCGGCACATAGGGGCACTTCGTCATGAAGCACATGTCGCAGAGCGTGCAGGCTTCAACGACCTTGCCGTAATTCTGCGGATCGAGGTCGTGGAACTCGCCGCTCGGCGTCTCATCGATCATGTCGAAGAGGCGCGGGAAGCTATCGCAGAGGTTGAAGCAGCGCCGGCAGCCATGGCAAATCTCGAAGACGCGCGCGAGCTCGGCCTCGATTTTCGTGCCGTCGTAGAAATCGGGGTCTTCCCAGGCAATGGGGTGGCGCATCGGCGCGCCGAGACCGCCCTCGGCCATGTCCGCTACTCCGTCAGCGAAAAAAGGTGAGAAGGACGCCGCGAGCGGCGTCCTTCTTCGCGACTAATGCTCGGTTACTTGCCGAGGGTGTCGAGCGCCTTCTGGAAGCGCCCGGCATGCGACTTCTCGGCCTTGGCGAGGGTCTCGAACCAGTCGGCGATCTCCTCGAAGCCTTCCTGGCGCGCAGTCTTCGCCATGCCCGGATACATGTCGGTGTATTCGTGCGTCTCGCCCGCGACGGCGGAGACGAGATTCTTCGAGGTATCGCCGATCGGCTTGCCGGTCGCCGGGTCGCCGACCTCTTGCAGATATTCGAGATGGCCATGGGCGTGGCCGGTCTCGCCTTCCGCGGTCGAGCGGAACACGGTCGAGACGTCGTTATAGCCTTCGACATCGGCCTTTTGCGCGAAATAGAGATAGCGGCGATTCGCCATGCTTTCGCCAGCGAAAGCCTCTTTCAGATTTGTCTCGGTCTTGCTTCCTTGCAGCTTGGGCATCTCGTCCTCCTCAGCTTGTTTGGCACGCCCCAGATTAGAATAATTCTAAAATAACATCGCATGCCGGCGATGTCACCGCTTGCCGTGTCAGCTTTTCGGCCCGACCCGGATCACGACATCGACGCGGCGGATCGCGCCATGCGGCGGTTGCGGCAGGTTCGTGACCTCGATCCGGTCGCTGGCGATGTCCATGAGCTTGCCGCTCTCTTCGAAAAAGAAATGATGGTGATCGGCGACATTGGTGTCGAAATAGGAGCGACCGGGATTGACCACCACTTCGCGCAACAGCCGTGCGGCGACGAACTGATGCAGCGTGTTGTAGATGGTCGCGAGTGACACCGGGATCGACGCCGCCACCGCCTCGTCATGCAATTGCTCGGCGGTGACGTGGCGGTCGCCTTTCTCGAACAGCAGCTTTGCCAAGGCCAGGCGCTGCCGCGTCGGCCGCAGCTTGGACGCGCGCAGCAATTCGATGGCGTTGGCGAAGGGACGATGATTGCTCATGACACGGATATGGGAGCGGACCAGAGGCTAGTTTAGAGGTAGTCTAAATTAATTTTCTGTGATCATGCAACCCCGGCCCTGCGCCGCCCGTGGCGCCCGGGACGCCGCCCGCTTATAAGCGCCCGTAGCGCAGATGGGAGGACGCAATGAAGATCGAGACCCTGAGCTATTCGCTGGGCGGGACGACGTTTCAAGGCTATCTCGCCGATCCCGAGGGCAGCGGCCGGCGGCCGGGCGTGCTCATCGCGCATGAAGCGCCGGGATTGAACGACCATCCCAAGCGCCGCGCGCGCATGATCGCCGAACTCGGCTATGTCGCGCTGGCCGCCGATCTCTACGGCGGCGGCCGCGTCGCGGGCAAAGGCGAGGACGCGCAGCAATTGATGGCGCCGCTGCGCGAGGACGTGCCGCGGCTGCGGCAGCACACCCGCGCCGCTTTCGATGCGCTGGCGAGCCGCGCGAATGTCGATCCGAAGCGCCTTGGCGCGATGGGCTACTGCTTCGGCGGCCTCGCCGTGCTCGAGCTCGCACGGATGGGCGCGCCGCTGGCCGGCATCGTCAGCTTCCACGGTATCCTTGGCACCAAGACGCCCGAGGATGCGAAGAACGTCACCGGCAAGATTCTCGTCTGCACGGGCGCCGAGGATCCGCTGGTGCCGCCGGAGCAGGTTGCGGCCTTCGCCACCGAGATGACCAAGGCGGGCGTCGACTGGCAGGTCGTTACCTATGGCGGCGCGAAACACGCCTTCACCAATCCCGAGGCCAATCGGCCGCCGGCGCTTGCTTACAACGCCGCCGCCGATGCGCGGTCCTGGGAGGCGATGCGGAGTTTCTGGTTCGAGCTCTTCGGCAGACCGTGACCGCCGCGGTCGCGGACCAGGTTGTCGCGATCGACACGCCGGCGGTTCGCGGCTTCTTGCACGAAGCGGAGGCCGCGAGCGGCGCGGGGCTGGTGCTGACCCATGGCGCCGGCAGCGATTGCGGCGCGCCTTTGTTGATCGCGGTCGCGGCGCGGTTCTGCGCCGCCGGAACGACCGTGCTGCGCTGCGACCTTGCCTTCCGCCGCGCCCGTGCCAAAGGGCCGCCTTCGCCCGCGACCGCCGCGGGAGATCGCGCCGGGCTGCGCGACGCGGTCGCCGTGCTGGGCGAGAAAATATCCGGGCCGATCTATCTCGGCGGGCACAGCTATGGCGGCCGCCAGGCCAGCATGCTCGCGGCCGAGGAGCCCGCGGTCGCCGCGGCGCTGCTCCTGCTATCTTATCCGCTGCATCCGCCGCTGAAGCCGGCCCAGCTCCGCACCCAGCATTTCCCGAAGCTTGCCGTGCCAGCGCTTTTCGTCCATGGCACCAAGGACGCTTTCGGCACGGTCGCGGAATTAGCGACGGCGATCGGCGCGATTCCGGCGCCGACGCGGGTGATCGCGATCGACGGCGCGGGCCACGATCTGAAACGCGGGAAGTTCGATCTCGATGCGGCCGTCGCGGCGCTGCCGCAACTGACGCGCTGATCAGTCGCCGGTCTTCAGCCGCTCGATCAGCTCACGCACGGTCGGGATGAAGCCGTTGGCGTAGAACGGGTCGCTGCCGAAGCGATAGGCGTTGTGGCCCGAGAACATAAGCTCGAATTCGCAATCGTCGGAATGACTGATCGCCTGCAAGGTTTTCTGGATGCAGAAGCTGCGCGGATCGGCTTTCTTGCCGGTGGTGCCCTGCTCGTTCTGCGCCCAGTTGGAGAACTGGCAGGCCGAGAGGCAGCCCATGCAATTGATCTGGTCGTTGCGGATCTCGAGGGCCTTCTTCGGCTCGACGAGGACCAGTGTCGAATCCGGCGTGCGCAGCGCCTCGGTGAAGCCGTGGCCGATCCAGGTGAGCGCGCGCTCGCGGTCATGCGGCGTCACATAGACGACGCGATGCCGCGCGCCGACTTCGAGCGGCGCCAGATGATCGCCGACCGCCTCGATCGAGTAGGGAATCTGACGCTCGTTGCGGTCGCGCAGCTCATTGAGGAAGCTGTTGCGCACCGCCGATGAATAAAAGCCGGTCGGGCTGAAGCGGTTGAGATAGACGTCGCCTTCCTTCAGCGTCAGGAGTTTGTGCTTCCAGGCATCGGAGATCGGACTTTCCTTCGTGAGGAGCGGGCGCGTGCCGAACTGGAAGGCGATCGGGCCGAGATCGGGATTGTCGATCCAGTCCTCCCATTCCCGCAGGCACCAAACGCCGCCCGCCATCACGATCGGCGTGTTATCGAGGCCGAATTCGCGCATCAGTTGGCGCAATTCGAGGACGCGGGGAAAAGGCGGCTCGGGGTGCTCGGGATTCTCGCTGTTGGTGATGCCGTTATGGCCGCCGGCGAGCCAAGGATCCTCGTAGACGACCGCGCCCATGAGATCGCGGAATTTGTGATAGGCGCGCTTCCACAGCGCACGGAAGGCGCGCGCCGAGGAGATGATCGGATAGTAATGGACGCCGTAGCGCTGGCAGATCTCGGCGATCCGGTACGGCATGCCGGCGCCGCAGGTGACGCCGTTGATGACGTCGCGCGCGCCTTCCAGAACGCCGTGGAGGATGCGTTCGGCGGCGGCCATCTCCCACAGGATGTTCATGTGGATGCGGCCTTGGCCGTTCGCACGCTCATAGGCCATACGTGCCTGATGGATGCCGCCGGCGATCGAGAAATTGATCAGCTCTTCATGGCGCTCGCGTCGCGTGCGGCCATGATAAATCTGCGGATTCTTCCGGCCTTCGGCGTCGAAGCTGTCGGCGTTGACACCCGAGAACGTGCCGACGCCGCCGCTCGCCGCCCAGGCGCCCGAGCTTTCGCCATTGGAGACGGAAATGCCCTTGCCGCCTTCGACCAGCGGCAGCACTTCGCGCCCCGAAATGAGCACCGGGTTAAGCGCCTTCACGAGTCAATCCCTCCGCGCGCAGAGCATAGCAAGGCAAGCGGTCCGGTGTCGTTCGAAGAACGTCGCCGGCGCCGCCCGGATACCGCTCAGCCGGCCGGTTGCGCCGCCTTGACGTCGTCACGCTGCCGCCGCTCGTCGGCGAGCTTGGTGCTGATGTCTTCGCCGGTCGCCTGGTCGACCTGCTTCATCGACAGCTTGACCTTGCCGCGATCGTCGAAGCCCAGCACCTTGACCTTCACCTGGTCGCCGACCTTGACCACATCGGTGGTCTTGCCGACGCGGTGCGGCGCGAGCTCGCTGATATGGACGAGGCCGTCGCGGGCACCAAGGAAATTGACGAAGGCGCCGAAATCGACGGTCTTCACCACCTTGCCGCTATAGACGATCCCGACCTCGGGCTCGGCAACGATGCCGCGGATCCAATCGATCGCCGCCTTCGACGCATCGCCGTCGACCGCCGCGACCTTGATCGTCCCGTCGTCCTCGATGTCGATCTTGGCGCCGGTGACCTCGCAGATTTCGCGGATCACCTTGCCGCCCGAGCCGATCACTTCGCGGATTTTGTCCTTCGGGATGGTGATGGTGGTGATGCGCGGCGCGTTGGTCGAGACCGCCTCGCGCGCGGCATCGAGCGCCTTCGACATCTCGCCCAGGATGTGCATGCGTCCGCCCTGCGCCTGGTGCAGCGCGACGCGCATGATCTCCTCGGTGATCGAGGTGATCTTGATGTCCATCTGCAGCGCGGTGATGCCTTTCTCGGTGCCGGCAACCTTGAAATCCATGTCGCCCAAGTGATCCTCGTCGCCGAGGATGTCCGAGAGGACGGCGAACTTCTCGCCTTCCTTGATGAGACCCATGGCGATGCCCGCGACCGGCCGCGTCAACGGCACGCCCGCATCCATCAGCGACAGCGACGAGCTGCACACCGTCGCCATCGAGGAAGAGCCGTTTGATTCAGTGATCTCGGAGACGACGCGGATGGTGTAGGGGAACTTCTCTTTCTCCGGCAGGAGCGGATGGACCGCGCGCCAAGCAAGCTTGCCATGGCCGATCTCGCGCCGTCCCGGCGAGCCCATGCGCCCGGCCTCGCCAGTCGAATAGGGCGGGAAGTTATAGTGCAGGAGGAAATTCGAGCGGAACTCGCCTTCGAGCGCATCGATGATCTGCTCGTCCTGGCCGGTGCCGAGGGTGGTCACGCCAAGCGATTGCGTCTCGCCGCGGGTAAAGAGCGCCGAGCCATGCGCGCGCGGCAGCACGCCGACCTCGACCGAGATCGGCCGCACGGTCTTGGTGTCGCGGCCGTCGATGCGTGGCTTGCCCTCGAGGATCGCGCCGCGGACGATGTCCTTCTCGAGCTCCTTGAAATATTTGCCGGCGAGCGTCTTCTCGGCCTCGTCGGTGAACAGAGCGCCGATCTTCGCCTTAGCCGCGTCGAGCTGTTGCGAGCGTGCTTGCTTTTGCTGCTCGGCATAAGCGGTGGCGAGATCGGCGCCCACCGCCGCACTCAGCTTCTCTTCGATGGTCGCGGCATTCGCCGGCTTCTCCGGCATGGTCCAGGGCTCTTTCGCCGCAACTTCGGCGAGCTCGACGATCGCCTGGATCACCGGCTGGAAAGATTTGTGGCCGAACATCACGGCCCCGAGCATCACGTCTTCCGGCAACTCCTTCGCCTCGGACTCGACCATCAGCACGCCTTCGGTCGTGCCCGCGACGACGAGCTCAAGCTGCGAATTCGGCAGCTCGTCGAGTCTCGGATTGATCACGTATTGGCCGTCGACATAGCCGACGCGCGCGCCGCCGATCGGGCCGAGGAAGGGAATCCCCGACAAGGTCAGCGCCGCCGAGGCGCCGACCAGCGCGACGATGTCGGGATCGTTCTCGAGATCGTGGCTGAGGACGGTGCAGACGACCTGCGTCTCATTGCGGAAGCCCGACGCGAAGAGCGGCCGGATCGGCCGGTCGATCAGCCGCGATGTCAGCACCTCTTTCTCGGACGGACGACCTTCGCGCTTGAAGAAGCCGCCCGGGATCTTGCCGGCGGCGAAGGTCTTTTCCTGATAGTTGACGGTGAGCGGGAAGAAATCCTGGCCCGGCTTCGGCTGCTTGTTGGCGACCGCGGTGCAGAGCACCGTGGTCTCGCCATAGGTCGCCATCACCGCGCCGTTGGCTTGCCGCGCGACCTTGCCGGTCTCCAAGACGAGGCGGCGGCCGCCCCACATCAACTCTTTTCTGAATACCTCGAACATGATCGGGCTCTCTCTCTTCAGTCTTTGCTCTCTGGTGAAAGGCGAAAGGGCGCGGCGCGAGCGACCGTTGCGGTCGTCGCGGCACAGGCGCCCGTGGAAACGAAGCGATGCGGCTGGCCGCTCAGCGGCGGAGTCCCAGGCGCTCGATCAGCTGGTTGTAGCGCGCGACATCCGCGCCCTTCAGGTAATCGAGCAGGCTGCGGCGCTGGCCGACCATCACGAGCAGACCGCGCCGCGAGTGGAAGTCCTTTTGGTGATGGCCCAGATGCTCGGTCAGATTGGCGATCCGTTCCGAGAGCAGGGCGACCTGCACCTCGGGCGACCCGGTGTCGTCCTTCTTGCGCTGGTATTCCTGCACCAGCTCTTGCTTGCGCGCGAGCGTAATCGACATCGGTCTCTCCTTGTCTCAAAAATTCATCACCCGCACGGGGCGAATGAGGCCCTTGTCGATTGCGGCCAGCGCTACCAGCCTTCCGTCGCTGGTTGCGCGGATCGTTGCGCCATCTTCGAGAAGATCGATACGCGCCCGATCCGATGGGCGCAATGGCGTCACGACACGTCCGCAACGCAAGGCCTCCGCCTCTTCTCCGCTCAAGGCCAGGGCCGGGATGTCGTCCAGCGCGGTCTCGATCGGGAGCAAATGCCCGGAAGCGGCCGGACTATGCCGCATAGCCGCTAGTTTATCCAGGGAAATCGCCCCGTCCAGGGTGAAAGGGCCGACCGCCAGGCGGCGCAGCGCCGTGACATGCGCATAGCAGCCGAGCGCCTGGCCGAGATCACGGCCGAGGGCCCGGATATAGGTGCCTTTTCCGACCTCGGCCTCGAAATCGGCATGGTCGGCCTCGGGCGTGGCGAGGAGCTCGAGACAGGCGATCTCGACCGGCCGCGGCGCCAGCTCGGGCATATCGCCGCGGCGGGCGAGCGCGTAAGCGCGGGCGCCGCCGCATTTGATCGCCGAGAAATCCGGCGGCCGCTGGGCGATCTCGCCGCGGAAGGCGGGCAATGCCGCCAGGATCTGATCGCGGCTCGGCCGCAGGGGGCTCTCGGCGACGACTGCGCCTTCGCCGTCATCGGTGCTGCGCGCCTCGCCCCAGCGCAGCGTGAAGCGATAGGTCTTCCGGCCCGCCATGGCATAAGCGACGGTTTTGGTGGCCTCGCCGAGGGCGATCGGCAGCACGCCGGTCGCGAGTGGATCGAGCGTGCCGCCATGTCCTGCTTTGGCCGCGTCGAACAGGCGCCGCACCGCCCCGACGGCTCGGCTTGAGCTCATGCCGAGCGGCTTGTCGAGGATGACCCAGCCATGGACCGGCTGGCCGCGCGGTTTACGCGCCATCGTCCGTCTCTTTTGCGGAAGCCTCCGCGGCGGGGCCGAGATCGCGCGCGACATCGTCGCGGCGCAGGATCGAGTCGATGCGGCTCGCCTGATCGAAACTGTCGTCGAGCGCGAAGGCGATCTGCGGCGCGACGCGCAGCTTTACCTCTTGCGCAACCAGCCGGCGCAGATGGCTCGCGCCGCGCTTCAAGCCCGCCATAATCTCGGCGACATTGCGGCCGCCCAGAGGCATCACGAACGCTGTCGCGCGCTTCAAATCGGGCGAGAGCCGCACTTCGGTCACGGTCAGGGTCACGTCGTGGAGGGCGGGATCGCGCAGCTCGCCGCGCTGGAAGATGCGCGCCAGGACATGACGCATCTCCTCGCCGACGCGCAATTGACGCTGGCTCGGCGCGGCATGGGAGCTGCCTTTCACGGCGATCGATCTCGACGGCACGGCTGCCAATCCTCGCGACACTTCGAGTGGGCAAGAGGCGGCGCTTAGAGCGCGCGCGCGACCTCTTCGACCTCGAAGCACTCGATGACGTCGCCCTTCTCGATGTTGTCGTAATTCTCGAAGGCCATGCCGCATTCGAAGCCTTCGCGCACCTCGCGGACCTCGTCCTTGAAGCGCTTCAGCGTCTTGAGGCTGCCCTCGTGGATGACAACGTGGTCGCGCAGCAGCCGCACCTTGGCGCCGCGCTTGACTTGGCCCTCGGTCACCATGCAGCCGGCGACCTTGCCGACCTTCGTGATGTTGAATACCTCGCGAATCTCGGCGTTGCCGAGGAAACGCTCGCGCCGAGCGGGCGACAACAGACCGGTGAGCGCCGCTTTCATATCGTCGAGCACCTCGTAGATGATCGAGTAGTAGCGGATCTCGACGCCGTCGCGCCGCGCCATGTCGCGCGCCTGCGGATTGGCGCGGACGTTGAAGCCGATGATCACCGCATGCGACGCTTTGGCGAGGATGATGTCGCTCTCGTTGATGCCGCCGACCGCGGCGTGCAGCACGCGCACCGAGACTTCGTCAGTGCCGAGCTTCTCGAGCGAGCCGGTGATCGCCTCGAGCGAGCCCTGCACGTCGGATTTGACGACGACGGCGAGCTCTTTCGCCGCGCCCGCCGCGGCCTGGGCGAACATCTGCTCGAGCGTGCCGCGCGCGCCGGCCACGGCCTGTTGCTCGCGCCGGCGACGCTGGCGATACGCGGCGATGTCGCGCGCCTGGCCTTCATCGGTTGCGACCGTGAAGTCGTCGCCCGCCATCGGCGTGCCG
>DASYAL010000054.1:0-2889 GCA_036501365.1 Allostellaceae bacterium | reverse complement strand
TATTTCGAGGTCTATGGCGGCAAGATCAACAGTTACCCGCTCGAGGACAGCGCCTTCATTCACCGCGATTGCGCATTCTGCACCGCGCTCGACATCTTCTTCTATCCAGACGATGACAGGAAGGCCGCGGAAAAATACCTGAAGGACTGGTGCAAGCTGATGGAGCCGATGTGGAACGGCCACATTTATCCGAACTATCCGAAGACCGACCTGCCGGACTATCGCAAGCACTATTGGGGCAAGGCGCTGGACGCGCTGATCGGCGTCAAGAACAAATACGATCCTGACGGGTTCTTCCAGTTCGAGCAGGTGATCTCGCCTTACCCCGGCGAGAAGCCGAAGCCTGTGAGCTGGCCGCCGAAAGTGGCGGATGCGCTCAAGCAGCCGATCGCCTATGAGGACGGTAACCCGTAACAGTATGCCCAAGCCGAACCGACCGAATGCGGATTTTGTCAGCGCGTGGCTGGAACAACTCGGGCTGTCCGTCTACCTGCAGGCTTTCCTCGACAACGATATCGACGCCGGCAATTTGCCGAACCTGACCTCGACCGATCTGGTCGAGCTCGGCGTCGCGTCGGT
The DNA here is from genome assembly GCA_036501365.1 of Allostellaceae bacterium. Lineage (GTDB taxonomy): Bacteria > Pseudomonadota > Alphaproteobacteria > ATCC43930 > CGMCC-115725 > CAIKMD01. Next base: position 2,310 of record DASYAL010000054.1, on the reverse strand, counting down.
CGGCCATCGCCGTCGGCTGCTCGATGCAATCGCAAGGCTTGCGGTGGACGTGCAGCGGCCCGATCCGAAGGAGCGGCCGCCCGCCCCGCGCGCGGTCGCACCGCGGCCGCTGGCAATCGCCGAGCGGCGCCAGGTCACCACCTTGTTCTGCGATCTCGTCGGCTACACCAGGCTTTCCTCCGATTTCGATCCGGAGATCGTGCTGGAGCTCCTCACCAGCTACAAGGATATCTGCGCCACGCTGATCGAGAGCTATGGCGGCCACGTGCTGCGCTATGTCGGCGACGGCGTGCTTGCGACGTTCGGTTATCCTCGCGCACGAGAGGACGATGCCGCCCGCGCGGTCGCGACCGGGCTGATGCTCGCGGAAGAGATCGGCAAGCTGGTAACGCCGAAGGGCGCCCAGCTCGAAGTGCGGATCGGGATCGCCACCGGGCTCGTCGTCGCCGGCGATCTCGTCGGCGACGCCGCGGTCGAGAAGCACTCGCTGGTCGGCGAAGCGCCCAACCTCGCGGCGCGGCTGCAAGGCGAAGCCTCGGCCGGCGAAGTGCTGATCGCGGAAGCAACCGCGAAGATCATCGGCGGACAATTCCGCCTGGAGAATTTGGGCGCGCGAAGCCTGAAAGGCTTTGATGCGCCGATCACGGCCTTTCGGGTGCTCGGCGAACAGCGCGGCGCGACCCGCTTCGAAGCCGTCCACGGCGCGAGCGACCTGCCGATGATCAGTCGCGAGAACGAGGTCTCCCGCCTGGTCGACCGCGCCACCGCCGCCCTGCTGGGGCAGGGCCAGATCGTCGTCATCACCGGCGAGGCCGGCATCGGCAAGTCGCGACTGATCGAGGAGATGTACCGCCGGCTCGAGATCAAGCCGGCGCAGCGCGTCGTGCTGCAATGCTCGCCGATCCACACCAACCGGCCGTTCCACCCGATCGCCCATTATCTGGACCACATGACCGGCGTCGACGCGCCCGACGCCGATATACGCCAGCTCGACAAGCTCGATGCGCTGCTGGGCCGGCTCGGCCAGGCGACGCCGGAACGGCTGGCGCTGATCGCTGAGCTGTTGCGCCGCGAGAGCAGCGATCGCAGGTTGCTGCTGCGGCTTGCGCCCACGGAAATCCGCGCGCGCACCATCGAGGCGTTGCTCGACATCGTCGAGGCGATTTCGCGCGAGAGCCCCGTCATCGTCATCGAGGACGGGCACTGGGCGGATCCGTCGACCAACGAATGGCTGGAGCAGCTGGCGGGGCTGATCCGCGGCCTTCCGGTCCTGCTGGTTGCAACCACGCGACCGAATGAGATGCCGCAATGGGCTGAGCAATCCGGCGCGAGCATCATGGCGCTGGCGCGCCTGCAGCCCGACGAGATCAGGCGGCTGGTGAACACCGTTGCAGCCGAACACAAGATGCCGACCAGCGTGGTCGATGCGATCATAGCGCGGTCGGACGGCATTCCGATCTTCGCCGAAGAGCTGGCGCGCGGCCTGCAGGCGATGGAGGACGCTTCCCCAGGCACCGCGGACGCCACCGCCATCCCCGTCACGCTCAACGAGATCCTGCTGGCGCGGCTCGATCTGCTCGAGAACGGCCGCGAGACCGCGCAGCTTGCGGCCGCGATCGGCCGCGACATTCCGCTCGACCTGTTGATCGCGGTGTCGCCGTTCGGCGAGGCCGCGACGCGCGCGAGCATCGAGCGGCTGGTCGCAAGCGGCATCTTCGTGACGCGCCACAGCGGTTTCGGCGACGCCGTCGATTTCCGCCACGCGCTGTTGCGCGACGCCGCCTACCAGCTGCTGCTGCGGCGCGACCGGCTTCGCGTCCACAAGCTGATCGCCGACACCATCGAGGCGGGCTTTCCTGCGATCTCCGACAGCATGCCGCACGTGCTGGCGCACCAGTTCGTGGAAGCCGGCGACCATTCCGCCGCCATCATCTATCTGGAGCGGGCCGGCCGCGACGCGGCGCGCCGATCGGCGGCGATGGAAGCGGTCGCGCATTTCACCGCGGCGCTGGAGCAGGCCTCGCGCCTGCCGGGCGGACGCGAGCGCGACGTTCGCGAATTCGACCTGCGGCTCGGCATGCTCGGGCCGCTGATCGCGGCGCGCGGCTATGGCGCGCGCGAGGTGGAGCGGCAGATCGCGCTTGCGGTCGAACTGTCGGCGCGCATCGGCGCCGGCGACCGCATCGTGCCGGCGCTGTTCCTGAACTGGATCGCCCGCTTCAACGAAACCGACGTGCGGTTCGATGTGGCGCGCCAGATCGCCCAGGTGGCGGCGCAAGGCAGCACGCTCGACAAACTGATGGCGCATCG
>DASYAL010000053.1:0-24132 GCA_036501365.1 Allostellaceae bacterium | reverse complement strand
GCTCGCGAAGCGTATCGTCCGCGCGATCAAGGACAGCAAGCTCAAGGTCCAGACCGCGATCCAGGGCGATGAACTACGCCTCTCGGGCAAGAAGCGCGACGACCTGCAGGCGGCGATTGCGCTGCTCCGCGGTCTAAAGCTCGAGCAGCCGCTGCAATACGTCAATTTCCGCGACTAAGCGCAACGCCCCTTCAGCGCCGACCAACCCGCCCTTGCCAGCAGGCAGCGTGGCCGGTAGATAAAGCGCCGGCTTTTATCGCGTCCCCTTCGTCTAGAGGCCCAGGACACCGCCCTCTCACGGCGGTAACGGGGGTTCGAATCCCCCAGGGGACGCCAATCACCCAAAAGCGACTTATTACCTCGGAAAATCCGATTTCCGGGGCGTTCGCTCGGGAATATTATCTTTGACAGACCCACCCCAAGATACGGGGGGTGCAACCAAGTTGCATCGTCGCGCGAACTCCGTAGTGGTGTGACAAGCCCAGAGACCCGCGATGCAAGACTGACAATCCGCCCCTTGGGCGGCGATATTCACGGCGGCCGGCTTGACCGCTGCGTTTGGCTTGGCGTCCTGCTGCGCGCTCCCGATGGCGCTCGCCGCCCTTGGCGTCGGTAGTGCGTGGCTGGCGGGTATCGCGGTCACAGCAGACCCCCATCGAGCGCTGCTACTGGTCGCCTCGGCTGTGGGCCTTGGGACCGGAAGCGTTCTCTTATGGCGTCAGCGGCAGAGGGTTTGCGTTCCCGGCTCTATATGTGACCGGCCATGTGTCCGCGCGAGCACCTTTGCCGGTATCCTGGTCGGCGCGGTGTTTCTCTATCTCGGTTAACACCTATGTCTGACCCGGCACTCGTCCCGACGATCACTTGTCCCGAGTGCGGCACCGCGACGGCGGAAGCGATGCCGACCGACGCGTGCCTCTATTTTTACGATTGCCCGAGCTGCGGCGCGAAGCTGCGGCCTAAACCGGGGGATTGCTGCGTCTTCTGTTCCTACGGCTCAATGTCATGCCCTCCCGTTCAACGGGCGCGGGCTAACGCTTCTTAGGACTGGCCTCGGGCTTCTGCTTCGCGATCTTCCTTAGCCGTCGATTTATCAAAGCGCCAAGCCCCGCTCGAGCTCGGCGTTTATTGTGCCAAGGCCGTGGTCGACACCCCAGCGGATGAAACGAAAGCCGTAGCCTTCGAGTGTCTTGACGATCGTTTCGGTACGCGTGCCGCCGGTGTCGACCTCGACCATCAGGCCGCGAAGGGCCGGATCGACAAGCGTCTCGGCGGCGCCAGCAAGCACTTTCTCCTCGTTGCCGTCAATATCGAGCTTCAGATAGTTCGGCGCGGGGAGATGATAGAGGTCGCGGAACCCGTCGATCGAGAAGCCAAGCGCGGGCTGGCGGAAGATGGTGTTGTGCTCGGGGCGGAGTACGTTCGGGTCGGGGCCAAAGGAGTGGCCGAAGGCGCCGGCGCTGAGATCGTCCATATCAAGCGTCGCGAGTTGCATCCGTGCGTCGAAAGCGAGGCAATAGGCGGCCACGTTGTCTTGGCGCCCGTTCTCATAGATGTTGACGCAGAGCGCGCAGTAATTCGAGGGTGACGGCTCGAAAGCATAGGTCGTGACCTTGGGGTCGAGCGCGGCGTAGAGCACATAAGAGCCGATATTGGCGCCGATGTCCCAGTAGGTGCAGGGCGTCGCGAAACGGTCGATCCAATCGAGCATCTCCGGCTCGCGCGTCGCGAAATCGCGCGGATATTCGAGGGCCCGCGCCTGCGGGGAGACGAAGAGAATGCGACCGCGCCTGGTCGTAACGAAGTGGCGCTGCACCAGCGCCTCGGCGGTGCGTAAGCGGCTCGCGGCGCGGCGCCAGCGCTTTTGCGGTAGGGTCGCCGCTTTCACCCCGCCGCCGATGATTCGCCCCCAGGTCTTACTCATCTGAACTCCTCGCTGATCAGTGGCGACGCGGCTTGGCATTCAATTCCGTGCGGAGCAAGCCGGTGCGGCTGGAACTCTACACCATCAACTGTCATCGGCTTCACATCTCGCCGACGCTTACGCTTCCGTGTCGGTTGCCGCGGCAGCTTCACGACCGGGACGATGTGCTGAATAACGGGGCGTTTAGGCACCGGCGCCCCGCCCCCGTGACGCCGGCGGCGCAACGCGGGCCAAAGAAAAGCCCTGCCAGCAAGGCGGGGCTAAGGTCCACATTCTCGCCACTTCTCGAAGGAAATGGCTGTTCCGCTGTCTTACCGGTAAAGCGTCCGAATCGGTATTCCGAATCGGCACCACACCAGCGCTTTTGCCGGAACTGTGGCTCGGCGGCCACGGCACGGCACCGGCTCTAGCCCGGCCGGAAATCGGGCCGGTGCCCCGCGCCGAAAGCGGGGATCAGCCAGTAGCGCGCGGGTTCGTAATGGGTCTCGGCGGTGAAAGGGCCAAGAAAGAGCTCGCCGACAAGATCGCCTCTAACGAAAAACGCATTGGTGCCGGAGAGATTGCAGCCAACGAGGCTGTAGCCCTTGTCCCTGAGCAGCGTTGCATAAGAGACGAGCGAGGCACCGAAGTGATCGCTGCCGCGCCAGACGTGGTTCTCGTCATAAGCCATGATCCAATCGACCGGCGGCGCAAAACGCGCATTATATTCGAGCACGATCACCCGCGCGGTAAGCTGCATGTGTGCGGCGATATGGTAGTCGTTGCCGTCGATATCGAGGCTGAAGAGATCGAGGCCGTCGGCGCCGCCCGTTTCCCGCAAAACCTCATCGAGCGTCGCGAGAGTAACGCGCCGCTCGAGGAAACGCAGGCGCCCGTCCTTCAGCATCGGCGCAAAGCGCGCGCAGATCTTGGCCGCGTTTTGCGGCGAGCCGTCGATCCAGCTTCCCGTCCAACCTTGAACGAGTAGCGCCAGGGTGTTGTTCTCGAGCCCGTCGCCGACGCCGATCTCAAGAAAGCGGCGCGAGGACGTGCCGATGCGACGGAAGATCTCGTCGATGATCCCGTCTTCGTCGCTTTGCGAATAGATCTTCGCGCCCTGCCGCGTAAGGCGGCGCGGATCGGCGTAGCGCGGTGATGCGAGGAGCGAACGCGCGCTGTTGTCCGCGGCAGCGGTCGCGACGAGGTCGGACAGGCTCTGCACCCAACGCCTCTGCCGGCCTTCGAGCCGCCGCAGCGACAGCACGACGGCTGCGAAGCCAGCCATCACGACGATCACGAGCAACAGAATCTCGATTCCAACCAGCGTCATCACCGTCTCGAAAAAATCTCGTCCGGCGAGATTATGAGGCACGGCCGCGCCAACGCCATCCGGAACTTTCTTCGCGCCGGCGCTTTGTCATGCGCGAAGAGGAGGCGATATCGTGGCCGAGCCGAAGTCACCACCGGACCCTCACACTGGCCCAGTGATGATCCGTTGCGCCGAATGCCAGGCGCTGGTCCCTCCGGAGCGTGTGCGGCACCGCGAGGAACGGGTCAGGGTCGTCCGCCCGCCCTTGGCTCTGCGGCCGTCCGTGCCCGGTCAACCGTATTCCCGCGAATTCGCGCGCCAGCGGCCACACCAACCCTTTAACGCGGTGCGCAGGTCCTACGAGGTTGCGCGGGTTCCGGTCTGCCTCGGCTGCCTGCGCCGCCAAAGGACCGGGTTGGTCGGTGTCTGCTGCCTCGTCGCCCTCTGTCTGATGGGCGGTGTCGCGCTCTATTCGCGGGACGCACCGCAGCCGACCAGTCCTCTCGCCTTGGCGGGGCCGCCGGTGTCACATGTCGCACTGGCCACACTGCAGCCCACGCCGGCACCCCCACCCGCTGCTGCCCTGCCGCCCGCGGTCGCGGCAGCGCTTCCACCAGCGCCTGGTCAGGTGGCCGCACCGCCGGACATAGCGACGCCGGCGCCGCCGCCGGCCAACGCCGCGGCAACGTCGACAGCGCCCGCCGAGAGCGCGGACAACCCCGCGGCGGCTCCGTCCGATCCACCGCCGGTCTGGCACCCGCACCGCAAGGCCGTGGCACGCAAAGCCCGCATCCGCCATACGCCGCCCGAGAACACGCTCGCGCTGCGGCAGGACGGATATGCCGATCTGATGCATCGCCAATATCCGGAGGCCTTCTCCCTCCTGCAGCAAGCCGCTGCCCTGGGCGACGCCTATGCGCCGATGTATCTCGGCCAGGCGTTCGAGAACGGGCTCGGCGTCCCGCGCAATGTCGGGCAGGCCTCCTACTGGTACGGCATGGCAATTAACCGCGGCAATGCCGCGGCCCTGTCGGCCTTCAACCGCCTACGCCGCAATCCCTATTGAGACCGCGTTTTCTTCGATCTCGCTTTTGGCGCGAAGACGTGGTGCTATCGGCGCATAGCCGCGTCAAAGGGCGTTCAGTCGGAGCATTTGCATTTGTCGCCAGAGCAAGAACCGCCGACTCCCGTCGATCGGGAGTCGCTTCGCGTAACTTTCCAGCAAGGGCTCGCCTTCCATCAGCAAGGCAGGCTCGCCGAGGCGGAGCGGTGCTACGACGAGGTGCTGCGTGGGCAGCCGAACAGCTCCAGCGCGCTCTATATGCTCGGCCTGCTCGCCTTCCAGAGCCGGCAGCCGCAGCGCGGCGTCGAGCTGACGGCACGCGCCATCGCGCTCAATCCCAACGTCGCTGAGGCGCACAACAATCTCGGCAACGGCCTCATCGAGCTGAAACGCCCAGCGGAAGCGCTGGCGAGCTTCGACCGCGCCGTCGCGCTGAAGCCCGATTTTGCGGAGGCGCATAACAACCGCGGCGCCGCGCTCAACGCGCTGGGGCGCTTTGAGGAGGCGCTGCAAAGCTGCGAGCGCGCGATCGCGCTGCGCGCCGACTACGCCGAGGCACATTACAACCGCGGCCTCACGCTCAAGGGGCTAAGGCGCGCTCCCGAGGCGCTCGCGAGCTACGACAAGGCGATCGCGCTGCGGCCCGACTATGCCGACGCCCACAACAACCGCGCCATCCTCCTCAACGACCTTGGCCGCCATGACGAGGCGCTCGAAAGTTGCGATCGGGCGCTGGCGCTGCGGCCCGATCACGCCGAAGCACACAACAATCGCGCTGCGACGCTGGCCGATCTGGCCCGCGACGAAGAAGCGCTCGCAAGCTACGACCAGGCAATGGCGCTGATGCCCGAGGATGCGGGCACTCATTTTAATCGCGGCGTGCTGCTGTTGCGCATGGCGCGCTTCGCCGAGGGCTGGCGCGAATTCGAATGGCGCAAACGGCTGCCCGAGGCGCCGGGCGCGCGCTCTTTCCCACGGCCGCTCTGGCTTGGCGATCGTGAGAGCGCGGGGAAAACAGTGCTGGTCCATGCCGAGCAGGGTTACGGCGACAGCATCCACTTCGCGCGCTATGCGCGGCTGCTCGCCGCGCACGGCGCCCGCGTCGTCTTCTCCGTTCCGCCGTCGCTATGCAAATTATTCGTCTCGCTCGGTCCCGGCGTCCGCGTCGTCGCCGACGGCGAGCTGCCGCCTGAATTCGATTGTCATTGTCCGCTGCTGAGCCTGCCCGCGGCGTTCGGCACGACGCTCGAAACGATCCCCGCAGAGCCGCGCTATCTCGCCGCCGACACGACGCTTAAGAGCGAATGGGACGCGCTCCTGCCGCCGAAGACAAAGCCGCGCATCGGCATCGTCTGGAGCGGCAACCCCGACCAAGGCAACGACCGCTATCGCTCGATGCCGCTCGAGGCCTTGTTGCCCCTCATCTCGCCGCCCGCCGATTGGGTCGCACTGCAGAACGACGTCCGGGACCGGGATACCGCAGCGCTGCGCGCGCACGACGAGATCATATTTTTCGGCGACGCGATCGGGGATTTCAGCGATACCGCGGCTTTGATCGAGCTTATGGATCTCGTCATCGCGGTCGATACCAGCGTCGCCCATCTCGCCGGCGCGCTGGGCAAGCCCGTCTGGATCATGCTCGCCGATAACGCCGACTGGCGCTGGCTGCGCGAGCGCGCCGACTGCCCGTGGTATCCAAGCGCGCGGCTTTTCCGACAAGAACGGCTCGGCGATTGGACCAGAGTCATCGCCGCGGTTGGCAAGGAGTTGCGGGCCGCGATCGGCGCGCGCTGACGGGCGCCCGTCAGATCTCGTTGACGCCCATTTGCATCAACTCGTCGTTGCGCCAATCGCCTTCGATCCGTGTGCCGTTGCTCTCGGTGACGACGCCATGGCCGTTGCGCTTGCCGCCCTGATATTCGCCCTCATAGCGGTCGCCGGGTCGGCTGTTCTCGAACCATTGCAGCGTGCCCTTGCCCTGGGCATAGCCGCCCTTGCAGCCGCCCGACCAATGAATCGTCTCATGCGTCTGCGGCGCGGGATTCCAAATCTTGCAGCCGGTCTTCGCATCGGCGATCCAACCTGGCGGCGTCTGCTTCTCGGTCTGCGCCGCAGCCGAGAGCGCGATGCCGAAAAAGACGGCACAAATGGTACCGATGGCGACACGGGAACGAGTCATCGAAGCTCCTCGAGAGCGAACTGCTCGCAGCATAGTCCCGGGCTCCCGGCCATCCCAGAGGCGAGCAGTTCCGGCACGGCGCGGCGGAGGCTTGGCTTAGGGCAACCATTCGCGGCATAGTTGTCGAGACCGTCGGCACCCTCTTCAATTCAATGGCTCGCTACTCCGTCAAGACATTCGGCTTCCGCGGCAGTTGGGGCCAGATTCAGCGCATCGAAGAAGGCTTCCGCCGCATCGACTGCCACGTCGCCGGCGCTGGCGAGGCGTTCGATTTCATCTACAGCAACGAATTGCTGCAGGGCCGCGACGCGATTCACTGCAAGGCCGAGACCGGCAAGCCGCTGATTCGGCATGTCCAGGACCTTCCGGCCCAGGAAGGCACGCCGGGCGAGAAATCGGTCGCCGAGCTACGCACGCACCGCGACGCCGTACTGGCGAGCGCCGATCTCGTCACCACCAACACCCAATTCGTGGTCGAGCAGTTCAAGCGCTATTGGGACTACGAAGGCGCCGTCGTTGTCGGCCAGCCGGTGCAATTCGATCCCGATCTCGACGGCTTCCGCGATCGGCCGCGGCGCAATCTCGCGGTGATCGTCGGCCGGCTTGCCGATCCCTTGAAGAACACCGACCTCGCTTTGCGCGCGCTATCGCTGGTGCGCCGACCGCCCGATCTCGCCATGGTGTGGGTCGGCAAGATCGAGCACAAGCCGCGCTCCTGGTTCCGGCGTTTCCGCATCGAGCATCACGTCGAAATCCCCGCCGCCGATCTGGCGCATCTTATCAAGGAAGCGCGCATGCTGCTGGCGCCGTCGCTATTCGAAGGGCTGGGTCTGCCGCCGATCGAGGCGCTCGCCGCCGGCACCCCGGCGATCGTCAGCGACATCCCAGTGAAACGCGAGGTTTTCGTCGGAACGCCGATGCGGTTTCACCGCCCGCACGATCCCGCCGATCTTGCCCGCGCGATTGAGGCGCTGCTTGACGATCCCGAGCTGGGCTGGAAGCTGGTCGCGGCCTTCGCGCCGAAGGTCCCGGCCTATACCGTCGAAGGCGTCGCCGGGAAGATCGTCGCCGCCTATGAGAGCCTGAAGCGCTGACACCTCAACCGGTGGCGCCGAGACGGAAATATTGCGGCCGCACGAAACGCCCGGCCCAGGCGCCGCGCCGCGCCGCCTTCGCTTCGTTTTCGAGCGGCAGATATTGCCGGTCGCGGCCGTAGGAAAAAGCGAGGCCTTCGCGCACCAGAGTCGCACCGACATCGCGCCCATCGGCATAGCACACCGAAAATTCGCGGGCGTGGCGGTCGGTGAATTCCGGATCGATGCGACAGGCGAAATCGGGCCGTGCCACCAATTGCCGTAGCCGGTCGGTGGCGATCTGGCCGCAGGCCCAGACCTGGTCGAGCGCGTCGCGGCAGGTCTGCCTGCTCTCGAAAGCGTCGACCCCTTCGAGCCGCAGCAGCTGCGGCGGGCAGCCGAGCTTCAGGATCGTGAAGATGCAGCTTTTTGGATAATAGAGGAACGTGTCGCCGTCGATCACGGCGTAGCGGTTGACGGTCGAGGGCTTGCTGAGCGTCGCGCGGCCGACACCCCAAGCGGCAACGAAGGCGAGCACCAAGAGACACAACACTATTCGCGAACGCATGCTGCTGCGCGCTAGCTCCAGAGCTCGCCGGGATGGCCGCCGAGCGCGGTCGAGCCGAAGGCGCTGCCGGCGATGTCCCAATTCGTGCCGAGATGCGCCATCGTCGCGTTGGCGTCGCGGTAGCTCGTCTGCAGCTCGAAGCTGTCGAAGATGCCGGTGGCGCCGCAGGCGCGGAACAGCTTCTCGACCGCTTGGCCCGCAATCAGCGTCGCATAGCCGTGGTCGCGCCGGCCGCGGATGCGCATTCCCTGCGTCATCTCCTTGCCGGCGATCGCATTGTCCATCGTCTCACGCAGATCGCGGCGCAGGAGCAGCTCCGCCGCATCAACCATCGCGCTCGCTTCGGCGAAGCGCATATGAATGGTCGGATAGCTCGCAAGGCTCTGCCGCGTGCTTTTCGCCGCGCCGGCCTTGACGTGCTCCTGGAAGCGATCGATCGCGCCCCATCCGATGCCAACCGCGGGCGAGGCCAGACAGATCGGAAAGATCGCGAAAGCGGGAATGCTGAAGAGCGGACCCGGATTAGCGGTCCGGCCAGGACCTTTGCCTTCGCGTGCGGCATAGAAATCGATGGCACGATGCTCGGGGATGAAAAGGTCGCGGATCACCACCGATTTGCTCCCGGTGCCGCGTAGGCCGAGCACCTGCCAGTCGTCGTCGATCGTGCAATCGGCGAGCGGCGCCAGCAGCATCCTGAGATCGGGCAGCGGCGGCTTGCCGTCCTTCATGCCGAGGAAGACGATGATGATCACCCAGTCACTGCTCTCGCAGCCCGAGGAGAAGCCCCATTTGCCGGTGACGCGGTAGCCGCCGGCGACCGGATCGCATTTCCCGCCCGGCAGGAAGCTCGACGCCACCAGTGCATCGGGATTCTTGCCCCAGACATCCTGCTGCGCCTGGTTGGGGAACATGCCGACGAGCCAGCTATGGATCGCGAGCACGGAATAGACCCAGCCGGCCGAGCCATCGCCGCGCGCGAGCTGGAACACGATGCGCGCGAAGGTTTCGAGATCGCCTTCGAGCCCGCCGTAGCGCGCCGGCTGAAGGATTCGGGTCAGTCCCGATTCGACCAGCGCCGCCATGGTCTCGGCCGGCATGCGCCGCATCTCGTTGGTCGTCTTCGAGCGCTCGCGCAACAAAGGCGTTAGCGCGGCGGCGCGCGCCAGCGCCTCTTCGGTCGACAGCTTGGTGATCTGTGTTTGCGCCGCCATGCGATCCTCCCCGGCGATCGTTCGTCGCTCTCGGCGGCCATGATACTCCCGCGCCGCAGGCAAAAAAACGCCCGGCGAGAGGCCGGGCGTTGCGCGTGACGTGGGGAAAAAGCGTCAATGCGCGGGAACGGTGCTGCCGCCGCTTGAGGGCGCGATCGGCGTGGCCGGAGCCGCGGCAGCGCCCGATCCGATAGCGCCGGGCATCGTCGACGGCGAAGGCAGATTCGGATTTTCCGCGAGCTGCGGCTTCTGCCATTCGGCCATCGCCTTCAGATCGTCGGCGGTCTTCTGGATAACGAAGTTGCGGTTCTGCGCATCCCAGCGGAACGAATCCACCGGCAGCGCCACGTCATGCGCGCCGACGCCGAGCACGCCGCCTTCGGCCACCACCAGTCGGTCGACCTTCTTGGTCGACGGATCCATCAGGACGTTCGCGACGGAGCCGATCTTGCCGCCATCGCTACCCGCGACCGCTGTGCCCTCGATCTGGGAGATGTCTTCGGAAGCGAGCGGATTCTTCATCGGCGCCGCGGCTGGCGCGTTGTTATTGGCGTTGATGTCGTTGTTCGCAGGCGCGTTATGCGTCAACGGCGCCGCGCCGCCTGGAGCCGGGGACATCGATTGCGCCCAGGCACCGCCGGTGCCGAGCGCAAGCACGGCTGCAACCGCAGCCGCGGTTACAAATTGCGGAACTAAGCGTGTCATTGCACACCTCTCTTTAAAGAGTTCTGTGCATCCAACCCGCGCCATACCAGCAAGTTCCGCCCATATCTGACGTAGCCTTGGCTTTAGGCCATTGACGATGTGCGACAAGGCGAACGCTGCTTGTTATCATCCGCGCGACCGCGATGACCGAGCAGCTCCTTCCCGATCGGCTTTCCTTTCTCAATCCTCACGTCGTCGACGACTTGACGCGCTACGGTAATCCGCGCGACGGCGGCTATCTGCTGCCGGCCTCTGTGATGGAAGGCATCGACGGCGTGCTCTCCTTCGGCCTAGCAACCGATTGGTCGCTCGAGCAGGAGCTGGCCGCCGGCCATCCCGAGCGGGTCATCCATGCCTACGACCACACCGTCGGCGCCAAGACCTTTCGCCGCTCGCTGAAGAACGCGCTCCTTAAATTTCTCGGTGGCCGGACGTCGCTTGAGGATCTCCGCCATCGCTACGAGACAGATCGCAGCTATCACCGTTTCTTTGCCGGCAACCGCGTTCACTATCGCGAGCGGATGTTCAACCGCCAGGACAACGCGAACGATGCGACGCTCGACATCGCTTTCGCGCGGCTCGGTGCGGCGGGGCATGTCTTCGTCAAGATCGACATCGAAGGATCCGAGTACCGCATCATCCCCCGGCTTTCGCGCTTCGCCGACCGCATCGACCTGGTCGCGATCGAATTTCACGATACCGATCCGTTGCGGCCGGTCTTCGAGAGCCAGCTGCGCTCGTTGCTCGATCGATTCGCCATCATCCATCTTCACGGCAACAACATCGCCGGCGTGGCGGCGGACGGCTTGCCCGAGGCGTTGGAGATCACGCTTCTGAGTCGGCGCTTCGCGATCGGCGAGCGCCGGCGCGATCGGCTTCCGGTCGACGGACTCGATCTGCCCAACGATCCGCTAAAGCCGGACGTTGCGCTGCGCTTTCGCTAGGCACCGCTCAGCCGCCGAGGAATTCCTTGATCCAGCGCCGGTAGTCGGCGTCGCGCGTCGCCTGCTTCATCAGCTCGGGCGCAGCGATGCCGGCAACATCCTTGGGTGCCGTGCCGCCGCGCAGCGACTTCAGCGTCTCGTAGGCGGCACGGATCGCGGCCGCGATCGGCAGATGGCCCTGGATGCAGATCCGCACTCGCTGCTTGCTAAGGTAATCGAGATCCTGCAGCGATGGCGTGGGCGCGCCGATCACCAAGGGGATGCGGATCGCGGTGGAAACCGCTTCGACCTCCTCGCGGGTCTTGGCGCCGGCAAGAAAAAACGCGTCGACGCCCGCAACCTCATAAGCCTTGGCGCGCGCGATGGTATCGGCAAGGCCCGTGATGGCGATCGAAGAGCTGCGGCCGACGATCACCAGCCGCTTGTCCTGCCGCCCCGCGAGCGCGGCGCGCATCTTGCCGGCGCCTTCCTCGATCGAGAGCACCTGCGGTTTGTCGGGCGCGCCGAAAGCGGCGGGCAGCAACGTGTCCTCGATGGAGAGGCCGCAGACGCCGGCTGTCTCAAGCTCCTCGACCGTGCGCTTGACGTTGAGCGCGTTTCCGTAGCCGTGATCGGCGTCGACCATCAGCGGCAGATTGCCGGCGCGGTTGATGCGCAGCGCCTGGCCGGCGAATTCCGAGAGCGTCAGCACCACCAGATCAGGCGCGCCGAGGATCGCCAGGGAGGCGACCGAGCCTGAGAACATCCCGATCTCGTAGCCGATATCCGCCGCGAGTCGCGCCGAGATCGGATCGAACACCGACGCCGGATAGACGCACTGGGGCGATTCGAGCACCGCGCGGAATTTCTCGCGTCGATCGGCCCAATGCATAGGGCTATTCCTTCTTCCCGAGCGTTTCGACCCTAACAGATCGCCGCGATTTCGCCTAATATCCGGCCCATGGCTAAATGTGCATTGATCACCGGCGTGACCGGCCAGGACGGCTCCTACCTGACCGAGTTCCTTCTCGCCAAGGGCTACGAAGTCCATGGCCTGGTGCGGCGCGCGAGCCTTTTCAACACCGACCGCATTGATCACGTCTATCACGACCCGCATTTAAGCGGCGCCCATCTCACCTTGCATTACGGCGATCTGACGGACGGCACCGCGATGCGCCGCGTGCTGGAGAAGGTCGAGCCCGACGAGGTTTATAACCTCGGTGCGCAGAGCCACGTGAAGGTCTCGTTCGATGTGCCGGAGTACACCGGCGAGGTGGTCGCGATGGGCGCGTTGCGGCTGCTCGAGGCGCTGCGCGATCACGCCGCGGTCGCCGGGCGCAAGCCGCGCTATTACCAGGCGGGCTCGTCCGAGATGTTCGGCGCCGCGAAGCCGCCGCAGAGCGAGAAGACGCGGTTCCACCCGCGCAGCCCCTATGCGGTGAGCAAGGTCGCGGCCCATTGGTATGCGGTGAACTATCGCGAGGCTTACGGGCTCTTCATCTGCAACGGCATCCTTTTCAACCACGAGAGCCCGCGCCGCGGTGAGACCTTCGTCACCCGCAAGGTCACGCGCGCCGCGACGCGCATCAAGGAAGGACTGCAGGACAAACTCTTCCTCGGCAATCTCGACGCCAAGCGCGATTGGGGATTCGCCGGCGATTACGTCGAGGCGATGTGGGCGATGCTACAGCTGGACCAGCCGGACGACTACGTAATCGCGACTGGCGAATCGCATAGCGTCAAGGAAATGGTCGAGCTCGCTTTCGGCGAGCTGGGGCTCGACTGGGAGAAGCATGTCGAGCTCGATCCGCGCTACCTGCGGCCGACCGAGGTCGATTTCCTGCAAGGCGACCCGCGCAAGGCCAATGACAAGCTTGGCTGGAAGCCGCGCATCAGCTTCAAGGCGTTGATCCAGGCCATGGTGGCGCATGATCTCGATCTCGCGCGGCAGGAGCGCACCCTGAGACAGGCGGGCTTCGCTACGCCGGCACGCGGCGCCGCGGCCGCCGGTCAAGGCTGAGGTCAGTCGCGTGCAGGATGTGATCTTCCCGCTCACCGGGCGGCGCATCTTCGTCGCCGGCCATGGCGGCATGGTCGGGAGCGCCGCGATGCGGCGCTTGCAGCGCATCGAGTGCGAACTACTGACGGTCGGGCACAAGACGCTCGATCTGCGCCGCCAAAACGAGACCGAAGCCTGGATGGCGCAAGCGCGGCCCGATGCCGTCTTCGTCGCCGCTGCGACGGTCGGCGGCATCCTCGCCAACGATACGCGGCCGGCCGAGTTTCTCTACGACAACATAATGATCGAGGCGAATGTGATCGAGGCGGCGCGCCGCACCGGCGTCAAGAAGCTGCTCTTCCTCGGCTCGTCCTGCATCTATCCGCGCCTCGCGCCGCAGCCGATGAAAGAAGAAGATTTGCTGACCGGCGCGCTCGAGCCAACCAACCAGTGGTATGCGATCGCCAAGATCGCGGGGCTGAAACTTTGCGCCGCCTATCGCCGCCAGCATGGCTGCGACTTCATCTCGGCCCAGCCGACCAATCTCTACGGCCCGAGCGACACCTACGACCTGCAGGCGAGCCACGTCATCCCCGCCCTGCTCGCCAAAATGCACCGCGCCAAAGCAACGAGTGCCGAAGAGGTCGAGATCTGGGGCACCGGCAAGCCGCGGCGCGAGTTCCTCCATGTCGACGATCTCGCCGACGCCCTGGTCTTCCTGATGGAACGGTATTCCGGCGAATCGCATATCAACGTCGGCTGGGGCGAGGATGTCAGTATCGCCGAGCTCGCGGCGATGATCGCAGAGACCGTCGGCTTCAAAGGCCAACTTCGTTATGCGACCGATAAGCCCGACGGCACGCCTCGCAAGCTGCTCGACAGTACGCGGCTCGAAAAACTGGGCTGGCGGCCCAGGATCGGTCTCAGGCAAGGCCTTGCCGAGACCTACCGCTGGTTCTGCGAGAACGCGGCGGAGCGCGTCGACCGATCGGCATGAGCGAGCCTGGTCTCGTCACGGTCGTCATCCCCAACCGCAACCACGCGCATTATCTGCCGCGGGCGCTCGATTCTTTTCTGGCGCAGACCTGGACCAGGCTGCAGATTGTTGTCGTGGACGATGCGTCGAGCGACGAAAGCCGCGACGTGCTCCAACGTTACATGACCCTCGATTCCCGCCTCCGTTTCATCGCGCTGAAGGAACATGGCGGTATCGCCCGCGCGGTGAACGCGGGCATCGATCTGGCGCAAGGCGAATTCCTCTGTCTCGGCAGCGCCGATGATCTCGTCGAGCCGGCGTTCATCGAGCGCTGCGTCACCGAGATGAACCGTCATCCGAAAGTCGGTCTCAGCTTCTCGGATCCGACAGAGCTCCACGAACTGGTCCGCGGCACGATCCGCTTTCCGCTCTATCTCAGCGAAGAGCCCGCGTATTTCGACCCCGCGGCTCTGGTCGATCTTCTCAAGCGCAACTATTTCCACATGTCGAGCAATACAGGCCTTTACCGCCTGAGCGCGTTTCGCGAAGCCGGCGGCTATCACCCGGAGTTGCATTGGCTCATGGACTGGTTCGCCGGACTTGTCATCGCGCTGCGCCACGGCGCCTGCTACCTGCCCGAACATCTCACCTGCCTGACCGTGCGCGGCGATTCCTACTCCGCGCACAATCTGCGAAATGGCAAGGCGCAACGGCCGTTGCTCGAGCGCGTGCTCGCGCTCCTCGCCTCACCCGCCTATGCCGATGTGGCGCCAAGCATGCGCCGCGCCGGCCTTTTGCCCGACTATCATCCGCGCGCGCTCTTTTGGCTGATGCAAAGCCGCGAGGGCCGCAAATTCATCACCCCGGCGCTCGTCAAGCGGATTCTTAGCCGCTATGTGTGGTCGTTCGCGCGGCCGGTCGCGCCCGCGGGATGGCGCCGACGGTTACGCCGGCTGCACAGCGAGCGCACGCGCGCGCCGTAGGCGCGAGTCTATCTGCCGGCAGCAATGCGGCGCTCGACCTCGGCGCAAAGATAATGATAGAGGCACAGATGACCCTGCTGGATCAGCGGCGTCGAAGTCGAGGGCACGTCGAGCAGGATATCCACCATCGGCCCCAACGTCGCGCCGCCCTTCCCTGTCAGCGCGATCGTCGTCATGCCTTTCGCCTTGGCCGCGACCACCGCGGCGACAACGTTCTTGGAGCGGCCGCTGGTGCTGAGGGCCATGAGCACGCCGCCTTTCTCGCCATAAGCCTCGACCTGGCGCGCGAAGACCTGCTCATAGCTGTAATCGTTGGCCCAGGCCGTTAGCACGGCGGAATCGGCCGCCAGCGCGATGACCTTCAAGGCGCGCCGCTCGGCGAGGAAGCGCCCGACCAGTTCGCCGGCGATATGCATCGAATCCGAAGCCGAGCCGCCATTGCCGCAAACGAGCAGTGGCCGATCCAGTGCGAGCGCGCTGACGATCACCTCCGCGGCGCGCTCGACGCGAGCCGGATCGAGCGCCCCGCGAAGCTGGCTCAGCACGCCTGTCGAGGAGTCGAGATAGTCGTGCCACCCGGTCATCGGGGCTCCGCCGGTTTCGCTTGCGGCATCATAGCAGCGGATAGGATCCAATCGAGCGCCGCGTGCAAGGACGACGCCGCGTAATCGGGAGAGACGGATTTTTCGCCGGTATAATGGTAATCGATCAGGATGGTGCGGCAGCCAGCGCGCTGGCCGGCCTCGATGTCACGCCAACGGTCGCCGACCATGAAACTCTGCGCCAGATCGATATCGAGTTTCTGCGCCGCGGCACGCAACAAGCCCGGCTTGGGCTTGCGGCAATCGCAATTGTCAGCGTCGGTGTGGAAGCACACCTCGACACCGTCGAGCGCCAGCGTCGCGGCCAGCATCGCATTCGTCTCCTCGACGAAGCGGCGCGGCGTCAGGCCGTTGGCGACATCGGGTTGGTTCGTCGCCATGACAAGAACAAAGCCGAGCTGCTTGAGCCGAGTGCAGGCTTCCGCGACTCCGTCGATGATCTCTACTGGCTCGCCGGCGGTGATCGCATAAGGCCGGCCGTCCCGCACATGGGTGCGGATGAGGACCCCGTCACGATCGAGAAACACGGCGCGCCGCATCGAGTTTGTCCTGTTGGTCATGGCAATTTATAGCGCGAAGCATTCGGCCGCTCAGGATTTTCGCGTGGCTTTCTTGTGTGCGGCAGCGGCGCGGCTGGACTGATCGACCGCCCGCACCATCGAGCCGGCCCTATGCAGATGGGCGAGTAGCCAGCGAATCGATTCGCGGTCTCCCTTGAGCACTGCCGTGACGCGCCGCCAGATCGGTCCCCGGTAGTGCCAAGCGCCCGCCGACAGCAAAACCAGCCAGCGCAAGGCCGGCACGGTCTCCTTCAACGTTCTGACCAAGTCGGGCTTGGCACGACGGACCCACGGGATCCGCCACTGATAGAAATAACGCGGCTTTTCCCGCCCTCGCCGCTCAGCGCGGGTCGAAATCGGCGCATCCTGCGAGAGCGCCTCGAGCGCCGTTGTCGCGGCGCTGACGGTCTGGGCCGATAAGATTTCGTGGCCCGGCGGAAGATCGCCGGCATGGAGCCAAACGGGGCGCAGATAGAGCGCACGCAACAGCGGATCAAGCGCATTGCTTTGGGCCGTGCTGGCCGATCCCGTGCCGGCCGGCGCGACGCCGCGACCGACGCCATGCGTGACCGAGAGGAAAGCAAGCTCGTCCGAATCGGTCACGACGTAAAGCTTGCCGCGGGCGTGGCTGCGCGTAAGCACGTCGGAGAGCCGCGCCGTCGTTTCGCGTGCGAAGCGGAAATCGCAGAAAAGAACCGCCCAATCCGCACCGTGAAAAATGAAGCCGCCGGCGGTTTTGACAGCAAGACTCCGCGGGCGTGGCTGAGGCGGCGCCGGGTCCGGCTCTTGTTCGAGAGGATCGGCTTCGAGACAATCGAGAATGCCGTTTGCCAACTGTCGGCCGGAAAAAACGACGGGGCGGCGACCGGAGAGCACGATCTCCTCCACGCTGCCAAGCCACTCGCTCTCGCGCTTCCGGCTCTGGAACCTGAATGGAGGCACCGCGACAACGGCGGCTTCATATCCCTCGTCGACGAGTGCGATTACGCGGCGTAGCGAGCCGTCGGAGACCAGGAGGTCGGGCCAGAGAAAGCTACCAAAAACGCCGTCCGCGATGCAGCGCGCGGCGCAGCGCGCGAGAGCCCGCGCGGCAGTGGCATGCGGCGCGTCGCCCAAATCGGCACCCTGAAAGTCGATGAATTCGACGGCGATCGCACTGGAGAGACGCTCGAGAAGGCGATGGCGGAAAATCTCCGCGGCCCACGGCGCCGTCGTTGCGATCAGCAAGCGGCATCCGGGGATGCCGGCGAGCGCCGGCACATTGTTCGGCGCGAGGAGCGACGGCAAGAGCACAGCGAAAAGCTGATCGAGCTCATCGAGGCTGCAGACCGCGACCATGAGATAGAGCGGCGCGGGCAGCCGATGCATTTCCAATGCACGCGCGACGATCGCCGCCGCTCGTCCGCCCGTGACATCGGCGTCTCTCGGCAGCGGCTCGGGATGGATGTTCACCGGAATCCGGTAGGCCCAGCGCTTGAAATCGTCGCAGGATGGCCCGAACAGAAGCGAGCGGATGAAGCCGATCTTGATGTCCTCGACTTGTCCCATCGGGCGGTGGCTATAGAGTGGACTGTCTCTCAGAAGCAGCATCCCTGGCATGTCCTGTTCCGCCGTCAACGGAACCATCAGGAAATCGTCCGAATCGCCCAAAGTGACCGGCTCGCCGAATTTCGGCCGGCGGAAGATCTGGTCGTTGATGAAATGCGCGTCGATGGTGTCGACGTCGAAATGCTCGTCGCTGAGGCTCTCGAGACAGGAAAAATCGGCGCAGGCGACACCCCAGCTCACGGTGTGGAACAGCCAGCCATTTCCCGGGCGGCGAAAGATCGTCGAATGAGGATCACTGCCGAAACAGGCACGGTCGAATTCGAAGCGCTGCATTTCGGAATGGAGGCTTTCCGCGGCGATTGCCGCCAATCGGCGCGGCTCGATTGCCATTGGCTTGCCGGCCACGAGATAGCCGCCGGTCGCGAGCCGCGCGCGCACCTCGTGCAGATCGAACCGGAATGCCGGGAACAGCGCCACGCGTATGTTGCGATTGACGACCTCGACGAGCGTTCGCACCGACCCGTTCGCCAGGATGATGTCAGGCGCGAGAACCGAGCAATAGCTTTTCTCGGCGATGCAACGGCTGAGCGCGGCCTTATGTCCCTTGGACATGTGCAGCATGATCGACGTCTCGGGATAGCCGATATCGATCAGCGACACCTCCGCGTAGCGTCGCAGCAGTGCGAAAAGCGGCTCTTCGGTCAGCGCGTCGTAATCCGGCCGGGTCGAGCAAATGATGAGCTTCGCCTTGACCCCGCGGGCATCTTCGGTCGCAACGAAAGGCAAGTTCTGCGGCGCCAGCAGGCTCGCGAGGCAATAATCGAGGAACAGGCGCCGGAATTTCTCGCCCCAAAGCACAACCACGAAGGTAAGGATGCGCGAAGACGCCCCGCGTCCTTCGTCGCCGAGCGGCTCCTCTACAAGGCCAGACATCGAATTCTCATGACGCGTGAGCAAAAAGGCGTCGCTTGCACACAGCGACGCCTAGGTCGAAATATGGCGTAAGGTATCCCGCAAGCGTTTGATCGCACGATTCCAGGCGCGGCGATCGCCGCGCAACATCTCCCCGAACCGGCGATAAACGAATTCGCGATACGTCCATAGATGCTGAGCATTCGCAGCAATGCGTAGCGGCACGATCACGAAGATAAACGTACTCTCGCGCCATCGCGACGGATTTTTTCCAGGCTCGGACTCGGGCGGCAAGACCCAGCGGCGCAAAACCTTTTGTGCTTCGCGCTCGGTCTGCGCCCAGGATTCGTTTAAATCGTCGGCATGCCACCACACCGGGAGAAAAAAGATCTGCTGCTTCAACGGATCGAAAAAGCCGTCGTAGAAACCGTCGTGAAAGTCTACGCCCTTGCGCGTCTCGACCATCT
This sequence comes from Allostellaceae bacterium, assembly GCA_036501365.1. Classification (GTDB taxonomy): domain Bacteria; phylum Pseudomonadota; class Alphaproteobacteria; order ATCC43930; family CGMCC-115725; genus CAIKMD01. The sequence goes on along the minus strand of DASYAL010000053.1, from coordinate 5,151 downwards.
TCTGGCGCCAGCGCTCAAGAATTCCCGGCCAGGGACGGCTCGCCGCCACGAGCTTGCGCGGCCGGTCGGCCACCGGCGCCCAGCTCGCCATGAACATCTCGTCCGAATCCTGCACGATATGGATCGAGTGCGACGCGCCGAGATTCTTATAGACGTAATCGCCGTCGAGCGTCCAACTCTCGAGCGAGGATGCATCGTGCTCGGCGACGGCGGCGAAATCGAACAGCAGCGGCATCCAGTTCAGACTGTGAATGAGCACGCCAGTCTCGCCTGGAACCCGCCACCAGGCCGCCGACGGATGCCGCGCGAGGAAGTAGCACGCGTTCCATTCGTAGGTCTGCGTTTCGCTATGCATCCCCTGAGCGGCTGCAGCGACCATCTGCCGCCCCGAGATCGTAAGCGGCATTCCCGACTGCGCGCGGCTCGCCACCGGGATGAGGCCCTGCGCGGCGAGGCTCTCGACCAGCGGTTCCTCGCCGAGACGCAGCGCCGTGCATAGGACCAGCTCTACGCCGCTTTCCGCATGCGCTTGCAGCCGCTCGACGCTGCCATCCGATAACATTGAGTCCGGCGAGAGGTAAACACCGTAAGCGCGATCGCGCAAAGCCATTGTGCTAATGCGCTGATGGCCGGCGCCCATCAGCGCGAGGTTGTAGCCGAGCTCGTTGTAATTCGTTTGCGGGCCGCCGGGCGGCGAAGAAGGCAGCTCGATGAACACTGGCTCCGCATATTCGCGGAGGCGCGCCATAATCGGCGCGGCGGACAGGATCGCCCAATCCTGCGCATGGGTCGCAATCAAGAACTTGTTGCCGCGTTTGCGCGACAGCGCCGGAATATTGCGCGGCGATAGCAGGCTCGGCAGGCAATAGTCGAGAAAATAGTGGCGATAGCGCTCGCCCCATAGGACGAGATTGAAATAAAAGGGCCGGTCGGACCGGCGATCCGAGCGATCTTGCGTGCTGCGAGCGCCGGGGATTTTTGTCTCCTCGACCGACAAATTCAATGTCCCTAGTGGTTTTGCTTGGAAAACGAATCGCCTGCAAAAATTGTAGCCAACCGAGACCGGTGCAGCAATAACGCGCGCCGTTCGTCGGGCCCTAGGGCGGCGCGAGACGGCTTGGCGCGATGCGGTCGCGCGCGAAATGCAGCCACAGGGCGAACGCGTCGTAGGGAACGACGCGCGGCAGTGCGAACAGCTCGTCGGCGGTGAAGCTGCGCATATCCGCCCCTTCGCGCAAGACGAGCCGCGGCACGACGGCGGCCGGCAGAAGAGCGACGTAGTAGGCGCGATAGCACACACCGGCGCCCGCGAAGCCGAGATCGAAATCAAAATTGGTGAAGAATGTCGCCGCGTCGGGCGCCCACGAAATCTCTTCCGTGAGCTCGCGCTTCAACGCGTCGGCCACGTCCTCGCCCGGCTCGACCGCGCCACCGAAGCAACCCCAATGATCGGGGTACCAGATGCCCGGCTTCGGGTCGCGGTGCTGGAGGAAGTAGCGGCCATCTTCATGCATGAGAATGGCCGCCACGGCGTTCGAACCGGTCAAAACTGGACTGCTCGACTCCGAGGGCGATATTTTGCGCGGTGGATTCACGACTCGGGGCGCCGGGGGTTCGCTAACGGGCCGCCGAACGGCCGATGAACCACGCGGCACCCTTCAAGCGCGCGCGCAGCCAGTCGACCGCGGTGCGATCCCCGCGCATCAGCGCGCCGGAGAGGCGCAGAATGCGACCGCGATAGAACCAGGCGCCGAGAAGAAGCAACAACACCCAGCGCAAGGGAGCGGTGGGAGTCTTTTTCAAGATGGCTAGGATCTCCTCTTTGGGATCACGCGCCCACGGAATCTGCCACGCATAGAAATAGCCCGGCCGCGCGCGCCGCCGACCGACAAAAGCGGCGATGCACTGCAGAGGCGATGAAACACTGTCCGGCCTGCCCGCGGCGCTCGCCACGTCCGCATCGGCGTGAAACGATACCGCCGCCGAAGCGAGAAGCCGCGTCAGCGGATCATCGGCTATGTCCCGCCCGCCCGGCGCGTCTGCGCTCTCGGTGATCGCCAAGTAACAGACCTCATCCGCATCGGCGACAATATGCAATTTGCCGCGCTGATGCATGCCCAAGAGGGCGCGATGGAGCGCCGCCTCATCTACACCGCTTCCACGCGGCGATCCGGCGGCGTCTTGGCGCATGGCGCGGAAATCACACAACAGCACCGCCCAATTCCTATCGCGCGCAACGAAGCCGTCCGCCGTCCGCACGTAATAAGGGCTTCCGCCCTTCCGAGGCGATGACTCAAGAAATCCCGGCTCGACGCATTCGAGGATGCCCGCGGTCACCTGCCGGCCCGACAGGACGATCGGCTGCCCGTCGATGAACTTATCGCTCTCGCGCCGCCTCGCATCGAACCGGAAGCGCGGCGCTAAAACAACCGCGCCCTCGCATCCTTGGTTCATGAGCTCGGCCACGCGGCGCACGGTCCCATCGGACAGGATCGCATCCGGCCGCAAAATGCTGCCAAAGGCGCCATCCTTTATGCAGCGAGCCGCGCACAGCGCGAGACCGCGCGCCGTGTTGGTCTCGGGCGGATCGCGCGCGTCGAAATCCTCGATCTCGACGAATTCGATAGCGAGGAAATAAGACAGCAGATGGAGGACATAGCCACGCGAAATCTCTTCTTTCAACGCGGCGGTCGTGGCAATCAGCAACCGGCATCCCGGGATCTGCGCGAGGACCGGCGCGTTGTTCGGCGATCTCAGCGACGGCAGGAGCAGGCGCCAGAGCTGGTCGCGCTCGTTAGGGCTGCACACCGCGACCATCAGATAGACCGGCGCGGACAGGCTGGAGGTTGCGATCGCGCGCGCGACGATAGTGCCGGCCCGCTCCTTCAAGGTGTCCCCACCCGCGGGAAGCGGCTCGGCATGGATATTCACCGATATCTGGTAGGACCAGCGCTTGAAAGCGTCCGAAGCGGGACTGAACAAAAGCGATCGGATGAAGCCGATCTTGATGTCCTCGACCTGAGCGGCCGGGCGATGGAGGTAGAGGGGATTGGGTCGGAGGAAATGCTTCTGCGGCATATCCGCCTCGGTCGTCAGCGGGACCATCAAGTAATCATCCGAATCGTTGAGAATGACGGGATCGCCGAACTCGGCGCGGCCGAACAGGTGGTCATTGACGAAGTGCGCGTCGATCGTGTCGGTATCAAAATGCTCGTCGCTGAGAGTCCCGAGATAGGAAAAATCGGCGAGAGCGATGCCCCAGCTCACCGTATGGAGCACCAATCCATTGCCAGGACGGCGAAAGATCGTCGAATTCGGATAATCGTTGAAATGCGCACTGTCGAATTCAAAGCGCTCGATTTCGGAGTGAAGGCTCTCCGAAGCGATCGCGGCGAGCGGTCGGCGATCGATCGTAAGCGGCGCGCCGTGGACGATATAACCTCCGGCATCGAGCCGCGCACACACCTCGTCGAAATCGAATCGGAACCCCGGGAAGAGCGCCAGCGGATGCTTGCGGTCGACGATCTCGATCAGCTTTCGCACCGAGCCGTTCGCAAGGATGATGTCCGGCGCGAGAACCGAGCAGTAGCTTTTTTCCTCGATACAGCGTTGCAGTGCAGCTTTGTGGCCTTTCGACATGTGAAGCATCATCAACGTCGCGCCAGGAAGGCCGATATCGATGAGAGAGACCTCGGCGTAGTGCCGCAAGAGCGCGAACATCGGCTCTTCGGCGAGAGCCGCATAGTCTTCCGCCGTCGAGCAAATGATGAACTTCGCCTTGATGTCGTGCGCTTCCTCGGTCGCTATGAACGGCAAATTCTGGGGGGCCATGAGGCTCGCCAGACAATAATCGAGAAACAGGCGCCGGAATTTCTCGCCCCAAAAGACGATGACGAAAGTAATCGTGCGCGAGTGCTCGGGCGCAGCACGACCTTCCGTCTGGCCGAGCGCACGAGTCGGCAACCGTGCGGTATTTGGAGACAAGCGGCGTCGGTCCACTAGACAATGAAGAAGCGCGGCGATAATAACGCTGGCCAGCGGCAATGGGGAATGGCCTAGGCTTGGGATTGCCGCGGCCCGCTGAAATTCTTCCGGCCCGGGAGTCGGTAACCCTCGTGTCTCATGTCCAGACCTATTTCGACCAGGTGTCGGCGATCGCGCGCAGCCTCGACCTCGCGGCGATCGACAAGATGGCCACCGAGCTCGCGGCGCTTCGGGCGCGCGGCGGACGGCTCTTTTTCCTCGGCGTCGGCGGCAGCGCGGGAAATTGCGGCCACGCCGTCAACGACTTCCGCAAGCTCTGCGGCATCGAGTCCTACGCGCCGACGGACAACGTCTCCGAGTTGACCGCGCGCGCCAACGACGAAGGCTGGGACACGATCTTCGCCGCCTGGCTCGTCACCAGCCGCGCGAACGAGAAGGATGGGATTTTCGTGTTCTCGGTCGGGGGCGGCAACGCCGAACGGAATGTCAGCCCCAATATCATAAAGGCGCTCGAGGAAGCGGCCCGGCGCAAGATGACCGTCTTCGGAGTCGTCGGTCGGGACGGCGGACATACCAAGAAGGTGGGACAGCATGTCGTCGTCATTCCCACCGTGGATGCAAATCTCGTAACGCCTCACACCGAGGCGTTCCACGCCGTGGTCTGGCATTGCCTCGTGTCGCACCCCGTCTTGCAGCAAAACGCGACCAAGTGGTAGCGCTGAACGATCGCGCTGCGCAGCGCTGAGGCGACGGCAGGCAGAAGCGGGAACATGACTCCTCAGTACGACCTCGCCCTCGACGATTTTGCACGTGCCGTGGGCCATGTGCAGATATGGATGCGGATGGGCTGGCTGGAGATTCGCCGGCGCTATCGGCGGACGCTCATCGGCCCGTTCTGGACGTCCTTCAGTCTGGCGCTGTTCATCGTCACTCTGGGCGTGCTCTGGGCGCGGCTCTGGCACCAGGACCCGAAGATCTACCTGCCGTATTTGTGCTCGGGCATGGTCACCTGGGTGTTCATCTCGAGCATGATCACCGAGGGCTGCAATACCTTCATTGGCGGCGAGACGCTAATCAAGACGCTGACGTTTCCCTATACGCTTCTCTCTTGCGTCACGGTGTGGCGAAACTTCATCGTATTTCTCCATAACGCGTTGATTTTTGTCG
>DASYAL010000052.1:0-120363 GCA_036501365.1 Allostellaceae bacterium | reverse complement strand
GAGCTTCGAGGCGCTCGACGGCAGCGGCGTCGTGCTGCGGCAGGCGACCGATGATGCGCTGCCCGGCGCCACGGTGAAAGGCGCGACGGCACGCGAGACGATCTGGGGCGTGCGCGACACGGCGGCGCTCGAGGCGATCGGCGCGGAGCTCAGCAAGGATCGCCAGATCCGGCGCGACGCGGACGGCATGCTGCATGCCGTCGACGATGAAGGTCTCGCCATCGGCTTCCGCGTGACGCGCCGCCACGTCTACAAGGCCGAGCAGAAGCCTTTCAATGTCACCGGCCTGCCGCCGGCGCGCGCGATCAACAGCCGCGTCAGCTTCAAGGATCCCGGCCGGGCGCGCGAAGTGGGACACGTCGTCTATTGGAGCGACGATCCCGATCGCAGCCTGCGGTTTTACGTCGAGCGGCTCGGCTTCCGCATCACCGATCATGTGAAGAACAAGCAGGGCGTGTTCGCACGCTCGCAAGGCTCGGCCGATCATCACAATCTTTTCTTCATCGGCAAGCCGGGCATGGCGACGAGCTTCCAGCATCTCGAATGCCATTTCGGCGATGTGCAGGAAGTGCTGGTCGGCGGCTCGATCCTCGACCGCAACGGCTGGAAGACCATGCGCGGTCCCGGCCGCCACGTCCAGGGCTCGAATTACTACTGGTACTTCATGACGCCGATGGGCGGCGCCTTCGAGCTCTCCGCCGATATCGATCAGGTCGACGACAATTGGGTCGCCGGCGAGTGGGAGACGCTCGCCGAGAATCGCGGCATCTGCACCAGCCTCGTCTACTCGACGATGGGGCTGGGGCCGATTTGATCGACAGCTAGCGCGCGGCTGCCTGGATCGCGCGCCAGACCTTCTCGGGCGTTGCCGGCATTTCGATCTCCGGCGCGCCGATGCGGTGGAGCGCGTCGTTGACCGCGTTCATCAGCGCCGGGATCGCGCCGATCGTGCCGGCCTCGCCGACGCCTTTTACGCCCAGCGGATTGCGGTCGGTCGGCGAGGTATTGTTGCCGAGCGCGAAATCGCAGAGATCGTCGGCGCGCGGCATGCAGTAATCCATGAACGAGCCGGTCAGAAGCTGGCCACTCTTATCGTAGACGATGTCCTCGCAGAGCGACTGACCCAAGCCTTGAACGATGCCGCCCTGGATCTGGCCTTCGCAGATCAGCGGGTTGAGCATCGTCCCGACATCGTCGACGGCAGAATAGCGGGTCAAGGCCAGCTTGCCGGTCTCTGCGTCGATCTCGATCTCGCAAATATGGGCGCCCGAAGGGAAGGTCGAGGCGTTGGCGGGCCCGTAATTGGCGCGCTCGGTGAAGCCCAGCTCGACATCGTTCGGCAACTGGCCCCAGTCGAAGGAATGCTTTGCCACTTGCGCCATGCTGACCTTTTTGTCGGTGCCGGCGATCGCGAAAATGCCGCTCTCGAAAGCGACATCGTCGACCGCGGCTTCCATCATATGGGCGGCGATCTTCTTGCCCTTTTCGATCAGTTTTTGGGCGGCGGCGGTGATCGCGCCGCCGGCGAGGATCGCCGAGCGCGAGCCAAAGCTGCCGACACCGTTATCGACCAGATCGGTATCGCCGAATTCGTAGCGGATGAGGTCCGCATCGATGCCGAGCTTTTCCGACAGCACTTGCTTGTAGACCGTGCCGTGGCCCTGGCCGTGATCCATGCTGCCGGTCAGTAAGGCCACACCGCCAGTCTGGTCGAAGCGCACCTCGGCGAATTCGAAACCCTGACCGCCGGTCGCGGCGACCGCGGTGGCGACGCCGATGCCGAGAATCTTGCCGCGCTTCTTCGCGTCCGCGCGGCGCTGCTCGGCGCCGGCGTGATTGGCGAGCTTCAGCGCGTCGTCGAGATTCTTGCCGAAATCGCCGGTGTCATAGACCTGGCGCATCGCCGTCGTATAGGGCATCGCGTTGGCCGGCACGGTGTTGCGCCGGCGCAGCTCAGCGGCGTCGATGCCAAGCTGGTGCGCCGCTTTGTCGATAATCGTTTCGGTGACGATGATCGGCTCGGGCCGGCCGCCGCCGCGATAAGGCGCGATGGTCATGGTGTTGGTCAGCACCGCTTTGACCTGCGCGTGGATCGCCGGGAAGGCATAGGTGTTGACGAGGCAGCCGAGCGCGACGGTCAGCGGAATGGCCGGCCGTTCCGACGAGAAATAGGCGCCGATCGAGGCGTTGTTGATCGCGCGTAGCGCCAGGAACTTACCGTCCTTGTCGAGCGCCAAGGTCGTCTCGATATGGCTGCCGCGGCTCATCTCGTCGGTCATCACGCCTTCGCTGCGCTCGGCGGTCCAGCGCACCGGCCGGCCGGTCACCTCGGCCGCGAAGAGCGCGACGGCATATTCGGGATAGCAGCCGCCCTTCATGCCGAAGCCGCCGCCCATATTGTCGCAGATCACGCGGAACTTGGTATGCGGCAGCTTGAAGATTTGCCCCGCGAGCGCCGCCTTGGTGCCATGCGCCGATTGGATCGTGCAACGGATGGTGTAGCGTTTGTCGACCGGATCGTATTGGGCGAGGCAGCCACGCGGCTCCATTGTGTTGGCGGTGATGCGGTTGATGATGATCTTGTGAGTGACGCGATGCGCCGCCTTGGCGAAGGCGACATCGACCGCGTCTTTGTTGCCGCCTTCGTGGAAGAAGGCTTCGTTGCCGGGGTTCTCGTCATGGACCGCGTGCGCGCCGGGCGCGAGCGCTTCTTCGGCGGTGATCACCGCCGGTAGCGTTTCGTAAGTCACGTCGACCAGCTCGGCCGCGTCTTTCGCCTGGTTCAAGCTCTCGGCGACGATAAAGGCGACAGGATCGCCGACATAGCGGACACGGTCTTTGACGAGGAGCGGTTGCGGGCAAGCGAACATCGGCTGGCCGGTGCTGCGCTTGCGCGGCGCGAACGGCCGCAAGGTGCCGAGGCCGCGCTTGGCGAGATCGGCCCCGGTCAGCACGGCCGCCACACCCGGCGCGGCCTTGGCGCGCGCCGTGTCGATCTTCGTGATCTTGGCATGGGCATGCGGCGAGCGCAGCACATAGGCCTGGAGCTCGCCGGGCAATTTCACGTCCGAGACGTAACGGCCTTTGCCGCGCAGCAGCCGGTTGTCTTCCTCGCGCAGGACATGCTGGCCGATCTTCTGAACGCTCATGCGTCGCCCCCCTGATGCCGCGGACCCTTCGCGATGTTACGTCCGACCTCGCCGCCACGCCAGCCGCACACCCAGCCTAGGTCTTGTTGATGCGCTCGGCCTCGGCGCGGACGCGGACGGCCGTGTCGCTGGCCTCGCGGATGATGCGCGCGACGTCGACGCCGATCAGCTTGCCGCCGCTTTTCAGGATGCGGCCGTCGATCATCACCGTGTCGACATTCGACGGGTTGGTGGATTGCACCACCATGTGAACCGGGTCGGTGAACGGCGCCATGTTGATGTCGGTGGTGCGGATGAGAATAATGTCGGCGCGCTTGCCCGGAGTTAGCGTGCCGACGCGATCGAGGATTCCCAAGGCGCGCGCGCCGCCGATCGTCGCCATCTGGATCGCCTTGCGCGCCGGCATCGCGAATTCGCTCTGTGCTTCGCCGTCGGCGAGGTTGAGGATCGCCTTCATGATCGCGAACATATCGCAATTGCCGCACAGCACGGTGGTGTCGATCGAAAGGCTCAGCGGCACGCCGGCCTTCATGAACGCGCCGACGGGCGTCACGCCGAAGCCGGTGCGAAGCTCGGTGAAAGGGCTGAAACTCACTTCGGTCTTCGTCTGGGCGAGAAGCTCGGTATCGTTGTCGACGGTGTTGGTGTCGTGCACCAAGATCACGTCGGGGCCGAGCAAGTCGGCTTCATTAAGATGCTTGATCGCTTGCCGATCTTTCACGGTCGCGAGCGAGGTGCCGACATGGGTCGAGATGCGCAGCCCCATTTTGCGCGCTGCATCCCACTCCATGCGGCAGATATCCATGTTGTTGCTCTCCGGGCCGCGCGAGCAGACGCCAAGCGTTAAGAGGCCCTCGCTGTCCTTGATCCAGCGTTCGTTCACGCGCGGCAGGTCGGCGACGTTGACCGGCTGGTCGCGCATGCGAATGCCGGCATAGCCGTAACCGAACAGGGCGCGATGGCCCATGGCGCGATGCGCCGCCAGCTCGGCATCGGCATAAGCGGGCGAGACGATGTTGTGCGACCAGTTATGAACGGTGGTGAGGCCGTTATTGATGGCCTCGGCGAGGGCGAGTCGGACGCCGCGCGCATTGTCCTCGGGCTTGAAGATCGAGCCGACGACCTTGGCGAAGGTGAAATAGCCCATCTTCGGATCGTCGCCGGCGGTGTTGCGCGCCGCCGTGCCCCACATATGCCAATGCGTGTCGATGAGGCCAGGCATGGCAATCATCGTCTTGCCGTCGATGACCTTGGCGCCGGGCGCTTTGAGCGTCTTGCCGACCGCGACGATGGCGCCATTGCGTACATGGATATCGCCGCCGTCGATGTCACCGAGCTTGTCGTCCATCGTCAGCACATAGGCGCCGCGAATGAGATAGTCGCCGCGCACCGGCAAATGCGCGTAGCTCGCGGACGATGACGCCTGAGCCGCGGCCTGCGCCTCGGCTGCGGCCGGGCGCAAGATCGCGGCGGCGCCGAGCGCCGCGGTGCCGCGCAAAATCTCGCGGCGGCGGACGGAATTGCCGTTGCCTGCCTTGCCCGAAGTCGCCGTGCCCGAATCCGATTGCGTCATGTTGTCCTCCCGAGGTGTCCGTTACGAGCAATCTACCGGCGTTTCGCTTCCGCTCAAGGCGGCATAGACTTCGCGCCGGCCGCCTGCCGCAGAGGAGAGCCATCCCGTGGAACGCCGACCGTCACCGCCTTTCGACCGCCACTATCGCAAGCCCAAATTGACGCTGCCGCCCGGCGCTTGCGACACGCATTTCCATTTTCTCGGGCCGCAGACGCAATTCCCCTTCGTGCCCGGCCATGTCTTCCAGCATTTGGATTTCGAGGATGCGACGATCGAGGACTGGCTCGTCATGCAAGAGGCGATGGGCCTGTCGCGCGGTCTCCTCACCATGTCGATGATGTACGGCCACAACTACGAGCTCGCGCTTTACGGCTTGTCGCGCTTTCCCGACCGGCTGCGCGCGGTGATCGCGCCCTGGAGCGGCATCACCGATCGCGAGCTCGCGATTCTCACCAAAGCCGGCGTCGTCGGGGCGCGCTTCGCCTGGCGCTTCGGCCCCGCGCTCGATACGCGCATGCTCCACCGCATTCACGAGCACGGCTGGGCCGCGAACTATCTCGTCCACGACGATAGCTGGAACGAGAAGGTTCTCGCTTCGCCGGGACGGTTCGTGATCGAGCATCTCGGCTATGCGAAAACCGAGAAGGGCGTTGACAGTCCGGCGATGAACTTCCTGCTCAAATGCCTCGATACCGGCCGCTGTTGGCTGAAGCTCAATCCGCGCTTTTCCTCGGACGAGCGCTGTCCCTTCGCCGATACGGTGCCGATCGTCCGCAAGCTGGTCGCGCATGCACCGAACCGGATGGTCTGGGGCAGCGACTGGCCGCATCCGCAATATTTCAAGCCGATGCCGAACGACGGCGACCTCGTCGACATCATGCTCGATTGGGTCCCGGACGAGAAAACCCGCAACATGATCTTCGTCGACAACGCCGCGGAGCTGTGCGGCTTTCCGAGACTGAGTTGATACTCCGCTGGTCATTGCGAGCGAAGCGAAGCGATCCAGGGCATCGCGAATCCTCTAGATTGCTTCGGCGCCCAAGGGCGCCTCGCAATGACGGATAGCTGAGAGCTAAGGCGCGATCATCTTCGCGGCGTCAGGGCTCGACTTGATGAGCCCCTGATGGCGGGCGAGGTCGATGAAGAACCGCACCTGCTCGGGATGCACCGTCACCTGCAGCTCGGGCATCGGCGTGTCGGCGACCACGGCCGGCGGCTGCTTGGTATATTTGACGATGGCGGCGCGCGCCTCGGCATCGTGGCTATTAATGTAGTCGATCGCGTCCTGGAGCGACTGGCGGAACGCCGCGACCGTGTCCTTATGGCTGTCCGTCCAGTCGCGCATCGCGGCGTAGACCGAGGTCAGCGTGTTCTTGGGCAGGCTCGCATCGGGATTGCCGACGACATAGCCGATCTGCTCGAGCTTGCCGTAATAGGGATCGATCGCGCTGACGCCGTCGACGATGCCGGCGTTGAGCGCATCGAACATCTGCTGGAAGCCGATCTCGGCGAAGTTCACCTTGTTGTAATCGACGCCGTTGAGCTCGAGCCAGCGCCGCGCGATCACGTGGATCAGCGTGTTGAGCGAGGGCACGCCGATCTTCTTGCCGACGAGGTCCTGGGCGCTGTGGATGCCGCTGCCGTTCTTGACGAAGATCCCCGACCGCGACTTCGAGGGCGACATGCTGGAAGAGGCGACGAAGACCGAATCGATGCCCTGGTCGCTCGCCTGGATCACGGCCAGCGCCGAGGGGGTCACGATCTGCGCCGAGCCGCCGACCAGCGCCGAGATCACCGCACCCTGATTGGTCAGCAGCACGAGATCGACGTCGAGACCGTGCTTTTCGAAAAAGCCGTGGTCCTTGGCGATATAGGACGGCGTCAGCCCGGTCGTGGGCGCATAGAGCAGGGTCAGCTTCTCGGCGGCGCCGGCGGCTCGCGGCAAGAGCAGGGCGAGGAGGACGACGGCGAGAGCGGTGATTTTTTTCATGCGGCGCCCAGTGTGCCAGCCGGTCGCCGGCGACACAATCGTTGCGGGCGGATGACAATCGCCCCCGGTGAGTCGATCGGGTTTGCGGATAAGGTTAACGTCGGCCCACGCGGCGCGCGCCCACCCGTTGACAGGCCAAGGCACAAACCTCACGCTATCCTCAATCAAGGGTCGAGGTCTGGGGCAAGGGAATGGCGAAGAACGGTCACGATCGGGTCGGCGCGAATCGGCAGAGGTTCCGCGCGATCCTGAAGCGCAAGCAGATGACCGTCATGCCCGGCGGCTTCAGCCCGCTCTATGCGCTCATGGCCCAGGAAGCCGGCTTCGAATGCTTCTTCCTGCCGGGCTCGCAGCTTTCGCATTTCCTCTACGGCGTGCCAGACAACGGCATCATCGGCCTGCGCGATCTGGTCGATCATGCCCGCCACATGGCGGCGCATGCCGACATCCCGATCCTCGTCGATGCCGATACCGGCTACGGCAACGCGGTCAACGTGCATTTCGCGGTCGAGGAGATCATCCGCTCGGGCGTCGCGGCGATGCAGATCGAGGATCAAGAAGCGCCGAAGAAATCCGGCACCGCCGCCGGCCGCCGTCTCATCTCGGTCGACGAGGCGGTCGGCAAGATCAAAGCCGCGGTCGCGGCGCGCGATGCGCTCGATCCCGACTTCGCGATCTGCGCGCGCTGCGACGGCATCGGCGCGGAGAAGAGCAATTTCGACGGGACGCTGAAGCGCTGCATCGCCTATGTCGAGGATGGTGGCGCCGATTTCGTCTGGCTCAATTCGATCGAGACGCGCGAACAGGTGAAGCGCGCCTGCAAAGAGATTCCGGCGCCGGTGCTGGCGATCTGGGGCGGCAAGGACGCGCCGCCGAGCTGGGAAGAATACGACAAGCTCGGCGCGCGTATCGTCCTCTATCCGACGATCGCCGCGACCGCCGGGCTGCAGGCGGCCTGGGAGGTCTTGAGCGACTTCCGCCAGCGCGGCGCCGCGGCGATGATGGATTGGCACAAGCGCGTCGCCTCCAGCCCCTTCGGCACGCCCAACGTCAAAAAGCTCATCGGCTACGACAGGATTCTCGATGTCGAGAAGCGCTACCTCACGAAAGACGCGCAACGCGATTACAAATCCACCTGGGGTCACAAGACGAATTTCGCCGATACCGGCATGCTGACACGAAAGGGTAAGGGCTCCACTACGAAAGGGGAGATTCTCTAGCCATGGCCAAGATTGTTCTCGGAATCGGGACCTCGCACGGTCCGATGTTGTCCACGCCGCCCGACCAATGGGGACAGCGCGTTGCCGCCGACAAGCGCAACCCCGAGCATTGGTATAAGGGCAAGGCCTACAGCTTCGACCAGCTCGTGGCGATGCGCGCCAACGAGAATCTCGCGGCGCAGATCACGCAGCCGGTCTGGAACGAGCGCCACGCCGCGTGCCGCCGCGCCATCGGCAAGCTCGCCGATATCTTCGCCGAAGCGAAGCCCGATGTCGCGGTGATCGTCGGCAACGATCAGATGGAGATGTTCGACGACGGGTTGATCCCGGCGATGAGCGTCTATCGCGGCGACACGATCCCCAACGCTTTCCCGACCGAGGAACAGATCGCGAAGATGCCGCCCGGCATTCCGATCGCGATCCCGGGCCATATCCCGCCGACCGGCGCTACCTATAAGGGCATCCCCGATCTCGCCCAGCACATCATCGAGACGGCGATCGCCGAGCAGTTCGACGTCACCTCGCTCGGCCGTCTGCCGGACGGGGTCGAGCATATCCCGCATGCCTTCGGCTTCGTCTTCCGCAATATCATGTGCGACAAGGCGATTCCGACCGTGCCGGTGGTGCTCAACACCTTCTATCCGCCGAACCAGCCCACGGTCGCGCGCTGCTATGATTTCGGCAAATCGCTGCTGCGCGCGATCGAATCCTGGAAGAGCGATGCGCGCGTCGCGCTGATCGCCTCGGGCGGCCTCACCCATTTCGTCGTCGACGAAGAAGTCGACAACGCGATCTTCGACGCGTTGCGAGCGCGCAAGATCGAGGGCGTCGCCAAGCTCGGCGAGGCGGTGTTCCAGGCGGGCACGTCGGAAGTGAAGAACTGGGTGCCGGTCGCCGGCGCGATGGCCGATCTCGGCTATCCGCCGACCGTCATCGACTACGTGCCGTGCTATCGCTCGATGGCGGGCACCGGCAACGCGATGGGCTTCGCGTACTGGAAGTAGTAGCAGAGGCCGCGTAGCACAGGCACGCCGCGAGTCTTTAGCGGCGTGCCGTCGTGCGAAGCATAAAACTTCACTTCTTCAGGTAATACTCGCCGTCGCTGTTGCGATCGAGCTTGCCCGCGTCGCGCAGCGTCTCGACCTCGCGCACCAGCTCGCGGCCGTCGCGGCTGCCCAGCACCGACATCAGCTTGGCGAAATGCATCGGCCCGGTCTCGAGCGCCTGCTGCACGGTCTGGAACCGCGCCGGGCCGCCGATCTTCGCCGCTTCCGGCACCCGCGCCGTGACCGCGGTTGGGCGCGGGAAGTTCCAAGTCAGGTCGAAACCCGCCTTGGCGCTATTGCCTTTCTGATCGCCTGATGGATCCATCGGCATGAAGCGCATGTCCTTCATGACGATGATGTCCTTATCGGCCTGGAAGCGGCCCGACATCGCCCATTCCATTTGCTCGTTGGAGCGGATGTCGACGTCCTCGTCGACGATGTAGACGTGCTTCGTCGTGCGCGACATGCCGAGCAGCGCCGCGATCGCGTCATGCGGCTCGGAATTGCTACGCTTCTTGATCGCAACGCGGAGATGGCAGCCAACGCCGGGTCCGGGCGGAGAATAGACGTCGACGACGTCGATGCCGGCCTGCTTCAGGATGCTCCAGGCGCGCGCCTCGGTCTGGACCGCGCCCATCGGCCCGCCGTCGCACCAGCCGAGATGGCGGCCGACGCCGTGCTTGATGGTCTGGTGCAGCACATCGCGGCGATGCGTGATCGCGGTGACGTGGAATACCGGATCGCCATGCATCGGGCCGTAATAGCCCATGTATTCGCCGTAAGGCCCTTCGTTGTCGATATAGCCGCGCTCGTCGACATAGCCTTCGAGCACGATCTCGGCGTCGGCGGGAACGTAGATGTCGTTGGTCAGGCATTTGACCACCGCCAGCGGCTCGCCGCGATAGGTGGCGAGGACATTGATCTCGTCCTGGCCCGGCATGCCGCGGGTCGAGGCGGCCATGGTGTCGAGCGGATGCGCGCCGATGGTGAAGCTGATCGGCAGCTTCTCGCCGCGCGAAACGCAACCGAGATAGATCTGTTTCAGATCGGACGGCGCGGTGAGGTTGAAGCCGCATTTGTCCTTGCCGCGCAGCATCAGCCGCCGGCAGCCCACGTTGCTGCGCTTGCTCACCGGATCGATGATGAAATCGTTGCCCGAGGTGATGTAGGGCGCGCCGTCATATTCGTGCTGGACGTGGAAGGGCAGCTTGTAGAGATCGATCTGGTCGCCGGTGAGCACGACCTCACGCACCGGCGCCTCGCTCGACGGCACCTCGAAGGTCTTTTGCGGGCTGGCGTTGCGGCGCATGAACTCTTCGCGCAGCTTCTCTTCCGGCACGCCGAAAGCGGCGGCGAGACGCTTGCGCGAGGCGCTGACCGCGCCGACCACCTCATGCTGCTCGGGCCCGGCCTTCTTGAAGAGCACGCCCTTTTGCGTCGCCTCGATGATCGGGCTCATCTCCGAGAGCGCGACCGGCTCGTTGCGCACCTCGATCTCGTCCATGTCGACGAGCCGCTCCACCAACCGACGCAGCCGGAACTTGTCCGGATTCCATGTGCGACCCTTGGTGACGGCTTGGTCCATCGTCTCGCTCCCCACATCAATGCGCCGCAGCGGCGGCGGGTTGTGGCGGCAGAATAAGAGCGTGTCCCGCGCCGTGCAATCGCGCGTGGGCAAGAGTGGCGGAGTCGGCGCTTGCGGAGTACGATCACGGCCATGCGCGCGGCACACCGCAATGGTGTGAGCGGATGGCCAAAGGAGGCCCAACATGAAAATCTTGCGGATCGAGGAATTGCTGTTCGGCGCGGAAGATGCCGCTGCCGGCACGCGCTATTTCGACGACTGGGGCTTGGAGAAGGCCGACAGCCGCGCCGCCGGCGCCGATTTCACGATGCCCTCGGGCCAAGTCATCAAGGTGCGCGCGGCGAGCGATGCGTCCTTGCCGATGACCAACGAAGCGGGTTCGACCTTGCGCGAGGCGATCTGGGGCGTCGACAACCGCGGCTCGCTCGAGGCGATCGCCGACGAGCTGAGCCAGGACCGCCAAGTGCGCCGCGATGCCGACGGCACGCTGCACACGGTCGATCCGCACGGCTTCGCGATCGGCTTCCGCGTCGCCGCGCCGAAGATCGTCGCCGAGCCGGTGCCGGCCAATCGCCTCAACCATCCGTTCGACGGCTCCGAGCGGGTGCGGCCGACGCGCATCGGCCATCTTGTCTACGGCGTCACCCGTGCCAAAGAGGCCGAGGGCGCGGCCTTCTATGTCGACCGGCTCGGCTTCCGCATCTCCGACCGTAGCGCCGATTTCGGCGACTTCCTGCGCGCCGCGGGCTCCCTCGACCACCACAATCTCGGCCTCTTCAATTTCCGCGACCGCGCCGGCTTCGGCCATATCGCTTTCGAAGTGTCGAGCTTCGACGAGGTCATGCTCGGCGGCCAATACATGAAGAGCCGCGGCTGGAAGCCGCAGAACAAGCCCGGCCGGCACATTGTCGGCTCGAACACCTATTGGAATTTCACCAGCCCGTGCGGCGGCAATACCGAATATTTCTCCGACATGGACATGATGGACGATAATTGGCAGCCGCGCATCTGGGAGAAATTCCCCGGCGCTCATGTTTGGGCGATGGAGTAAGAGGGCATCGCCATGGCCGAAGGCGAAGCCCCCAAACACGCGCCGCCCGCGCCGATCAAAGACGACGAAGTCCGCGAATTCATGACCGATTGGTTCGGGCCGGGCTTCGAGCCGATGCCGATGCTCGCCTGGTCGGTCAGGAAGCGCGCCAGCCTGATGGGCTCGGCGACTTCCAAGCGCTTCCTGCCGACCTTCCGGCCGTTCGATCTGCTGGCGAAGCCGAACGATCAGGCGCTGGTCTTCGAGAACGAGAGCCAGCGTATCGGCGTCGAGAGCGTGTGCGGCGCGCAGCCGGCCTTCATCCGCTATCTCGATTTCAACGCGCTCTATTTCCAATTCGCCGGCACGAGCACGGTCGAGACCGAATGCGGCGTCTACGAGACTGCGCCTGGCGAGCTGCTGCTGGTGCCCGACGGCGTCGCGCATCGCAGCACCGGCAGCGCCGACAGCCTGCGTTGGTATTTCCATCTGCACGAGCCGGTGCGGGTGATGATGGGCGAGGCGCAGGAGGTCAGCGTCACCGAATTCGCCGCGAAGCGCAGCGGTGGCCCGGACTGGACGATCTCTGCGGATCGCCGTGCCGCGTCCCAGGATCGCGTCCAGGAGCGCATGATCCAGTGGCGCGATCGCTCGGCGGAGGACGCGACCGTCGTGGAGCGCGATTACGGCAGCCTCGTCGGCGCCACCAGCAAGCAGCGCGACCAGGCCGAGAGCCTTGTCAGGAAGCTGCGCGCTTTCGATTGCTTCACCGAGATCACCGGCCAGCGCGGCCCGGGCCCGAAGCTCGTCGCCACCGACAGCTTCGCGCTCGAGACTTACAACACCGTCGGCGCGCAATTCGCTTTTCACCGCGCCTTGCAGAGCGACGAGTTCGGCTTCCAGTTCTCGGGCCACGGCTACAACCTCTCGGAGCTCGAGGCCAAGGTCGCGACGCCGCCCGGCTCGTGCGCTTTGGTGCCGCTCGGCATCGCGCATAGCGTGCTCTGCGATCCAGGCTTCCTGCGTTTCGTCGCCTATAGCCGCATTCCGTGGGAAGTGCGGATCGATGCGACCAAGCACGCCTATGACAGCCGCTTCGAGGTCGTGCCGAAGGTGCTGAAGCCGCACGCCTGGCACAGCCGGAAGCCGGCGACCGCGCCGCATCCCTAAAGCGCGATGAGCGAGGAAAAGCTCGCGATCCCGCGGCTGTCGCTTGCCGAGCGCGACCGCCGCTATCGCGCCGTGCGTGCGGCGATGGCCGCGGAAAACCTCGATGCGCTGATCCTTCCGGCGAGCACCAGCCGCTGGGAGCAGACGATGGCGGATTCCCGCTATCTCACCACTATCGGCGGCTTCGGCACCGAAGCGCTGACGATTTTCCCGCGCGAGGGCGAGGTCACCGCCTATGTCTTCAACCGCGCCGCGTTTTGGCTGCACGCGCAGGACTGGGTTACGGATGTGCGCGACGGCCGCAATCTCTGGCTCGAAAACATCCGCGAGCGGTTGGGCGAGCTGAAGCCGACCGCGGGCCGCATCGGCATCGCCGGCCTCAGCGGGCTGACGCGCACGCCCGACGGCATCATCCCCTATGCGACGGTCGAGGGGTTGAAAGAGGCGCTGCCGCGCGCCGAATTCGTCAATGCCACCGCACTGATGAGCCGCGTGCGCCAGGTGAAAAGCGCCGAGGAGATCGCGCTGATGCGGCGCGCCACGGAAATCGCCGAGGCGATGGTCGGCACGCTCGCCGATCTTCGGCCGGGCGACACCGAGCGCACGGTCTACGCCAATATGACGCACAAGCTCTTAACGATGGGCGGCGATCTGCCGGCGATGATCATCATCGGCAGCGGTCCCGACCTGCAGCACGGCATGTTCGTGCCGACCTTGCGGCCACTCGGCGTGCGCGACGTCATCACCGGCGAAGTCGAGGGCCGTTATGCCGGCTATTCCGGGCAGATCGTGCGGCCGGCGGTGCTCGGCGCGGCGCGCGCGGATTTTCGCGAGCTGGTCGGCATCACCGTCGCGGTGTTCGACGATGTCCGCGCCGCGATGAAGGCCGATGCGACGCTGGGTGGCGTGCTCGCGGCCTATGAGGCCGCGGTCGCAAAGCATGGCGGCGGCGCCTGCAAGACCGCCTATCCGCTGATGCATGCGCGCGGCCTCGGCGACGAATATCCGACCGTGCTGAGCCCCGACGACATCGCCAAGCACGGCGACTTCAAGTTAGAGGCCGGCATGGCCTTCGTGTTGAAGCCGCGGGTCGCGCGGAAGGGCGTGCCGACCGCGCAAATCGGCGACATGGTGGTCATCGGCGAGAATGCCGGCATCCGTCTCGGCCGCGAAGCGTTAGGATTGAAGGAGCTACCCTGGAGGAACGCATGACGATCGGCGCGCGATCCGTCAATCCCAAGGACGATAATTTCTTCGGCGAGATCGCGGGCGTCGATCTCAAGGCCGATCTCGACCGCGCCGCGATCGCGGCGATCGAGGCGGCGATGGACCGCTATGCCGTCTGCGTGGTGCGGGGCCAATTCCTCGACGACGAGCAGCAGATCGAGTTCAGCTTGAAGCTCGGCGAGCTGTCCTATGCGATCAATTACGGCCGCGCGCAGAACCAGGCAGCGCGGCTGCGGCGCGAGCTCTACGATATCTCCAATCTCAACGAGGGCGACGACATCCTCGCCAATGACGACCGCCGCCGCGTGCTGCGCGAGGGCGACCGGCTCTGGCACACCGACCGCTCCTTCATCCCCGCCGACACGACCTATTCGCTGCTCTCGGCGCGCAAGGTGCCGCCCGAAGGCGGCAACACGGAATTCGCCGATATGCGCGCGGCCTATGACGCGCTGCCCGAGGCGGTGAAGGTCCGGATGGAGGCTCTATCCTGTGAGCATTCGATCTGGCATTCGCGCGTCCTCGCCGGCGCCAAGCCCGAGGACATCCGGCCCAACGAGCGCGAGGCGATGCCGGGCACGGTGCAGCCGCTCGTTCGCATTCATGCGCGCACCGGGCGCAAATCGCTGGTGCTCGCCTCGCACGCGATGCGGGTTGTCGGCCTGCCTGACCCGGAGGGCCGCGCGCTGCTCGATCAGCTCACCAAATTCGCGATCCAGGATCGCTTTGTCTATTCACATCGCTGGTCGGCCGGCGAGCTGGTGATCTGGGACAACCGCTGCACCATGCATCGCGGCACGCCTTTCGACGACAGGCGCTACCGCCGCGACATGCGCCGGACGACGGTGCAGAATCCGCGGCTGGCGACGACGGAATAGACCACGATTTTCAGTGCGTCGTCAGCGACGAAGCAATCCAGGGCTTCATGCGCTGCTATGGATTGCTTCGCTTCGCTCGCAATGACGGTAGGGGTTACGCCTCGCTCGCGCCGAGCATCACCGATTCGAAATCGCAGAAGTGATATTGGCAGAGCGGGCAGCTGCGCTCGAACAGCGCCTTGCGCGCCCGCGCTTCGGGATTGTAGTCGAGCGGGAAGGGCGCGAGGTACGGGTTGCGGCTGCTGATGCGCTCCACGTCTTCCTTGAACTTCGCGAGGCTCTCGACCTTGAAGCCCATATGGTCGAGCGAAGGCGGCATGATGCCGGTGGCATCGTAGTCTTTGATCTTCCACGGCATAATGACCATGGTCATGTGACCGTCGGTCAGATAGTGGTTGGGATCGCCCGCCTGCTTGTTGCGCAGCTCGAGCTCGAAGATATCGCGATAGAACTCGGCCATCCGGTCGGGATTCATCGTCCTGAGGCCGAAATGGCTGATATGCCGCGGATGGATCTTGTCGCCGCTCTGCTCGGCATAGACGTCCATGCGGTTTTCCATGTTCTGCTGCGAGATGTCGAAGACATTGCCGTCCGGGTCGTGCGCCGAGATCCCGGCATAGGGCCGGTTCGACGGCCGCTTCAGCCAGTCGACCTCGGGATATTTCTTGAGACGGTCGAGTGCCTTCGGTGCGTCGGTCACCTCGAAGCCGAAATGCTCGAGCCGGCCGCCGCGGCCGGGCACGCGCGGATTGACGTTCATGCCGACATAACCGTCGCCGATCACCGCCGCGCCCTCGGCGCGATAGCCCTTCGCCTGCTTCATCCCGAAATAGGCTTCGTAGAAGCGCGAGCTCAGCGCGAAATTCTCGCTGACGATGGCAAGGTGGTTGAGCTTGGCGAACGACATGGGGCGGCCTCCGCTGCGGGTCTTCGGGTATCGCGGCGATTATCCGTCCGCGCGCCGCCGCCCGCAACTGGACGCGTTTTTTAGAGCTTGAACACCCGCTTGGCGTTGTCGGCGTAAAGCTTCTGCTTGTCGCTTTCCGAGAGCGGCAGCGCGTCGACGACATCGACCGAATCGCGCACCGTCTCGAACGGCCAATCGCCCGCGAACAGCACGTTGTCGATGCCGAGTGCCTCGATCGTCATCATCAGCGGCAGGCGGAAATTCATGCCGCTGGTGGTGACGATGATGTTGTCGCGGAAATATTCGCTCGGCAGGCGCTTGATCGTCCGCTTCAGCCCGGCCATCTCGGTCTCCCAGAGATAGCGATTGTCGATGCGCTCGAGGCTGAAGGGAATGTTCTCGCCCATATGGCCGATGACGATCTTCAACCGCGGGAACCGGTCGAACACGCCGCCCGCGATCAGCCGCATGATGTGGGTGCCGGTCTCGATCGCGTAACCCCAGGCGACGCGGAAGCCGGGCATCGCCAGCGGTTTCGCCATGCCGGGGCTCGGCTCGCGCGGATGGATGTAGATCGGCACATCGAGCGCTTGCGCGGTCTCGAAGATCGGCCAGAATTTCTGGTCGTCGAGATATTCGCCGTGGGTGTGCGAGTTGATATGCGCGCCTTTGAGGCCGAGGCTCTTGACCGCGCGCTCGAGCTCGCGCGCCGCATTCTCGGGCGCTTGCGGCGCGACCGCGGCGAGGCCGGCGAAGCGATCGGGATGCGCGCGGCAGGCGGCGGCGAGGCGGTCGTTGACGAGCAGCGATAGCTCGTGCCCCTGCACCGGGTCGAAAGCCTGGACACCGGGCGAGCCGATGACGATCAGCTGCTTGGTGATGCCGTCCTCGTCCATCGCCTTGAGCCGGCCCTCGCCGAGATCGAGCAGGTCGCGGAACATCGCGCGGCGCCCTTCCGAGACCGGGCCGGCGAGGCCCAAGCGCTCGTCGAGGGCGCGCGCCGCCGCCGCGACCTCGGGAATCATGAAGCCTTCCTCGACCGCGATGCGCTCGCGGCGCGGCGGTCGCGCACGTGTCTCGGTCATCAATGGCCGCCGCGGCCGGCGGGGATGCCTTGCGCGCCAACCGGTGGCATGCCCATGGCGAAGGCGCCGGCATTGACGTAGCCGGTATCGACGCCCCAGGCGACGTGATTGCCGGCGGCATGAACGTCGCGCCAGAAGCGCTGGATCGGGTTGTTGTCGAGGATGCCGCGTGCGCCCGAAGCCTCGAACAAGCGGTCGACGCCGCGCATCGCGAGGCGCGAGGCGAGGGTGAAGTTGCGGCGGATCGACATCGCGTCGGTCTCGCCGTTCGGCAGGCCGGCCATCAGCTTCGCGTCGTTTTCCTTGGCGAGGAGATAGGCGGCGTCGATCTCCGCCGCCGCTTCGCCGATCGAGCGCTGCGTGTTGAGAAGCTGCAGCATCGGATCGCGCACCGCCGAGGTGGCACGCGTCTTGGCGAAATCGGTGAAGCAATCGAGCGCGCCGCGCGCGATCGCGATCAACGGGCAAAAGATGCCGAAGGGAAAGGCGATATAGCCCGGCTCGCGGAACATCACGCCCTTGTTGACCTTGCTGCCGGGTGATTGGCCGGCGCCGAAATCGGCGGCGCGCACCGTATATTCCTCGCGCACGAAGACGTCGTTGACGACGACATTATTGCTGCCCGAGCCTTTGAGGCCGACGGCGTACCAGTTGTCCTTCACCTTGAATTCCTCGGGGCCGAACATGAAGAAGCGGACATCGGGCGGGCTCGAGCCGTCGGCCGCCGGCACCGCGCCGCCGAGGATCGCCCAGTCGGAATGATCGATGCCGGAGGAGAAGCTCCATTCGCCCGTGACGCGGAAGCCGCCGGGCGCGCGGGTGACCTTGGCGGCGGGCATGAAGGAGGTGCCGATCTTCGGCCGCGGATCCTGCTTATAGACCTGGTCCTGGCATTCGCCGGGGAACATGCCGAAGACCCAGTGATGCTGCATCAGCAGGTCGAAGCACCAGCCGCTGGCACCGCAATGCCGGCCGACCTCGGTAACGACATCGGCGATCGTCATCCAGCTGTCGACGCCATAGCCGCCGCGTTCTTTGGGGATGATCAGCCCGATGAGATCGGACGCGACCATCGCCTCCACATTCTCGCGCGGGAGATGGCGCAGCTTCTCGGTCGCCTCGGCATTGGCTTTGCAGACCTCGCCGATTTTCTTGGCGCGGGTAACGGCTTCGGCGTGGGTGATCGTCGGCATGGGGGCTCTATGTTGTCATGTAACGGTCAACTCCTAACACGAATCCTACGCGGCAATCCACTGGCGCCGAGCCGCTTGCGGACTAGAATGAGTCAAAATTTTCGGGAGGAATCATGGCGGAACAAATCCCCGAGCACGTCCATCTCGTCGGCAGCATCGCGCTCGACACGGTCGAGGAGGTGTTCCGCACCGCCGGCACGCTGCTCGGCCGGCGCTTGAAGCGCTGCCCCGATGGCGAGCCGGGCGGCCGGCGGCTGTGGATCAGCTGGCAATATCCGCTGCTGCGCGCCAATGCCTATCTGCAGATCGACACCAGCCAGGGCCTGACCCAGGCGGGCATGTTCCCCAAACTCCGGCTCGCCGACGGGGTCAAATGGGAGGACATCCATTTCGGCGAGCTCGGCTATGCCCGCGAGGCGCGAGCGTCCTACCAGGATTTTCTCGCCGCGCGCGCCAAAGGCGAGCTGCCGACGACGGCGCGGTTCCAGGTGTGCTTTCCGACGCCGATGGCGGTGATCGTGCCCTTCTGCCTCGGCCGCGACGTGCCGGCGATCGAGAAGGCCTATGAGAAGGCGATGCTGGAAGAGGTCGCGCGGGTCTGCGCCGCGATCCCGCATCGGGACCTCGCGATCCAATGGGATGTGTGCATCGAGATGGTGATCTGGGACGGCCAGCTCGCCGAGCGCTATCCCAAGGAAGGCACCTCCGAGGCCGACATCCTGGCGCGGCTGAAGCGCCTCGGCGATGCCGTGCCGGCCGATGTCGAGCTCGGCTTCCATCTCTGCTACGGCGATCTCGACGCCAAGCACTTCGTCGATCCGGTCGACGCGACGCGTATGGTCGCGCTCGCCAACGCGCTTGCCGGCAACGTCAAGCATCCGATCGCCTGGATCCATATGCCGGTGCCGCTGTCGCGCAGCGACGACGCTTTCTTCAAGCCGATGGCCGCGTTGAAATTATCGCCGCAGACCGAGCTCTATCTCGGCCTGGTGCATTCCGAGGACGGCGCCGAGGGAATCAAAAAACGCGCGGCAGCGGCATCGAAATATGTCGGCAACTTCGGCATCGCCACCGAATGCGGCATCGCCCGCCAGCGCAAGCCCGAACTGGTGCGGAAGATCCTGACGATCCATGCCGAGGGATCGAAAGAGCCGGCGGTTTAGATCGCCGCCGTCGTCGCGTCGTAGCCGTAGATGCCGTCATAGAGCGTCGCCATGCGCTCGGGCGTCCATTTTTCCGCGACGTGCTGCTTGGCGGTGTCGGCGCTCTTCAGCGCGTCGCCATGCAGCCGGTCCTTCTGGTCGACGGCGGCGAGCACGATGTGCCTGGTGCGCTCAAGCCGCGCCGCCTCGTAGCGCTGGAGCGCGATCGCGACATCGTCGAATTGATCGAGGCAGCGCGCCAGCACATAAGCGTCCTCGATCGCCATCGATCCGCCTTGCGCGAGGAAGGGCAGGGTCGAGTGACAGGCATCGCCCAACAGCGTCGCCTGGCCGACGGTCCAGCGCGGCAGCGGCATGCGCACCATCAGCGCCCATTTGAACGGCTGGTCGGTCGCGGCGATCATCGCCCGCGCGTCGTCATGCCAGCCGGGGAAATCGGCGATCCATTCCTCATGCGTGCCACGGTCGTACCAGGATTCCTTTTGCCAGTCGTCGCGCTCGACCACGGCGATGACGTTGAGCAGCGCGCCGTTGCGCACCGGGTAATGCATGATGTGCGAGGCCGGCGCGATCCAGCCGCCATGGCGCATCAGCGCCGGCGGCAGGATTTCTTTCGGGCAGAGCCCGCGCCACGCCATGAAGCCGGTGAACTCGGCCTTGTCGGCGCCGAACAAGGTCTGGCGCACCACCGAATGGATGCCGTCGGCGCCGATGACGGCGTCGGCGCTGACGCGCTCGCCAGTCTCGAAGGCCAGGGTCGCGCTCGTGCCTGTCGCCTCGTAACCGGTGCAGCGCGCGCCAAGCCGGATTCCGGAGGGATTCTCGCGCAGCACCGCCTGCCGCAGCATCTCCTGCAGATCGGCGCGATGCATGGTGTAATGCGGCGAGCCGTAGCGCTCGCGCGCGCCGCCGTGATCCTGCATCCGCCAGCGCTCGTCGCTATTCCAGACGCGCAGATCGACCTGGCCGGATTCGATGCCGATGCGCGCGAGTTCGTCGCCAAGTCCGAGGGCGCGCAGCACGCGCGAGCCGTTAGCGGCGACCTGGATGCCGGCGCCGAGCTCGCTGAGCGCCGGTGCCTGATCGAACACCGCGACCGGAAAGCCGCGGCGCTGCAACGCCAGGGCGGCGGTGAGGCCGCCGATCCCGGCGCCGACGATCAGAACGCGCGGCTTCGCCATCTCAGCGATCGAAGATCGCTACCGCGCGCGTCCAACCCGCCGAAGCGCCGCGGATTTTCACCGGGAAGCAGGCGATCGTGTAGCCGTCGGGCGGCAGCGCTTCGAGATTGTGCAGCTTCTCCAGATGACAATAGCCGATATCGCGCCCGGCCTTGTGGCCTTCCCAGATCAGGCCGGCATCGTGCGTCTGCTCGAATTTCGACTTGGTGTGGACGAAGGGCGCGTCCCAGCTCCAGGCGTCGGTGCCGGTGAGGCGCACGCCGCGCTCGAGAAGATAGAGCGTCGCCTCGCGACCCATGCCGCAGCCCGCCGCCACGTAGTCGCGCTGGCCGTAAGCCTTGCCGGCGCGGGTGTTGACGACGACGATCTCCAGCGGCTGGAGCGTATGGCCGATGCGTTTCAGCTCGTCCTCGACATCTTTCGCTTGCACCACATAGCCGTCGGGGAAATGGCGGAAATCGAGCTTCACGCCGGGCTGCAGGCACCAATCGAGCGATACCTCGTCGATGGCGATGGCGCGCTCGCCCTTGTTCATCGTCGAATGGAAATGATAGGGCGCGTCGAGATGCGTGCCGTTATGCGTCATCAGGCGGATCCATTCGATCGCCCAGCCTTCGCCGTCGGGCAGATCCTCTTCCTTGAGGCCGGGGAAGAATTTCGCGACCTCGGACGCAGTGTCCTTGTGCGTGAGATATTCGATATGCGGCTCGTAGCCCGGCGGGTCGGAGGGCACGTCGTTTTCGAGATGCATCGAGAGATCGACGAGCTTGCGCGCCATGGCCCACCTCGTTTCCTGCCGGCTCATTCCTTCGTTTCGCCGATCATATTAGAGTAAGCCGCGAGGAAAAAGGGGCGGGCATGGTCTATCGCGCGGAGGAGAAGAACATCCGGCTGCTGCTGACGGGCGACGCCATGCCGGCGCGCGCGCTCAAGCCCTTCGATGAGCCTCAATACAAGGCGCTGCTCGATCTCGTCCGCGGCGCCGATGCCGCTTTCGCCAATCTCGAGACCACGGTGCGCGAGCCGAGCGAGGGCACGCCGAACCTGACCCAAGGTACGCCGATGTCGACGCCGCCGGCGCTGCTCGACGAGCTCGCCTGGATGGGCTTGCGGCTTTTCTCCTGCGCCAACAACCACGCGACCGACTACGGCGACGACGGCTTGCTCGCGATGCTGGCGCACCTCAAGCGCGCGCGGCTCGCTCATGCCGGCGCCGGCGCGAATCTCGCCGAAGCGCGCAAGCCCGCTTATCTCGATACCGCTGCCGGTCGCGTCGCGCTCATTGCCGCGACCACCTTCTATCCCCATTGGACGCGCGCCGCCGATCAGCGCCCAGACGCGCTCGGCCGGCCGGGCGTCAACCCGCTCGATTTCGCGACCGGCTACACCGTCGACGATGCGACTTTCGCGGCGCTGGCGAAGGCGAGCGCGCAGCTCGGCCTGATGCAAGCGCGCAACCGCCAGCGCCAGATGTTCTTCAGCGCCCAGGAAGCGCCCGAGGACAGCGCCGACGCGCTCACCTTCCTCGGCCAGCGGTTTTCGCGCGGCAAGGGCTTCGCGGTCGCGACCAAGGCGAAGGCGGCCGATCTCGATGCGAATCTACGCTGGATCCGCGAGGCGCGGCGGCAGGCGGATTTCGTGATCTTCTCGCTGCACAACCACGAATACGGCGCGGCCGGCGCGCTCACCGCCGCCACCAATGTCGGCATGGAAGAGCCCGCTTCCATCGTCGCCGAGGTCGCGCATGCGGCGATCGACGCGGGTGCCGACGTCGTCGCCGGGCACGGGCCGCATCTGACGCTCGGCGTCGAAATCTACAAGGGTAAGCCGATCCTCTACAGCCTCGGCAATTTCATTTTCCAGAACGACAATGTGCCGGTCTTTCCGGCGGAGTCCTATACGCGCTTCGGCTTGGGCGAGACGGCCACGCCGACCGATTTCCTCGATGCGCGCACCGGCAACGAGACGCGCGGCTTCCCGGCCGCGGCGGAATATTGGCATGGGCTCGCCGCCGCCTGCGATTTCCGGGGCGGCAAGCTGGCGCGGCTCGATCTCCATCCGCTCGATCTCGGCCACGGCACGCCGCGCGCGCAGCGGGGTCGGCCGATGCTGGCCGAGGGCAGGACGGCGGCGGCGATCCTCGAGCGTGTGCGACGGTTGTCACAAAGGTATGGCACGGAATTCGCCGTCGAGGGTGACGTCGCGACATTGCAATTAGGGTAACTCATGCAATTCGGGATTTTCGATCACGTCGACCGCACCGACCGGCCGTTGGCACAGCAGCTCGACGAGCGCATCCGCTACGTCGCCGCCGCCGAAAACCTCGGCTTCTATTGCTATCACGTCGCCGAGCATCACGCGGCGCCGATCAATATGGTGCCGGTGCCGGGCCTTTTTCTTGCGGCCGCGGCGCGCGCGACCGAGCGCATCCGTCTCGGGCCGCTGGTCTATCTCCTGCCGCTCTATTCGCCGCTGCGCTTGATCGAGGAGGTGGCGATTCTCGATCATCTGTCGCATGGCCGGCTCGAGATCGGCGTCGGCCGCGGCGTCTCGCCCTTCGAGCTCAACTACCACAATGTCAGCTATGAGGAATCGCGCAACATCTTCCTCGACGCCTATGCCGCGCTGCGCGAGGGCCTGACGCAAGAGCGGCTGACGCATGCCGGGAAGTATTTCACTTATCGCGACGTGCCGATGGAGTTGCGGCCGATGCAGCGTCCGCATCCGCCTTTCTGGTACGCCGCCTCGAACGCCGAGAGCGCGCGCTGGGCGGGCGCGCAAGGCTGCCATTTCGCCACCCTCGGCCCGCCCAAGGCCGCGCGCGCGACGATCGACGGCTTCAAGGAAGGCCTAGCCCAGCGCGGCGGCGCCGAGATCGCCAAGCCCGAATTCCCCGGCGGCGCGGCGATTGGCGTCCATCGCCAGATGTTCGTCGCCGAGACCGATGAGGAGGCGGCGCGGTGTGGCAAGGTGTTCCACGAGCAGCACTATCTCAGCCTCACCAAGCTCAGGCGCGAGAACCGCGAATATCCCGGCTTCACCCGCTCGACGCCGGACACCTTCGGGGAGGCGGTGCAGCAGCGCACGATCATCTACGGCTCGCCCGCGACCATGTGCGCGGAGATCGCGCGCCAGATCGAGGAGCTCGGCATCAACTACCTGATCGGCTCGTTTTTCTTCGGCAACATGCAAGAGGCGGACGCGCTGCGCTCGCTCAAGCTTTTCGCCGCCGAGGTGATGCCGGCGTTCGGACAATAAAAAGCGGCGCGGAATCGAAGCCCCGCGCCGCTCAAGCTTCCCGAATGCATTACGATACTTGGCGCAACCGCGCTTCCGCGGCGGCCGAGCGCTGGTCGAGCCGCAACGTCAGGCAGAAGGCCGAGCCGCCGCTGAGGTGGTAGGCGGCGAGCGAGGTCGAATGGACCTTGTAGCCCGCCTCCTCGAGCCGCCGGCGGAGGCCAGTGCTGCAGGACGACATTACGATATTGTCGCCGAGCTTCACCGCATTGGCGGCGAAGACGGCGGCGTCCTTGTCGCTCAGCTCGATGCGCTGCTCGGGCGCGACGCGCGCGTGGATCTGGCGCAGCCCGTCGGCGGAAAAAGCCGAGGGCACATACATCATCTCGCCGCGCGGCAGCGCCGCGAGCGCCGTGTCCATGTGATAAAAGCTCGGATTAACCAGCTCGAGCGGCTGCGCCTCGACGCCATAGGTCTCGGCGACGACGCGCGCGGCATCGCAATCCGAGCGCGGGCCGTAGCCGCTCCAGAACATCTGCCGCGCCGGGTCCCAGACGCAATCGCCGGCGCCCTCGAGCAGCACGCCCTCGGGCATGGTGCGCACCGCGTCGATGACGCCGCGCGCCCAGAGCTCGCGGAAGCTGCGTTCGTAATGCGCCGCCTCGGGCTGGCGCTCGGGGTAGCGGAAATTCGCGACCAGCGCGACGCCGTCCAGCACCACCGCCGCATTGGCGGTGAAGACGAGGTCGGGCAGGTCTGCGGCCGGCGGGACCAGCTCGATGCTGGCGCCGAGTTGCTGTAGTTTCTGCCGGAGCCGCTTCCATTCGCGGCGCGCGGCGAGGCCGAGGCTCGACGCCTCGCGCGCCCACTCGGCCGGGTCCATCCAGGGATTGATCGAATAGGTGACAGCGAAATGCTCGGGCGCGCACATCAGGATACGCGCCCCAAAATCTCTATCCGGGGTGATCCTCTCTTCATCCATCGCTCTGTCCCTCTCTCCGTTCGAATTAGGCCGCTTGCGAAGGTGCTTGCCGACGGTTGTCTTGCGGTGTCAGGGCGCCGATCACCTCGGCGATGCGGTCGAGCGCCCAGTCGAGATCTTCCTGCTTGATGACCAGCGGCGGCGCGAGCCGGATCACGGTCTCATGCGTCTCCTTCGACAGCACGCCGGATTCGATCAGCTGCTCGCACACCGTACGGGCGCTGGCGAAGCGCGGATCGATCTCGATGCCGGCAAGCAGCCCCAGGCCGCGCACCGCCTTGATCGCCGGCAGGTCGAGCGCCTTGAGCCGCTCCATCATATGGGCGCCCAGGAAACGGCTGCGCGTGACGAGGTTCTCGTCCTCGAGGATGCGCAGCGCGACGAGGCCGACTGCGGCCGCGAGCGGATTGCCGCCGAAGGTCGAGCCGTGCGAGCCGGGCGTGAACACGTCCATCAGCGCCTTGGTGCCAACCAGCGCCGAGACCGGCAGCACGCCGCCGCCCAACGCCTTGCCAAGGATCAGCCCGTCCGGGCGGATGTTCTCGTGCTGGAAGGCGAACCAGGCGCCGGTGCGGCCGAGGCCGGTCTGCACCTCGTCGACGATCAGCAGCACGTTGCGCCGGTTGCAGAGGGCGCGCACGCCGGCGAGCCAGCCTTGGGGCGGGACGATGATGCCGCCTTCGCCTTGGATCGGCTCGATCAGCACCGCTGCCGTGTTCGGCGTGATCGCCGCTTCCATGGCGGCGAGATCGCCGAATTTAACGGCACGGAAGCCGGGCGCGAACGGGCCGAAGCCGTCGCGATACTCGGCCTCGGAGGAGAAGCCGATGATCGTGGTGGTGCGGCCATGGAAATTGCCTTCGGCGACGACGATCTCGGCGCGATCGGGCGCGATGCCTTTGACCCGGTAGCCCCAGCGGCGCGCCGCCTTGATCGCGGTCTCGACCGCCTCGGCGCCGGTGTTCATCGGCAGCGCCTGGTCGAGGCCGGTGACTTGGCAGAGCTTCTCGAGGAAGAGGCCGAGCCGGTCGTTGTAGAAGGCGCGTGACGGCACGGCGAGGCGCCGCGCCTGGGCGTCGAGCGCGGCGAGGATGCGCGGATGCGCATGGCCGTGGCTGACCGCCGAATAGGCGCTCATCATATCGATGTGGCGCCGGCCCTGGATGTCCCAGAGATAAGCGCCTTCGCCCCGCGCCAGCACGACCGGCAGCGGGTTGTAGTTGTTCGCCGAATAGCGGGCGTCGCGTTCCATGACGTTCATCACATACCTCTCCGCCCAACAATATGCCGTTAACAACCCGGCGGGTGTGGTCGAAGATGCATACTGCCGCAGCCGAAACGAGTCCCCGACCCGCCAGCCACGACAGATTCGGCTGTCGCGGGTCAACGCCGTCGCGGCCCAAAGAGGGTGGTCGGATAGCCGGTGAAATGGGCCACCGGCCTGAGCGCAATATGGCTCTGCATGCGGGCGATGCCGAGGCGGCGGTCGCCGAGCAGCTGGTTGGTCAGCGCCTCGTAGCGCTCGAGATCCTCGCAGACGAAGCGCACGAGATAGTCGGACGAGCCGCTGATCTCCCAGCACTCGACCGTCTCCTCGATCGCCTTGAGCCGCGCCTCGACACGGTCGAGCCGCGCTTGGCGGCTCAGCGTCAGCTCGGTGAAGATCGTCACCGGCTTGGCGAGCTTCTCGATATCGATGGCGGCGTGAAAGCCGGCGATAATCCCCTCGGCGCGCAGCCGGCGCACGCGTTCGAGGCAGGGGCGGGGAGAAAGGCCGGCGAGGCCGGCGAGCTTCTGGATGGTCATCCGCCCGTCGCGCTGCAACGCCGACAGGATCCTCACATCGATGGCATCCAGTCCACGCGCTTGCTTGGGCGGCATTGACCGTCACTTATAGCCAATTCGGCGGCGGGAGAAAATGCCGATGCTATGATCGGCACCCGAGTCGCGCGGCCGGAGGCAAGCGATGAGCGGCAAAAGCAGAAAGTCATTCCTGGCGCCGGCGGCCGAGGCGGCGCGCCTCCTCGAGTCGCTCGGTGTGAAGCGCGGGGGCTTTGCCCGCGGCAGCCGCATCGTCCGCTCGCCGATCACCGGCGAGGCGATTGGCCGGCTCGACGACGATGGTCCGCGCGCCGTCGGCCGCGCCGTCGCACGGGCGCAGAAGGCTTTCCTCGCCTGGCGCCGGATCCCGCCACCGCGCCGCGGCGAGCTGGTGCGGCTCTTGGGCGAGGAGTTGCGGGCGGCAAAGCCGGCGCTCGGCGCCCTCGTCACCCTCGAGGCCGGCAAGATCGTCGCCGAGGGTCTCGGCGAGGTGCAGGAGATGATCGACATCTGCGATTTCGCGGTCGGCCTCTCGCGTCAGCTTTACGGCCTCACCATCGCCAGCGAGCGGCCGGCGCATGCGATGAGCGAGAGCTGGCACCCGCTCGGCGTCGTCGGGATCATCACCAGCTTCAACTTCCCGGTCGCGGTCTGGGCTTGGAATGCGGCGCTGGCACTCGTTTGCGGCAATACGCTGGTGTGGAAGCCGTCGGAGCGCACGCCCCTCACGGCGCTTGCGGTCGAGGCGATCTTCGCCCGCGCCGTGGCCAAATTCGCCGACGCGCCGCCCGGCCTGTTGTCGCTGGTGGTCGGCGCGGCGGCGGTTGGCGAAGCGCTGGTCGATGATCCGCAGGTGAGGCTGGTCTCGGCGACCGGCTCGACCGCGATGGGCCGCAAGGTCGCGCCGCGTCTCGCCGCGCGCTTCGCCCGCGCGATCCTCGAACTCGGCGGCAACAACGCCGCGATCGTCTGCCCGTCGGCCGATCTCGACCTCGCGCTGCGCGCCATCGCCTTCGCCGCCATGGGCACGGCGGGCCAGCGCTGCACCAGCCTCAGGCGGCTGATCGTGCAGAAGAGCATTGCCGTCGATCTCGTCGCGCGGCTGAAGCGCGTCTATCAATCGGTCGCGATCGGCGATCCGCGCGATCCCCGGGTGCTGGTCGGGCCGCTGATCGGCCGCGACGCTTTCGCGGCGATGCAGGCCGCCTTGGCCGAAGCCAAGAAAGCCGGCGGCAAGATCACCGGCGGCGAGCGCGTCGCCGAGGGCGGCAAGGACGCCTATTACGTGCGCCCGGCGCTGGTCGAGCTGCCGCGGACCGCCGCGATCGTCGAGCTCGAGACCTTCGCGCCGATCCTCTACGTGCTGAAATACGACGGTTTCGCGGAGGCACTGGCCCTGCACAACGACGTGCCGCAAGGCCTTGCCTCCTCGATTTTCACCACCGATCTGCGCGAGGCGCAGCTTTTCCTCTCGGCCGGGGGCTCGGATTGCGGCATCGCCAATGTGAATATCGGGCCGTCGGGCGCGGAGATTGGCGGCGCCTTCGGCGGCGAGAAGGAGACCGGCGGCGGCCGCGAATCCGGCTCCGACGCCTGGAAGGTCTATATGCGCCGCGTCACGACGACCGTGAACTACGGCAAGGCCCTGCCGCTGGCACAAGGCGTGCGGTTCGATATCGACTAATTCCGCGCTTTTTACGTTCCGTTAGCGCGGCCTTAACGCGATTTAATGCAGAAATGTCGGAGTAAGCTGCCGTATGGCGACGTTTTCGTCGCGGGCACGGAACCGAAGGCTCGGTGCCTACGTATAGAGTTGGTTGAGAGGCTCGGATGTTTTCTGGGAATGGCTCGCCCGAAGAACTACGGCTGGAAGCCGCGCGGCAACGCCGGTTGGCGGTTGTCATGAAGGACACCGTCGTTGCGTCGACGCTGCGCGCCGCCGCCGACGAGCTCGACCAACAGGCTAATCTCCTCGAAAATCCCGGCGCCCCGGGGCCGCACAGAAGCGCGGCGTAGAGGCGGCACGTTCTAGCGCGACACCGCGCCGATGAGGCTCGGCAGCGCGGCGCGTAGATCGAGCGCTTGCGCGTAGCGCGCGAAATCCTTCACCGGGATCGGCCGCTGCAGATAGCGCGACATCGTATCGAGCTTCGCGCCGATGTCGTCCCAGCCGAGCGGGTTCTCGGGGTCGCCGCGCGGGTGCAGCACCTCGTGCTCGGAGGTCTTGCCGCCGGCCTTGATCGTGACCGCGCCGCCCCATTGCCTTGGATAGAGCTTCGTCAGCCGCTCCGAGGTCGTGACCTCGACTGCATCGATGACATGCAGCATCGCCGGATCGTCGGCACGGACATGGGCGCGCTCGATATCGCATAGCTCCTCCGGATGAAGCGCGCCGAGCGCGAGCTGATAATGGATGCCGCGCGACTCGCTCTTGGTCCGCGGCCGCCGCGCGCGGTCGATCATCGCCTTGTATTGCTGCGGCACGGCGACGGTGATCTTCTCGATCGAGGCCGGATCGATCTTGTCGCGCCGCACCGCCTCGATGAAAGCCTCGGTCGCGGAAAGCCCCTGGCGCGAGGTGCAATAGGGCTTGAAGCCGATACGGCTGGCGAGCAGCGGCGCGCCGGGCCCGGCCGCATCGGGCAGGCGCACGGTCTCGGGATTCCATACCGGCGAGACTTTGCCGAGGATCGCCTCGTCGCCATGCATGCCGCTCGCCGCGGCCGCGGCAGCGAGGAGGCCGCTCTGCACCGCGGTCGCGAGCACGAACCAGCGCGGCGCCGGCTCTTCCTCGATGCGGCCGGTGATGCCGGTGGCGCTCGATCCGGCGATCGCCATGGCGTCGCGGATCTGGCGCTCATCGAGGCCCATGATCTTTGCCGCGATCGCCGCCGCGCCGATGCCGCCGGTCAAGTAGGTCGGCCACACGCCGCGATAGACGATCTCGGCGCCGTTCGCCGCGAGGCCGAGGCTCAGCATCGCCTGATAGCCGGCGAGGATGCCTTCGACGACCGTATCCTTCGGCGCATTGGCAAGCTGCGCCGCCACCAGCGCGACCGGCACCACCACCGAGCTCGGCGTGACGCAGCAGCCGATATGGATATCGTCGCATTCGGTGAGGCGGCAGGCGGTGACGAGGAGCGCCGCCGCCACGCCGGGGTGATCGAGCAGGTTTTTGGGTGTGCCCGCGAAGGCGGGGCGTACGCTCGCGAAGGCCGCGCGCTTCAGCGCCTCATGCGTCGGGCGAATCTCCGAGGTCTCGGCGCCGGCCCAGGTACAGCCGAGCGCGTCGAGCGCGTGCAGCTTCACCACCTCGATCGTCGCCGCATCGACCGAAGCGGCTTTCAGCGCGGCGATCTGCGCGGCGAGATCGGGCAGCAGGCGCTTGTCCGGCGCGCTACTCGGCGGCATGCGCCGATCGCATCTGTTGCCGCAAACGGGTGGTCGCTTCGGCATCGAGCTCGACCGCTTCGAGCCCGCGCTTGCCGCTCATTTTTGCGACGACGCCGTATTCGCTCTTTGCCGCTTCGATCGAGACCATGCCGTCGCGGATATCCTCGATCACGCGCATCGGCTCGCGCTCCAAGGGATCGCCCCAGCCGCCGCCGCCGGCGCTGCGCACGACAGCGCGCGTTTCGGGCGGCACCTGGTACCAATTGGCGTTGACCGGGCTCCAGTCGTTCTCGCCCGGCTTGCGCACCAGTCGCTCGGGCTTGCCGCCGGTATGGCCGCCCCAAAGCCCCCAGGGCGGCACGCGGTGGCGGCCGGTTTGCGTCAGGTTCCAGCGGCCGGTGACAAGGTTGCGCACCTGTACGTCGAGGCCGAGGCCGCCGCGGAAGGTGCCGGCGCCGCCGGAATCGGTGCGCATCATGCGCTTCTCGACGACGATCGGAAAACGCTGCTCCAAGGATTCGATCGGGCCATTGCGCACATCGCCCTGGCAAATCGTGCAGGAGGCCGACGGCCCGTCCTCGAACGGCCGTCCGCCCCAGCCGCCGCCTTCGGTGCTCTGCACGACGAAGCGCTTGCCGGTGCGCGGATCGTTGCCGAAGAATGTGAGGGCGTCGCCCATCGCGCCCTTATGCGCGGCGGGGGTCATCGATTTCCGCGCAGGCGCCATCGCCGCGAGGATCGCGTCGATCACGCTCGGCAGCGCCGTGCTCCAGCTCGCCATCGGCACCGGGAATTGCGCCATCATGAAATTGCCCTCGGGCAGAATGACCTTGAGCGCGCGGAACGAGCCTTCATTGACCGGGTCGACCGGCGAGGTCAGCGCCTTGTAGGCGATATAAGGCGCGGCGAGGGTGCGCGAGTTGATTGCGCTGTTGCGCTGTTTCGAGCAGCCGGAGAGGTCGATGGTCATGTCACTGCCGGCGACCGTGACCTTGGCATGGATGCGGATCGGCCCGTCCTGGGCCGCGGCGCTGTCGTCGAACTCGGTCTCGAATTCGTAGGTGCCGTCGGCGAATTCCGAAATCACCTGCCGGCAATGCGCTTCGCTTTGGGCGAAGATCCGCTCGATACATTCGGTGACCGTGCCTTCGCCGTATTTCTGGAACAGCTCTTCGAGGCGCTTCAAACCGAGGTTGCAGGCGGTGATCTGCGCATCGAGATCGCCCATCGACGATTCCGGATAGCGGATATTGTCCGAGATCATCGCTAGCAGCTCTTCGTTTGGCTGGCCGGCCTTGTAGATCTTGAGCTGGTTGAATTGCAGTCCTTCGAGCCAGGGATCGGCCGCCGCCATGCCGGCGCCGAAGCCGGTCGAATAGCCGCCGACATCGATCCAATGCGCACGGATAATGGTGAAGCCGTAGAGTTCGCCCTGCCAGAAAAACGGCGTGTAGACGCACATATTGTTGAGATGCTGGCCGCAGACCGCCTGATGGTTCATCAGGATCACGTCGCCTGGCTCGAATTTCTTGATGCGCTGCACGCCGTCGCGGATGACGACGCCCATATCGGCGAGGAAGTGGCTGACGCCGCCGCCGTTCTGCGCGAGGAGATTGCCGTCCTTGTCGAGGATGGCGCAGCTGTAATCGCCGACCTCGTAGATCATCATGTTGTAAGACGTGCGCTTCAGCACATAGGACATCTCGTCGGCG
The DNA here is from genome assembly GCA_036501365.1 of Allostellaceae bacterium. Lineage (GTDB taxonomy): Bacteria > Pseudomonadota > Alphaproteobacteria > ATCC43930 > CGMCC-115725 > CAIKMD01. The sequence continues at coordinate 88,824 of DASYAL010000052.1, read as the reverse complement.
ATGGCGGGCAGCGCGCTGCGCAGCACTTCGACCGTGATCGGATCGGCGGCCATGTCAGTTGCCTCCTATGCTGATGATGATTTCGCCCGTCGGGCAGACCGTCGCCTCGTCGCCTTCCTGCAGCAAGGCGGTTGAGGCGCTTTCCTCGATGATCGCCGGCCCCCGGACCTTCGTGCCGGGCGGCAGCGCGTCGCGCTGGTAGATGGCGCAACGCGTCGGCCTCTTCGCGTCGCTCAGATAGACGTCGCGGTGCTGCGCCACGGCTTTCGCAGCGCCGACCGAGCCGGAGCGGAATTCCATCTTCGCGCGCTGGCCGATCGCGTTGGCGCGGACGTTGACGATCTCGACCGGGCGATGCTCGGCGCTCTGGCCGTAATGGCGCTGATGCAGCGCGTCGAAATGCTTGCGGATGCCGTCGCGGCCTTCGCGCACGACCTCGTCATAAGCGACGGGCGTGTTGAGATAGAATTCCTGGCCGACATAGCGGATGTCCAGCGACAGCCGCACCTCCTGATGCTCCGGCGCGACGCCTTCCGAGGCGAGCAGCGCCTTGCCTTCCTTGACGAAGGTCTCGCAGATCGCGCGGATCGCGGCGAAATCCGCTTCGGCCATGCTGCGCGCATGGGTCTGGACGTAGTCGTGGCGGATGTCGGTCATCAGCATGCCGACCGCGGAGAAATGCGCCGGCAGCACCGGCAGGATGACGCGCGGGATGGAGAGCTCGCGCGCGATCAGCGGCGCATGCAGCCCGCCATTGCCGCCCGAAGCGACCAGGATGAAATCGCGCGGGTCGTAGCCGCGCTCGATCGAGACGCCGCGCACCGCCAGCGTCATATGCGCGACCGCGATCTTCAGCATGCCGAGCGCCGCTTCCTCGACCGTGAGGCCGAGCTTGTCGGCGAGCTTGCCCTTGAGGGCGGCGCGCGCCGCCGCCGTGTCGAGAGGCATATCGCCGCCGAGGAAATTCTCGCCGTTGAGCCGGCCGAGGGCGAGATTGGCGTCGGTGATGGTCGGCTCTTCGCCGCCGGCGCAATAGCAGACCGGGCCGGGCGAGGCGCCGGCGCTTTTTGGTCCGACCTTCAGCGCGCCGACGCTGTCGATCCAGCCGATCGAGCCGCCGCCGGCGCCGACCTCGACGACATCGACCACCGGCAGCATCACCGGATGGCCCGAGGCATAGCCGCCGACGTAATAGCCCTCGGCGGTCGCTGGCTGGCCGTCGCGCACCACGCTCGCTTTCGCCGTCGTGCCGCCCATGTCGAAGGCGATGACCTGCGGGAAGCCCAAGCGCCGGCCGATCTCGGCCGAGGCGTTGATGCCGCCGACCGGTCCCGATTCCATGAGGCCGACCGGCGCACGGCTCGCCGACGTCACGGAAGTGACGCCGCCGTTCGATTGCATGATGAGCAAGGTGCCGGGGAATTTGCGACCCTCGAGCCGCGTCTCGAGCCGCTTTAAATAGGTGCTGACGCGCGGCCCGATATAGGAATTCACCACCGTGGTCGAGCTGCGCTCGTATTCGCGGTATTGCCGCAGGATCTCGTGGCTCAGCGAGACATAGGATTTGGGAAAGGCGCGGCGCAGCGCGCGGCCCATCGCCTGCTCGTGGCTCGGATCGACATAGGAATGGAGGAAGCAGACGGCGATCGCCTCGGGCTCGAAGCCGGCGATCGTTTCGCACACCGCCGCGGTCTCGGCCTCGCTCAGCGGCAAGAGCGCTTCGCCGCGCGCGGTCATGCGCTCGTTGACCTCGACGATCATGCCGCGCCGCACCAACGGCGTCGTGCGCTTGAACAGCACGTTATAAGCTTCGGGACGATTGCCGCGGCCGATGAGATAGGCGTCGCGCGCGCCGGCGGTCGTCACCAGCACGGTGCGCGCGCCGGTCTGCTCGATCAGCGTGTTGATGGCGATGGTCGCGCCGTGGACGAAGGTCTCGCAGGCGCCGAGCTCGACATGCGCCTTGTTGAGGCAGTTCTCGATGCCGAGCGTGAAATCTTCGGGCGTCGTGGAGCTCTTTGCGTGGCGCAACTCGCCGGTGCTGTCGTTGAAGTAGACGAGATCGGTGAAAGTGCCGCCGATATCGAGCGCGACATGAGCTCCCATACGCGTTTTTCCTTGATTGAACCGCGACCGTCGCGCACGAAAACCCTGGCGCGGCGGCGACTCTGTTCTTCGTGCCGTAGCTTGTCAACAAGCCTTGCCCGGCGCAGATGCGGTCAATAGGATGCATGCAAAAGCGCATCAAATCGAGGAGGCGGGCTCATGGACATCGGCGGCAGGCGTGAAGCGGCGCAGCGTCTCATGGAGCGCGAGGGCGTCGATGTCATGCTCGTCGCGCCCAACGAGCTCAACCGCGTCGACACGGTTTTCCATATGACCGGCTATCGCGGCGTTGGCGAGAGCCTCGCCGTGCTGCGCAAGGGCGAGAAGCCGCTGCTGATCGTGACGCCGGAATGGGAGGCCGAGCGCGCCCAGGCCCGCGCCAAGGGCTGGGAGGTGCGCGCGACCGACGATCTGCCGCAAGCGATCGCGGCTCTCTTCCCCAAAGGCCTGCCAGCCGGCCGCACCGCAACCGTCAATCTCGGCCGCTTGCCCGCGGCCATCGGCAACAAGCTCATCGCCTTCGTCGGCAAGGATGCGAAGAAACTCGAGAAGCAGCTCGAGATCGCGCTGATGCCCAAGACCGGCGACGAGATCGAGCATGCGCGCCGCGCCACGGCGATCGCAGAAAAAGGCTTCGAGCGCATGCTCGAGGTCGCGAAGGTCGGCATGGCGGAATGCGATCTCGCTGTGCAGATGAAGCTCTATATGGAAGAGCTCGGCGCGGACGATAATTTCTGGCTGATGACGGCTTCGCCGCATAACCGCGCGGTGCAACCCTCGAGCGGCCGCAAGCTCGAGGTCGGCGATATCATCCTTGTCGAGATGACGCCGACCTATAAAGGCCAGCTCGCGCAGATCTGCCGCACGGTCGTTGTCGGCCCGCCGAGCAATCTCCTCGCCGAGAAGTACGCCCTCGTCGTGCGCGCGATGGAGGCCGGCATCCGCACGGTGAAGCCCGGCATCCGCATGGGCGACGTCGCCAAGGCGATCGACGCCGTGCTGAGCGCGCAGGGCTATGCCGAATACTGCCACCCGCCGCATATCCGCCGCCGCGGCCACGGCCTCGGCCACGGCTCCAACGCGCCGGGCGATGTCGCGCCGGCGAACGATACCATCCTCGAAGAGGACATGGTATTCGTCGTCCATCCCAATCAGTACTTGCCCGAGACCGGCTATCTGCTCTGCGGCGAGCCGGTGCGCGTTATCGCGACCGGCGTCGAGCAATTGAGCAAGCGCACCGCCTGGCTTGCTTCCGTGCCGGTCTGATCGCAGGAGCTTCAAGACATGCGTGTCACCCAGCCTGCGGTTCTGGTCGGCAATTACGATTGGGACGAGACCCTCGTTCCGCGCGCCGAATATGAGGCGCGGCTCAAAGAGGTGCTGGCGAAGCTCGATGGCGGCCTTGCCGGTCTCGTCGTCTACGGCAACAAGGTCGACAATGCCGCGCTGGCTTACCTCACCAATTTCGCGCCGAAGATCGAATCGGGCATCGCGCTGGTGGCGAAGGACGGCAAGGTCCGTGTCCACGCCGCCGGCAGTCCGCAGATGATGATCAACGCCAAGCGCCTCACCTGGGTCGAGGATGTGCGGCCGCAGCGCGATGTCCCGAAGCACGTCGCCGACTGGGCGGCCGAAGCGGCGGCGCAAGGTCCGCTCGGCTTCTGGGCCACCGAGGCGATGCCGGCCGATCTTCTGCCGCGCCTGCAGGCGGGGCTCGGCGACCGCAAGCTCGTCGATGTCAGCGCGACGCTCAACGCGCTGCTGCGCGAGAAATCGCCGGTGGCGCTGAAGCTGTCACACGAGGCTTGCGGCATGCTGGCCAAGGCCATGGCGGCGCTGAAAGTGCGTTCCACCAAAGCGACCGGGCGCGAGGCCGCGGTCGCGGCGGAGCAAGCCGCGGCGGATGCCGGCGCGCAAGATGTCCGCATGCTGATCAGCCTCAGCAAAGGCGGCACGCCGACGGCGATCGATTATCCCGAAGGTCCGAAACTCGATCCGCTGCTCGCCTATATCGCGGTGCGCCATGCCGGCTATTGGGCCGAAGGCTTCGTGACGTTGTCGGCGGCCGAGAACCCGATGCTGACGCGCACCCGGGCGGCACTTAAAGCGATGCTCGCAGCCGCCAAAGCAGGCACCACCGTCGCGGAATTGCGCGACGCCGCGCAAAGCGCGCTCGGGGGTCTCGCCATCCATCCTGCCGCGCACAAGGCGGCGGTGGGCGTCGGTCTTCAGCTCGAAGAGGTCGAGAGCGAGCCGGGCGGCGTCGCCAGGCTCGAAGCCGGTCGCGTCTATTCGCTGCGCGCCGGCGCGCACCTCTCGCTGTCCGACAATGCGCTGTTATCCGCGATGATCGTGCCGAAAGCCGGCGGCGTCGACGTGCTCTGGTCGGCGCTCGGCTAGAGGAAGCACTTCGATCGAGCAAAGGGGCTGGCCATGCGCGCGCGAAGATCTTGGGTGCCGGCCGCTCTCTTCCTTCTCGCGACGACGCTCGCGCTGCCGGCGCGCGCCGACCAGGGCAGCCTGACGGTCGGCGTGAAGCAGAATATGAGCGCCTATCTCTTCACGCCGGGCGGCAGCGGGCCTTATCCGGGCATCTTGCTGTTGCACACCAGCGGCGGTCTCGGCGGCGCCGATATCGCCTATGCGAAGCAGCTCTCTGCGCAGAACTATGTCGTGCTCGTGCCGGCCTTCATGGCGGCCTATGGCATCACCGGCCGCACGCGGCAAACGACCTTCACCACCTTCGCCGATCCGGTCTATGCCGATCTGGTCGCGGCGCTCGACACGCTGGCGCATAATCCTAAAGTCGCGGGCCGCAAGCTCGGCGCGATCGGCTTCTCAAATGGCGGCTATTTCGCGATGTGGCTCGCGGCGACCGATAAAGTGTCGGCCGGCGTCGCCTATTACGGTGCCTTCACCGGCGCGGCGACCGATCGCGGCCTCAGCCGCTTCCGCGGCGCGTTCAACAAAGGCAGCGCGCCGGTGCTGATCCTCCATGGCATGGCGGATGAGACCGTGCCGGTCTTCGCCGCCGAGAATCTCGGCTCGATCGTCCAGTCGGCGGGCAGTCCTTACGAGATCAAGCTCTATGACGGCGCCGGGCATGAGTTCGAGCGCGTCGGCGGTTCGCAGAATGCCGCGGCGGCAGCCGATGCCTGGCCGCGCACGCTCGCCTTCTTCGCGAAATATCTGCAATGACGTTATCGGCCGACGTCGTCATCGTCGGTGGCGGCCTGGCGGGGAACGCCGCGGCGATCCGCGCGGCCGAGCTCGGCCTGAAGCCACTTGTGATCGAGCAGGGCGCCGAGGTGGCTTATCTCTGCAACTCGCGCATCACCATCGGCGTGTTCCAGGTCGCGCTGCACGACATGCTCGGTGGCGCGGAGTCGCTGCGCGCCGCGATCGACACCGCGACGCGCAATTACGTCGCGCCGGCGCTGCGCGACCGCTACGCAGCCGAAGCCGGGCCGGCGCTGCGCTGGCTTCTCGGCCACGGCATCCGCACCATCAATGCCGGCGCGGCGACGCGCAATCTCGCGACGCTCGCGCCGCCGGTGCCGCGCCAGCCGGGGCTGCATTGGGCCGGCCGTGCCGGCGATGTGATGCTGCGGCAGCTATCGGCCAAGCTCGAAGCGCTCGGCGGCAAGTTTCAGCGGGACCTGCGCGCGCGCGAATTGATCCTGCGCGACGGGCGTTGCACGGGCATCGTCGCGGAGGGCGTCAACGGGATGCAGCGTATCGAGGCGCGCGCCGTCGTGCTCGCCGATGGCGGCTTCCAGGCCAATCCCGAGCTGCTGCGGCGCTTCGTCTCGCCGCATCCCGAGCGGCTGTTGCAGCGCAACGCCAAGACCGGCCGCGGCGACGGGCTGCTGATGGCCGAAGCCGCCGGCGCCGCGCTCAGCGAAATGGATCGCTTCTACGGCCATGTCCAGGCACGCGACGCGATGGACGACCCCGAGCTCTGGCCCTATCCGACGATCGATTTCCCGATCGCCGCCGGCATCGCCGTCGACAAGCGCGGCCGTCGCTTCACCGATGAAGGGCTCGCGGGCGTCTCGGTCGCCAATGCGATCGCGCGGCTCGACGATCCCTTGGGCGCGGTCGCGATCTTCGATCAGGCGATCTGGGAAGCGAGCGGCAAGACCTATGTGATGTCGGCCAATCCGTTCCTCGAGACGACCGACGCCACCTTCCATCGCGCCGAGACGATCGAGGCACTGGCGGCGAAGGCCCGCTTGCCGGAAGCGGCGCTGAGCGAGACGGTCGTACAATACAACGCGGCGCTCGAGCGCGGCGCGCTCGATCAACTCGCGCCGACGCGCAGCGCCGATACCGGCCATGTCTGGGGCTCGCCGGCGCAGCCGATCCACGTGCCGCCGTTCTTCGCCGTGCCGCTCTGCGCCGGCATCACCTATACGATGGGCGGCGTCATGATCGACGACCAGGCGCGCGTGCAGCACAAGAACGGCCGCGCAATTCCGGGGCTGTACGCCGCCGGCGCGACCATCGGCGGGCTCGAAGGCGGGCCGGTCACCGGTTACACCGGCGGCCTCGCCAAGGCGCTGGTCTTCGGCAAGCTCGCCGGCGAAAGCGTGGCGCGCGACATCAAGGGAGGATGACGGATGGCCGGGCCGCGCCGCATCGACGTGCATCATCACGTGACGCCGCCGAGCTACATTGAGGCCGCGTCACAGATCACCTATGGCAATGCGCCGCGCATGTCGTGGTCGCTCGCAAAATCGCTCGAGGATATGGACCAGGGCGGCGTCGCTACAGCGATCATCTCGCTGCCGCATCCAGTGACGATCTGGCCTCAGCCCAAGGATGCGCAGCGCGCGCTGGCGCGCGACTGGAACGAGTTCGTCGCCAAGTTGGCGCGGGACCATCCCGGCCGCTTCGGCCTCTTCGCCTCGTTGCCGATCCTCGACATCGAGGGCAGCCTCTTGGAGATCGAGCACGCTTTCGGCGCGCTCCAGGCCGACGGCATCAACCTCATCACCAATATCGGCGACAAATGGCTCGGCGATCCTTATTACGATCCGATCTTCGACGAGCTCAACCGGCGCAAGGCGGTGATCTACACCCATCCGCTGGCGCCGAATTGCCTGCATGATTGCCTGCCGGGCGTGAACGATTCGGTGGTCGAGTTCGGCTCGGACACGACGCGGGCGATCGCGCGCATCCTCTTCGGCGGCGCGGCGACGCGCTTTCCCGACATCAAATGGATTTTCTCGCATGCCGGCGGAACGATGCCGTTCCTGGTCGAGCGTTTCGAGCGTGCGCCCGGCCGCTGGGCGCCGGCGGTCGAGGGCGGCTCGCTCTATCACCTGAAGCGCTTCCACTACGACACCGCGCAGGCGGCGCATTCCTGGGCGCTGATGGGGCTGACGCGGCTGGTCGCCAGCTCGCAGATCTTGTTCGGGACGGATTTCCCTTATCGCACCGCGACCGAGACCGCGCAGGGCATCGTCGATTTCGGCTTTTCCGCAAGCGATCTCGCGCTCATCGACCGCGGCAATGCGGCCCGGCTGCTGCCAAGGTGGCGGGGGTAGCCCAGCGGGGCAAAAGCATCCCGCGTCTTTCGACTGCTCGCTCGCTTGCGGCTCGCGCTCAGGATGAGGGTTTATGGAGGATGCCATTTACGGTTTTCCTCACCCTCCCTGAGCGAAGTCGCCCTTCGGACAAGCTCGGGAGTCGCAGGATGAGAATACAACCGACTTTTACCTCACGTCTTCCACCGCAAATCCCGCGACGCGCTTGTAATCGTCGCTCAGCGCCTTGAGCTCGTTCTGGGTGACGACCTTGTCGAGGTCGTCATAGGGCTTGTCGCCGATCAGCTCCTCGACCCGGATATTGATGAAGTCGGGCGGATGCTCGCGGTTGGTGCGCACGATCTTCGCTGTCGTCTCGCGGCGCTTGCCCTCGTATTCGATCAGCGCCTGCGCGGCGTCCGTATGCTTCGCCAAGAGATCGGCGAGGCTGCGCGCATCGATCAACGCCTGCGCCGCGCCGTTCGAGCCGCGCGGATACATCGGATGCGCGGCGTCCCCGGCGAAGGTGATGCGGCCGAAGGTCCAGCGTGGGATCGGGTCCTTGTCGACCATCGGATATTCGAGGATCGTGTCGGCATCGCGGATCAACGCGCCGACATCGAGCCAATCGAAATTCCAGCCCTGATAGATCGGCAGGAAATCCTCGCGCTTGCCGGCCTTGTTCCAGTCGTTCTTGGCGACGTTCCGGGTCTGGATCTCGGCCATCCAGTTGATGAGTTGGTTGCCCTGATCGTCGACGTTGTCGATGATCGGATAGACGACGATCTTGCCGGTGCGGATCGAGCCGATGCGCATATAGGAGCGGCCGGTGAGGATCGGCTGGCGCCGCGTCACGCCGCGCCAAGTGTTGATGCCGGCGAAAGCCACCTGCTCGTCGGGATAGAACTGCTTGCGCACCGCCGAATTGATGCCGTCGCAGCCGATCGCGACTTCGGCATCGACCGGATCGAGCATCATGCCGCTCGACGTCGCGCGCAATCGCAAGGTGACGCCGAGATCGCTCTGATCGATGCCGACGCAATGGCAATCGGTGATGATGCGGTCATCGCCGAGCGCCTTGAGCGCCGCTCGATAGATCGCCATATGCAGCCGGCCGCGATGGATGCCGAGCTCGGGATAGGCATAGCCGGCATATTTGCCGCGCGGCTCCTTATAGAGAAGCTGGCCGAAGCGGTTGAAGAAGCAGCTTTCGACATTTTCGATCGCCAGCGCCTTCACGTCATCGAGCAAGCCGAGAGCGTCGAGCTCGCGCGTCGCGTGCGGCAGAAGCGTGATGCCGACGCCCAGCTCCTTGAGCTCGGGCGCGGTCTCGAAGACGCGGCAGTCGATGCCGCGCCGCTTCAGGTTGAGCGCCAGTGCCAAGCCGCAAATGCCGCCGCCAACGATCGCGATCCTGGTGTCCATACTCATGTCTTTCCCGCGCGTCGCGCCATCGCGACGTATTTCTTGGTCTGCGCCCAGGCGTCGGTCAACGGCGCTTCATCCGCCCGCTCGGAGATTTCGGCAAAGCGCTGCGCGACGGCCTCGGGCGTGCGCTCGTCGGCCGGCAGATAAATTCCGCCGGTCTCGACCAACTCGGCGAGCGCGAAGCAGCCGGCGCCGGCGCAGAGCATTACCCCCGACGGCGCATTGTCGCTGACGAGATAGAGCAGGCCCGGCGTCACGTTCGCCGGATCGAGCAGCGGTCGATCGGCTTCCGGCAACAGGCTCTCGGTCATGCGGGTCGCCGCGGTCGGCGACAGGGTGTTGATCCGGATATCGTTCTTGCGGCCTTCCTGGTCGAGGGCCTTCATCAGCCCGATCATCGCCGCTTTGGCGGCGCCGTAATTCGCCTGGCCGAAATTGCCGTAGAGGCCGGAGGACGAGGTCGTCAGCACGATGCGCCCGTAATTCTGTACGCGCATAGGCTCCCAGACCGCTTTCGCGCAATGGACGGCGCCCATCAGATGGACCTCGACCACGGCGCGAAAATCCGCAAGCGGCATCTTGGCGAAGCTCTTGTCGCGCAGGATGCCGGCGTTGTTGACGAGGATGTCGATGCGGCCCCAGCGCGCCGCGGCGCCCTCGACCATCGCCGCGACCTGGGCGGGATCGGTGACGTCGGCGGTGTCGGCGACGGCGATGCCGCCGGCAGCGGTTATCTCGGCCGCGACCTTCTCGGCGGCGGTGCCGGTGCGGCCCGATCCGTCGAGCGCCGCGCCGCGGTCGTTCACGACGATCTTGGCGCCGCGCGCGGCGAGGCCGAGCGCGTGGCAGCGTCCGAGTCCGTTGCCGGCGCCCGTGACGATGGCCACGCGATCATCGAAGCGGATCGGCTTGTCCGATGTCATCTTCCTGACGAGAACACGCCGTCACTTCGGCGGGTTCAGCTCTTTCCACGGGTCCTTCACGTTCGGGATGGTGTCGATCTCGTCATTGATCAGCTTGCCGTTCTTCATCTCGGTGCGCCGGACATAAATATTCTGGACGATGTCGCGGGTGTTGGGATCGACCGAGATCGGGCCACGCGGGCTGTCGTCGGTCTTCCAATGCGCCAGGAACGCGATCGCCTCGTCGCCGGTGAACTTGCCCTTGGTCGCCTTGATCAGGTCGAACACGGCGTGCATGCCGTCCCACCCGTCGGCCGAGAGGAAATCGGGAATCGCCTTGGTGCCGTATTCCTTGTTCCAATCGGCGATGAAGGCTTTGTTGGCGGGTCGATCCGCGGCGGCGGAATAATTGCCGGTCGTCACGATGCCGATGGGGGTGTCGCCCATGTTCGGCAATTCCTCGTCGGGGACCAGATCTTGGGTCGAGACGATGTTGATGCCGGCCTGGCGCACGCCGAGATCGCGGATCGCCTTCATCATGTTGGTCGCCTGCGCGCCGGCCGGCACCCAGACGAAAGCGACGTCGGGCTTTGCGTCGCGGATGCGTTGCACCACGGGCGGGAAGTCGGGGTTATCGGGCGAGAACGCCACATCGCCGACGATCTGGCCGCCGGCGCCGGTGAAGCCTTTCTTGAAAGCGTCGCCCGCATCGTGACCGGGAATGAAGTCGCTGATGGCAACGAAGGCCTTCTTCCAGCCTTGCTTGACCGCCCATTGCCCCATTGGCAGGCCTGACTGCCAGAGCGTGAAAGACAGGCGCACGACATAGGGCGATATGCGCGTGATTCCCGCACCGGCGGCGTTGGTGATCACCATCGGCACTTTGGCCTCGGCGGTCAGCGGCGCGATCGCCGCGGCATTCGGCGAGGCGATCAGACCGAAGAGCAGATTGACGTGATCGCGGGTGATCAGCTCTTGCGCGAGACGCTTGGCGACCTCAGGCGTCGACGTGTCGTCGCGCTTGATCACCTGGATGGTGACGCCGGGCGGCAGCTCTTTCTCGTGGGTCTTCACGTAGAGCGCGACGCCCTTGTCCATCTCGTCGCCGGGCTGCGCGAGGAATCCCGAATAGCTGTTGATGAAGCCGATCTTGACGGCGGTTTGAGCGTGCGCGGGCGCCGCGAGAGCGCCGATCGTCAACGCCGCCGCAGCCAACAACCAACCGTTCCGGTACGTCTTCATGTTCATCCCCTGCCTGTCGTCGTTTCATTTTACGAAATCGTCGGTATAGAGCCCGTCGTAGGAGCCGAGCTTTTCGCCGGGCTTCATCAGCCCGGCGTCGATGTTGAAGATCTCGGCATTCTCCAGCCCTTTCGCCGAGACCAGCGGCGGGTTGGGGCTGATGGCGCGGATGCTCGCGAAAGCGCCGGCGAGCACCTTGTTGTCGAGCGTCGCGAAGCGCTTTTTCAGCAAGGCGAGCGCCTCGTCGGGGTGGTCATGGATATAGGCTTCGGCGGCAACGAAGGATCGGCCCATCGCCGCACAGACCGGCCGGCGCTGCTGGCAGAGCTCGGGCCGCGTGACGACGACGTTGTTGGCGAAGGGCTCGAGATCGCCGGGCTCGCCGTCAGGGCCGCTCGCCAGCATGACCGCGTCGCCTTGCAGCACCGGCACCAGCGGCCAGGGCGGCGACATCGCAAAGCCGTCGATCTGCTTGGCCGCGAAGGCTGCGAGCATGTTCGGCGGCTGCATGAAGGCGATCTGAACCGCGTCGCGATCGATGCCGGCGCGCTTCGCCATCAGCAGCACATAGCCGTGGATCAGCGAGCCGGTCGCATCCACGGCGATGGTGCGGCCGCGCAGCAGCGCGCCGCGCTTCTCGAACGGCGCTTGCGGATCGAAGCCGCCGGCGGCGGCGATCTCTTTGCGCAGCGCCACCTGGATGACCGGGCGGTTCGAGGTCTCGGCGATCGCGAGCAACCGCTGGCCCTTGGCGGCGGCGCGCGTCAGCGAGATCGCCGAAGGCTGCGCGAAATCGGCGCTGCTCGAGACCACGGCGTTGAAGGCGCCGACGCCCGGCACGAGGATCATCTTGATCTCGATGCCGTTCGCTTTGAAGTAGCCGAGGTCCTCGGCGAGGTAGCTCGCGCTGAAGGACAGGCTGACGGCCGGATTGGCGAGCACCACCGGCGTGAGTTTCGCGTCACCGGCGCGCGCCCGCGACGGGATCGAGAGGCTGGCGCTCGCGAGGATCGCCGCGGCGAGAAGGAGCGCTTTGCCGTTGCTCATGACCGACGCTTTGGCTCAGCTCCGCGGCTTCACGAGACGGATCGGCTTGCCGTCGAGGAAGGCGCGGATGTTTTCGACGGCGCTGCCGTAATTGATGCGCAGATTCTCCTCGATGACATAGCCGAGATGCGGCGTCACCACGACATTGTCGAGCTCGAAGAAGGGATGGCCTTTGCTCACCGGCTCGACGTCGTAGACGTCGATCGCGGCGCCGGCGATACGCCGCGCCTTGAGCGCCGCAAGCAGCGCCGCCTCCTCGACCACCGGGCCGCGCGAGGTGTTGACGAGATAGGCGGTCGGCTTCATCCGCCCGAGCTCGGCCGCGCCGACGAGGCCGCGCGAGCTGTCGTTGAGGTTGACGTGCAGCGTGACGATGTCGGCGCGCTCGAACAGCGCGTCCTTCTCGACGTGCTTGATGCCGAGCTCGGCGGCGCGCGCGTCGGTGAAGCTGCGGCTCCAGCCGATCACGTCCATACCGAAGGCCTTGCCGTAGCCCGCGACCATGGCGCCGAGCCGCCCGAGGCCGATGATGCCGAGCGTCTTGCCCTTGGCGCCGTAGCCGATCCGCGTCTGCCACCGGCCCTGGCGCAGCGCGTGATCTTCATGCGGGATGCTGCGCAAGAGGCAGAGGATCAAGCCCCAGGTGAGCTCCGCGGTCGAATGGCCGACCCCGTCGGTGCCACAAAAAACGATGCCGCGCTCGGCGAGAGCCGCCGCGTCGACCGAGGCGTTCTGTGCGCCGGTGGTGATGACGAGCCTGAGGTTGGGTAATTTCTCGATCAGCGGCCGGCGCAGCGGCGTGCGCTCGCGCATCAGCACCAGGCATTCGAAGGTGTGGAGGCGCTTGGCCAGGGTGTCGATATCGGCGATGTGCTCGGGGAACGCCTCGACCTGGACCTCGGGCTGCAGGCTCTTCCAATCCGCGAGCCGCAAAGCGACGCCCTGATAGTCGTCGAGAATGGCCACGCGCATCATCGGGACGCCCCTCCTACCGCCTTGATCTTGCGGGGCATTGTGAACGTGCGCCGGGCCGCGCGCAAGAATGCCCCGGACAGGGGCAGACCGGAGGCGCGGTCACCATGTTCGAGAGACGGTCATCGAATGTTAACGCTGTTTTTACAACGCGCTCCTACCCTAAGCCGGTCGAAGACCCGGCCGGGCAGAGGGACGCCGCCCATTCTCGTTTGATCGAGGCGCGGCAGGAGGTGGAAAGATCGTTGCTATGAGCCAAGCCGCTTCCGAGGTCTCCTCCTACGAGGTTGATCGCAGCACTCATTTTCTTTTCGAGCACAAGGTTTTCACGCTCAAAGGGGCGCGCTTCGCGTTGACCGAGGATGGGTCGACTCCGGCCTTCCACGTCGAACTCGGCACGCTGATCGCCTCGCTGCCGCTGTCGACGGTGCGCCATGAATTCGGCATCGACCGCGACTCGGCGGACGGTGCGCTGCTGGGGATCGTCGAGAAGAGCCTGCGCTTCGTGAAAGAGATCCGGCCCGGCGATTCGATTCCGCGCGAAATTTTGGACGGCACCGCTTCATGGACGGTCGAGGACCGTCACCGGCTGCGCGCCAAGGCGCATCTCTGGGCGCGGGTGATCGGCACCGACGAGACCATGGGGGCGAAGGACGACGTGTTGAAGGCGTTCGTCGCCCGCCCGGAAATCGAGACGAAACTGAAGAGCGCCGCCGGGGCGATCGCCAAGAAGATCGGCTACGAAATGACAGCCGAGAGCGTGATGGCGCGGTTCGACGACCTGGCGCGCGAGCTCGCTTATACCGAGGCGCTGCAAGAACGCTGCGGCGACGTTCTGGCCATCGTGCCAAGAGTCAATCAGCTCGCGCGCGTCTATCGCAGCGACCGCGCGATCGTCGACGAGTTGTCGCGTATCAGCACGCTGATGCTGAAGCCGATCGAGATATACGACGGCATTTTCACCAAGCTCAACAATCACAGCGAGGATCCGACAGAAGCCATCGCCAATTTCCACGAGCGCGTCGAGTTCATCCGTGCGCAGCGCGACGACGTGCATCAGAGCATGATGCTGTGGGATCCGATCCTGCATGCGTGGAAGATCATCGATCTGACCCGCTGCACCGAGACCGAGCACAAGATCTCCGAGCTCTATCGCTTCATCGCCCGGCATTTCCTCACCGCGCAAAACTGGCAGGGCGGCGGCCGCGCCTAATCGTATCCCGCGCGCCGCGCTTTCGGCCGGCGCGGCCTTTGTCCTATCTTCGGGACGCAAGGAGGCGCGGATGGCAAAGCCGCTGCAAGGCATTCTCGTCGTGGCGCTGGAGCAGGCGGTCGCCGCGCCGCTCGCGACCTGCCGCCTCGCCGATGCCGGCGCGCGCGTCATCAAGATCGAGCGTCCCGACGGCGATTTCGCGCGTTACTACGATCGCGCGGCGCGCGGCCAGAGCGCCTATTTCGTCTGGCTCAACCGCGGCAAGGAATCGCTCGCCCTCGACATCAAATCCGCCGACGACCGCGCGCTCCTCGCGCGCATGCTCGAGCGCGCCGACGTCTTCGTGCAGAATCTCAGCCCTGGCGCGGCCGCGCGCGCCGGCTTCGCGCCCGAGGAATTGCGCCGACGCTTCCCGCGCCTCGTCACCTGCTCGATCAGCGGTTACGGCGAGGCGGGGCCCTATCGCGACATGAAGGCCTATGACTTGCTGATCCAGGGCGAGACCGGCCTCGCCTCGATCACCGGCTCGCCCGAAGCGCCCGGCCGTGTCGGTGTTTCGGTCTCGGACATCGCGGCCGGACTCAACGCCTATGCGGCGATCCTCGAGGCGCTTTATGCGCGCGAGCGCAGCGGCGAGGGAACGGCGTTGCAGATCGCCTTGTTCGATGCGACCGCGGAGTGGATGGCGGTGCCGCTGCTGCATCACGACTATGGCGGGCAGGCGCCGGAGCGCGTCGGTCTGCGCCACCCGTCGATCGCGCCTTACGGGGCTTTTGCGACCGGCGACGGCAAGGCGATCATCCTCGGCATCCAGAACGAGCGCGAATGGCAGCGCTTCTGCGCGAGCGTCCTGGGCGATGCCGCGCTCGCCGCCGATCCGCGGTTTTGCGACAACGTCGAACGCGTCGCCAACCGCGCGGCGCTCGAGGCGGTCATCGCCGCGCGTTTCGCCGGGCAGACGCGCGCGGCGGTCGCGGCCTTGCTTGCCGAGGCCGGCATCGCTTTCGGCCATCTCAATACCGTCGCCGATCTCGCCAGCCATCCGCAGCTGCGGCGGATGGCGATCGCGGCCGGCGGCGAATCGATCTCTGTGCCGGCGCCGCCGGGACCGGAAAGGGAGGGCGCCACCGTGCCCGCGCTTGACCAGCACGGCGTCGCCATCCGCCGGGAATTCGCCGCCAAAAACCTTTAGCCAGTGCGCCGCAACACGAATTGTGCGTTGCGTGATAAAGGGTTAACCTGCCCCCTATGGGAGCCTAAGCTACGAAAAACAAATAATTTTCTGGGTTAATGTTTTTAGGGTTGATTTGTCAGTATCACTGCATCATATTGTGCATTGCGGCATCGGCCGTCGCCCGACGACCTGCCGTACGTCTTCTAGGCGTTTCCTCCCTAAACTTGGGCCGTGCCTTCGGGCACGGCCCTTCTCTTTTGGGGACCCGCTCTTTCGGGGACCCGCTCTTTCGGGGACCGGCTCTTTTGGGGACCGGCTCTTTCGGGGATCGGCCTTGCCCTAGAATTGCGGCGTCGACTTGGTGCCATCGCCGATCGTCCGCTGCATCAGCACGACGTCGATCCAGCGGCGGAACTTGTAGCCGATCGCCGGCATCACCCCGATCATCGTGAAGCCGAGTTTCTCATGCAGTCCGATGGAAGCGGCCTGGCCGGTATCGGCGATGACCGCGACGAGCTGGCGGTAGCCGGCCGCGGCGCAACGGTCGATGAGCGCCGCGAGCAGCGCCTGGCCGATGCCGCGATGGATCATCGTGCGCTCGACATAGATCGAATCCTCGAGTGTGAAGCGATAGCCGGTGCGGCGGCGGAACGCCGCGGCACAGGCGTAGCCGAGAACCTGGCCGCCGGGACTGACCGCGACCAGAAAAGGCAAGCCGGTATCGACAATATCGGCGCGGCGCTGCTTCATCTCCTCGACCGACGGCGGCTGCTCGTCGAAGGTCGCGAGCGAGGTCATGACCGAATAGGCATAGATCGCGGTGATCGCCGGGATGTCGGCGGGCTCGCTGTCGCGGATGACGAACTCTGCCGGCGGCATGTCCGGCCCCTAAGGCGAGGCCGTCACACCGGCCTCAGCAGCGCCGGATCGATGCGCGCGAGCGCCGCGGCAAGATCGCGCATGTCCCGGGCGAGCTGTGTCATGAAAGGTTTGCGCTCGTAGCTGCGCTCGTCCATGTAAAGGCCACGGCCGATCTCGATCTGCAGGCAATGCCCGCCCTCGCCGGGCTTTCCGTAATGCGTCGTCGTGAAGCCGCCGGCATAAGGCGCGTTGCGCACCACGGCATAGCCCTTGTCGGCGAGGAACTGCTGCGCGGTGTCGGCGACCGCGGGATCGCAGGACGTGCCGTGGCAATCGCCGAGCACGATGTCGACGCGTCCGCGGCCGAGCGCGCCGCGTGACGGCAGGGTGGTCGAGGGCATCGAATGGCAATCGAGCAGGAGATAGAAGCCGAAGCGGTTGCGTGTCGTCTCGACGAGCTGGCAGAGGGCGCGGTGATAGGGGCGGTAGAGCCGCTCGATCCGCTGCTGCGCCTCGGCGAACCGCAGCTTGCGGGCATAGATCTCCTCGCCGGAGGCGACGACGCGCGCGATGGTGCCGAGCCCGACACGCACCCGCGGCGAATGGCGGTTGACGAAATCGGGCAGTGCGTCCTCGAACATCGCCGGGTCGAGCTCGAACGGCTCGCGGTTGGGATCGAGATAGGCGCGCGCGAAGCGCGCCTTCAGCAGCGGCGCGCCGAGCGCCGGGGCCTCGCCGAAGATTTCGTCGACATAGCTGTCTTCCGAGCGGCGGAGGCTGACCGGGTCGAGACGCGAGGCGGCGAGGAGATCGGGCGGATAGGTGCTGCCGCTATGGGGCGAGGCCAGTATCAGCGGCGTGGATTGCTGATCGGCGGCGACGATCTCGACCGCCGCGTCGCTCGGTGCCAAGGTTGCGACATGCCCTTCCATCCCCCGACTTTAAGGGCAGAGCCGCTATGCTGTCACCCCTGGCACGTAAACGCTTCGTTTATCCCCTGCCGGTAGCTTGGTCTGCCTTCTCTGTCCCGCGGATGCTCATGGCCCGAATCCTCCTGGCCGAAGACGACGATAATCTGCGCTTCTTCCTGGCGCGTGCGTTGCGTCGCGCCGGCCATCAGGTCAATGATTACGGCGACGGCGAATCGGCGCTCACCTTCCTCAACGAACACGCGGTCGACCTGCTGCTCGCCGACGTCGTGATGCCGGGCCTCGACGGCATCGAGCTGGCGCGCCGCGCCAACGACATGTGGCCGCATCTCCGGGTCATCTTCATCACCGGCTTTGCCGCCGTGGCGCTGCGCGAGGCGCATGCGATGTCGTCCGCGGCGACCGTGCTCGAGAAGCCGTTCCATCTGCGGCAGCTGGTCGACGAGATCGACCGCTTTCTCGCGGCGTGAGATAAGCCGCGCGCTTGTCAGGCGCGGCGAATTCGGCTAACACCGCGGGCATTCTTTAAGGGCGCTTAGCTCAGCGGGAGAGCACTTCCTTGACATGGAAGGGGTCAGAGGTTCAATCCCTCTAGCGCCCACCATCTTTGCGCCGAAGCGAATGCCGCGCGCCCATCACCGAGGCCTATTGACCTTCGCTGGCAGAACGTTACCGATCGATCTTTCGTTGGGCTGAGGTCCGGCCCGACGCGCCGGCGCTGATCGAAGAATGGCTCGACGACACGGCGACGATCCACGCCGCGTTCGCGGCATCGCCGGGGAGCGTCTTCACCGCGACCGGCAGCGCCTTCTTGCGCGAGAGCTTCGTCGCCGGCGGCGGATGTGGCGCGCAAGGCCGACAGCGTCGGCCGGCTCTTGCCGCTGGTCGAGGTCGAGATCGTCGACGATGACGACCGGCCCGTGGCGCCGGGCAGCTTCGGCCAGATCCGCTGCCGCGGCGCGCTGATGGCGCGCCCTTGCGCCGAAAGCGCCGGCGACAAGCGCACCGAATATTTTCGCAACGGCTGGTACTATCCCGGCGATGTCGGCGCGCTCGACGCCGAGGGCTATCTCCGGCTGCGCGGCCGTACTGCCGAGATCATTCAGCGCGGGCCGGCGACGGTTTTCCTGCCCGAGATCGAAGCCGCGCTCGCCACACATCCGAACGTTGCCGAGGTTGCCGTCATCGATGCACCCTCGCCGCGTCAGGGCGTGGAAATCGTCGCCTTCATCGTCGCGCATGGCGGCCTGCAGCATGACGAGCTGGCGCGGCATTGCCGCGACCGGCTGGCGCCGGCGCAACGGCCCGACCGAGTCTACTACGTCGACACGCTGCCGCGCATCGCCGGCGGCAAGCTCGATCGCCCGCGACTGCAATCGCTGGCGCAGAGCGAAGCTGTCCGGCAGGGCGGCGCGGGATAATACGCGCGATCATACGGGTCGCTCTTGTTGTGGCATTTTTGCCACGCTCACCGCAATCGGAGCGCCTAGCCGCACGCTACGCCGAAAGATAGTTGCGAGACGGAGTCGTCCGGTTAAAATCGCGTCACGGTCGAGCTCACGCTCGACCTTTCGGCGGCTGCACGTTGAGATCGGGGTTGGGGTCTTGATGAATCGGCGGACGCTTACCGAATGCCTGCTGGCGACCACGTCGGTTGCGGCGCTCATTCTGGCGGCAAGCACGCAAGAGGCGAGCGCCGCCTGCACTTTCGTCGGCGCAGGCCAGGCCTTCGTCAACAGCGGCTCGCTGCCTTGCGTCAACGTTAGCACCAACGCCGTCAGCGTCACCAACACCGTGAGCGGCTTCATCGGCGGCACGCCGACCCTCGCCCCGATCCATGTCGGCGCCGGCGGCTCGCTCAGCGGCAGCATCATCAATTCCGGCGTCCTCGCGCCCAAGAACGGCGACACGTTCCCGCTCGGCATGGACATTCACGGCCCGGTCGCCGGAATCACCAATAGCGGCACGATCAGCATCGTCAGCACCGCCGCGACGGCGATCACCGGGGTCGGCATCTACGTGCCAGCGACGTCGCTCGGCCCGGGCGGGATCGTCAATAGCGGGACGATCTTCGGCAGCATCCTATCGACCGGCAGCACGGCCAAGCTTTACGGCGCCTCGCTGCCCGGCGCGACCTTTGGCGGCGGCTTCTTGAATACCGGCACGATCGCCGTGAGCGCGTCGGCGTCGGCCGCGACCGCGACCGCCGTCGGCATTCTCACCAGCGGGGGCACCTTCGGCGGCGGCATCACCAACAGCGGCACGATCGCCGCCCATGCCACCGGCGCCACTGTCCTTGCCTATGGCATGAATCTCGGCAACTCGGCGTTCAGCGGCGGTATCTCCAACAGCGGCACGATCACGGTAACGGGCCTCGGCACCGTCGGCGGCAGCGCTCTCGGCGCCGAGGTGTCGGCCAGCACCTTCGCCGGCAACATCGTCAATAGCGGCACGATCGCGGTGACGCTCAATGATGGCGGCGGATCCGTTGGCGTCATCGGCTTGTGGGTGTTGCCGAGCGTTTTCACCGGCATCGTCACCAATAGCGGCACGATCAGCGTTTCGGCCGCCGGCTCCGGCGCCGGCCTGTTCGACGCCGTCCAGATCGACACCCCGTCCGTCGCGGGCGCCCTCGTCAATTCCGGCGTCCTCCTCGCGCGGCGGACCGGCGGCGGCACGGCCAGCGGCATCGATGTCCTGGCGGCGCCGCAGCTCACCATCATCAACGCCGGCGTGATCTCGGGCACCGATTTCGGCATCCGTCTCACGAGCAACACCGGCGCCGCGACCATCGATCAGGAGGGGGGGCTCATCGCCGGCACCACGGCGATCTCCTTCTCGACGCATGGCGACACGCTCAACATCGGCGGCGGCGCGATCCTCGGCAACATCACCGGCAATGGCGGCACGCTGGCGACGGTCAACGTCCAGCCGGGCGCGGGCAACATCTTTCCCTATGCCGGCACGATCTCGGGCGTCGGCGCAGTCAATCTCAACAGCGGCACGCTGCTGCTGCAAAACAGCAACGCGGCGGCGCCGGGCGGCACGATCAACACCGTCAGCTATACGCAGGCGGCCGGCGGGGTGCTCGGTCTTACCGTGACGACCGCGACCGGCGCGCCCGCGGTCTCGGGCACCGGATCGGTCAATGCGAGCGGAACGATGACGCTCGGCGGCACCTTCGAGGCGATCGAGACCGCGGGCCCGTTCCGGCCGAACACGACCTATACCTACAACAATGTCCTTACCTGGGGCACGCTCGCCGGCGGCTTCAGCACGGTCACCTCGAACTCGCCGCTTTTCAGGGCGAGCCTTACCTCTACGGGCAGCGCCGACAATCTCACCTTGAGCCTGTTGCCGGTCGGCTCGGTGCCCGGGCTCAACGTCAACCAGCAAGCGGTCGCGGGCGCGATCGAGGCGGGCGCGACGGGCGCGCTCATTCAAATCTACGCGCTCAATACGGCGCAGCTCGGTCCGATCCTCAGCGCGCTCTCGGGCGAGCAGCACACGCAGGATTTCCAGTTCTCGGGCCAGAGCTGGGCGAACACGGTGCAAATCCTCGAGAACCGGCTGTTCGCGGGCGGCGGCGCGGGCGGGTCGCTCACGACCGGCAGCTACGATCTCGGCAACGGCATGAAGTTCGCGCAGGCGAGCATCCCCGGCACGCCCGCCCAGCTCTCCGACGCCTCATCGCCGGGCGCCGGCCCGCCGCTGCGCCAGCAATGGGGCGTCTGGGCGCAGCCCTACGGCCTCATCGCCAACGCGCCATCGACCGCGACCTCGGCCGCTTATAACCAAAGCGGCGCCGGCGTGATTTTCGGCGCCGACAATCAGGTCGCCGACAATCTCGTCGCCGGCGTCGCCGTCGATGTCGGCAAGGACAATGTCGGCGTCGACGGCGGCGGCTCGAATACGATCGCCAGCTACACCGGCGTCCTCTACGGCAAGTACACGATCGATCCGCAGTGGTACGCCGACGGCCTGGCGAGCTTCGGCGTGCAAGGCTACAAGAGCACGCGGCTGGTCGGCGCGCCGTTTTCGACTTTCAACAATGCCAGCTATCACGGGCAAGGCTACGGCCTCTACGGCGAGACCGGCTATACGCTCCGTCCCGCTTTCCTCGCCGAAGAGGCGCTGGCGGTCACGCCTTATCTCGGCCTCGGTTATCTCCACACCCATATCGGCGGCTATACCGAAAGCAGCATCACCGGGCTGACGGTTCAGCCGATGAATGCGAATTCCTTCACCACGGCGCTCGGCGCGCGGGTCGGCACGCGCTGGCAGATCAACGACAGCGTCGTCCTGCAGCCCGCGCTGCATCTCGCCTGGCAGCATGAATGGCTCGACGACAGCGCGTCGATCCGCGCCGCTTTCGCGCAAGCGCCGGGCGTCCCCGGCTTCACCGCGACGGGCACGGCCTTCTCGCGCGAGAGCATCGTCGCCGGTGCGGGCGTGACCACGAATGTCAGCGCCGCGACCCAGCTCTTCCTCGATTACGACGTGCAGGCGACCGGCGGCTACGTCGCGAACGTCATCTCCGGCGGTTTAAGGCTGAGCTTCTAACGCCGCTCGGCGACGTCGTTATTGCGCGATCACCGTCGGCGATTTACCGGGCGTATCGCTGACGCGCTCGGCACGGATTTGCCGCGCCGCGGCGTCGGCTTTCTTGCCGCAATCGATCTGCACGAACTCGCCGGTCGCCCGGTCGCTATAGGAGGCGAGGGCCGAGAGCACGCGGCAGATATTCGCCGACGTATGGACGATGAAGCTGCTTGGCCGCTCCATATCGGCGGTCCAGAAACGGACCGCGATCCGGGTGGGCTGATCGCCCGGGATCGGCACGAACGGGACGATAAGCCCGGCCGCGACGACGAGCGCCAAAGTCCCTTCGGGGATTCCGATATGCCTGCCGAAGACGCGACCGACCGCCACGATCCTACGAGTCCCCTTCCGCTCTCGATTGATTCTATAGGCCGAGGCGGCGCCGCGCATCCCTTCTTTTGCGCTGCAGCGACGCCTGGAATCCGATAGGCGGAACAGCGGCTTCCTCTCGCCTCCTGACGCGGCAAGGCCTAATATATCCACACTCGCCCTTGCCGATGGTCGCCATGGAAGAAGAATTCTACCGTATCAAGAGGTTGCCGCCTTATGTCTTCGCCGAGGTCAATGCCTTGAAGGCGAAGGCGCGCGCGGCGGGGCGCGACGTGATCGATCTCGGCATGGGCAACCCCGACGGCGCGACGCCGGAGCATATCGTCAAGAAGCTTATCGAGACGGTGCAGAATCCGCGCGCCCATGGCTATTCCGCCTCGCGCGGCATCCCCGGGCTGCGGCGCGCCCAGGCCGGCTATTACGCCCGCCGCTTCGGCGTCGAGCTCAACCCCGAGCGCGAGGTGGTCGTCACCCTCGGCTCGAAAGAGGGCCTTGCCAACCTCGCCCAAGCGATCACCGCGCCGGGCGACATCATCCTCGCGCCTAATCCGACCTATCCGATCCATTCCTTCGGCTTCATCATCGCCGGCGCTTCGGTGCGCCATGTGCCGATCGGGCCGGGCATCGATTTCATGGCCGAGCTGAAAAACGCGGTCACCTCCTCGGTGCCGAAGCCGCTCGCCCTCGTCATCAACTTCCCGGCCAATCCCACGGCGCAGGTGGTCGATCTCGATTTCTACGCCGAGCTGGTGGATTTCTGCCGCCACGAAAAGATTTGGCTGCTGTCCGATCTCGCTTACGCCGAGATTTATTTCGACGGCAACCCGCCGCCCTCGGTACTGCAAATCCCCGGCGCCAAAGAGATCGCCGTCGAGTTCACCTCGACCAGCAAGACCTATTCGATGGCCGGCTGGCGCATCGGCTTCGCGGTCGGCAATCAGCAGCTCATCGCGGCGTTGACGCGCGTCAAATCCTATCTCGATTACGGCGCCTTCACGCCGATCCAGGTCGCGGCGACGGCGGCGCTCAACGGCCCGCAGGATTGCATCCGCGAGATCCGCGAGCGCTATCAGGCACGGCGCGACGTGCTGGTCGAGGGCCTGCGCCAGGCCGGCTGGGAGATCCCGGCGCCGCCCGCCACCATGTTCGCCTGGGCGCCGGTGCCGCCGGCCTTCCGCGAAATGGGCAGCCTCGCTTTCTCGAAGCTGCTGCTCGAGGAAGCGAATGTCGCTGTCTCGCCGGGCAACGGCTTCGGCGAGTATGGCGAGAATTACGTGCGCATCGCGCTGGTCGAGAACCGCCAGCGCCTGCGCCAGGCCTGCCGCAACATCAAGCAGTTCATGAACGCGCACGGCGTCAACGCGGCCGCCGCATCGCGGTCGCGCAAGCGCGCCGTTGCCGAGGCGTCGGGCGAGTAGGTCCGGGGGCCGCCACGCCGCGCGCCGATCACTTTGACGGGACGGGCGAGGCGGGACCGCTGGACCGCGTCGAGGTCAAATGGCTGCCGTCGCGCCAAGGCGCGTCGGCAGATTCCCCGTTGACTGTACCGCCGCTGCGGCGCGCGCTTTCCGCGGCGCTGCCGTCGGTCGCTTCGCCGCGGGTGTCGCGCCACGCGCGCTTCTTCGAGCGGCTGCGCGCCGCCCTCTATCGCCCGACTGCCGCGGCGGCGGGCGATGGCGTCGCCGAAGCCGAGGCGGCGCTCGATCCGTTGGCGATACGCCAGCGGCTTTACGGCCGCGGCTACATCATCCCGGGCGATGCAGCCTGGCTGCTGGAGTTGGTAGCGCCGCTCCGGCTCACCGCGTCTTCCGCGCTGCTCGATCTCGCCGCCGGCCTCGGCGGGCCGGCGCGCACGATCGCGCAGGCCTTGCACAGCCGCGTCACGGGTCTCGAAGGCGATCATGCCATGGCGCAGCAGGCCAATGCCGTTTCCGCCGCGCTCGGCGCCGGCCATCTCGTGCAGATCAAGCCGTGCAACCCCGAGACACTCGAGCTCGACGAGGCGCAGTTCGACGGGGCGCTCGGCCGCGAGGCAAGCTATGCCGTCGCCGAGAAAGAGCGTTTCCTGCGCGTCGTCGCCCAATCGCTCCGCGCGGGGCCGATCGTGCTGACCGATTTCGTGCTCGACCGCGCCGCCGGCGAGCGCGACGAGCTCGGCGCCTGGCGCGCCGGCTTGGCGCGGCCGGTCGCGCTCTGGACCGCGTCGCAATACGCCGATTGCTTCAAGAGCCTCGGCTTCGCGCTCAGCCGCGCCGAGGACATCAGCGCGCTCTATCGCCGGCAATTGATCGCGGGCTGGGTGCGCTACCTGCGCACCGGCGACATCAGCGGCCGGCCGGCAGCGCAGATCGACGCCGTGCTCGCGGAAGCGGAAGCCTGCCGCCGCACGGTCGCTGCGCTCGAATCGGGAGCCCTCAAATACTATCGCCTGGAAGCGGTCGCGCGGTCTTCGTCGCGCTGAGACAGGCCGCGCCGAAGCCTGTCGAGCGCCGCCAAAATCCATGATAGGATCGGCACCGATCGGTGGGCGAGTGACGATGCCATAAAAAGCCGCCCGCCAAGCGCCCGGCTGAAGAATGCCGGCAAGGGAGGAAAACATGAACAGGAACGCATTCCGCGCAGGGAGTTTTGCGGCCGCGGCGCTCGCCCTCGCCGCGTTCGCGTGCGGGTCGGTCGCGCAGGCCGACACGACGCTGACCGTCGGCAAGGCCTCGGCCAACGCCGATCCGATCATCCCGGTGAACATCGGCTACGACGCCGGCATCTTCAAAAAGCACGGCCTCGATGTGAAGATCGTCGACTTCACCGGCGGCGCGAAAATGGCTCAGGCCATGGCCGCGGGCGCGATCGACATCGGCGATGGCGCCGGCACCGAGATGGCCTTTATCGCGAAAGGCGATCCGATGATCGCGGTGTGCGAATCCGCTTCGACCTTTCCGTTCCTCGGCGTCGGCGTGCCGGAGGATTCTCCGGCCAAGTCGGCCAAGGACCTCAAGGGCAAGATCATGGGCGTCTCGAGCCCGGGCTCGCTCACCGACTGGCTCGCCAAGCAGCTCTCGATCAAGCAAAGCTGGGGTCCCGAGGGCATGACCCGCGTCGCGATCGGCAACGCCGCAGCCGGCATCATCGCCGGCTTCCGCGCCCATCAGATCGACGGCGATGTCGGCGAAGCGGCGCTGTTCTACAGCATGGCGGAAAAGGGGGCCGGCCGGCTGCTGATTCCGGTCACCGAATTCCAGGGCAGCGCCGTCTCCGGCACGCTCTTCGCCTCGAACAAGCTCGTCGCCAGCGATCCCGCTGCGATCCGCGCCTTCCTCGCCGCTTGGCTCGAGACGCTCGACTATATGCGCTCGCACAGGGAAGAGACGGTGAAGATCAAAGCCAAGCTCACCGGCTATTCTGAGGCGGTCGAGGCGAAGGACTACGATCTGACGCTCAGCATGTACACCAAGACCTGCAAGTTCGACGCGGAAGGGATCACGACGCTGAAGCAGGCCTTCACCGATCTGAAGCTCACCGACACGCCGCCGGACATGGCCAAGCTCTACACCGAGGCCTATGTGCCGAAGCC
Organism: Allostellaceae bacterium; assembly: GCA_036501365.1. Lineage (GTDB taxonomy): Bacteria > Pseudomonadota > Alphaproteobacteria > ATCC43930 > CGMCC-115725 > CAIKMD01. The sequence continues at coordinate 62,916 of DASYAL010000052.1, read as the reverse complement.
GTAGCGCAGCGGCGCGCGACTAGAGCGCGCGGCTCGTCAGGCGGAAGCTGCACGTGACGCCGCGCGGCGAGGAAACGAGCGCGAAACGCATGGCCGCATCCTACCGCCGCGCCGCTTCCCGTTGACAGTGCCGGGCCTCTTCCCTATGGTCTCGCGGCTTCGAAGGTCAGATCATGAAAATTTCCAACTCATTGAAAACGCTGAAAAAGCGCGACAAGAACTGCAAGATCGTGCGGCGCAAAGGCCGCACCTACGTCATCAACAAGACCAACCCGCGGTTCAAGGCCCGCCAGGGCTGAGCGCGGCGCCGCCGCGCGCCGGCGCGGCAGGAGGTGATCGATGCTGATGCCTCCGCCCGATCAAGCCATCATCGCCCGCCGCGCCGAGATCGCCGCTGCGCTCCGGCGTATCGTCGTCGCCGAGGCCGTCATCCTGCCCGAGGAAGAGCGCCGCGCTTACGAAACCGATGGGCTGACCGCCTATCGCCAATTGCCGCTGCTCGTCGTCCTTCCGTCGTCGACGGAAGAAGTCGCGCGCATCCTCCGCTACTGCCAAGCCGAGGGGATCAAGGTCGTGCCGCGCGGTGCCGGCACCTCGCTCTCGGGCGGCGCGTTGCCGCTCGCCGACGGTATCGTTCTTGGCCTGGGCAAATTCAATCGCGTCTTGGAGATCGATTACGCCAATCGCTGCGCCGTGGTGCAGCCGGGCGTCACCAATCTCGGCATCACCCAGGCGGTGCAGGGCGCCGGCTTCTATTACGCGCCCGATCCGTCGAGCCAGATCGCCTGCACCATCGGCGGCAATGTCGCCGAGAATTCGGGCGGGGTGCATTGCCTCAAATACGGCCTCACCACCAACAACGTGCTCGGCATCGAGCTGGTGCTGATGAGCGGCGAGGTGCTGCGCCTCGGCGGCAAGCATCTCGATGCCGAGGGCTATGATCTCTTGGGGCTGATGATCGGCTCGGAAGGCTTGCTCGGCGTCGTCACCGAAGTGACGGTGCGCATCCTGAAGAAGCCGGAGGCGGCGCGCGCCGTGTTGATCGGCTTCCCCTCGAATGAGAGCGCCGGCGCTTGCGTTGCCGCGATCATCGCCGCCGGCATCATCCCGGGCGGCATGGAGATGATGGATAAGCCGGCGATCCACGCGGTCGAGGCTTTCGTCCATGCCGGCTATCCTTTGGATGTCGAAGCGCTGCTGATCGTCGAGCTCGACGGGCCGCCGGCCGAAGTCGACCACCTGATCGCGCGCGTCGAGGAAATTGCGCGCGACTGCGGAGCGGTTTCGCTCCGCATATCAAACAATGAGGCGGAGCGGCTGATCTTCTGGGCCGGGCGCAAGGCGGCGTTTCCGGCGGTGGGGCGGATTTCGCCCGACTACTACTGCGTCGATCCGACGATCCCGCGCAAGCGCCTGCCCGACGTGCTGACGCGGATGAGCGCGCTCGCCGCGCAGCATGGCTTGCGCGTCGCCAACGTCTTTCATGCCGGCGACGGCAATCTCCATCCGCTGATCCTCTACGACGCCAACAAGCCGGGCGAGCTCGAAGCCGCCGAGGCCTGCGGCGCCGACATCCTGCGCTATTGCGTCGAGGTTGGCGGCGTGTTGACCGGCGAGCATGGTGTCGGCGTCGAGAAGCGCGACCTCATGGGCACGATGTTCGGTGCCGCCGATCTCGAGCAGCAGCTGCGCGTCAAATGCGCCTTCGATCCCGATGGGTTGCTCAACCCGGGCAAGCAATTCCCGGAGCTGCATCGCTGCGCCGAGCTCGGCCATCTCCATGTCCATCGTGGCGAGCTCCCGCATCCCGGCATCGAGCGGCTGTAGTGAGATCGCAACTTTCGAAACAGCCTCCTCCTCCCCAACTCTCCCCCTTCAAGGGGGAGGGAGAAGAGAGTGCGGCATCTCAATTCCCTCCCCCCTTGAGGGAGAGGGCTAGGGTGGGGGGACGGCTGGCGAAGAATTTCGCCGCATGACTCACTTCCGCCCTTCGGACGAAAGCGATCTCGTCGCCGTCGTCCAGCAGGCGGTTGCCGCCGAGGAGCCGCTGGAGCTGATCGCCGGCGGCAGCAAGCGCGGCCTGGGACGGCCGCTGCAGATGCCGCATGTACTGGATCTCGGTGCGTTCTCGGGCATCCGCGATTACGAGCCGGCCGAGCTGGTGCTGACCGCAGGCGCGGCGACGCCGCTTGCGGAGATCGAGGCGGCGCTCGACGGCGCGCGGCAGATGCTCGCTTTCGAGCCGGGCGACTGGCGCGCGCTTTACGGCACGCGGGACCAGGCGCCGACGCTGGGCGGCGCGCTCGCCTGCAACCTCGCCGGGCCGCGGCGCATCCGCCAGGGCGCGGCACGCGATCATTTCCTCGGCCTCAAAGCGGTGAGCGGCCGCGGCGAGGCGTTCAAGGCCGGCGGCCGTGTCGTCAAGAACGTCACCGGCTATGACCTCTGCAAATTGATGGCGGGCTCTTACGGCACGCTCGCGGCGCTCACCGAAGTCAGCGTCAAGGTGCTGCCGCGGCCCGAGGCGACCCGCACGGTGGTGCTCTTCGGCCTTGAGGCGATGCACGCCGTCGCGGCGATGACGCAAGCGCTCAATTCGTCGCATGAGCTGACCGGCGCGGCGCATCTGCCGGCGGGTGTCGTGCCGGGCGGCAAAGCGATGACGCTCGCCCGTGTCGAAGGCCCGGTGCCGTCGGTCGAGGCGCGAGCGACCGCGCTGCGCCGCGAGCTCGCCTCTTTCGGCGACGCCGAGATTCTGAGCGACGCCGCCTCGCTCGCGCTGTGGCGTGAGATCCGCGATGCCGCGCCTTTTGCAGCGGATGCCGGGCGCGCGGTGTGGCGCGCCTCGATCGCACCGAGCGCGGCGCCGGCACTGCTGGTCACGTTGCAGAAAGCGCTCGATCTGCGCTGGTTTCTCGATTGGGGCGGCGGCCTCGTCTGGCTCGCCGTCGCGCGCGCGGAGGATGGCGGCGCGGCCGCGATCCGCGCCGCGCTCGGCGATGGCCACGCGACCCTCATCCGCGCCGCTGACGCGCTACGCGCCGCGGTGCCGGTATTCCAGCCGCAACCGCGCGAGGTCGCGGCGCTGTCGGTGCGCATCAAGGAAAGCTTCGATCCGAAGCGCCTCTTCAATCGCGGCCGGATGTACGCTGATGTTTAGGCATGTTTCGTCATTCCCGCGTAAGCGGGAATCCAGTCTGATGCTTCTGGACCCTCGCTTTCGCGGGGGTGACGCGTTGGAAGTTGCGGCACTCTTCGTCTAAACGATGCAAACGAATTTTTCCCTCGCGCAGCTCGCGGATTCCGACACGCAGGAAGCCGACAAGATCCTGCGCGCCTGCGTGCATTGCGGCTTCTGCAACGCGACCTGTCCGACCTATCTCGAATTGGGCGACGAGCTCGACGGGCCGCGCGGCCGCATCTATCTCATCAAGGACATGCTGGAGCACGACCGGGCGCCGAACGCGCGCGTCGTCAAGCATATCGATCGCTGCCTTTCCTGTTATGCCTGCATGACGACTTGTCCTTCGGGCGTGCATTACGGCCATCTCGTCGATCAGGCGCGGCATCGGATCGAAGAGCAGTACCGGCGCCCGTTCATGGATCGCGCGCTGCGTAGCTTCCTCGCGGCGGTGCTGCCGCGGCCGGCGCTGTTCCGCGTGGCGCTGTTCGGCGCCGCGATCGCCCGGCCGCTGCGCGGCATCCTGCCGCCGCGGCTCGCGGCGATGCTGGCGCTGGCGCCAGCACTGCCGCCGTCGCCGTCGCCGCTGCTCAAGGCGCAGGTCTTTCCCGCCACGGGCATCCGCAAATATCGCGTCGCCTTGCTGCGCGTCTGCGCGCAAGAAGTGCTGGCGCCGCGGATCGACGAGGCGACGATCCGGCTGCTGACGCGCCATGGCTGCGAGGTGGCGCTCGTCGAGGGCCAGGCCTGTTGCGGCTCGCTCACGCATCATATGGGCCGCGATGCGAGCGCCATGATGAAAGCGGCGATCGACAGCTTCGCGCGCGAGGGCGACGCGCGCGGCATCGACGCGATCGTCAGCAACGTCTCGGGCTGCGGCGCGACGGTAAAGGAATACGGCTATCTCTTCCGCGACGATCCGGCGTACGCGGCGAAAGCGGCGCGGGTCTCGGCGCTGGCGCGCGACCTCGCGGAATTCCTCGCCGGCATCGGCTTGATGGCGCCGAAGTCACCCGTGCCGCTGCGCGTCGCCTATCATGCCGCCTGCTCGCTGCAGCACGGTCAGCATATCCTCACCGAGCCCCAGACGCTGCTGGCCGCGGCCGGCTTCACCGTGCTCGAGATTCCCGAAGGCCATATCTGCTGCGGCTCGGCCGGCACTTACAACATGCTGCAGCCGGCGCTGTCCTCGGCGCTGCGCGCGCGCAAGCTCGCGAACATCGCCGCGACCGCGCCCGACGCGGTCGCGACCGGCAATATCGGCTGCCTGACGCAGATCGCATCGGGCGGCGAATATCCGGTGCTGCATATCGCCGAGCTTTTAGATTGGGCGACGGGTGGGCCCCCGCCGGAAGCGCTCAGCGAACTTTCCGCCAGCGCGGCAGCAGAATAGAGGCGGCGAGCGCCATCGCGCCCACCAGCGCCGGCAAGAGCCAATGATGGTCGCCGGCGGCGGCATGCCCGCCCGCCGCGCCGAAGCTCACATAGGCGACGGTCATCGGCAATTGACCGAGCAGCGAGCCGAGCGCGTAGCCGCCGAGCGAGAGCCGCGTCAGGCCGAGCGCGTAATTGGTGAAGCTGTGCGGGATCACCGGGATCAGCCGCAGCATCGTCACCGCGCGCCAGCCGCCGGCCTCGGCGCGCTGCAGCATCGATCCGAGCCGCGGCAGGCTCTCGAGATCGATCATGCCGTTGTTGACGTAGCGCGCGATGAGGAAGCCGGCGATCGCGCCGAGCACGCTGCCGGTTGCCGCCCAGACAAGCCCCCACCAGAAGCCGAAGACCAATCCCGCGACGAGGCCGAGCATGGTGCGCGGCACGAAGAGCAGGCTGGCGACGATGTGCACGAGCAGGAACACCAGCGGCGCCGCCGGATAGTGCGCGATCGCCGCCGTCAGCGCGATCGGATCGAGCGCGGCGCGCTTGAGCCACACCGCGACCATGCCGGCAACGATCAGCGCCAGTACCATGAGGCGGCCGGCGAAGCGCAGGCGCGACAGCGGCGCGCGGTCGGCGGAGAGGGTCATGCCCGGACGCTCGTGCTGCGCCGCGATACTGACTCGCTCGCCGGCTCTTCAGCAAGCAGCACCGGCATTTTGCCGCGGCGCTGCAGCCACATCACGCCGAAGAGATCGACGATGCCGACCCAGAGGCGGTCGAGCGTGCCGTAATTGGATTTGCCGCGCTGCCGCGGGCGATGATTGACCGCAACCGATTGCACGGTGCCGCCTTCGCGCAGCACCAGCGCCGGCAGGAAGCGGTGGTTGTGATCGAAGAACGGCAAGGCGAGATAGAGGTCGCGCCGCAGCAGCTTGAGGCCGCAGCCGGTGTCCGGCGTCTTGTCCTTGAGCATTCCGCCGCGCACCGCATTGGCGATGCGCGAGGAGAAGCGTTTTATCGCCGTGTCGCGGCGCTTTTGGCGATAGCCCGCGAGCAGCAGGCTGCTGGCGTTGGGCGCGGCGCGCGCGAGCTCCCATAATTTCCGGATGTCGGCGGGATCGTTCTGGCCGTCGGCATCGAGCGTCGCGATCCAAGGCGTCCGCGCCGCGAGGATGCCGTTCCGGACCGCGGCGCTCTGGCCGCAGCTTCTCTCATGCCGCAGCAGCCGCACCGGCGCGCCCGCGCGCATCGTCGCGCGGATCGTCTCGGCGGTGTCGTCGCCGCTGCCGTCATCGACATAAATGATTTCATAGTCGACCGCGCCGTCGAGCGCGGCGCGGATCTCCGCAACCAGCGGTGCGATGTTCGGCGCTTCGTTGCGCGCGGGGATGATGACCGAAAGTTCCATGAGTGAGGGCGGTTTAGCACGATTCGTCGCCTGCCGAAACGGCGAATGGCCGCAGGCGGCAGCGCGATCAATCATTGGCGAAAGCTCCCGGCCTCCATATAATTCGCCATGCACCGGACAGATTTGACAGCCTTTATGGCGGCGGCGGCCGCTGTCGCGACGCCGGCGCGGGGCGCGGCCGGGGAGGGGATCATGTTTCTGCGTAATTGTTGGTACATCGCGGCCTATTCGCGCGAGGTCGGCGAGACGCCGCTGGCGCGCACCCTCCTGGGCGAGCCGGTGATGCTCTATCGCAGCGAGCAGGGCGAGGCGATTGCGCTCGAGGATCGCTGCTGCCACCGCAACCTGCCGCTCTCGATGGGCCAGCGCGAAGGCGACGACATCCGCTGCGGCTATCACGGGCTGAAATTCGACCGCCAAGGGCAGTGCGTCGAGATCCCCGGGCAGAAGGAAATCCCGCCCGGCGCGAAAGTGAAGAATTATCCCGCCATCGAGAAATGGAATTTCGTCTGGCTGTGGATGGGCAATCCCGCCCTGCGCGACGACAATCTCTTGCCGCACTGGCAATGCATCGACGATCCGAGCCTGACGACGACGATGGGGAATGGCGGCCAGGCGCTGCCGATGAAGTGCAACTGGGAGCTCAACAACGACAATCTGCTCGATCTGATGCATGTGGTCTATGTCCATACCGACACCCTCGGCGGCGCCGGCCTCGACCGCAATCCGGTCACGACCGAGCGCGGCCTCACCAGCGTGCGCATGCTGCGCTGGAGCCCCCATGTCGAGCCGCCGCCGATGCTGGCGAAGCTCTCCGGCTTCAACGGCAAGGACACCGACCGTTGGCAATCGACGCTGTGCGAGATTCCGACCCATTGCACCATCGATGCCGGCTTCGGGGCGGCGGGCACGATCGCGCGCGACGGCGACTGGAGCAAGGGCCCGCGGCTGCTCGCCTTGATCACCGCGACGCCCGAGACCGAAACCACCTCGTTCATGTTCTATGCGCAGTGCCGCAACTTCGCTCACGGCGACGAGGCGCTGAGCCAGGGCTTCATCAAGCAGATCCGCGCCGTCTTCGATCAGGACATCGCGGTGATGGAGGCGCAGCAGCGCGTCAATTCGCTGCTGCCCGACGCGCCGCGGATCGAGATCCGCGCCGACACGCCGGTGGTCGCGATGCATCGCCTTGTCGAGCAATATGCCGCGCGCGAGCAGCTCGAGCCGATCACCGTCACGCCGGTCGCGCCCGCCGCGCCGCGCGCGCCGCAGCCGGTGCCCGCGTCGGCACCCGCGCCGACGGCGGAGCCGATCGAGGTCGGACCCGCTTCGCGCTAGAGCACGATCGGTTCCGAAAAGAAGCGCAGCCGCTTCTTTTCGAACCGTGAATCGTGCTCTCGATCCGAAAACTAGAGCACGATTCACGGCTGAGGCGGAATCGATTTTCGATTCCGCCTCAGCCGATCATGTCTAACGCGGCTCGCCATCACCTTCCAGGGATGCGGCGCGCGCGCTGCGCCTATCACCCGCTATGAATTTCTCGCGCGGGCGCGGCCGATGGTTGCGGATGGCTTGAGCCTGGCCGTTGTCGCGGCGACGCGCTTCGGCTACGCGCCGGCGCCGGGCGAGCTTTCGGCCATTGCGAACGATCCGCGCGGCTGGGTGCTGCGTCAGCTCGACGCCCGGCCGATGGCGCTCGATCCGAGCCTGCCGAGCGCCGCCGCCATGGTCGCGGAGCTGCTCGAGAAGCGGCAGGAGGCGCGGCAAAACAAGACCGTCGACGCGCATAAGGCCGAGAACCAGCGGCTGCGTGCGATCTATCTCGCCGAGGTCGAGGCGCGGACCAACGCCGCCGTCGCCAGCGATGCGCCGCTCCTGGAGCGGCTGACGCGGTTCTGGAGCAATCATTTCACCGTCTCTTGCGTGCGGCCCGCAATCCGCGGTTTCGCCGGCGCCTTCGAGCGCGAGGCGATCCGGCCGCATGTCACCGGCCGCTTCGTCGATCTGTTGCTCGCCGCCGAGCGTCATCCGGCGATGCTGTTCTATCTCGATCAGGTGCTGTCGATCGGGCCGAATTCGCCGGTCGGCCAGCGCCGCCATGTCGGCCTCAACGAGAATCTCGCGCGCGAGATGATGGAGCTGCACACGATCGGCGTCGATAGCGGCTACACGCAAGACGACGTCGAGGCGTTGGCGCGCATCTTGACCGGCTGGTCGATCGCGCGGCTCAAGGATCCCGCTGCCGGACAGTTCCGTTTCTATCCGCAGCTGCACGAGCCCGGATCGCAGACGCTGCTCGGCAAGGTCTATGCCGAAAGCGGTTACGACCAGGGCGAGATGGCGCTGCGCGATCTCGCCGCGCATCCCGCAACCGCGACGCATATCGCATTGAAGCTCGCGCGCCATTTCATCGCCGACGATCCGCCGAAGGACGCGGTGCAGCGCATCGCAGCGGTATTCCGCACCAGCGGCGGCGATCTGAAGCGCGTGACGCAGGCGGTCATCCGCGAGGATGCGGCGTGGCAGCCTTTCGCCAAAGTGCGCGCGCCCGAGGAGCTGCTGATCGCCGCCTGCCGCGTCACCGGCTTCACCCCGCCGCCGCCGTTCCAGGTGCAGACGCTGCATGTGCTCGACCAGCAGCCGTTCTTCGCGCCGCAGCCCGAAGGCTGGTCGGACCGGGCGAAGGACTGGATCGGCCCCGAAGCCGTGCTGCACCGCGCCGATTGCTGCCAGAGCTTCGCCGCGCGGCTGCCCGATCCGCCCGATCCCGCGGCGCTCGCCGATGCCGTCTTCGCCGAGACCTTGCCCGACGACACGGCGCAAGCGATCAAGCGCGCCGCCTCGCGCCGCGAAGGCCTGGCGCTGCTGATCGCCAGCCCCGAATTCCAGCGACGGTGAATAGGATGACGACGACGCGGCGCGAATTTTTGGGAATGGCCGCCGGCGCCTTTGCGGTGGCGGGGCTGCCGCATGCGGTCTTTGCCGCCGCGCCCGGCAATCAGCGTTTCGTTGTCGTGCTGCTGCGCGGCGCCATGGACGGGCTCGCCGCGGTGCCGCCGATCGGCGATCCCGCCTATGCCGAAAAGCGCGGCGCGATCGCGCTGCCGGCCGATTCCTGCATCGCGCTCGATTCCCATTTCGCGCTCAATCCCGGACTCAAAGTGCTCGAGCCTTATTATCGCAAGGGCGAGCTTCTGCTGGTGCCGGCTTCGGGCAACGGCTATCGCACGCGTTCGCATTTCGACGGCCAGGATCTGATGGAATGCGGCCTCAGCGCCAAGACGCATGAGAGCGATGGCTGGCTCAATCGCGCGCTGGCGCTGATCCAGAACGGCGCGAGCCGCCGCGACGACAAGCGCCTCGGTCTCGCGGTCGGCGGCGCGGTGCCGCTGTTGCTGCGCGGCGCGGTGCCGGTCGCGAGCTGGGAGCCCGCCGGCGTCAAGACCGCCGATCCCGATTTCGTCGCCGCGCTCGGGCCGCTCTACGCGCATGATCCGCTCTTCGGCCCGGCCTTGCAGCTCGGCCTCGAGACGCAGAGTTTCTCTGCCACCGTTCTCGGCGACGGCGCGCCGAAAGGGCCGGGCGGCTTCGGCCCCAAGGCCTTCGCGCCGCTCGCCGGCGCTGCCGGCAAGCTGCTCGCCGCCGCGGACGGGCCGCGCATCGCCGCGCTCGAGATGCTCGGCTGGGACACGCATGTCGCGCAGGGCACGACCCAAGGCCGGCTCTATGAGAATTTCGCCGGCCTCGCGGATGGCTTTGATGCTCTCGCGCAGTCGCTGGGCCCGGCCTGGAAGAATACGGTGGTGATCGCCACCACCGAATTCGGCCGCACCGTCGCCGTCAATGGCACCAACGGCACCGATCACGGCACGGCGACGGTGATGTTCGTGATGGGGGGCGCGGTCAAAGGCGGCCGGCTCTACGGCGACTGGCCCGGTCTCGCCCAGCTCCAGGACGATCGCGATCTGCGCGTCGCCGTCGATTCGCGCAGCGTCGCCAAAGGCATCCTGCGCGATCATTTCGGCATCGACGCGGCGAGCCTCGGCGCCAAGGTGTTCCCCGATGCGCGCGATCTCAAGCCGGCCGGCGGGCTGCTGCACGCTTAGCTTTTTTCGATTCTCCAAGTCGTTACCCCGGCTTTCGCTGGGGGTGACGATACTGAGATTGCGAATTCGCTATCGCGCGATGTGTCGCTTGTGCCGCGGCGGCGGGCTCAGTTCTCGACCCAGGCGACGCGCAGCACGTTGGTCGCGCCGGGTGTGCCGAAGGGAACGCCGGCGGTGACGACGACGCGCTGGCCCTTCTCGGCAAAGCCCTCGTGGCGCGCCGCGCGCGTCGCGTGCTGAACCATCTCGTTGAAGTTGCGCACGTCGTGGGTATGGACGCAATGCAGCCCCCAGACGATCGCCAGCCGCCGCGCCGTGCGCAGATTGGACGTCAGCGCGAGGATCGGCACGTCGGGGCGCTCGCGCGCCATGCGCAAGGCGGTCGCGCCCGAGGTGGTGTAGGAGAGGATCGCCGCGGCGCCGATGGTATGCGCGATCTGGCTCGCGGCGGCGCTGATCGCATCGGACGGGCTCTGCTCGGCATGGAGCTCGGCGGCGGCATGGAGGCCGGGGAAGTAGATCTTGTCCGCCTGCACGCGGCTGATGATGCGGTCCATTATCGTCACCGCCTCGATCGGATAGGCGCCGGCTGCGGTCTCGGCCGAGAGCATCACCGCGTCGGCGCCTTCGTAGACGGCGGTCGCGACATCGGAGGCCTCGGCGCGTGTCGGCACCGGCGCGCGCACCATCGATTCGAGCATCTGGGTCGCGACGATCACCGGCTTTCCCGCTTGGCGGCAGGCATGGATGATCTCGCGCTGCACCGGCGGCACGTCCTCGGGCGGCATCTCGACGCCGAGATCGCCGCGCGCGACCATCGCCGCCTCGCTGAGCTCGATGATCTCGATGAGGCGCGTGATCGCCGAAGGTTTCTCGAGCTTGACGAGGACGCTGGCGCGGCCGGCAATCAGCTTTCTCGCTTCGGCGACATCCTCGGGGCGCTGCACGAAAGACAGCGCGATCCAGTCGACGCCGAGATCGAGCGCGAAGGCGAGATCGCTGCGGTCCTTGGCGGTCAGCGGGCTGAGCGGCAGCACCGCGTTCGGCACGTTGACGCCCTTGTGGTCCGAGATGTCGCCGCCGACCGCGACGGTCGTCTCGGCGAAATCCTTGCCGCAGCGCTCCACCGTCAGGCGGATGTTGCCGTCGTCGAGCATCAGCGGCGTGCCGGGCGTGAGCGCCGCGAACACTTCGGGGTGCGGCAGCGGCGCGCGCTTGGCGTCGCCGGGCTTGGTGTCGAGATCGAGCCGAAAGGGCTTGCCGGTGACCAGCGTCGCTTTCTTGTCGACGAAGGTGCCGACCCGCAGCTTCGGCCCTTGCAGATCGGCCATGATGCCGATCGGCCGGCCGACGCCTTTCTCGAGCGAGCGGATGCGGTCGTAAACCGCGCGGTGATCGTCCTGCGTGCCGTGGCTGAAATTCAGGCGGAACAAATCGACGCCGGCGCGAAACAGCGCTTCGAGCTTCTCGGGGGTGTTGCTCGCCGGCCCAACGGTGGCGACGATCTTTGCGCTGCGTTGACGCCGCATGTCTTCTCAATTCCCTTCCATGACCACTATGGCACGAAAATCATTCACATTGGTGAAGGTGGGGCCGGTCACCAAGAGATCGTCGAGCGCGTAAAAGACGCTCCAGGCATCGTTGTCGGCAAGCCGTGCGGCGGGATCGAGCCCCTTGAACCGGGCGCGGGTCAGCGTATCGGGTCCGATGAAAGCGCCGGCATTGTCTTCGGTGCCGTCGGTGCCGTCGGTATCGGCGGCGAGGGCATAGATGCCGGGGGCGCCGTCGAGCGCGAGCGCGAGCGCCAAGAGGAATTCGGTATTGCGGCCGCCGCGGCCGTGCCCGCGCACCGTCACCGTGGTCTCGCCGCCCGAGAGCAGCACCGTGCCGGCGCGTGCTTCGCCTGCGCGCGCTGCGTGCCGTGCCGCGACGAGCCGCGCTTCGCCTTCGATCGCGTCGCCGAGAATGACCGGGACCGCGCCGGCTGCGCGCGCCGCCTTGGCCGCGGCGTCGAGCGCGTCGCGCGGCGTCGTGATGAGCTGATAGGTCGCGGCGGCGAGGCGGGGATCGCCCGGCTTCGGCGTCTCCTCGAGCGCGCGATGGAGATGCGTCGCGACTGCCGGCGGCGGGCTCAGCGCGTATTTGGTGAGGATGCGGCGCGCCTCGGTGAAGGTCGTCGGATCGGCGACGGTCGGGCCGGAGCCGATCACCGCGGGGTCGTCGCCCGGAACGTCGGAGATCGCGAAGGTTGCGACGCGCGCCGGGAATGCGGCGGCGGCAAGCCGTCCGCCCTTGATCGCGGAGAGATGCTTGCGGACGCAGTTGATCTCGGCGATCGTCGCGCCGCAGCGCAATAGCTCGCGCGTCACCGCCTGCTTGTCCTCGAGCGTCAGCCCGGGCGCGGGCAGCGCGAGCAGCGCGGAGGCGCCGCCCGAGAGCAGGCAGATCACCAGATCGTCGGCGGAGAGTCCCTTGACCAGCGCGAGGATGCGCTTGGCGCCGGTCTGCCCGGCGGCGTTCGGCACGGGATGCGCCGCTTCGACGACTTCGATATGCCGGCACGGCACGCTGTGGCCGTAGCGGGTGACGACCAGGCCGGAGAGCGGCGCGTGCCAATGATCCTCGACCGCCTGCGCCATTTTCGCGGCCGCCTTGCCCGCGCCGATCACGATGGTGCGGCCTTTGGGCGGCGGCGGCAGCCAGCGCGGCAAAGTCTTGGCGGGATCGGCGGCGTCGAGCGCGGCGTCGAGCAGTCGGCGCAGGAAGGGCAGGGGATCGGTGGAGAAACCCAATGGCTTGCTTCGTCTTACCGGAACGCCCCAGGATAGGATGATGACTCGACCGCCGACAATATCTCGATCTCCCGCGATGACGTGGCCCGTGCTGCTCGCCGACACTGATCCGCCGCCCGTCGAGCTTGCCCACGCCGCGGGTACGGCTCCGATACTGCTGACCTGCGATCACGCGAGCCACCGCGTTCCCGGCGCGCTCGGCAAGCTTGGCCTCAGCGAGATCGCGATCGCGCAGCATATCGGCTGGGACATCGGCGCCGCGGCGGTGACGCGGGTTCTCGCTGAGCGGCTCGATTGCCCGGCGGTGCTCGCCGGCTATTCGCGCCTCGTCATCGATTGCAACCGCGACCCGGCGGATACGAGCTCGATCCCGGCCGCGAGCGACGGCATCGCGATCCCCGGCAATGCCGCGCTCGACGAGCCGGCGCGGCAGGCACGGCGCGCGGCGCTGTTCGCGCCCTATCACGCCGCGATCGACGCGCAGCTCGCGCGCATCGCCACGCGCGGATTCGTCCCGGCGGTGATCTCGATGCACAGCTTCACGCCGCAGATGAAAGGCTTCGCGCGGCCCTGGCATATCGGCGTGCTGTGGGACCGCGAGGGCCGGATCGCGCTGCCGCTGCTCGCGGCGCTGCGCGCGGCGCTCGATCCCGCGCTGGTCGGCGACAACCAGCCTTATTCGGCGCGCGAGCCGGTCGGCTACACCCAGCGCCACCATGCCTTCGAGCGCGGCCTGCCGCATGTCGCGATCGAGCTGCGACAGGATCTGATCGCCGACGAGACCGGCGCGGCGCAATGGGCCGAGCGGCTGGCGCGGCTCTTGCCGCCGATCCTTGCCGCGCCGGGGCTTCAGGTGGCAATCGCGCCGCCCAGATCCCATACTTAAGCTAACAGGAGACCATCGATGGATATCGACGATAAGACCCGCACCGAACTCGAGGCCGCTGCGTTCCGCAAGCTGGTGGCGCATCTGCGCGAACGCACCGATGTGCAAAATCTCGATCTCATGAATCTCGCCGGCTTCTGCCGTAACTGTTTATCGCGCTGGTATCGCGAAAGCGCCGAGGCGCGCGGCTTGAAGCTGCCCGATCCCGAGGCGCGCGAGGCGGTCTACGGCATGCCTTACGAGGAATGGAAGAAGAAATACCAGACAGAGCCGACCAAGCCGGTCGATCACAAACACTGAAAAGACTCACAGCGGTGGATAACGTGGATAACAAGGTTGCGCGCATTGCGCCGCCGCAGGGGCTTCTATAGGGTCGCTTTTTGCCATCTGGTGAAGTGAGGTCGGGGCAATGGCGAAAGCGGGCGGCGTTGCCGGCGATCATCTGAAATCGTTCATCGAGCGCATCGAGCGGCTGGAAGAAGAGAAAAAGGCTCTCGGCGACGATATCCGCGACGTCTATTCCGAAGCTAAGGCCAATGGCTTCGAGGTCCGGGTCATGCGCCAGATCGTCAAGATCCGCAAAATGGACAAGGACGATCTCGACGAGCAGGAAGCGCTGCTCGAAACCTATATGCGCGCGCTCGGCATGCGCGGCAGCCGCGAGGCGGCGGAATAGCATGAATGCGGACATCCTCACCGCCGCGCAGCTCGCGGCAATCGAGGCCGACATCACGACGCTCGCCGTCGATGCGATCGTGAACGCGGCGAATTCGACGCTGCTCGGCGGCGGCGGGGTCGACGGCGCGATCCATCGTGCGGCAGGCCTCGAGCTTCTGGCTGAATGCCGCAAGCTCGGCGGCTGTCCGACCGGCGAGGCGCGGATCACCGGCGGCTATCGCCTCCCGGCCCGGCACGTGATCCACACCGTTGGGCCGGTGTGGCGCGGCGGCTACGCCAAGGAGGAAGAGTTTCTGGCGCGCTGTTATCGCGCGAGCTTTGCGCTGGCGGTTGAGCACAGGCTGCGCTCGCTCGCCTTCCCCGCGATTTCGACCGGCATCTACGGCTTCCCGCGCGAGCGCGCGGCGCAGATCGCGGTCGCCGAGACGCGCCGCGCCGTTGGCGCCGCGCCCCAGCTCGAGCGCGTGGTCTTCGCCTGCTTCGATCGCGAGACGCTGGCGATTTATGAGCGGGAATTGGACTCGGTCTTCGGCTAGAGCACGATCGTAGCAAAAAGAACCTCGGTGGTTCTTTTTGATACGTGAATCTTGCTCTCGATTCAAAAATCTAGACCATGATTCACGGAGGAGACGGAATCGTGTTCGATTCCGACTCATCCGATCATGGTCCCTAGCCGCGGCGCGCCGAGCCGTTCAACGCCACGGCGTCGCGGATAAGCGTCTTGAAGGCCGAATCGCCGACGTTGTCGCCTTCGTGCAGGTCGATGGCCCGCCTGAGATTGCCTTCAAGACCGGCGTTGAAGAGCTTCGCCGGATCCTTCAGCCGAGCGCCCTTGGCGAAGGTCAGCTTGACCACGTTCTTGTAGGTCTCGCCGGTGCAGATTATCCCGTCGTGAGACCAGACCGGAACGCCTCTCCACTTCCACTCTTCGGTCACCTTGGGGTCAGCTTGTTTGATCAGCGCGCGCATCCGCGAGAGCATCTCACCGCGCCAATCCCCCAGCTCCTTGATCCGCGCGTCGATCAACCGCGACGGCGATGCGCTTTTCTGCGAAGCGGCGCTGCTCTTCTTTTTCGGCATGGCTTTCCGCCGGTCTCGCAGGGCGCTAGTCGAGCTTCTTGTCGTCGAGCGCCTTCTCGGCCTTGCGCGCGCTTGCCTCGGCGCGCTCGCGCTCGTCCTTGGTGCGGCCATGGCGGGTACGGTTCTCCCCGGCGGCTTTCGCCTTGGCGTTGCGGTCGCGCTCTTTGCGAAAGCGGTTGAGATTGATGATCTCGGCCATGGTCTTTGCCTATCGATTCTCTGCCGCGGGAAGCAGCTCGCCGCTGCGATAGCACTCCAAAACGAAAACGCGCAATGCGCTCGATAAATTCCCGGTCCGCGCGGCATCGATCGAGCCGACCAGCGCGTTGAGCGACAGGTTGCGCTGCCGGGCGACCGTCTGCAAGGCCTGCCAGAACTCCTCTTCCAGCGAGAAGCTCGTCGCGTGCCCCGCGATCGTCACGGAGCGCTTGCGCAGCGAACGCGCCGCCATGCCCGGTCGATCCTCCCTCAACCGGGTCCGAGCATCGCCTGAGGATCGACCCAGCGGTCGAAATCCTCGGACTTGACGTAGCCGAGCGCCGCCGCCGCGGCTTTCAGCGTCTCGCCCTGCGCGAGAGCACGCTTGGCGATCTCCGCGGCCTTGTCATAGCCGATATGCGGCGTCAGCGCCGTCACCAGCATCAGCGAGCGATGCAGCATCGCCTCGATCTGCGCACGATCGGCCTCGATGCCGGCAACGCAATTCGCGGCGAAGCTCGACGCCGCGTCGCCGATCAGCCGGATCGATTGCAGCAGGTTGAAGATGATCACCGGCTTGAAGACGTTGAGCTCGAAATGGCCCTGGCTGCCGGCGATGGTAATGGTGACGTGATTGCCCATCACCTGTGCCGCGACCATGGTCATGGCCTCGGCCTGAGTCGGGTTGACCTTGCCCGGCATGATCGAGGAGCCGGGCTCGTTCTCGGGCAGGTGCAGCTCGCCGAAGCCGCAACGCGGTCCCGAGCCCATGAGGCGGATGTCGTTGGCGATCTTCATCAGCGACGCGGCGATCGTGTTGAGCGCGCCCGAGACCTCGACCAGCGCGTCATGCGCCGCGAGCGCCTCGAATTTGTCAGGCGCCGAGGCGAAGGGCAGGCCGGCGAGCTTGCCTGCCGCCGCGGCGAAGCGCTCGGCGAAGCCTTTTTGCGCGTTGAGCCCGGTGCCGACCGCGGTGCCGCCCTGCGCCAGATCGTAGAGCCGCGGTAGACTCGCGTTGACACGCGCGATGCCGAGCTCGATCTGCCGCGCGTAGGCGCCGAATTCCGAGCCCAAGCGCAGCGGGGTCGCGTCCTGGAGATGGGTGCGGCCGATCTTGACGATGGCGGCGAATTCCCGGGCCTTGCTCTCGAGCGTGCGGCGCAGCGTCTCGAGCGCCGGCAGCAGGCGTCGATCGATCTCGATCGCGGCGGCAATGTGCATCGCCGTGGGGAAGCTGTCGTTCGAGGACTGGCCGAGATTGACGTGGTCGTTGGCATGGACCAGCCGGCCGGCGCCACGCTTACCGCCCAGGATCTCGCTCGCGCGGTTGGCGAGCACCTCGTTCATGTTCATGTTGGTTTGGGTGCCGGAGCCGGTCTGCCACACGACCAGCGGAAATTCATCGTCGTGCTTGCCGGCGGTCACTTCGTCGGCGGCTTTGACGATCGCCTCGCCGAGGCGCTGGTCGAGCGCGCCCAGCTCGATATTGGCGAGCGCCGCCGCTTTCTTCTGGATCGCGAGCGCGTGGATCAGCGCTATCGGCATGCGCTCGCCGCCGATGCGGAAATTCTCGAGCGAGCGCTGCGTCTGCGCGCCCCAATAACGCTCGTCCGGCACCTCGACCGCGCCCATGCTGTCGCGCTCGGTGCGGGTGGCCTTGGGTCTGGCCGATGTGGGCGCCATGGTTAACTCCTCGTCGCTTACCCGCTCAGCATATGGGATCGCAGGCAAGGTGCCAAAACGCCCGCCCCGGCAGGGCTTTGTTAGGGCTTTGGATTGATAAAGATCGCTGGGGGTATGGGGCCGCGGATTGAGGTCATGCCGTGACGCTGGTCTACGACGTCCTAAAGGAAGCAGTCGAGAAGCACCGCTGCGTGGTCATGGCCGCCGAGGGTCAACGGCGCGAGGTGGCGCCGCTCGCCATCGGCTTCAAGGACGCGCGGCAAATGGTGCTGACGTTCCAGTATAAGGGCGGCAGCAATTCCGGGCTCGCCGAAGGCGGCGCCTGGCGCTGCTTCCCGATCGATCATATCGACTGGGCGAAGATCACCGACGATCCCTGGCAACATGGCAACTATCCCATCGCCAAGGTCGAGGCCAGTTTCGACAATATCTTGTACGGCATGGGCGCGCAGATGCGCACCTACCAGCACAAGCGTCGCTAGGGCTGGGTTAAGGCACCACCATCTGGAAGAGACGCCGCGCCGCCTCGTCTTGCGGCGCCTTGGCCTTGGCGGCGAGTTGCGCGCGCTGATCCGGGCTGAGCGTCTTGACGAAGGTGTCGAGCGCTGTCGAGGCTTCGCGCTCGAAGCCGGTGCGGTTGCTCTCGATCTGGTCGGCGAGCTTCGCGATCGCCGCGTCGTCCGGCGTTGGCTTGGCAAGCTCGCTCCAAACGTCCTCGATGAGCGGCTGATTGCTCTCGCGCACGAAGCGGCCGCGTAACCGGAGCGTGCGCAGGAACTGCTCGTAGGACTGGCGCTGGCTGCTGTTGAGCTTGAGCGAATCGCCGAAATGCTGCATGCGCACCAGCGGCGACGGCGGCGCATGCACGCGCATCCAGGCGAGGCCGGCGAAGAAGCAGACGTTGAGCGTCAGCGATAGCGCGAGCGCGACCCATAACAGGCGGCCGCGCCAACCGGCCCTCTGGCCGGACTCGGCGAGGCTGGTCATGTGCCGCTGTCGTCGCTGAAGTAGTTATCGAGGGTATCGAGGGAGGGCGGTGTGCCGAGGACTTCGGACGCGCTGTCGGCGGTCTGCGTTCCTGCCAAATTGGCGTAGGCGTCGCTGCCCATCGAAAAGCCGACCATGCTGGCACAAACGAGGCTCGCGGCGATGCTGCTCCAGGCGAGGGCGTTGCGCCAGCGCGGCGGCTGGCGGCGCAGCATCAGGTTCGCGATATTGGCGGGCGCCGCGCCGGGGACGAGATCGCAGGCATTGCTAAGGATGTGCTCATAGACGAGGCGCGGCGGGCGCTGATCGAACGCCCGGGCGGCGACGATGTCGTCGAGTCCCTCCGGTGCGGCCGCCAGCCAGGCCTCGACCGCCTCGGCCTCGGCCTCGGTCAACCTGCCTTCGGCATAGGCGGCCAAAGACAGCGCGTCCGGCTCGGCCGCTCTCGGCTTGCCGCCAAGGGCCTGCCAGCGCTGCCACAACCGCCGATCCGTTGCCCCAGCCCCCTTACTATCCATGCCAATTCTCCTGCAAAATTCTTAGGCGCCGACCGCCGGTTCTATCCCCACCCATTAACCACCTGAAATCATTTTACTTCTCTTGCCGCATCGCTGTCCGCGAAATGCTCCCGCAGCTTCAACATTGCTTTGTGGTGGGTGCTGCGCACGGTTTGCGGATCGATCCCCAAAGCGGCGGCAATTTCCGCCACCTCCATCTCGCGCTCGTAGAGCAGCGTCAGGACCAGCTTTTGCCGCGGCGACAGCAGGCCGTCGGGCAGGCGCAGCTTTTCCTTCGGCTCGGCGGTCACGGCGAGCAGCATTTCCGGCACGGCGTCGATCGGCGTCAGTGCCGGCTGGCGGCGGCGCTGCATGTCGCGCGCGGTGCTGCGGGCGACGATCGTGAGCCAGGTCGAGAGGCCGGCCCGCGCCGCGTCATAAGTCTTGAGCAGGCGGAAATCGTCTTTGCAGAGGCGGGTAAAGACCTCTTGCACGATATCCTCGACATCGATGCCGTGACGCGCGGTCCCGCGCACCGCCGAGAGGATCAGGCCGGCATAGCGGCGGACGAATCCGTTCCAAGCGGTTTTCTCGCCGCGAATCAGCGCCTGAAGATCGACGGCGTCCGTCACCGCGCCCCGCGCCCTGTGCCCGCCTTGCGCGCCCGTCGCTGCGCCGGCTTGGCCGCATGTCGCAGCGCCGCGGCGAAGGCGCGGTCGGCCCATTCGCCCAGAACCTCGCTGTCCTCGACTGCCTCGGGTGGCGTTTGATGGTAGCCGAGCGCAACCAGCTTGCCGTTGCGGCGATAGCGGAACGGCGCCATGCCGGCGGCGGCGAAAGCGGCGTGGGTCGCCTCGTCGCTGCGCAGATAAAGTGTCTCGTCATGGATCAGCGCGAACATCGTGCCGCCCCGGAATATGCCATGCCCGCCGAACATGCGCCGAATCTCGACCGGTCCCCAGCGCCGGAACTGGTCGCGCAGATAACGGATGAACTCGGGCTCGACGTCCAATTTTGCTGCTCGCGCGACCACCGCCTAGCCAACCTAGGTCGCGCGAGCAGGGTTAGGGTTAGCGCGGTCGCGCGACCGCGCATTATAGTTTCGCAAAGAAATCGTTGCCCTTGTCGTCGATCACGATGAAGGCCGGGAAGTCGACGACCTCGATCCACCAGATCGCTTCCATGCCGAGCTCGGGATATTCGAGCACCTCGACCTTCTTGATGCAATCCTGGGCGAGCCGCGCCGCCGGCCCGCCGATCGAGCCGAGATAGAAGCCCTTGTGCTTCTTGCAGGCCTCGCGCACCTCGGCGCCGCGATTGCCCTTGGCGAGGGTGACGTAGCTGCCGCCCGCCGCCATCAGCTGATCGACATAGGAGTCCATCCGCCCCGCCGTGGTCGGGCCGAACGAGCCCGAGGCGAAGCCCTGCGGCGTCTTCGCCGGCCCGGCGTAATAGATCGCGTGGTTTTTCATATAGTGCGGCAGCGCCTCGCCGCGATCCAAGCGCTCCTTGATTTTGGCATGCGCGATGTCGCGCGCGACGATCAGCGGCCCGGTGAGCGACAGCCGCGTCTTGATCGGATGGCGCGACAGGCTCGCGCGGATCTCGGTCATCGGCCGCGTCAGATCGATGCGCACGACCTCGCCGGCGAGTTTCGCTTCGTCGATCTCGGGCAGGAAGCGCGCGGGATTGGTCTCGAGCTCCTCGAGGAACACGCCCTGGGCGTTGATCTTGCCGAGGATCTGGCGGTCGGCGGCGCAGGAGACGCCGATGCCGATCGGCACGCTGGCGCCATGGCGCGGAAGCCGCACGACCCGAACATCGTGGCAGAAATATTTGCCGCCGAACTGCGCGCCGATGCCCATCTTGCGCGTCAGGCCCAGCACTTCCTCCTCGAAATCGCGGTCGCGGAAGGCCTGGCCGGAGGCGTTGCCGGCGACCGGCAGCGTATCGAGATAGCGGCAGCTCGCAAGCTTCACGGTCTTCAGATTCATCTCGGCCGATGTGCCGCCGACGACGACCGCGAGGTGATAGGGCGGGCAGGCCGCGGTGCCGAGGGTGCGGATCTTCTCGTCGAGGAATTTGAGCAGCGCGTCGTGGTTCAGCACCGCCGGCGTCTGCTGGAAGAGAAAGCTCTTATTCGCCGAGCCGCCGCCCTTGGCGATGAAGAGGAATTTATATTCGTCGCCCTCGGTCGCGAAGAGATCGATCTGCGCCGGCAGGTTGTCGCCGGTGTTGACCTCCTTGAACATGCCGAGTGCCGCCTGCTGCGAATAGCGCAGATTGGTCTCGATGTACGTGCGGCGGATGCCGAGCGACAGCGCCGCCTCGTCGCCGCCGCCGGTCCAGACGCGCTGGCCTTTCTTGCCCATGACGATCGCGGTGCCGGTGTCCTGGCACATCGGCAGCACCTTGCCGGCGGCAATGTTCGCGTTTTTGAGGAGATCGAAAGCGACGAAGCGGTCGTTGTCCGAGGCCTCGGGGTCCTCGAGGATGTTCCGGAGTTGCTGCAGGTGGCCGGGGCGCAGCAGATGCTGGCACTCGACATAGGCATCGCGCGCGAGGAGCGTCAGCGCCTCGGGCGCGACGGTCGTGAGCGTCGCGCCGTTGAAGCTCGCGGTGCCGACGAAATCCGCTGTCAGCTTGCGGTAGGGCGCCTGATCCTCGCCGAGCGGGAACAGCTCGTGAAAAGTAAAATCGCTCATGTCGTGAATGCCGCGTCGGTTCTCCGTGCGCCCGGCATACTCCTGCGGCGGATCGCGCGCAAGGCGACAAGCGGAAGTTGCAGTTCGGTCGTGCGTCCTTCGACTTCGCTCAGGATGAGGTAGATCGAATAAGGCATCAGCCATTGGAGGAAGCCACGAAGAAAAATCGCCTCACCCTGAGCGCGAGTCCTGAGCTTGGCGCAGGACGAGCAGTCGCTCTTCGACCAGCTCAGGGGTCGCAGGATGGTCCTGCAACCGACCTATTTCTTGCGGAACGAGTCGAGGGTGACGACCTCGCCGGTCTTGGCGGCCTTCTCGCCTTTCTCGTCCTTCTTGGCCTCGCCTTTCGCCGGCTTCGCCGCCGCCTCGGCCGGCGCGGCGCCGTCGTTCGCCTGGAACTGCAGCCCGAATTTCACCGACGGGTCGGTGAAAGCGGTGATTGCTTCGAAGGGGACCGTCAGCCGCTCCGGCCGGCTCTGGAAAGAGAGCGTCACCGAAAAGCGGTCTTCCTCGACCTCGAGATCCCAGAACTGATGCTCGAGCACGATCGTCATGTCGTCGGGATATTGCGAGGCGAGGCTGTCGGGAACCTTCGCGTCGGGATGCTTGGTCTGGAACGAGATGTAGAAGTGATGCGTGCCGGGAAGACCGCTCGCGGCGGTACGCGCCAAAGCCTCGCGCACCACGCCGCGCAAGGCGCGCTCGACCATCTTGTCGTACCGGAAGAGGTCTTTCACCGCGCGTTTCGCTCCCCTGCAGGCGCACCGCAAGAAGTTGGGGGGCTTCTGTTGCCCGGCGCCCCCCGGGCCGCGAGTTACTTTAGGCTTTCATTCCCGTGAGGGAATTAGGCCGCGAGTGCCTCTGGTGCGACGTTGTCGTTCGCACTTAGGTTGTGACCCGATAACGGCGGTATCA
The DNA here is from genome assembly GCA_036501365.1 of Allostellaceae bacterium. GTDB lineage: Bacteria > Pseudomonadota > Alphaproteobacteria > ATCC43930 > CGMCC-115725 > CAIKMD01. Next base: position 40,420 of record DASYAL010000052.1, on the reverse strand, counting down.
TGCCGGGCGACAGCAAACATCTTTACCACGCGCGTCGATCCTGGTTCGCCCCCATAACGCCCGCCGCACCGCGACGGGGAAACTGGTGGAGGCGCCGGGTACTGCCCCCGGGTCCGCTGCGCTTATTCCATGCGCCGTGTATCGCCATAGTCGGTTGCCCGACCCACTCAATATAGGCGCTTTCGGTTAAGAGACAACATCGGCCGCCGCCCGCGCGGGCGATGGTTAATCGGCTTTCAACCCGGTCTTGCGCGCCACCAGCCAGTAGGCCGCGACGATCGGCGTCATGAGGCAGAGCATCACCAGCGCGACCGCCGCCGCATCGCCGAGGCCGCCGCCGAGCCAGAGGCTCCAGATCACCACCGGCAGGGTGATGTTGTCGCGCGTCGTTAGCAGCACGGCGAGGGTCAATTCGCGGAAGGTCAAGAGCGCGATCCACAGCCAAGCGTTGAGCAAGGTCGGCGCGAGCAGCGGCACCACGATCTTTGCGAGCACGCCGCCGGTGGTCGCGCCGCCGACCTCGCCCGATTCCTCGAGCTCCTTGTGGATTTGGATGACCCCGGTATTGGTCATGCGCGTCGCATAGCTGATGCGGCCGACGACGAAAGCGAGCAGCAGCAGCCACAGCGTGCCGTAGGCGGGCGCGAAGCGTTGAATGACGAACAAGGCGATGAGCAGCGCGCCGACGCCGAAGACGACGTTCGGCATCGCATGCGGCAGGAAGGCGATGAAATCGAAGCCGGCCCGGCCGGGCAGGCGCGAGCGCAGCACCACCCAGGAGAAGGCGACAGCCAGCGCCAAGGTCAGCGTTGGCGTCAGCACCATGAGGATCAGCGTGTTGGTGAGGCCGTCGGTGATGAGGTCCCAGGGCAGCGCCCAATAGCGCGCGAGCGAGGCCGAGGCGAACGCCGCTGCCGAGGGTAGCTGGAAATAAGGTAGGACCGAGGCCCAGATCACGACCAGCAGCGGCAACAGGATCGAGAGCGCGAGATAGGTCGCGATCGCGCACCAGATGGGTGCTTTCAGCCAGCCGAGCGCGACGAGCTGCGGCCGATAGGCTTTGCCGCGCACGACCTGATAGCGATGCGCGCCCTTCTGCATCCGCGCATACCACCAGCTGAAGATGCCGGCGAAGCCGAGCATCAGCACCGACAGCGTCGCGGCATTGCCGTAGCGCGGCAGGGCGTCGGTCGGCGAGAGCTGCAGCACGAGATAGGTCGAGAAGGTGAAGACGCGGTTCGACCAGCCGATGATCGCCGGCACGTCGAACGCGGCGAAGCCGATGGTGAAGATATAGATGCCGGCGGCGAGCACGCCGGGCCAGGCCAAGGGCAAGGTGATGCGCTTGAGGCGCTTGCCGAAAGTGGCGCCGGCGATCTGCGCCGCCTCTTCGAGCGCGGGATCGGCGGCGCGGAACACCGCCGCGGTCATGATGAAGGCGAGCGGCGCGAGGCTCAAACCCTGCACCCAGCCCATGCCGGCGACGCTGGCGATGTTGAAGACGGGCCCGCCGAGGCCGAAGCTCTGCTCGAGCCAGACATTCACCAGGCCGATGCGCGGATGCAGGAGGAAGAGCCAGCCCATCGCCGAGCCGAAGCCGGGCAGCAACAGGCCGAGCGCCATGAAGGTGAAGAGCAGCGCCTTTCCCGGCAGATCGGTGCGCTCGACCAGCCAGGCTGCCGGCACGCCGAAGAGGAGCGCGACGAAGAGCGTCGTCAGGGCGAAGCCGATCGTGTTCGCGAGCACGCGATAGGTGAAAGGATCGAGGAAGATCACCGGGTAATTGGCGAAGGACCACGCCGCGTCGGGCGCGCCGAGACTGCCGGTGCGGAAAGAAAGCCCGAGGACGATTGCGAGCAGCGCCAGGATGACAACGCTCGCCGCGATCACCGCGGCGAGGAACGCGCCCGGCCAGATGTCGATGCGCCGGCGCGGCGCCGTGGCGGAATTCGCGGCGCTTTCACCGGCGCCGACCGCATGAGAGTCCGTCACTTACGTCTCTGGATTGCTTCGTCGCTTACGCTTCTCGCGATGACGGGGATATAATCGTCGTCAGGGCGAGACCGAGCCGTCGAGGCCGAAGCAATCCAGTACATCCACATCGCACGCCGCCACGCTCACGCCGGCGTCAGCGCGTCGAGCACATCCATGCTGGCGTCGAGATCGATGATGTTGCGATCCTCGCGCAGCACGCCGAGCGGATCCTGGCCGCCGGCGACCGCGTCCATCCCGTCATGCAGCATGCGGCGGAAGAGGGCGATGCCGCGATCGGTCCAGCCGAGGGTCTCGGCCGAGCGGTCGGTGATGCGGCCCTGGCTTTCCTGCGCGGCGCGGTCTTGCTCGTGCGAGGGGATGTCCCACCAGCCGTCGGCCACGCGCTCGTAGACGCCGCGCTCGCTTTGCTTGAGGCCCTCGGTCTTCAGTCGCCCCTGATCGGTGATCGAGGGATAGGCGTTGAGCCAGAAGGTCGTGGTCTTCTCGTCGTCGGTCGGAACCCTGATCCGCATGTCGTGGCTCGGCGGGTCGCCGACACGGGCGCGGGTGAAGCGGTTGGTCGAGGGGAAGATGAAGTGATCGACCTTCGGCTTGGCGAGTCCCGGCACGTGCATGATCGTCTTCAGCCCGTACCAGGTCGGGTCCCAATCGACCCGGCTGCGCTTGAAGGCGAGCTGCGGATAGACCGCGGCGTGGAGCGCGCAGAGATGATGCTGGTCGACGGTGTTCTCGGCGCGCTGCAGCCAGTTGCAATGTTCCTCGTCGGCGCCGACCACGGTGAGCCCGGCCTCGCGCGCGAGGAGATCCCAGCGCGGGAAGACCGGCGCCGGCTGCGGCCCGAGATAGGCGAAGACGAGGCCGCCGGCTTCGGTGACGGCGTAGCCGGCGAGCTTCACCTGATCTTTCAAGCGGCTGCCTTCGGGCTCGAGCGGCGTCTCGATGCACTGGCCGTCGGCGCCGTATTTCCAGCCGTGATAGCAGCAGCGGATGCCGTGCTCCTCGACGCGGCCGAATTCGAGCGAGGCGCGGCGATGCGCGCAATAGCGCTCGATGAGGCCGAGCTTGCCGGCAGGATCGCGGAAGAGGACGAGGTCTTCGCCCATGAGCTGCACCGGCACCGGCTTCGTCGTCACCTGCTCGGTGAACCAGACCGGCCACCAATAGCGGCGCAACAGCGCGCCCATCGGCGTGCCCGGCCCGACCCGGGTGAGTTTCTCGTTCTCCGCCCTGTCCATCTTTTCCTCCCGTTTCGCCTCGATTTTATCGGAGGCCCCATTGCAAAACCATCCTGCGCCCTTCGACAAGCTCAGGGTGAGGAAAACCTGTAATGGCATCCACCATAATCCTCGTCCTGAGCGGAGCCCGAGCTTGTCGAAGGGCGCAGTCGAAGGACGCACGGCATTCGTCCGCGCGCGGCCGAGTCGCGCTTGCGAGGGCGGGGGCGAGGGGTAGAGTGGGCCGCATGCCGATCAAAGACAGCGAAAAAGCCGAAATCGAGGCCGCGCGCAGCCAGTCCGCGGCGACGCGCCGCGCCACCGTGCCGGCGCTCGAGGAGATTCTGTTCACGCCGCTGCCGGTCTTGGATCACGGCTTCGTCCGCGTCATCGATTACATGGGCGACGATGCCGCGGTGGTGCAGGCGGCGCGCGTTTCCTATGGCAAGGGCACCAAGCGGGTGAACGAGGATCGCGGTCTCATCCAATATCTGATGCGGCATCGGCATACGACGCCCTTCGAGATGTGCGAGATCAAATACCATGTGAAGCTGCCGATCTTCGTCGCGCGGCAATGGATCCGCCACCGCACCGCGAATGTGAACGAATATTCGGCGCGCTATTCGATCCTCGACAACGAGTTCTATCTCCCGGCGCCCGAGCATCTCGCGGTGCAATCGACCAGCAACCGCCAGGGCCGCGGCGACGAGCTGCCGCCCGATGAAGCCGCGCGCGTGCTCGATCTCCTGCGTGACGACGCGGCGCGCGCCTATCGCGACTACGCCTACATGCTGAACGAGGACGAGAGCGGCGCCGTCGTCGACGAAAAGCGCTCGGGCCTCGCGCGCGAATTGGCGCGCATGAACCTCTCGCTCAATTTTTATACGCAGTGGTATTGGAAGACCGACCTGCACAATCTGCTGCATTTCCTCGCGCTCCGCGCCGACGCGCATGCGCAATACGAGATTCGCGTCTATGCCGAAGCGATGATCGACACGCTGGATCGCTGGGTGCCGCTGGTCGCCGAGGCGTTCCGCCAATACCGCATCGGCGGCGCGCTTCTCTCGGCCAATGCGCTCGCGGTGGTGAAGAAGCTGCTCGCCGGCGAGAGCGTCGATCAAGCCGCGAGCGGCCTCTCGAAGCGCGAATGGTCGGAGCTGATGCAGGTGCTGGGGCGCTAGGCGCGATGCCCGCGGGCGCCGGCACCGTCGTCCTCTATCGCGGCCATTCGGATTACGACAGCGTCGGCACCATGGTGCAGGAGCTCGCCGCCGCGTTCCGCCGCCTCGGCCTCGCGACCGTGCTGCTCGACATCCGCGCCCGATTGCGTTCCCGAGGCGGTTCGCCTCGTGCGCGGCGGCGCGGTCCGCTTCTTCTTGAGCCTCAACGGCTACGGCATTCCGGCGCCGGGCCAGGGCGCGGGTTTCTATGCCGAGACCGCCGCGCCGGTGCTGATCTATTTCGTCGATCATCCGGCCCATCACCATCCGACGGTCCGCGCGCCCTTGCCGCATCTCGCGGTGACTTTTGCGACGGAATCCGAGGCGGCGTTCTGCCGGGCGCATGTCCGCAGCGACATTCCCGTGCGCGCGCTGGCGCATGCCGCCGCGGCGTCGACCGAGGCGCCGCCCGCCTGGGAAACGCGCGATGTCCCGCTGCTGTTCAGCGCCTCGCTCCATGCCGAGCCCGAGGCGCTGCGCGCGGGCTGGTGCCAACACGGCGCGGCGGTCGAGCGCAGCCTCAACGACGTCGTCGCCGCGCATGATGCGGCGCCGGCGCGGCCGCTCGGCGAAACCGTTCTCGATGTCATCGGCCGGGACGACCGGCCTATCGCGATTCTCGCCTCTTACATTGCGGCCGCGGACCTCTATATCCGCAACCGCCAGCGCCGCGCGCTGGTGACAACGCTGGCACATCTGCCGCTCCTCGTTTGCGGCAAAGGCTGGGAGTCGCTCGCGGCCGAGAGCGCGGTGCCAGGCAAGGCCGCGCGCTTTCTCGCCGCTCAGCCGGCGCCCGCGGCGGCGGCGCTGATGCGCCGGGCCAAGCTCGTGCTCAATCCGATGCCGGCCTATTACGATTCGCATGAGCGGCCGTTCCAGGCGATGGCCGCGGGCGCGGTCGCCGCGACCGGGCCGAGCAACCTCTTCGGTGTCGCCGAATTCGCCGGCGCGCTGCTGTCGCTGCCGGCCGCGCCGCGCAATGCCGCAGCGCGGATCGAAGCCGCGCTCGCGGACGAGGACGCGCTGCAAAGCGTCGCCGCCGCCGGCACGCGCGTCCAGGCCGCCGCACATCGCTGGGACGACCGCGCCCGAAGCCTCATCGCGATGGCGGGAGGGTTCGAGGCGTAGGTTAGTAAGTACCGGCGCCGGCGCCGTCACCTGAACAAATTTAATGTTATTCATGTTGACACCAATTCAGAATTGGTGTTAGTGTCTATCACATGAAACTGCTGAGCCGCCCGCGCGCCCGTTCCCGCAGAGCACCCCGCGCTTACGACATGACCAGCCGCGCGGCCCAGGCGGAGGCGACGCGCGAGCGCATCCGCCAAGCCGCGGTGCAGCTCTATCGCGAGGGCTCGCTCGACGGCTTCATCTTGGACGAGGTGGCCCGGCGCGCGGAGACGACCGTGCAGACCGTGCTCCGCGCCTTCAAGAGCAAGGACGAGCTGATCATGGCGGCGCTCGAGGCGCTGTCGCCCTACGGCACGTCGATCAAGCTGTCGGCGCCGGGCGACGTCGCCGCCGCCGTCACGATGATTTTCGATCTCTACGAGGCGATCGGCGACCTGGTGCTGCGGCAATTGGGCGACGAGCAGCGTCTGCCGCGCCTCAAAGCCGACGTCGATACCGGGCGCCGGAGTCACCGCGACTGGGTCGGCGTCGTCTTCGCGCCGCAGCTCGCATGCCATGCCGGCGAAGCGCGCGCGCAACTCTTCCAAGCGCTCATGGTCGCGACCGACGTCTATGTCTGGAAGCTGCTGCGGCGCGATCAGGGACTCGACCGCGCAGCGGCGGAATCCGTCATGCGTCACATCGTCAACGGCGTTATTAGGGAGGCCTAACATGGCAAAATTTCTGTGGCTCAACTGGTCGGGTGGCGGCAATCTGCCGCCGAGCCTCGGCATCGCGCGGGCGCTGACCGAGCGGGGGCATCGCGTCGCCTTCGCCGGACGGCCGGAGATGGTGCCGCGCGTCGACGCGGCGGGCTTCCGCGCGATCGAGCTGACGCAGGCCTACGCGCAGGTCGATCGCTATCCGGCGAACAGCCCGATGAGCCGCGCCGCCTGCTATCTCACCTCGCCCGCGGTGGCGGAGCAGGTGCGCAACGTCGTCAAGGCCGAAGCGCCCGATCTCGTCATCTTCGACGGCATGTTCCCGGCAGCGCTGGCGCAGGCCAAGGATTTCGGCAAGCCGACGGTCGCGGTGTCGCATACTTTCTGCTTCCGCATGCTCGATCGCTGGCGTAACACCACCAACGCGCTCATCGGCATGCGTCAGCAGGCCGGCTTCGGCGCGCTGCCCGATCTCGATACGCTCTGGCACGGCTGCGACCGCGTCATCGTCACGACGCTCGCCAAATTCGACGCGGCGCCGCTGCCGGGCTGGGAAACGATGCGTCATGTCGGGCCGGTGCTCGAGGACGAGAAGGTCGCCGTGCCGCTGAGCCTGCCGTGGCGTGACGACGACAAGACGCCGCTGGTTTTGATGAGCTTCAGCACCGGCTTCGAGCAACGCTCGGTCGATAAGTTGCAGCGCGGCCTCGACGCGCTCGCCGATTTGCCGGTTCATGTCGTCGCGACGACCGGCGGGATCGTCGAGCCGGCGGAGCTCAAGGCGCCGCGCAACGCGCTCGTCGTGAACTACGCGGCGCATGATCCGATCATCGCGCGCTCGGCCTTCGTCGTAACCCATGGCGGACACGGCACGGCGATGCGCGCGCTGCGTCATGGCGTGCCGATGATCGTGATGCCAGGCATCGCGCATGATCAAGCGGTGATCGCGGCGCTGATGGACGAATGGGGCACGGGCATCGCCATGCCGGGCGATGTCGCCTTCGGCGGCACGGGCAATGCGGCTCCGGTCTCGCGCGAGGATGCGGTCGAAGCGCTGCGCGTCGCGGCGCAGAGGGTCCTTACGGCGCCTTCCTATCGCGAGAACGCGCAGAAGCGCGCGGCGATGCTTGCCGGCGTCGATGGCGCGGCGAACGCGGCGCGGGAGATCGAGGCGCTTCTCTCCTGAACAAAGCTGCGTGCTATAGTGGTCGCCAATCGGCGGTCACGATAGCGATCGCATAGGGAGGGAAATGAAAATGCCCGAAATGAAGAACTGGCGCGGCGTTGCCGTCGCTTTGGCGCTCGGCACGGGGCTCGTCGCGCCGCCGGCGCTCGCCGCCGACGATACTTACGACATGAACGTCATCATCCCGCTGACCGGCGGCGGGGCGTTCCTCGGCAAGGCGGAGAACCAGGCGCTCGGCGTCGCGGTGCAGGTCATCAACAAGGATGGCGGCATCCACGGCAAGAAGATCAAGCTCGACGTCCATGACGATCAATCGAGCCCGCAAGTCGCGGTGCAGCTCATGACCGAGGTGATCGCGACGCATCCGGCGGTGATCCTCGGCTCGACCGTCTCGCAGCTCTGCAACGCCCAGGCGCCGCTGGTCAAAGAGGCGGGGCCGGTGATGTGGTGCTTCTCGCCCTCGGTCCGCACCGAGCCCGGCGGCTACGAATTCACCTCGCAGATCGACAGCCACGACCAGCAGCGCGCGCTGATGACCTATTTCAAGGGCAAAGGCTGGAAGCACATCGCGCTCATCACCACCACCGACGCCTCGGGCCAGGACGCCGAGAAGAGCATCACCGATCTTGTCAAGGATCCCGCCTTCAAGGACATGAAGCTGGTCGCCGACGAGCATTTCGCGCCCAGCGACGTCACCGTCTCGGCGCAGATCGAGAAGCTGCGCGCCGGCAATCCCGATGCGATCGTGTCCTGGGCGACGACCGCGGCGGGCGGCACCGTCTTCCGCGCGCTGAAGCAGGCGGGGATGGACCTGCCGACCGCGGCCTCGGGCAGCAATATGACCGTGTCGCAGATGAGCGACTATGCCGCCTTCTTGCCGACGAAAGTGTTCTTTGGCGTCGGCGAATGGGCGGCGAACGGCGATCCGCGGCTCAAAGTGCCGGCCGAGGTGACGGCGCAGCAGAAGCTGTTTTTCAACAGCATGAAGACGATCAACGTCTATCCCGACAGCGGCTACGACCTCGGCTGGGAACCGATCCGCGTCGTCGCTGACGCGCTCAACAAGCTGCCCGCCGGCGCCGACGCCAAGACGCTGCACGATTTCCTGATCAACTGGCAGGGCCATATCGGTGCCGAGGGCGTCTACGACTTCAAGAAGACGCCGCAGCGCGGCCTCAACATCGACAACGCTGTGGTCGTGCGATGGGACCCGAAGTTGAAACAGTGGCACCTTGTCTCGAACCTCACCGGCACGCCGCTGGAGTAGCGGTCAGCTGTAAGCTATCAGGTATCAGCTATCAGCTATCAGCTATCAGCCATCAGCCATCAGCACACGAACGTCATTACAAGGCCGACCCTGAGCTTGTCGACGGGGAGGCCGAAGCAATCCAGCGAGCGCCTGGATCGCTTCGTCGCGCCAAACGCTCCGCGCGATGACGGTTTGGAGTTGACAAGGGAAGCGGATGTACGCTAATATGTACGCATATAGCGTTAATCGCGAAAAGCTAAGTGGCTGGTCGCGCGGCGGAAATTCGAAAAGTGCGAAACGAAGCCAATTTCGGTGGAGAAGTAGGCAGCAGCTTACGCGTCATCGCGGCCGCGGGCGGTTGAGCGCGACAACATGAAGAAGATCGCGAAGGCGAAAACCGTCAAGCATCCAAAATGAAGCTTACCATCTTGATGGGTGCATGTGTTGTGGCAGCGCTATGCACGAATACTGCGGCAGCAAAGTACGGCATTACAACGAAGGAGGATGCGTGCTCAGCGGTTAAGGCGCGTGCTTCTAACATGTTCGATCAGAAGCTTGCTGGCCCGATTGCGGAATGGTCCTGTGGTTTCCTTCCGCCTCAGCACGACCCTGGGTATTTTGTTTTGCGCTTGAACGCGCGCCCCTGCAGGCCGAATGAATGCGCCAGCAACTTGTTAGGCTGGTATGCCGTGCGCGAAAGCGATGGTCGGGTCTTTGAATGGGATATGGCTAACGACCAACTCGGCAAAGCACTGCCGGACCAGCGTTAGCGCCTGGATCTGTCAAAACAAAAATTACCACACGAAGCCAATTTGGCCCGGCGAATCAGCGAGTTGAATTTTTGGCTTTCGAACGAAGCCAATTCTGGGCTGAGAGCTGACAGCTTAGAGCTGACAGCTTACAGCTTCTCACTCGACCACGATCTTCGGCGCCGCGCGCTGACCGGCGCCGAGGATCGCCCAGAGCCGCGCCGCGATCGCGCGATAGGTCTCGGCATATTGGCCGTCGGGTTGCGCCAGCACGATCGGGTAGCCGCCATCCGAGGTCTCGCGGATGACGATGTCGAGCGGCAGCTCGCCGAGGAATTCGACGCCGAGCTTTTCCGCCTCGGCCCTGGCGCCGCCATGGCTGAAGATGTCCGTGCGCTCGCCGCAATGCGGGCAGAGGAAGTAGCTCATATTCTCGATGAAGCCCAAGACCGGCACATCGACGCGGCGGAACATGTTGAGCCCCTTGCGCGCGTCCTGCAGCGCGATGTCCTGCGGCGTCGAGACGATCACCGCGCCGGCGAGCGGCACTTGCTGCGCCATGGTGAGCTGTGCGTCGCCGGTGCCGGGCGGCATATCGACCACCATCACGTCGAGCTCGCCCCAGTTGACGCCGCGCAGCATCTGGTTGAGCGCGCTCATCACCATCGGCCCGCGCCAGATGGTCGGCGTGTCCTCGGCGACGAGGAAGCCCATCGACATACATTTGACGCCGTGATTCTCCATCGGCTCGAGGATCTTGCCGTCATGCGAGATCGGCTTGCCGGAGATTCCGAGCATGCGCGGCATCGAGGGGCCGTAGATGTCGGCATCGAGCACGCCGACCTTGAGGCCGAGCGTCGCGAAGGCGAGGGCGAGATTGACGGCGGTGGTCGATTTGCCGACGCCGCCCTTGCCCGAGGCGACCGCGACGATGTGCTTGACCCCGGCGACTGCCGGCTTTTGCGGCGCCGGCGCCGGCGCTGCGCCGCCCGCCGGCCCATGCCCATGCGCCGGCGGGCGTTCCATGCCGGCGCGCTGCTGCGGCCGCGCATAAGGCGCGGTCGGGCGCGGCGCCGCTTTCTCGGCGGTCAGAACCGCGGTGACGGAGAGCACGCCCGGCAGCGCATCGACCGCCTTCTCGGCGGCCTGGCGCAGGGCCTCGAGCCGCGGCGCGCGTGCGCGCTCGACCTCGATCGCGAAAGTGACGTGGCCGGCGCGCAGCTGCACTCCCGAGACCATGCCGAGGCTGACGATGTCCTGGCCTTTGTCGGGATCGGCGATCTTGCCGAGCGCGGCAAGCACTTCCTCGCGCGTGACCTCGGCCATGCCCGTAATCCTCTCGTCTTGACTTTATACCCAGCCGCCGATATCGGGGGCGTTCCCGCGCATTCCGCTGCGACGAACCAGCTGACATATAAGAGATGACGGGCGCTGTGCATAGCTGCACTGAGGGGATCGGGTTCATGTCGTGGAATCAAGGCGGGAGCGGCGGCGGACCATGGGGCGGCGGCGGTCCGGGCGGTCCATGGGGTAGCGGCGGGCGCGGCTTCCAGCCGCCGAATTTCGAAGATTCGCTGCGCCGGCTGCAGAACTTCCTCAAGCGCTGGCTGCCGGGTGGCGGTGCGGGTTTCGGCGGCGGCCGCGGCTGGGCGCTCGGCCTCGCCATCGTCGTGCTGCTGTGGCTGCTCTCGGGCTTCTATCGCGTCGAGCCGGATCAGGAAGGCATCGTGCTACGCTGGGGCGAATATGTCCGCAAGGCAACGCCCGGCCTCAACTATCACCTGCCGTCGCCGATCGAGGAGGCGCTGACCCCGACGGTGACCCGCATCAACCGGGTCGAGATCGGCTATCGCACCAACCAGGCGGTCGGTCGCACCACCGAAGTGCCCGAGGAATCGCTGATGCTGACGGGCGACGAGAACATCGTCGACATCAACTTCACCGTGTTCTGGCTGGTGAAGAATGCCGAGGACTATGTCTTCAACATCCGCAATCCCGATGGAACGGTGAAGTCCGCCGCCGAGAGCGCGATGCGCGAGATCATCGGCCATACCGAGATCGCGAGCGCGCTCGCCGAGGGCCGCGGCAAGATCGAGACCGACACCGAGGCGCTGCTGCAAGGCATCCTCGATTACTATGGCTCGGGCATCCAGATCACCCAGGTCCAGCTCCAGAAGGTCGATCCGCCGGGCCCGGTGATCGATGCCTTCCGCGACGTGCAGAGCGCCAAGATCGACCAGCAGCGGCTCGTCAACGAGGCCGAGGCCTATCGCAACGACGTCGTGCCGCGCGCCCATGGCGACGCCTCGCGCATCGAGCAGGAGGCGCAAGCCTATAAGGCGCAAGTCGTGCTGCAGGCGCAGGGCGACGCGGCGCGCTTCCAATCGGTCTACCAATCCTATCAGGCATCGAAGGCCGTGACGGCGCGCCGGCTCTACATCGAGACGATGGAGTCGATCCTCAAGAACACCAACAAGGTGCTGATCGACCGCACGGCGTCGGGCTCGGGCGTGCTGCCTTATCTGCCGCTGCCGTCCTTGCCGGCGACCGCGCCGGCAGCGACAACCGCCGCGCCGGTGCCGAGCACCGCCAATCCGGGTTCGGGCGCGGCCGGCATGGCGTCGCCGAGCGCGGGAGGCACGCGATGAACACGCGCAGCCTCGGCTTCCTCGGCGGCGTGCTCGTCGTCGCCTTGATCCTCATCTACACGATCTTCTTCACGGTGCAGCAGACCGAGATCGCGCTGGTGCTGCAATTCGGCAAGCCGGTGCGCATCGTCGATCACCCGGGGCTGCAGGTGAAGCTGCCCTATCAAAATGTCGTGATTTACGATCGCCGCATCCTCGATTTCGAGCCGCCGGCGGAAGAGGTGATCGCCTCCGACCAGAAGCGGCTGATCGTCGACACCTATGCGCGCTTCAAGATCATCGACCCGCTGCTGTTCTATCAAAGCGTCGGCACCGAAGAGTCGGCCGACCAGCGGCTCAGCAGCGTCATCAGCGCCTCGGTGCGCCGCGTGATCGGCAATGTCGAGCTGCAAGCGGTGATCTCCTCGCAGCGCGCCAACATCATGAAGCAGATCCGCGACGACGTGAATCACGAGGGCAAGAACTTCGGCATCGACGTCGTCGACGTCCGTTTGCGCCGCGCCGATCTGCCGCAAGAGAACGAGGACGCGATCTATGCGCGGATGAAGGCCGAGCGCCAACGCGAGGCGGCGCAATACCGCGCCCAAGGCGCGCAGCAGGCGCAACAGATCCGCGCCGATGCCGACCGCCAGCGCATCGAGATCACGGCGGACGCACAGCGCCAGGCGCAGATTCTGCGTGGCGAGGGCGACGCGCAAAGCATCACCATCTACGCCGACGCCTACAACAAGGACCCGAGCTTCTTCGCCTTCTACCGCTCCTTGCAAGCCTATCGCGACGGCCTGTCGGGCCAGGGGACGACTCTGGTGATGTCGCCCGACAGCGAATTCTTCAAATATCTCGAAGACGGTCCGACCGGTGTCGCCGCACCGGCGCCGGCGTCTCCGGCAGCGGGGGCCAAGCGGTGAAGGACTTCACCACCGCTCTCGCCCTCGCCGCGGCGATCGAGGGCATGCTCTATTCGCTGCTGCCCGGAGCGATGCAGCGCGTGAACGCGCAGGTGGCGGTGCTGCCGGTGACGGCGCTGCGCGTCGCCGGCCTCGCCGCCGCCCTCGTTGGCGTTGCCGCGGTCTGGGCAATCCGCAGCTAGCGGCGACGGCTGCGCACCGACCCACCGTAATTCAGCCATATTGATCGATTTCTGTAGCGGGCTCTGGCTTGGAGCGCGCCTGTCCCGTAAAATCGGTTCGTAACACCCCGACCATGCCCGAGGGAGGTCTACCCGTGCGCCGGGTCTTCACCCGCTTGCTTCCGTTGGATCGCGTTGCGCGCCGCGACGGCACGCTCGCCCTCGCATTGCTGGCGCTCGTCGCCTTTCCCGGCACCGGTTGGGCCAAGCCCGCGCCGGACAGCTTCGCCGACCTCGCTGCCAAGTTGCTGCCGGCGGTGGTCAACATCTCGAGCACCCAGACCATCAAGCCGGGGCAGGACAGCGGCGACGATACGGGAGACAATCCGGGCAATCGCGGCGACAACGGCGGTGGTGGTGGTGGCGGTGGCGGTGGTGGTGGCGGCAACCGCGCCGTTCCCGACATGCCGCAATTCCCGCCAGGCTCGCCCTTCGAGCAATTCTTCAAGGATTTCCTCAACCGCAACCATCAGGGCCAGCAGGATGCGCTGCCGCGGCAACAGACCTCGCTCGGCTCCGGCTTCATCATCGATCCGTCCGGCATCATCGTTACCAACAACCACGTCATCGACAACGCCGACCAGATCACGGTGACCTTGCAGGACGGCACCAATTTCAAAGCCGAGGTGGTCGGGCGCGACACCAAGACCGATCTTGCGCTGCTGCGGATCAAATCCGACAAGCCGCTGACCGCGGTGAAGTTCGGCGACAGCGATAAGACGCGGGTCGGCGACTGGGTGCTGGCGATCGGCAACCCGTTCGGCCTCGGCGGCAGCGTCACCGCCGGCATCCTTTCGGCGCGGGCGCGCGACATCAATTCCGGGCCCTATGACGACTTCCTCCAGACCGACGCCTCGATCAACCGCGGCAATTCCGGCGGACCGATGTTCGACATGGACGGCGACGTCATCGGCATCAACACCGCGATCTATTCTCCCTCGGGCGGTTCGATCGGCATCGGCTTCGCGATCCCGTCCGACCTCGCCAAGCCGGTGCTCGACCAGATCCGCGATTTCGGCCATGCGCGCCGCGGCTGGCTCGGCATCAATATCCAGGGGGTGACCGACGAGATCGCCGAGAGCCTCGGCCTCGACAAGCCCAAGGGCGCGCTCATCGCCTCGGTCCATGATGGCGGTCCGGCGCAGGTGGCGGGCATCCAGCCTGGCGACGTGGTGCTGATGTTCGACGGCAAGCCTATCAACGACATGCGCGACTTGCCGCTGATCGTCGCCGAGACGCCGATCGATAAGTCCGTCAAGGTCATGGTCTGGCGCAAGCGCGCCGAAGTCGATCTCGACGTCAAGGTCGGCGAGCTCAAGGAAGAGCCGCAGGTCGCGGCCACCGCGCCGAAGCCGCAGGCGCCCGCGGCGCCGGTCGACACCGTCAAGGCGCTCGGCCTCTCGCTCGCCAATCTCACACCGGCGCTGCGCGAGCGCTACGGCCTTGCCAACGATGTCAGCGGCGTCGTGATCACCGATGTCGACAATGGCGGCCCCTCGGCCGACAAGGGCATGCGCGCCGGCGATGTCGTCGTCGAGGTGGCGCAGGACGACGTCAAGACGACCGATCAAATCCTGGGCAAGGTCGACGAGGCGAAGAAGGCCGGCCGAAAATCGGTGCTGCTGCTGGTCGATCGCCAGGGCGATCTGCGCTTCGTCGCGGTCAAGATCGACAACAGCTAGCGCTGGCTAGGTTTCGCCGCCGACGATTTCGCTGTCGCGATAGCCCTGAGCGTAGAGCAGCGACCGCAGATCGCTATGATCGATGCGCAGCCGCGCGGCCGCGGCGACGCTCGGCTTGGCATGAAACGCGACGCCCATTCCCGCCGCATCGATCATCGGCAGATCGTTGGCGCCGTCGCCGACGGCGAGCGTCGCGGCGAACGGCAACCCGCGCTCCTTCGCGAGCGCGGTCAGGGTCGCGAGCTTGGCCTCGCGGCCGAGGATCGGCTCGCGGACCGTACCGACGAGCCTGCCGTCGGCGACCACCAGCTCGTTGGCGACGGATGTATCGAAGCCGAGCAGCTGCCTGACGCGCTCGGCGTAGATGCGGAAGCCGCCGGAGACCAGCGCCGTATAGGCGCCGTTGGCGCGCATTGTTCTAACCAGCGCCGCGGCGCCGGGATTGATGCGGATGCGCGCACCGGCTTCGGCGAGCGCGGCTTCCGGCATGTCCTTCAAGAGGCCGACGCGCTCGCGCACCGCCCCGGCGAATTCGATTTCGCCATTCATCGCGCGCCGGGTGATGGCGGCGATCTGCGGCTCGATGCCGCGCAGCGCCGCGAGCTCGTCGAGCATCTCGTTGGCGATGATGGTCGCCTCCATATCGGCGACCAGCAGTTGCTTGCGGCGTCCGGCGCTGGGCTGCGCCAGCACGTCGATCGGCGTGCCGGCGCCGAGGGCGGCACGGATCGCGGCATCGGCCTGGTCCGGCGCGAGCGCGTCAAAGGGTATATCGCAAGCGCGCGCGGCGGCGAGCCAATCGATCGCGCCGATCCGTCCGCCGAGCGTGACGAGCGCCTGCCGCGCGGTCGCGGCGGCGGCACCGATGGTCGCGTCTCCGGCTTGCGGCGCGATGAGCGTGACGACGTTTTCAGCCATCTGCGCGTTATCGGCGAGGGGCGGCGGAAAGGCAAGCCTGCGTGCTACAACGCGCCATGGACCCGTCGCCAAAACGCGCCGTCGCGATCGTTGCCGGCCCGACGGCGAGCGGCAAATCGGCGCTCGCTGTCGCTCTCGCGGAGGAATTCGCCGGCACGATCATCAACGCCGACAGCCAGCAGGTCTATCGCGATCTCGCCGTGCTGACGGCGCGGCCGGGCGCGGCGGAGATGGCGCGCGTGCCGCATCGTCTTTATGGCGTGATCGACGCTGCCGAAAACTGCTCGGTCGGGCGTTGGCGCGCGCTCGCCGATGCCGAGATCGACGCGGCGCTTGCGGCCGGGCGGCTGCCGATCCTCGTCGGCGGCACCGGGCTCTATCTCGAAGCGCTGCTCAACGGTTTGGCAGCGCTGCCTCCGATCCCGGCCGCGGCGCGCGAGGAAGCGCGCGCTCTCCATGCCGAGCTCGGCGGCGCCGCGTTCCGCGACCGGCTGGCGGCGCTCGATCCGGTCGGCGCGGCGCGTCTTGCGCCCGGCGATACGCAGCGGCTGACCCGCGCTTACGAGGTCGTGCGCGCCACCGGCCGGCCGCTCTCCGATTGGCAGGCGCGACAGGAACCGGGCAGCTTGCGCGCCGCCGCCATCGTGCTGCAGCCCGAGCGCGACGCGCTCTATCGTGCTTGCGACGCACGGGTCGAACGCATGCTGGCCGAAGGCGCCGCCGAGGAAGCGCGCGCGCTACTCGCCCGCCAACTCCCCGCGCATCTGCCGGCCATGAAAGCGGTCGGGGTCCGCGAGCTCGGCGCCTGGCTCGATGGGCGCATGAGTCGCGAGCAAGCGGTTGCTGCGATGCAGCAAGCAACCCGCCGTTACGCGAAGCGGCAATACACCTGGTTCCGGCGGCGGCTCTCGACTGATGAAATATTGCGCCGAGTGACCATTACAGAGCAATTTTCAGCAAGTTTATTATCAAATATTTTGTCGTTTATTCGTAGTTCGTAGTTGACGACTCGGGATTAGGCCTTTAGGTTGCGCGCTTTGCGGCAGAAATCCTCAGTTTGCCGCGATACTTCGGAGCGACTTATGACAGCGGAACGGATGAACGGGGCCGAAATGGTCATCAAAGCACTGGGCGACCAGGGCGTTGATGTCGTATTCGGCTATCCCGGGGGCGCCGTCCTGCCGATCTACGACGCGCTCTTCATGCAGAACCGGCTGCGCCACATCCTCGTCCGTCACGAGCAAGGCGCGGTCCACGCCGCCGAGGGCTATGCCCGCTCGACCGGCAAGGTCGGAGTTGTGCTCGTGACCAGCGGGCCGGGTGCGACCAACGCCGTCACCGGCCTGACCGACGCGCTGATGGATTCCGTGCCGATCGTCTGCCTGACCGGCCAGGTGCCGACCCATCTCATCGGCAACGACGCGTTCCAGGAAGCCGACACCACCGGCATTACCCGGCCCTGCACGAAGCACAATTACCTCGTCAAGAACGTCGACGACCTGGCGCGCACTGTGCACGAGGCGTTCTATGTTGCGCGCACCGGCCGGCCGGGTCCTGTCGTGGTCGATCTGCCGAAGGACGTACTGTTCGCGACCGGCACCTATCGCGCGCCCGAGACCATCGAGGACCGTAAGTCCTACCGACCGCGCACCGAACCCGATCCGGCGCGCATCGCCGAAGCGGCGGCGCTGATCGCCGGCGCGAAGAAGCCGCTCTTCTACGGCGGCGGCGGCATCATCAATTCGGGGCCGCGCGCCTGCAAGCTCTTCGGCGAGCTGATCGAGCTCACGGGCTTTCCCTGCACGCTGACCTTGATGGGCCTCGGCGCCTTCCCGGCCTCGGACAAGCGTTACCTCGGTCTTGTCGGCATGCACGGCACCTACGAATCCAACCTCGCGATGCATGGTTGCGACGTCATGATCAATGTCGGCGCGCGCTTCGATGATCGCGTGACCGGCAAGGTCGCCGCCTTTTCGCCGGGCTCGAAGAAGATCCACATCGATATCGATTCATCCTCGATCAACAAAAACGTCCGTATCGACGTGCCGGTGATCGGTGATTGCGCCAAGGTGCTCGAGGCGCTGATCGCGGCGCTGAAGGCGCGGCGCTTCACGCCCGATCACGCGGCGCTCGGCAAATGGTGGAAGCAGATAGAGACTTGGCGCAAGCGCGATAGCCTGCATTACAAGCAAGGCGACAAGGTGATCAAGCCGCAATATGCGATCGAGCGTCTCTACGCGCTGACCCGCGACTGCGACACCTTCATCACCACCGAAGTCGGCCAGCATCAGATGTGGGCGGCGCAGCTCTTCAAATTCGAGCAGCCGATGCATTGGATGACCTCGGGCGGCCTCGGCACCATGGGCTACGGCCTGCCGGCGGCGATCGGCGTCCAGGTCGCGCATCCCGAGGCCCTCGTCGTCGACATCGCCGGCGAGGCTTCGATCCTCATGAACATCCAGGAGATGTCGACCGCGTGCCAATACCGGCTGCCGGTCAAGATCTTCATCATCAACAACCAGTACATGGGGATGATCCGGCAGTGGCAGGAGTTGCTGCATGGCGGCCGCTATTCGGAAAGCTACAGCTCGTCGTTGCCCGATTTCGTGAAGCTCGCCGAGGCTTTCGGCGCCAAGGGCTTGCGCGCGACGACGCCGGCGGAGCTTGACGGCGTCATCAAGCAGATGCTCGCGATCGAGGGGCCGGTGATCGTCGATGTCGCGACCGATCCTGCCGAGAACTGTTTCCCGATGATTCCCTCGGGCGCGGCGCATAACGAGATGATCCTCGGCCTCGACGACAAGAAGGCCGGGGACACGATCTCGGAAGAGGGCATGGTCCTCGTCTGAGCGCGAGGAGCCGGCCGGAGCCTGGAATCTTGAGCGATATCGAACGCCATACCATCGCGGTGCTGGTCGACAACGAGCCGGGCGTGTTGGCGCGGGTCATCGGCCTGTTCTCCGGCCGCGGCTACAACATCGAGAGCCTCACCGTCGCCGAGGTCGATCCCGCCGAGAATCTGTCGCGCATCACCATCGTCACCTCCGGCACGACCATGATCATCGAGCAGATCAAGGCACAGCTCTTGCGCCTCGTCCCGGTGCGCCTGGTGCATGACCTGACCGAGGAAGGCCCGGCGGTCGAGCGCGAATTGCTGCTGGTCAAGATGGCCGGCAGCGGGGAAAAGCGCATCGAATCGCTACGCCTCGCCGACATCTTCCGCGCCCGCGTCGTCGATTCGACGATCGAGAGCTTCGTCTTCGAAATCACCGGCTCGGCGGATAAGCTCGACGCCTTCATCAATCTGATGAAGCCGCTCGGGCTGGTCGATATCTCGCGGACCGGCGTCGTCGCGATCGCGCGCGGCGCCGCGAAATTCTGAACCGAATAAAATGGGATCGAGAGGGAAAATCGATGCGCGTCTATTATGATCGTGATGCCGACGTCAATCTGATCAAGAGCAAGAAGGTGCTGGTCGTCGGCTATGGCAGCCAGGGCCATGCGCATGCGATGAATCTGCGCGACAGCGGGGTCAAGGACGTGCGCATCGCGCTGCGCCCGGGCTCGGCCTCGGTGCAGAAGGCGGAAGCTGCGAAGTTCCAGGTGATGTCGCCGGCCGAGGGCGCCAAATGGGCGGATGTGGTGATGGTGCTTACGCCCGACGAGTTGCAGGCAAAGCTCTATGCCGATGACCTGAAGCCCCATATGCGCCCCGACACGGCGCTCGCTTTCGCGCACGGCTTCAACATCCATTTCAAACTGGTCGAGCCGCGGCCCGATATGGACGTGTTCATGATTGCGCCCAAAGGGCCCGGTCACACTGTGCGTTCGGAATATCTCAAGGGCGGCGGCGTTCCCTGCCTCGTCGCGGTCGAGCAGAATCCCTCGGGCAACGCGCTCGAGATCGCGCTCTCCTACGCTTCGGCGATCGGCGGCGGCCGCGCTGGCGTAATCGAGACCACCTTCAAGGAGGAATGCGAGACCGATCTCTTTGGCGAGCAGTGCGTGCTGTGCGGCGGGCTCTCCTCGCTGATTATGGCGGGCTACGAGACGCTGGTCGAAGCCGGCTACGCGCCCGAGATGGCTTATTTCGAATGCCTCCACGAGGTGAAGCTGATCGTCGACCTCATGTATGAGGGCGGCATCGCCAATATGCGCTATTCGATCTCCAATACCGCCGAATATGGCGACTATACCCGCGGGCCCCGGGTGATCAGCCCGGCCGTCAAGGAGGAGATGAAGCGGATCCTGGACGACATCCAGTCCGGCCGGTTCGCCCGGGACTGGGTCCTGGAGAATGCCGCCGGTCAGGCGAGTTTCAAGGCGATGCGGCGGCGGGGGGCCGAGCACCCGGTCGAGCAGATCGGCGCCAAGCTCCGGGCGATGATGCCCTGGATCACCCAGAACCGGCTTGTGGATAAATCCCGAAACTAGGACCCGCAAAAGACGATCCGCAGTGGTCTAACTGCCCGGAGGACGAGAGAAAACTTGCGGCCCGGGTCGTAAACGATATAGACATAATTGCTATGGTAAATTTTATCGTCCGGTACGGTTGGTAAGGAATTGTAAAGCACGTCGGAATTTTCCTTACCGGACATCGTCGCGGGTCACGAGGGTTTGATGGTCGTAATTTCGCCACGGGAAGGCAGCAAGCTGGGGCTTGAGCGTCCGGCTGCTTGCGCCTGTGCGATTACGGACCGGCAAATGGGGCGTAGCCTGCGGTGGAGCAAGGGCGGGACGCTGCGACTTAGCCGCCCCTGAGCGCGAGGATTTCTCGGCCTGATTCGCGTTTGGGGGTTAATTGGTTAGCGGCCAACCCTTTGTATCCAGACCAGAGGATTTGCGCCTATGAGCGCCCATGACGCCAGCGCCGCCACTCGCAACGGCGGCGCCGATACCAAAGCGAAATCGCCCGCCTCGTCGCGGGTCATCATTTTCGACACCACGTTGCGCGACGGGGAGCAATCGCCCGGCGCCTCGATGAATCTCGAGGAGAAGATCAAGATCGCCCTCCTGCTCGAGGAGATGGGCGTCGACGTCATCGAAGCCGGCTTCCCGATCGCCTCGAACGGCGATTTCGAGGCGGTGCGCGAGATCGCCAAGCAAGTGACCGATTCGCGCGTTTGCGGCCTCGCTCGCGCCGGCCGCGCCGATATCGAGCGCTGCTGGGAAGCGGTGCAGCACGCGAAGCGCCCGCGTATCCACACCTTCATCTCGACCTCGGCGCTGCATATGAAGTTCAAGCTGCAGATGGCGCCCGATCAGGTTTATCAGGCGGTCATCGACAGCGTCACCCTCGCGCGCAAGCTGTGCGAGGACGTCGAATGGTCGTGCGAGGATGGCTCGCGCACCGAGCACGACTTCCTCTGCCGCACGGTCGAGGCGGCGATCAAGGCCGGCGCGCGTACCGTCAACATCCCCGACACGGTGGGCTACGCCGTGCCCGAGGAATTCGCGGCGCTGATCCGGATGCTGTTCGAGCGCGTGCCCAATATCGACAAGGCCGTGGTCTCGGTACATTGCCACAACGATCTCGGCTTGGCCGTCGCCAACTCGCTGGCCGCCGTCGGCGCCGGTGCGCGCCAAGTCGAATGCACGGTCAACGGCCTCGGCGAGCGGGCGGGCAATGCCGCGATGGAAGAGATCGTGATGGCGCTGCGGACGCGCCACGACCGGATGCCGTTCTCGACCAGCGTCAAATCCGAATACATCACCCGCGTCTCGCGTCTCGTCTCGGCGATCACCGGCTTCGTCGTGCAGCCGAACAAAGCGATCGTCGGCGCCAACGCCTTCGCGCATGAGAGCGGCATCCATCAGGACGGCATGCTGAAGCATGCCGGCACCTACGAAATCATGACGCCCGAGTCGGTGGGGCTCGGCAAGTCGACGCTGGTCATGGGCAAGCATTCCGGCCGCCACGCCTTCAAGATGAAGCTGAAGGAGCTCGGCTTCGAGCTCGGCGACAACGCGATGAACGAGGCGTTCAAGCGCTTCAAGGATCTCGCCGACCGTAAGAAGGACGTCTATGACGAGGACATCGTCGCCCTAATCGACGACGAGATCCAGCACGGCACCGAGCTTATCAAGTTCGTCTCGCTGCAAGTCATTGCCGGCTCGCGCGGACCGCAGACTGCGACCTTGGAGCTTGAGGTCGACGGCAAGGTCTTGACGGCGATGACCAACGGCAACGGCCCGGTCGACGCGACCTTCAACGCGATCAAAGCGCTGGTGCCGCACGAGGCGAAGCTGCTGCTTTATCAAGTGAGCGCGGTCACCCACGGCACGGACGCTCAGGCCGAGGTGACGGTGCGGCTTGAGGAAGAAGGAAAGACTGTGAACGGACAGGGTGCTGAGCCGGATACGCTCGTCGCTTCGGCGCGGGCTTATATCCATGCGCTCAACAAGCTCATGGTCAAACGGGCGAAGACAGCGCCCGCCGCGATGTCGGCTTGACGCGGCAAGCACGCGAGTGGCGGTCCCGCCGGACCGCCGCCGTGGCATCTCATCGGCGGGGGTGATGGGGACTATGTTCGGAAATCTGCTGGGAATTCTTTCCGCCGATATGGCGATTGATCTTGGAACGGCGAACACGCTCGTTTACGTCAAGGGGCGAGGCATCGTCCTGAACGAGCCGTCGGTCGTCGCCATCGCGAGCGTCAAGGGCCGCAAGCAGGTCCTGGCGGTCGGCGACGAAGCGAAGATGATGCTCGGTCGCACGCCGGGCAACATCATGGCGATCCGGCCGCTACGTGACGGCGTGATCGCGGACTTCGAGGTCGCGGAAGAGATGATCAAACATTTCATCCGCAAGGTTCACAATCGGCGCAGCTTCGCCAATCCGCAGATCATCGTCTGCGTGCCGTCGGGTTCGACGGCGGTCGAGCGCCGCGCGATTCAAGAGTCGGCCGAGAGCGCGGGGGCGCGTCGGGTGTTCCTGATCGAGGAGCCGATGGCGGCGGCGATCGGCGCCGGCCTGCCGGTGACCGAGCCGACGGGCTCGATGGTCGTCGATATCGGCGGCGGCACCACCGAGGTCGCGGTGCTCTCGCTCGGTGGCATCGTCTATTCGCGCTCGGTGCGCGTCGGCGGCGACAAGATGGACGAGGCGATCATCGCCTATATCCGCCGCAACCATAACCTGCTCGTCGGCGAATCCTCGGCCGAGCGGATCAAG
This sequence comes from Allostellaceae bacterium, assembly GCA_036501365.1. Classification (GTDB taxonomy): domain Bacteria; phylum Pseudomonadota; class Alphaproteobacteria; order ATCC43930; family CGMCC-115725; genus CAIKMD01. Next base: position 17,424 of record DASYAL010000052.1, on the reverse strand, counting down.
AAGGAAATCGGTTCGGCTTGCATGCCCGAAGAGGGCGAGGGCCGGGTGATGGAGATCAAGGGCCGCGACCTGATGAACGGCGTGCCCAAGGAGATCGTGATCAGCGAGCGGCAGATCGCCGAGAGCCTCGCCGAGCCGGTCGGCGCGATCGTAGAAGCGGTGAAAGTGGCGCTCGAGCACACCGCGCCCGAGCTCGCCGCCGACATCGTCGACAAGGGCATCGTGCTGACGGGCGGCGGCGCGCTCTTGGGCAACCTCGATTACGTGCTGCGTCATGCGACCGGCCTGCCGGTGTCGCTTGCGGACGATCCGCTGTCCTGCGTCGCGCTCGGCACCGGCCGCGCGCTCGAGGAGATGAAGACGCTGAAGAGCGTGCTTATCAGCATGTACTGAGTAGTGAGGGGCTGGCGGCTCGCCGTCAGCCCCGAGAGTGGAGTTTTTAGGAAGCGAGACGGATTTTCGGATGCGTATCTCAGCGCCCGTCAGAGCAGCCGCGCAGCGTCTTGCGCTTCCTTTCCTCGTCCTTGTTTCGGCGGTCATGGTCTTGTTCGGCAAGACCGACCTGCTGCTCTATGACGATTTGCATGCCGTCGTCGCCGATCACATGGCGCCGATCCTCGAAGCGATCGGCCAGCCGGTCGCGGCGGTAACGAGCGGCGTCCAAGCGGTTTCGAAAGCGATCGAGGTCAACCGCGAGAATACCCAGCTTCGCGAGGAGAACGCGCGTCTCCTGCAATGGCAAGAGGTCGCGCGACGCCTCGAGACCGAGAACGCCGAGCTGCGCGACCTGACCAAATTTCAGCCGCAGAATACGATACATTCGCTGAGCGCCCAGGTAATCGCCAATTCGGGCGGTGCTTTCGCTCGCAACGTGCTGATCGACGCAGGCAGCAGCGACGGCGTGGCGCGCGGCCAGGCGGCGCTCGCCGGCGAAGGCCTCGTCGGCCGCGTCGCCGAGGTCGGCACGCGGACGGCGCGGGTGCTGCTTTTGACCGATCTCAACTCCCATATTCCGGTCGAGCTCGAAGACAATCACCAGCATGCCGTGCTCGACGGGGACAATTCCGAACAGCCGCGGCTGGTCTATCTGCCGTCGAATGTCGAAGTCGCGGTCGGTGAGCGCGTCGTGACCATCGGCGCCGGGGGCGTCTTCCCGCCGGGCTTACCGGTCGGCGTCGTCTCTTCGGTGGCGAACGGGGTGATCCGCGTCGAGCCCTATGCCGAGCTGTCGCGGCTCGAGGTTTTGCGTATCGTCGATTTCGGACTCTCGGGCGTCTTGCCGCAAAGCGCGGTGCCGCCGCCGCGTGCGTCGGCCAGGTCGGCGAAGTCGGCCGATACGCTGCGATGATCGGGTGACGGTGCGATGCCCATCGCCCTGCAACGCGATATCGGCTACCCCGGCCGACTAGTGCCGTTCCTGACGACGGTGCTGTTCGCGTTCCTGTCGATCGTTCCGCTCAATCTGCCGGGCTTTGCCGTGGTGATGCCGGCCTTCGCGTTGATGGCGGTGTTCCACTGGACGGTCTACCGCCCCGATCTCTTGCCCTTGAGCGCCATCTTCGCCGCCGGCCTGCTGCTCGACCTACTCAATGGCACGCCCTACGTCGGGCTGTCGGCACTGATTTTCCTACTGGGGCGCGCCGCGGTGATGAGCCAGCGCAAGCTCTTCATCAACCGCCCCTTCACGATCGTATGGCTAGGCTTCCTCGTCCTCGCGGTCGGCGTCTTCGTCCTGTTTTGGGCGACGGTGAGCGCGATCCATGGCGCGCTGATCGATCTGCGTCCCTTCGTCTTCCAGGCGGTGCTGACCGTCGCTTGCTACCCGGCCGCGAGCTACGTCCTGGCGCGCGCGCAGCGCGCTTTCCTGGTGCGGGCCTGAGCGATGGCCAAGAAGGAGAAGGACCGCAGCAAACTCCTGACCCGGCGCGCGATCATGCTCGCCGGCGGGCAGCTCGCCCTCCTCGGCACGATCGCCGGCCGGCTCTATTACCTGCAGGTGGTGCAGGCCGACCGCTATGCGATGCAGGCGGACGAGAATCGCATCAACATCCGGTTGCTGGCACCGCCGCGCGGCCGGATCCTCGACCGGTTCGGCGTGCCGCTAGCCGCCAACAAGCCGACTTTCCGCGCCGTGCTCGTCGCCGAGCAGGCGGGCGACATCCAGGCGACGCTCGACGCCGTCGCCTCGCTGGTGACGCTCACCGATGCCGACCGCCGCCGCGTGCAGCGCGATATCCGCAGCAAGTTGAGCTTCGTGCCGGTGGTGCTGCGTGAGGATCTGAGCTGGGACGAGATGGCGCGTATCGAGGTCAACACGCTCGAGCTGCCGGGCGTCTCGATCGAGCAGGCCCTGACCCGCTATTACCCGTTCGGCGACGAGATCTCGCACACGGTCGGCTACGTCGCCGCCGTGTCCGAGGACGATCTCAGCGGCGACGACCCGCTATTGGAGCTGCCGGATTTCCGCATCGGCAAGAGCGGCATCGAGAAAGCCTACGATCTCGATCTGCGCGGTACCGCCGGCACCAGCCAGGTCGAGGTCAACGCCTTCGGCCGCGTGGTGCGCGAGCTCGCGCGCGAGGAGGGGCTCCCCGGCCAGGACCTTTCGCTCTCGATCGACATGGAGCTGCAAGATCTCGCGGTGAAGCGCTGCACTGCCCAGGGTAGCGCCTCCTGCGTGGTGCTCGACGCCTGGACCGGCGAAGTGCTGGTGATGGCTTCGACCCCGAGCTTCGATCCCGGCGCCTTTTCCGCCGGCCTTACGCCGGCGATGTGGCAGCAGCTGATCAGCGACCCGCTCAACCCGCTCAGCAACAAGGCGATCAGCGGCACCTATGCGCCGGGCTCGACCTTCAAGCTGCTGGTGGCAATGGCCGGTCTCGAGAACGGCGTGCTGACGGCGGATACGGAGTTCTACTGTCCCGGCACGTTCCAGCTCGGCAATTCGGTCTTCCACTGCTGGAAGAAAGGCGGCCACGGCACGCTATCGCTGCGGCGCGCGATTCCCGAATCCTGCGACGTGTTCTTCTATCACACCGCCGATCTACTCGGCATCGACAAGATCGCGACGATGGCCAACCGCTTCGGGCTCGGCGTGAAGCTGGGCATCGATATACCCGGCGAGAAGACCGGCCTCATTCCGACGCGCGCCTGGAAAATGGCGACGACGGGCGTGCCGTGGCAGCGCGGCGAGACCATCAGCTGCGGCATCGGGCAGAGCTTTGTCTCGGTCACGCCGCTGCAGCTCGCGACCTACGCGGCGCGGCTCGCCACCGGACGCGCGGTGATGCCGCATCTCGTGCGCAAGCAGGGCGTTATGACCGCATCGAGCCCGTTACCGAGCGGGATCGAGGCCGATTTCGATTCGCTCGGCGTGCAAGACGCCCATCTCGAGTTGGTGCGCGAAGGCATGTTTGCGGTCGTCAACGAGCCGCACGGCACCGGCTATGGCGCCCGCATTCCCGATCCGACGATGGCGATGGCGGGCAAGACCGGCACCGCGCAGGTCCATCACTACAGCGAGGCCGAGCGCGAGCACGGCCATCTCACCGGTCAAAGCGTGCCGTGGAAGGAACGCGACCACGCACTGTTCATCGGCTTCGCGCCCTATAGCGCGCCGCGCTATGTCTGCGCCGTCGTCGTTGAGCATGGCGGCGCCTCGGGTGGCGAGGGCGGCGCGGTCGCGGCGCCGATCTGCCACGACGTCCTGCTCGAGGCGCAAAAACGCGATCCTCTGCGGCGGGTACCCGACCAGCCTTTCGGCGCGCCGCCCACCACTCTTGCGCTCGGAACGAATAAGTGACGACTCATTCCGCTCTCGACCGCGACGCGCCCCGCTCGAGCCTCGCACTCAAGGTGCTCGGCATCAATTGGGGCCTGCTGGTGCTCCTGACCTGCATCGCCGCGATGGGCTTTGCGATGCTCTATTCGGCGGCGAACGGTCATTGGCAGCCCTGGGCGAGTAAGCAAGCGGCGCGTTACGCCGTCAGCGTCGTGATCATGATCCTGGTCGCGACCGTCGATCTGCGCTTCTGGCTGCGTTTTGCCTATGCCATCTATGCCGGCGCCATCGTCCTGTTGATCGTCGTCGAGATCCGCGGCGCGGTTGGCATGGGCGCGCAGCGCTGGATCGATCTCGGCATCATCCAGCTGCAGCCATCCGAATTTATGAAGATCGCCCTCGTGCTCGCCCTGGCGCGGTATTTCAGCATCCTTTCCGTCGAAGAGATCGGCCGGCCGATCCGGCTCATCATCCCGACGCTGCTCATTCTGGTGCCGGCCGCGCTCGTCTTGAAACAGCCCGATCTCGGCACCGCCATGATGCTGGTGCTGAGCGGTGGCGCGATGTTCTTCATCGCCGGGGTGCGGTGGTGGAAGTTCGCGGTGGTGTTCGCTGGCGCCGCGAGCGCCGTGCCGGTCGCTTGGCGCTTCCTGCGCGACTACCAGAGAAACCGCATCTATACCTTCCTCGATCCCGAAAACGATCCGCTCGGCGCCGGCTATCACAGCCTGCAATCGAAGATCGCGATCGGTTCGGGCGGACTCTTCGGCAAGGGCTTCATGCTCGGCAGCCAGGCGCATCTCGATTTCCTGCCGGAAAAGCAGACCGACTTCATCTTCACGATGCTGGCAGAGGAATTCGGCCTCATCGGCGGGATCGTGCTGCTGCTCGCCTATACCCTCGTCTTCGTCTACGGCTTCGCCATCGCCTTCCGCAGCCGTAGCAACTTCGGCCGCCTCCTCGCGCTCGGCATCACCGTCAACGTGTTCCTCTACGTTTTCATCAACACGGCGATGGTGATGGGCCTCATTCCGGTGGTCGGCGTGCCTTTGCCGCTCATTTCCTATGGCGGCACGGCCATGCTCACGGTGATGTTCGGTTTCGGCCTGCTGATGAGCGTTTACGTCCATCGCGATCTGCGGCTCGGTCGCGGTGGCGAGGAATAGACAAGCACAGGATGGCTTGTTATAAGCCCGCGGCCTTCAAATGAAGGCCGGCGCGCGCAACGACGCGCCGCTTGGGCGGGCGCATAGCTCAGTTGGTAGAGCAGCTGACTCTTAATCAGCGGGTCCAAGGTTCGAGTCCTTGTGCGCCCACCAGTCCCATCAACCACTTAGTGGATAGCGGCCTCCGGGGTACGGTCCTGAGTAGCGTTCTGGGTAGCATTTTTTGACAGGCTGGGGCCGTGCCATTGAGCCACTATGATCGGGAAGATCTCTTTAGCCGGCTTGCCACCGCGCCTCGAAGAGAAGTCCCCAGACCGGCGAATGCTCTTGTTCGCCGCCTAGTCTGGCGGGTGCGCCCCGGGTGACGCGACCCGGCAGTCCCGGATCGCGAATTCGTCTGCCAACCCACATTGTGACCGTCATTTGGTGAGCCTTGGCCGGAAGGAATGAGGATCTAGATCGGCGCTTTCTCCGCGTGGCGGTCCGCGGTGGAGATTTCGACCACTGTGGCGCCGAGATCGCCGGACCCAATTTCGAGTACAGGATCAGAGCGGTTCGTTCGCGCTAGCGCGAAAATGAAAGGCCCAAAGGTGGCGATGTTCATGTATCAAGGCATCGCGAGACCAATGGTGCAGTGACGGACGATAGGCACAGCATGTCATCGGCATTCTATCCGGCGACATCGATGCCGGATTCCGACTGGTGGCAGGTTCTTTGGCCGAATCCCGCCGATACGATGGCTTCCGTCGCCATCGAGCCGGGTACGCCGCTCATCGTCGATCTTTGCTGCGGCGACGGGCTTTTTACAGGTGCGCTGGCACGGCTGGCGCTGCAGGTCATCGCGATCGATCTCGATCCCAAGATGATCGCGTGCGCGAGTGCAAACCTCGCCGAACTCGGCGCCAAAAATTGCGAATTTGTCCTTGGAGATGCCTACGATCTGGCCGCGGTCATCGACCAGCCGGTCGATCTCGTCCTTATGGCCAATACTTTTCACGGTGTCCCGGAGAAAGGACGGCTCGCAAAGGCTGTTGCCGCGGCGCTGAAGCCGGACGGACGGTTCATCGTCATAAATTGGCATCGACGGCCACGCGAGGAGACCACGGTGCTCGGTCAGCCGCGCGGGCCAGGCACGGGGTTGCGCATGGAACCCCGCGATGTTGCCGCGGCCGTCCACCCCGCGAGCCTTGAGCTCACCCGCCTCGTCGAGTTGCCGCCCTACCATTACGCCGCAATCTTTATGAAGACGTCGGCCTGAGCGTAGTCGCAGATGGTGCTATGCCTTGCGCCGAGCCTGCTGGACGGGCGGGCATGGCACTGAGCCGTAGGAGCAGAAGACGCAGCAATGGCCGGCGAGCGGCTTGAGAACGGTGCCGCATCCTTTGCACGCGTAGAAGAATTCGCAGGCATCGGCAGGCATGCGTTCCTGCGCCTGCCACCCGCATTGCGGGCAGGTCAGCGTGCATTCCCATTGTATGGCCGGCATTTCCATCGAACTCGTCCTGGGGTTCGCGGGCATCATTCATCAATTCATCATGCGGAGCATCGCCGGTCCGCCGGTCCGGAAAAAGCGCCACACCAGCACGGCGGCGAGCGCGAGAAAGACGATGTTGAGGATCGTCGTGTAATTCCAGGAAATCGACGCCTCGACGATCTGCGGCTGATGCGCGCTCGGGACGAGACCAAGCGCACCGAAAAGAAATTCCACGATCAGCGCCGCACCGGCCATCGCCGCATAGAAAATAACGAGAAGAAAGAAGGACATCTTCAGCCCGTAATAGCGGCGGTAGATGTCGAGGATCGGCAGCACGATCAAATCGGCGAAAATGAAAGCAATGACGCCGCCAAAGCTTGCGCCTCCGTTCCACAGCACTGCGGCCAGCGGCACGTTTCCGACCGAGCATACGAAAGAAACGATCGCGACGAACGGACCGATGATCGGCCCGCGAGCCTCGCGAGCACCGGGTGGTTGCTGAGAAAGAACGCCTGCCAAAACGCCTGCGGAACCCAGGCGGCGAGCGCGCCGGCGATGAGGAGGCCGCCCGTGATGTCGATCCAGATCGATACCCAATCCATGACGAAATAGTGGCTGATCGCGGTTCGCCCTTCCTCCGACCAGATGCGGTGCCAGATCGAGCCTTTCTCCGTGATCGACATATCCATCGCGGCATGCCCTTCCATACGCCCGGCGACGCCTTTGTCGGCTTGGCTTTTCGCCGCATCGATCATCTGCCGCGTCAGGAAGAGCCGAAACAGCACCACCATGATGGCGACGAGAATCGGCGCCCCGATGAACTCGGCAAGCGTGAATTGCCATCCCATGAGCACCGCGAGGATGATCCCGAGCTCGGCGACAAGGTTGGTCGACGCCATCTGGAACGTCATCGCCGCCGTGAAATTTCCGCCCTTGCGGAAGATGGAACGGGCCAACGCGACAGCCGCGTAGGAGCACGATGACGAGGCGGCGCCGAGGGCGGTGGCGATCGCGATGGTCCGCGGCCGATCGTCGGGCAGCAGACGACTCATTTCGGCGTGAGAGACCACGGCCTGCACGACGCCTGAGAGCGCAAAGCCGAGGATCAGCGCCCACAGAATCGCCCACCCCATGGCAAAAGCCATGTCCAGCGCATGGAGGATCGGCTCGATCATCGGTCTTTTGAACAGTCAGGAATTGAGTTCGGATCCAGCAGCCGTCGTCTTGTCGAGCAACGCTTGGTAGTATGAAATACACCTATAAACATACCTTCGAACACCCCCCGGGGAAACGCTTTCATCCGGCGAGTTCAATTCCCTTTAGGACGAAGGTCAGGAGACCTTGGAAAGTTGCCGGATTGGCCGGCTTGGAGCTCTTCGAGCATGGTAACTGATGCTTCAGCTTTGGTTTCGAAAGGTCTGCTAGAATCTATTCGCGATCGCCTGCTCTTCAGCACCGACTGCATCCGCATAGATTTCAGTCGTGCTGAGGCGGGAGTGGCCAAGCCACTTTTTTAACAGATTGATGGGAATGCCGGACTGCAGAACCGCCACCGCAAAGCCGTGACGCAGGCCCTTAGGCGTTGCGCTGCGGCCGGAAATACTTGCTTCCTCCATACAAGCCTTAACGTGGTGCCAAGCCGTTGTTCGGCACCATTTCCATATTCGCAGGGTTGCACGCGCCGGATCATTTTGTGCCTCCCGAACATGATGGACGTGCTCGATCTCGGTGAGAAGATCTAGCGGAATCGGCACCGCTCGGAAGCGACCGCCTTCTCGCGGCGGCATGCCCCATGCGCAGACGCATGACGACGTGACGTCGATCAAAGAATTGCGTTCGCATCTCATGGAAGAGATCAGGGAATTTTTTGTCGATTACAACAAGCTGCGCGATTGTGAGTTCAGGCCGCACGGCGAAGTCGGCCCCGGCAAAGCAAAAAGCTGCTGAAAACCGGAATGAAAGCGTTCGCGCGGCAAAAGGCGAACGGCCGCGCCCGATAGCGTTCAGGACTTCTTTTTCTTCGGCACTTTCTTGCCTTTGCGGCGAGCCTCCGATAGGCCGATCGCAATGGCTTGCTTGCGGCTCTTGACCTTCTTGCCGCTCCGGCCGCTTCGCAGCGTGCCCTTCTTGCGTTTTTTCATCGCGCCATGCACCGATCGGCTGGCGGCTTTCGAATATTTGCGTGCCATCGAAAATCCTCTACAGAGATGCGCCATCGCGCCGTAACGAAAATGTAGCAATCCCAGATTTGTTCCCGTTTGGGTGGCGCCTATTGCGAGGCGCCGGAGCGCCCTCTTCGGCAGCCGCGGCGTTCCTAGGTCCCATCGTCGACGCACTGCAGTGGCTTGGCCGTAATAGCGTTGCGCAATTCGCGGGTCCGCGCGGGCAACTGTCGCGAGCGCGAGAAGGCAGTCTCGCTGTTTTGTAAGACCTCGTAACGTCGCAAGAGCAGCGCCTGCATTTGACGCGTAACGCGCGCCTGGCAGAGCGATGGACGCGGGTTATCGCGACTTCGCCGCTCCGCGACACGTCGCGAAAGGTTCCACACCTCGTAACCCACGTAGAGATCGCTAACAGCCTCGTGGATATTGTCGGCGAAGGTCGCGGCGCTTTCGTCGCTGTCGGCTTCAAACTCGTCAACGTTCCGAATTTCGCCGGAGAACGCCAAAAAATACATCCGATACCAAGCCACAGGTTGCTCCCGCTGAGAATTCGTCCAGACCGTGCCGTCTGTTTGGAGGGTCGCGCCTCGTTTTTTTGCCCGGCATTATAGAGATCGGTATGGCGAAAACGTGGCAACCGCGATTCGGTTCCCCGGCTCCGGCTCCCCTCACACGTTCAGATGGAGCGTGGCTTTCAATCCAGTGGCGTTTTGTTCGACGGCGGCTTCTGGCCGAGCTTTTCATCGCTGTTATGGCCGATCGGTTGGTCCGGGTGAGGCCGCTGGCCTTTCTCGCGCTGCCGGCCGACATGCTGTCCGCCATGCGGATGACCTTTGGCCTCGTCGTAGAGATCGCCTTTATTGCCAGTCGGGTTCTCGTAGGCCGGTTCGCCGGGCTTGTGCTTGGCGCCGCGCGAGCCGGGCTAGTCGAAAACGCCGGAAAGCGGCGCTCTATTTCAACGATCGGTATCCTTGCCGAATTTGCGGCGCAATTCGCGCTTGGCATGTTCCAGGATCCGGCGGCGTGATGAGGGAAGGTTGCGACCCCCCCGGTTCAGATAAAAGGTCAGCATCGACATGGCCGAACGATAGGGCTCGGTTTTGCGCCAGTTGCTTCGCTCGGCGGAGCGCTTGAGCGAGGCCGCGATGCGGGCAGGATCGTGCCACGTAAAGATGCGCCGATCGAGGTCGAGGGCGTCGCTTTCGCGGGTCACGCGACCAGACCAGTATTTCGCGCGCCGCGGTGTCTTCTTCGTCTTCTTTGCCTTGGATGATGGGTGGCGTTTGAGGGCCATGGCGTACCAAGCTCCGTGTGCCGATAGAGTCGCCGATCCTTTTGTAAGGTACGGAAGCTGGGTTTGTTGCATCACGCGAGAAGGAAATTTCGAGCTTGCTCGGGCCGGCTCAGTGAACGCGTGTTTGCTCGCGTTTTGGTTTTGGTGCGAGAAAGATCAACGTACAGCCGGCCGCTAAAATGAGGCCGATGATATAAAAGCAATCCGAATAGGCCATGATGTTAGCGTCGCGCCGCACGAGATTGCGTAGCAGTTCGATCGCCTGCGATCGTGCCATCGCAGGCCCCCCGGATTGAGCCGACACGCTCGCGACGGCTTGCACGAACCAGCTCTGGGTATTGATCGTGTTGTCGGTCACGTGACTGCTGATGATCGCGTAGTGGTATTGCTCGCGGATGGTCGTGAATGTCGATAACAAGGCGATGCCGATCGAGCCGCCGAGATTGCGCATCACGTTGAAGATCGCCGCGGCCTGGCCTTGCTCGGCGCGAGCAAGCGTGGCGGTGGCTAGGGAGGACAGGGGTACGATCACGAACGGCTGGCCTAGGGCGCGCACCAATTGAGGAAATTCGAGCTGCGGCATGGCAGTGTCGTGGCTCATATAGCCGTTGATCATCATGCTTGCCGCGAATAGCGCCAAGCCGAATGCCACCAGCCATCGCACATCGACGTAGCGCATCGCCCAAGGCACGATCGGCAAGATGAGCAATTGCGGCAGACCCAGCCACATCACTACCTCGCCGATTTGCATCGCGTCGTAGCCTTGGATTTGCGCGAGATAGAGCGGAAGGATGTAAACGGTACCATAAAGCCCAATGCCCAGCGCCAGCCCGAGGACCGACGCGAGCGCCAAGCCGCGATTTTTCAGAAGGTGAAGCTGAATAAACGGCCGCGGTGTCGTCAATTCGTTGATGATGGCGAGCGGCAGAAAAATCGCTGCGGAGACGCTCGCATAGCGAATCCACTCGGCGGTGAACCAATCCTTGCGCTCGCCTTCCTCGAGTACGGCGATCAGGCAGCCGAGGCCGATGGCCATCGTGATAATGCCGAACCAGTCGCCTTCCGCCAGGCGCTCGAGATGCGCCGGTTCCCTTTCGTGGCCATACCACACCGCCCAGATCAGCACGATCCCGGGAATGACGTTGACGTAGAAGATGTAATGCCAGCTATAGGTGATCGTCAGCCACCCGCCGATCGTGGGGCCGATCGCCGGCGCGAACGTCGCCGTGAATCCGAACAGCGCCAAGCCGATTGGTTGCTTCGACTTCGGTAGTTTGGTTGTGACGGTCGAGAGGGCCAAGGGAATCATTGCGCCGCCGGTCAGTCCCTGGCCGACGCGGCAGATAATCATCTCGGGGAGGCTGGTGCAGAGGCCGCATAGCACCGAAAAGATCAGAAATCCGGTGCAAGTGAGCATCAGATAGCGCCGCGTCGAAAGCGTGTCTGATAGCCAACTGGTCAGCGGGATGATGATGATTTCCGCCATAAGATAGGAGGTCGATATCCAACTGCCTTCGTCGAGCGAGGCGGCAAGCCCGCCCTGGATGTATTGCAAGGACGAATTCGTTACCTGGATATCGAGTACCGCCATGAAACCGCCGAGGATCGCGCCTGAGACGGCGACCCAATCGCGATAGCTCGGCTTTTCTTGATTGCCGGCTTGCGACGCGGCTTTCCTCTCGGGTCGCTCCCAATGGTGGTTACAGAAATGCGTGTGGACGTGAGTCACGGGGCCAGCTCGACCAGCGTCGTGCGTGGTCCTGGCGGAGTCGTGCGGGAATCGACGTCCACCTCGACGGAAAGACCGGGTCGCAAGCGATCGAGGACAGGGTTGTCCGCGCTCAATAGGATTTTCACCGGCACGCGCTGAACGACCTTGGTGAAATTGCCCGTTGCGTTTTCTGGCGGCAGTAGGCTGAAAGTTGCGCCGCTGCCCGGCGCCAGGCTGTCGATCGTGCCGTGCAAGGTCACCTTCGGAAACGCGTCGACAGATATCTCCGCGCGCTGGCCGCGGAACATGTTCGTGAGATCGGTTTCCTTGAAATTGGCGACGACGTAGATGTTTTGCTGCATCGGTACGATCGACATAAGCTTCGCGCCGGGCTCGACATAGAGCCCGGGGCGCAGCGACCGATCGCCGATGGCGCCGTCAATCGGAGCGACGACGCGCGTATAGCCAAGATTGATCTGCGCTTGAATCAGTGCCGCCTGGTCGCGCTGCAATGTCGCTTGGGCGGCTTCCTTCTGGGCGGTGAGAACCGTGAGTTGCTTCTGCGCTCCGTCGAGCGCGGCACGATTATGCACGAGGGCGGCTGCCTGCGTGTCGAGGTTAGTATGCGCCTGCTCGGCGGTTTGCTCGGCCGCGACGCCAATCTTGCTCAACTGCTCGAAGCGGGTGTTGTTCTGATTGGCAAAAGTGAGGCTGGACTGCGCCGACGCTACCTCGGCGACAGCCTGTTCGATTTGCGACCGCTGGAGATCGATCTGCGCATTGACGGTGTCGATCTGGGCCGTCGCCGCGGCGACGTCGGCTTCTGCCTGCTGGAATGACGCCCGGTAGCTCCTGTCATCGATAAGCGCCAGCAGTTGTCCTTTGGTTACGACTTCATTGTCTGTCACGAGAGCTTGAGCGATATAGCCGGCGATTTGCGGACTGACCGTGGTGGTGTCGGCCTGAGTATAGGCGTCATCGGTGCTGGCGATGTAACGGCCGGTCTTCAGGTAATAGATGCCGTAGCCGACGCCGACGAGCAGCACGAACGCGGCGAAGGCGCCGAACAACATCAGCCGTCGCCGATGCGCGGACTTGGCGGTGCCGGGATCGATGTCGTTGGCGTCTTGCTTCGGCGTGGCCAGTGCCGGTTCAGCAGTGCTGTCGCTTAAGGCTGGTTCGGAAGGCTCGCTCATATCACCGACACCGGCTTGAAAAAGAGAAGAAATTCCGAGGCAAATCGAGCCGCGACGCTCAATTCCTCTCTGCAGTCTTAGAAGTGCTTGCCGCCGACAAAAAAACCACCTCGGCGGCTCATGGTTGCGATGAGTATCGGAGGCTGGGCCGTGCCGCGAAGGCCGACCGCGTCGCGTGGCCTACGCGATGGGGCCACGCCCTCATCAACCAGCTACGCAATTCGTTGGCACGCAACCGCTGATTTTCCCGTGCCCGGACCGGCAATGACCAGCTGCCAGGCCGATTCTGGCTCCATAATGACTTCGAGCTGCTCAAGGTCCCGGTCCGGGACAGTTTGTGCGCTGTGGCGCTACGTGATCGACGCTACGTCGACAGATCGGCTCGTAGGAGTCACGCGTGTCCTCCTAGGAATAGCAACGCTTTAACGCTATGGCTTCGAATCTGCGCTGTAACCGCTCCTCGGGATGACCTCTTCCTTGAACAGACGGACACTGCGACGAAGCCGCGACGGGTTTTCGAGGTCGATGAGGAACCCGCAGGTCATCAGCCCCACACCGGACGCTGCAAAAGCGCGCATCGCGCGTGTGACGGTGTCCGGGCTGCCGCAGATCATGTCATCGGCGTTGCGCGCAATCGCCCCGCTCGGATTCTTGGCGAAGAAGGCCTCGGCCTCGGACCTCGCTTGTTCGTCGGTCTCCGCCACATGCAGCGCCTTCCCCACCCCCGACCATTCCCGGGCGAGCCTGATCGTCTCGGCGTCGTGGCCGGAGGCCGCCAGCGCCGCGTGATAGCCGGCCATCCGTTCGCGCGCGCCCGCGGCGTCTTTGATCGCCGTGAACACCGGCCAGCCGCGCGCGGCGGTATCGGCAATCGACGCCTGATTGAGGGTTCCGCGACCCAGGATGGGGCGCGGCTTGCGGAAGGACGAGGGGTTGACCGCGACGTCGAGCCTGCCACGGTCGGTGCCGACCGCGAACTCGAGCGGTCCGCCGGTGCCGTCGTAGGCCCAGATGTCGACGACCGTGCGCATCCCCTGCTCGAACAGTGCGGTGCGCTCGGCGAGGTCACGCCCGAACGCTACCAGGTCGGTGTCCTTGAAGCCCGAGCCGAAAACGACGACGAGCCGCCCGGCGTTCAGCTGGTCGATCAGGTTGCATGACTCGACAAGCCGCACCGGGTGATGCAGCGCCGGGTTCACCGTGGCGAGAATGAGCGTTGCCTGCGTCAGCCGAGGCGCGAGCGCGCACGCGAACAAGAGCGAATTTTGATAGCCTTGGTTCTCGTGGAGGTGGTGCTCCGTTAGGGAGATCGCGCCGAATCCACCGGTATCCGCCTCGAGCGCGAGGTCGGTCATGCAGTTGATGAGCGCAAGCTCATTCCGTTTGTCTTGGATGCGGGTGCTGAGATGCATGCAGAACTTCATGGTCGTGCTTCAGTCCCTTCTTCTTTGTCGAACTGAGGCCGGCCGTGACTGCCACTACCCGTAATGCCTCGTAACCGTAGATATTATTATATCATAGAGGTTCTTTTTGACAGGGACGGTCGGCAAGTGACGCCGGCGTTTTGCCGGGATGAGCCCTGGTCAGGCGCACCGCGCACGTTGATGACGCCCGCATAGAGGCGGTGAGACAACGCCTGCGTCGAGGTGGATGCCCGCTTTCTACTCTTTGGCTGCCGAAAGCTGCCCTGCCGCTTTCGATACAACTCGGTTACTGCTGACCGCATGCAACCTGCTACCGAAGCGACCAATCGGTATTACCTCGTCGCGGCCACGCTCGATGAGGTCGAGCTGCCTGGTGATCGGCTCTGGGTGGATCTATCGGGGGGGCGAGAGCCGGCGCGTCAGCTTGGCGCAAATGCTGGTCGGCGATCCAGATATCCTGCTGCTCGACGAGCCGACCAATCATTTTGATATTCCGGCTGTTCGTTTCGGCTGATTTTTGAAGCCGTCATGCGCCTTGGACTGGCTGCATGATCGTGCCAGCTTGATCATATGTGCGCTCGGGTGGCTAAGGATACCGAAGCAGCGGCTGGAACGATATGACTCCCATTAGCGTCCTCATGCTTTTATTTACGACCTACCGACCTGGGGATTAGCGAGGGAAAGAGAGCGGTCGGACGGGCCGTTGGATGGGGCCCCGCAAAGTTCAAATCGGGTTTCGCGTCGCGCTGCCTCACGGGGCTATTACGATCGGGGTAATGTCCTGGAACCAGCTTTGCGCCTGCACGAAGCCCGACAGCTTCGGCGAGAGCGCGCGCGGGTTGAGGTCACTGACGATGAACACGCGGACGGCGTCCTTGACGACGACCTCGTGAATCTGTGTCAGCAGTTTGGTTTGCTCGGCGGGATCGAACGTCGCCAGCGCCTCGGTCGCCAGCTTGTCGACATCCGGGTTCGAATAGCCGCCCCAGTTCGATCCTACCGGCGTGCGGTATATCGTCATGAAGCCTTTGAGGAAGGTGATCGGGTCGGTGGCGCCGCTGCTGAAGTTGAAGGCATCGTATTGCGGATATTTCACCGCGCCCTGAATGAACACCGTGATCATCGTGTTCCAGTCGATAGTGTCGAAATCGACCTTGAACCCGACGGCCTCGAGCTGCTCCTTCGCCAACTCATTCATCGATAACGGCTGCATCTGGCCGGAGCCCGAGGGCGAGATCGCAACGTGGATTTCGCACGGGTAGCAGCCCGCTTCTTTCAAGAGCGCCGTCGCCTTGGCCGGATCGTACTTGTATTCGAAAGGATGGCCGTAATCCTGCTGGCTCGGCACGTAGATGCCGTAACTCACCGTAGCCACACCGTTTAGCATCTCCACCATGTCGCCGCGGTTGATCGCGTAATTGGCGGCCTGGCGCACGCGCAAATCCGTGAACGGCCCGCGCATGAAATTGAGGAGGTATGGCCAGGTGTGCGGATAGACGTTGGTCACAATCTTCATGCCGGAGGCTTTGAGCCGGTCAAGCGCGTCCGGCGGCGGCGCCTCGATGAAATCGACCTGGCCGGACAGGATCGCGGCGACGCGCGTGGACGCCTCCGGCATCGGCAGCAGCACGACGCGGTCCTGCTTCGGAATCCGGTTCTTGTCCCAATAATTGGCGTTTCTCACGAACTCGAGCCGCTCATGGGGCACGACCTTGTCGAATTTGTAGGGACCGGTTCCGGCCGGCGCCTTGGCATAAGCGGTGAAGTCGTCGTTCACCTTGTCGAGCGCGCACTTCGACACCATCAGGACAAAAGGCAAGTTGTAAGGGAACATCGACTCGACGTTCTTGGTGCGGATCGCGATTGTGTAGTCGTCGATCTTCTCGACCGTGTCGATGTTGTTGGTCCGCGAACGCGAGCGGGCGAATTGAACCGGATTGAACGCCGGACTCTTATCCGACATCAGCCGCGTGAAGTTCCAGATCGCCTCATCGGCGTTCCACGCGCAGCCGTCGTGGAACGTGACGCCGCGGCGCAACTCGAATATCCAACGCTTGGGATCGGCCGGATCGGGATACCATTTCGTCGCGAGACCGTCTCGCAGCACGGCTTCGCGATCACTGTGAGACAAATCCCAATTGACGAGGCCGTCATAGAGATTGAAAGCGACGAAACGATAGCCTTCGAAGCCCTGATCCGGCTCACCGGTCCAGTCGGGAATGTCTCCCGCGGTCATGGCGATGCGCAGCACCGATTCCGCGCGCGCTGCGACGGTGCCGAGCGCCATCGCACCGAATGCCAGCAAGACGAAAGCGAGGAGCGAAAGACGATAATGGCTGCGGGTTTGGGACATCGCGAATCACCTCATTGCTGCGGAGTCCAGACGCTTCCTCATCGGACGCGATGCAAATCGCATGCCCTTCTTCGCAGTTGCACAAAGCACGGTCGCACCGTCTTAAAATCGCGGATTTTGTCGTGAAGCGAATAGATCCCTTGTCCAACCGATGGATTCTCGCTCGTCGGACCCAAAGGCCGTGCCGCGAGGACGTGCACGCTGCTTCATTATTGTGCAGTGCAATATGAAAAAAGATGATGTAATTTTCATCTCTGGTGTGCGAGATCTATCGGCGTGGAGCAGGTGCCGATCGCGATAGCGGCCGAAAACACCAGCAAAATCGGGGTATCGCGCCGAGTCTGCGCGGCACCTGACCGAGCTTTGTTTGCTCAACGGATGAGTGCCGCGCCGCGCTCGCTCGGCTTGGCATCGTCATTGCTAGAGAGAGGATGATCAGGCGTTAGCGGATCGAGCGTCCGATGTGGCTTTATGCGGCAAGACGGCTTCTGCTCGCGGCACCCATCGCGCTCGGCGTGACGGTCATTTGCTTCGGACTGATCTACCTTGCGCCCGGCGATCCGCTCGAATCATTGCTTCCGCCCGAAGCAACCCAATCCGACATCATTTATCTCAAGAAAGTCTACGGTTTCGATAAGCCGGTCCCCGTCCAGTATCTAAAATGGGTCGCGCGCGCCAGCATCGGCGATTTCGGCACATCGATCCAGACCAATCGCCCGGTACTACGTGAAGTGATGCAGGCGTTGTCGCATACCTTGATCGTGTCGGTCGGCGCGGTGCTGATCGCATTTCCGCTCGCGCTTGCGCTCGGCACGCTTGCTGCGTTCTATCTCGGCCGGCCGCCCGATCGAATAGTGACGATC
>DASYAL010000051.1:0-1625 GCA_036501365.1 Allostellaceae bacterium | reverse complement strand
TTTGTTTCCCGGAGACTTTCACGCCATGGCGCTGTCGAGCATGACCGGATTCGCCCGCAGTCACGGGGCAAGCGGGCCTTACGCGTTCGAATGGGAATTGAAATCGGTCAACGCCAAGGGTTTTGACCTCCGCCTGCGGCTGCCGCAGGGATGGGATGAACTCGATGCGCATGCCAAGAAGCGCGCCGGCGAGGTGTTGGCGCGCGGCACCGTCTACGCCAATCTCAGCATCAAGCGCGCCAATGCGGCGTCGACCGTGCGCATCAATGAGGACGTGCTCAACGCCGTCGTGAAAGTCGCGCATCAGTTGGCCGGCAAGATCGACGCGGTGGCGCCGAGCATCGACGGCCTGCTCGGCATCAAAGGCGTGATCGAGGTGGTCGAGCCCGAAAGCGACGAGGACGAGGACAAGGCCGCAAAGGCCGCTGCCGCCAAGGCCTTTGACGAGGCGCTCGACGATCTCGTGGCGATGCGCCGGCGCGAGGGCACTTCGCTCGGGCAAATCCTCATCCAGCGGCTGGATGAGATCGAGGTGTTGGCGAACAAGGCCGAGGCCGCGCCGGGCCGCAAGCCGGAGGCGGTGAGGGCGCGTCTCGCCGAGCAGGTGACCGCGCTGCTCGAGACGACCGATCGTTTCGACGCCGACCGTCTGAATCAGGAGGCGCTGCTGATCGCCGCCAAGGCCGACATCCGCGAAGAGCTTGACCGCATCGCCTCGCATTTGTCGCAGGCACGCGAACTGATCGGAAAGGGCGGCTCGATCGGTCGCCGGCTCGATTTCCTCGCGCAGGAATTCCATCGCGAGGTCAACACCACCTGCTCCAAATCCAACGATCTCGAATTGACCAACACCGGACTCGAGATGAAGAGCGTGGTCGAGCAATTCCGCGAACAGGTGCAGAATCTGGAGTGATCGCGCGCTCCTTCACTACGGGCGCGGGTTTTCCAGCTCCGTTGAGCGCGGCGTCTCCAGCTCGTCCTGCAACTGCTTAGTCAATCGCGCGAGAAAATCCTCGATCTTCTCGAAGCTGTCGTCGTTCTTGCCGAAATCGATCCTGTCGGCCACCGTGTCCACGCGCCCGGCATCCAGATGATCCTCGTGTTCGACATGCTCATGCGGCACGGTCGAGCTCAATTCCGGCGCGACCCAGGGTGCTCCACGCGCCTCATCCACAAGTGATGGTGCAGCCGGCCGGTGTTGCGGCCAGCGTTCCTGACGCCGGCGGCGCCAGCGTGCGCCAGCCAGCCGATAAACCAGGCTGCCGGATATCCCCGCCAGCGCCAGCGCGCCGAATGCCACCAATGCGAGCTTCTGCAGTGAACCGACCTCACGCGCCGGCGGCGCGCTTGCCTGCGGCGCGTTCGCGGGAATGGGGGTCGCCGCCGCGGTTTCATCGGCCTGCGCGTCCGCGACCGTGAGCGGCGCCTGCGGTCCGGCATTCACCATCGAAGGCGCGCCCGAAGCCTGCGGCCAGCGGGAGGCAAGCTGCGAATCCGGCGGCGTGGCCGGCGCGCTCGCGGCGGGACTGTCCGCCGCCGTCGCTGGGGTGGGGGCCACAGCCGCCGCCGGCGGATCCGGCCAGACCGAACGCGTGGGCGCGGCGCTGTTGTCTTCGCTACGGACC
>DASYAL010000050.1:0-39938 GCA_036501365.1 Allostellaceae bacterium | reverse complement strand
GCCGGCGCTGAAGATCGTCGGCCATCACATGGGCGGGATGATCCCGTACTTCTCCGGCAAGATCAAACTCGGTTTCCGGCAGATTTTCTTCGGCACGCCCGAGAGCAATCCGGCGGCCGCCGACGCCAAGCTGAAGAAACCGCCGGTCGAGTACTACAAGATGCTTTACGCCGACACCGCGCTCGGCGAGGTCGCGCCGACGCGCTGCGGCCATGCCTTCTTCGGCACCGACCATTGCCTGTTCGCGACCGATGCGCCGTTCGATGCCGAGCAAGGCAAGGCGCTGATCGGCGGGACGGTCGAGGCGGTCGGCGCGATCGAGACCGCTGCCGGCGATCTCGCCCGCATCCGCGCCGAGAACGCGCGCGCTTTGTTACGCTTGCCGTAACAAAGCGGTTTTTGCGCCGCGGCGGCGCTTGGCCTAAAGTGCCGCGGCTCGACGGGGATGGGAGAGCAAATGAAGTTCGAGATCAGGGGATCGGCCTGGGATGTGATCACCATGGTGCTCGCGGCGGTGAGCCTCGTCCTGGTGATCATCAATGCCGGGCTGGTCGTTCGCAACCAAGCGCTGCAGGTCGACGTGACGCAGCGGCAGCAGGTCATCAACCAAGGCCTGCAATTCGCGCGCATTCGTCAGACGCTGGCGCAGTTCCTCGGCAATCTCGCGATCACGAAGAACGATCGCGATCTAACCGATCTGCTGACGCGGCATGGCATCGCGGTTTCGGCGAATCCGGACGCTGGCACGCCGCAAGGA
The DNA here is from genome assembly GCA_036501365.1 of Allostellaceae bacterium. GTDB lineage: Bacteria > Pseudomonadota > Alphaproteobacteria > ATCC43930 > CGMCC-115725 > CAIKMD01. The sequence continues at coordinate 39,181 of DASYAL010000050.1, read as the reverse complement.
AACCAGCCATGACCTTGCAGCGCGCACTGATCGTGCTGGCGGCGGCGTTCTTCTTGGCGACCGCCTTCCAGACCTACGAACTCATCCGCGAGCACGCGAATCTCCAAGAGGCCCAGGCCGGCCAGGAAGCGCCGCTCCAGCAGGCGCTTCAGATCCGCCAAGAAACCGAAGCATTGGCCGGCGATACGGCGACATTGGCCGCTAAGGGCAATGCGAACGCCAAGCAGGTCGTCGAGGTCATGCGGCAGCAAGGCATCGCCTTGCGCGCGCCGCAGGCGTCCGGCGAACAAACGCCTGCCGCAATTCCCGCGGCTCCCTGACGAGTCCGATCATGGCACAGCCGCTCGAAAAGCTCTCGCTGAGCGACACAGAGCGGACCGCGCGCGATCGCGTGATGGCCGGCGAGGTCGCGGATTTTACCGGTGCCGCGGAAAAGCCGTTGCTGCGCGCGGCGCTGCTCGATGCGCTGGCGCTGGCATCGCCGCCGCGCGGGGTACGCGTCAAGCATGCGCGGGTCGACGGCGCGCTCGATCTCACCGACGCGTCACTGGCGGCGCTGGTACTCGATGATTGCGACATTGCCGCGTCGCTTGTCCTTGACGGCGCTCGGCTCGGGCGTCTGTCGATCGCCGGCAGCCGTCATGCCGGCTTGCGCGCCCGGGCGGTGACGATCGAGGGCCAGGTTGATTTCGCCGCTGCCAAGCCGATCGCCGATCGATCCTGGATCGATCTTGGCTCGGCCCATATCCGCGGCTCGGTCGATGGCTGCGACGCCGAGCTCACTGCGCCGCCGCCGCGCGCCAAGGAAGACGTGCCGCCCTGGGTTCACAACTACGCGCTGCGCCTCTCCGACGCGCATATCGAGGGCAGTCTTTTTCTCAATGGCAAGGTCGTCGCGACAGGCGGGCTCTGCCTCGACAACGCGCATGTGCGCGGCTCGGTCTGGGCGCGCGGCGCGACCATCATCGCCGGCGAGGGCGACAGCTTCCACCCCGGGGACGCGATCCATGCGCATTGCGCCGCGATCGATGGCATGCTTGCGCTCAATTTCGATTTCCGCGCCCAGGGCCGCGTCTGGCTCCTCGGCGCGCATATCGGCGATCGCCTGACCGTCGGCTTCGGCGCCAAGCTGAGCCGCGTCGGCGAGAGCTGGGACTGGGGCAATCGGCTGATGAACCAGACCGTGCTGCTGCTTTTCGATCAAGCCGAGATCGGCGGCAGCGCCCATATCGCGGATTTCGCCTTAACCGGGGCGATCAGCCTCTTGCATGCCCGGATCGGCGCCGGCCTCTCGATTATCGAAGGCCGGATCGGCAATCGCACCGCCGACGGACGCGGCGCGGCCGTCGCCGCCGATTACGCACGCATCGACGGCGGCGTCACCTTGGGCAAGAAGCTCGTCGCCGAAGGCAAGGTCTCGCTCGCCCATGCGCGCATCGGCGGCTCGCTCGATTGTCGCGGCGCCACGGTCCAGAACGCGACCGGGGACGGCAAGGGCGTCGCGCTCGACGCTCAACATGCCGAGATCGCGGATGGCGTGTTACCGGCGGGCTTGGCGGAATCGGGCGGCGGCGAAGGCTTCACCGCCGAGGGCCGCGTTACTTTCGCGAATGCCCGGATCGGGCGCTAGCGCTATTCGACTCAGTCGTAGCCGACGCGCTCGGCCGGAGCGACGGCCGCTTTCTCGCCTTCGTGCGCCGCTGACAGATCGATCGCCAGCGGGTCGCTCGGCGTCTTTACCGCGGTGAAGCGCGGCATCACCTCGTCGACGAACAGCTTCATCGATCTTTCGGTGAGCTTGCGGCGCTCGGCGTCGTAAAGCCCGTTGTTGAACGACATCAGCACATTGCCGAGACCGACATCGGCGAGACTCTGCAGCTTCTTGGCGATGGTGTCGGGGCTGCCCCAGAGACACCAGCGCGTGTAATAGCTGGGATCGGTTGCGGGCGGGCGGATGCGCAGATTGGCTTGCGACACGTTACCGACGCGCTCGGCCTCTTGCATGAACGGCAGCTGCCGCAGGCGAAAGCGTTCATGCCCTTCCATCGTCGCGTACATGTCCCTGAAGGCTTGCTCGTCGGTTTCGGCGACGAAGAAGCCCTGGAAGGTTTCGGTCGTCCACTCCATGCAATGGCGCAGGATTTCCGGCGGATGACCGGCCGAGGCCAGCTCGTGCCGGTATTTGCGAAGCGAAGCGATGAAACGCTCGCGTCCCATGAAGCCCGAGACGAAGACCGGCCAGCCGTTGCGTGCCGCGCGCGTGATGCTCGAATCGCGTGACGCGACGCCCATGATATTGGGGCGCTTTTTGCGATAGGGTGCGGGGACGATGCGCTCGAACAGCCAGCCCGAATAGTTCGGAGTCGCGAAATGATAGGGCGGGTCTGCGAGCGTATGCTCCCAGAGCTTCTCGGCGATCTCGAGATTTTCGGTCGTCATCGATTTGATCTGGTAATCGTAATCGAGACCGAAGCCGACGCCTTCCTCGGCATGGATGCCGCTGCCGACGCCATAAAGCACGCGGCCCTTGGCAAGATGGTCGAGCAGGTTCATCTGCTCGACGAGATGAACGGGATGGTGCAGCGGCACCACCACCACCGCCATGCCGATCCAGGCTTGGGTCAGTTGCGGCGCGATATAGGAAGCGATCTGGAAGGGTGCGCTACCAGTCGGCGAATAGCCGTGGAAATGATGCTCGGGGAAGAAGATGCCCTTGAAACCCAGCTGATCGGCGGCGAGCGACTGCTCGATGATCGCGTCGATGACTTGCTCGTCCTGCGTCGCGTCCCAGGAGCGCGGGAAATGAATGATCGAGAAGTCCATCCGTCCGCGTTTCCTTCCGGGTACTGACTTGCGCCGCAGTGATTTCGCTGCCGGTGGGCAAGTTCATCCATGCCCTGCGGCAAGTCAAGCGCGGTCCGCTGGCAGGGCCGCGCGGCTAGTTATCGACGATATAGTTGCCGGCTTCGCTCTTCAGCGGCGGCGCTTTCGGATCGAAGGAAACGCCGAGTGGATCGCCGCCTTCAGCGACGATCTCGGCCTGTTTCAGCATCAGGCGGCGCAGCATTACGACGCCTTGATCGGTCGTAGCGAGGTGCTCGTCGGAATGCAGCGTGACCGGGCCTTGGCCGGTCTGAGCCTCGTAATCGTCGGGGAAGCGCTGATGCTCTTCCTCGCTCATCTCCCACCAGGTCTTGCCGCCGGGACGCGTGAAGCCACGTGCCCAGCCGGGCGTTTTGCGCAGCGCGGCGTAGAGGATGTAATGCGTGTCGTCGACCGGCAGCAGCCAGCTCACCGTTTCGCATTTGCCGGAGCGAGACGGCACGGTATCGGGCACCAGCCGCGCATTGGGCAACACGCCCTCGACGATCCGCAGGAAGATTTTGCTGCTATCGGCCGGGCGGCGCGACACGGTCTTGATGCCTTGTGCCGTCAATTCCCAGGTGATCTTCGGCATCCGGCTCATCAGGTCGTTGAATTGTGTGCCGCTGTTCGAGCCGTGCAGGATCGGCACGTGATAGTGGTCGGGTACGTTGTCGAAATGATGCGTCCAGCTGCACGGGATCACGACCGGCCCGCTGGCGATCAGATTCGAGGCTTCGACGAACTCGTCCGGCTCGAGATTGTCGAGCACGTCCCAGCGCGGCAGCACCGGCTTCTTCTCCGGCGGGCCGAGATACGCGAAGACCAGGCCATAGCGCTCCTCGACAGGATACCAAGGCTGCCGCACGGTGTCGCGGTGGCGGCCGAGCTCGGGCTCGCAAGGCTGCTCGAGGCAATGACCTTCGGCATCGAACAGCCAGCCGTGATAGCAGCAACGGATGCCGCGATCCTCGACCTTGCCGTAATAGAGCGTGGTGCCGCGATGGGCGCAGCGCGGATAAAGCAGCCCGGCGCGGCCGCCTCCATCGCGGAACAGGATCAGGTTCTCGCTCAGGACTCGGACCTGTTTCGGCTGGTTGGTCGCCTCGCTCGAGAGCGCCACCGGATGCCAATAGCGGCGCAAGAGCTCGCCCATCTTGGTGCCGGGTCCGGTTTCGGTGAGATCGCGGTTGGTCGTCCCTGGCTTGCGGCCATAGGCGGTGCCCTCGTCGATGCTGGTTCCAAGCGCCATGGGTGCCTCCACTCAACGTCGCGAGGATTATTTCGACCTGGCCTCCTTCCGTCAAATATCGGCTAGATTTCGCGCATGGCTCGGCAGCGCGCATTGATCGTGGGCGGCTCAGTGGGCGGCCTCTTTGCTGCCCATCTGCTGCGCGCGCACGGCTGGGAGGTTGCCGTGTTCGAGCGCAGCGGCGGCGCACTTGCCGATCGCGGCGCCAGCATCGGCACCCGCGACGAGCTGTTCCAGATCCTGCGCCGCATCGGCATCGCGCTCGATCCCTCGGCCGGTGTTTCGGTTTCCGCGCGCATCTGCCTCGATCGCCGCGGCAAGATCATCGGTGAGCGCCCGATCGCCTCGATCAACAGCGCCTGGGATCGCGTCTACCGGCCGCTGCGCGACGCGTTCCCCGACCATCTCTATCGCGCCGCCACGCGCGTCGAGCGCATCGAGCAAGATGGTGACAGCGTCACGGCGATCCTCGCCGATGGCGCGCGCCAGGCCGGCGCGCTGCTGGTCGCCGCCGACGGCATCCATTCGACGATCCGCGCCCAGCTCGCTCCTAAGATTCAGCCTTGCTATGCCGGCTATGTCGCTTGGCGCGGTGTCATCGAGGAAAGCGAGATGACGCCCGAAGAGCACGCGTTGCTCTTTGGACGTATGAGCTTCTGCCTTCCCGAAAGCGAGTTGCTGCTGGCGCTCGGCATGCCAGGTCGCGGGGCCGATACGCGGCTGGGCCGCCGCCGCTATTACTGGATCTGGTTCCGCCCCGCCGACGAGGCGCGTGCACTGCCGGCGCTCTGCACCGATGCGACCGGCCGCTGCCATGGCAGCTCGATCCCGCCGCCGCTCGTGCGCCCGGAAGTGATTCGTGCGCTGCGCGAGGCCGCGGAAGCGATGCTTGCGCCGCCGCTCGCGGCGATCATCCGCCGCACGCCGCTTCCCTATCCGCACGGCATCTTCGATGTCGAGACAGCGTGCATGACCTTCGGCCGTGCCGTGTTGCTCGGCGATTCCGCTTTCGTCGCGCGGCCGCATGTCGGCGCCGGCATCACCAAGGCCGCGCTCGATGCTCAAGAGCTTGCCGCGGCGCTCGCCGAAGAAGCGGACATCGCCGCGGCGCTCGCGCGCTACGACCGCACGCGCCGCACTTTCGGCAGCGCGCTGGTGGCGCGGGCACGCCATCTCGGCGCTTATCTCGACACCGAGGCCCAGCAGCGCGGCGCCGTGTCACGCCGGCCCGAAACCGTGCTCGCCGAATATGGCACCGCCGGCACGATCGGCCAGCCCATGCCGAAAGCCGCTGGCTGACATGAATCGGCGGCGTTTGAAAGCCCGATCGACGTCCCGCATACTTCGGTCATGACTCCCGCCGAAGCCGAAAGCCTCGAGGTCAACGAGCCCACGGTCGTTGTCACCGCGGCGCCCGCGCGCGGCGTCGACAATGTAGCCTTCGCGATCCTTGGCGCGCTGAGCTTTTGCCATCTGCTCAACGATCTCATCGCCTCGATCGTGCCGGCGATCTATCCGGTGTTCCGCGATACTTTCCAGCTCGATTACGCGCAGATCGGGCTCATCACCCTGACCTATCAATGTACGGCGTCGATCTTCCAGCCGCTGGTCGGGCTCTATACCGATCACCGGCCGAAGCCCTATTCGCTGGCGGCGGGGATGGGCTTCACGCTGGTCGGGCTGATGCTGCTGGCGCGCGCCTCGAGCTTCGAGGCGCTGCTCGTTGCTGCCGCGCTGGTCGGCCTGGGCTCGGCCGTTTTCCATCCCGAAGCGTCGCGCATCGCGCGCATGGCCTCGGGCGGCCAACACGGTCTTGCGCAATCGCTGTTCCAGGTTGGCGGCAATTTCGGCTCCTCGCTCGGGCCGCTGCTCGCCGCTTTCATCATCGTGCCACTCGGGCAAGGCAGCATCGCCTGGTTCACGCTGGCGGCGCTACTCGCGATCATCCTGCTCGCGCGCATCGGCGCCTGGTATAAGCAGCATCGTGCGGCGACGCAGAAGCGCGTCGCGCGTCACGCGCCAGCGGTGGTCGCGCCGCTGTCTTCGGCGAAGATAGCGTTGTCGCTCTGCGTGCTGCTGGCGCTGATCTTCTCGAAGTTCTTCTATACGGCCGGCCTCACCAACTACTACACCTTCTACCTGATCGACAGCTTCGGCCTGTCGATCCAGAGCGCCCAGATCTATCTGTTCAGCTTCCTCGCCTCGGTGGCGGTCGGCACGGTGATTGGCGGGCCGATCGGCGACCGCATGGGCCGCAAATTCGTGCTGTGGTTCTCGATCCTCGGCGCGCTGCCCTTCACGCTGGTGCTGCCTTACGCCAATCTCTTCTGGACCGGCGTGCTGGCGGTAGTGATCGGCGTGGTGACGGCTTCGGCCTTCGCGACCATCCTCGTCTACGCGCAAGAGCTGATCCCGGGCCGGATCGGCTTGATCTCCGGCCTGTTCTTCGGTCTCGCTTTCGGCGTGGCCGGCATCGGCGCAGCGGCGCTTGGCTGGCTCGCCGACGTGACGAGCATCGGCTACGTCTACAGCGTCTGCTCGTTCCTGCCGCTGATCGGGCTCTTGACCTTCTTCCTGCCCGATCTCGAATCGGTCCACGCGCAGCGCAAGCGCGCCGAGGCTTAGCGCGGGGCTTAGTGCCCGGTCGCGATCGCTGCGACCTCGCGCGGATCCTCAGGCGGCGCGTTGCCGCGCCACACGACATGCAGATCGGGCCGCAGCAATAAGAGGTCGCGGCCGAAAATCGCGCGCGCGGCTTCGTCGCGGATATCGAGCGCCGTCACCTTGGCGCCAAAGCTCGCGATCGCTTTGGCGAGCGGCGCCATCTCGGCCTCGCTCTTGCCGAGCCGCAGAATGACATAGCCTTCGCCCGGCAACCTGTCCTGGATCGCCGCGCCGTCCTTCAGCCAGACATGCGGCAGCCGTGCGCCGGGCCAGGTCGTCGGCTCGTAGGTGCGGAAGAGATGCTCCGGCCCGCCGGGGATGTCGCAGACGATCGGCGAATCGACATAGCGATAGCCGAGCTCGGCGCCGATCATGTCGTTGCTCTTGCGCTGTTCGAGATCGGCGACGCGCGCGATCTCGGTGCGCAGCGCGGCGCCTTCGGGCGTCTTGTCGCGCAGATAAGGCCGCCACAGACTGCGCCAGCGCCGCCGCCCGAGGGTCGCGTAGCGCGAAGCGCCGACATTGCGCTCGCCGACCTGCCGCCGCTCGATCTCGTAAGAGTGCAGCAGGTTCGGCCCGCCCCAGCCTTGCAGCGTCGCGGCGAGCTTCCAGGAGAGATCGATCGCATCACCGACACCGCCGTTCATGCCGAGGCCGCCGGTCGGGATGACGAGATGCACCGCGTCGCCGGCGAGGAAAACGCGGTCCTCCACGAAGCGTTCGGCAAGCAGCAGATTCTGCCGCCATGGATTGCAGGTGATCATCTCGTAGCGCACCGGCACGCCCACGATCTGCTCGAACAGGGTTTTCATCTCCTCATCGCGCTGCACGACGGCATGCAGCGTCCAGTGCTTGGTCGAATCCTGCATGATAAGGAAGGAATTATGGCCGTCGGCGACATGGTAATGCCGGCCATGGCCCGGCCCGTCGCCGATCGGCAAGCGATCGTAGAGCTCGTCGCAGCGATAGAGCGCCTGCCGCAGCTCGAGGAGATTGGCTTCGCCTTTTAGCTTGATGCCGAGCTGCTTCCGGACCGTGCTGCCGCCGCCGTCGCAGCCGACGAGGTAATCGGCGCGCACCGTCTCGGTCTTGCCCTTGCTGTGCAGCGTCGCGGTGACGCCGCTGGCGTCCTGGGTGAAGGACAAGAGCTCGCAGCCGAAGCGCACCGAAACGTTGGGAATTTCCTCCGCGATCGATTTCAGCAGCGGCTCGAGCGTATATTGCGAGATCAGCTGATAGGGCTCGAGCGCCAGGCTGCCGTCGTTGCTGGCCTTGATCTCGGCGCGCGCTTCGTTGACCGACGGATAATGGTGCGCGACGAGCGGCTTCTCGGTCAGCGAGAGCGCGATGAACACGTCCATCGGCACGTCGGGGCCCAGCCCCGCCACGCGCACGCGATCGGCAATGCCGAGGCGGCGATAGATCTCCATGGTGCGGGCGTTGCACCGCTCCATCTTGGGCAGGAATTGCGGCGCGTCCTTCTGCTCGACCAGCATCGCGCGGATGCCGCGCTTGCCGAGATCGATCGCGAGCGTCAGTCCGACCGGCCCGCCGCCGACGATAAGAACTTGGGGATCGCTCACGCGCTTCGTCCTGACATGCCGGCGCTCATAGTTTGTCGCGGCTCACCCTTCGTCAACCGCCAAGCTGTCGCGTGCGTTGCATCGCGCTATAGTGGCACCAAGAGAGCTGGGAAGGGTGGGATGATCGCTCGGGCCGGATTTGTTATCGCCTTGCTGCCCATGATCATGGCGGCGAGTCTCGCGCAAGCGGCCGAGCCGGCCTGCAGCAGCTACACGCCAGCGATCATCGGCGGGCCGGTGCCGGGAAAGAGCTCCGATATCGCCGTCTTCCGCTGGCTCGGCAACGCCAATTACGAGGTCGGCTACCAGGGCCACGTTTTTCTCTTCGACACCTATTTCGACCGCACCGCGCGCAACCATCCGATCGGCTTTTCGGTGCCGCAAATCAAGCGCGCCGATGCCATTCTCGTCAGCCATGCGCATTTCGATCACATCTCGGATGTCGCGCCGATCGCGGCCCAGGCCCATGCGCCGGTCGTCGGCGCGGCGATCATCATTGCGACGGCCGAGAATCGGTGTGCCGGCGTCGCAGACCATCACCGCCAAGGATGGCGACGTGCTGCACTTCGGCGATGTCACCCTCGATATCGCGCTGGCGCAGCATAGCACCATCCAGCCCGGCCTGATCGAGGCGCTGGCCGCGATCTACAAGGTCGATGCGCGGCCGGACACGCCCGAGGAGGACGCGCACAACAAAGAGGTGACGGCGCGCGGCACCTTCGATCCGAAGGTCATCACCGAAGGCACCCTCGTTTATGCGCTGCGCTTCAAGAACGGCTTCTCGACGGTCGTGCTCGGCAGCGCCGGGCCGATCACCGCCGGCGATCGCGCGCTGGCGCAAAGGCTTGGCCGCGCCGATGTCGCGATCATCGCCTATCAGCCGCACCCGGTCGCCGGGCATCAGGTTGCCGATACCTGGCCGTTGGTCCAGCTTTTCCATCCGCGGCTCTATCTGCCGGCGCATCACGATGCGAGCTTCGGCACTTGGCTCGATCTCGGCCTCGAGCCGCTGTTCATGAAGATCCGCGACGAGCAGCCCGATACAAAATTCGCCGCGCCGCTCTACCGCTCGCCGATCTGCATCGCGACCAGCGGCCCGCAGCGCGGCAAGATCGTCAGCCTGCAATACTAGCGAGATCCGCCGTGGCGTCGCACATCCCGGGACCGCTTTATTACGAGCAGCAGGGCCGGACCGGACTGCCGATGGTGTTCCTGCATTCGACGCCGGACGATCATCGCCTCTGGATGTTCCAGACGGCGCATTTCTCGGGCTGGTATCGCTGCGTCGCCGTTGATCTCGCCGGCTACGGCCGCTCGCCTGCGCCGCAAGAAGGCGTCACCATGGCGGATCACGCAGCCGCGGTGTGGGAGATGGTCGACCGCATCTCGGATGGGCCGGTCATCGTCCAGGGCAATTCGATGGGTTCGGAAGTCGCGATGCATATGGCCGATCAGCGGCCCGAGCGCATGTCCTGCATGATCCTGTCGGGTTGCGGCTATCTGCCCGATATCCGCGAGATCCAGCTCAAGGGCAAGCAAGAGTATCGCGACCAGGGCATCGCGCGGCGCCGCGGCGCGGTGCTGTTCCATTTCCATCCGACGTTGCGCGCGTCGCCGCATGTCCAGCACTACGCCGACATGGTCTGCGCATTGAACAACGCGGGCACGCTCGAATCGATCATCCTGATGAACGAGGCGCTGGCCAATGCCAGCCCCGATCTCTATCCGCGGCTCAAGGTCCCGTGTCTCATCATCATCGGCGGCGACGACTTCACTCTCGATGGCGCGAAGAAGCTGCATTCCTTCGTCAAGGGCTCGGAGCTCGTCGTCATGCCCGGCGCCGGCCACGCCAATTGCTTCGAGCAGCCGTGGGAATACGACCGGCTCGCGATCGACTATCTCAAGAAGCGCGGGCTGTTCCCGGGCTAGGCTTCTATCGTCATTGCGAGCGAAGCGAAGCAATCCAGAATCGCAGACGTGGCCCTGAATTGCGTCGTCGCTGCGCTCCTCGCGATGACAGAAGAACCTACTTCCCGGCGCGCACTGCTGCGACTTCCGCACGGAACGCAGCGAGCACATGCGCGCCGTCGGGCGTGGCCTTGACCCATTCATCGGTCACCGGTGTGACGGCTTCCTTCCAGCGCGCTTCCTCGGCGGGATCGAGCTGAGCGATGGTCTGGCCCGGCATCGCCTTGGTGGCATCGCGGCCGACCGCTTGCATCTTGTCGTCGGCGGCAATCAGCCGCTGCACGAAAGGCATCCCCGAATTCTGATCGATCGCAGCTTTGCCGGCGGGCGGCAGCTGCGCGTAGGCCGCGTTGTTGATCGCGACATAGCCCGTGTTGAAGCCGAGCGGCACTTCGAGATGGAAGTTCGTCACCTCATCGAGGTGAAAGGTCGGCACGCTCGGCCAGCCTTGGGGCACCGCCTCGACCAGGCCGCGCTGCAGGCTCGCATAGAGATCGCCTGGTTGCAGCGAGATCGGCGCGGCGCCGAGGCGCGGCATCATCTGGCTGAGCACACGGCCCTCGACGCTGATCTTCAAGCCTTTCATGTTGGCGAGGCTGTGGATCGGCTTTTTCGAATGGATGACGAGGCCGGGGAACACGACGAAAGCGAGGGGATGGAGCTTGGTGAACTCGTCGCTGATGACGCCTTGCTGATAAAGCGCCCAAAGCGCCAACGCGTCCTCGCGATGGTCTTTCGCCTCGAAGGGCAGGGTCCCGACATTGGTCTTGGGAAAGACCGACGAGACCGGGCCGAAGACGGCGAAGCCGATATCGACGACGCCGCCGGTCACGCGATCGTACATATTCGAGTTGTCGGCGATCACGCCGCCGGGAAAGAGCTTCACCTCGACCGCGCCATTCGCCGCCTTGTCGACGTCGTCGGCCCAGCCTTGCATCGCCTGGAAGAGTGCATTGCTCGGCGCCGACGGGTAGGCGAATTTGAGCGGCACCGGATCGGCAAGCGCCGGCGCAGCGGCGAGCAAAGCGGCGAAACAAGCGGCAAGAGCACGATCGCACCGAAAAGAAGCCGCCAGCTTCTTTTCGATACGTGAATCGTGCTCTCGATTCAAAAATTTAGACCATGATTCGCGGATGAGACGGAATCGCAAGTGGTTCCGTCTCATCCGATCATGGTCTAGCACCGTCTTCATAGCGTTCCCCCAATGAATGGTCGTTACGGCTTGCGGGCGTCGCGAATCGCGCGCCAGACGCGCTCGGGCGTCAACGGCATCTCGATATGGCGGATGCCGAGCGGCGCCAGCGCGTCGAGCGCGGCGTTCATCACCGCCGGCAGCGCGCCGACGGTGCCGGCCTCGCCGGCGCCTTTCGCGCCGAGCGGATTGATCTTGGTCGGCACGCTGTGCTCGTCGACCTCGATCGCGCAGAGATCGTCGGCGCGCGGCATGCCGTAATCCATGAACGAGCCGGAGAGCAGCTGCCCCGATTTCGGGTCGTAGACGATGTGCTCGGAGAGGGCTTGGCCGACGCCTTGTGCCACGCCGCCATGGACCTGGCCTTGCAACGTCAGCTCGTTGATCACGGTGCCGACATCGTCGACGGCGAGATAGCGTTGGATCGCGACCTTGCCGGTGTCTTCGTCGATCTCGAGCTCGCAGATATGCACGCCGTAGGGAAAAGTCTGCGCCGTCGGCTCGAAGACGGCGGTCTCGAAGAGGCCCGGCTCCATGCCTTTGGGGATGCGGCCCGGCGTGAAGGCGGCGCGCGCGATCTCTTTGATCGGCATGCGCTTGTCGGTGCCGGCGACGGCGAAGGTGCCTTTGGCGAATTCGATATCGGCCTCGGCGGCCTCGAAGATATGCGCGGCGATCTTTTTGCCCTTGGCAATGATCTTCCCCGCGGCGAGCACGGCCGCCGAGCCGCCGATCACCGCGGCGCGCGAGCCGAAGGTACCGACGCCCCACACAACCTTGTCGGTGTCGCCCTGGATGAAGCTGATCTCGCTGCTGTCGATGCCGAGCTTGTCCGAGAGGATGATCTTGTACATCGTCTCGTGACTCTGGCCCTGCGCGGTCGTGCCGGTGACGAAGGTGACCGAGCCGGTCGCATCGAAGCGGATCTCGGCGGTCTCGCCGCCGGGCGGCGCCGCGGCGCGCTCGATTGCGTTAACGACGCCGAGGCCGCGCAGCTTGCCGCGCTTCTTGCCTTCGGCGCGCCGCGCCTCGAAACCCTTCACATCGGCATGATGCAGCGCCTTGTCCATGCAGGCTTCGAACTCGCCGCAATCATAGGTATAGACGAGCCCGGTCTTGAACGGCATGGCGCTGGGCGGGATCAGGTTGCGGCGGCGCAACTCGATCCGGTCGATGCCCGTTTCGCGCGCGGCCCGGTCGATGATGCCTTCGATGACATAACAGGCTTCCGGCCGGCCGGCGCCGCGATAGGGGGCGGTCGCGGTGGTGTTGGTGAAGACGCCCAGCACCGAGACGTGAATCGCGGGTGTGCGATAGACCCCGGCGAGCGTGCCGAGATTGGAGAAAGTCGGCAGCAGGTTCGAATCGGCGCTCAGATAGGCGCCGAGATTGGCAAGCGTCTTGACGCGCAGCGCGAGGAAATGGCCATCCTTGTCGAGGGCAAGCTCGGCATCGGTGACGTTGTCGCGGCAATGATCGTCCGAGAGGAAGCATTCGCTGCGCTCGGCGACCCATTTGACCGGCCGGCCGAGCTTGCGCGCGGCATAGAGCGCCAGCGTGTTCTCGGGCGCGGTGACGCCCTTGGAGCCGAAGGCGCCGCCGATATCGCCGCTCACCACGCGGAAGCGGTTTTCCGGAACCTTGAAAATATCCTCGGCGAAGGCGCGGCGCGCGCCGTGGATCGAGCCGATGCAGCCATTGAGCGTGAAACGCCCGAAGCGCTGATCGTATTCGGCGACGATGCCGCGCGGCTCGATCGCGTTGTGCATGATACGGGTGATGACGAAATGCTGACGTGTGACGTGATGCGCTTTGGCGAAAGCGGCGTCGACCGCGGCCTTGTCGCCGACCTCGAAAAGATTCGAGATGTTGTCGGAACAGCCTGGCCATACTGCCGGCGCGCCGGGTTTCACCGCGTCGACGGTCAGCACCACCGAAGGCAGCGGCTCGTAATCGACCTCGATCCGCTCGGCGGCGTCTTTGGCTTCGGCGAGCGTCTCGGCGACAACATAGGCGACCTGGTCGCCGGCGAAATGTGTCTCTTCGCGCGCGAGGCCGGGATGCGGGCTGGTGAAGATCGGCGCGCCGTCCGGGCGCTTGCGCGGCATGCGCACCTTGAGCGTGCCGATGCCGTCGGCCTTGAGATCGGCCGCGGTATAGACCGCGAGCACGCCGGGCATCTGCTGCGCCGCGCGCGTGTCGATGCCGCGGAGGCGCGCATGCGCATGCGGCGAGCGCAGCATATAGCCATATGCCATGCGAGGCCGAGTGACGTCGGCGACGTATTCGCCGAGCCCGCGCAATAGCCGCGGGTCTTCCTCGCGCTGTACCGCCTGGCCGATTCCGAATTGTCCCATCAATGGTCTCCTTAAGCGGGCGAGCGGCGCAGCCCGGCTTCAACGAGCCGTGGCATCACGTCCTTGTGCCAGCGCCGCAGCCCGTCCCAATAATCGACCCAACGGATCAGCACGCCGTCGATGCCGATGCCGCTGAGTTTCTGCAAGGCGGCGACGATGTCGTCGGCGGTCCCGGTCAGCGGATAGCCGCCCCAGCCGAGCTTGGCGCCGAAGCGCAGCTTCTCGGCGCGTTCCGGCATCATCTTGTGCATCTCGACATTCTGGATGCGCAGCATGTTATCGCAGGCCTCGTCGTCGCCCTTCTCGATGACGTAGTAATTGACGTAGTCCTCGGCCTCCTTGCGGCTGTCGCGTTGCGTCACTGGCGCGCCGATCCAAACCTGGATCTCGCGGCCGTATTCCTCCCGCGCCAGGCGGCGATAGGCCTCGACATGGGCCTTGGTCTTCTCGAGGTCGCTCGGATCGATATGGATGAAGGCCATGTCGGCGTATTTCGCGGCAAATTGCCGACCCTTGCCCGACGCCCCGGCATTCATCAGCGGCGGGAACGGCTTCTGGATCGGCTTCGGCATCGAGAAGCCCTTGTTCACGCGCAGGAACTTGCCCTCGTAGTCGAATTCCTCCTCGCGCGTCCAGAGGAGCTTCACGATCTCGATCCACTCGGCCGCGTATTCGTAGCGCATGTCGTGTTCCATCAGCGGCGCGCCGAACATCTCGAGCTCGGGCCGGAACCAGCCGCAGACGATGTTGAGCGCGAAGCGCCCGCCGCTGATGTGGTCGACGGTGGCCGCCTGTTTCGCCGCCATCACCGGATGAACCGTCGGCACATGCGAGGTGGTGAGGACGCCGATGCGCTTCGTCGCCTGCGACAGGCCGGCGGCCCAGGTATAGGTCTCGAAATTGGTGCCGTTGAAATTCGACTTGCCGCCGAAGCCTTTCCAGCGCGCCACCGGCACCATCGCCTCATAGCCGTGGCGATCGGCGAGCTCGGCAATGCTCAAGGCGTTCGGCCAGTTGAGCTCGTAGGCCTCCGCGGCGGTAGTGATGGCGCAGCCATTGCTGACATTGGTCGCGAAGATGCCGAGCTTCAGCTTGTTGTCGCTGAACAGCGGGTTGGTGCCGCGCCGCGCGTCGCTCGCCGACGGATTGCTCATGCCTGTCCTTTCTCGTCTACCCGCTGCCGCGGCCGTCAGGTTCCCATGGTGGTGGTGAGCCACAAGGTGATCGCCGGGAACAGCACGAGCAGCGCCAGCTTCACCAGATCGGTGATGACGAAGGGGAAGACGCCCTTATAGACGGTCCAGATCGAGACGTCCGGCTGGATGCTCTTCAGGACGAAGACGTTGAGGCCGAGCGGCGGATGGATGAGGCCGGTCTCGACCACGCAGATGTTGATGATGCCCCACCACAGGATGTCGTAACCGAGATGCAACACCAGCGGCGTCACGATCGGCACGGTAATGACCATCACCGCGAAGGATTCCATCACCGAGCCGAGCAGCAGATAGACCACGAGGATCAGCGACATGATGCCGATCGGCGCCCAGTTGAGATGCTCCATCGCCGAAGTGGCGGATTCGGTCAGGGCGCTGACGCCGACGAAGAACGAGAAGATCTGCGCACCGAAGATCAGGCCGTAGATCATCGCCGTCGTCGCCGTGGTGCCGGCCATGACCTGCCAGAAGGCCTTGCCGCGGAGCTTGCCGCGGAAGAGGGCGCAAAGGAAGGATTCGAAGGCGCCGACCGCGGCGGCCTCGGTCGCTGTGAAGATACCGAAATAGATGCCGCCTAACACGCTGCCGAAGAGCAGCGCCGCCGGGCCGCAGCGCGACAGCGCCGCCAGGAGCCGGCCGGGAGTCTCGTCGCGATTGAGCGGGGCCGAATCCGGCGAGATTCGTACATAGATCGCGATGGTGATGAGATAGAGCGCCGTCGCCAACAATCCCGGCCCGA
Source organism: Allostellaceae bacterium (assembly GCA_036501365.1). Classification (GTDB taxonomy): domain Bacteria; phylum Pseudomonadota; class Alphaproteobacteria; order ATCC43930; family CGMCC-115725; genus CAIKMD01. Next base: position 23,350 of record DASYAL010000050.1, on the reverse strand, counting down.
TAGCGGCGACGAAAAGCTGGCCGACGGAGGCTTCCGACAGCAGCGCGAAAAGGATCAGCGGGCCCGACGCCGGCGGCAGCAGCGCGCCGAGCGTGCCGCCGGCGGCACAGACGCCGGTCGAGAAGGCCGGCGCATAGCCGCGTGACTGCATCTCGGGCAGCGCCACCTTGCCGATGGTCACCGTGGTCGAGATCGAATGCCCAGTGAGCGCGCCGAAACCGGCGCAGCCGGCGATCGTCGTCAGCGCGAGACCGCCGCGCAGCCGGCCGAGCACGACATGCGCCAGGCGGTAGACGTCTTCCGAGATGTCGGCGACGGCGGCGAAGCTGCCCATCATCAGGAACAGCGGCAAAGTCGCGAGCTGGCTGTTGCCGAGGAATCCCGTCACCTCGGTCGAGGCCGCGCCCAGCGAGGGCAGCAACCCGATGAACAGCGTCGAGGCTATCACCCCGACGATACCCATGATGGCGGCGATCGGGATGAGGATCAGCGTCATCAGCCACATGATGACGAAGACCAGCGTCACCGTGAGACCGATATGGATCTGCGCCCAGGCAGCGAGCATCGGCTCGTTGGCGACCCACCACCAGCTGCCGAGGGCGATGACCGCCGCACCCACGGCGGCGCCGGCAAGGCCGGCAGTGCCGTGGACCGCAGCGCGGCGCGCCTCGTTGATGATGATCAGCGTCTGGACGACGATGCCGAAGGCGAGCAGCACCGATACGCAATACATGAAGGGCGCTTGCGGCAGGCCGAGGATGACGGTGGTGCGGCCTTCCGAGGCCAGCGTGTCGGCATAGATGAAGATGCGCCAGGCGAGGACCGCATAGAACAGCCACAGGCACGCGCTACCCAGCACTTCGAGCCAGGCGTGCAAGGCTGGGCTGAAATACCGCGCCACGAGATCGATCTTGAGGTTGACGCGCTGGATCATGCCGGCCGGGATGCAGGCCGAGATCGCGACCGAGAAGGTCATCTGCACGATCTCGTTGATCGCCGGGATCGGCTCGTTGGCGAACCAGCGCAGCAGCACGTCGACCATCGTGATCGCGGCGACGAACAACATGCCGCAGACGCAGGCGATCGCGACCACCCGCGAGGCTTCGCCGACCCAGAATTCCAGACGGTCGGTCAGCGTCTGATCGGCGATGTCGATCTCGGCAGCGTGGGCGTGGACGGTCACCGGTATTCCTCCCCTGCTTGTCGGACCTGGGCTTTTCGGGCCGCGCCGTGGCGCGGCGATCGCGATTGACAGGCTCCGCAAGCGACGGAAATCTAAACCACAACGGGCGGGCCGTCGATCCCATTGCGGCCGGCCGCTTTGGGGATCAAGGCGGGTCGGCGACTCTACAAAACCGGGTTGCCGATGCCGCGGGTGACGGACGGCAGAGGATCAAAGAGGAGGGGATGCGATGACCGAATTTGCCCGCCAGCAAGGCGTGTCCGAGGCCGACGAATGGGCGTGGCGGCGCAAGCTCGCCATTATGTGCCGCATCGTCGGCATGCAGCAATCGATCGGGCTCTTCGGTCATATCTCGCTCCGCGTTCCGGGAACCGATGTCGTGCTGATGACGCCCGGCGCCGGCGTCGAGAAAAGCACTGCGCGTACCGACCAGGTCTTCGTCTTCGGCCTCGACGGCAAGATCCACTACCATCCCGGCGGCGACCGGCCGGCGCAGATCCCGGCGGAATGGCGCATCCATACGCAAATCCACAAGGATCGGCCGGAGATTGGCGCGGTCGCGCATCTGCACGCCCATGCCTCGACCTTGCTCGGCATCGCCCGCAAGCCGATCGTGCCCGTCTTCGCGCAAGGCGCGCTATTCAGGGACGGTGTGCCGGTCTGGGAGAATCCGCGTCTCGTTGTCACCGACGAGATGGCGGTCTCGCTGTCGAAGACGCTCGGCGACAAGCGCGCCTGTCAGATGCGCGGCCACGGTTCGGTGGTGGTCGGCGCCACGGCCGAAGCGTGCCTCGTCGCCTGCACTTTCATCGAGGAAAATGCGCGCTATCAGATCGAGAGCGAGGCGATCGGCGGCGCGGCGCCAATGTCGGCCGAGGAGATCGCCGATTGCGCGCGCGGCAGCGTCAGCGGCGGTCTCGAGCGCATGCTGTGGGATTTCTGGGAGCGCCGTGTTGTCGTCGAAGGCTTGCCGCTCTAGGCGCGAGCGCCGTTATTTCACGGTGAAGGCGAGCAGTTCATCGGTCGGATTATCGGCGCAGCGCGTCGCGCTGCCTGTCCAGCCGCCGGCGAAATAGGCGGTATCGCCGATCGCGACGCCACCGAAGCCGTGCCGCGCGCCCGGTAGCGGCGCGAGTTCCATCCACTTGCCGGTCTTCGGATCGAAGGCTTCGTTCAGGTCGAACGGCTTGTTGTTCTTGCACTCACCGCCGACATAGAGGATCAGCCCGTGGTAGTAGACCGCCGCGCCGGCACTGCGCGGCTCGGGCAGCGGCGGGCCGCTGGTCCAGCGATCGGTTTGAGGGTCGTAGATATCGTGTAGGACGACATTGTCGACGGGCTCTTTGGTGCGGCCGCCGATGACATGGATCTTGCCGTCGACCGCGACCACGCCGGCATGGTCGCGTGCCACCGGCAGCGGCGCCGCTTTCGTCCAGGTGTTGGTCGCGGGATCGTAGACCTCATGCGTCGCGACGGTGACCTTGTCGAGGCCGCGGCCGCCGATCGCATGGATCTTGCCGTCGAGCGCGACGAGGCCGATCGAGGCGCGCGGGCTCGAAAGCGGCGCGAGGTTCTGCCATTTGTCGGTCGCGGGGTCATAGCTGAAGAACAGGTCGTGCGCGCCGACATGGATCGGGAAAGCGAAACCGCCGGCCGCATAGATCTTGCCGTCCGATGCGGCGAGCGCGGTGTGATTCATGCCATGCGGCATGCCCGCGCGCTCGCGCCAGGTGTCGGTGGCGGGATCGTACTCGTCGTTGACGTAGAGGTCGGGGCGCTCGGCATTCTGCCCGCCGATGACATAGATCTTGCCGCCGACCGTGGCGGCATAGACTTCGGAGCGCACGGTCGGTAACGGATGTTTCTTCGTCCAAATGCCCGCCAGCACCGATTGCGCACGGCTCGGTCCTGGCGGCGACAGCGCGATCGTCGCCAGCCCGATCAAGGCTGCGCCCGCCAGCAGCGATATCGCGCGCCAAGTTTTCATGACATCCCCCATCGTTGTCGCGAGCGCATCGAGCCGGCGGCGCAGTGCCGGCCGGCAGCGCTCACGCCTTCGCTTTCGCCTCTTCCGCGCCGAGCTCTTTGGTCAATTGCGCGCGGATGCGCTCGATGCGCGGCGCCAGCGGCTCCGGGCGGCGCACGAGCTGGATCGGCACCGTTGGAAGGGCGTCGATCCGTACGGCGCGGAGCGTGTCCTGCGCGAGCTCGTATTCGGCGGCGATGCGCGGCGCGAGCGCCAGGCCGGCGCCGGCTTCGACCATGTATTTCAGCGCTTCGAGATTGTCGCAATCGCCGACGATCTCGGGCGTCAGATCGTGCTCGGCGAAGAGCGTCAGCACTGCCTTGCCATAGCCGATGCGCGGCTCGTTCACGAGCAGGGGATGGCGCGCAAGCTCGGCGAGATCAAGCGGCTCGCGCCGCTGCGCCAGCGGATGCGTCGGCGGCACCAACAGCACGATCTCGGATTCCGCGAGCGGCGCGCGCACCAGCTTGTCGGAGGACAGCTTGATCTCGCCTTCGAACACGATGCCGAGATCGAGCCGCTGTTGATGGACGAGCCGGAGGACGCGGCGCGTGGTCGCGGTCACGAGTTCGAAGCGCGGCCTCACGTTGCTCTGGCCGAGTACTTGCGCGATCCGCGGCACCAGCGATTGCGCGAGGCCGGAGTTGACGCCGATCCGGATCGTCGCGCCCGGCTTGCCGCGCAGCTCGCGCGCCAGCTCCTTGAGCGCGGAGATGCCGCCGACAACGCCCGCGGCCGATTCCAGGAAGACGAGACCGTTGGCGCTGGGCTCGACGCCGCGGCTGTTGCGATAGAAGAGGGTGAAGCCGAGCTCCTCCTCGAGCAGCCGGATCTGCTCCGACAGCGAGGGCTGCGACACGCCCATTTTCGCCGCGGCGCGGCTGAAACTGCGCTCGTTCCAGATCGCGTGGGCATAGCGGAGCTGGCGGTCGTTCATATCGCTTCGTCTGCCCGTGAAATGGGCAACTGGGTCATAGGGGTTGCCTATCGGGGTATCCCGAAATATTCCTAGATTCCACGGGTCGAGGCAACATAATCGCAATGGTATAAGCGGCCTTAGCCGCGGCCGAACAGGGACAGCGATCTTGTCGGATTACGAGCTGAATCGCGCCATCCACCATATCTACACCGATCGCGAGCGGACCGCCGCCTTTCGCCGCGGCGATTTCGCCGTGCTCGATCACTTCGATCTCGCCGCGGACGAGCGCCGTGCGCTCACCGAGCGCGATTTTCCGGCGCTCTGGGCGCTGCATGTCCACCCGGTGCTGCTGTTCCATCTCTCGGCGGTGCTCAATCCCCGCGAGTGGTATCTCGAGAACGTGGTGCCGAAGATCAAAGACGTGCCGAACAAGTTCTACGACTACTACCATCCGCGCGATTCGAAGCCGGCGTCGGCCTGACGGCTGCGATGTGATGGCAGCCCAGGGCGACCAGGTCCGTTCCGTCACCCAGCGCCGGCCACGGCTCGGTCCGCGGCTTTCCCAAGTCAACATCAACGTCTGGCGGCTGCTCGTCTTCGTGCTGCTGATCGTGTTCTGGTGGCTGGTGGCCGTACTGGTCGGGCAGAATTTCCTGCCGACGCCGTGGCAGACGGCGGTGGCGGCGGTGCAGGTGATCGGCGATGGCAGCGTGCCGCACGCGACCCTCGATAGCCTGACAGTCTTTCTCTCCGGCTTTGTCCTCGCCACCTCTTTTGCCATTCCCTTCGGCTTGCTGATGGGCGGCGTGCGCGTCTTCGGCGCGGCCATCGAGGGCTATGTCAACGCGCTCTCGGCGATGCCGCGCGTCGCCTTCATCCCGCTGGTGATCGTGTTCCTCGGCCTCGGCTACGAAGCCAAGATATTCATCGTCTTTCTCGGCGCGGTGATGCCGGTCCTCATCAACACCTATTACGGCGTGCTCAATTGCGATGGCGAGCTGATCGAGATGGCGCGCTCGGCCGGCGCCAGCGATACGCAGATCTTCCGCAAGATCATGCTGCCGGGCGCGTTGCCCTACATCACCGCGGGCCTGCGCGTCGGTGCCTCGCTCGCGCTCATCAACACCATCGTTGCCGAGCTCTACACGGCGGTGAACGGTCTCGGCGGTCTCCTATCGATCTACGGCAACAGCTTCCGCATGGCGCCGTATTTCGTCGTCGTCTGCGTGCTGGCTGTGATCGGCATGCTGATCATGCAATCCCTGAAGCTGCTGGAGCGTCGCATGGATCGGTGGCGCTACCGCGGCGAGTCGCTGTAGTTCCGTTTCGAAAGAGAATTCCATGGCCCAGATCGTTTCGGTTATCGCCTCGACCCACAATCCGCGCATCTTCTGGAATCGCGACCAGGCCGATCCCAAGGACATGGAGACGCTTTACGCCACCTTCGCCAAATTGCGCGCGCTGCTCGCCGCGACCAGGCCGAGCCTCATCGTCGGCATCGCCAACGACCATCTCGACAATTTCTTCTTCGACAATCTGCCGACCTTCGCCGTCGGCACGGGTCCCGTCGCCGAGGGCCCGTTCTGGTACGAGACCGACGTCATGCACCTGCCGCGCTACCGCGCCCGGGTGCATCAGGACCTGGCGCAATTCCTCCTGCGCCGCGGCATCGAGGACGGCGTGCAGTTCTCGCAAGTGCACGATTTCCGCATCGATCACGCCTTCACCGTGCCGCTCTCCTTCGTGCGGCCGGAAGAGGATCTGCCGATGGTGCCGGTGATGACCAACGCGTTCGGTTACCCGATCCCGCCCAATCGCCGCTGGTACGAGCTCGGCCAGTTCCTGCGCCGCGCGCTCGAGGCCTGGCCGGGCGACGAGCGCGTTGCCGTGATCGGTTCGTTCAATCTCACCGTCGAGGTCGGCGGTCCGAAGATGGGCCACTACAACTTCGATCTGCAGCGCTGGATCCTCGAGCAGATGCGTGCGGGCAACCGCGACGACATCCTGAAGACGCTGACTGTGCCGCGGCTGATCGAGGAGGGCAATTCGACCTCGGAATTCCTCAACTACGTCACCTGCCTCGGCATCGTCGAGGATCGGAAGCCAAGCTTCATCGAGCACAAGCCGGTCAAGGGCGTCGGTACCTGCCCGGTCGCATTTTGGGATTTGAGCGGAGTAGCGGCATGAAAATTTTTTTTGCGGGTATCCTCGGCGTGTGCGTGGCAGCCACCCTTGTTGCGCCCGGCGCACAGGCCGAGCCTTTCAAGCTCATCGTCACCGAGACCCAAACGCCGCTGGTGCCCAATTCCGTGGCCGATCTCGCCATCGGCTTGGGCTATTACAAGCGCGCCGGCGTCGATGTCGAGTTGGTGCGCGTGCAGCAAACCCCCTCCGCGGTGGCCGCGCTCCGTTCCGGCGGCGGTGATATGGCAAATATCGCCACGGACACGGCCTTGCAGCTGGTAGGGCGCGACCAGATGAAGCTGAAGGGCGTGATTTCGCCCGACAAGGCGCTGCCCTTCCTGATCGCCGCGAAGAAGGGCATCGCCACGGCCAAGGACCTCGACGGCAAGATCTTCGGCGTCGCGCGGGTCGGCAGCGCGGATTACACCCTCAGCCGCGTCGTGCTGGCGAAGCTCGGCGTCGATATCGACAGCCTGCAATATCTCTCGATCGGCCAGCCGCCAGTGCGCGCGCAATCCCTCGCCACCGGCCGGATCGACGCCACCTCGATCTCGATCGGCGTGTGGCTGGCGATGCCCGACAAAAGCAGCGTCCAGGCGATGGTCGATCAGGAAAAATATTATCAGCTCGCGCCCTTCGTCTCGAAATTGAACGTCGTTACCGAGGATGTCGCGAAATCCAGGGCGAAAGAAGTCGCCGGCGTGGTGCGCGGCATCATCATGGCCTCGCGGGACTTCGCCAAGGAACCGTCGCTCTGGGTCAAGGCCATGGAGAAGGCGCGGCCCGATGTCAAGCCCGCAGACCTTGAGAAGCTCGGCGAGGCTTATCGCAAGGAGTGGAGCGTCAATGGCGGGCTCAATCTCAAGGCGGTGAAATTCACCACCGACACCGACTATCAGTCGCCCGACTTCAAGGATCTGCGTCGCGTCGAGCCCAAGGAATGGATCGACACCAGCTTCGTCGATGGCGTGCTCAAGGATGTCGGCACCGATCCGGCGATGGACCCGACCGGGCGATGAGCGCCGGCCGATGAGCGAAGGCGGCATCGCCATCCGCAACGTCTCGAAGGCGTTCCGTCGCGCCAAGGAAACCGTCGGGATCCAGGCGTTGCAGCAAGTTTCGCTCGATATCGAGCCCAACACCTTCGTGACGCTGGTCGGACCTTCGGGCTGCGGCAAGACGACCTTGCTGCGCATGCTGAATGGGCTGATCGCGCCCGATAGCGGCGAGATTCTTGTGGGCGGCGCGTCGCCTCATCCGGGGCCGCATATGGGCTTCGTCTTCCAATCCTTCCGCCTGATGCCGTGGCGCACCATCCGCGACAACGTCTCCTTCCCCTGCGAGCTCGGCGGGCTCGAGGCGAAAGAGCGCGCCGACCGCGCCGACCGCTATCTCGAAATGGTCGGATTGCGGCGTTTCGCCGACTCCTTTCCCAATGAGCTCTCGGGCGGCATGAAGCAGCGCGCGGCGCTGGCGCGGGCGCTCATCGCCGAGCCGCGCTACCTGTTGATGGACGAGCCCTTCGCCAGCCTCGACGCGCAGACCAGGGAGTTCATGCAGCTCGAGCTGATGAGGATCTGGCAGCAGCACAAGAGCGTTGTCGTCTTCGTCACCCACAGCGTCGACGAGGCCGTGCTGCTTTCCGACAAGATCGTGCTACTGCGGCCGCGTCCGGGCCAAGTCGCCGAGGTGCTCGACGTCGACCTGCCGCATCCACGCTGGGACTACGACGTGCGCGAGCGTCCGGAATTCGTCGCGCTGCGCCATTATCTGTGGGAGCGCATCAAGGCGATGGTCGCGGCCGATCCGCAGTCGGAATTCTATATGCGCGCGACCAAGCCGGCGGCACGAGACATCGCGACGTGACCGCGCAGACCGCGCGCGGCCACAATGGCGTCGTTTCGGCGGGGCATCGCCTCGCCAGCGAGGCGGCGATCGCGGTGCTGCGCGACGGCGGCAACGCCGTCGATGCATCGATCGCGGCGGCGCTGGTGCTGGCCGTTGTCTGTCCCTATGCGGTGAGTCTGGCCGGCGATCTTTACGCGCTGGTCTACGATCCCAAGACCGGCGCGGTCGCGGGCTTGAACGGCACGGGCTGCTCGCCGCAATCGGCGACGCTCGCGCGGTTTGCGTCAGGGATTCCCGGCACCGGCGTGCTCTCGGCGACGGTGCCGGGCATGCTGCGCGGCCTCGACGACCTGGCCCGCCGTTTCGGTACGATCAATCTCGCAACCTTGATACAGCCGGCGTTGCGATTGGCGGAGGACGGCTTCCCGGTCCATCGCCAGCTCGCCGCCAACACCGCCGACCGCGCCGAGCTGCTCGCCAAGAATGCTGCGGCGCGCGCGTTGTTCCTGCCGGGCGGCGCGGCATTGGCCGAGGGCACGATCTTCCGCCAGCCCGATCTCGCCGCCGTGTTGCGCACGCTGACGGCGGAAGGTGTCGAAAGTTTCTATGGCGGCGAGATTGCCCGGCTGCTGGCGCGATCGTCGCAAGCGATTGGCGGGCTGCTGACGGCGCAAGATCTCGCTGCGCATCGCTCGCTGTGGCAGGAGCCGATCGCTGCACCGTTCTACGGCCATGACGTGCTGACCATGCCGCCGAATTCTTTCGGCGCCACTTTACTTTGGCAACTGCTTACGCTCGAGGTCGGCAAGATCGATCGCATCGATCCGGCGAGCGCCGATTTCGTGCTGCAAGGCTACGAAACGAGGCGCGCGGCCTATCGCGCGGCGGCGCGTTTCATCGCCGATCCGCATGTGGCGGAAAGCAAGCTGCGACGGGCACTGATCGAGGCCATCACAGGCGAGGCCGCGCCGGCAAACCAGCCGGTGCCGTCGGAAGCGCGCGATCGCTGTACGACCTGCGTAACCGCGATCGACCGTGACGGGATGGCGGTGTCGCTGATCGAAAGCGTGTCCGCGCCTTACGGCGCCGGCGTGGTGCTCGGCGGGACGGGCATCCTGCTCAACAACCGCATGGCGGGGTTCAACATCGATCCCGCGAGCGACAACTTCGTCGCGCCAGGCAAGCGCCCGGCGAACACCCTCGCGCCCTGCCTCGTGATGAAGAACGGCAAGCTCGTCATAAGCGTGGGCACGCCTGGCACGGTGGGCCAGACCTGCACGCTGGCGCAGTTTCTAGCGCGCGTATTGGCTTGCGGCGAAGACCCAGCCACGGCGGCGAGCGCGCCGCGCTGGTCGGTCGATTTCCAGGGCAAGCTGGTGGTTGAGGATACGATGGCGCCGGCGTTGCGCGCGGCCGTGCAGGCGCGCCAGCCTGAGGCGCGGACGATGCGCGAAGGCTGGATCAGCTTCGGCTCGATCAAGCTGGCGGCGGCGACAGCGGAGGGATTGTTAGGCGTGGCCGATCACCGCCGCGTTGCCCAAGCCCTCGCTTGGTAAATCCTATTGCCCCACGCCCATCATAAGCCGCGCTTATGCTTCGATCCGCAATTCCATTTTGCCCGGCGAGGCGATGCTTTCTACGATCTGAGCCAATAGGTTAGTGACAGGAGCGTGCAATGCGTAACGGCTATCGGGTCATCGATGTGGACAGCCACGTCACGCCATCGCTCGAAGTGCTGAACCGCTATGCCAGCTCGGCGACCAAAGATCGCTGGCACGAGCTCGATCAATATACCCGGGTGATGAAGTCGCCCGAGGGCCGCGGCCATCCGAAAGAGCCGTGGCATACGATCAAGGTCAATCCGATCCCCTACAACCGCATCGCCGGCCAGAAGCTCGGCGCGGAGAAGGCGGAGAAGGGCGGCGCCGGCGCCGTCGAGGGGCGCGTCGCCAACATCTCGAAAGAGGTTTGTCACGAGCGCATCCAGCATGACAACCCGACCGGACGCTTGGAGGACATGACGACCGAGGGCGTCGACGTGAACGTGCTGATCCCCGGCACCTGGGCGCCGGCCTCGAGCGCGCTCGATCCGGCGATGACCACCGGTCTTTACGACGCTTATCACACCTATATGCGCGATTTCTGCAGCGCCGACACCAAGCGGCTCAAAGGCCTGTTCCTCGCCCCCGGCAAGAACATTCCCTGGGCGGTCGAGCAGCTCAAAAAGATCGGCAAGGAAAGCTGGCTCTCCTGCGTGTGGCCCTCGCTCCCCGAAGGCATGCCGATCGACGATCCCGAGCTCGAGCCGCTGTGGCAGGTGATGAACGATTTGCATCTGCCGATCATGCATCACAGCTTCTTCTACGAGCCGCCCTATTTCCCCGGCTATCGCGACATCTGGGGCAATTCGGCGATCGCGCGCACCGCGGCGCATCCCTGGGGCGCGCAGCGCTCGCTTGCCTACGTGATCTGCGGCGGCATCCTCGACCGCCATCCCAACATCAAGGTCGGCTATTCCGAGACCGGCCATGGCTGGCTGCCGAACTGGCTCCTGCGGCTCGACAGCCAGGTGCATTACGTCAAAGGCGTGATCCCGCCGCTCAAATACCTGCCGAGCGAATATGCCAAGCAAGGCCGCGTCTGCGTCTGCATCGAGGCGCATGAAGGCCCGCTGATGACCAAGGCGGTCAACGACATCCTCGGCGACAAGTGCCTGATGTACGCCTCGGACTTCCCGCATCCCGAAAGCGATTGGCCGCATTCCGTCGACAACGTGCTCAAATGGAGTAACATTCTCGGCGACGTGGCGATGGAGAATCTGCTGTCGGCCAACGCCGATCGCTATCTGCGCATGAGCTGATCGCTCGGGAGGCGGCGATGATGGATTTCGAGAAGGCGATGAAGTTTCTCGAGACCGCGAAATCCATCGGCCGCGCGCGCGGCGTCGAAGTCTCAGTCGCGATCCTCGATGCCGCCGGCCATCCGGTGCTGGTGGCGCGCGGCAAGGCGGATTCCTGGCACGGGCCATACATGGCGATGGGCAAGGCGCGGCTCGCCGCCGCCTTCAAGAAATCGACCGCCAAGCTGATCGAGCAATGGGAAGGACGGATGCATTATCCGCTGAGCCTCACCGATATCATTCCCGGCGGCGTGACGCTCAACCCGGGCGGCGTGCCGATCTTCGAGGATGGCCAATGCATCGGCGCGATCGGCGTCGGCGGCTCCTCGCCCGAAGGCGATCACGAGGTCGCGCGCAAGACCGTCGAAGCCCTCGATGCGCATAAGCCCGGCACCGGCAAGGACAAGGCGAAATGAAGAAGCAGGCGATCCGTACCGAGAAGGCGCCGGTTCCGACCGGGCCGTTCAATCAGGCGATCCGCATCGGCAACATGGTCTTCACCTCGGGCCAAGCGGGGCGCAACCGCGAGACCGGCAAGATGGGCGACATCCGCGATCAGGCGCGGCGCTGCCTCGGCAATATTTCGGCGATCCTCGAGACGGCCGGCGCGTCGCTCGCCGATGTCGTCAAGGTCACGGTGTTCTTGAAGCATGCCGAGGACTGGAAAGCCTTCAACGAGGAATACTTGAAGCTGATACCGGAGCCGCTGCCGGCACGGAGCTCCGCGATCGTCCAGCTCAAGAGCGACGACATGCTCTGCGAGATGGAATGCATCGCAGTGATCCAGGACTGAGCGGCACCGGATGAGCGGCCTCGAGAATTTCCTTGCTTTCGCGATCCATCGCGGCGGCAATGTCTCGAGCGAAGGTGTCGCGCTGAAGCATGCGGTGATCGCCGGCTGGACCGGCCGCGACGCCGCCGCGGTCGAGCACCACATCGCCGAGCTCGAGAAGATCGGCGTGCCGCGCCCGGCGAGCGTGCCGATCTTCTATCGCGTCGCCGCGACGCGCATCACTTCCGCCGAGATGGTCGAAGTCGCGGGCGAGGAATCGAGCGGCGAGGTCGAGTTCGTTCTCGTCCAGCATGGCGGCCGGCTCCATGTCGGCGTTGGCTCCGATCACACCGACCGCAAGGTCGAGACCTACAACGTTACCGTCTCGAAGCAGATGTGCGAGAAGCCGATCGCGCCCTCGCTCTGGGCCTATGACGACGTGAAGCCGCATTGGGACCGGCTGATCCTGCGCTCCTTCGCCTGCCCTGGCCGCGAGCGCACGCTTTATCAGGAAGGTCCGGTCACGGCGATGCGCGCTCCCGAAGAGCTGATCGACCTCTATGCGGGCGCCAAAGGCCTGACCGAAGGCACGGTGATGTTCTGCGGTACGCTCGCGGCCCAGGGCGGCATCCGCCCGGCGCCGCGGTTCGAATTCGAGCTCGAAGATCCGGTACGCGGGCTGCGCATTTCGCACGGTTACGATATCGTGCCGTTGCCGGTGATGGGCTGATAGGAGGCGAGATGGCGGTCAACAAGAAGCACCACGAATTCCACACCCTCGATCTCACCACCGGCTGGGAGACGATGGAGGGTTATCCGTCCGGCATCCAGCAGAAGATCATCGCGGGTGGACTCGACGAGGCGAATCATCGCGGCAGCCGCACGCGGCTCCTGCGTTTCGAGCCCGGCGTCTATACCACCGCGCCTTTCATCCACGATTATTGGGAAGAGGTCTTCCTGGTGCAGGGCGATCTCACTGTCGGCAACGACGCCAAGGGCAAGGGCGGCAAGTCATTCCCGGCCTGGACCTATGCCGTGCGCCCGGCCGGCGCGGCGCATGGGCCGTTCCGCTCCGATAAAGGCTGCATCCTCTTGGAGATGCATTACTACGATCCGCCCTGACAGGCCTTTCTTAGGCGTCATTGCGAGCGGAGCGAAGCAATCCAGGCAGTGCGGGCGTTCTGGATTGCTTCGTCCGCCTCACAAAGTTCGGCGTCCTCGCAATGACGTTGGCTGGTTAGCGGCCTTCCGTCAGATCGCTTTCCGCCATTCCTGCGGCGCTTCGCACAAGAACACCGACAGATCCGGCTGCGGCGGCCGCGCGCCCGCCTCGAAGAACATCTCCGCCACCCAGCCGCGGTGATAGGAGCCATGCGTCACGAGATGGAGGAACATCTCGCCGCGTTTCATCGATCCTTTGTTGCCGTTGACGAAGCTGAAGGGCATATCTTCGCCGAGCGCGGCGTCGCTTTGCGCCGCCGCCCAATCGATGATCCAGTTGTTCATCTTCTCTTGCGCCGCGCGCAGCGCGGGCAGTTCGGGATGAACGACGACATTGCGCGCCTTGAAGCCATGTTCGCGGCCTTCGAGATGCGCCTGCCAGATCAGGTCGACGACATAGATATGGTTGAGGGTGCCGATCATCGTCTTGAAGAGCGTCTTGCGCTCTTTCTCGGCCTCGCCCGGCGGCAAGGCGGCGACACCGTCGAACATCACCTTGTCCGACCACGCCTTGTACTGGGCAAGCATCCGTACCGTCTTTATGTCCATTATCGGCGACTCCTAATCGGATTACAGATGTGGGTGAGCCGTCACTCGATCAACGCATAGCCTCGATAATTGTGCGGCGCCAAGTCATAGGGCGCTTAGACAACTCCAGAGAACGGATCGTCCTAGGGTGATGTCGGGCTGTTGCCGCGGGTTCAAGAGAAGCTAGTCCGCATAACGCCCGGCACCTAGCGGAAAGTCGGTAACACTAAGTTGAGCGATAGGGATCAAGCCATCTTGGAAAGCTATTGGCAGCCCGTTGTTTTGTCGGATTTCGACGATGAATCCTGTTTGGTGATGAGCATCAGGATCGGTTGGAAAAGTGTAATCGATACATCCCACCGCAGTAAGCAGTAGCAGATTGTTCGGTGGCAAAACCGCGGTCTGTAGCTGAGCTAGCGGTATGTTGATGCCAAGTGACCATCCGCCAATCCCCATACTGCTGGGGAAACTCTCATTCGGGAACAGCGTAAAGGTCATCCCCCCGAATGGTTGATGACGAAGATCAGTGCATTTTTGATCCTGCACCACAGACGGTGCTACACCGGGGGCAACCGCCACCATCCACGCATATGGTCGAATCTTTATAGCAGGGCTATTTCCGACATTGGTGAACCTGAACGATATCGAAACGCTCGCCCCATTTGCATCCATTGAAAGACCGCCGCCACCGAGTTCGATCTTATCGATACGGACCCATGCGCGTTGGCTCGCGACTAAAGCACGTTTTGCAACTTCACTAGCTGTCTTTGCGGCATCGGCAGATACAACGGCGGCAGTCGCAGATTTAGTGGCCGTTATATCTGTACTAATAAGAAACGCGATCTGTATGAGTCCAAGAAGCGCCAACGCACCGGTGAAGATGGTCAGCCATAGATTATACTGGGCAATGGCATAGTTCGGATCATTGGCGGCAGCCGGGACTTCGGGTCCATGCCACGACCGCCAGGCAGTTATCCCCAAAAAAACAAGAGCAAACGCAATCGCGCCAACTAGTGCGGCATACTGAAACGTTTTCATCAAAAAGAACCTCCGTGTCAGCGCTCAGCTATGGCCAACCAAGGCGGCTGTGTGTGGGCAGCGGCTCGCTTGAGCGTGGTTATCGCTTCGCGCGATAGACGCGGGCCAGCTCCGTTGCCAATCCTCCCCCGAGAGAATGAATCGAACTACTATCCCGCCTTGTTCGGCGCGCCGACCGCGATCATGAGATTGCCGTGGGGATCGACCGTCAGCGTGTCGCCCGGCAGCACCACCGTCGTCGAGGCATGCTCTTCGATCAGCGCCGGGCCGGCGATCTGGTTGCCGGCGAGCAGCGCGGCGCGCGCATAGGTCTTGGTGTCGACGAAATCGTTGGTCTCGGTGAAAAAGACCGGCCGCGCGCCGGTGAAGGTGCTCTCGGGCGGCGTGGCCTTGCCGGCCGCGATCTTCTCTTGCGGCGGCTTCGCCATCACGCCGGTGACGGTCGAGCGCAGCGAGACGATCTCGGCGCGCTCGTTCGGCGCGTTTGTGCCATAGCGCAGGAGGTGCATATCGTCGAAGGCTCGCTTGATCCCCTCGCGATCCTGCTTCGCGAACAGCTCCATCGGCAGATCGACGCTCACCGCATGCTCCTGGCCGACATAGCGCATATCGGCGGCGCGGGCGATCGCGGTCTCGTGCGGCTTCACCGAAGTGGCGGCGATCGCGGCGTGGCCCTGGCCCTCGATCTCGCCATAGATGCGCTCCATCTCCTCGAACGGCGCGCGCTCCAGCCGCTCGAACCAGCTGCGCACATAGTCGTAACGTAGGTCGGAGAACAGCATCCCGAAGGCCGAGAACACGCCCGGCGCGCGCGGGACGATGACGCGGCGGATTCCGAGCTCCCTGGCGATCGCGGTCGCGTGCAGCGGCCCGGCGCCGCCGTAAGCGACCAGCGCGAAATCGCCGATATCGAGGCCACGCTCGGTGGTGACGGCTTTGACCGCATAGGACATCGCGGTCGAAGCGATGCGCAATATGCCGTTCGCCGCCGCGGTCGTCGTCATGCCGAGCGGCTCGGCGACATGCGTCTTCAGCACGCGTTCGGCGGCTTCGGTGTCGAGTTTCATCTCGCCGCCGAGGAAACGGTCGGCGCCAAGCCGACCGAGCGCGAGATTCGCATCGGTCACGGTCGGCTCCGTGCCGCCGAGGCCGTAGCAGGCGGGGCCGGGCGCGGCGCCCGCGCTTTGCGGGCCGACGCGGAGCATGCCGTCCTCGACGCGCGCGATCGAGCCGCCGCCAGTGCCGACCTCGAAAATATCCATCATCGCGATCTGGATCGGCAGCGCGGTGTTGTAGCCGCCGAGCAGCGCCGCGCCGGTGGTCAGGGCCTCGCCCTTATGGATGACGCCGGCTTTCGCGGTGGTGCCGCCCATGTCGAAGGCGATCGCATTCTCGAGCCCGATCGCCTGGCAGAGCGCGCGGGTGCCGATGACGCCGGCGGCCGGTCCCGATTCCATCATACGCACGCAATGGGCTTGGGCCTGGTCCGCCTCGTAGAGTCCGCCAGTCGATTGCACGACGAGGAACGAGCCGCGGCAGCCTTCCTCGCGCAAATGCTGATCGATCTCGCCGAGATAGGCGCGCACCCGCGGGCCGATATAGGCGTTGGCGGCGACGGTCGAGCAGCGCTCGAACTCGCGATATTCCTGGCTGAGCTCGTGACTCGCCGAGACGAACATCTTGGGATGGTTGCGGAGCAGGATCTCCTTGGCGCGCGCCTCGTGCGCCGGGTTGCGATAGGAATGGAGGAACATGATCGCGACCGCGGCGATGCCGAGCTGCTCGAGGCGCTTGCCGAGGGTGACGATCTCCTCCTCGCTCATCGGCGTCCGGATCGAGCCGTCAGCGACGATGCGCTCACGCACCTCGAAGCGCAGCGCGCGCTCGATCAGCGGCACGTGCTTCTTGAAGAAGAGGTTGTAGGAATCCGGCCGGTTGACCCGGCCGATTTCGTAGATGTCGCGGAAACCCTTGGTGGTGAGGAGTGCGGTCTTGGCACCCGTGCGTTCCAAGAGCGTGTTGATCGCGATCGTGGAGCCGTGAAGGAAAAGCCCGGCATCGTGATAGCGCGCGCCGGCTTTGGCGACGCCGTTATTGATGCCTTCGGCGAGGCGTTGCGGCGTCGTCAGGCTCTTGCCGAGGAGCAGCTTGCCGCTCGCCTCGTCGAACGCGGCGACGTCGGTGAAGGTGCCGCCGATATCGGTTCCGAGCCGCAGGCCTTCACCCGCGCGCGACGCATCTGCCATAACGATTTTCGCCCCTCTTTTCGGGAGCGGAATTTAGCGGGGACGGCAAGTGCAGGCAATTCAGATTGCCCGCTGCAAGATCATCGTGCGTCCTTCGACTATGCTTCGCTCCGCTCAGGGTGAGGAAGAAGAGAGCCGGGCATCTCCTGGAAGATGCCATACGCCCCCTCATTGCCTCATCCTGAGCGGAGCGCTCCGAAGGAGTGCGTAGTCGAAGGACGAAGGGCGCAAGCTGCAATTGCAACGCCGGTGCCCCTGCCGCATATTGCCGGCAACAAAGTCAGAGAGCAGCCATGCCCGATATGCTTGCCACGCGCAATCGCCGCGCCGATCCGGTGATCACCGAGATCGTGCGCTCGGGCGTGCTCGCCGTCACCGGCGAGATGAAGACCAATCTGATGCGCACCGCCTACAACCTCATCATCTACGAGGCGCTGGATTTCACCTGCGGTCTTTTCACCGCCGACGGGCGCACGGTGTCGATCGGCCTCGGCCTGCCGATGTTCATCCGCGGCATGGGCGAGACCATCAAGGCGAAGCTCGCGCATTTCAAGGATGCCATCCATCCCGGCGATATCCTCATCACCAACGACGCCTACATCACCGGCAGCCACTTGAACCACGTCACGCTGTCGGTGCCGATCTTCCATCGCGATCGCCTAGTCGGCTTCTCTTGCTGCATGGCGCATTGGCTCGATATCGGCGGCGTCTTGGCGAGCGTCACCACCGACATCTATTCCGAAGGGCTGCAGATCCCGATCGTGAAGCTGCATCGCCGCGGCGAGGTCAATCAGGACGTGATCGATATGATCCGCATGAATGTGCGAGTGCCGGAGCGGGCGATGGGCGATCTGCGCGCCCAGGTGACGGCGGTGAAGACCGGCGAGAAGCGTTTCCAGGAGCTAGTCGAGCGCTACGGCGCTGACGAGGTGCTCGCCTCGATCGACGAGATCATGGACCGCTCCGAGGAATCCGCCCGCGCGCGCACCGCGACCATTCCCGACGGCGTCTACGAAGCCGAATCCTTCATGGACGACGACGGCTACGAGCTCGGCAAGCGCGTGCCGATCAAGGTGAAGATCACGGTGAAGGGCGACGAGGCGACCATCGATCTCTCCGAGGTCAGCCCGCAGGTCCGCGGCTTCTACAATTCCGGTTACAGCACCGCGATCGCCTGCGCCCAGGTCGCCTATAAATGCCTCACCTCGCCGACCGATTATCCGATCAACGACGGCAGCTTCCGCTCGCTGACGGTGATCGCGCCGCCCGGCCGCGTCGTCTCGGCAGTGAAGCCGGCGGCGATGCGGCGCTGGATGACCTTCCCGATGACCATCGTCGACACGATCTTCAAGGCGGTAGCGCCGGCGATCCCCGATCGCGTCGCCGCCGGCCATCACGCCGATCTCATCATCGCCCAGCTCATCGGCTTCTCGAACAACCAGTTCATCTTCGCCGGTCTCTCGCATGCCGGCGGCGGCTGGGGCGCGAAGAAGACCGAGGATGGCGTTTCCGCCACCATCGCGATGAACGACGGCGATACCCATAACAGCCCGATCGAGCTCCTGGAGGTGAAATACCCGCTCTTCGCCGAGCGCTACGAGCTGGTGCCGGATTCGGGCGGCGCAGGTCGCTACCGCGGCGGTCTCGGCGTCGATCGCGAGGTGCAGCCGCTGATCGAGCTCAAATTCACCAGTCATATCGAGCGCTCGCAATGCAAGCCTTGGGGCTTGTTTGGTGGCCAGGATGCCATGCCCAATGCGCTTTTCCTTCGCAAGGACGGCAAGGATCTCGGCAACCTGCCGAACGCCAAGGCCTTCACCCTGTCGCTGAAGCTCGGCGACAGCGCCACTATCCGCGGCGGCGGCGGCGGCGGTTACGGCGATCCGACCGAGCGCGCGCCGGAGAAGGTGCGCGAGGACGTCTATCAGGGCTATGTCTCGCTCGGCGCCGCGCGCGAGCAATATGGCGTGGTGCTCGATCCCGAGACGCTGGCGGTCGATGCCGCGGCGACCGCAAAGCGCCGTGCCGAGATGCGGGCAAGCGCAAAATAAGGGTGCGGATCATCGCCGTGCGGTCTTCGACTACGCTCAGGCTGAGGGCCAGTTTTACTGCCATCCGCAAAATTTTCCTCACCCTGAGCGGAGCGCGAAGCGCGTAGTCGCCCTTCGACAAGCTCAGGGGGCGTAGGGCCGATATGCGCGCCTATCACTCCGCTGCTGTCGCTTTGGCCGCCGCCGACGCCAGCCGCGCGATCACCTCATCGGTCGACATCACGTCGCCGAAGATGCGCAGGATGTTCGCAAGCGTCGCATTGTGCTCGGCGTCGGTGGAAGCGGCATTGGCGTCCGACACCATCACCGTCTTGTAGTTGAGCATCATCGCGTCGCGCGCAGTCGATTCACAGCAGGTGTTGGTGACCGTGCCGGTGATGAGCACCGTATCGACGCCGCGCGCTTTCAAGAGTTTGTCGAGATCGCTCGAGCCCTGGATAAAGGCGCTGAAGCGGTTCTTCTCGACCTTGAGATCGCCTGCTCGTACGTCGAGCGTGTCGTAAAGCGCGTGGCCATGCGTGCCGCGGCCGAGGCGCTTCAGCCCCTCGGTCTTGTTGAGCGTGTTCGAGACGTGATCGTAGAAGACGCTCCAGCTCTTCTTGTCCTCTTCTGTATGCGTCATTTGGATCCAGACCACCACGCCGCCGGCGGCGCGGGTCGTGGCGGCGAGGCGGTTGACCGCGGGCACGATCTCGCGCGCCAGCGGCACCTCGGTCGGGTAGGGCGGCAGCATGAAGCAGTTCTGCAGATCGACCATCAGCAGCGCTGTCGACGGACCGGCGAGCGTGTCGAAAGCATGGAGCTTGCCGCGCGCCTTCGTGACGCGGGCGACGATCTCATCGGCAATAACGATCTTGTGCATGTGAGCCTCCTTCAGCGGGCTTCGCGCAGCGCGCGCCACACGCGCTCAGGCGTCGCCGGCATCTCGAGATGCGGGATGCCGAGCGCATCGACGATAGCACCGATCACCGCCGAGGTCGCCGGCGTCACCCCGGCCTCGCCCGCGCCTTTGACACCGAGCGGGTTGTTCTGCGCGGGCACGCTGTTCTGCCGCACGGCAAAGAGCGGCAGGTCGTCGGCGCGCGGCATGGCGTAATCCATGAATGAGCCGGTCAGGATCTGGCCGGCGGCGTCGAAGACGATCTGCTCCATCAGCGCTTGGCCGATGCCTTGCGCCGCGCCGCCATGGATCTGGCCTTCGACGATCATCGGATTGATGACGCGGCCGACATCGTCGACCGTCGCATAGCGGATCAGGCGCACGAGGCCGGTCTCTGGATCGATCTCGACCTCGCAACCGGCGGCGCCGTTGGGATAAGCGTGCAGCCGCGTGTTGACGATGCCGGTGCCGGCGAGCGGCCCGCGCAATCCCTCCGGCAGCTTCGGGTCGAGCGCGAAGGAAGCAAGCTCGTAGAGGTCGACGGATTTGTCGGTCCCGGCGATGGCGAAGCGGCCGTCGGCATAGGCGATGTCGCTTTCGGCGGCTTCGAGGCGTTGCGCCGCGAGCTTCTTGCCGCGCTCGAGCAGTGCCGCCGAGCCGCGCACCAGCGTCGTGCCACCGAGGCGCATCGAGCGATCGGAATGCGTGCCGGCGCCCGAGACCGCGACGGCGGTATCCCCGAAGAACACCGTCACCTGGTCGAAGGGAAGCTGCAGCGCGTCGGCCACGACTTGCGCGAAAGCGGTTTCGTGGCCTTGGCCCGAAGCCTGCGTGCCGATGACCGCGCGCACGCCGCCTTCGGCCAGCACGCCGATATCGCTGCGCTCGTCGACGAAGCCGGTCGGCGTCTCGAGATAATTGGCGATGCCGATGCCGCGCTTGAGACCGCGCTTTGCCGCCTCATCGCGCCGTGCCGGAAAGCCGGCCCAATCCACGAGCCGCAGCACCGCCTCGAAATTCTCGGCGAAAGCGCCGGTGTCGTAGCGATGGCCGAGCGGCGATTGATAGGGCAGGGCCTTGGCCGGGATGATGTTGCGGCGGCGCAGCGCGGCGCGCTCGATGCCGAGATCGGCGGCGGCCAGGTCGACGAGCCGCTCCATGATGAAATTCGATTCCGGCCGTCCGGCGCCGCGATAGACCGACATCGGCATGGTGTTGGTCGCGACGCCCCGCACCCGCACATGGATCACCGGGATGTCGTAGACGCCGGCGGCCATGCGCGTGACGTTGTTGAGCACGGCGTAGGAGACCGGATAGGCGCCGAGGTTGCCGGTGTAGTCGAGCTTCAGCGCGAGGAATTTACCTTCCTTGTCGAGCGCGAGCGCGCCTTCGACCAACACGTCGCGCGCTTGGAAATCGGCGAGGAAGGCTTCGCTGCGGGTCGAATTCCATTTGACCGGCCGGCCCAGCTTCTTCGCCGCCCAGGCCAGCACCGCATATTCGGGATAGACGGAAGAGCGCACGCCGAAGCCGCCGCCGACATCGCCGGTGACGACGCGGACCTTGTCCATCGGCACGCCAAGGCAGGAAGCAACGGTGAATTTGATGCGGTGGACGCCCTGGCTCACCGAATGGATGGTGTGGCTGCCTTGCGCGGCATCGTATTCGGCGAGGGCGACGCGCGGCTCCATCGGCGCGCCGCTGACGCGCTGGTTGAGCGAGGTTAGCCGCACCAGCTTATGCGCACGCGCGAAGGCGGCATCGGTCGCGGCTTTGTCGCCGCTTTCCGCTGCAACCAGCAGATTGCCGGCGCGATCGTCCCAAAGCGTCGTCGCGCCGGGCGCCAGCGCGGCTTGCGCATCGATCGCCGCCGGCAGCGGCGCGTAATCGACCTGGATCAGCTCGGCGGCGTCTTGCGCGGCGGCGAGGGTCTCGGCGATCACGAAAGCGACCGCCTCGCCGACATAGCGCACGCGGCCCTCGGCCAGCGGCGGCTGCAGCGGCGGTGGGCCGTTCGGCATCGCCTCGGGACCGAAAGCCGGCTTGGTGATCTCGAAATGATCGGCGCCGCTCGGCCCGTGCGGCACGCCTTTGAGGCCGGCGGCTGCGTAATCCTTGCCGGTCAGCACCGCGAGCACCCCCGGCGCGCGCGAAGCCGTTTCCGCGCCGATCGCCGTGATCCGCGCATGCGCATGCGGCGAGCGCAGCACGGCGGCGTAGGCCTGGTTCGGCAAGTCGAGATCGTCGGTGAAACGGCCGTCGCCGGTCAGCAGCCGCCGGTCTTCCTTGCGCCGCATGGGCTGGCCGATGAAGGCGGTCATGGGTAAGTCGGCGCCGTGATGTCGCTACTTGGCGAAGGCCGGTTCCTTAATGCGCACGAAATCGTAGACGCCGTCGGTCAGCGGCTTGCCCTTGGGCAACATGAAGCGGCCCGAACGCACGCGATAAGCGCGCGGGTCGAGGCCGGGCGGCGCGGCGCCGGTCTCGAATTCCTTCAGCGTCTTCAGCAGCAGGCGGCGGATCTGGATGATCGTCGTGTCGCTCTTGCCGAGATGCTCGATGGTGCGGTCGGCGATCGGTCCCATCGATTCCTGGATGCCGCAATCCTGGACGCCGAGCCCGAACATGCCGGTGAAGGATTTGCCGCTTTTCTGCAACGAGCGGTCGATCATGTAATCATTGTCCTTGTTAAGGACGGCGCGGTCGCTGCTCGGCAAGAGCTCGGGATGGATGAAATGGAAATTCTTCGAATCTTCCATTTCCTCGTCCGAGAGCGGCCGATCGGGCCAATATTCGACGCTGTAATTCATCGTCGTCTCGTCGTCGAGCGGGACCCACACATGGGCGCCGAGCGGCGACACCGAGATCAGCTTGTGGAACGGCATCAGCATGACATTGGCGGTGAGCGCGCTGCCGCCGTCGGGCAGGTCGCGGCCGGTGAGCGAGATCAATCCACAATCCGCCGGCACGACCTCGTAGCGCGTCGGGATCGGAATCGGCCGTCCGTCGGGTCCATCCGCGGTGCCTTGATGGAGGAAGCTCAGATGACTGACATCGAAGCCGCCCTCAAGCGCCTGCAGCCAATTGCATTCCTGCAAATGCCGTGTGACGTAGCGATGCGAGGCAGGGACGGCGGTCCATTCGATATCGGGGAAAGCGGGTTTCAGTTCCGGCGGGCCCATATAAGCCCAGACCAACCCGCCGCGCTCGAGGCAGGGATAGGCGGTGATCTTGATCTTGCGCTTGAAATCCTTGTCCCAGGGCTCGGAGGGCAGGTCGACGCAATTGCCCTCGACGTCGAATTTCCAGCCGTGATAGACGCAGCGCAGGCCGCATTCCTCGTTGCGGCCGAAGAACAGCGAGGCGGTGCGGTGCGGGCAGCGCTCGTCGATGAGGCCGATACGGCCGAGGCTATCGCGGAAGGCGACGAGCTTCTCGCCGAGGAGCTTCACCCGCACCGGCGGGCAATCGGGCTCGGGCAGCTGGCTCGCGAACAGCGCCGGGATCCAATAGCGCCGCATCAGCTTGCCCATCGGCGTGCCGGCCCCGGTCCGC
>DASYAL010000049.1:0-149372 GCA_036501365.1 Allostellaceae bacterium | reverse complement strand
GGACCATAGTTGTAGTCGCCCGGACAGAGCTTGCGCTCGTCGATCCACAGCTCGCCGTCGAGGAGGTGCAATTCTTCGACGCCGGCATGGGTATGCGCCGGGTAGCTCGCGCCCGGCGCGAGGCGCACCAGCATGCTGACCCGGTGCCGCTCCACATCGGTCGCGAACAGCTTGCACTCGATCCCCGGCGCGACCCGTTCCCATTCCGGCTCGGACCATTGCCGCGCCGGCGGCAGCACCGGCGGCTTTCCCGTCTCCTCGGCGATAAGGCGCGCCAAGCGCTCTTGCAGCGGAGCCGTCGGACGCAGCACGTCCGTCGGCCAGGCGACGAACCGCTTCACCACCGGGCGGAGGCTCTCCAACTCGCGCTGGCAATCCGGGCACGCGGCGATGTGGGCCTCGATCGTGGCCACTGCGCTCTGCGGCACGGCCTGCAGCGCATAGGCGCAGGTTGCGTCGCTCTGCTCGCAACGGTCCAAAGGGGACGTACTCATGGCTTTTCCAATTCCGCGGTCATTGTCCGCCGCAACTTGTGCAGTCCTGAACGAATGCGCGTCTTGATCGTTCCCAACGGCTGGTTCAGCCGCGCCGCGGCTTCGGCATGCGTGAGCCCGGCGAAGAAGGTCGTTTCGATCGCCTCTCGCTCGTCCGGCGTGAGCACCGCCAATGCTGTGCGCAACGTCTCGCCTTGCTCGCGCAGCTCGAGAACGTCGCGCGGATCGGCGACCGCGTCGGCCGGCGGCTGCACATCGCTTTCGCCGTTACGCTTCTTTCGGTTCTCGAAGCGCAACCGGTCGATCGCCCGCGAGCGCGCCTGGTTCATGATCCAGCCGAGCACCGTGCCGTTCGCCGCGTCGTAACCCGACGCGCGCCGCCAAACGTGGTGGAAGACGTCGAGCGTCACCTCTTCGGCGGTTTCCCGGTTGGCCGTGATTCGCATGGCCAAGGTGAAGACGATGCGATATGTGCGCTCGTAAAGCGCATGCAGCGCGAGCTGGTCGCCCGCGGCGATCGACTGGACGAGCGCGACCCAGTCCTGCTCGGGGACCAAGGCTTTGGACGTGGCATAGAGGACGTCGCCCAGTGTCGCTGGCGATTTTTGTGGGCGCTCCTGAGACACAATCGGCGGATAAGCCATTGTCGATGATTGTGCAAACTCTCCGCCGGTCGATCAAGATCGGAATGGAAGAAATGGAAGATGGGCGTCCGGCTTATTTGCCCACGTCTGCCATGGGTTGGAGCGACCATCCAAGTCCTGGTCGAGCCGCCACACACCGCCATAACTTGTGTCGACAATCGAACATTGGCGGAAAATTCAAACAACCATCGGGAAACTCGCATGATGGGGGCATTGGCGCGCGTGCGGCGCGAAAGTGCAGAACGCGCACGTTTATCTGGCGCGCACTATCAAGGACAGATTTGTCCAGGACGCGCTGCGAAAATATGCAGACCGACTGGAAAGTCCAAGAGCTGGAAGCGCAAATAGCGGTGCTGAAAGTCGCCGACGCCACTCGGCCTGGTTCTCGGCGGCGCGGCTCAACCCATCGAGCGCGCGTGGACGACGCGCAGATCGACGAACTCGGCGTCGTCGCGGCCGATCGCCGATTGCTTCTTGCCGAATTTCGCGTCGGGGATCGGCGGCACGACGACCAGCGGCGAGGCCGCGGTCTTGGGCGCGCGATAGCCGATCGCGATCCAGTCGCCGGCGAGCAGGCGGTCGCGCAAATAGCGATGCCCGGCGCCGCGATCGATCTGGTATTCGGCGATGCCGAGGATGCCCCAGAGCAGCGGATGTGCGCCATCGACCGCGCTGGTCGCGCGCGTCACGCAGGCGCTGTGGCCCCACAGCTCGGCAATCGAATAACCCTGCGCCCAGACGTCGTCGAGCGGCACGCGGTCGTTGGCCGGCTTCATTGGCAGATCATCGAGCCGTGGCCGACGCGATTGCAATAGACCGGCATGGTCGAGTTGATCGCGGCGAAGCCGACGGCGCGGTTGGTGGCACGCTGCTGCAAGGCGGTGTTCTGGTCGACCAGCGCCTGGGCGAATTCGGCGCGTGCCTCCTCCGGTGCGATCGCATGGCGGTCGAGCTGCGCCGCGATCGCCTCGCGCTTGGCGAAATAGGCGTCGAGCACGTCGAGATCGGGATAGCCCGCGCTCGCATAGAGATTATGGATCGGCGGATCGGCGCATTGCTCGGTGGCGAGCGCGGTCTTGATCGTGCCGGCGGTGTATTGGCTCTCGCAACCGGCGCGAAGCTGCGCCGCCTGTTGGGCGATCGCCGCCCAATCGGGGCCAACGGCGCAGCCGCCGAGCAGCAGCACGGTCGCGATCAGCGGCAGGGCCGCACGGAGAGGGAAGGGAGAAGCGAAGCGCCGCCCGCTCAAGCTTTCGCCGCGACGCCGGCGGTCTTCAGGTATTCCTGCAGCTCGCCCGATTCATACATCTCGCGGACGATATCGCAGCCGCCGACGAATTCGCCCTTCACATAGAGCTGCGGCACGGTCGGCCAATTCGAGAAGGTCTTGATGCCTTCGCGGATCTCGGGATCGGCGAGCACGTCGATGCCTTTGAACTTCACGCCCATGGTGGTGAGGATCTGCACCACCGCGGCGGAGAAGCCGCATTGCGGGAAGACCGGCGTGCCCTTCATGAAGAGCAGCACCGGATTGTCGGTGATGTCGCGCTTGATGCGGTCGGAAACGGTGGTGTCGGCCATGATCGATCCTTATCGCAAAGGTTCAGTCTTGCGGACTCATTCCTGGGGCGGCGCGGTCTGCAAGGCGAGGGCGTGCAGCTCGTTGCCCATGCGGCCCTGCAAAGCCTGGTAGACCATCTGATGCTGCTGGACGCGGCTCTTGCCCTTGAAGGCGGCGGAGACGATGACAGCGGCATAATGATCGCCGTCGCCGCGCAGATCGTCGATGCGCACCTGCGCGTCGGGCAGCCCGGCTTTGATCAGCCTTTCGATCTCGCCCGCATCGATCGCCATGCCGTGAAAACCCTTCCTTCGTCGGGGCTTAGCCGGCCATGTAAGCAGGCAGCCAAGCCTCGTTGAGCCGCAAAAGCTCCTTAACGGATATGGCATTGCCCCCGGCCAGTGTCAATTGATCGCCCCCGACTCGCCCGAGGGTTAACATCGGCACGCCGGCGGCTTTGGCGGCGGCGAGCACGGCGTCGGGCGCCGCCGTTGCCAGCACATAGCGCGCCTGGTCCTCGCCGAAGAGGAAGCCATGCGGCGCGATGCCGGCGGGCAGGGCGAGGGCGGCACCCAGGCCACCCGCCATCGCCATCTCGGCGACCGCGACCAAAAGCCCGCCATCGGAAATGTCGTGACAGGCCGCGACGCGGCCGGCTGCGATCTCGCTCCGCACGAAATCGCCGTTGCGGCGCTCGGCGGCGAGATCGACTGGTGGCGGCGCGCCGTCCTCGCGCCCCAAGACTTCGCGCAGATAGAGCGAGCAGCCGAGATGGCCCTTGGTCTCGCCGATGAGGAGCAGGGTGTCGCCGGCACTGTTCAGCGCCAAGCCGACGCTCTTTGAGGCATCGGCCAAGATGCCGACGCCACCGATCACCGGCGTCGGCAGGATGCCGGTGCCGTTGGTCTCGTTGTAAAGCGAGACATTGCCCGAGACGACCGGATAGTCGAGCGCCAGGCAGGCGGCGCGCATACCCGCGATGCAGCCGGCGAACTGGCCCATGATCTCGGCGCGCTCGGGATTGCCGAAATTCATGTTGTCGGTGATGGCGAGCGGCGTGCCGCCGACCGCGGTGATGTTGCGCCAGCTCTCGGCGACGGCTTGCGCGCCGCCGCGCTCGGGATCGGCGGCGCAATAGCGCGGCGTGCAATCGGAGGTGAGGGCGAGCGCCTTTTGGCTTTCGGGAAGCGCGACGACCGCCGCGTCGCCGCCCGGCCGCTGCACCGTGCGGCCCATGACGAGGTGATCGTATTGCTCCCAGATCCAGCGCTTCGAGGCGAGGTCGGGGCAGGCGATCAGCGTCTTCAGCGCGGCGAAAGGATCGCGCGCCTCGATCGCCGCGGCGGCGAGCGCCGGCCACGGCGGCGTTTTCGCGACTGGCCGTTCGTAGAGCGGCGCTTGCGTCACCAACGGCTCGATCGGCATGTCGGCGGCGACCGCGCCGTGCATTGTCAGCACGAGCCGCCCGGTCTCGGTGATGGTGCCGATCTTCGCGAAATCCAACTCCCATTTCTCGAAGACGGCGCGCGCTTTTTCCTCGCTGCCGGGCTGCAGCACCATGAGCATGCGCTCCTGGCTTTCCGACAGCATGATCTCGTACGGCGTCATGCCTTGCTCGCGCATCGGCACCTGGTCGAGATCGAGCGCAATGCCGAGCCCGCCTTTGCCCGCCATCTCGACCGAGGACGAGGTGAGTCCCGCCGCGCCCATATCCTGGATCGCGACGATCGTGTCGCCCGCCATCAGCTCGAGACAGGCCTCGATCAAGAGCTTCTCGGTGAAGGGATCGCCGACCTGAACCGTCGGGCGCTTCGCCTCGGCATCTTCGCTGAACTCGGCCGAGGCCATGGTCGCACCGTGGATGCCATCGCGCCCGGTCTTGGCGCCGACATAGATCACCGGATTGCCGGGGCCCGATGCCGCCGAATAGAAAATCTTGTCTTTCTTCGCGATGCCGACAGTCATCGCGTTGACGAGGATGTTGCCGTTGTAGCTCGGATGGAAATTGCACTCGCCGCCGACCGTCGGCACGCCGACGCAATTGCCGTAGCCGCCGATGCCGGCGACGACGCCGGCGACGAGATGCCGGGTCTTCGGATGGTCGGGGCTGCCGAAGCGCAGCGCGTTCAGATTGGCGATCGGCCGCGCGCCCATGGTGAAGACGTCGCGCAGGATGCCGCCGACGCCGGTTGCCGCACCCTGATAGGGCTCGATAAACGAGGGGTGGTTGTGGCTCTCCATCTTGAAGATCGCCGCCATGCCGTCGCCGATATCGACGACGCCGGCATTCTCGCCCGGGCCGCAGATCACGTGCGGGCCGGTGGTCGGTAGCTTCCTCAGCCAGTTTTTCGAGGATTTGTAGGAGCAATGCTCCGACCACATCACCGAGAAGATGCCGAGCTCGGTGAGGTTGGGCGTGCGGCCCATGATCTTCACCGCGCGCGCATATTCCTCGGCGGAAAGGCCGAACTCGGCGGCGAGGGCCGGGCCGACCGGTCTTTCGGGGGAAGAGGGGCGCTCGCTCAAGCGAGCGCCTCGACGAGCCCGGCGAAGAAGGGCACGCCGTCCAGCGAGCCTTGCAGCGGATGGGTCGCGTCCTCGGGATGCGGCATCAGGCCGAGCACGGTCTTGGTCTCGTTGAAGATGCCGGCGATGGCGCGCGCCGAACCATTTGCGTTATGCGCCTCGTCGAGCGAGCCGTCGGGCGCGCAATACCGGAAGGCGACGCGGCCTTCGCCTTCGAGCCGGTTCAGCGTCTCGTCATCGGCGAAGTAATTGCCGTCGTGATGCGCGACCGGCACGCGGATCACCTGGCCGGTCTGATAGCGCGCGGTGTAGACGGTCTGGCTGTTCTCGACTCGCAGGGTGACGCTCTTGCAGTGGAATTGAAGCGTCTTGTTGGTCAAGAGCGCACCAGGCAACAGCCCGGCCTCGGTGATGATCTGGAAGCCATTGCAGATGCCGAGGACCGGCGTGCCGCGCGAAGCCGCGGCCTTTACCTCGCGCATGATCGGCGAGTTCGCCGCCATGGCGCCGCAGCGCAGATAGTCGCCATAGGAGAAGCCGCCCGGGATGACGATGAGATCGCATTTCGGCAGGGCCGAATCGCGATGCCAGACCTTCAGCGGTTTCTTGCCCGCGGCGCGGTGGAGCGCGTCGACGACGTCCTGTTCGCGATTGGAGCCGGGAAAGACGATGATGGCGGATTGCATAATCCTAATCGACTCGTTGCAAGAGCATCCAGCGACTCCTGAGCTTGTCGAAGGGCGACAAGCTCAGGGTGAGGTGAGATTGTGCGTGGCGTCAATCAATGGAAGCGGCCAGAAAGAAAATCTCCTCAGCCTGAGCTTGTCGAAGGCCGCGCGGTTGAATTGCAGCCATCACCCGACAATCTCGACCCGGTAGCTTTCGATCACGGTGTTGGCGAGGAGCTTCTTGCACATTTGCTCCAGCTCGGCGCGTGCCTCGCCTTCGCTGGCGGCGCGGAGTTCGAGCTCGATCACCTTGCCTTGCCGCACCTCGCCGACGCCGAAAAATCCCAAATTCCCCAGCGCATGGGCGATCGCCTTGCCTTGCGGGTCGAGCACGCCTTCCTTCGGCATGATGAAGACCCTGGCTTTCATCGTGGGGCCTTCACGGCAGGCGCCTCACTGCACCGTCGCCGGGCCCTTGATGTCGCCCGGCGCGCCTTCAGTGAGCAGGCCCAAGC
This sequence comes from Allostellaceae bacterium, assembly GCA_036501365.1. Classification (GTDB taxonomy): domain Bacteria; phylum Pseudomonadota; class Alphaproteobacteria; order ATCC43930; family CGMCC-115725; genus CAIKMD01. Next base: position 142,964 of record DASYAL010000049.1, on the reverse strand, counting down.
GCCGCGCCACTTCCTGATAGGCCTCCTCGACCCGGCCGAGATCGCGGCGGAAGCGGTCCTTGTCGAGCTTCTCGTTCGTCTTCAGATCCCAGAGCCGGCAATTGTCCGGGCTGATCTCGTCGGCAAGGACCAAGCGCATTTCGTCCTGCTCGTTGTAGAGCCGGCCGAATTCTAATTTAAAATCAATGAGTCTGATGCCGATCCCGAGAAAAAGACCGAGCAGGAAATCATTGATCCGGAGCGACATCTGCATGATGTCGTCGAGATCGTGAGTGGTCGCCCAGCCGAAGCAGGTGATGTGCTCCTCGGAGATCATCGGGTCTTGGAGCTTATCGTTCTTGTAGTAGTACTCGACGATCGAGCGCGGCAGCGGCGTGCCTTCCTCCATCCCGAAACGCTGAGCGAGGGAGCCGGCGACGACGTTGCGGATCACCACCTCGATCGGAATTATTTCAACCTGGCGAACGAGTTGCTCGCGCATGTTAAGGCGGCGCACGAAATGCGTCGGAATCCCGATCTCGGCCAGGCGCAGCATCAGATACTCGCTGATGCGGTTGTTGAGGACGCCTTTGCCGGTGATCGTGCCGCGCTTTTGCGCATTGAAGGCGGTGGCGTCGTCCTTGAAATACTGGACGAGGGTGCCGGGCTCCGGCCCTTCGAACATGACCTTGGCCTTGCCTTCATAGACTTGTTTGCGTCGGGTCATGCGGCGCCTTTCTCTTTGAGGGTCAAGGATGCCTTGACCGACAGGACAAACGGGCCAAAGCAGGCTTTTCGCGGGGGTCAAGCCATCCTTGACCGCTGTATAGCAATTGCCGCGCGCTCAGACCAGCACGTCGCTCCAAGCTTGACGAGTCGGGTGATGCGCGGCGAAGCGAAAGCGCGGCTTGAGCTCGGGATGGTCGTGCGAGGGCAGGGCGATGAGGCTCGACGACACCGTCGCGAAGCCGCGGCCGGTGTCGAATCGCATCACACTTTGCACGTCGTCGCCCGCTTCAGAATCGGTGGGCGCGAGGTCGCTGTCGGTCAAAAGCCGCTCCCAACTCACCCAGTCGTCGCGACTCGGGTCGGGCGGCGGCGCTTTCTCGAACAGCGGGCGGTAGCGCTTGAGGCGCGGCAGCTCGCCATCGTCGAGATCGCCCGAGGCGATCATGTGAAGGCCGGGCGCGAGCGCCGCCACCGTCAGCGGCAAGGTGCCGGAGGGATCGGCGTGGCGCAGCCAGAAGGCGTCGCGATTGTCGGCGATCATCAGATTGAAGGTGCGGTAAGCGGCGGGCTCGAGATGGGCGAGGGCTTCGGCGGCGGCGCGCGCATCGGCATGGTCGAGCGCCTCGAGGACCAGCTCGCCGCGGGAGCGCTGGCCGGGCGCGGGACCGAGCGAGCCGTGGCGGTTGAGGATGCCGGCGACCACGCCGTGATCGTTGAGACCGAGCCAGGAGCCGCCGGCGAGCTCGTCCTGGCCGGCCACGACCTCGGGCCGGTCGGGCCAATGACGGCCGGGCGGGCGCCACGGCCGGTCGATCATCTCATCGCGATTGGCGGCGATCAGCACCGGCCAGTCATTGCCGGGCCGGCGCAGGATGACGAAGGTGCACATGCCGGGGTTATCGGCTATTCAAGCGGCGCTGCAAGGGAAAAATAACCCGGAGGGCTGGCGCGATGGTCGACTTCAACGAGCGGGAGCAAGGCTTCGAGAAGAATTTCGAGCATCAGCAGGAGGTCGCCTTCAAGCTCAAGGCGCGGCGCAATCATCTTTTGGGCCTCTGGGCGGCGGCGCAGCTCGGTCTCGCGGGCGATGCGGCGGAAGCCTATGCGGTGACGGTCATCGATCCCGCGGGCCACCGCCATGGCGATGCGGACATCGTCGCCAAGATCGTCGCCGATTTCGCCGCCAAGCGCGTCGCGCTCGATGCGACGCGGGTGCAGCTCGAGCTCGCGCATTTCGCGCAGCAGGCGGAGAAGCAGCTGAAAAGCTGAGGCTTTACGCGGTGGCTCTCCCCCTCGGCTGTCTTTGCGAGCGAAGCGAAGCAATCCAGGCGAACGTCGGACAGGGATGAAGCAGCCAGCCGTCTATATCCAGCCGTCTATATAATGGCAAGCAAGCGGAATGGCACGCTTTATACCGGCGTGACGTCTGAATACCGGCGTGACGTCTGACCTCGTACGACGCGTCTATGAGCATCGCGAGAATCTCGTACCAGGATTTACGAAACGCTATGGCTGCAAGCTTCTTGTCTGGTACGAACAGCTTGAAGACATCGCAACGGCCATCGTGCGGGAGAAACAGATCAAGGCGGGATCGCGAAAAAAGAAACTTGCTCTCATCGAGGCGATGAACCCGCAATGGCGTGATTTGTGGAAAGATTTGGTGAGCCCCTGGATTGCTTCGCCCTTCGCTGCGCTTAGGGCTCGCAATGACAAACTTTTATTAGCAAGATTCCCAGTTCTCTGGTTTGCCAGCATGCCCATGTTCTTTGGGTACTCGCTCGTTCGGTAGCGTATAGTCGGTCCCATCGAACTCCCCGTATCTCTTGTTAAATATCGCTGCTGCAAGCCGTGCGCGCGTGTAAGGATTTCCGTGGCGAGTTCGAGCTTCTGGGTTTTTATGCCAGATCAAGAAAATTTTGCCTTCCTCGCTTATTTCCGTTGCCCGGAAATAGTCAGGATCTTTCTCATAAAAATCTCGGAGATGGCCCGGTAGCTTTGCACGGACCAAACGCATACATGGTCCGGATGGAACTCTATTTTCGACGCTCGCCGAACACGCGTTGGAAAATCGTGTCGACGTGCTTCAAGTGGTAGCTGTCGTCGAAAGCGGCGTCGATCGCCGCCGGCGAGAGCAGGGCCGACACGTCCTTGTCGGCTTTAAGCAGCGCGGCGAAATCGCCCTTGCCGCGCCACACCTCCATCGCGTTGCGCTGCACCGCGCGATAGGCGTCCTCGCGGCTCATGCCGGCTTGCGTCAGCGCGAGCAGCACGCGCTGCGAATTGTGCAGCCCGCCGAGCTTGTCGAGGTTGCGCCGCATCGCCTCGGGATAGACCAGCAGCTTGTCGATCATCGAGGTCAGCCGCGCCAGGGCGAAATCCAAGGCGATGGTGACGTCGGGCGCGATCACCCGCTCGACGGCGGAATGCGAGATGTCGCGCTCGTGCCAGAGCGCGATGTTCTCGAGCGCCGGCACCACCGCGCCGCGCACAAGGCGCGCGAGGCCGGTCAGATTCTCGGAGAGGACCGGATTGCGCTTATGCGGCATCGCCGACGAGCCTTTCTGCTCGGGCGCGAAATATTCTTCGGCCTCGCGCACTTCGGTGCGCTGCAGATGGCGGATTTCGAGGGCGAGGCGCTCGACCGAGCCGGCGATCACGGCGAGCGCGGCGAAGAAGGCGGCGTGGCGGTCGCGCGGAATGATCTGGGTCGAGACCGGCTCGGGCCGCAGGCCCAAAGCCTTCGCGACATGCTCTTCGACCGAGGGCGGCACGTTGGCGAAAGTGCCGACCGCGCCCGAGATCGCGCAGGTCGAGATCTCGTGCTTAGCCTGCTCCAGCCGCCGGCGCGCGCGCGCGAATTCGGCATAGAAGCCGGCGAGCTTCACGCCGAAAGTGGTCGGCTCGGCGTGGATGCCATGGCTGCGGCCGATGGTGACGGTGGTCTTGAACTCGAAGGCGCGGCGCTTCAACACGGCGAGCAGCGCGTCGAGATCGGCGGTGAGGATGTCCGAGGCCTGGCTGAGCTGCACCGCGAGACAGGTGTCGAGCACATCGCTGGAGGTCATGCCCTGATGGAGGAAGCGCGCCTCGGGGCCGATATGCTCGGCGAGGTTGGTCAGAAAGGCGACGACGTCGTGATGGATCTCGCGCTCGATCTGATCGATGCGCTCGACCTCGAACTTGCCTTTCGCGCGGATGGTTTTGGCGGCGCTTTTCGGGATGACGCCGGCTTCGGCGAGCGCGTCGCAGGCGAGGGCCTCGATCTCGAACCAGATGCGGAAGCGGTTCTCGGGCTCCCACAGGGCGGCCATCGCCGGCCGGGTGTAGCGGGGGATCATGGGCTAGTGTCCCAATTCGAAAATTCGCCTGATCGAGCGGAAAGTCCCGAGCGAACGACCGCATCGTAAGGACACTAGAAAACCTTCGACTCCTAGTGTGGCCTTTGGATTTGAAGTTCGTATCGGCACGCGCGGCAATATCTTACGAACTTCAAATCCGCCGCACTAGGGGGGTTACCCTTGCCCGGGCGCGGCGTCAATTGTTCGCGAGGGCCGGTGCGGGCAGGGCGGCGGTGGCATGCTGCAGGACGAAGTTGATGGCCGCGCCCTGTTCTTCGGTCTGGAAGGCGACGACGGTGCCGCGGTCGTCGACCCACACCACTTGATGCTTGTCGTCGTCGATGGTCCATTGATGGACGCGCATCGGCTGGCCGTCGAAGGTCGCCGTGACCAGGCCGGTATCCTTGACCACCACCGGCGTCACGCGCCCGGTCTTGGTCGACATCATCGTGTCGGTGTGGAGGATGAACGGCGCCCAGGGATTAGACGGATGCACCTGCGGCGGCGCGGTCAGCTCGCCGTTGGAGCTCGACTGGATAACGAAGCCGGCGCCGTCGGCCTTGCCGGTCACCGCGATCTTCGTGCCATCGTCGTCGGTCGAGCTCTGGAAGCCGACGAGGCGCTGGTTCTCCCACTGCTCTTCGCGCGTCGCATCCTGATGGAAAAGCGGAATGCCGATCATCTTCACCGCGATGTGGAGATCGGTCCGCACATCGGCGGCGGCGCCGTTTTGCGACACGATGTTGATGTAGGTGCCGATATCGCCGTATTTCGGATGCTCGACCTTGTAGGTCAACACCTGGGTCGCGGCCGCGGCCGCGACCAATGGCGCGGCGCTCAAAAGCGCTGCGGCCAAGCCCGAGACCAATATTCCTTGCATGCGATGCATAGCTGCCGAGCGAAGGAATAGGCGACCAAACGTCCTTTTTCAAGGCGCGCTGCGGGCAGCAAAGCGGAACTTGCATCCCGACCTGTCGTTGAAGAAGGACGTCCCAGGAGGGACATCCAAGCAAGAGGGTAGTCGAATGAAACGATATCTGATGACGGCGGGGGTGGCGCTGGCCTTGGCTTTGACTCCGGCGGCGGCCTTCGCCCAGGCGGCAGGCGGCGCGAGTGGCGGCGGCGCCGGAGCCGGGGCGAGCGCGGGTGGCGGCGCGTCGCTCGGGACGAGCGGCGCCGGGGCGATCGGCGGCAGCGCCGGTGCGCTCAACGGTTCCGGCGGCATCGGCACGCCGAACGGCACCAGCGATTCGGGCGTCGGGAGCAGCACCAGCGCCGGGATCGGCGCCGGCGTCATGAACAACGGCGGCATGGCCAATGACGGCATTAACGGCAACGTCAGCAACTGCGTCGGCGCGGCCTGCGGCACGCCGGGCGCGACCGGCAGCCTCGGCGCGTCGAGCAATACCGGCGCGGGGACCGGCGTCGGCGCCGACGTTCAGAGCGGCGTTGGTACCGGGATGAATGGCAGCTCGGCGGAGCTGCCGAACAATCTCGCCAACCCGCCCAACACGCCCGCGCATTAAGCGCCAAGCGTTCCAACGCGAACGGCCCCGGAATTTCCGGGGCCGTTTTCGTTTGCAAGGCGATCGTGCGCCTCCTGAGCCTGACGAAGGGCGACTGCTCGCTACCGCTCGCGCTCAGGGTGAGGCGAGAGGATACGCGGCATCTTCTGGATGCCAGATAAGATTTTCCTCAGCCTGAGCTTGTCGAAGGCCGCAGGCTGCAAATGCAACGCCGAGACGCCCGCCCCGAATGCGGATTACGTAGTCAGGCGCGCTTACGGCGGGTGCGTGCCGGCGTTTCGCCCGTGCGCTTGGCGGCGGCGGGCTTCTTGCCGCTGTCGATCGGCAAGAGCAGTGACCGTTGCCGCGCATCTGCCTTCTTGCCGCGCTTCTTGGCGGGCCGCGGTGCTTCGTCGGCATTCTCGTTGGCGACGCCGCCCACATTTTTGCGTGAACCCGTCGAGGCGAGACTCTTCTTCAGCACCGCCATCAGATCGACGACGTTGCCGCGCGGCTCTTCGATCTTCGCGCGCTGGATCGGCTTGCCCTTCTGCTTCGATTCGACCAGCTCGCGCAACGCGTCCTGATACTGGTCGTGGAAGCCCTTGGGCTCGAACTTGCCGCTGAGGCGCGCCATGATGGTCGTCGCGATATCGACCATCTGCGAATCGAGCTTGCGGCCCGGCTCGTCGAATTCGGCGAGGCGGACTTCCTCGGCCGTGTGGAGGGTCGAAAGCAGCAGGCCCTTGTCGAAAGGCTGGAGCGCCACCGGCCGCTCGCGCTGCGACATGACGATGCGGCCGACGCCGACGCGGTCGGTTTCGGCGAGCGCCGCGGCGATGACGTGATAGGCCTCCTCGGCCTGCGCGTTCTCGGGATAGACGTAATAGGGCGTGTCGAGATAGAGCATGTTGATGCTGTCGCGCTCGACGAAGCGCGACAGCTCGAGGACGCGCGAGGATTCGATCTTCAGCGCTGCGAGCTCATCCTTGGTGATCTCGATGTATTGACCCTTCTCGACCTCGTAGCCGCGGATCAGATCCGCGCGGTCGAGCTCCTCGCCGGTCTCGGCGTCGACCGGCTGGAGGCGGATGCGGTTGCCGGTCTTTGGATTGATCTGATGCAGGCTGATGCGCTCGCGCTCGCTGGTCGCCGGCGAGATGTAGATCGGGCACGACACCAGCGACAGGCGCAGGAAGCCGGACCAATAGGCATGCGGCATGGCACTATCCTTTGCTAAGCGGCGAGGCCGAGCGCGCGCTGCGCCGAAGAGATGGTCTGACGGTGCTTGGTCATGCCGGCCCAGGGATCAGATTTGCGTGAAGCCAGCAACTTAGGAACCGAAGCTATAGTGTAGCGCGAAGGATCGAGTCGCGCATTAACGTCGTTCCATTCGATCGGCAAAGCTATGGTGGCTCCGGGCCGCGCACGCACAACATATGGGGCGACCGCGGTCGAGCCGCGATCGTTGCGCAGGTAATCGACGAAAATCCGGTTGGTGCGCTCGCGCTTCAGCGGGTTGATGGTGAAGCGGTCGGGTGCCGCGGTCGCAAAGTTCGCCGCGATCTTCTTGGTGAAGGCTTTGATCTCGGCCCAGTCGATGCCGCGCTTTAAGGGCGCAACGACATGCAGGCCCTTGCCGCCGGTGGTCTTGACGAAAGACTCGATCTTCATCGCGGCGAGATAGTCGCGCATCGCCTTCGCGGCATCGATGACCGCGGCGAAGGAAAGCTTCGGCGCCGGATCGAAATCGAAGATGAACTGATCGGGACTGTCGGGATCGTCGGCGGTCGCGCCCCAGGGATGGATCTCGACGATGCCTTCCTGGATCAGCAGCACGAGATCCTTCACGTCGCGCAGCACGAGATACTCGCCCGGTCCGGATTTCTCTTTGATCGTGACGCGGCGGATCGATTTCATGCCGGTGAAATGCTTCTGGAAGAAGCACGACTCGTCGATGCCCGAAGGACAGCGCAACAGGCTCAGCGGCCGGTTGGCGATATGCGGCAGGATCCAGTCGGCGACCGCAGCGTAATATTCGACGAGCTGGCGCTTGGTGATGCCGAGATCGGGGAAGATGACGCGGTCGGGATGCGAGATGGATACGCCGGCGATTTTCTCCGGGCCTTTGCGCGCGGTGGTTTTTTCGGCGGCTGGCGGCGGCGGGTCGTCCTTGCCCGAGTCCTTCGCCGCCTTGCCGGCGGGCGTCGCGCGCTCGCGGGTGACGCTCTTGGCCGGTTTGTCCTCGCGCAGGCCCTGAAACGAGGGATGGCGCAGCACGCCGTCGGGCGTCCAGTTGAGGAAAGCGATCTCGCAGACCAGCTCGGGGCGGGTCCAATGGACGCCGCGCCGCGCCGCGCTCGGTAAATTCTGAAACGGCATCCGATCGGTGATGAGGGGCTTCAGGCGCTTGGCGAGATCCATCGCCGTGCGATGATCGAAGCCGGTGCCGACACGGCCGGCATAGCGCAGCGTCTCGTCCTCGTAATAGCCCAGCGCCAGCGCGCCGATGCCGCGATGCACGGTCGAATCGGTGAAGCCGACGATCACGAATTCCTGGCGCGCGACGCATTTCGATTTCAGCCAGTCGCGCGTGCGGCCTTCGTGATAGGAGAGGTCGGCGCGTTTCGAGACGACGCCTTCGAGGGCGAGGTTGCAGGCATGCTGATAGACCTCGCCGCCATGAGCGACAACGTGATCGGAATAGACCAGCGGTCCGCCGCTGCCGTCGAGCAGCGCGCGTAACGTTTCCTTGCGATCGGTAAGCTTAGCGCCGCGCCAATCCTCGCCGTCGCGATAGAGCAGGTCGAAGACGATGTAGCGCAGCGGCTTAGCGTCGCCGCGCGACAGCGCGTCCTGGAGCGAGGCGAAGCTCGAGCCGCCGTTCTGGTCGAGCACTGCGACCTCGCCGTCGAGGGCGAGATCGCCGCCGGGCAGCTTCGCCACCGCGTCGGCGATCGGCTTGAAGCGGCCGGTCCAGTCGAGGCCGGTGCGGGTCAGCAGCGCGACCTTGCCGTTGCGGCGGCGCGCGAAGATGCGATAGCCGTCGATCTTGATCTCGTGCAGCCATTGGTCGCCGCCCGGCGGGCGATCGACCAGGGTCGTGAGAGTCGGCGGCACGAAATCCGGCAACCTGGCTTTCTTGACGCCCTTGCTGCCGGCGGCGCGCGGCGTTGCCGCGGCCGTTTTCTTTGTGGGCTTTGCCGGCGCGCGTTTCGGCGGCGGCTCGTCATCGCGGTCGCGCCGGTTCGACTGCCAGACGTTGCGATCGGGCGCGTCGGCGATCTCTTCCATCGTCCGGCCGCTCGCGACACTCTTCATGCCTTTATCGACCAGCCAGGTTCCCTGACCCGGCCGCGCCTCGGCGTCGCGCTCCTTGATCAGCAGCCAGTTGTCGCTGTTGCGCTCCTGCCCGCGCGGCCCCATGCGCACCAGGGTCCAGCCGCCTTTCATGCGCTCGCCATGGAGGATGAATTTCAGCCGGCCCTTGCGATAGCCCTCGCGCGCATCCTCGCCGTCTTGCGGCTCCCAGGTGCCGCGATCCCACAGCATCACCGTGCCACCGCCATACTGGCCTTGCGGGATCGTGCCCTCGAAGCCGCCGTAGTCGATCGGATGATCCTCGACATGGGCGGCGAGGCGCTTATCGGCGGGATCGAGGCTCGGGCCTTTCGGCACCGCCCAGCTCACGAGCACGCCGTCGAGCTCGAGGCGGAAATCGTAGTGCAGCCGACGCGCCGCGTGTTTCTGGACGACGAAGCTGTCGCCGCCGCGTGTCGGCTTGCCGCCGCTCGGCTCCGCGGTGATGTCGAATTTGCGTTTCGCGCGATAGCGCGCAAGTTTCGGACGTGCGGCAGCCATAGCGAGCTAACGCCCTCTGGCTGGCGCGGTTCCGCGCGCGCGGCGGCGCGCCACCGCCGTCGCGAGCGCCTGCGCATCGAAGGGCGCGCGCACTTTCGCGTCATTGTCGAAATAGACGAAGACGTCGCGGCGGCGGCGCGGCCGGGCAGGGCGGGGGCTGGCGCGCTTGCCGTCCGGCGCCTCCTGGCCTTGCGCCCAGGCGGCGACGCGCTTTGCCCAGCGCGCGATCGCGGGCGCCTCGTAGCCGCTGGCATAGAGCTGCTCCGCGCCATGCAGACGGCAATAGATAAGGTCCGAGGTCACATCCATGAGCAGCGGCCATTCGACCGTATCGGCGCAGACTAGAGCGACGCCGTATTTGCGCAAGAGCGCGATGAAAGCAGGGTTAACGAAGCTATCGTCGCGGACCTCCATCGCATGGCGCAGCTTGCGCTTCCGGTCGATCGCCAGCCAGGCGCGGCCGGCCACCCGATAATCGTGCCGCCGGGCGAGGGCCAGCGCCGCTTGAGTATCGCGCGGCAGGAGCGCCAGGAACGGCTCGATCCGCGCGGCGTCGAAGCGGAAACGCGGCGGGAATTGCCAGAGGATCGGGCCGAGCTTCGGGCCGAGGCGCAGCACGCCTTGGGCAAAGAAATTGGCGAGCGGCGTCTCGATGTCTTTGAGGCGCTTCATATGGGTGATGAAGCGGGAGCCTTTCACCGCGAAGACGAAATCGTCGGGCGTCTCTTCCGCCCAGCGCGCGAAATCCTCGGGGCGCTGCAGCGAGTAATGCGTACCGTTGATCTCGATCGAGCGGAAGGTCGTGCTCGCATAAGCGAGCTCGCGTTTGTGCGGCAGCGTCTTCGGATAGAACACGCCGCGCCAGCCCGCATAGGTCCAGCCGGAAATTCCGATGCGGACGTCGCCAAGATGCCGTGCCGCCGCCATCCGGCGCCGCTTTCCGTTCATGACAGCGATGTAACCCGCGCCGTCCTGCAAAAGCTGCGCTGCGCGCGCCAGATAAAGCTCATGCAAATATTGGTGACTGCGATGAAAAGCGGATGGAAGTTCCTCGTGTTGTCGGCACTCGGCCTCGGCCTCGCCGCTTGCGCCGCGCCCTACGGTTATAACGAGCCTTACGCGACCTATAGCTATGCCGCGCCCTATCCCGACGATTTCTACAGCCCCGTCTATGGCGGCATCGTCTGGGGCGCTGGCTCGCACCGCGATTGGGACCACCACGGCTGGAACCATCATGGCTCGATGAATCATCGCGCTGCTTCGCGGCCCGCCGGCGCCACAAGACATCAGTCGCATGGCGGGTGGCATCACGCCTAGCGCGTCGCCGTCGGGAACTGCGCTCGGCTTGCTGCGCTTCTATTGATCGAGAGCGGGATCGACCGAACAAGGAGGCGCGGGATGGCACAAGCGTTGAAAGGCAAGCGCATCGCGATCGTGGCGACGGACGGCTTCGAGCAATCGGAACTGCTTGAGCCGCGCAAGGCGCTTGAGGCGGAAGGGGCCAAGGTCGAGATCGTCGCGCCGAAGCGCGGCGAGATTCAGGGCATGGAGCATCACGACAAGGGCAAGAAGGTCGCGGTCGATCACATGATCGACGAGGTGAAACCGGACGACTATGCCGCGCTCGTCCTGCCGGGCGGCGTCGCCAATCCCGACGCGCTACGCACCAATGAAAAAGTCGTCGGCTTCGTGCGCAAGTTCTTTGACGCGCAGAAGCCGGTCGCCGCCATCTGCCACGGGCCGTGGACCTTGATCGAGGCGAAGGTCGTCAAAGGCCGCACCGTCACCTCCTGGCCGTCGCTCAAGACCGATCTCGAGAACGCCGGCGCGCAATGGGTCGATCGCGAGGTGGTAAGCGAGAATCATCTCGTCACCAGCCGCAAGCCCGACGACCTGCCGGCCTTTTGCCGCGAGATGATCGAGATGTTCAAAGCCGCCTGAACGGCGGGTGCCGTCGCGGCCGGTTTGCTAGATTGCCGCGATGGACAATTCGACTCTCGCTTTTGACGCGCTGATCTTCGATGTCGGCGGCGTCTTCGTCGCCCATGACAACGAGCGGCTGTTCCGCCGCCTCGCCGCGTCCTGCGGCGCATCGGACGCGGTCGGACGCATTCGCGCGGCAGCGATGGATCCCGCGATCACCACCGGCACGCGCGAAGTCCGCGCGCTACACCAGGATCTCGTCCGCGATCTCGGCTATCGGCGCGACTGGCGCGGCTTTCTCGAGGATTGGAGCAGTCATTTCGCGATCGATCGCGACATGATCGCGCTGCTGCAGGCTTTGGCGCAGAGCAACCGCGTGCTGCTCTTCTCCAACACCAATCGCGAGCACTGGGATCACGTTCTGACGATGGCGGACGGCGCGCTCGGCCGCTACGAGGCCTTTCTCAGCCACGAGATCGGCGACCGGAAGCCGAATGCCTCGGCCTTCCGCCTCGTCGCATCGCGCGCCGGGATCGCGCCGCATCGCACGCTCTTTGTCGACGACCTAGCCGAGAACGTCGCTGCGGCCCGCGCGCTCGGCTTCCACGGCCATGTCTTCGCGGGCCGGGCGGAATTCGAGCGCTTCCTCGACGCCGGCGCGGCCGAGCGAAACGGGTCGGTTGCTCGCTAGAGCACGATTCAAAATCCTAGACCATGATTCACGGATGAGACCGAACCGCAGACGGTCCGTCTCATCCGATCATGGTCTAGGCGGATACCAGGTGCAGCGAGTGCTCCTGAAGCAGCGGCTCTTTCTCGGCCGCCGAGATCAGGCTCGCGGCGCCGAGCAGACCGTCGATCCGGCCGCTATCCGCCAGCGGTAGCAGGATACTGCGATAGATGCTCGGGTCTCCCTCATGCGGCACGACGCCCGAAGCGCTGATCGGCACACCCTTGGCAAGGACGCGCGTCGTATAGGACAGCGCCGCGTGCAACAGCGTTCCTTCCCGGCACTCCGACAGCATTTGGCGATCGAGCGCCGGCCAGGTGGGATCGCGGAGGTGGGCGCCGACATAGGAAAGCCGCGACCGCTCGACCGTCGGATCGAGGTCGATTAGCAGGCAGCTCGCCCAATCCGTCCCGAACAGCATCGGGTCGATCTGCGAGCGCCGCGGCGGCGTGGGTCCCTTGCAGAGCGTGCGCCATACGGAAAGAACCCGCAGGACGAGACGTGGTTCGCGGTTGGCCATCTGCTTCCCCTATCGGCCCCGAGGCTAGCAGCCACGGGTTAACGATTTATCGAAAGCGCCACCCGCGGTGCGGTTTTTGGCCGGAAAAGTTTGCCAAGCCGATTAACGGGGTACGGGCAACGGGGTAGGGCGGGGCGGAACTCTCAGATCAGCCCCAGATTCTTGAAGCTCGCATGCTTGTCGCGGCCGATCACGAGATGATCGTGCAGCGCGATGCCCACCGCTTTGGCCGCCTCGCGCACTTGCTTCGTCATCTCGATATCGGCGCGCGACGGCGTCGGATCGCCCGAGGGGTGGTTGTGGACCATGATGATCGCCGAGGCGTTGAGCTCGAGGGCGCGCTTCACCACCTGGCGCGGATAGACCGGCGCCTGATCGACCGTGCCCTGCTGCTGCCGCTCATCGGCGATGAGGGCGTTCTTGCGGTCGAGGAAGAGGAGATGGAACTCCTCGGCGGCGGCGAAGCCGATCTTGGCGGTGCAGTAATCGACCAGCGCCTGCCAATGGGAGATCACCGGCTTGTCCGCGATCGCGGCGCGCAGCATTCGCGCCGCCGCTTCGCGCACGACGACCAGCGCGGCGATGGTCGGGTCTTTCAGCCCGGCATCGCCGAGCGCGGCGCGATCCGCCGCCAGCACGCCGGCCAAGCTGCCGAAGCGCGCGATGAGGTCCTTGGCAAGCGGCTTTACATCGCCTTGCGGCCGCGCGGCAAAGAGCAGGAATTCCAACAGCTCGTAATCGGCCAGCGGCTCCGTGCCGCCGTCCAAGAGCCGCTCGCGCAGGCGCTGGCGATGGCCGAGATAATGCGGCTTCGCTTCGCGCGCGGTTTTCGACTTGCTCCCCATCGCAAAAAGCGCGGCCTGATCGCCCCGATGTTTCCGGGCGGCGATGTTACCGCAGGTCGGGCGGCCGGCACCACCCGACCCTTTCGAGCGTGGGTGGTGTCGCCTTATCCCTGCGCGCGGCGGTGCTCGGTCGCGCTTGCCGGGACCGAGCCCGCGACCTGTCGCGTCGTGGCGTTGATGCGGTTCCAGGCGTTGATGGCGGCGATCGAGATCACCAGCGCAGCGAGCGCCGGCTCGTCGTAATGGCGTGCCGCATCGTCCCAGATCTCGTCCGCGACCGGATCGGCGCGATCGGCGAGCCGCGTCGCGGCCTCGGTCAGCGCCAGGGCGGCGCGTTCGGCTTCGCTGAAGTAGGGTGCCTCGCGCCAGGCGGCGACAGCGAACAACCGCTCGTCGCTCTCGCCGGTCTGTTTCAGATGGCGCGAATGCATGTCGATGCAGACGCCGCAGCCATTGATCTGGCTGGCGCGCAGATGAAGGAGCTCGAGCGTTTGCGGCGGCACGCCATGACGCTCGGCCGCCATGCCGAGCGCCTGCAGCGCGCGCATGGCTTCGGGAATCAGCAGCGCCGGATTCTTGATGCGGGCTTTCGGGGTGACGGCGGTCGATTGGGACATGGTTGTCTCCTCTTTCAGCTTCGCTCGGTGACGACGCGTTCCAGCGCGGCGAAGAAACGCTGCCAGCCATAGCCGGCGCCGCGGAAATTGTTCTCGTGCTCCGGCCGGAACCCCGCTTGCTCCATCTTGAGATGGGTGCCGGTCGGGGTCGGCGTCAGCGTGAACGTGACGACGGTGCGCGGCCCGGTCGTCGCCTCGTTGCCGGAGGCGTTCCAGGAATAGGCGAGGCGTTTCAGCGGCTCGATCGCCAGCACCTCGCAGTCGGTGATGCCGTTCCAATGCGGCGATGGCGCGGTGCGAAGCTGGAAGACGTGGCCGACCGCCGGGCGAAAATCGTTCTGCATCAGCCATTCCGCGATCAGTGCGCTGTCGGTCAAGGCGCGCCAGAGTTTGGCCGGCGGATGCGGGAAATCGCGCTCGACGATGACGGAGCGGGTCGCGGCTTCGGTCATCAGTCCATCCTTTTCAGCAAGGCTTCGAGGCGGTCGAAGCGGTTGCGCCAGAAGCCGGCGTAGAAGCTCATCCAATCGATCAGCGGCGCCAGCGCTTGCGGCTGGGCGCGATAATGGGTCTCGCGGCCGGCGCGGCGATGGCGCACCAGCCCGGCCTGTTTCAGCACGCCGAGATGCTTCGAGACCGCCGGCTGCGAGACCCGCGCGTGATCGGTCAGCGCGCCCACGGTCTGCTCGCCGTCGCGGCAGAGTCGCTCGAAGAGCGCGCGCCGCGTGGGATCGGCGAGGGATTTTAAGAGCGCTTCGGCGGCCGCGGGCATGGCAATCGATAACCCATCAGTTATGGATTATTCATAACCCGCCAGCTATGGATCAGTCAAGTGCGATCTAAGTTCCGTGATCGCGGTTGCGGCGGCCGCGGCACGCTTCAGAGCTGGTAGGGCGGGTGGTTCAGGCCCTTGGGCGAGAGGGTCAATATTTCATGTCCCGTGGCGGTTACCGCCACGGTGTGCTCGAACTGCGCCGAGAGCGAGCGGTCCTTGGTGACGGCGGTCCAGCCGTCCGAGAGGATCTTCACCTCGTAGCGGCCGGCATTGATCATCGGCTCGATGGTGAAGAACATGCCCTCGCGCAGCTTCACGCCTTCGCCCGGCCGGCCGAAATGCACGACCGAGGGCGCGTCGTGGAAGACGCGGCCGATGCCGTGGCCGCAGAAATCGCGCACCACCGAGAAACGGTTCGCCTCGGCGAAGCTCTGGATCGCGTAGCCGATATCGCCGAGCGTCGCGCCCGGCCGCACCTCGGCGATGCCGCGCATCATCGCCTCGTAAGTGACTTCGACCAGCTTGCGCGCTTTCAAGGGCACCTTCTCGCCGACGAGGAACATGCGGCTGGTGTCGCCGTGCCAGCCGTCGAGGATCACGGTGATGTCGAGATTGACGATGTCGCCTTCCTCGAGCTTGCGGTCGCCCGGGATGCCGTGGCAGACGACGTGGTTGATCGAGGTGCAGATCGAGCGCGGGAAGCCGCGATAGTTGAGCGGCGCCGGGATCGCGCCGTGATCGACGATGAAGCCGTGGCACAGCCGGTCGAGCGCGTCGGTGGTGACGCCCGGCACGACATGCGGCGTGATGTAGTCGAGCACCTCGGCGGCGAGCTTGCCGGCCTTGCGCATGCCGTCGAAATCGGCGGCGCCGTGCAGCTTGATGCGCCGTTCCTCGGCCGCGGCGCGATCCTCGACGACGGGGGCGGGCTGAAACTGGTTCATGGAGCGACCTCATATCCCCTTCCCGGGCGCCGGGCAAGCGCGTGTCCTTGCGGGCCGGTCGCCTTTGCGCCTAACTTCGGGGAAAGAAAACCTGGGAGCATTATGTGAGCACCGACCATCCTGAAAACAAGCAGGCGCAAGCCCAGCCCGTCGGTGAGAAAGACGTCACCGCCTGCATCCTCATCATCGGCAACGAGATCCTCTCGGGCCGGACCCAGGATGCGAACCTCGCCTATATCGCCAAAGGCCTCGGCGAGGTCGGCGTGACCTTGAAGGAGGCGCGCGTCATCCCCGATGTCGAGGCGACGATCGTCGCGGTCGTCAACGAGCTGCGCGCCAAATACGATTACGTCTTCACCACCGGCGGCATCGGCCCGACGCATGACGACATCACCTCGGAATCGATCGCCAAGGCCTTCGGCGTGCCCTGGGTGGTGCATCCCGAGGCGCATAAGCACTTCCTCAATTTCTATTCGCCGAGCGAGCTCAACGAGGCGCGCATGCGCATGGCGACGACGCCCGAGGGCGCGAGCCTCGTCTACAACCCGGTCTCGCGCGCGCCCGGCTTCAAGATGGGCAATGTCTATGTCTTCGCCGGCATCCCGCGGGTGATGCAGGGCATGTTCGACACGGTGAAGCGCGGGCTCAAGGGCGGTAAGCCGATGCTCTCGCGCACCGTCGCCACCGCGCTCGCCGAGGGCGTGCTGGCCAAGCGCCTCGGCGAGATCCAGAGCCGCTACGAGGATGTCGAGATCGGCTCCTATCCGATCATGCGGCGCGGCAGCTTCGGCGTGAATCTCGTGCTGCGCGGGCGCGAGCCGGCGCGGCTGGCGCAAGCGACCGAGGAGGTCGCGGCGATGGTGCGCGATCTCGGCGACACGCCGGTCGAGGAATAAACGGCGCCCGCTATTTCGGCAGCAACATATCGGTCATCAGCCGGATCAGCTCGACGTAAGAGCGCGCCAAGAGATAGAGCGCCCCACCCGCGACCGCACCGGCGAGCAGCCACCACAGCGAGGCGCCGAGCAGCACGGCGACGATGCCGGCGAAAAGTGCGGCGAGGCCGACGGCGATCGCCAGCCAGCCGCCATGTCTTTCGAGGAAGCGCAGAGTCGGATAATCGACCATCGCGCGACCTTAAGACCGGCGCGCTGTCATTGCGAGCGAAGCGAAGCGATCCAGCGTTCGAGTCGCTCGGCTCGCCATGACGTTCCGGCTATTCCAGGTTAGATTGCCGACCGTGCCCGCTTGGCGGAATGGTAGACGCAACGGACTTAAAATCCGTTTCTGAGAAATCGGAGTGCCGGTTCAAGTCCGGCAGCGGGCACCACGTGCGCTAAAAGAAAAGCCCCGCCGCAGCGGGGCTTTTCCGTCGCCAATGCGCGGGGGCTCAGTGATGCTCCCAATAATGGTCGCTGTCGCGCCAGCCGGCGCCTTTGTAACGGGTGTGGGCGCGGGAATAGTAATGCCCGGTGTTGGCCTTGCGCCAAGACGTCCGCGCCGCGGTGTTCGGCCAGGGATGCCAGGCGTGGGCGCGGTCCCAATAGCCATCGGAATAGCCGAAGGCGACATTGCCGGCATTGAACTGCACCGAGACATCGGCGGCCTGCGCGATTGGGAGCGGAGCCAGCGCACCCGCCGACAGGGCGGCGGCGATCAATACAGCCTGAAGACCTCGTTTCATGTTCATCGGTTTCTCCGGTTGAGAGGGTTGTGCCGCCCCCGTCATGCCGGAGAATCATGGCGGCAACATGGCCGCGAAAGAAAAGCCCCGCCGAAGCGGGGCTTTCCCAAGTCAGAAGGCGATCGAGCTCAGTGGCTGCCCCACCATGTGTCGGTCCGCCAGCCGCCGTTCGGCAGGGCGGTGTGGGCGCGATCGTAGTAATGCTCGTGATACTGGCTGCTCCACGAAGTCCGGTCGCGGTCGCTCGGCCAGGCATGCCAGGCATGGGTGCGATCCCAGTAGCCGTCATTGTAGCCGTAGGCGACGCCGCCCGGATTGAAGGTCACGGAGACGTCGGCATGTGCCACCGGCATGAAAGCCGGCGCCGCGAATGCAAGCGCCGTCGCCGCCAGCACAGCCTGGATCGTGCGTTTCATTATATTTTTCTCCTCTGTTGGAGTTTTCACTGAGGAGGTAACGCGTCAAGGCGAAGCGAGTTGCGCCGCCGCCAAGTCAAAGCTCGGGCGGCTTCTCCGCGCCGGCGAGCCCAGGGTCGGCGCGCCAGCGGCCGAAGAAAGAGGTGCCGGCCACCACCAGCCCGACCGCCGCCGCATGCCAGCCGAGATCGAGGAAGCTGGCATCGATTGGGTGGTTGAACTCGAGGAAGAAGGCGGCGAGGCCGGCGACGCCGAGCCCGCCCATCGTCGCGACCGGCGCCGGAGACAAGGGCTTGGCGCGGGCGAGGAAGAACAGCAGCGCTGCGCCCATCGGGATGCTGAAGCCGATGATGGTGCCGAAGCAGGCGGCGCTCTCGCCGAAACGCCAGCCGGTATCGCCGAGCTCGATCCAGTCGCGCCAGCAGTTGTAGCCGCTCGCGGCGAGCCACAGGGCGAGCGGCGGCATCGGCAGCCACGCCCAAGCCGGCGAGCGGTCGGGCAGGCTGAGTTCGAAAGCGGCGATCACCGCGGCGATGCCGGTGAGCAGCGTGCCGATCAGCTCGACGACGAATTTGGGATCGTCGAGCTTCTTCGCGAACAGCCCGAAATCGCCCCAGAACGGGATCACGACCGCGCCGACCGCGGCGACGCCGATCAGCCAGAAGGCGGCGCGGACCAGCGGCGGGCGCAGCCGCTTGACCGGCTCGGCGCTGGCCGCGAGCCGCGCGATCAGCTGCTCGGTCGAGGACGGCACGGCTATTCTTCTCCTTTCAACTGCGCCCGGAGCGCTTTGATCGCCCGGTGCACGTTGACCTTGAGCGCGCTCACCGACTTGCCGGTGAGCTGCGCGGCCTCGGCCAGCGACAGCTCGCGCAGCTTCAGGAGCTCGAGCGCCTCCCGCTGCCCGTGGGGCAGGGAGGCGATCGCGCTCCGCAATCCCGGCGCCTCGTCGCGCGCGCTCATCTCTTTATTCGCCGCAGGATCGGCAAAGGTTTCATAGGAAAGCTCGTCGAAAACCTCGATTTTTTCGACCCGGCCGCGGCGGCGCAGGGCGTCGATCGAACGCCGCCGCGCCAGGGTGGCGAGCCAATGGGTGAAGGGCCGCGCCGGGTCGTAGGTGTGACGGACGCGGTGGAGGGTCAAAAGGACGTCCTGGACAACATCCTCGCGCCGGTCGGCGGCGCGGTGATAGCGGCCGGCGATGGCGCGCAGGAATGGCAGGCAGTCGCGCAGCAGCCGCTCATAGGCGGCGCGGTCGCCGTCCTGCGCCGCCGCCATCCAGCGCGACCACTCGGTCTCTCGGGTCAGACCGCTCTCGCCTCGTTCCGAGTCGTCATCAGGCATTCATGGGCCGCACGACAAAATTCCCCGCAGGGTGTAACCGCGGCCGACCGCGCCGCGAATAACCGGGCACGAGGCCAACCCCGACCACGGAGACTCTACGATGTTTGCCCCGAGCCGCGAAGCGAATCCCCACGCCGCCGTCTCCTATGCGTCTCGGCCTGTCGAAAACGCCGAGCGGCTGGTATCCTTGGACCGGCAGCGGGGCCAATCGCAAGATTGGCGGAGGGTGGTCATGAAGCGGCTCGGCGAGTGGGTGGTGTGGGCACTCTCGGCTTGGATCGCTTTCGTCTTCTGCTGGTACCTGCAATTCAAGTTCACCGGCGACCAGGGCAGCGTCTGGCTGTTCACCGTCTTGACCGACTGGCTCGGCTTCCACGGCCACGAGAAGATCATGCGCATCGGCACCGGCAGCGCCGAGCTGATCGCCTCGATCCTGCTCTTCGACCGGCCGCTGCAGGTGATCGGCGCCTTGCTCGCTTTCTGCATCATGTCGGGCGCGATCTTCTTCCATCTCGTTTCGCCGCTCGGCACGGATCCGTATGGCGATGGCGGCGTGCTGTTCCATCAGGCCTGCTCGGTCTGGGCAGCCGCAATCGTCATCATGGCGATCCGCCGCCGCGACGTGGTCGCCTTGTTCGACCGCTACCTGCCGTTCCTGCCGCTTCCCGGCCGGCTGCGCTCGCTCTGAGGCCCGGTCCCGCTTGGCCGCTGCTCCCACCACGTTTCCCTCGACAGCGGCGGCCGGACCGCGCGATCCCCGACTCGATTTCTTCCGCGGCGCGGCGATGTTCATCATCTTCATCGCTCATTGCCACGGCAACATCCTCTACTGGGCGATCCCCGCCCGTTATGGCATCAGCGACGCCGCCAACATGTTCGTCTTCATCTCGGGCATGACCTCCTCGATCGCCTTCGGCGGCACCTTCCTCCGCCAGGGCTGGCTGATCGGCACCGCGCGCATCGCTTATCGCTGCCTCCAGCTCTATGCGGCGCAGATCGGCATGTTCTTCGCGGCCGCGGTCGTCGTGGTGGTCGGCACGCATGTCTATCCCGACACCGATTATGTCGCCGTGGCGCAGTTCCAGCGCTTCTTCAGCGATCCCGGCGACGCGCTGGTCGGGCTTTTCACCCTGACCTACGTGCCGCATTACATCGACATCCTGCCGCTCTATATCGTCTGCCTCGCGATGGTGCCGATCGCCATGGCGCTGGCGCGGCTGAGCCCGTGGCTGGTCATCGCCGCCTCGATCGCGCTTTATGCCGCGGCCTGGGAATTCCAGCTCAACTTCCCTGCCAATGCCGACGACCAGCCGATGTGGTATTTCGACCCGCTCGCCTGGCAGCTGATCTTCTTCACCGGCTTCGCCCTCCGCCGCGGCTGGATCAAGGTCTCGCTCGATTCGAAAATCCTGCTCTGGGGCTCGGTCGCGATCCTGCTCGTCGGCCTTGCGATCTCGCTGCCTTTCGCGCTCGACGACATCAAGCCGCTCTATCGCCTGCAGCGCTGGATCTACGATCACAGCGACAAGACCTATATGGACCTGCTGCAATATGTGCATTTCCTCGCCTCGGCCTATGTCGCGCTGGTCGTCCTCAAGGGCCGCGAGCGGGTGCTGCTGACGCCTTGGCTCAAGCCTTTCGTCAAATGCGGCCAGCAGGCGCTCTCGATCTTCACCTCGGGCATGGTGCTCTCTTATATCGGCGGCATGATCTTCGATCACCAGGGCACCGGTATCGTCACCCAGCTCTGGGTCAATGCGATCG
This sequence comes from Allostellaceae bacterium, assembly GCA_036501365.1. Classification (GTDB taxonomy): domain Bacteria; phylum Pseudomonadota; class Alphaproteobacteria; order ATCC43930; family CGMCC-115725; genus CAIKMD01. The sequence continues at coordinate 121,990 of DASYAL010000049.1, read as the reverse complement.
CCTTCGGCCTCTTATTCGCGATCGGCTACGGCGTCGCCTGGTTCAAGCGCGCGCCGTGGAAACGCGGCGTCGCCGTGGCGATGGCGGCGGCGGCGGATTGAGCATGATCCTCGACCCGCGCGGCATCCCGGTCACGGCGTCGGACGCAGCCTCGGCGGCGCGGCTCGAGCACGCGATCATCGGCTATGGCGGCTTCCGCGCCGATACCGGCGAGCGCCTCAAGGCCGCGCTCGCCGATCCCGGCCTCGTCATGGCGCCGGTGCTGCGCGGCTATTTCATGCTGCTCCTCACCAAGCGCGAGCTCGTCTCGCGCGCCGAGCAGGCGGCGAACGTCGCCGAAGCGGCGATGACGCAGGCCGGCGCGACGCCGCGCGAAAGGCTGCATCTCCAGGCGCTGCGCGCCTGGATCGGCCGCGACTGCCGCGCCGCGGCGGCCATCCTGAAACGCATCCTCGCCGAATATCCGCACGACCTCGTGGCGCTGAAGTTGGCTCAGTATCTGCTCTTTTATCAGGGCGACTGGCGCGATATGCGCGACACCGTCGCCACCGCGATCGCATCGTGGGACGCCGCTGCGCCCGGCTACGGCTATGCGCTCGGCTGTCACGCTTTCGGGCTCGAGGAATGCGGCGACTACGCCGAGGCCGAGCGGCTCGGCCGCCGCGCCGTGGCGCTCGCGAGCGACGATATCTGGGGCGCGCATGCGGTCGCGCATTGCTGCGAGATGCAGGATCGCAGCGAGGACGGCCTCGCCTGGCTCGACGAGGCGGCCGTCGGCTGGCGCGATGCGAATAATTTCGCCTTCCACGTCCATTGGCATCGCTGCCTCTTTCTCTTGGAGCTGGGTCGCTTCGATGAAGTGCTGGCGCGCTACGATCGCGAGGTGCGCGCGGAATCGACCGACGAATATCTCGACATCACCAACGCGGTGGCGCTGCTGTGGCGGCTCGAGCAACTCGGTGTCGCTGTCGGTCGGCGTTGGGACGAGCTCGCCGCGCGCGCGGCCGCGCGCATCGACGATCACATGCTCGCTTTCGGCGACGCGCATTACGCCGTCGCGCTTGCCGCGGCCGGCCATGCCGATGATTACGCCTGGTGGCGGCGATCGAGCGCGGCCTATGCGCAAGCCGGCGAGACGCAATCCGCCGTGACGGCGGAGGTCGGTCTCGCGCTCGGCGACGCCGCGCTGGCGCATCGCCGCGGCGAATACGGCCGCGCAGTCGATTTGCTCTGGCCGGTCCGCGCGTCGGTTCGCCGCATCGGCGGCAGCCATGCGCAGCGCGATTTCTTCGCCAAGCTGCTGATCGATTCCGCCGTGCAGGCGAAACGGATCGAGGTCGCGCGCACGCTGCTCGGCGAACGGCTCGCCGCGCGGCCGAACAATCGCTGGGGACAGGCGATGGCGGCCCGTGCCGGATAGTCTCGGGCGTGTCACGGCGCTGTGGCGCTATCCGGTGAAGTCGATGCGCGGCGAAAGCGTGCCGGACCTCGCGGTCGACGGGCGCGGCGTTGTCGGCGACCGTTTCTTTGCGTTGCGCGACGCCGCGGGCAAGCTCGGTAGCGGCAAGACCAACAAGCGCTTCCGCCAGATCGAAGGTCTGCTCGATTTCGTCGCGACGACCGGCGAAGGCGGAGTCGTCATCCGCTTTCCCGACGGCCGCGCGATGGCCGTGGAGGACCCGGCGATCGATCGGGCGCTGAGCGAGGCTTGCGGCTTGGAGATCGTCTTGGAGCGCGAGACCGGGGCACCGCATCGCGATTCCGCGCCGCTCCATCTTCTCAGCGAGGCATCGCTCGCCTCGCTCGCCGCGCGGCTGCCCGATGCGGCGATCGATCAGCGCCGCTTCCGGCCCAACCTCGTGGTTGCGCTGGATAAGGCGAGCGGCCCGGTCGAGCAATCCTGGATCGGCCGCAGCCTCGCGATCGGCGGCGCGCTGGTGGTGAAGATCCGCAAGCCCACCCAGCGCTGTGTGATGGTGACGCAGCCGCAAGCCGAGCTTGGTGCGGCGCCGGCGATCCTGCGCATGCTGGCGAGCGACAGCGCGACCGCGCTCGGCGTTTATGCCGAGGTGCTGCGGCCCGGCGTCGTCCGCCGTGGCGACGAACTGCGCTTCGTCTAATGCGGTGAGGAATGAAAGGGCCCAGCCGGCCAAGAGCGGAGTCTAACCCTCACTTGTGATGCCAAGCGTCTGGAAAAATAGTGCGTGTCTAATCTTTGCATTGCTCAGAATCTTTCCGTAGGGCACGATTTCAATAAAGGCCGGCGGGTCCGGCGAATAACCGAAATATCCTTGGCCGTCCGGCGTCTTTGTAAATCGGCCGATTATGCTTGCCTCAAAAGTTGTTGTTATGTCACCCACTACATAGCAATGGAATGCCGTCCCAGCGTTAATGCCACGAATTGCGCGGCCTCTGACGTCATGGACAGATGATTCAGTTCGTAACAACTTTACATAATGCAGGATTTGTTGCACCGGATCGCGACCGCTCGTGTAATCGTCGCGCATAGGCTTTTTGAACTCGACCAACACTACCGTGTCAGTGTTCTCGCGTTCGCGCCAGGCGACGCAACTGTCGTAAAAGAATGCGAGATCGGGTCGGTCGATGTCGGACACACCAGCGTATGAATTGGCAGGCTTATCAGATGCAAAATAATGGAAGAACGCCAACCGATCATCGAGCAACCACAGATTATGGTCTTTGATCTCCAGCACGCTTGAATCCACGCGCATCGGGCAGATGAGTTTGTGAATGGCTTCTTCCTTTTGGTATGATTCATCGGAGGGGTTCTTGTATTCGAGGAATTTTTCAAAAAGGTCGATCACGGCCTTCCTTCGGATAACGTACTCCGCAAGCGCGCCTTTTTTCTCAAGGGTTACATATTGGGTGTATTCTTCGATTTTTTTGTTCACTGCATCGTCGATTACGGCAGCGCTGACGATTGTCCTTTCGACGCTTGCGAATGTTCGTTGTCGACGAAATCTATTTCGCGATAATTCTAAGAATATATCTTCTTTCTGTCTAAGGTTCGGCTGAATTTGCTCGGCAAATGTTTTCAGGTCTTGCTCGATATAAAGAAACTGGGGATTCTCGATGATGACTTCTTTTGCGACTCGGACTTTTTCAGCTACCGCGATATCGACATAAGGCTTTAAGAACTCCCGCGCTTCTCGCGCTATCAGGCGCTTGACCGAATCGATTTCGCTACCCTCGAGCGTAAATCCTGTTCGTTCGGAGTTTATGTGCAAATCAAGATATTCGCCGGAAGCGCATCCCAAATAGATGTATTGGCCATCCAATAAATGAAGCCCAATTTGGTCATCAATGGAATAGTCAATGACGGATCGTTTGTCGCCCGTTATAAATCCGAAATTGCATCCGCCGCCGTCGAAGCGAACTGACTTTTGGCATTTCAATGACCAAATTTGAATTTGCGGCGGGTCTTCCCCTGATTCCAGCGGCAAAGTGCGCGTTCTTTGGTCCACGATACTATCGGTAAATAGCGCCTCGATATCTCGTGCTTCATCATCATGAATTATCACCTTCGGCGCGTTGCCACCGACGAATAGCGGGACAAAATGTGAGAGCACGCGTAAGGCGAGGGTTTCGGGCTTTACTGGGCACCGGCTAGCGAACGCGCTATCAAAGCCTCGGAATGAGATTCTGGTTTTTATGTCCGCCCCGTCAGGCGCTGCCCTCAAAATTTCTTCATCAACTTGGTTGTGTTCCGCCAGTCTGAAGCGGAAGCGCCGTTGTTGAGCCGTGCTAGCGTCCACGAAGGTACTCTCGACATTGACGTGGTCGAACACCTTCAACCACGCGAGCCGCCCTACGCCTTTTCCGCCTTTTTTTTCTTTCAGCCGGGAATCGGGCGTCAAAAATGATTGGTAATTCTCTTCGGTGAAACCGATTCCGTTGTCCTCTACATCAAAGCCAGTTACCGGATGGGTATCGGCGACTTCATCGCGTATAATTGTGATATCTACGCGGCCCTTTTTTACGGCATCGTCCCCGAAGCGTTCGGTGATCGCACGGACACTGTTGTGCACTGCCTCAAAGACTGGGGTGAGCGCATTACGCTCCGTCGGTCTGAGAGCAAGCCGGCGTATGCGCCCTATGATGTCGCTTTTTAAGTCAGGCATGGTCGGCGCCCCCTTTTGACGGCCAGCCCTCTCATTTTACCGGGCTCCCGTCAACGGGGCGAATCTATCTCTGCCATCCCTATTGGGCAGGCAGATCCGTGCAAACAAGCAACAGAATGGGAACTGGTGGTAGCTGTGGCAGCTTACTCTCTCTGCCTTAGCGCTCAGCGCTGTGCTCGGCCGCGAGCAGGCCGAGGATGAAGGCCTTTGAGAGGCCGCCGACATAGCCGGCGCGCGGCCCGCCTTCGAGACCGGCGACCGGCGTGCCGGCGACGTAAAGTCCGGGGAAGGGCGTGCCGCTCAGCGTCTGCGCTTGCGCATGCGCATCGATCACCACGCCGCCCATCGTGCCGGTGATGCCGGCGCAAAGCGGCACGGCGTGGAACGGCGCCTGAAGGATCGGCATCGGCGCGTGCTTGCCGCGGCTGCGCGGCATGGCGAGCGCAGCAAAGTTGTTGCGCGCGACAGCCTCGTTATGCGCGGCGACGGTCGCGGCGAGCGCGTCGGCCGGAACCGCGATACGCGCGGCAAGCCCGGCAAGATCGGGCGCGCTCACAATCGGCCCGCCGGCGGTAATCATCGCCGGATTGGCGGCGACGGTGTTGGTGAGCTTCGGCTCGGCCTGCCAGAGCGCCTCGTCCAGGATGAGATGCGACGAGAGCGGATCGGCGAGCTGCGCGATCGCATTCGCCATGACGACACCGCCGAGCCCTTCATCGGCGAAGCGCCGGCCGTCGGGACCGACGATGATCGCCGCCTCGGCGGCGGCGTCGAGATGCGGATAAGGCCAAAGCTGCGCGTTGCTCATCGCGTTCTTATGGTGGATATGGCCGTAGAACTTGCCGAAGCCGCCGATGGCGGCACCCGCCGCCTCGGCCATGCGGATGCCGTCGCCTTGCGCGCCCGCTCCGGCGCGGCACAGCACGCGATCGGCGCGCGGCGTGATGAAGCGCGCGATCATCTCGCGATTGGCGGGGAAACCGCCATCGGCGACAACGACGGCCTTCGCATCGATGCGAAGGCGCTCGCCGTTGCAGGTCACGGCGACGCCGGCGCAAACGCCGCCTTCGACGATCAGCGCCTCGGCCTTGGTGCCGCGCAGCACAGCGCCGCCGCGATCGAGCAATTGCTTCTCCAGCGCGCGCATCAACACATCGGCGCCGCGGCCCTCCCAATCGAGCCCGGCCTGCAAGCGCCGCGGCGGCGCGAGCACTTGCTGGCCCGGTTGATCCTTCTGCAAGCCGCGCTGGATGAAGCGCGCGCCTTGCGCGCCGAGCCATTCGATCGCGCGCTTGCCGTTGGCGGCGATGGCGCGCGCGAGATCGGGCCGCGCGGTATGGCCGCTGCCGTCGATGATCGCTGCGTAGAGACGCTCGGGATCGGCGAGGATCGCGAGGCCCATCACGTTGATCACGCCGGTCGACCAGCGCGAGGAGCAGGGATAGCGCTCCTCGGTTCCTTGCTCGATCACGGCGGCGTGCTTGCCGAGCTGCGCCGCGCGGCAGGCGGTGACGAGGCCCGACAGGCCGCCGCCGATGGTGACGAGGTCGTAGCGCAAGGTCGTCAACCCGGGCGCGGCAGGTGATCAGCGACCCGTGTCATCCGTCCGGTCTTGATCGCGGCGTAAAGCGCCTCGCCGATCGCCACGGCGCGCAATCCCTCTGCGGCCGGCGTCGTCGGCGTATCCTTGCCGGCGATCGCGCGATTGAAGCGCTCGATCTCGAGCCGGAAGCAATCGGTCGGCGCGAAGCGCTGCACCGTGGTTCCGGACTCATCGACCAGCGTCAGCACTGGCGTCGGATCGTCGCCGGCGCCGGTCAGGTAGGTATAGGAGTTCTCGACCACCAGCGTGCCTTTGGTGCCGTGGAGCTCGAACGGCCGGCGCGCGAAGGGCGTGACGAAGCTGGCGGCGGCATAACCGATCGCGCCGCCGGAGAGCTTTAGCAGCATCGCCGTGACGCGCTCATCGGGCGGGTTGTCCTGGGTCGCGTCGGTCAAGGCCGAAACCGCGACGATCTCCTGGCCGGTGAGAAAGGAAAGCGTGTCGTAAGCGTGGTCGCCGATGCTGATGGTGATGCCGCCGGCGCGCAGCGCCGGATCGGTGCGCCAGGTCGTTGCCGCCGCGGCGCCGGTGCGCGGTGTCGCCGTGCGCAGCGCGATTTGGACATGAGCGAGCTTCACCTCGCCGATCCGCCCGCCGAGCACGAGGCGACGCGCCTCTTGATGGATGGCTTCGTGGCGCTGGTTGAAGACCACGCCGAGCGTCACCCCGCCGCGCCGGCAGGCTTCGATCGCGGCGACGGCGTCGCGCGTCGAAATCGCCAGCGGCTTCTCGACCAGGATGGGCTTGCCGGCCGCGGCGGACGCCATCGCATGCGGCGCGTGGAGGCCGTCGGGGCTGGCGTCGTAGACCGCATCGATCTCGCGGTCGCGCAGCACCTCGTCGAGCGACGTATAAATCTTCGCGATGCCGTGCGCGCGGGCGAAGGCCTCGCCGCGCGCCTTGTCGCGGCTCATCACGGCGACGAGCGCGGTGTCGGTCGCCTGTTTCATCTGCGGCACGACGCTGCGCGCGGCATGGCGCCCCGGCCCGAGCAAGGCCCAACGGATGGTCAAGGGATTCTCTCCTCGCAAGCTCGTTGCCAGATTAGCGGCACGGCTCCCGCAAAACCATTGAGCGCGCGGCGCGCCCATGCGAGGCTCGGGTGAGGGAGAGACGATGATACGAAAAATTGTACCGGCACTCGCACTGCTCGCGTCGTTCCTCGCGGCGCCGATCGGTGCCACCGCACAGGCCGTGCCGCTGAAAGTCGGCATCCTCAAGGTCGGCGCGTCGGGCCCGCTCTACATCGCCGAGGATCGCGGCTATTTCGTTGCCGAGAATCTTGCGGTCCAGCTCGTCAATTTCGGCGCCGGGCAGGCGGTCGCCGTCGCCGTTGCTTCGGGCGATATCGATATCGGCGTCACCGGCCTGACCGCCGGCCTCTACAATCTTGCGAGCGGCGGGCAGATTCGCGTCATCGCCGGCCTGCACCGCGAAGTCGCGGGCTTCCACACCCTCGGCTATTTCGTCTCGAAACGCGCCTATGACGCGGGGCTCACCTCGCTCAAGGATATCGGCGGCCACTCGATGGCGATCACGACCATCGGCTCGACGACGCATTACGCCGTTGCGCTCCTGGCGATGAAATACGGCATTCCCCTTGCCAGCGTGCGCATCCTGCCGCTGCAGAACAACAGCAACAGCGCCGCGGCCGTGACCGGCGGCCAAGCCGATGCCGCCATGGTCGCGGGCACGATGGAAGCCCAGGTCGAGCAGGGCGGCGCGAAGCTGCTCGGCTGGGTCGGCGACGAGACGCCATGGCAGCTCGGCTCGGTCTTCGTTGCGACCAAGACAGACGAGGAACGCCAGGACATGCTTCGGCACTTCCTCGCCGCATTGACCAAAGGCGCGCGCGATTACCACGATGCTTTCACCAATGCGCTGGAAAAGCGCGCCGATGGGCCGACGGCGCCGGCGGTGCTGGCGATCATGGCGAAGCATCTCGGCGTTCCGGCGGCGGAGCTCGACACGCAGATCCCCTACGTCGATCCGCAGCTCGGCCTCGACGTCAAGGACATGGCGCGGCAGATCGATTGGTATCGCTCGCAGGGCATGGTGAAAGGCGACATCACCGTCGATAAACTGGTCGACAAGCGCTACGGCGTGCCGCTGCATTGAGGCGTGGTTGCGGAAGAGGTGACGATGGCATCGGAAAACGAAGCGAGGGACGAGCTCGCGACTTGTGCGCGGATCTTCGCGATGCAGGGGCTGCTTGGTCTGCACGGCCATGTCAGCGTCTTCGATCCCGGCGCGAAGCGCATGCTGATCACGCCCGGCGCGGGATCGGACAAGGCCAATCTCCGCGCCGACGACATGGTCGCGGCCGGCCTCGACGGCAAGGCGCGCGACGGCAAGCGGCCGCCGCTCGAGTGGCCGATCCATACCGCGCTCCATGCCGCGCGCGGCGACGCGCTCGCGATCGCGCATCTCCACCCGCCTTATGCGACGCTGTTCTCGATCGCCAAGCGCGACTACCGGCCGATCACCATGCATAGCGGCATCTTCAGCAAGGGCGTCTCGCTTTATCCCGAAACGCATCTCGTCACCACGGTGGAGCGCGGCGAGAAGCTGCGCGCAGCGATCGGCGACCGCCGCGCCGCCTTCCAGCGCGGCCACGGCATTACCGCCGTCGCGCGCAACATCCCCGAGTTGCTGCACACCGTGCTGGCGCTCGAGAACGATGCGCTCAAGACCCTCCAGGCGGCGACGCTCGGCGAGATAAGCACACTTAATGCCGCGGAGGTCGCGGTCCTCGCGGAGGAGATCAAAATGGAGATGGTCGCGCCGCGGACCTGGGCCTATTACACAACGCTGGAGGCGCGCTGGGACCGCCAGCCGGCGTCGGGCATCGGCGCGCTCTTTCCCTGAGCGCGACGGCAAGGAGGGAAGGCATGAAGTTCGGGCTTTTTTCCAACGGGCAGCGGCGCAACACCGTGGCAAAGGTCAGCTACGAGGAGGACCTGCAAGAGGTGATCCTTGCCGACGCGCTCGGCATCGACGAGGCGTGGATCAGCGAGCACGGCGTTTTCGTCAGCTTTCATGCCCCCGATCAGCTGCCCTCGGCCGATCCGTTCATCTGCAAGGCCGCGGCGCTGACCAAGCGGATCAAGATGGGGCCCGGCATCCGCGCCCTGCCTTATTTCCATCCGCTGCAAGTCGCGACCGACGCGGCGGTCTGCGATCATCTCACCGAAGGGCGCTACATGGCGGGCTTTGGCCTCGGCATCGGCGATGGCGGCGGCTTGCGCGGCAAGCTGCCGGCGCCGCAGCGCGAGATGATGCGCGAGGCGATCGACATCATCCTCACGGCCTGGACCTCGCCCGAGCCGTTCGACTGGAACGGCCAGGTCTGGCAGGGCAAGGGCTGGAAGATCATCCCGCAGCCGCTGACGCAGCCGCGACCCGAGGTCGGCATCGCTTGCGCGCGCACCGATACGACGCTGGAAATCGCGGCGGAGAAGGGGTTCTTCCCGCTGATGTCCTGGACCAATCCCGCCGAGCAGATCGCCGGGATGATGAAGACCTATCTCAAGACGCAGAACGCGGCCGATCCGCCGCGGCGCGATCGCATCCGCGTGGCGCGCTATGTCTATGTCGCGGATTCATTGGCGCAGGCGAAGCGCGATTTGCGCGATGCCGACCTGGTGCCGATCCGCAGCGGCCGCCGGCTCGATGCGCATATCCCACCGGGAGGGACGGTCGAGGATGTGACGATCGAGCTGCTGATCGATCGCGGGCTACTGATCTGCGGCGAGCCCGATCGGGTTTACCGCCAGATCAAGGATTTCTATGAGCAGACCGGCGGGTTCGGCACGCTCCTGCTCGTCACCGGCAAGGATTGGGGCAGCAGCGAGCAGCGCGCGCTGTCGATGCGGCGCTTCATGAACGAAGTCGCCCCGCGGCTGGCATCGCTTGAGCCGCGCGGCTCATAGCGAAGGGATCAATACAAGGATGTCGTATCGGGCGGTTTTCGGGCTTATCGCTATGGCGATGGCCGCGGGGTTCAGCGTCTCCGCGGATGCGCTAGGCAGCAACAAGATCACGGTCGCGGTCGGCGGCAAGACGATCATCGCCTATCTGCCGCTGCCGATCGCCTATTACCACGGCGATTTCAAGAGCGAGGGGCTCGACGTCGATATTCAGGACGTGCAGAACGGGCCGAAAGCGGTCGAGGCGCTGGTCGGCGGCAGCGCCGATATGGTCTATGGCGCGATCGACTATGCCTTCCTCTTGCAGCCCAAGGGCGTGGACATCGTTTCAGTGTTCCTTGGCGCGAACCGCTCCGCCATCGTGCTCGGCCTGCCGCCGGACAAGGCGCGCGCCTACAAAGGGCCGGCCGATCTCAAAGGCATGACGATCGGCGTGACCGGTCCCGGCGGCGCCGCCGAGAACATGCTGCGTATCATCCTCGCCAAAGGCGGTCTCGCTCTCGCCGATGTGAGCTCGGTCGGCGTCGGCTCGGGCGCGACCGCGATCGCAGCGATGGAGACCGGCAAGATCCAGGGCATTGTCCTCGCCGATCCGGTGATCATGCGGCTGACGGTCGACGGCTTCATCCTCCCGGTGGTCGATACCAGGACACGGGCCGGCCAGACCTTCGTCTATGGTGGGCCGGCGGCGCTCGCCGGCGCCACCACCACCGCCGATTACGCCAGGACGCATCGCGACCTCGTCCAGCGCTACGTCGCGGCGCTGGTGAGGGCGGTGAAATGGCTGCACACGGCCCCGAATGACGCCGTCGTCAAGCTGCTGCCGGCGGAGTTCTACGGCGGCGACAGGGACATTTTCGACAAGGTCCTGACGGCCAATAAGGGCATCTTCAGCGCCGATGGCCGGACGACGCCCGAGGAAGAGGGCATCGCCTACCAGCAAGTCCTCGCCACCGGCCGGCTCGGCGCCGTCCAGAAAATCGCTATGGATCGGATCTTCGACGAGGAATTCGTCGACCGCGCCAACAAATAGCGGCGGCCGGCAGGAGCGTCTAATTTTTTAATCGAAACAATGAATTAGAAAGAATCATTAACCTTAATTAGCGGTAAGGAAATTTCCGGGCGGGGGATAACCCGAGGACGAACCGGAAAGCGTGAATAAAAACCATAGCTTCCCGCGGTTTTCTCTTGCTCTCCGTTCATCGCAGTTACAATTTGGCGGCGGTCGCCCCGACCACCTTGTTGGGGCCAGTTGGAGGAAATGATGCCATCCCGCAAAAAAGCGGCTCCCAAGAAGAAAGCGGGTAAGCCAGCGCCAAAGAAATCCGCCCCGAAGGCGGCTGCCAAGAAGCCCGCCGCTACTTCGTCCGTGCCGGTCCTGGCACGGCCGGTCGCCTCTGCCCCGGGCGCGCGGCCGGTCCAGCTCGCGACTCCGGTCGGCAACGTGCCGCCGCGCCCGGCGCCGAGGCCGGTAAGCCCCGGCCAGGCCGCGACCGCGCAGCAGGCCGAGGAGCGGCGCAAAGCCGCGACGCGCAAGCTTTTTGCCCGGATCCGCTCGCTCGAGGCGATCGTCGGCGCCGATCTGCGCAAGCGCGGCAGTCTCCTGCTCTCGCAAGCCGTCGATCAATGGTATGCCGAGGCGACCAGCGCGACGGCGAGTGACGTCAGCATCACCAACGCCGCTCGCGCCGTCATCTCCCAGCTCTAGCTCAAGTTTCCCGACAGCCCTGATCTTGCTTAGAGGCGAAGTCCGCCGCTGGCTTCGATCACCTGACCGGTGATCCAGCGCGCCGCGTCCGAGGCGAGGAAGGTGACGACCTCGGCGATATCTCCCGGCTGGCCGATGCGGCCAAGGATGGTTTCGCCTGCAATCTGCTTCGCCGATAGGGGGTCGCGGACGAGGGCGTTCATGTCGGTGTCCGTCGCGCCGGGCGCGACCGCATTGACGGTGATGCCGCGCGGCCCGAGGCGGCGCGCAACCGACAGCGTCAGCGCCTGGAGCGCTGCCTTGGTCGCGGTGTAGGCCGGCGTTTCGGCATAGCCGATCCGCGCCGCGGTCGAGGTCACGTTGACGATGCGGCCGCCATCGGCAAGGCGCGGCAGCGCTTTCTGCATGATGAAGAAGGGCGCGCGCAGATTGACCGCGACCAGCTTGTCGAATTCGTTCCCGGTCGCGGTGTCGATGGGCGCGCGGCTGCCGATGCCGGCATTGTTGACGAGAATATCGAGCTTCGCGTCGTGCTGCGGCAGCGCCGCATCGAAAGCGGCAAAGAGCCGTTCCGGCCCGTCATGCGCGGCGAGATCGGCGGCGATCGCGAAACCCGCGCCGCCGGCGGCCGCGATCGCGGCAACGCAGCTTTTCGCCGCCGCTTCGTCCTTGCGGTAATGCACCCCGACCAGCGCGCCTTCGGCGCCGAGCCGCACGGCGATCGCGCGGCCGATACCCCGGCTCGCGCCGGTGACGAGCGCGATCTTGCCCTCCAGAATCTTTGGGGCGAGTGCCGCCATCGCCTGGGTCAGGGCGACAGCGGCACGACGTAGCGTTTGTCGATCACGCTCGCAACGTCGATGCGGCTCTTCAGCATGCCCTGCGACACGTACCAGTCGATCTGATGCTGCAAATCCTTGACGTCGAGCCTGGCATAGGGATCGACATAGGCGATCGCCTTCCGCACCTGATCCGGCGGCTGCCCGACGTATTTCGCAATGACATCGAGCACGGCCGGCGCCGTCGGCCCGTCGTGGCGCTTGCCGTCGGGGCCGACGAAAGCGGCGATGTAATCATGCGCGCCCTTCTTGTAGGCGCGCAGGAAACGCTCGACGAAGGCCACATTGTCGGCGGTTTTGACGGTGGTGAAGATCGAGGAGAGCTGCCACGGCGCCTCGTCGCCGACATAGCCCAGCAGCTTCGTCTTGCCGCTTTCGACGCCCGGCATCAAGATGGTCGACATGGTGACCGCGGCATCGACCGAGCCGCCGGCGACCGCCGTCGCCTGGTTGGTCGCCGCCTGCAGCGGCTCCAGATGTATGCTCGCGGGATCGATGCCGTATTTCTGCTCGATCAGCGCCAAGCTGTAATGCGGCGAGGAACCGACCGTGCCGATCGAGATGGTGTGGCCGCCGAGATCCTTCAGCGAATGGATGCCCGCGTTCCAGCCTTTGAGCGAGGCGACGAAGGTCATGCCCTGAAAGCCCGGCGCCTCGCGCGCGAAGCCGCCGATGATCCTGAGCTTGTCGGCGAGGTTGAAGAAGCCGGCCGAGGTCGCGGCCATGCCGAAATCGAGATTGCCCGAGACGGTCGCGACCGCGATCGGCGGGGAGGCGTCGAAATAGACGAAGTTGACGTCGAAGCCCTCGGCGGCGAAATAGCCGCGTTCTTGCGCGAGGAAGAGGCCGCCGAAGGTCGCGGCTTTGATGGCGCTGACATTGATCTTGTCGAGCGCTTCGGCCGGCGGTGCGAGCAGGCCGAGGGCGAGCAACGCGCAACTGAAGAGCGTCGCGATCTTCTTCGACATTGTCCCCCCTGATTTTTTATAAGGTCGCACTCGCAGCCGCCACACTAACCCTGCTCGCGCGACCTAGGTTGGCTAGGCGGTGGTCGCGCGAACCAGCAAAAACTACTGCGCCGCCGCCATGCCCTTGAACAGCGTCACGCCGCGCAGGAGATCGATCGCACGCACGAGCTGATAATCCTTGTCGGTGCCGAAGTTGTTGGCATCCAGCGCCTCGTCGGGCGTCGGCAGCGGCTTGGCGCCGGGCGGCAGATTGGCGTTTGCCGGATTGGCGGCGGGCGCGCTCGCCGGCGTTGTCGCTGGCGCGGCGCTGCTGGTCGTTGGCGGCGTCGCGGCCGACGCGCCGCCCGCGGACGGGCCTTCGGGGCCGGTGTTCTTGAGCGCGCCCTTCAAGTCGGCCTCATGCTGGATCGCGCCTTCCGATACCTGCTCGATGCGCGCCGGTTGGACGACGACGTCGGGCGTGATGCCGAGATCCTGGATCGAGCGGCCGGACGGCGTGTAGTAGAGCGCGGTGGTGAGGCGGATGGCGCCGCCGCTTTCCTTCACCGGCAGCACCGTCTGGACCGAGCCTTTGCCGAAGGACTGCGTGCCGAGAATGATCGCGCGGTGATTGTCCTGCAGCGCGCCGGCGACGATCTCCGAGGCCGAGGCAGAGCCGCCATTGATCAGCACCACCATCGGCAGGCCGTGCGAGATATCGTGATTGGCCTGTGCCTCGAAGCGGCGATTGTCGTGAGCGAGCCGCCCCTTGATCGAGACGATGTCGCCCTTGTCGAGGAAATCGTTCGAAACGGAGACCGCTTCATCCAAAAGCCCGCCCGGGTTGTTGCGCAGATCGAGCACGACGCCGACGAGCTTGTTGTTGGCCTTGGCCTGCAGCGCCTTGTAGGAGCTCTCGACCTCGGCGCCGGCGCGTTCGCTGAAATTGGTGATGCGGATATAGGCAACGTCGTTGCCTTCGAGCTGCGACTTCACCGGATCGACCTTGATATCGCCGCGGGTGAGGGTGAGCTGGAAGGGATCCGACTGCGCACGGCGGACGGTGAGCTTCACCTGCGTGCCGATCGGGCCGCGCAGCTTGTCGACGGCTTGCTCCAGGGTCATGTCGGTGACCGGCGCGTCGTCGATCGCGAGGATCAAGTCGTTGGGCTTCATCCCCGCCTTGGCGGCCGGCGTGTCGTCGATCGGCGACACCACCTTGACGAGGCCATTCTCCATCGAGACCTGCATGCCGAGCCCGCCGAACTCGCCGCGGGTCTGCACCATCATCTCCTTATATTCTTTCGCGTCCATATAGCTCGAATGCGGATCGAGTGCGGCGAGCATGCCTTTGACCGCGCCTTCGGCGAGCGTCTTGTCGGTCACCGGTTGGACGTAGCTCGCTTTCACCTGGTCGTAGATTTCTTTCACCAGACCGAAATTGACCGGGCTCGTATCGGCGTCGGACACGGCGCCGGAGCTCGCCAGCGGAACGAAAGCGATGAGCGCGGCCGAGGCCACGAGATTGAGCAGGCGCATGGGGATACTTCACCTTCGCGGAAACACGGAGCGGCGGCGATTATAGTCGAAACGCCGCGCCGCGTCGCAAGTTGGCGCATTTGTCATCCGGGCGATCTAACACTTGCGTTATCCCGCCGCTGCGGGCGCGGCTACCGCGCCGACGCCGCGGCACAGGGCCGCACCACGACGACGCCCGTCAGCCGCTTCGCCCCGATCACCTGCGCGAGCGGGCGGCAACGCCCCTGCCAGCACAGGCGATAATCCGCGGTGTAGGGCGAGAGCGTCAGCCGCAGCTCGGGCAACGGCGGCAGCTTCGGCATGTAGTGCCACCAGCCGTCGCGCAGCACGGCATCGGGCGGCGGCTCCATCCCGGCGCCGGTGCCCTGGATGCGCGCCTCGGTGAGGACGAGCGCCGTGCCGCGGAGCGCATAGTCTTCCTGCCATCCGGTCTTTTCGACCGAATGCGTCCAGGCAAGGGTGAAGCGATCGACCGGCAGGCTGGCGCGGCGCGCGCCCAGCGCAAGGCAGATCGCCGCGACGGCGAGGCTCACGGCGCGGCGGCGAGCGCCGCGCGGCTGCGCCAGGCATTGAACAGCAGCAGGCCCGCGCCGAGCGCGAAGCCGGCCTCGTCCGTCCAGGGAACCGCGGCGACGATGAGGAAGGCGGCGGCAGTCGCCACGAGCCGCTCGAGCCAGCTCATCCGTGCGAAAAGATAGCCGGTCGCGGCGCCGCCCCATAGCATGATCGCGAACAGCGCCTTGAAGACGATATAGCCGACCGAGATCCAACTCCAATTGCCCTGCAGCATCAGCGACGGGTCGTAGATCCACATATAGGGAATGACGTAACCTGCGAGCGCAACGCGCGTCGCGAGGAAGCCGATCTCGACATAGCTCGTCTTGGTGATCGAAGAGGCGGCGAGCGCGGCGAGCGCGACCGGCGGCGTGAGATCGGCCATGATGCCGAAATAGAACACGAACATATGCGAGAGGATCAGCGGCACGCCGAACTGCAACAGCGCCGGCGCGGCCATCGCGCTGCAGACGATATAGGTCGGGATCGTCGGTAGACCGGTGCCGAGGATGAGCGCCATGACCATGGTCATCAGCAGCGCAAGGAACAGGCTGTTGCCGGCGAAGTCGAGCACGATCCGGGCGAGCTCGCCGGCGAGGCCGGTCAACGTCGCGATGCCGACGATGATGCCGACAAGGGCGCAGGCGATGCCGACGCCGAGCGCGCTCTTCGCGCCTTCCGCGAGGGCGTCGACCAGTATCCGCACGGTGCCGCCGCGATCCGGCGCGACGAGGCACAAGAGCGCAAGCGCGGCGATCGCGAGAAAGAGCGTGGTCTCGAGCGCGAGCGCGCCGCTCGCGACGAGGGCGCCCCCGACGAGGCCGAGGGCTACCCAGAAACCGCCGCGCAGCAGCGCCGCGCCGAGCGGCGAGACCAGCGCCTTGCCGAGAATCAGAACCATGGTGAGCGCCAGGCCGACCCAGCCGGCGAAGAGCGGCGTGTAGCCGGTGAAGAGCATGTAGACGAGCACGCCCAGCGGCAACGCGAGGTACCAGTCGCGTCTCAGCGCCCCGAGCGCGCTCGGGCACTGGTCTTTCGGCAGGCCGACGAGGTCGTTGCGCCCGGCTTCGAGATGCACCATCCAGAAGGCGCTTGCGTAATAGAGAACTGCCGGAATCGTTGCCGAGATCGCGATCGTCGCGTAGGGCACGTTGAGCGTTTCGGCCATGATGAAGGCGACTGCGCCCATCACCGGCGGCATGATCTGGCCGCCCATGCTCGACGTCGCCTCGACTGCGCCGGCAAAAGCCGGGCGATAGCCGAAGCGGCGCATCAAGGGGATGGTGAACTGGCCGATCGTCAGCACGTTGGCGATGCCCGAGCCGTTGATCGTGCCCATGAGCCCCGAGGAGATGACCGCGACCTTGGCCGGCCCGCCTTGCGTGTGGCCGACGGTGCCGAGCGCGATGTCGTTGAATAGCCTGATCATCCCGGCCTTCTCGAGGAAGGCGCCGAACAGGATGAAGAGGAAGATGTAGGTCGCTGAGACGAAGGTCGGCGTGCCGTAGATGCCGTCGGTGCCGAGATAGAGCGTATCGATCACCTGATCGAAGCCGAAGCCGCGATTGAGCAGCGGCGGCGGCAGCGAGCGGCCGAAGAGCGCGTAGGGGATGAAGATCGCGCAGAAGATCGGCAAGCCCCAGCCCATCAGCCGCCGCGCCGCTTCGAGCAGCAGCAAGATCACCGCGACGCCGACGGCGAGATCGAGCCGCGACGGCTCGCCCGAGCGCTGGATTAGCTCGGTCTCGAACCCCCAATGATAGAGGCCGAGCAGGAAAGCGAGGCCGCCGAGGCACCAGTCATACCAGGGGATCGGCACCTTTCCCGTCTCGGCCTTGCGCGCGCGGACGAGCGTGAAGGTCGTCAGCATCAGGAAGCCGACATGCACCGAGCGGATGACGATGCTCGAGAACGGCGCGTAGGCCGCAGTGTAGATCTGCCACAGGCTGAAGGTCACCGCGATGACGAAGATCGCCTTGCCGGAAAAGCCGGGCGCGCTGAACCCGGCCGCGGGATTTTCCGGATCGACGAGAGGCCCGGGCGCGGTTGTCTCAGCGGTCATCTTTTAAGCTTCGTTGCATGGGCCGCCTGCGCCCTACGACAAGCTCAGGGTGGGGTAGACCTAATCTGGCATCCGCCAATGGAGCATGCCTTGCACAATTTTCCTCATCCTGAGCGAAGTCGAAGGACACACGGTCGGATTGCAACGACAAAGGCTCGTGCTCTATTTCAGCACGCCTTTTTCCTTGTAGTAGCGCTCGGCGCCGGCGGCGAGCGGCACGGGACCGGCCTTCGCCGCATTGGCAAGCTTGATGTCGCGCGCGGCCGAATGCGCCGCGACCAGCGTGTTGAGATTGTCGAAGATCGCCTTGGTCATCTGATAGACGAGATCGGCGCCGAGGTCGTCGCGGGTGACGAGGTAGTTCTGGATCGTGATCGCCGGAACGTCGGCGCCCTGGCCGGTATAAGTGCCGGCCGGGATCACCGACGGCAGATAGGCCGGATCGCCGATCTTGGCGACAACATCGGGCGGAACCGGGATCATGACGATATCGACCGCCGTGGCGAGATCGCGGATCGCCGAGACGCCGAGCCCGGCCGAGATCAGCGTCGCGTCGAGCTGCCGGTTCTTCATCAGGTCAATCGAGGCGCCGAAATCGAGATACTCGACCTTGCTGAGATCGCTGTAGCTCAGCCCCGCGGCTTTGAGCACGGCACGGGCATTGATCTCGGTGCCCGATTTCGCCGCGCCGACCGACATCCGCTTGCCCTTGAGATCGGCGAGGCTTTTGATGCCCGAACCCGCCGTGGCGACGATCTGGACGTAGTTGGGATAGATCGCGGCGACGTCGCGCAGCTTGTCGAGCTTTTGCGCGAAGCCGACCTCGGTATCGCCTTTCCATGCCTGGCTGAGCGAATCGCCGAGGGTGAAAGCGATCTCGCCGCGGTCCGCTTGGAGTAGGCTCAGATTCTCGATCGAGGCCTTGGTCGCCTGGGCCGAGGCCTTGGCCTCCGGTATCGCCTTCGCATAGATGTTCGCCAGTGCGACGCCGAGCGGATAGTAGACGCCGCTGGTGCCACCGGTCAGCACGTTGATGAATTGCTGCGCCTGCGCCGGAACAGTGGCCAGCGCAAGCGTGAGACCCGCCGCTGCCAGGCCGAGCTTTTTGAGCATGGTTCCTTCTCCCCGTTTCCTCGGCCGCCAGCTTTGGCGGTTTCCGCGCCAAAGGGCAAGCGCGGCGTACGCCATAACCGCGCCGCTTGACCTGACGGCGGGCATCGCGGAATTTCTCGCCATGGAATCGGATGGATCGGCCGAGGGGCCGTCGCTCTCGGCGGTGGTGGTCGCGCGCAACGAGGAGGCGCAGCTCGCCGCCTGCCTCGAGCGGCTGCGCTTCGCCGACGAGATCGTCGTCGTGCTCGACCGCTCGACCGACCGCTCGGCTGAGATCGCGCGCGGCATGGGCGCGCGTGTGATCGAGGGCGCGTGGGAGCTCGAAGGTCCGCGCCGCAATGCCGGGCTCGACCAGTGCCGCAGCGACTGGATCCTCGAGGTCGATGCCGACGAGCGCGTGCCGCCGGCGCTCGCCGGTGCGATCTGCAACGCGATTGGCAGCGGCGCGCACGACCTCTTCCTGGTGCCGATGGCCAATCACGTCGGTACGCGGCGCGTGCGCCATGGCTGGGGTGCCTATAACGGCGTTGCCGCCAAGCCGATCCTCTTCCGCCGCGGGACGAAGCGTTGGGGCGCCGGCCGGGTCCATCCGCGCATCGAAACGACCGGCACGCGCGGCAGGCTGACCGAGACGCTCGATCATTTCGTCGACCGCGACATCGCCGATATGTTCCGCCGCCTCAACCGCTATACCGATCTCGCGGCGCTCGATGCCGTCGATGCCGGCGAGCAGCCGGCGATGGGTCATGCCGTGCGCCGCGTCTTCAGCCGTTTCTGGAAGTCCTATATCGCGCGCCACGGCCATCGCGAAGGCGCTTACGGGCTTGCGCTTGCGACCTTCTCGGCGCTTTATCCGCTGCTGATCTATCTGAAGGTCGCGACCGCCCGCGACGGGAGCAAGAAAGAGTGAGTCTCTTCGGCCGCAAGCGCGGCGACCCGCGGCCGCTGCCGCTGTCCGAGCGGCTCTACCGCCGCTTGTTCCTCAAATATCACGGCCGTTATCTCATCACCGAGTTGCAACTGCGTGCGCGGCAGCAAAGCGTCGATTACATCACCGCCGAGATGGGCGATGCCTCGATCTTCGAGGATCGCTGGGCCTTGCTGCGCTATGCCGCGGGCGAGGCGCCCGCCGAGGGGCTGATGATCGAATGCGGCGTCGCCGATGGCGCGAGCTTGCGCCACCTCGCCGGCGCGATGGGCGCGCGGCGTTTCGATGGCTTCGACAGTTTCGAGGGCCTGCCCGAGAATTGGGCGGGCACGTTCGAGCGCAAAGGCAAGTTCGGCCGCGGCGGCGCGCTGCCCGAAGTGCCCGGCAATGTCGCGCTGCATAAGGGCTGGTTCGAGCAGACCTTGCCGGCCTACCTTGCGGCAAGGCCCAGCGACGCGGTCGCCTTCCTCCACGTCGATTGCGACATCTATTCGTCGACCGTCACCGTGCTAAAGACTCTCGGGCCGCGCTTAAGGCCCGGCGCGGTGCTCGTCTTCGACGAGTATTTCAACTATCCGAACTGGCAGCGCCACGAATGGCGCGCCTTCCAGGAATTCATCCGCGATACCGGCCTCGGCTATCGCTATCTCGGCTTCGCGCAGAAGAACGGCCATGTCGCAGTGCGGCTCGGCGAGGAGAGCGACGACGCGTCGCAAGCGGCGGAGCGCCGGCTCGCGCGTTGGGGCTTGGGAGAACCTCCGAAACCAGGCTGACCAAGCAACGGCGCTACGCGATCCCACTGCCGGCGCGATGAACGCGCCAGCATCGAAGCGACGAGAGAGAGGGAGTAGATGATGGAAATTCCGACGAAAACGATTGCGATCGCGCTGTTCGCGTTTATCGCGGGCACGGCCCAAGCCGCAGAAACCGGCGCGATGGAACACGCGACGCTCGCGCTTCCCGCGATCAATCTCGGCTTCTTGAGCCGTTTTGTTGCCGATGACGAGGGGCTTTGGAAGAAGGAAGGCCTCGATGTTACCGTGCAGCAGATTCAGGGGGTCGGCTCTACCAATGCAGTGATCGCCGGCTCGATCGATTTCGCTTATGCGTCGGCGGCGACGATTACCCGCGCCACGGCGCGTGGCCAGCATCTCGTCGCGCTGGCGACGCAGTCGCGAGAATCGGGCGAGGACATCGTCATCCGCAAGGAGATCGCGGAGACAGCTCATTTCGACCCACGCGCACCGCTCAAGGTGCGCGGCAAGATCCTCGAAGGGCACAGCTTTGCGATCGGCGGCGCCGGAGCCATTCCCGATGTGGTGCTGAAAGTCGTGGCGCAGGAGGCAGGCGTGCCGCTCGGCAGTATCACGACCGCGCCGATGAGTCCGGATGCGCAGATCGCGGCGTTCGACCGCAAAGCCGTCGACGGGTTCGTCTCGGGCCCGCCTTTCACCCAAATCGCCGTCGTCGCCGGCACGGGCGTGCTGGTCTCGGATACCACGAAGGGCGAGCCCAAAGAGTATTCGCCGGTTTCATCGGGGCTGGTGCTGGCGCGCGCCGATTTCTGTCCCGCGCACCGCTCGATCTGTACCAAATTCATCCACGGTATTATTGCCGCGCTGGCTTTCGTCCGCGATCACCGCGCTGAGACGCTGGTGATCATGAAGAAGCATTTCAGCGCTTACGACGACAAGGTCCTGGACGCGGCTTACGACGCGCTGCGGGCGATCCAACCGCCGAAGCCGATCACCACGCCGCAAGAACTCGAGAATGGCGACCGGCTCAATGTCGCTGCGGGGTTTCTCAAGAAGGAAGACATGCTGCCGGAATATGCCTCGATCATCGACAACCAGTTCGTGAAGTAGGATAGACTTGACAGCGCGGGGGTTGCATTCGTGGGTGCGCGGGATCCACCAGCTGATGCCTGATGCGATATGCCTCATCCTGAGTGGAGGCTGACCCGAGCTGTTGCGACGGGGAAGCGGTCGCCGAAAAACGAAGGGCCGATACTGCAACCTATTTAGTGCTGCACAAGCTTGATCAGCTCGATCAGCTCATGGTCGATCTGGGGATGCGTCTTCCACCAATCGACGGTGACGTCGATGAACTTGACGCCCTTGGCGCGCTCGCTGTCGACCAGCTTCTTCGCGTAAGATTCAGCATAAAGCCCGAGATCGAGGCCGTTGTAATCGGCCATCACCTCCTGCTGCCCGTCGGGCGAGGTGAGATAGAGCGAATAAAGAATCGCGGCGTCGGGATGCGCCGCATGGGTCGGGATGGTGATGTAGGAATAGCGCAGCTCGGCGATGTCGCTAACGATCTTGGTCGCGACCAGATTGGTGCCGCGATAGCGGATATTGTTCGGCCAGCCGCCGCCGCAATCGAGGACCAGCGCCGCGAGCTCGCCCGAGGCGATGCGGTCGACGCTGCCGCAGCTTGCAAAGCCGGCGATCTGGCCGGCGAATTGCTTGATATAGGCGGTGGTCTTGGCGACGCCCCAGGCATCGTCGGCCAAGAGCGCGTCGAAGCCGCCAAGGAAGGGCGTCGTCACGAACTTGCCCTTCAATTCCGGCTTGAGAAGATCGGCCGAGTTTTCGATCGAGGCGGCCCAAGGCGCGGCCTTCGGATTGTAGAGGATGTTCGGCAGCGAGAGGTTGACGCGCAGCGCCTTGCCGCTGGCTTCTACCAATTCAGCTGGCAGCGACGGGAGCGCCGCTTGCCAATCGATCGCGCGGAAAAGCCCCTTGTCGAGATAAGGCACGACCTGCGCCGGCGTCAGCGCCAGCACGTCGGTGCTGGCGGGCGTGCCGGCCTGCATCTCCTGGAAAAGCTGCGCCGCGAGCGGGCCATAGGCGGCGCCGGGGCTCCATTCGATCGGAATGTCGACGCCGAACATCGCCTTGATGCCGCGCTGCGCCGCGGCTTGCGCTTCCGGCCCGGCGAGGGTCGAGGCCGGCGTCGAGCGGATCAGCAGCTTTCCCTCGGCCTTGGCGCCGGCGATGATCTTGGCGAGAGCGGGATTGATCGCGACGCTTTGCGCGCCGGCCGTGGCAGAGACTAGCGCGAAGACGAGCGCGGCCATGCCGCCGATGATGAATCCGCGCATCATTGCCTCCCCTTGTTCTCGTCGTTGCCGGCATCGTAAGAGGATGGTCTTCTGACGCGAGGGGCGCGTTCCGGTTGGAAACGCGCCCCTGCCGTTCAGACGGGAAGCGTCGCGCTTACCACTTCAGCATTGTCGAGCGCGTCAGGTGGATCTTGCCGCCCATCACCGGCGCGGCCGCGAGCGTGTAGATGGCGGATTGATCGGCGTAAGCACCCCGCGCGCTGGTGCCGTCGACCGGCACGACGACGTCATATCCGTGGAAGAACGACGATTCCGCGGTGAACAGCACCGCGCCGTTGGTCGCGCTGCCGACGACGATCACGGTCTTGATGTGATGTTGCTTGAGCACCTGGTCCAAATTCGTTTTGATGAATTTGTCGAGGAAGGCCGTGACCATCGGCTCTTTGCCCATGGGCGCAACCTGCGGCAGGATATCGGCGGGCTTGGCGGGCTGAAACATCGTGTAAACGACCAGCATCTTCTTGGCGCGCGCCTGGTCGAGTAGGGTCTTCACGGCCGGCAAAGTCGCCGTGCAGGCCGGGTTGGGCGCACAATTCTGCTTCAGGAAATCGAGCATCAGCAGCGCGGTCGTCTTCGGATCGATCGTGACGTCTTCGAGCTTCGGCGCAGCCGGCGCCTGGACTTGCGACCAATTGTCGATGACGTCGGCGGCGCGCACCGGCACGGCGAGCGCGAGTGTCGCGGCGATCAAGGCGAGTGGCAGAATACGAGAGCTGAGCGTCATGGCGTTCCCCTGGGTTTTGTGGGCCACAGCAAAGCAGGAAACGAGACGGCTGATCAAGGGGAAAGGAAGCGAGATGGCGCCGCCTTGGCAAACTCGGCATGCTGGAGAGACGAAAGCGAAACGAGGGCATCATGGCAGACCAATCGCGCGGGGTGCGCCGCGTCGTGACCGAGGAAGATGCGGGCGGGCGCTCGCGCATCGTCGCGGATGCGCGCGTTCCGGCGCTGAGCGTGCCGGAGCGGCCGGGCTACGATGTCAGCAACATCTGGGTGACGCGCGATACACCCGCATCGATCGGCGCGGCGGATCAAACCGCCGCGCATCAAGGCGTGCTGCCGCCGGACCACGGCACGGTGCTGCGCGTCATCGATTATCCGCCCGAAGCGACCGATCCCGCCGAGCGCCGCCGCCAGCTCGCCGCGACCTTCGGCGCCCTCTATCCCGATGCCGAGCATCGCATCGACGACAAGCATCCCGGGATGCATCGCACCGCGACGATCGATTACGCGATCGTGCTCGAAGGCGAGATCACCGCCGTCATGGACACAGGCGAGACGGTGCTGCGCGCCGGCGATATCCTTATTCAGCGCGGCACCAGCCATGCCTGGGCGAACCGTTCGGGCAAGCCGGCGCGGATGTGCTTCGTGCTGATCGACGGGAAGCGATAACGCTACTGCGCCGCCATCCGCTCGGTGAGGGCAAGGAGCCGCGTGCGCATCTCGGCGCGCGGCAGGTGCTTGCTGCCGCCATGGCCGGCGAAGACCCATTCGAAGGAATGGGCGGCGAGATCGCGCAGCGATTTCGTCTGCTCCGGCCAGGAATACCAGCACACGTGTTTCGAGGCGCGCAGATCGTCGGTGGTGAAATCCCAGGACAGGGAATCGCCGGCGAAGAGGCAGCGCCCATCGAAGAGGAAGGCGACGCTGCCCTTGGTATGGCCCGGCACCGGTATGGCGAGGAGATCCTCGCCGAGCGGCGTCGGCGCGCGGCCGCGCAGAAGGTCGCTCGCATAGGGCGCGGCGGCGCGGTCGTCCTCGTGGATGAAGACGCGGGCGCCGAAATGCTTGGCATAGCGCTCGGCATCGGCGACGTCGTCGCGATGCGTCAGCAGCACCAGCGCGAGCCCGCCGCGTGCTTCGATCGCCGCGACGACATGCTCGGTCCAGCGTGGCGCGTCGATCATGGCGTTGCCGCTGGCGCGCTCGATCAGGAACGAATGCGCGCCCCAGGAATGGCGCGCGTTGTAGCCGAGCCGCCAGACCTGCTCGGTCATCGGCTCGGGAAAAACGGCCTCATCCGGCGCGGCGGCACGCTCGGCATGGACCGAGGCGGTGGGGCAGAGCAGCCGCGCCCGCCAAGCGAGCACGCGCTCCGCCTCGGTCGCGGGCTGATGCGCGAAGACCGACTGGCCCTCACGCTCGACGATAAGGCCAGGCGCGACGGTCTGCGCCGCCTTGCAGTTGATGCATTGGGTGTCGACGTACCAGTCGCCCGCCGCGTTGGCCGCATGTCGCTCGCGCATGAAGCCCTCCTCGTTGCCTAATCCTCGAACCGCCCGAGCCGCACCGCCGTCTGGCCGCGCGAGAAGCGCCGCGACGGCATGACCAGAACGCAATCGTCATAAGGCGTGCGGATGTCCCGGCCGTCGTCGCGCGCGATCGCGGTGCCGGCGCGCGGAATCACCTCGAAGCCTTCATAGGCCTCGAAGAAACGGAAATCGTCGCTCTGGATGGTGACACGCTCGGTGACCTGGATCACGCGCTGCGGCTCACGCGGCAGCGCCCGAAACGGCGCGGCATCGGCCTCGGTGAGGGTGCCGGTCGCGGCAAGGAAGCGGCCCGTCATCTCGGTCGCCGTGTCGGCGGTCGGCTTCGCCCAATGCTGGCCGCTCTCGACGAGAAGAGCGATCGTCGGCGAGGCCGGATCGGCAAAGCGCCCGTAATCGCGCAACCGGCGGCCGCCTTCATGGCCGCCGTCGCGAACGAGAAGCGCGGGAAAGCCGATGCGCTTGGCGAAATCGAGATGCTTCTGCTCCAGCCCGGTCAGCATCATCGGCGGGTTGAGGTTGGTGGTCGAATGGATGTCGAGCAGATAATCGACCGTGTCGACGAGCGGCCGCAGCGCCCGCGCCCGCGCGAGCTCGCGGCTCAGGCGCGCGCCGTCGAGCGCGCCCGCGTCCCAGATGCGGTTCATGTCCTCATCGACATAGCGCGAAGCGGCTGGATCGAGGCGGCTGAAGCTTCGATAGGCAGCTATGTTGGCGAAAGCGAAAGTCAATCTGCCGCGCGCCGGCCGGAGCCCCTCGCGCAAAAGCCGATCGAGCGCGATCGCGCCGCAAATCTCGTTGCCGTGCACCAGCGCCGACAGCATCACATGCGGACCGGGCGCGGACGCCGCGAAGCTGGTGACGTAATCGATGCCGGTATTGCCGGCGCGCCAGGGCGACAGATCGGGCGGATCGAGCTCGACCGGCGTCGCGCGCGGACTCCGCGTCGCGCCGCCGGCGATGGCCGCGTCTAGTGCCGGACCCGCTCGATCAGCCGGTCGATAAAATCTTCGCATTGCCTGACCTGGTCGAGAGCGATGAACTCGTCGGCCTTGTGCGCCTGCTCGATCGAGCCGGGGCCGCAGATCACCGTCGGAATGCCCGCTTCCTGGAAGAAGCCGCCTTCGGTCGCGAAGCTGACCTTGCCGGTGCCGTTGGCGCCCGAGAGGGCGAGGGCGAGCTGCACGACCTCGTCGCCGTCCTTGGCGGCGAGCGCTGCCACCCGGTTGGTTTCCTCGAAGGCGATGCCGGCACCGGCGCTCACCGCCTGCATCTCGGGCAGGAGGGTCGCGGCAAAGCGCTTCACCTCGTCGACGATCGTGTCGGGCTCGTCGGCCGGCAGATGGCGCATCTCGAAATCGAAGCGGCATTCGCGCGGCACGATGTTGACCGCGGTGCCGCCGTTGACGACGCCGGTCTGCAAGGTCGTGTAGGGCGGATCGAAAGCCGGATCGAACGGGCCATCGGCGCGCTTGCTCCGTGCGATGCCTTTGATATGGGCGATCACCTCGGCGGCGGTCTCGATTGCGTTGACGCCTTTATGCGTGAGCGAGGAATGCGCTTCATGGCCGTGGATGTGACAGCGCAGGCGCCGGCTGCCCTTATGCGCGACCACCGGCCGCATCAAGGTCGGCTCGCCGATGATGCAGAGCCGCGGCTTCGCCGCGCGCGGCGCGAGCGCGGCGATCAGCGGACGCACGCCGAGACAGCCGACCTCTTCGTCATAGGTCAAGGCGAGGTGGACCGGCACCACGAGCTGGCGCGCGAGGAAATCGGGCACTTTCGCCAGCATCACGGCGATGAAGCTTTTCATGTCGGCGCTGCCGCGGCCGTAGAGCTTGTCGCCGCGCGGCTCGAGCTTGAAGGGTTCGCTCGCCCAGTCCTGGCCGTCGACCGGCACCACGTCGCTGTGGCCCGAGAGCATCACGCCGCCCTGGTCGGACGGGCCGATGGTGGCGAAGAGATTGGCCTTGCGCCGCCCCTCGTCGTAGACGAGCTCGCTCTTCACCCGCCAGCGGTCGAGATAGTCGCGCACGAAGTCGATAAGCGCGAGATTGCTTTCGCGGCTGGTGGTGTCGAAAGCCACGAGCCGCCCGATCATCTCGACGCTCGAAAGGCGCTGACCTGGCATGCGGGTCATTCTGGCGCGAGGCAGGGCAGCGCGCCAGGGCAGGTTCAAGCGGCCGGCCGCGTCTCCGCCGAGGGATGATAGGTCTCCTGCACCGCCGGCCGGGCCATCAGGCGCTCAAGCCACTGCGCCGTGCGCGGATGGCTCGGCATCAATTCGGGCCGGACCTCGCGGAAGGCGAAGATGAAGGGCAGGATCGCGATATCGGCGAGGGTGTACGTCGCGCCGACGAGATAGGAGCCGGTCGTGAGCGCGGCCTCGCAGCGAGCGAAGACGAAGTCCATCCGGCCATAGGCCTCGTCGAATTCCTTTTTGCTGAAGCCATAGCCTTTCAGCGATTGCAGCTTCAGCCGATGGTCAACCAGCGGCGTCTCGGCGACCACCCGGTCGAATTCCGCGGAATCCATCGCCTTGAGTTGTGCCGTTTTGGTGCGGGTCCAGGTGGGGACGCGCGTCGCCGGCAGCGCGTATTCGTCGGCCATCTTGCAAAACACGCGCATCCGCGCCCGCGCCACCGGATCGGCCGGGCGGAGCGGCCGTTCGGGGAAGACCTCGTCGATATATTCGTTGATGACGCCGGATTCGATGATTACCGTATCGCCATGGACGAGGGTCGGAACGACGCCGTTCGGATTGAGCTTCAGATAGGCGGGATCGTGATGCTCGAACAGGTCGAGCCGCACGAAATGGCTCTTATACGCGAGTCCCTTTTCCTTGAGGCAGAGCCGCGATTTCTTCGAGCAGGTGGTGAGGCCCGCGTGATAGAGCTCGAGCATGCCGCTGGTTTTGTCGGACGTGATCGCCGCCTCCGCCTGTAGAGATTTTAGACTATATAGTCCATAATTGTGGCGAGGTATAGACCGAGATGCCGCGACCGCGCGAATTCGATCCCGACCTGGCCCTCGAGCGGGCGATGCAGACCTTCTGGTCGCAAGGCTATGAGTCGACCTCGCTCGACGATCTGTGCGACGCGATGGCGCTCAGCCGCTCCAGCCTTTATGCCGCGTTCGGCGACAAGCGCGCCCTGCTGCTGCGGGCGCTCACGCGCTACACGACCAAGGGCACTGCCCGCTTCGTTGCCATCTTGGCGGACCGGCCGATCCGGGACGCGCTTGCGATGCTGTTCGACGAATTGATCGGCCAGATCCTGGCCGATTCCGAGCATCGCGGCTGCTTCATCGGCAATTGCACCGCTGAACTGGCGCGCGACGACGAAGCGATGGCGATCGTCCGCGGGGCGATGCGTCGCAACGAGGACCATTTCCGTGCCGCGCTCGAAGCGGCCCAGGCGCGCGGCGAGATCCAGCCCGGCGTCGATGCGACGGCGCTGGCGCGGTTCCTGTTCACCGGCCTCCAGGGGTTTCGCTTGCTCGCCAAGGCCGATCCGGATCGGGCGCGCTTGCGCGACGTGGCGCGGGTGATGCTGACCTGCCTCGACGTCGGATGACAGTCGAGACGGGACTCGGGAGGTAGCGATGCTGACGCTCTATCACAACGACATGTCGGTTTGCGCCCAGAAGGTGCGGCTGTGCCTCGCCGAGAAGGCGCTACCCTACGAGGCGAAGCATCTAAACTTACGCGCCGGCGACCAGCAGAAGCCGGGCTATCTGAAGCTCAACCCCAAGGGGGTGGTGCCGACGCTCGTCGACGATGACGTCGTGGTGACGGAATCGGTGGTGATCAACGAATATCTCGACGATGCTTTTCCCGAGCGTCCGCTTAAGCCGGCAACGCCCGCGGGCCGCGCGACGATGCGCTGGTGGACGAAGCAGATCGACGACGGCATTTTCGCCGCGACCGGCACGGTCAGCATGAGCATCGCCTTCCATCACCAATACACGCCCGAGGTGATCGACGAGCTGACGCGGCAGCGCGGGCCGGCCTATCGCGCGCGCTTTGCGCTGTTGCAGAAGGGCGCCGACAACCCGAATTTCCCCGACGCGATCAAGCGGCTTTATAAGATGGTCGCCGACATGAACGCGGCGCTCGAACGCGGCCCGTGGCTGACCGGGGAGATGTTCACCCTCGCCGATATCGCCTTCGCGCCTTATCTCACGCGGCTCGATCACCTGAAATTCCTTGGCTTGCTCGACAAGAATCCGCGCGCCGCCGACTGGTACGAGCGGATGCGGTCGCGCGAGAGCTATCGCAGCGCGTTGGCGGCGCAGTTCAACCCGAAATATCTGCCGCTGATGGAGGAAAAGGGCCGCGCGGTCTGGCCGCGCGTCAAGGAGTTGGTCGGTCTTGGCTGAGATGGCGGACGCACCGCTTGCCGGGATCCGCGCTTGCGTCTTCGATGCTTACGGCACCTTGTTCGATGTCGGCTCCGCGACCGCGCGCTGCGCCGATGTCTTGGGCGCGAAAGCCGGTATGCTGAGCGAACTCTGGCGCGACAAGCAGCTCAAATACACCTGGCTGCGGGCCGCCCAGAACCGCCACGCCGATTTCTGGAAAGTCACCGGCGATGCCCTCGATTTCGCGCTCGAGACGCTCGGCATCCCCGACCCCGGTGCGATGCTCCGTGCGCGGCTGATGGATTGCTATCGCCGGCTCGACGCATTTGCCGAAGTGCCGGCGGTGCTGCAGCAGCTTAAAGCGGCGGGCTTCGCGACGGCGATCCTCTCGAATGGAACGCCCGACATGCTGGCCGATGCGGTCGACCATGCCGGCATCGGCGCCTGGCTCGACCAGGTGCTCTCGGTCGAGGCGGTCGGCATTTATAAGCCGTCGCCGGCGGTCTACCAGCTTGCCGTCGAGCGGCTCGGCGTGACGGCCGGTGCGATCGCGTTCCAATCCTCGAATGGCTGGGATGTCTACGCCGCCTCGGCTTTCGGCCTACGTACTGTGTGGTGCAACCGTAGCGGCCAGCGGCACGAGCACCTGCCCGGCGCGCCCGATCGCGAGATCAAGACACTGGTGGAATTGCCGGCGCTGCTGCGCCGATAGCCGGCTCTAAGCCGCGACGGGCGCGAGCCGCTTGCGGCCGCTCGGCTTGTCGTCGGTCAGCATCTGCGCCGTGCCGGCGATCAAGCCGATCACCACGCCGAGCTGCCAGGCATGATCGTAAGAGCCGAAATAATCGTAGATCAGCCCGCCACCCCAGGCGCCGAGGAACGAGCCGACCTGGTGGGTGAAGAACATGATGCCGGACAACGTCGCGAGATAACGCAGGCCGAACATCTGGATGACGAGGCCTTGCGTCAGCGGGATGACGCCCAGCCACATCAGCCCCATGAGGCCGGCGAAGACCAGCGTCGTCGGCGGCGTTGCCGGCAGCATGAAATAGACCGCGATGAAGATCGAGCGCAGCACATAGACCAAGCCCAAGAGAACATGCTTGGGATAGCGTCCGCCGAGCCAGCCGAGCCCGTAGCAGCCGATGACGTTGAAGATCGCAATCGTCGACAGCGCCTCGGCGCCGAGCATCGGATCGGCGCCGCACAGCGCGAGGTAGGTCGGCAGATGCGTCGTCAGGAAGATGAGTTGCAGGCCGCAGACGAAGATGGCGGTCGCCATGGTCACATAGCCGCGATGATTGGCGGCGGCGCGCAGCACTTCGCGGAAGGTCTCGGGCGCGGTGCCGTCGCCCGGCCGCGCGCGGCCCGACTGATCGGCGACCTTGTCGACACGGCCGGTCAGGAAAGCCGCCGGCAGCATGATCGCCGACAGGCCGACGAAGGCGACCAGTGCCGTGTGCCAGCCATGGCCGGCGATCAGCTTCTGCGCGACCGGCGCGACGATGAAGGTGCCGAACGAGCCGATGCCGGCGACCATGCCGAGAGTCGCGCTGCGCCGCACCGGCGAGACCACGCGCGAGGTCGCGGTGAGCGACAAGTTCGAGGCGGTGCAGGAGAGCGACGTGCCGATCAGCAAGCCGGTGCCGAGATAGAGCGACAACGCGCCGGTTGCGAAGACGGTCACCACCAGCCCGGCCGAGAAGCAAAGGCTGCCGGCGACCAGCATCATCCGCATGCCGAAACGGTCGGCGATCGCGCCCACGAAAGGCTGGGTGATGCCCCAGATCATGTTCTGCAGCGCCAGGGCGAAGGTGAAGTCGCTGACCGAGAGGCCGAGGTCGCCGGTGATCGGCACCATGAAGAGGCCGAAGCTCTGGCGCATCCCCATGCCGAGGCACATCAGCAGCGAAGCGGCAGCGATGATGGTAACGCTCTGCGCCCGACTCGGGATCGCGGCTTCTCTTGCGCTCATGCGTGACCGCTCCCGTGAAAAGATTGGCGACAGGATCGGGCCGACCGTCGTATCAGCTTACCGTAAAAAGCCCCCGTGTCACGGTCGGAGGCGCGACCGACGCCGTTGCGCAACGCAAATCAGCGATAAATTTTCGCCGTTTCCGGTTTGTTAGAGACCGCCCGGTTGTTAGCGCGTCGTTAGGCGCGACGCCGCCATCCTGGGCCTAGCGTTTGTTACGTCGTGGAGAAAACGCCGGCGGCGGGGCCCCCTGACGCGGCGCGCGGGCGCGATGAGCGCAAGCGATATTTTCGCAAAAAACCTTGGGATTGCGGATGGCGGCCGGCTTTACGCCGGCCGCCATCACGCGCTCGTGTCACGGATGCGGGTGATCGTCGCCATGGCCACCGCCGTGGTCATCATGGCCGCCGCCTTGCGGATGCGGCGGCGCTTCATGCGCGGCGGGTGCAGCATGCGGTGTCGCGCCATGGGGTGCCGGATGCGCGCCGCCATTGACATGCGCGGGACGCGGCGCACCGCCGGGCTGGGCGGCGCGGTGCACGGCTGGCGCCTGATGTTGCGGCACGCCGCCGCCGCGCGAATGGACGATGCCCGCGCCGGTAAACGAAGCGGCGCGCGGCGTTGCTGCGACCGCGGGCCGGCCGTGATTCACCGAGGCAAGGGAGCTGTGATTGCCGGCCGCCGCGTGCTCATGCTGCATTTGCACGGCGGTCGGGTCGGCGTGACGCTGCGCGAAAGCAGCCTGCTCGGCGGTGCTCGGCCGCGCGCTCGTGCCGCCATGTCCGCCGTTGAAGCTGACATGCGTCACCGCGAGGTTGTGCACCGGCGCGTTATAGACATTGGTGATGTGGACGTGGCCGAAATTGTTGACCGCGCGGTTGTAGAAGAAGTGGTCGTGGTCCCAATGGCCGCCGAGATAGCCGACGCCGAAATAGCCAAAGCCGTAATCAATGCCGCCATAGAAGCCGACGGTCGGTCCCCAATAGCCGGCATGCCAGAAGTAGCCGCCATCGACCCAGGCCCAATAGCCGGGAGTCCATAATAGGCCGACCGCCGGCGGCAGCACCCAGGTTCCGGGCACCCAGTAATAGCCGGCCGGTCCCCAGGCCCAGTAACCTGGCACCCAGAAATAGCCCGCTGCGGGAATGATCGGCTGG
Organism: Allostellaceae bacterium; assembly: GCA_036501365.1. Lineage (GTDB taxonomy): Bacteria > Pseudomonadota > Alphaproteobacteria > ATCC43930 > CGMCC-115725 > CAIKMD01. Next base: position 89,734 of record DASYAL010000049.1, on the reverse strand, counting down.
GCATAGACCGGCAGCGGCGGAGGCGCGACGGTGATCGACACGCCGACGGCCTGGGCGAGGCTTTGCGTCGGCAGCACAATCGCGGGCAGGGCGAGCGCCAGGGCGGAAGCAAGGACGAGGGGGAGAAAGCGGGCGGTCTGGGGCATGGCGGACCTCGAAGGGGAGAGAAGGTTCCGGCGAGTGGCGAGACGAAACGATCGTCCTGAGAACGATGCGGTCGCCGCTTTATTGCTTAACTTTTTGTTCAGGAAGAAGGCCGCTTTGCGGTGGTTTTGCGGCAAGGTCGAGACGCAGGGCGCGTCAGCTGAGGAATTGCTCCTTCAGCACCCGTTCGTCGAGGTTGTGCTCGGGATCGAACAGCATGGTGAGGGTGATGTCGGCGCTCTCGGCAATCTCCACCGTGGTGACATCGCGCACCTCGGTGAAATCGGCGGTCGCGCTAACCGGGCGCTTCTCGGCTTCGAGGAGGTCGAAGCGCACGCGCGCCGCATGCGGCAAGAGCGCGCCGCGCCAGCGTCGCGGCCTGAAGGCGCTGATCGGCGTCAGCGCGAGCACGCCGGCGGTGAGCGGGATGATCGGTCCATGCGCCGAGAGGTTGTAGGCGGTGCTGCCGACCGGCGTCGCCACCATGATGCCGTCTGCCATCAGCTCGTCGAGCTGCGCGAAGCCGTCGACGCTGACGCGGAGCTTCGCCGTCTGCCGGCTCTGGCGCAGCAACGAAACTTCGTTGATGGCGAGCGCCTTGTGATCGCGGCCGGCGCGGTCGCGCGCCGCCATCGTCAGCGGATGGACGCGGACCGGCGTGGCGCGCGCCAGACGCTCTTCCAAGCCGTCGGGCGAATAGCCGTTCATCAGGAATCCGATGCTGCCGCGATGCATGCCGTAGATCGGCACGCCGCGTTTGAGATGCTTGTGCAGCGTCTCGAGCATGAAGCCGTCGCCGCCCAAGGCGACGATGATTTCGGCCTCTTGCGGCGGCGTGACGCGATAGCGCTTGCCGAGCTCGTTCAGCGCGTCTTGCGCGGCGGGCGCGTCGCTTGCCTCAAAGCCGATGGTCGACGTGCTCAAAAATCCCCCGCGCCTGGCCTAGCCGCCGGTCACGCTCATATGCCGCGCCATCGCCGGTTTCGCATGGCGGCGGTCGATGATGAAATCGTGACCCTTGGGCTTGCGCGCGATCGCCTCGTCGATCGCGGCCTCGACCAGCGCGTCGCCGGACGAGGCCCGCAAGGCGCTGCGGAGATCCGCGCTGTCATGCTGGCCAAGGCACATGAAGAGCGTGCCGGTGCAGGTGAGACGCACGCGGTTGCAGCTCTCGCAGAAATTATGGGTCATCGGCGTGATGAAGCCGATCCGCCGTCCGGTCTCGGCGACGGTGTAGTAGCGCGCCGGGCCGCCAGTGCGGTAATCCGTTTCCCCGAGCGTCCACTGACGCTGCAGCCGGCCGCGCACCAGCGACAGCGGCAGATATTGGTCGAGCCGCGCGGTGTCGCCGATCTCGCCCATTGGCATCACCTCGATCAGGGTCAAGTCGAAGCCCTGCTCGCCGCACCAGCCGATCAGGCGGTCGAACTCGTCGTCATTGACGTCCTTCAGGGCGACCGTGTTGATCTTGACCGCGAGACCTGCGCGCTTGGCCGCATCGAGCCCGCTGAGGACCTGGTCGAGCTTGCCCCACCGCGTGATGGCGGTGAATTTCTCGGGGTCGAGCGTATCGAGCGAGACGTTGATGCGCTTGACGCCGGCTGCCTTGAGCTCGTCGGCATAGCGCGCGAGCTGGCTGCCGTTGGTGGTGAGGGTCAGCTCATCGAGCGCGCCGCTCTCGAGGTGTCGGCCGAGCGCGCGCACGAGGCTCATGATGTTCTTGCGCACCAGCGGCTCGCCGCCGGTCAGGCGCAGCTTCTTGACGCCCTTGCGGATGAAGGCGCCGCACAGCCGGTCGAGCTCTTCGAGCGACAGGACGTCGGCTTTCGGCAGGAACGTCATGTCTTCCGCCATGCAATAGACGCAGCGGAAGTCGCAGCGGTCCGTTACCGAAACGCGCAGATAGGCGATATGGCGGCCAAAAGGATCGATCACTTGAGATAAGATAGTGTCTGCGGAAGCCTCTGACAATGCGGCGAAATCCGCTATGAAAGGCGGCATATAGCCGTTTTCGCGGGGTACGGGGTACAAGGCGAGGGTGCGGCCATGGACGACGGATATCTCACCCTCGCTTCGACTACGTCGCTCGACAATAGCGGGTTGCTGACCCGTATCCTGGCGCTCTTCAAGCAGGCGAGCGGCATCGACGTGCATGTCGTCGCGCTCTGCACCGGCCAGGCGCTCGACGTCGCGCGGCGCGGCGACGCCGATCTCGTGCTCGTCCACGATCCCGATGCCGAGGCGCAATTCATCAGCGAGGGCCACGGCATCAACCGCGGCGAGATTGCTTGGAACGATTTCGTCATCGTCGGCCCGGCCGCCGATCCGGCGAAGATCAAGGGCGGGCGCGACGTGGTCGCTGCCTTCAAGGCGATCTGGGCGGCGAAAGCGCCCTTCGTCTCGCGCGGCGACAAGAGCGGCACCGACGCGCTCGAGAAACGCCTCTGGAAAGCGGCCGATCTCGATGTGACGAAAGTCGGGTCCTGGTACAAGGATATCGGCGGCGGCATGGGCGCGGCGCTCAACGCCGCCGCCGGCATGGACGCCTATACACTCTCCGATCGGGGCACCTGGCTCAGCTTCAACAACCGCCGCGACCTCACGATCGCGCTCGAAGGCGATAAGCGGCTGCTCAACCGCTACGACGTGATCGAGCTCGATCCCAAGCTCCACGGCCAGGCGAAGCTCGCTCTCGCCAAGCAATTCGCCGACTGGCTCGCCTCACCCGCGGGACAGAAAGCGATCGGCGATTACGAGCTCGCTGGGCAGAAGCTCTTCCACCCCGAGGCCGATCCGAAGCCTTAAAGCGCGCTATTTCGGCGGTAGGTACTGCTCGGTGTAGAGCGTCTTGGCGTCGGGGATATGATCGATCTGCTTCATGTCGTTGAGGCTGTCGAGCACGACCTTCACCGCCGCCGGATCGAAGCGGCCGTCATCCGAGAAGGCCGGCATCTCGACATCGTATATTTTCGCCGCTTGCGCCGGCGTCGCGTGCGTCACCGGCTGCGCATATTGGATCGCGAGGCCCTTGTGGCTCTTCGCCCAGGCGATGGTCTCGAACCAGCCGGCGAGAAAACGGCGGATCGCGTCGGGATTCTTCTCGATAAGATCGTCGGTCGCGAAGATCGCATGCGCGAGAAAGGGATGCACGAAATCGGCGAAGGAAAAGATCATGTGGCCGAAGCCGGCATCTTCCATCTGCAAGCCGCCTTCGAGCGCGGTGAAGGCGGCGTCGATGTTGCCGGAGCGGAAGGCCGCCATGGTCGCATCCGACCCGCCGGTCGCGACATAGACGATGCCGTTGTCGCCCCAGCCCTGGCGGCGGGAGATCTGCTCGACGAACCATTGGCTCAGCGAGCCGACCGAGCTGACGCTGACGCGCATGCCCTTCAAATCGGCGACGGTCTTGATGGGGCTGGCATTGGGCACGGCGATGAAGAAATTCGACGGCGGACCGCACATGGCGGCGATCCCTTTCTCCGGCGCGCCCTTGGCGATGAAGGCGAAATCGGTGCCCGCGCCCATCGCGATGTCGATGCTGTTCGCGATCATCGCCTGATGCAGTCGCGCGCTGCCGCCGAGGAAGACGACCTCGAGCGTCAGGCCGTGCTTGGCGAAGATTCCGGCGCCGGTCCCGATCTCGGGGATGGCGAAGTTGAAATCGATCGGCGCCGGCTTGCCGATCTTCAAGGTCTCGGCGGAAGCGGCGGCGAGGTTAACGACGAACGCGAGAAACACTGTTGCAAGCAACCTGCGCCCCGGAGCTTGTCGAAGAGCGACTTCGCTCAGGATGCCGTGATTGTGCGCGGCATCGACGGATGATCTCATTTACGTTTCTCCTCATCCTGAGCGCGACGCCCGAGCAGAGCGAAGGCGAGCAGTCGAAGGACCGTCAATGCGCGCTCGACGGCAGGAACGCCTCGGTGAAGACCGCATTGTCGGCGGGCTTCTCCTTGACCGTGCCGAGATCGAGCAAGGCCTGATCGACCGCGGCGACGGCCTGCGGGTCGAAGCGGCCGTCGGTCGAGAAGGTCGGCATCTCTATATCGTAGACCTTGCTCGCGAGATCGTCGGTCAAGAGCGTCACGGCTTGCGAGGATTTGATGGTCTCGGCCTTGTGCGTCTTGGCCCAGGCGACGGTCTCGTACCAGCCCTTCAAAAAACGCCGCAGCGTGTCGGGATGCTGTGCGATCATGTCGTCGGTCGCGTAGATCACATGGGCGATGAACGGATGGACGATATCGCCGAAGCTTAGGAGGATATTGCCTTGCCCCGCCTGCTCGACGCGCAGCGCCGCCTCGAGCGAGGTGACGGCGGCGTCGAGCGAGCCCGAAACGAAGCCGGCGACATTCGCCTGGCCGCCGCCGGTCGCGACGAGCTGCATGCCGTCGAGGCCCCAGCCTTCGTGCTGCGAGAGCTTCTGCGCCATCCAATAGGTGAGGGCGCCGACGCTCGACACTGCGACCTTCTTGCCCTTGAGGCCGGCGACGGTGGTGATGCCGCTGAGCTTGCTCGCCTGGATGACGATGTTCGACGGCACGGTGGCGAGAACGCCGACGCCTTTCTCGGGCGCGCCTTTGACGAGAAGGCCGAAATCGGTGCCGGCGCCGAGCGCGATATCGAGGCTGCCCGCGACCATCGCCTGATGCAGCTTGGCGCCGCCGGCGAGCGAGGTGATCTGCAGCGTGATGCCGTTCGCTTTGAAGATGCCGGCATCGCTGCCGACATTCGCAAAGGAGAAATGGAAATCGTCACCAGCCGGATTGCCGACGCGGATGAGATCGTCGGCATAAGCCTGCGCGGCGAGCGCCGCCGCTCCCGCGACGACGATGCCGGCAAGGATCGCGTGACGCGCGCGCATGGATAATTCCTCCCTCACTTTAAGAATTCTTCGGTAATGATTTTCGAAGTGTCGGGCAGCTTGTCGAGCTGATGGGTCTCGATCAGCGCTTCCTCGACGGCTTTCAGGTCTTGCGGATCGAAATGCCCGTTATCGAAGAACATCGGCATCTCGGCGTCGTAGGCCTTGCTCGAGATGTCGGCCGGCAGCTTCGTCGCCTCCATGGAATAGCGGAGCATCTCGTCCTTATGCGCCTTCGACCAGATCACCGTGTCGAACCAGCCGGCGAGGAACCGGCGCAGTGCGTCGGGATGCTGCGCGATCAGCGTGTCCGAGGCGAAGGCGACGTGGGTGAGGAAGGGATGGATGAGGTCGCCGAACTTGACGAGGAGCTTGCCCTGGCCGGCCTTCTCGAGGACGAGCGCGCCTTCGAGGGTCGCCGAGATGGCGTCGATATTGCCGGTGACGAGCGCCGCACGCATTGCGTCGAAATCGCCGAGCGGCACGATGGTGAGCGCGTCGGCGCCGCTCCAATGCTGCTTCACCGAGATCTGGCTCGCGAACCAATAGGTGATCGAGCCGACCGTCGAGGCCGAGATGCGCTTGCCCTTCAAGTCGGCGAGCGAATTGATCTTGCCGTCGTTGCTCGTCATGGCGACGAAATTGAGCGGCGGCCCGGCGAGCGCGGCGACGCCTTTTTCCGGCGCGCCTTTCACCAGGAAAGCGAGATCGGTGCCGGCGCCCATGCTGATGTCGATGGCGTTCGCGACCAGCGCCTGCTGTTGCTTGGCGCTGCCGGCGAGGACGACCGATTGCACCTCGACGCCGTGTTTTTTGAAGATGCCGGCCTCGATGCCGACGTCGAGCATCGAGAAGCCGAAGCCGATCGCTGCGGGCTTGGCGACCTTGAGCGGCTCGGCGCGGGCCGGCGCCACAACGATTGCCGCGCCCAACAAGGCGAGGGCGATCGTGCGCAGAACTGTCGCCGGCATGGATGGTCCTCCCCGAGCTCGCTTCGTCTTTGCCGCCATCATCCACGATTAGCGCGCGCTCTGGCAAGCGGCTCGGCGGCGGCAGGCTCTATAGTTGATGCCGGTCTCGGTTCCTCCTCATCCTGAGCCTGTCGAACGGCGCATGATCGTACTGCAACGAGCAACATGAGCGTATTCGTCTATTTCCTCCGATGCGCGCAGCGCTCGCTCGTATTATGTCGGCAGCACACGTTCATCTCTTGAAGAGAGAGTGGCGCGCTCGTATGCCGAGCGATGCAATGGCAGCCTGCGCCCTTCGACGGGCTCAGGGTGAGGTGAGATCGTATCGGGCATCGACGGTTGGGCTTGCCATCGGCTTGCGCCCAACGTCATCGCGCTCCATCATTCGCGCATGAAAGAATTCACCATCCGGCCCGATCCCGACGATCCGCGCCTCAGCCGGCGCGTCGCCGGCATCGATCAGGACGGCAAGGCGGTCGAGACCGCGGTGGTGGTCGAGCGGCCGCTGACCCTATTCCTCAACGGGCAGGAGATCGTCACCATGATGACGGTCGGCGACCATCCCGATTGCCTCGCCGTCGGCTATCTCCTCAACCAGAACATGCTGCGTGCCGACGACAAGATCACCGCGATCGACTTCGACGATCCGGACGATCCCGAGACAGTCGTGGTCCGCACCCGGCGCAAGACCGATTTCGAGAAGAAGCTCAAAAAGAAGACGCTGACCTCGGGCTGCGCCCAGGGCACGGTGTTCGGCGATCTGATGGAGAAATTCGACGACATCCGGCTGCCGGCCGATGCGGTGCTGAAGACCTCGTGGCTCTATGCCCTCAGCCGGAAGATCAACCTCGCGCCGAGCCTTTATCTCGCCGCCGGCGCGATCCATGGCTGCGTCCTCTGCGAGGAGGACCGTCCCCTTATATATATGGAGGATGTCGGCCGGCATAACGCCATCGACAAGATCGCCGGCTACATGCATCTCAACGGCATCGGCCCCGAAGGCAAGATCTTCTACACCACCGGCCGGCTCACCTCGGAGATGGTGATCAAATGCGTGCAGATGCGGATCCCGATCCTCGTCTCGCGCTCGGGTTTCACCGCCTGGGGCGTCGAGCTGGCGCAGAAAGCCGATCTCACCCTCATCGGCCGCGCCAAGGGCAAGCGCTTCACCGCGCTCGCCGGCACGCATCGCCTGGTCTTCGACAGCGATCCTGCCGGCGTCGTCGACGAGCCGAAGCGTGCCGGCCGCAAGGCGAGCGTCGCCGAGGATGTCGAGTAAAGGACCGGCAACGAAAATTGCCGGCGTGCTGCTCGCCGGCGGCCAGTCGCAACGCATGGGCGGCGGCGACAAGAATCTGCGGCTGATTGCGGGCAAACCGATCCTGGATCAAGTGATCGAGCGCGCGCGGCCACAGGTCGATGCACTGGTGCTGAACGCCAATGGCGATCCAGCGCGTTTCGCGCGCTTCGGCTTGCCGGTGGCGGCCGACAGCGTCGCTGGCTTTGCCGGGCCGCTCGCCGGCGTGCTCGCGGGCCTCGATTGGGCCGCCAAGCATCTTCCCGACGCCGAGCTGGTGGCGAGCTTTGCCACCGACGCGCCGTTCCTGCCGCGCGACCTGGTGCGGCGGCTGGCGGTCGCGCTCGAAGAGGGCGGCTTCGACCTCGCCTGCGCGCAGTCGAACGGCCAGGTGCATCCGGTCTTCGGCCTGTGGCCGGTTACTCTGCGCGACGAGCTGCGCGCCGCCCTTGCCGCAGGCGAGCGCAAGGTCGACCGCTGGACGGCGCGCTTCAAGCTGGTCGAGGTCGAGTTCCTTGCCGAGCCGGTCGATCCGTTCTTCAATGCCAACCGGCCCGAAGACCTGGCCGAGGCCGATCGTCTCGCGGCGCTGGCGCGCTAGCATCCCCCGATTTCGCTTACGTCATTGCGAGGCTCCGCAAGGCGACGAAGCAATCCAGTCATGCGGAAGCAAAACTGGATTGCTTCGCTTCGCTCGCAATGACAGGCATGCTATTGAGCAGAATAAGCGCGGGTTTGGGGGAAAAATGACGATCACGGTCGACATGCGGGTTTTGGAGCTGCTCAATGCGCGGCTCTGCCACGAGCTCATCAGCCCGGTCGGCGCGATCAACAACGGCGTCGAGCTGATGATCGAGGAGGATAACGACGCCGATTTCATTCGCGACGCGGTGAAGCTGATCGCGACCAGCGCCAAGACTGCCGGCCACCGCCTCAATTTCTATCGCTTTGCCTATGGCGCCGGTCATGGCAGCAGCTCGGGCCGCGACGCGGTGCTCGGGCTGCTCAAAGGCGGCAAGGTCAAGGCGGAATGGAGCGACGCGGCGGCGGCGCTGCCGCTCGAATGGCAGCGCCTTGCTTGCAACATGGTGGTGGTCTTGGCCGAGGCGCTGCCACGCGGCGGCACGGTGCAGGTCACGACCGGCCCAGGCGGCGCCGGCATCGTGGTTAACGCCAGCGGCGATAGCGTCAACCTTACCGCCGAGTTACGCGCCGCGTTGGCCGATAGTGCCGCGGTCGATGTGCTGACCGCGCGCACCGTGCATGCCTATTTCACCGCGCGCGTGGCGGAATCGCTAAGCGCGCGGCTCGAACTCGTGGAGCCGCAAGCGGGCAAAGCCGTACTCACGACGCTGCCGCGCGCTTAGCCGCATCTAACCCGTTCTTAAAGCATTTCGGCCATGCTCGTCTGACGCGGATGTTCGGGCCGCCCAGAAGGGCGGCATTCCGTGTCGAGGCGAAAACAAGGCCAGAAAAGCGCCATGGACGAGCTGCTGCGTGATTTCATCGCCGAGACAACCGAGCATCTGACGGTCCTCGACCGCGACCTTGTCGCGATCGAGCAATCGCCCGAGGACCGGGGGCTGATCGGCGATGCCTTCCGCACCGTTCACAGCATCAAGGGCACCTGCGGCTTCCTCGGCCTGAAGCGGCTCGAGACCTTGCTGCATGCCGCCGAGACGCTGCTCGGCAAGATCCGCGACGGCGTGCTGCCGGCCGGGCCGGCAATCGGCATGCTGCTCGGCGCCTGCGATCGCGCCAAGACAATCGTTACCGCCCTCGCGAGCGAGGGCCACGAGCCCGATGGCGCCGACGGCGACATCGTCGCGCGGCTGGAATTGTCGGCGCGGGCGGGGACCGCGATGCCAGGCGCGGAAGCGCCCCGGGCGCCCGAACCCGCGACCGGCGGCCCGGCGGCGAGCGAGCCCGCCACGCCGCCGCTCGGTGCGGCCGGCTCGATCCGGGTCAATCTCGACACCATCGACCGGCTGATGGCCGAGGTCAGCGAACTGGTGCTGACGCGCAATCAGCTCATGCAGATGCTGCGCGACCGTACCGACGGCGAGGCGATGCTCGCTTTGCAGCGGCTGTCGCATGTCACCAGCGATCTGCAGGAGAGCGTGATGCAGACGCGCATGCAGCCGATCGGCCAGGCCTGGGCCAAGCTGCCGCGCATGATGCGCGATCTCGGCCGCGAGCTCGGCAAGAAGATCGAGCTGAAGCTCGAGGGGAGCGAAACCGAGCTCGATCGCCAGGTGCTCGAGCTGATCAAGGATCCGTTCACCCATCTGATCCGCAACGCCGCCGATCATGGTATCGAAACTCCCGCCGAGCGCCGCCGTGCCGGCAAGACGGAAGCCGGGACCGTGACGCTCGCAGCGCGCCAGGAAGGAAGTGCGATCGTCATCACCCTCGCCGATGACGGCCACGGCATCGATGCGCGGCAGATACGCGCGTCCCTCCGCCGCGGCGACTTCGCCACCGAGGCCGAGCTGCGGGCGATGAGCGAGCAGCAACTGCAGCAATTCGTCTTCCATCCCGGCTTCACCACGGCCGCGCAGGTGACCAGCGTCTCGGGTCGCGGCGTCGGTCTCGACGTGGTGCGCAGCAATGTCGAGAAGCTCGGCGGCACCGTTGAGCTCGCCAGCACGCCCGGCCGCGGCACGCGCTTCACTATCAAGATCCCGCTCACCCTCGCCATCGTTCCGGCGTTGCTGCTCGATTGCGTCGGGCAGCGTTTCGCGATCCCGCAAACTGCCGTCGCCGAGCTGATCCGCGCCGGCGCCGATCACCCGATCGAATGGATCCATGACGCCCCGGTGCTGCGCTTGCGCGGCAACTTGCTGCCGCTGGTCGCGCTGCGCGACGTGCTCGGCTTCGGCACGCCGGCGGGGGAGCGCGAGACGCTCATCGCGGTTCTCGGCTATGGCATGCAGCGCTTCGGCGTGATGATCGACGACGTCGACGACGCCGAAGAGATCGTCGTCAAATCGCTCTCACCCTTGCTGCGCGGCATCAAGCTGTTCGCCGGCAGCACGATCCTCGGCGACGGCAGCGTGGTGCTGATCCTCGATCCCGGGGCGCTCGCCGCCGCCGTCGGCACGGTCGAGAGTGTCGAGCCGCCACGCGCCGCGCCGCCGCTCCGGCACAACGCGGTACCGCGCAGCGGCGGCTGGCTGCTCTTCCGCGCCGGCGCCGATACGCCCAAGGCGCTGCCGCTGGCGGCGATCCTGCGCATCGAGGAAGTCGCGCCGCGTCAGATCGAATGGATCGAGAGCCAGCCGGTCATGCTCTATCGCGGCGCGACGTTGCCGCTGCACAGCTTCGGCATCCTCGACCACGCTCCCGGAAAGCAATGTGTGGTGGTGGTCGAGCAAAGCGGCAAGACCGGTGGCTTCCTCGTCGACGAGATCATCGATACGGTCGACGAGACGCCGGTGCTCGACCGTACGCTGGCGCGTCCCGGCGTCCTCGGCGTCGCCATGATGGGCGGGCGCATGACCGAAATCCTCGACATCGCGGACGGGGCGGCTGCCGGCAAGGGCGACGCCAAATCCTCCCGGAGCGCGGCATGAGCGGGCGCGATTTCGTCCTCGTCACGCTCGCCGGCCAGGAATTCGGCATTCCGGTGGCGCAGGTGCGCGATGTGCTGCGGCGGCAGAAAATCACGCCGGTGCCGCTATCGCATCCGGCCGTCGCCGGGCTGCTCAACCTGCGCGGCCGCATCGTCACGGCGGTCGATCTGCGCCGGCGGCTCGGTCTCCCGCCGCGCGACGCGGCGCGGGAACCCGCCGAGATCGTGGTCGAGCAGGGCGGTGACCTCTACGCGCTGATCGTCGACGCGGTCGGCGACGTGGTCGGTGTGACGCAGGAAAGCCTCGAGCCGGTGCCGGCGATGCTCGATCCGCTGTGGCGCGCGGTCGCCGAGGCGGTCTATCCGGCCGAGCGCGGCCTTGTCGTTCTCATCGACATCGCCCGCCTGCTGGATCTCGCGCCGACGCTGCGCGCCGCTTCCTGACCTCTCATAGGCTGACATCCCACGGGCGCTGGCGCGCCGCTATGCCGCGGCAGCGTTTTCGCCTATCCTTTGGGGACGGCCGCATGCGGCCTCCATCCAAAGAGGAAAGTCATGGCTATCCTGGGCGTCGCGAAGGCGGTCTATGGCGTCGACGATCTCGACAAATGCACCCAGTTCTTTACCGATTACGGTCTCGGCTTGCAGGAGAAGACTGTGGGAAAGACAGTCTTCGAGCTCGACGATGGCTCGCAGGTGGTGCTGCGCAAGAAGGACGATCCGGCGCTGCCCAAGGGATGGTTCGACGGCAACGGCATCAAGGAGACCATCTGGGCGGTCGATACCCAGGAATCCTTGGATCGTCTGGTCGAGAACCTCAAATCCGATCGTGAGGTCCGGCGCGACAACGACGGCACCGCGCATTTCGTCGCCGATGACGGCATGCCGCAAGGGCTGATGATCTTTAGAAAGCGCGAGATCGTCAGCGCCGCCGACGAGATCAACACCCCGGCGCGGGCAGCGCGCGTCAACCGCAACCGCACCTGGCGCAAGCGCGCGCATCCGAAATCGATCGCGCATGTCGTGTTCCAGGTCGCGAACCCGCAGGCCTCGTACAAATTCTTCAAGGAGCGCTTGGGTTTCCGCCTCTCGGACACACAGCGGAAACTCGGCTGCTATGCCCGCGCCGACGGCAGCCACGAGCATCACAACATCTTCTTCTTCAATGCCGACTTCCTGCCGCCGCAAGTCCGCAAGCTCGGTTTCAACCACACCGCCTTCGCCTGCGACGACATCGACGAGATGATGGTCGGCGCGAATTACCTCGAGCGCCAGGGCTGGGCGACCAAGCGGCCGGGCGGCTTTGTCGGTCTCGGCCGGCATCGCATCTCGTCGGCGCTGTTCTATTACATCCCGTGCCCGGCGGGCGGCCATGCCGAATACCTCGCCGATCAGGATTACCTCGACGACAGCTGGATCCCGCGCGATTGGGAAGAGAATTTCGGCGGCAGCGTCTGGATCCACGACATCCCCGAGCATATGAAGAAGCCCTATAGCTGGGACGTGAAGCTCTACGACGAGGACGCCGCGCAGTAGCGCGAGCATCCGCGCAAATCAAAAGCCCCGCCCTCCGAAGAGGGCGGGGCTTTTTCATCCCCCGATGACGCGGTGCGTCAGGCCTTCGCCGCGACGGCGACGGCCTGCATCGACGCACCCGCGCCCGCACTGGCGCTCTCGCTCTCGGCCGGCGGATCGCGCAACACGTAGCCGCGGCCCCACACAGTCTCGATATAGTTCTCGCCGGCGGTCGCGACCGACAGCTTCTTGCGCAGCTTGCAGACGAAAACGTCGATGATCTTGAGTTCGGGCTCGTCCATGCCGCCATAGAGGTGGTTGAGGAACATCTCCTTGGTCAGCGTCGTGCCCTTGCGCAGGCTGAGGAGTTCGAGGATGCCATATTCCTTGCCGGTGAGATGCAGCGGATGGCCCTCGACCTCGACGGTGCGGCTGTCGAGATTGACGGTGAGCTTGCCGGTGCGGATCACCGATTCCGAATGGCCCTTGGCGCGGCGCACGATCGCCTGGATGCGGGCGATCAGCTCGCGGCGGTCGAAGGGCTTGGTGAGGAAGTCGTCGGCGCCGAAGCCGAGGCCTTTGATCTTGTGATCGAGCTCGGCAAGGCCGGAGAGGATCAGGATCGGGGTGCGCACGCGCGCGGCGCGCAGGCGGCGCAACACCTCGTAGCCGTCGATATCGGGCAGCATGAGGTCGAGAATGATGATGTCGTAATCGTAGAGCTTGCCGATCTCCAGGCCGTCTTCGCCGAGATCGGTATTGTCACAAATAAAGCCTTCCGTCCGGAGCATCATTTCGATGCTGGCTGCGGTCGCCGAATCGTCTTCTACCAAAAGCACGCGCATCACTCACCTCCGGTCGGAAGCTTGGGTTGACCATACTCGCTTTTAATGATTGTTACCAAGCGAGGTTAAAAGGTCGTTAATTCGGCCGCAATCTTGCCAATATTTTGCCGGATTCCCTTGCGGCCGCCATGATCTGGCGCAAACCCGCCGTTTTTTTCGTCACGTACCGGCGGACAGAACGTGTTTAACCGCCCATTAAGCGTAATCGACCATGCTCTCGGCGGCGGCCAGGCTGGGGCTTCGCGGGCGAGGTCGAATTGGTTCTTTTGACACAAGTTGCTGAAGATATTGAGACTTTTTATGGCTATCGGCGCTGGGGCCGAGTCGCGGGGGTGAACGGTATGCTGATCGAGCTCGGCGGCCTGCCGCGCGAGGTCGCGGTCGGCAACCGGTGCGAGGTTCTGAGCCAGGACCGCCGCCGCGTCACCTGCGAGATCGTGGGTTTTCGCGCCGGCAAGGCGCTGGCGATGCCATTCACCGCGCTCGAGGGCATCGGCCTTGGCTGCCGCGTCGAACTCGCGACCGGGACGCCGGTCGTTCATCCGGATGAGTCCTGGCTCGGCCGCGTGGTCAACGCGATGGGCGAGCCGATCGACGGCAAGGGCCCGCTGAAGCAGGGCGGGGCTGCCTATCCGCTGCGCGCCGCGCCGCCGCCAGCGCATGAGCGCCAGCGCGTTCAGGGCAAGGTCGATCTGGGCGTGCGCGCGATCAACACCTTTCTTACCTGCTGCCGCGGCCAGCGCATGGGCATCTTCTCGGGATCGGGCGTCGGCAAGTCGACGCTGATGTCGATGTTCGCGCGCTATACCGCCGCCGCGGCGACCGTCATCGGTCTGGTCGGCGAGCGTGGCCGCGAAGTGCAGGAATTCATCGAGGACGATCTTGGCGCCGAGGGTCTGGCGCGTAGTGTCGTCGTGGTTGCGACCTCGGATGAATCGCCGCTGATGCGGCGCCAGGCCGCGCATCTTACCCTCGCCATCGCCGAATTTCTGCGCGACCGCGACCGCGACGTGCTCTGCCTCATCGACAGCGTCACGCGCTTTGCCACGGCGCAACGCGAGATCGGCCTCGCGGCGGGCGAGCCGCCGACCACCAAGGGCTATACGCCGACGGTCTTCGCCGAATTGCCGAAGCTGTTGGAGCGCGCCGGTCCAGGCACGGGCAAGGGCAGCATCACCGGCCTGTTCTCGGTACTGGTCGATGGCGACGACACCAATGAGCCGGTTGCCGATGCGCTGCGCTCCATCCTCGACGGCCATATCGTGCTCGACCGCGCCATCGCCGAGCGCGGCCGCTATCCGGCGATCAACGTGCTGCGTTCGCTCTCGCGCATGATGCCGCAATGCAATACCGAGGGAGAGGTGGGCGCGATCGCGGCTGCGCGCGCTCACGTCGCCGTTTATGAGGACATGGCCGAGCTGATCCGGCTTGGCGCCTATAAGCAGGGCAGCGATCCGAATGTCGATACCGCGATCCGCCTCTATCCGGCGATCGAGGCCTTCCTCTCCCAGCGTAAGGACGAGCGCGCCGATTTCGCCGCCGGCTACGCCGCGCTCGATGAGTTGCTCGCGGCCAAGCCATGAGCTCGCTCGACACGCTGATCAAGCTCTACCGCTGGCAGCTCGACGAGCAGCGTCGGCGCGTCGCGGAGTTCGAGCGCCTCGCCGAAAAGCTGCGCCTGCAGTTGCGGCGGCTCGACGAGGAGGAGACGAACGAGCAGCAGGTCGCGACCGCGTCGCATGACGCGTCCTATGCCTATGGCGGCTATGCGCGGTCGCTGATCGATCGCCGCGACAAGCTGACGAAATCGGTGCGCGACACCGAGCAGCGGATCGTCGAGGCGCGGGCGGCGCTGGCCGACGCCTATGCCGAGGTGAAGCGCTACGAGATCGCCGCCGCCAACCGGCTCTTGGCCAAGCATCGCGGGCTCGAGCGGCTGCGCCAGAAGGAACTCGACGAGGTCGCGATCGGCGGCTTCCGACGAAAAGATAAATAGTTATAAAATCAATATGTTAAGCGGTAATTTTTATGTGGCCACGCAAGGTGTCCAGGGGCCGCACCAGGAAGTTCGCGACCGTGGCGAAGCTGAGATCGCCGGCGAGGCCCGTGCCGGCCAGGGCGGTCTGCAGCAGCGCGCGCATCTCCTGGCGCTGTTCCGGGGTCAGGTCGCGATGGCTGCGCACGACGAGGATCAGCCGGTGGCCACGCAGCATGGCATCGAGTTGCACCGGGCCGAAGCGGCTGAGCTCGACCTCGAGTGCGAAGCGGATGCCGTCCTGGGCCGTCGCCGGCTTGCGACGATTGAGATAGAGCCGAACGGCGAGCGGCAGGTTGCCGACGAGCAGCGGCAGGGTCAGCACGCGCCATTCGCCGGTGGTCTGGTCGTCGCTGAGGCGGCGGAGTGCCGCGACATCGTCGGCGAGGCGACTGATTAGCTTCTGCTGATGGTTCTCGCCCAAGGCATTGATGATCGTCGGGCCCGGCCATTTGCCCTGATAGAGCGCGCTGACGAGGAAGAGCAGAGTGCCGGCGAGCTCGGGTCCCGATTGCGGCGTCAGCTCGGCGCGGAGCTCGTCGGCGAGCACGGGCGCCGTATCGAGCAACGCGAGTAAAGTTTCTTCGAGGGCGCGCCAACCGCTGCGCATCGGCACCGGTGACGCCGTCGCGCCGGCGGGAGCCGCGGTCTCGATGACGATGAAGGCGATGGCGGTGCCGGGTGCCAGCGCAAGGCGCTGCTGCAAGGCGAGGAGACCGATCGGCGTCGCGACCAGTGTCTCATTGCCCGAGACGTCGACCACCGTGCCGGCGACGAGTTCCCCACCCGTTGCGGTCGGCGCGACAACCCGCAGCAGAAGATGCGTGCCGGCGGGCGGACCCTTGCCCGCGGGCGCGCGGACGACCGCCTCGATGACCGTGCCGATCGCAAGCTGAGTCGGCGGCTCGCTCGGCGGTTGCTGGCGGCCCGAGCCCTGGTCGGCGCTGGATTGGGCAGGCGTGACCGCTATCCCCGGGAGGAGGCGGGGTTCGAGCGCCGAGACCGAGGTAATCGGCGCGCCGATGCCGACGGAGTCGGCCACTACCAGCTCCGCAGATCGCGGTCGAGGCGGCGCGCGATCTGCTCGACATCGCGCGCGGCCTCGGCGTTGGGGCTGCGTTTCACCAGCGAGGCCTGGCGGCGGATGCTGTCCTTCACCTGGTCGTCGCGGCGCACGATGCCGGCGAAAGGCGGCTCGATCTTCAGGAATTCGCGGCAGGCGCGCAGCAACGTTGCGTAGGTGCGCTCGCCTTCCTCGAAGCTCGACGCCATGTTGACGACGATGCGGATGCCTTCGGGCATGCGCTCGAGCGCGGTGATCTTGATATAGGCGTAGGCGTCGGTGATCGCGGTCGGCTCATCGGTCGTGACAACGAGGCAGGCGCGCGAATTCGCCGCCATCAGCCGCACCGTGCGCTCGATGCCGGCGCCGAGATCGAGCACGACCCAATCGTAGCCGCGCGCGAAGTTCTGCAGCTCGTTGCGCAGGCTGACGACCTTGGCGGGGCCGAGGTCGGCGAGCCGGTCGGAACCCGAGCGGCCGGCGATGATGTCGAAGCCGTTGCGCCCGGCGCCGCCGTCATAGGGCGTGACGATCTCGCTGAGCTTCGCCTCGCCGGCGACGATGCTGGCGATGTCGCCGTGCGGCTGCAGCCCCAATTGCACGTCGACATTGGCGAGGCCGAGATCGCCGTCGAACAGCAAGGTCCGGCGGCCGGCCTGGGCGAGGGCATGGGCGAGGGTGATCGAGAACCAGGTCTTGCCGACGCCGCCTTTGCCCGAGGCGACGGCGATGATGTTGCGCGTCGCGGGCGAGGCCGCGGGCGTCTTTACCCGTGAATCGGTGTCGGAAGCGGCGAGATTGGTCATGGCGGACCTTTCGGCAGAAGCAAGTGCGCGAGGAGGACTGGCGTGAAAGGCATGATTCCGTCGGCGATGTCGGGCGCGATGCCGGCCTCGGCGAAAGCGAGCCGCGCCGTGTCGGCGATGGCGAGCATGCTGCCGAGACGGCGTGTCGCGTCGAGCTGGGTGACGATCGCGCGCGCGCAGCCGAGATCGGCGAAGATCTTGGCGCGCTCGGTGCCGTCGCCGGCTTCGGCGCCGGCGGCGAAGACCAATAGCGGCTCGGCCGCCGAGGCGCCGATCAGCGCCGCGATCTCGCGCCGGTCGCCGGCGCTGAACGGATTGATGCCGGGGGTGTCGATGATGAGCCGCTCTTGCGCATCGGCGAGGGTGACCATCGAGCCGAGCGCCGCCGAATCGTCCGCCATCGCGAAAGGAACGCCGAGAATCTTGGCGAAGGTCTCGAGCTGCGCGACGCCGCCGGCGCGGGCGAGATCGGTGGTGATGAGCCGCACGCGGCGGCCGGCGAGGAGGTCGCGGGTCGCGAGCTTGGCCGCACTCACGGTCTTGCCGCTGCCCGGAGCGCCGACGAGAAGGATCGCGCGGTCGCGATCGCCGAGCGGCGCGAAGCGCAGCGTGCCGGCGAGGCCCGCGGCCATCGCCTCGGTCGCGGCGTCGTGCCCCGAAGCCAGCGCCGCGTCGATCAGGCGCGCGCGCAGCGGCGGCGGCGGCGCGTGGAAGTCGAGCGCCTTGCCGATCACGGCGTCGAGCGCGATGTGTCCGGACGTGGCGTCGCCCTCGTCGAGCGCCGCGGTCACGCGGGTGTTGCCGGCGCCGTCGTCCTGCGCCGAGACGATCACCGCGTCGGGGCCCAGTTGCGCGCGCACCGCGGCCATCGCCTCGGCGGTCGATCGTCCTATGAAGGTTCTCAGCCGCATCTGCCGTCATCCGCCTCAGATAGTTCCGAGCGTCTTGATCCGCGCGCGCGGATGGATCTCGTTCTGCGACATCACCACCGTCATCGCGCGGAAGCGCTCGATGATCGAGCGCACGTAAGGCCGGATCGCCGGGCTGGTCAGCAGCACCGGCGTTTCGCCGCGCTGCGCGAAGCGCTCGAAATTGGTGCGCACCGCGGCGATGAAGTCCTGGAGCTTCGACGGCGCCATGCTGAGATGCTTGTCCTCGCCCTGGCCGGTGAGCGCTTCGGCGAAAGACTGTTCCCATGGTGGCGACAGGCTCACCAGCAAGATCACGCCCTGGTCGGTGGCGTTGGCGTCGGAGATCTGGCGCGCGAGCCGCGAGCGCACATGCTCGGTGATGACCGAGATGTTGCGGCTGAAGCCGCAAGCTTCGGCGATGCCTTCGAGGATGGTTGGCAGGTCGCGGATAGAGATGCGCTCGCCGAGCAGGTTCTGCAGCACGCGCTGGACGTTGCCCATCGAGATCTGGCTCGGCACCATGTCGGTGACGAGCTTCTGATGCGGCTTGTCGAGCTCGTCGATCAGCTTCTGCGTCTCGGAATAGGACAAGAGTTCCGCCATGTTGTCCTTCACCACCTCGGTCAGATGGGTGGTGATGACCGTCTGCGGCTCGACCACGGTGTAGCCGCGGAACTGCGCCTCCTCGCGCAGGCCCTCGGCGACCCATTGCGCGGGAAGGCCGAAGGTCGGCTCGGTGGTGTTCTCGCCGTTGAGCGCGATCGGCTCGCCGCGCGGATCCATCACCAAGAGCATGTTGGGGCGCAATTCGCCGCGCCCGACCTCGATCTCCTTGATGCGCAGGAGATAACCGTTGGCCTGGAGCTGCAGATTGTCCTGGATGCGTACCGCGGGCATGATGAAGCCCATCTCCTGCGCGAGGGTGCGGCGCAGCGCGCGGATTTGATCGGTAAGGCGCGCGCCGTTCTCGGCGTTGATCAGCGCGAGCAGGCCGTAACCGAGCTCGAGGCGGATCTGATCGATCTGCAGCGCCGTGGTGATCGGCTCTTCCTTGGGCGGCGCGGTGGCGGCTTTCTCGGCCTCGGCCTTGGCGAGCTTCTCCTTCTCTTGCTTCTCGTTGACCTTCCAGGCGGCGCCGCCGGCGAGCAGGGACAGCGCCATGAACGGCACGAGCGGCACGCCCGGAACGAGCGAGAGCGAGAAAGCGAGGAACGAAGCGACGCCGAGCGCCGCCGGATGCGCGCCGAGTTGGCCGAAGAGCGCCTTGTCGGTCGAGCCGCTGATGCCGGCTTTGGAGACCAGCATGCCGGCGGCGGTCGAGACGATGAGCGCCGGGATTTGCGAGACGAGGCCGTCGCCGACCGTCAGCAGCGTGAAGGTGTGGGTCGCCTCGGTGAAGCTAAGGCCCTGCTGGGCGACGCCGATGAAGATGCCGGCAATGACGTTGATGCCGGTGATGATGAGGCCGGCGACCGCGTCGCCGCGCACGAACTTCGAGGCGCCGTCCATCGCGCCGTAGAAATTGCTTTCATCCTCGAGGTCCTTGCGGCGCGCTCGCGCCTTGGCCTCGTCGACGAGGCCGGCCGAGAGATCGGCGTCGATCGCCATCTGCTTGCCGGGCATCGAATCCAAGCTGAAGCGCGCCGCGACTTCGGCGATGCGCCCCGAACCTTTGGTGATGACGACGAAGTTCACGACCACGAGGATCGTGAAGACGATCGCGCCGATGACGAAATTGCCGCCCATGACGAACGCGCCGAAGGCCTGGATCACATGGCCGGCGGCGGCCGTTCCCGTGGCGCCATTGCTGAGGATGAGGCGCGTCGAAGCGAGGTTGAGGGCGAGGCGCAGCATGGTCGAGATCAGCAGCACCGTCGGAAAGGCGGAGAATTCCAGCGGCCGCTCGATGAAGAGGCCGACCATCAGGATGAGGACCGAGAAGGTGATCGACAGCGCCAGGCAGATGTCGAGCAGCCAGGGCGGCATCGGCAGGATGAGCACCGACAGAATCGCGACGACGCCGAGCGCCAGCGCGATCTCGCCGCGCTTCAGCGATGCGGCGATGCGGCCGATCACGTCGATCGTGTTCTGCGCGGTGATATCAGCCATGGCGCATCATCGGGTGGTGCCAATCCTCACGCGGTCGCGCGTTCGGCTTCGCTCGGCAATGGCACGGCGAGGCCTTCCTGACGGTATAGCTGCAGCTTGTTGCGCAAGGTGCGGATCGAGATGCCGAGGATGTTCGCGGCATGGGTGCGGTTGCCGAGGCAATGCTGCAACGTCTCGAGGATGAGATCGCGCTCGACGTCGGCGACGGTGCGGCCGACGAGGCCGCCGCGCGCGCCGGCGGCGGTATCGGTCTCGGTGGCGGCCTTGGTGCTCGGCAGCACGATCGCCTCGGGGCCGATTTCCTCGCCATGGGCGAGGAGCACGGCGCGATGCATCGCGTTCTCCAATTCCCGGACGTTGCCGCGCCAGGCATGCTGCACCAGCCGCTCGCGCAGCGCGGCGGAGAGCCGACGCTGCGGCAAGGCGTTCATCTCGGCGTATTTCTTCGCGAAGAAATCGGCGAGGTACTCGACGTCCTTCGGCCGCTCGCGCAGCGGCGGCACATGGGTGTTGACGACGTTGAGGCGGAAGTAGAGGTCTTCGCGGAACGTGCCCTTGCGCGCCTCGGCCTCGAGATCGCGGTTCGAGGTGGCGATGAGCCGGATATCGACCTTGATCGGCTGCGTGCCGCCGACGCGATCGATCTCGCGCTCCTGGATCGCGCGCAAGAGCTTCGCCTGGAGCCGCGGATGCATCTCGCTGATCTCGTCCAGGAGCAGCGTGCCGCCGTTCGCTTCCTCGAATTTGCCGATGCGGCGGGCGACGGCGCCGGTGAACGCGCCTTTCTCGTGGCCGAAGAGCTCGCTTTCGAGGAGGTTCTCGGGGATTGCCGCGCAGTTGACCGAGATGAACGGCGCCTTGGCGCGTTTGCTTTTGCGGTGGATATAGCGCGCCAGCACCTCCTTGCCGGTGCCGCTTTCGCCGGTGACGAGGATCGACGCTTCCGACGGCGCGACCTGCTCGGCGAGGCGCACGAGCTTCTCCATCGCCGGGTCGCGATAGATGAGGGCGTGGCTGTCGGTCGAGACCGCCTGCAGCACCGCGGCGATCAGCTCGGCGTCGGGCGGCAGGGGGATGTATTCCTTGGCACCGGCCTTGATGGCGCGCACCGCGGCCTCGGCGTCGTTGCCGATGCCGCAGGCGACGATCGGGACGAAGATGCGCTCCTGCTTCAGGCTCTCGATCATCCGCGCGATGTCGAGCTTCACATCCATCATCAGGAGATCGGCGCCCTGGCCGCCGCGCAGCGCGGCGAGGCCTTGGTCGATGTCGTCGGCATGGGCGACTGCGGCGCCGCGCGTCAGCGCGATTTTGCCGGCAGTGCTGAAATGGCCGTCGAGCGGTCCGAGAATGAGGAGACGCATGTTATCCTTCCTTCACACGCGCGCCGATCAGGCGCGGTCCGCCTTGACGATTTCCGTCATGGTCACGCCGAGACGCTCGTCGACGACGACGACTTCGCCGCGCGCCACGAGCCGGTTGTTGACGTAGATGTCGATCGCTTCGCCGACCTTGCGGTCGAGCTCGACCACGGCGCCTCGGCCGAGCTTCAGGAGCTGGCTGACCTGCATGTTGGCGCGGCCGAGCACCGCCGAGATCTGCACCGGGATGTCGTAGACCGCCTCGAGATCCTTGGCGCTTTGCGGCTTCGCCTCGGGTTGCGGCTCCTGCTGCGAGCCTTCGAGCTCGTTTAGCGGCATGTTCGGCTTTTCGTCGGCCATTCTTTATCTCCTCACGCGGAAAGCGGGTTCGGGGTGGCGGCGTCGGCCGGGGTCGGCGCGGCGGCCGGATCACGGCGGCGCTCGAGCAGCGC
The DNA here is from genome assembly GCA_036501365.1 of Allostellaceae bacterium. GTDB lineage: Bacteria > Pseudomonadota > Alphaproteobacteria > ATCC43930 > CGMCC-115725 > CAIKMD01. The sequence goes on along the minus strand of DASYAL010000049.1, from coordinate 67,790 downwards.
TTCGATTTGTGCGCACTGCTCGGCGAGATTGCGGTCGGCGCCTCCGTCGGCCCATTCGATGCGGGCATCGCCGGTGACCAGCGCATCGTCGCTCAAGAGCACGATGCGGCCGGCATAGCCGGCCGAGGCGGCGAGCGCGTCGAGCCGCTCGCGCAGCGGCTCGTAGACCTCGGCGGCGACGCGCAGCACGACGCGCGGCTCGTCGATCGCCTCGTGCAGGCATTTGGCGGCGAAGGCTTCGACCTCGCCGGCCGGGTTGCGGGCGGCGAGAGAAGGGACGAGCTTCGCGAGGATGGTCTGCATCGCCCCGATCGCGCGGCGCTGCGTGTCGGCGGTCGAGGCGTCCTGCGCCACGAGCAGCGCGGCGACACCTTGCGCGATCGCCGCGAGCGATTGCGCGGTAAGCGATTCCACCGATTTCGCCGCTTCGGCGAGACCCGTGGCCTGGCCTTCGGCGAGGGCGGCGGCGCGCGTCGCCTCGAGCTCGCCGCGGGTGAAGCGGCGCTCGGCGAGCGCGCGCGCCGACGAGGCGCCGAGATGGTCGAAGGAAACGTCGAAGGTGAATTTCTCGGGCATGACCATCGCTCGCGCCTCAGTACACCAGCTCGTCTTCGGCGCTGCCGTCGGAGATGATGATCTCGCCGCGCGCCGCGAGGTCTTTCGCGACCGAGACCAGGTAGCTCTGCGCCTCCTCGACGTCCTTGAGGCGCACCGGGCCCATGCCGGCGATCTCTTCGCGCAAGAGCTTGCCGGCGCGCTCCGACATGTTCGAGAAGAACAGGTCCTTGAGCGGATCGGACGCGCCCTTGAGCGCCACCGGGATTTTCTCCTTCTCGGCGGCGCGCAGCACCTGCTGGATCGCGCCGCTGTCGAGCTTTTGCAGATCCTCGAAGGTGAACATGAGGCTTTTGATGCGCTCGGCGCTGTCGCGGTTGCGCTCCTCGAGCGCGGCGAGGAAGCGCGTCTCGGTGTTGCGGTCGAGGCTGTTGAAGATCTCGGCGATCAGCTCGTGCGCGTCGCGGCGGTTGGTGCGGGCGAGGCTGGTGAAGAACTCGTTGCGGAGTGTGCGCTCGACGTCGTCGAGCACCTCTTTTTGCACCGCCTCCATGCGCAGCATGCGCATGATGACTTCCATCGCGAAGCTCTCGGGCAGCTGCGTCAGCACGCGGCCGGAATGGTCGGACTTGATCTTCGACAGCACGACCGCGACGGTCTGCGGATATTCGTTCTTAAGATAATTGGCGAGCACGGATTCGTTGACGTTGCCGAGCTTGTCCCACATCGTCCGGCCGGCGGGACCGCGGATCTCTTCCATGATCGACGCGACCTTGTCCGCGCCCAGCACCTTGGCGAGCAGGCGCTCGGTGCTTTCATGCGTGCCGATCAGCGATCCGGTCGCCGAGATCTGGTCGGCGAAATCGACGAACAGGCGCTCGACGATGGTGGCCGAGACCGTGCCGAGATTCGCCATGCAGGCGGAAATCTCCTTGATCTCCTCCTCGTCCATCAGGGCAAAGAGGCGGGTCGAGTGCTCTTCGCCGAGCGACAGCATCAGGATCGCGGCCCTCTCGGCGCCGCTCAGTGTGCGGTAATCCTCACGAACCTTCATCGCGCCTTGCCTCTGCCCTTAATTTTCCTGGTACATCCAGCTCCGGACGATCGCGACGGCTTCGTCCGGATGTTTCTCGACGATCTCGCCGATCTTCTTCATGCTCGAGGCGGCGACGCGGCCTTCGACCTGGCCGATATCGATCATCTCGCCGCTGTTGGCGGGCGCGACGGCGGTGCCGGTGTTTGTCAGCTGCAGCGCCCCCGTCGGTCCGCTCGGCGGAGCGAGCGCCGGCACGATCGAATTCGCCGCCATGTCCTTCGCGGTGTCGAGGAAGCGGGCGATCATCGGCCGTATGATCACGAGCAGGATGACGAGGCCGACCAGGGCGACACCGCCCGTCTCGCCGATATGGATGAGATCGGCTTTGTCGAGACCCATGATGTTCCACACCGGCGCGGGCGGCGGCGGCTCGTCGACGCCGGCGAAGGGCATGTTCACGACCTCGACGCTGTCGCCGCGCTTCTCGTCGTAGCCGACGGCCGAGCGCACCAGCGCCGTGAGCTGCTTGATCTCGTCGGCCGAGCGCGGCTGATAGGTTTTCTTGCCGTCGGCTCCGGCCGCGGTCGTGCCGTCGACGAGGACGGCGACCGAGAGGCGCTTCACCGTGCCCTGATCGCTGACCTGGTTCTTGACGGTCTTGCTGATCTCGTAATTGATGGTTTCCTGATTGTGCGTGCTCTTGGTCTGCTTGTTGTTGTTGGCGTTGTTGTTGCCGGGCGCGGTCTGACCGTTGGGCAGGTTGGTCGTGACCGAGACCGGCGCGCCGCTGGTGCCGCTGTCGTCGCTCTGGTTGTCGGTCTGGGTCGAGCGCACGACTTGGCTGTCGGGATCGTAGCTCTCGGAATTGGTGGTGATGCGGTCGAAATCCATATCGGCATGGACGTCGACCCGCGCCTTGCCGGGACCGACCGAGCGCTCCAGCAATTGCTGGACGTTCTTCGCCATGCGGCTCTCGTAATTGACGCGCATCTCCTCGGCGTTGGACGAGGTAAGGGCGTCGGCGGCGTCGCCGTCGCCGCGCGCGAGCAGCGTGCCTTGGTCGTCGACGATCGAGACGTGGTTGGGGGCGAGGCCCGGAACCGCCGCGGCGACGAGATGCTGGATCGCGGCGACCTGGCCGCTCGAGAGCTGCTGCGCGCCGCGCAGCTTCAAGACGATCGAGGCCGTCGCTTCCTGGCGCTCGCGCGAGAACAGCTCGCGCTGGGGCAGGACAAGGTGGACGCGCGCCGACTGCACGACGTCCAGCGAATCGATGGTGCGCTCGAGCTCGCCTTCGAGGGCGCGCAGCTGGTTGATGTTCTCGACGAATTGCGAGGGACCGAACTGGTCGGTCTTGTCGAAGATCTCGTAGCCGATCGAGCCGCCTTGCGGCAGGCCTTGTGCGGCGAGCGACATGCGCAGCTTCATCACGTCGTTGACGGGAACAAGAACCTGCGCGCCTTGATCGCGCAGCTCGTAGGGCTCGTTCATGCCCTCGAGCTTCTGGACGATGTCCCCGCTATCCTTGAGATCGAGATCGCTGAAGAGCAGCCCCATCTCGGGGGTGTTGACCTTCGCGGCGAGGTAGTAGAAGAACGCGATCGTGCCGGCCGTGATCAAGACGATCGACAGCAGCCGCGCCGGGCCGAGATTCCGTAGAAGCTGAAAAAAACCGTTCACCGTCACCGTCCTTGACTGGGCGATCCAGGCAAAAAATGCCCGATGCCGAGACTAAGAGCGGTTGGGTGAATAGAGCGTTAAGGGGGCGGCAGATTTTGCCGGGCGCCGTGCCGCATTGCGCGAGCGCCGCAGCTCAACGCTCGCCGCTGCGATCCATCGCGCGATAATCCTGCAGCCGCGTCACGCGCAAGCCCGGAAGGCCGTGACTGTCGACGAGGCGCTGCCAGGACAGGAATTCCTCGACCGAGAGGGTGTAGCGCGCGCATGCCTCTTCGAGGGTCAAGATGCCGGCGCGCACCGCGGCAACGACCTCGGCCTTGCGACGGATGACCCAACGCTTCGTCTCAGGCGGCGGAAGGCTCTCGAGACTCACGCCCGAGGCGATATCGAGAAGCCACTCCGCAGTCTCAGGCTCGTGCGGCTGGGGTTGAGCCGTGGGGCTCAACGGGGTGGTCGCTTTGGTCTGCTGCATGGCGTCGGACTCTACCGGTGCCCCTTTTAAAAAAGCCCTAAATTCTATGGTTAACGCTTTGATACGTTTACCTAAAATCCTGTCGGTATTCTGCCATTCTCAGCCCCTCCAAGGGCTGCGGCTGTCACCGCGCCTACTGTTTCGCCTGGATCAGCGTCTCGAGCATCTGATCGGCGGTGGTGATGATCTTCGAATTCGCCTCATAGGCGCGCTGCGTGATGATGAGGTTGCTGAACTCGGTGGCGATATCGACGGTCGAATCCTCGAGCGAGGAGGGCGCGATCGTCCCCGCCGAGCCGGTTCCCGCCTGGCGCAGCACGGGAAGGCCGGAATCGGGCGTCTCGGCGAAGGTATTGCCGTTCTCCGGCGTTAGCTTGTCGGCATCGTTGAAGGTCGAGATCGGGATGATGTAGATCGGCCGATTGATGCCGTTGTCATAATTGGCGGTGACGATGCCATTCTGATCGACCGACACGCCGGCGAAATTGCCGAACGCCACGCCGTCCTGATTGATCTGTCCGACGTTGAAGGTGGTGCCGATCTGGCTCATCCCGCTCGACGTGCCGTTGGTGCCGAGGTTGAAGCTAAGGACCTGCGGCGAGGTGCCGGCCGAAACCGCCGGATCCCAGCCGATCGTCAGCGCACTCGCGGTGTTGAACGTGGTGCCGGCGCTATTGAGTGTGCCGTCGGTATTGAACTTGATGAGGTTCTCGCCGCCGGCGATCGTGATGGTCGAGGTGCCGGCATTCGTCAGGCTGGCGGCGACCGACCATTCGTTCGGGACGGTGGTGGCGACCGAGCCGTTGGCCGGCGCGCCGCCGGTGAAGGTCACGGTCGGATCGGAACAAGTGACGGTGGATGTGATCGGATTGCCGGCGGGATCGGAGATCTGCAGATTGCCGGCGACCACGCTCGCGGTATAGCCGACGCCGTCCGTTGTGAAGGTGGTGTTGAGCGCGGTGGCGACAGAGGCAAGCGTCGTGGCGCCGATGGCTGCGGTCGGTCCGTAAGGCGTGCCGTCGATGGTCGTCGAGATAGTGTCGGTGCCGACCAGCGAGCCCGCGCCGCCCTGGGTGAAGGTGACGGTCGAGGGCACGGCCGGCACGCCGACTGGGCTGAAGGTCAACGTCATGTCGTGCTGAACGCCGAGCGAATCGAACACCGGCACGGTCATGCTTTCCGACGTCGACGGGTCGTTGGCGGGAAGGTTGGCGACGAGGCTGACATTCGCGGTCGGCTGCGCCGTCCCCGCATTTGCCGAGACATTGATGGTCTGGAGCAGGTTCGGCTGCGTCGTTGTCAGGATGTTATTGAAATTCGCCGTCGAGGCCTGCGCTGCTTCCGCCGCCGTCAGCGGCTGGCCTTGCAGGAACTGGCCCGCCGAATTCACGAGGTTGCCATTGGCGTCGATATTGAAGTCGCCGGCGCGGGTATAAGAGAGCGTGCCCGTGCCCGCGGCGTTGGAATTGACGACGAAGAACCCGCCGCCCGAGATCGCGAGGTCGGTCGGCGACGATTCCGACTGCAGCACGCCTTGCTGGGAGATGTTGTAGAGCGGTGACGAGGTGACGCCGCCGGGCGAATAGAGGTCGGGCGAGCCGCTCTCGGTCACCAGCGTCGAGAAGTTGGTGCCGGTGTCCTTGTAGCCGACGGTGTTCGCGTTGGCGATGTTGTCGGAGATGATGCCCAGCGCATTGCTGTTGGCATCGAGTCCCGAGACGGCGGCGTAAAGGGCGCCATAAATGCCCATCAGTGTTCTCCTGCGATCGCGTTAATTGGTCTGACCGAGATTGGGATTGACGGTGATGAGCTCGCTGAGCGGGATCGTCATGTCGCCGATGGTGAAGCTCGCCGTGCCGTTCTGGACGCCGACGGCCGAGACGTCGCCGACCGAAGCGATGGTCGGCGTGATCGCCGTGCCGTTTGGCCCGGTCGCCTGGATCTTGAGCGTGTAGTCGCCGGCAGGCAGCGGCACGCCGGTGTTGGTCTGGCCGTTCCAGTTGAAGACGTAGGTTCCGGCCGTGGTCTGCCCCGGCTCGCTGAAGACGACGTTGCCGCTTGAATCGGTGACCGCGAGATTGGTCTGGGTCGTCGTGCTCGGCAGGGTGTAAACGAAATTCGCCTGGCCGCCGCTCGCAAGCGGTGCGGTCGCCGAGCTGTATTCGATATTCTGGCCGACAAGGGGCAGGGCGGAGATGCTCTCGCCCGCGCCTTGCAGCGCGATGAGCTGCTGCAAGTTGCTGTTGGTGTCGATCTGCTGCTCGACCTGGCTGAACTCGACCAGCTGATTGGTGAATTGATCTGTGTCCATCGGCGACAGCGGATCCTGATTCTGCAACTGCGTCGTCAGCAGCGTCAGGAAGGTGTTGAAGTTGCCGGTGAGGGTCGTTGCCGCGTTCGTGACCGAACCCGACGGGTTGGTCGAGGCAGCAACCGCTGCGGTCGTCGCGCCTGAACCGATAGGTGATGTCGTCATGGGCGTTTGTCCTTAGACTTCGATGTCGAGCGTGCCGGAATGGAAGCGCTGCGCCGGCCCGACCGACGCGGCGCCGCCGAGCGTGCCGTTGGCGGAAGCGCGGTAGTAGGCGGCGCTGCCGCCGCTCTGGCCCCCGCCGCCTTGCCAGGAATTTTGCGCGAAGGATTGGGCGTCACCGCGCAGGCTGAAGCTGAGGCTGCTGTTGTCGGCGTTGAACCCGGCGTCGCGCAGCCCCTGTTGCAGCGTACCGGAATCCTGCTTCAGCATGTTGAGCGTGTCGGAGCGGTCGGCCGAGATGACCGCGCTCACCCGGCCGTCGTCGGTGAGGTTGAGCTTCACGTCGATGGTGCCGAGGCTCGCCGGCTTGAGCTGGATGCGGATTTCGTTGTTGTCCGCGGCGAGCGCCTGTTTGAGGTTGAGTGCGACTTGCTCGCCAACCGGCACATAAGGAGCGGCGGTATGAACCGCCGCGTCGGTCTGGAGCGGCGTCGCGAGCGGCGCGTTCGGCTGCGCGACGAGCGGCGTCGCCGCCGTCGGGGCGGCATCGCTGCCATTGGTCGCGGCGCTGGCGTTGTTGTCGGCGTCGGAGTCGTTGTTGCCGTTCGTGAAGCTGTTGCTTTGGTCGCTCGCCGCGGCGTGGGTCAGCGCCGACGGGGCGGGCGGCGCGGGGGTGTTCGCGGTGTCGGGCGCGGTGGCGGGAGCGGTGCTCGCGGCGGTTCCGGGCTTTGCGGCGGCGGCACCGTCGCCGGGCTTGTCCGGCACGGCGCCGGGCTGCGGATGAGGCGCGGCGGCGTCGAGGAGATGCGGCGAGACGGTCGCCATGGTCGCGTTCGGCTGCGAGGCGAAGATCGGTGCGCCGACGGCGACCCGCGCATCGACCTGGCCGGCGCCCAAGGCGGTGCTATTGCCGTTGCCGGTCGTTGCCGAGCCGTTCGTCGTCGCCGGAGCGGCGTTGGTCGCGGTCTGGTTCGCACTGCCGGCGGGGGTCTGGCCGGCTGTCGGGGCCGGTGCGCTCGGCGCCGGCAGCAACACGTTGTTCGGGATCGCGGCGCCGTTGATGGTCGTGGGAACATCGGCGGGCGGCAGGATGTTGCTCGCAGCCGCGGTCACGGTTGCGGTTGTGAGCGCTGCCGCCGCGGCTGCCGCCGTAGGTGCCGCCGCAGCTGCCGCCGCGGGTATCGTCGCAGCTGGCGCCGCGGGTGTCGTCGCAGCTGGCGCCGCGAATGCCGTCGCGGCGGGTACCGCTACATAAGGAGTGGTTGCCGTCGGCGTCGCGGCCGCGGCGGTCGGAACGCTCGTCTTGGCGGGCTTATTCGAATTGGCAGCGCTCGGAGTGATCGCGCCGATGTTCTGCGTCAGGTCCGTCAGCGCCGGATCCGTCGCCGTGAGCAGCGACAGAAAGCCGTTGCCGTTGGCCGGCGCTTGCGGCTGCTGCGCGGCGGCCTGCGGCTTGGCGGCGGGGATCGTGAGGGTAGGCTGCGCGATCATGTCCTGAACCGGATGGTCTCGCGCCATCATCAGCAAAGCACATGCCATCGCTCATGCGCTGCGCAACCGCTTGATAAGCGCCGCATTTCGCCGGGAACGGGGGTACGCGTCCGACGCCGAGCGGCAAACGGTGCCGAGAGCGAGGCGGCAAGTTTTGCCTTTTGAGGCGGGGCGATCGAGATCCGCGCGAGCGGCAAACTTTGCCGACCCGGCAAAATTTTCCCGGCAAATCTTGCCGCGGCCTGCGGCGCGGCCGGGCGAGAATGTCCGCATTTTATCGGGCATTTTAACAAAATCTCAGTCGATTTACCGGATAACGGATGCATCCGGAGGCCCGGGCGATGGTTTTCGCCACGGCGCCGAGGGTCGCAAAGCGGCTACAAGCTAGAAGGAACGACAGTCATGTCGAACATCGTCCTCGGAAATGCCACGCAGCAGAATTTGCTCGCGTTGCAGAATATCAACAGTCAGTTGGATACGACGCAGAACCACCTCGCCACGGGTCTTTCCGTTGCGTCGGCCACCGACAACGCCGTTGCCTATTTCCAGGCGCAATCGCTGACCGACCGCGCGAGCGATCTGATCAATCGCAAGAGCGCGATCGAGCAGGGCATCCAATCCCTGACGACCGCGACGCAGGGCATCACGAGCGCCGTCTCGATCCTGCAGCAGATGGAAGGCATCGTGAACGGCGCCGCGACCCAGACCCCGCCGCAGCGCGCCGCGGCCGATACGCAGTTCAACACCCTCGGCCAGCAGCTCTCGACCCTGCTCAACGACGCGACGTACCAGGGCCTCAACCTCGTCAATGCGACCACCGGCAATCTGACGCTGCAATTCAGCATCACCTCGACCTCGATCATGAAGATCAACGGTCAGAACATGCTGTTCTCGAAGCTCGTCACCGCCGGCAAGGCCCTGGCCAAGGGCTCGGGCGCGGCGAGCTTGCTGATCAGCATCAAGTTCTCGCAGGTCAGCAACAAGATCTCGCTGTTCACGAAAATCTTCAACACCCTGCAGACGGCGGTGTTCAAGGCGCAAGGCGCGGCGCAGACCCTCGGCGGCAACGTCGACTTCCTGCAGACCCGGCTTTCTTTCACCGAGAATTACATCACAACGCTCAACGGCGGTGCGTCCGACCTGACGGTCGCCGACGTCAACCTCGAGAGCACGAACCTGGTGACCTTGCAGACCCGCCAGCAGCTCGCCATCCAGTCGCTGTCGATCGCGACCCAGTCCGAGCAAGCGGTGCTCCGCCTCTTCCACTAAGCGGAAGAGCGATAACGAGGACGATTTAGGGCGGCCTTCGGGCCGCCTTTTTTTTACCTTCGCTTAAGGCGCGGCGCCCGGCCAAATAAGCGCGTGTGGTGAAGGCGCCTTAAGCATCGGCGACGGCACGATCCTTGCCAAAGAGGGGGCAGGGCCGCGAAGCGGCTCAGCTTTGCAACTCTAGAAGGATCTGCCAAATGTCGAATATCGTCCTTGGGGCTGCCACCCAGCAAAACCTGTTGGCGTTGCAGAACATCAATACCCAGCTTGGTACGACTCAGAACCACCTCGCTACGGGCCTCGACGTCGCATCGGCGACCGATAACGCCGTCGCGTACTTCCAGTCTCAGTCTTTGAGTCAGCGAGCCAACGACTTGTCCAACCGTAAGTCCGCGATCGAGCAGGGCGTCCAATCCCTGACCGCCGGGACCAACGGTATTTCAGGCGCGATCTCGATCCTTCAGCAGATGGAAGGTATCTTGAACGGTGCGGCGACTGAGACCGCCGCGCAGCGCGCCGCCTCCTCGACCCAGTTCAACACCCTGGGCCAGCAGCTCTCGACGCTGCTTACCGACGCGAGCTATCAGGGCCTCAACCTGACCACGTCGACGGTGAGCAGCCTCACCGTGCAGTTCAGCATCGCCTCGACCTCGACCATCAAGATCGCCGGCCAGAACCTGTTGTTCTCGAAGCTGGTCACGGGTGGTAAGAACGTGGCCAAGGGCTCGAAGGCGGCGACCGCGCTGATCACCCTCGCATTCTCGAAGGTGGTGAGCGCCAACAAGCTGTCGCTGTTCACGACGGCCTTCAACGCCCTGCAGACGGCGGTCTTTAAGGCGCAGGCGGCGGCCCAGACCCTGGGCACGAACGTCAACTTCCTTTCGACCCGCCTGAGCTTTACGCAGGACTACATGACGACGCTCAACCAGGGCGCCAGCGACTTGACCGTCGCCGACGTCAACCTGGAGAGCACGAACCTCGTCACGTTGCAGACCCGTCAGCAGCTCGCGATTCAGTCGCTGTCGATCGCGACTTCGTCGGAGCAGGCGGTGTTGCGTCTCTTCCACTAATCGTTCCTTCTGGTTTGTCGAACGGGACGGGCGGCTTCGGCCGCCCGTTCTGCTTTTTGGCGCACGAAGCTCGTTAGCCGAATCTCCCGATTAAGCCGGCGGCTCTCGCCGCGGTGGCGACGGCGGCGATGCCGCCGGCGCCTTTAAGGCTTTCTTCAGCATAAGCGGCATAGAAAGGAGCCTGCTCCAACTGCACGAGCAGTAGAATGCCGCTCACCATCAATCTCAAACCTCGCGAACGGCTCATCGTTAACGGCGTCGTGATCGAGAATTCGGGCCAGCTTGCCAAAATCCTCATCCATAACAACGCCGCGCTCCTGCGCGAGAAGGACATCATCACCGAGGAGCAGGCGACCTCGCCGGCGCGCCGGATCTATTTCAGCATCCAGTGCGAGTATCTGTTCCCGGGCAAAGAAGATGTATTTTTACCGATCATTTATCGATTTCTTACAGAGTTCGGCGACGCGGCGCCGAGCACGGTTAATCTCGTGCACGAAATCCGCGGCTTCGTCGAGACGGGCCAGCATTATCGGGCGCTCAAATCGGCCAAGCACTTGATTGCGCGTGAACAGGAGATTTTGAATGACGTCGGCAGCGAAGGCTTACCCGCGGACTCCTGAGCCGGGCAACCCCGCCCGCACGGAGGCTTGGGCCCTGCTCGAAGCGGCCAGGCAGATGCATCAGACCAAGGAAGGTCCGATCGAGGATTTCCGCGTGGCCTTGCGCAAGAATTGGCGACTGTGGACGATCTTCCAGGCCAGCCTCAGCGAGGCCGATTGCAGCGTGCCGCTGCCGATCCGGCGCAACCTCCTGGGCCTCTCGAATTTCATCGATCGCCAGACGGCGCAACTGCTGGTGACGCGCGACGCGGCGAAAATCGACATCTTGGTGAACATCAATCGCCAGATCAGCGAAGGGCTTCTCGAAGGCCAGCGCGCGAGCGCCCGCGTCACCCGGCAAGCGGCCGCGGCGCCGGCCGATCCTCAGCTTCAATCCATCTGATCGGGGAGTGTGCCCGTGAAGGCGCTGTCGCCGTCGGACGGCCTGTCGTCGTTCGATCCTCGTCTGCGTGAGGTCATCGACCAACTCGATGGCGACGACGCGGGCCGTGCGCTCGAGCTGCTGAAGCCGCTGGTTGCGGTTGAAAATCCGAGCATTGGGGCACGCTTCGCCCTTGCCATGACCGCTTGGCGGCTGGAGCGCTTCGATTGGGCGCTGTCGCTGCTGCGCGAATGTCATGAGGTTGCGCCGAACAATGGCGGCGTCGCCGAGGCGCTCGCCTCGCTCTATGCGCAACTCGGCCGGCTCGAGGACAGCCTCTTCACCGGCAAGCTCGCGACCGCGCTCGGCGACGATCCGGCGCTGGCGGCGCTGGTGCCGAAGGACTATCCGGGGTTCGACCGCGCCTTCCTCACGATCGTCGACAAGCCGCTGCTCGTCAGAGCGCGCACGGCGCGCGCCGAGGGCAAGCTTGCCCGCGCGATCGAGTTGTCGCGCCAGCATGTCGCGATCGAGCCGCAGCATATCGAGGGTCGCGCCTTCCATGCCGAATGCTTGCTGCAGGCGGGTGCCGCTGCGGCCGCGGTCGAGACGCTCTGCGTGCTCGAGGATGGCCAGGCCGCGCCCGTGCTCGCCAGCCTTTACGCGCGTGCACTAACGGCCGTCGGCGAACGCCAAGCCGGCGCCCGCTGGCATCGCGATGCCGTCATGGCCGCGGGCGACGATCCGGCGATCGCGGCGGCGCGGATCGCCGATGCGCGGTTCCTCGATGTCGATGCGGCCGAGATCGAGCAACTGTCGCGCGACTGGGCCGCGCGTTTCGGCCTCGAGCCCAAGCCCGCGCGCAAATTTGTCGCCGGCAGCAAGCTGGTCGTCGGCTACCTCGTCTCGGCTTTCGTCGATCGCGACGACGCCGCGGCCGTCGCCGCGGTGGCGCAGGCGCATGATCGCGCGCGCGTCACCGTGCTCGGTTTCGGCCTCGGTAGCCAGACCGCCGAGCAGAACCAATCTCTGATCGGCGTCTTCAGCAAATGGCGCGATATCGGCGCACTCGATCCGGCGACCCTGGCGCGCACGCTATCGGGCGACGGCATCGATGTGCTGGTCGACGCGGGCGGCTTTGCCTCGGCGCAGCAGCTCCAGGCGCTGCGGCGCTTCGATACCGCTCTGCGCATCTCGTGGCTCGGCAATCCTGCCGGGATCCGCGCGCCGCTCTATGACGTGCGGCTGGGTACGGCGGATTATCCCGTTCTCGAAGGTGGCGCGCCGGCGCGCCGCGAGGGACCTCTCGCGTTCGGCGCCGATATCGGATTAGCGCAGCTCGACGCGCGAACCGTCGCGCTGTGGTCGGCGATCCTCGCCGCCGCGCCCGAAGCGACGCTGGTGCTGCGCGCGCGCGACATGGACAGCGGCAACGGCGCGGCCAGTCCCAATGTGGCGCGGCTGATCGCCTATTTCGGCGCGACGCTTGCCTCGCGCATCGATATCCGCCATGCCGCCCGCAGTGCCGACTTCTACCGCGCCGTCGACATCGTTCTGTTGCCGCTGCGCGGCGCCTCGCCGCGCACGGCGGCGGAAGCGCTGGCGCGCGGGATTCCCGCAGTTGCGATGGCGGGCGAGCCTTACGGCGACTTCCTCGCCGGCCGCGGCCTCGACAAGCGCTTCGTCGCAACGGACGGCGCACAATATTGCGCCATCGCGGCGGAGCTGGCGCGATCGCCGGAAGCGCGCGTGCTGCCGCCGATCGAGACGGGCGCGGCGAAGCTGGCGCACTCGATCGAAGAGCTCGGCCTTTCTTTCAATCGCCGGGAGACCGCCGCATGACCACCGTTGCCGCCGCGCGCGCGGCTTTTGCCGAGCGCTTTCCCGAGATTGTCGAATGGCTCGACCGGCCGGGCGCAGTCTCCTCCTCGCTGATCGAAGAGGGCGGCGTCGTTGTCGATGCGATGGTCAACGATACGCGCCTTTATAACGGCGACGGACGCAACTTCGCGGCGCGCCAGGTCGACGCCTTCATGGCAAAGCCGCTGCGCCTGTTCATGGAACGGCCGACCAATGCCGGGTTGGTCAGCCCGATCTGCGTGCGGCTCCATGATGCGCTCGGGGAATTCCTCGTCGATCACGACAGCGAAGAGATCAGCAGCCATGTCAGCGAGGACAGCCCTCGCTTCCTCGTCGTGTTCGGACTGGGCCTCGGCCATCACCTCGAAGAGCTGGTGAAGCGCACCAATGCGCACTGGCTGATCATCGCCGAGCCGATCGCCGATTTCATCGCACATTCCTTTCACACCGTCGACTGGGCCGGGCTGTTCGCCCATTTCACGAGGCAGGGCGGCGGCGTCGAGATCGTCACCAAGCTCGACCCCGGCGAGATGGTCTCGGGCATCGTCCGCTACATGACGGCGCAAGGCATCTGTTACGTCGACGGCAGCCACGTCTTCACGCATTATCCGTTCTGGGCCTTCGCCGAGAGCCGCAACCGGCTCTACGCAGCGGTCGAATTCGCCTTCATCAACCGCGGCTTCTTCGAGGACGAGGTGGCGATGATGACCAACGCGGCGACGAATTTCGCCGCCGGACCGTTCTGGGTGATCGAGGGCCGGCCGCGGCTGCACCGCCCCGAGCTCGCGGTGGTGGTGGGGGCGGGGCCGTCGCTCGACGAAGGGCTGCCGCGGCTCAAGGAAATCCGCGACCGCGTCGTCTTGTTTTCCGCAGGCACCGCGCTGCGGCCGCTCTTGCGCAACGGCTTCGTGCCCGATTTTCATTGCGAGCTCGAGAACGTGCCGGCGACAGTCGAGGCACTGCGCGAGGCGGCCAAATACGGCGATCTCTCCGAGATCACGCTGATTGCGTCGGCGACGGTCGATCCGCGCGTGCCGCCACTGTTCCGCGAGACTATCTATTTCTTCCGCGATACCGTCAGCTCGACCCAGATCCTCGGCGACAAGCATCTGCCGATCTCCGGCGCAACCCCGACTTGCGTCAACATGGCGCTGTCGATGGCGGCGTTTCTCGGCTTCACCGATCTGGCGCTGTTCGGTGCCGATTGCGGCATCCGCCCCGGCGGCGACGATCACGCCAAGGACACGGTCTATCGCGATGTGGGCATGTTCCAGAAAGAGGGCCAGACCACCGAACGCTATCCGGTCGAGGTCGAGGGCAATTTCGGGGGCATCGCGCGCACCAACTGGATCTACGATTCCTGCCGCTTGATGCTTTCCGAAGTCGTCCAGCTACGCTGCCTCAATGTCCTCAACGCCAGCGACGGCGCATTCATCCCGGGCGCCGTGCCACGCGTGCCGGAAGCGATCGTCCCGGCCAACCCGCCGATCGATCGCGCGGCGATGCTGGCCGCGCTGAAGCGCTCGCTGAATCATTTCACGTCGGACGCCTTGTTTGCCGAGATCGATCTTGCCGCGACCGCACGCCACGCCGAGCGGCTCTACGACGACCTCGACGATGTGCTTACCCGCCTGGCTGCGGGGCCGGCGGATTTCGCCACCGCCTATGATGCGGTCACCGCCTTTATGAAAGAGGCCAGCAACCGCTACGGCCATACCGAGGCGATCCCGTGGGGTGCCCTAACGGCCCTGCCGCGGATCGCCATGTTCTTCGGCTTCCGGATCACCGATCCGGCTCTTCGCCAAGGATTATTTTCTTTGTTTATCAAAGAATTCAAATCTACATCTAAGGAAATGAAAGAGGGAACGCGCGCACTCTTCGAGCGCCTGACAACGCTCGCCGCCGGCGCGCAAGAGGCGGCACACAGCGTCCGTAAACGCGCGATTTCGGGCTAGGGCGCAGGCTCTTTCGACCCTCGGGCATCGCATGGACTTCAAGCGAGCGGCTGTCGTCACGAGGAACGGCGGAGCAGGCTGGTTCAGGGCCATGGCATCCGAAATTCATCAGGCGCTCGAGCGCTATGGTGTCCCAGCTGATCTTGTCGAGGTCGGCACGTTGTCCGAATTTTGGTCGAACGGCCCCGGTCGCGATCGCAAAACAATTTTCGTCGATTTCAATAAACGGATCACCTATCCCGAGCGCCGACCCGCCGTTTCGGTGATGGTCGACCATCCTTGCACCTTGATAAAGGAGCTGGCCGCGGAGCAATCGACGGATGCGGTGACGGGATGGGTCGATGCCAGTCACGTCGAAGCTGTAAAGGTGCTGGGTTTCGCGCATCGCGCGGTATTCCTACCGCACGCTGGACCCGATCCAACGGAGCGCACGGTACCAATGGCCGAACGCGAGATCGACATCTTCTTCGCCGGCACGCTCGACGATGCCATCGAGAGGCCGAAGACCGATGGCGGCGCCTCAGCCGACGCGGCTCAACTGGTTTTCGACGCCGTAGAGCTAATGGAAAAAACCGGCGCGCCCGTGCTCGCCTGCACTCTCCAGGTCATTCGACAGCACGGGATTTCGACCTCATCGCTGACGCGCAACGATTTTGCCCGGTTGATGACGTCGACCCTCGAAATCGGCGAACTGAACCGTCGCGCGAACGTCCTGGCGGCCCTGCCGGACGATCTGTCGGTTGTTATTGCGTCAAACTATCTTCCGGTTGCGCTGCGCGACCGGACCAATATTCGGCACCTTGGTCACATCGATGATTTCGACCAAATCCGGAATCTGATGCGCCACACCCGTATCGTGCTGAACACGACGGCCAAGTTTCCGTTGGGATCGCATGAGCGGATCTGGTACGCGATGGCGGAGGGCGCGCTCGTGCTGACCGATAGCAGCGTCTTTGTGAAGCAGGATTTCGCTGACGGCGAAAATATCCTCTACCTGCCGCAAAAGCATCTCGAGAAGAGCGATCTCGAATCGCTTACGAGCCTCGCGCATGACGATGCCGAGCTTGCCCGCATGACGGACAGCGCATCGGCTCGCTATCGCGAGCGACATAGTTGGGAAAAGCGCGCGCCGTATCTCGTCGAGGCTATGCGCGCCGCCTAGAGCACGATCGTCTCGAAAAGAAGCGACCAGCTCAGCCGATTCATGGTCTAGCGCCAAACAGGCGCTCGCCCAAGCGCGCAGGACGGCGCGCCGCGAGCGCAAGCGCGCGATTTCGACCCCGCGGCCCGGCGCCGAGAACTTAGGCGAGAAGCGAGAGGATCGCCGGTATCTGGCCGAGCTGGGTTTCGGCGGTCGAGGCGGTTTCGCCGACCGCATTCTGGAGCGCGGCGAATACCGAGGTCGGCGGCTGCGGCGGATTGATGATCGAATTCAGCATGTTGGAGACCTGGCTGGTCTTGCCGAGGTTGAGCTGGATCAAATGCAGTTGGTTCTGCATGTTCTGCTGCAGCTGCGCCGTCTCGGTCGCGACTTGGTCGCTTTGCGCGCTCTGCTGCTGGGTCTGCAGCGTCTGCAGCGCTGTGATCTGGGCGTTGAGCGCGGTGCCCTGGCTCGCGGCCACGGTCTGGTTGCCGCCGTTGATCTTCAGGATGTTTTGCATCAGGTTTTGCGCGGTCGTCACGTCGGCGGTGGCGGCGGCCTGGCCCGCGGGCGTCCCGAGGTTGTAGCTGGCGCTCGATTGGATATTGAAGCCGCTGGTTTTGAGCGCCGCGACCCCGTCGGGCTGGAACAGCGGATTATTGGCTGGCACGGCCAGATCGGCGAGATCGGTGTTGAGCGCGGAGAAGGCGGTATCGAAGCCGGCGCCGTCGCCGTTGCCCGCCGCCTGCGCCATGGTGTTGAGCTGCGAGGTCATGTCGCTGAGGATCGAGCCGTTATTGCCGAAAACGGTCTCGGCCGTGCTGACGGCCGATTGCTGCTTTTGCAGCGCCGTAATCTGCGACTGCGAGTAGTTGATCGACACCTGGTCGGTCGGCTCTTGCAGCGCCGCCAGCTTCTGGTTGAGCTGGTTCTCCAGATCCTGCGAGATCTCGGCGAGTTGCGTGTTCTGGGCGAGCGCAGCGGCGTCCTGCGAGGCCGTAAGAAGGACGCCGAGCGCGCCGGTGCTAGTCGACGAGAGGATCGAGCTGGTCATGGCATTCTCCATTCCCATGATGCCTGGGAAAGGCTTGCCAACTCGTTAAGGAGCTCCGCCATTATGTTGTATTTGCAACATATTTGGCGTCCAAAGGCGTGTGTCAGCGCTGCCGGCGACCTTCGTTGATCCGCGCCAATTGTGGCTCGCGCTGGAGGATCTCGGCGGTCGCCCGCCAACTGCGCGCCGCGCCGCCCGCGGGCAGCCGCTGATAGATCGCGCGCAAAAAGGCCAGATCCTCGGGATAATCGAGAGTCCAGCGCTGCGCGGTCAGGTCGCCGCCGGGGCCGGTAAGGTTAACGCGGTGAAAGGCGCGGTTGCGCCGGATCCAAGGCGTGACGTGCTCGTGGTCCTCGGCCGCGGTCGCGGTGGCGGCGGCTTGATCGAGTACCTCGACGGTGAAGGCCTCGCAATCGAGGCCGTGCGGCCAGGACGGCGGCATGTTGTTGGTGGCGTAGTCGGCCTTGGCCTCTTCGCGCAGCCTCAGCACGTCGGCACAGATCGCGGGATCGATCAGCGGGCAGTCGCTGGTGACGCGCAGCACGACTTCGGCGCGGACCGCATGCGCGGCGCCATGATAGCGCGCGAGCACGTCGCGCTCCGAGCCGCGATAGACCGCGACGTCGAGCGTCTCGGCAAGGCTTGCCACCGCGTCGCCGTCCGTGCCCTCGACCGTCGCGCACACGACCTCATCGACGCCCGCGATCGCCTGGCAGCGGCGCAGCACATGCTCCAGCACCGGGGCTTCGCCGAGCATTTCGAGCACCTTGCCCGGCAGCCGGGTCGAGCCGACGCGTGCCTGGACGATGCAGGCGGTCCGCGCCTTGGCCTTGTCGGCGGATCTAGTCAAGGCGCGCGCTTGCGCGCGGCGCCGGCGCGGCAGCCTAAAAGCTCGGCGAGAATCTCGACGACATGGTCGACATCCGCGTCCTCCATGCCGACGAACAGCGGCAGGGAAAGAGTGCGGCGGTAATAGGCCTCGGCGCCGGGCAGATTGATCGCGCCGTAGCGCTCGCGGTAGTAGGGATGGCGGTGGACCGGGATGTAATGGACCTGGCTGCGGATGCCGCGCTCTTCGAGCGCGCGCACGAGCTGGGCGCGGGTCAGGGGGCTCGCGGCGAAATCGATCAGCACGCTGTAGAGGTGCCAGGCGGCGCGGCAATGCGCCTGGCGTGCGATCGGCCTGACGAGCGGCGCGAGCTCGCCGAGCAGGGAATCGTAGCGCGCGACGAGCCGGCGCCGCGCGGCGACGAATTGCTCGAGCTTGCCGAGCTGGCTCTTGGCGAGCGCGCAATTGATATCGCTCAGGCGGTAATTGAGGCCGAGCGCGGTCATCTCGTAATACCAGGGATTGACTTGCGGATTGCCGCGCGCGCGCTCGAAGCCGGCTTCCTTGTCGGTGAACTGCGCCGGCTCGCGATTGACGCCATGATTGCGGAACATCGCCAGGCGTCGGGCAAGATCGGGATCGCGCGTCAGCGCCGCGCCGCCCTCGCCGGCGGCGATGGTCTTCACCGGATGGAACGAGAACACGGTGACGTCGCTGTCGGCGCAGCCGCCGACCGCATGCCATTCGCCGTCGCGCCGTTGATAGCGCGTGCCGAGCGCGTGGCAGGAATCCTCGACGATCGCCAGGCCCTCGGCGCGGGCGCGGGCGGCGATTGCCTCGAGATCGGTGCATTGTCCGGCGAGGTCGACGGGAAACACCGCGGAGGCGTAGCGCCGTGTGCGGCGCAACCGCATCAGGGCGTCCTCGAATTGCACGAGGCCCATCAGGCCGCTGCTCGGATCGCAATCGGCGAACTCGATTTCCGCGCCGGCGAGTCGCGGCGCGTTGGCGGTCGCGGCGAAGGTCATCGTCGGCACGATCACGGTGTGTTCGGGGCCGAGACCCAGGGCGAGGCTGGCAAGATGCAGCGCGGCGGTGCCGCTCGCGCAGCTCACCGCGTGGTCGGCGCCGCATTGGCGCGCCAGCGCGGCCTCGAAGGCGGGCCCCATCGGCCCGGTAGTAAGCCAGTCGCCGCGCAGTACCTCGACCACCGCGGCGATGTCGTCCTCGTCGATGGCGTGCCGGCTATAGGGAAGAGGCCGGTCGACGGGCATCAGTGTGCGTCCGCGATCAATGCCTTGAGGCGAGTGGCATCGAGCCAGTCGGTGTTGGTGTCGCTGGCGAAGCGGAAGCCGTCGGCCACCGGCGCCGCGCCCGTCGTGGCGTAGCGGTCGCGCTGCCACCAGGCGAAGCTCGGCTCGATGACGTAGCGGTCGTCGAGCTCGAGGGTCTGGCGGGAATCGTCCTCGGTGATCATGACCTCGTGCAGCTTCTCGCCGGGGCGGATGCCGACGACCTTGAGCGGCAGGGCCGGAGCGAGGGCGCGCGCCAGATCGGTGATGCGCATGCTGGGGATCTTGGGCACGAAAATCTCGCCGCCATACATGAGGCCAAGCGAGGTGATGACGAAATTGACGCCTTGCTGCAGGGTGATCCAGAACCGCGTCATGCGCTTGTCGGTCACCGGCAGGTACTCGGCGCGTTCCTCAATCAGCTTTTTGAAGAACGGGATGACGCTGCCGCGCGAGCCGACGACGTTGCCGTAACGCACCACCGCGAAACGGCTGTCGCCGCTGCCCGTGAGGTTGTTGGCGGCGATGAAGATCTTGTCCGAGGCGAGCTTCGATGCGCCGTAGAGGTTGATCGGGTTCGCGGCCTTGTCGGTCGAGAGCGCGAGGACCCGCGGCACGTTGTTGCGGATCGCGGCGCGCACCACGTTCTCGGCGCCCGAGACGTTGGTGCGGATGCATTCGAACGGGTTGTATTCGGCCGCCGGCACCTGTTTCAGCGCCGCGGCATGGACGATGAAATCGACCCCGCGGGTGGCGAGCTCGAGCCGGTCGCCGTCGCGTACGTCGCCGATGAAGAAGCGCATGCGATCGAGCCCCAGCGGGACGAGGCTCTGCTGCATCTCGTACTGCTTGTATTCGTCGCGCGAGAAGACGATGACCCGCCGTGCGCGGCTGTGGCGCAAGAGCGTGTCGACCAGGCGGCGCCCGAAGGAGCCGGTGCCGCCGGTGATAAGCACGGATTTCTCGTCGAATTGCCGCATCGCGGCGCCGACATGCTCGCCGAGCGCCTGGACGCGGCCTTTGCCGGCGGCGGCAGGGGGGGCTGCGGAGGACGGGGGCAGCAGCGCTTCGGCCGCGCGCAGGCGAGAGGCGGTTTTGGTGTTCTGGGGCATTGGCTCGGACGGGACTTTTGAAATTGCCGGGGAATAGTGCCGGTGTCTTGGTTAACAGTTGGTTGATCGTGCCGCGGAAGCGCGCCGGCGGGGGTCAGCCGGTGAGGTATTTCGCGAGGCTCAGCCCCTGAATCACGTTGATCGTCTGGTACGAGGCCTCGAGCTGGTTCTGGATCGTGTTGAGCTGGGTGATCGCGGTCGCGCTGTCCACCTGCTGGATGTTGTTGAGCGAGGTGTTTGCCAGGGTTATCGCGTTCTGGTGCGCGGTGCTGAGCTGCGTGAAGTCGGACTGCTGCTGGCCGGCGGTGGCGACCAATTGCTGCACCTGTAGCGCCGCGTTGCCGAGCATTTGCTGGGCCGTGTTTACGTTGGCGACGTCGGCGGGATTCGATTGCGACAGCGGCGTCGCATCATTGGCGAAGAAATTGAGCACGCGGATGATCTGCTCGAAGGCCGCGTTGTTGCCGTCGACGCCGTAGGGCACGCTCACGTTGGTATCGACCGTCGCCGCCGCGACGCCGTTGTCGCCGCCGTAATAGTCGGCGGCGACGTTGGTCGTGAGGTCGCCGGGATTGGGCAGGCCCGCGGCGCTGTAGGTCGGCGTCGCGGTCTGGTTGCCCGAGAAAACGTAGCTCTGGCCGTCCTGGGTGTTGAGATAGCTGCCAACCTCGACCAGGAGCTGCTGCGCCGACTGCTGGATGTTGGTACCGTTCGTCGAGTAGGCGTCGTTTGTCAGGAGGCCCTGGAAGTCGGTGGCGACGGTCGCGATGTTCTGCATCGCCAGGCCCATGATCTGGAGCTTGTTGTTCACCGTGCCGATGTTGTTGATGTAGTCCTGCTGCAGCGATTGCGTCGCCTGGAGATCGACCGACTGCGCCGCCTGCGGGGCGATGCCCGAATAGGTCTGGCTTTTCACCCCGGTCGAGATCTGGCTTTCGAGGTTGTTTGCCTGGCTCTGTAGCTGCTGCAGGTATTGCAGCATCTGGTTTTGCTGCTCGATCGTGCTGATGCTCGCGGAGGTCATTGGCGCTTACCTTTAAGACTGGATGTTCATCAGCGCGTCGAACATGGTCTGGATCGTCGCGATCACGTGCGCCGATGCGCCATAGGCGTTCTGATAGACGGTCAGATTGGCGAGTTCCTTGTCGAGATTGACCCCGGTCACGGATTGCAGTTGGTTCTGCATCTGGGTCTGGAGCTGCGACTGATAGGTGTTGTTCTGGGTCGCTGCCGCGGCGGCGGTTGCCGTCTGGCCGATGATCTGGCCGCCATAGGCCGACAGCGTCGTTGTCACGGGAGCCGCGAAGTTGCCGGCCGCGGCGAAATTGACGTTGCTGCTGAGGTTGTTCGCGATCGTCGACGCGATCGTCGGATCGTTGCCGGAAATGCCGTTGTAGAGCAGGGTCGGATTCTGCGCGAGCGACGGATTGACCTCGATGGTCGAAGTATTGTCGAGACCCGAACCGATGTTCACGTTGGCGAAGAAATGGTTGGCGTCGTTGGTGGCGTTGGTCCCGCTGTTGGTCGTGTTCATATTCGCGTTGGTCGTCGCGGCGTAGAGGTTGTTGGTGAACTGGTTGAGCTCGGCGGTGATGCTCGGCAGGGTGGTGTCGCGCAATTGCAGCAGCGCGCCGATCGTGCCGGTCTTCAGCGAGGAGGTAACGTTGACGCCATCGAGCGTCACCGGCGACAGCGGCGTTCCCGCGCCGACCGTGCCCGACTGCGTGTAGGCGAACTGCGACACCGTGCTGCCGTCGACCAGCGTCTGGCCGGTGTTGGTCGTCAACACGATCGTATCGTTGGACCGCGTGAAGGAGGAAATGCCGATCATCTGCGCCACTTGGTTGACCGCCGCATCCCGCTGGTCCTCGAGGGTCGCGGTCGATTGGCCTTCGGCATGGAGCGCGCCGATCGAGGAGTTGAGCGAGGCGATCGTTTGCAGCGCGCTGTTGACGGTGGTCACCGAATTCGCGATATCGCTGTCGGTATTGGCGCGCAGCGATTGGATCCCGGCGGAGAAGGCGTTGAGCTGCTGAGCGAGCTGCTGGCCCGCATCGACGGCCGCGCTCTGGGCGACGGGATCCTCGGGCGTCGTCGCGTCGGTCTGCATCGCGCTGATGAAATTGTTGAGCGAGTCGGTGAAGGAGTTATTGCTGCCGACTTGCCCGAGGAGGTTCTGCAATTGTTGCAGGTAGTTGTTGGTCGTCGATGCGCTCGAGGCGGCAGTGTTCTGCTGCGTGACGTTGCTGCTCAGGAGCTGGTCGGCGACGCGTTGGATGACGTTGGTGTCGACGCCGGCGCCGCCCGCCGGCGTTTCGACCGAGGTCTCGATGGCCTCTTGCTCGGAATAGCCGGGCGTTTGCGCGTTGGCGACGTTGGCCGAGATGACCTGGAGCTGCGTCTGCGTCGCTTGCAGACCGCTCAAGGCATCCAGAAGGCCGATCCCGAGACCCATGGTTTTGCTCTCAGAGCTGACGGTCGACGGTGACGCCGGCGAGGCACGGCCGCGGTTTGGCGCCCGGCGCGATCGGCTTCGGCCGTGCATAGGCCGTCGTGGCGGTGCGGCGGCGTTGGATATGGCCGATGATCGCCGAGACCAGGCGCTGGGTCGCGGCGTGGCCGACGCGAAGCGCCATCTCGTTGGCGATGGCGGCGTCGCCGAGCTTCTTGCTGACCGTGCGCCATTGATCCTTGAGCGTCGGAGCGATCGGCGTTTTCGGGTCGATCGCCTTGAGCGCGGTGCCGCAGAGCTTTGTCAGCCGCGCCTTGTCGGCTTGCAGCGGCGCGATCTCCGTGAGGCGCATCGCGCGGATGAGCTGGGTCTCACGGTCGAGCAGCGTCGCGAGCTCGGCCGCGGCGGTGCAGAGGCCGGAAATGCCGAGCGGTGCGGCGTCGCGCGCGGGCGGGGCGGCGGATCGTGCGGGAAGCGCCATGGTCAGGCCTGTTGTTTCTCTTGCAGTTTTAGGATTTCGCGGGTGACTTCGGCGCCGATGCCGGTCGGATCGCCTTGCGCCGCGACCTTGCTGTATTCCTGGAGCATCATCGAGCGATAGACGCTCTCGCCCGATCCGCCGCCGAAGAGCGGGTCGGTGTCGAGGCCCGAGAACATGTTCTCGAAGGCTTGCGAGAGGAAATAAGCCTCGAAATCGGTGCCGGCCTTCTGCGCCGCGGCGATGTCGAGATGGCTGCCGGGTGCGGGCGCGGTCGGCGCCGCCCCGAGATTGGCGAGCGCGACGTCGTTGACGGCGGTGGCGGCCGGATCGCTCATCACATCAGCTCGATATCGGCTTGCAGCGCGCCCGCCGCCTTGATCGCCTGCAGGATCGAGATCATGTCGCGCGGACCGACGCCAAGCGCGTTGAGGTTGTTGACCAGCTCTTGCAGGCTGACGCCGGAATGGACGATCGCCATGCGGTTGTCGCTCTGCTCGTCGACCTGGACCGTGGTGCGCGGCACGACCACCGTAGCGCCGCCGCCGCCGGGGGCGAATTGCACGTTGCCGTTGCCGGGCGCGCCGGGGAGCGCCGGATTGTTGGCTTGCGGGCCGTTATAGGGCTGGAACGTGCCTTGCTGCGACAGCGTCGAATTGCCGGGGTTGGGCTGCGCGCCCGGACCGCTCGGCAGCGGCGGCTGGATCGGATTGAAGATCGGATTGGGGTTCTGCACGACGCCCGCGCCCGCGAGCGGCGCGAAGGTTGTCGGCTGACCGGCCGGCGCGAAGGCGTTGGGCTGCGAGACCTGCGGCGTCTCGGTGATCTTGACGGTGAGATTGCCTTGGGCGACCGCGACCGTGCTGATGCGCACGTTCTCGCCCATGACGATGATGCCGTTCTGCTCGTCGATCACGACTTTCGCGACCTCGTCGGGCTCGATCTCGAGCTGCTCGATATCGGTCATCAGATCGACGATGTCGTTCTTCATGTTCGGCGGCACATGCAGCACGACGGTCGACGGATCGGTCGGCTGGGCGATCTCGGACCGCATGTGGGCGTTGATCACCTGGGCGATGCGCCGCGCGGTGGTGAAATCGGGATTGTGCAGCATCAAGGCGACGCTGTGCAGATCGGAGAGCTTGAAGCCGACCTCGCGCTCGACGATCGCGCCGGTCGGGATGCGGCCGGCAGTCGGGACGCCTTTGGTGATGGAGGCCGCCTGGCCCTTGGCGACGAAGCCGCCGGCCGAGACCGTGCCTTGGGCGACCGAGTAGACCTCGCCGTCGGCGCCCAAGAGCGGCGTCACCAGCAAGGTGCCGCCCAACAGGCTCTTGGCATTGCCGAGCGCCGAGACCTGGACGTCGATCCGGGCGCCTTGGCGCGCGAAAGCGGGCAGGGTGCCGGTCACCATCACCGCGGCGACGTTCGCCGTGCGCAGGTTGCTGTCGCGGGCGTTGACGCCGAGGCGCTCGAGCATGCCGATGAGGCTCTCGCGCGTGAATACGGCCTGATTGAGCGTGTCGCCGCTGCCGTTGAGGCCGACGACAAGGCCGTAGCCGACCAGCAAGTTGTCGCGCACGCCCTCGAAATCGGCGATGTCCTTGATCCGCGACGCGGCAACGCTCGGCGTTGCCCAGGCCGCGAGGCTGCAGAGCGCGATCAGCAGAAGAAGGCGAAGGCGGGAACGGAACTTGCTCATGACACCGGATGCGCGAACATGGTTTACCGTGTCCCCGCGATGCCAAAGCCGTGCCATGCTTAATGCCGCGGAATTCCGCGGCTTTTGCGGCGCCGAGCGATCCGCGTAGCGGCAATCGCTGCCGTCGCACGGCAGGTTTTGCCGTCTCCGGTTAAGCCGCTCTTAACCTTAACGGCGCCATCGTGGCGGCATGAGGATCGAGCAGTCGTCGCCCGTCTCGTCGGCATCTGCCCGGCGCGCCGCTCAGGCGCCGAAGGGTGACGGCCGCTTTGCCGAGGCGTTATCGGGCGAGACCGCGGCGAGCGCGGCAAACGCGCCGGTCGCGGCGGCGGCGGTCGACAATCTCTTCGTGCTTCAGGAAATCGCCGAGGACATCACGCAAAACCGGCGCCGCGCGGTGCAACGCGGCAATTCCCTGCTCGATCGGCTCGACGACCTCCGTCTCGCCCTCTTGAACGGCGCCTTGCCGCGCCACCAGCTCGAGGCGCTCCGGCATCTCGCGCGCGAGCAGATCGACGTCTCGGGCGATCCGCGGCTCGCCGCGATCGTCGACGAGATCGAACTGCGCGTCGCGGTCGAGCTCGCCAAGCTCGACCAGGTCGCTTAGCGGCACCTTTCTATAAAGCGTTGCCCCGGCCATGCTTGCGCGGCTGGGTGCCGTGGCGCATTCTTGCGCAGTTCAACGACACGCGCCGGCACGATCCGGCGCGGCGCAAACAGGGAAGAACGCTCCATGCTCAAGACCGGTATCTTCGCCAATCGCTGGTGGATGGTGTTCGGGGCGGTGCTCGGCCTCATGGCCAATACCGGCGTCATCGAAGTGTTCACCTTTGCGGTGTTTCTGAAGCCGATCTCCGACGATCTCGGCCTCGACCGCGCCACGATCGGCCTCGCGATCCTGTTCGGCTCGATCTGCTCGACCTTCGCGACGCCGACCTTCGGCAAGGCGATCGATTATTTCGGGCTGCGCCGGGTCCATCTGCCGATGATCATCGCCTATGCGGTGATGATCTCGCTGTTGTCGACCTTGCAGTCTTCCTTCGCGATGATGGCGATCTACTTCGCCTTGCGCGGCATTGCCGGCTCGGGGCAGTCGCCGATCGCTTATTCCAAGTCGATCGCCGCCTGGTTCGACAAGGATCGCGGGCTTGCCCTCGGCATCGCCATCGCCGGCGTCGGGCTCGGCGTCGCGGTCATGCCGCAGATCGCGAGCTACCTCATTGCGGCCTATGGCTGGCGCGTCGCTTTCGTCGGCCTCGGCGCTGCGATCCTCGTCTTCGGCTTCGTCCCGGCGCTGCTCTTCGTCCGCGAGCCGCCGACCCAGCCCGAGCGCAAGATGACCGCGACCAGCCGCACCGTTCGCGGCGCGACGTTCGGCGAGGCCGTGTGGCATACTTGGCAATTCTGGGCGATGACGATCGCCTTCTTTCTCGCCGTCGTGGCGGTCAACGGCACCTTGACCCAAGTCGTGGCGCTGCTGAGCGACCGCGGCGTCCCACGCCTCGTTGCCGTGGGCGCGCTCTCGGCCTCGGGCATCGCGCTGACCGTGGGCCGGGTCATCTCGGGCTGGAGCCTCGACCGCGTGCACGGGCCTTACGTCGCTTGCACCTTCTTCGCCGCGGCGGCGGTCGGCATCGCCCTCTTGGCGAGCGGCGCCGGCGGCTCCGTTCCGTTCGTCGGGACGGTGTTGTGCGGTCTCGGCATCGGCGCCGAAGTCGATCTCATGGCTTTCTTCGTCAGCCGCTACTTCGGCTTGCGCTCCTTCGGCGTGATCTACGGTACGCTCTTCGCCTTGTTCTCGCTCGGCAACGGCGTCGGCCCCTGGCTCATGGGCCTCAGCTACGTCCATGCCGGCAGCTACGCGCCGATGATGATCGCTTTCGTCGTCGCGCTGGCGGCGGCCTGCGGGCTGCTGCTGCCGCTCGGTCCTTATCGTTACGCCGTGACGATCGACGAAGTCGCTGCCGCGGTCGGCGAAGAGGCCTGAACGGGTGCGGAACGCGCGGCGCCGGCGCGGCGTTGAAGCGGCGACGGCTCGCCGCTCGCGGCTCATCTTGAAGCGGCGTCGCGCCGTTCATATAATTATGCTGACGTTTTTTGTATCGGGGTGTTTCCGTGGTGAGTGTGCCGACGCTACCGCCGAATTATCGTCCGTCGGACGACGAAGAGTTCATGAATCCGCTGCAGCGCGAGTATTTCCGGCAGAAACTGTTGCGCTGGCGCGCGGAGCTGTTGTCGGAATCGAGCGGCACCTTGCAGCATATGAAAGAGGAAAGCCTCGCCGAGCCCGACGTCACCGATCGTGCGACGCTCGAGACCGATCGCTATACCGAGCTCAGGACCCGCGATCGCGAGCGTAAGCTGATCTCGAAGATCGACGAGGCGCTGCAGCGGATCGAGGACGGTACCTACGGCTATTGCGAAGAGACCGACGAGCCGATCGGCGTCAAGCGCCTCGATGCGCGTCCGACCGCGACGCTGAGCATCGAGGCGCAGGAGCGCCACGAGCGCATGGAGCGCACGCACCGCGAGGATTGAGCGGCCGGCTCACGGTCGCGCTTTCGCTGTCACCGCCGCAAGGCCGGCAGTACCTTTTCCGCCAGCAGCTCGATGCATTGCGCGACCAACGCGTAAGGCTTACCGCCGAGATCGACCTGGCCGATGAAGCGGTCATGGCCGAAGAGCTCGCGCTCATACATCAGCTTGTCGATGATCTGCTGCGGGCTGCCGACGAAGATCGGACCGGCGGCGCTTAAGCGCTCTTCGTACACCTCGCGCGCGACGCCGCGCGCCAGGTCGCGCCGCGGCGCATGGCCGCTGAAATAGGCGTTGTAATAGGGATAGAACTCGTCGGCCGCGGTCTGGGAGTCCTTCGCGATGTGCAGATGCGTCGCGATCGCGACCCTGCGCGTGTCGGCGGCGTGACCGCGTTCGGCATGACGCCGGCGATAAGCGGCGATCTGGCCGGCGAAGGTCGCTGGCGGCTTCGTGATATTCGCGAGGATAACCGGCAAGCCGTAATCGGCGGCGCGCAAGGCGCTGTCGGCATTGCCGCCGAGACCGACCCAGATCGAGAGCGCATCGAACGGCTGCGGCGAAATCTCGGCGTCCTCGAGCGCCGGCCGGAAGCGGCCTTGCCAAGTGATCCGCTTCTCGCGGCTCAGCTTGACGAGGAGATCGAGCTTTTCGGCAAAGAGCGCGTCGTAATCGGCGGTGTCGTAGCCGAAGAGCGGAAAGGATTCGGTAAAGGCGCCGCGACCAGCCGTCACTTCGGCGCGGCCGCCCGAGAGCAGATCGACGGTCGCGAAATCCTGAAACACACGCACCGGGTCGAGGGTCGAGAGCACGGTGACGGCGCTGGTCAGCCGGATGCGCGTCGTCGCCTGCGCGAGGGCGGCCATCACCACTGCCGGCGAGGAGATCGCCATGTCGAGGCGGTGATGCTCGCCGACCCCGAATACGTCGAAGCCGGCGGCATCGGCGAGCTTCGCCGCGGCGACGATCTCGGCGCAGCGCTGCGCGCCGCTGACAGCGACGCCGGTATGGGGATTCGGCGTCACGTCGCCGAAGGTATAAAGGCCGAGTTCCAAGCTGCGTCCTCGGCGCGACTGTAGCAGGTCGTGCTCGCTGAAACAGGGCGATGTTAAGCGACCGGCGCTTGCCACTCTCCGCCGAAAAGCCCATTCTGACGCGGAAAAACGCGCGGAGCGCGCGAAGGGAGGAGTATCGATGAATCTGCAGCTGAGCCTCGCCATCACCAATAATCCGCGCACCTGGCCGATCATCGACAGCCGCGTCACGCCCGAAGGCATCGACTTCACGACAAGCGTGGTCGACCCTTCCGAGATGTTCTGGCGGCAATTGCGCTATGCCGAGTTCGACGTCTCTGAAATGTCGATGTCGTCGCTGATGATGATCCGCGCCCAGGGCGACGAGCGCTTCATGGGCCTGCCGGTGTTCACGACGCGGCGCTTCTTCCATACCAACATCCTCGTGCGCAAGGATGCGAAGATCGACAGCCCGGCCGATCTCAAAGGCAAGCGCATCGGCGTGCCGGAATACCAGCAGACTGCGGCCTTGTGGATCCGCGGCGCGCTCGAGAACGAATTCGGCGTCGCGCCCAAAGACATGACTTTCTTCATGGAGCGCCTGCCGTCGCGCAGCCATGCCGGCGCGGTCGGCTTCAAGGCGCCGCCGGGCGTCACCATCAACCAGATCCCGGCGGAGAAGGGCATCGGCTCGATGATGGTCTCGGGCGAGCTCGACGCCTGCATGTTCTATATCCGCAACCAGAACCTCGTCGATCGCAGCTCCGAGGATTTGCACAATCATCCCGACATCAAGCCGCTGTTCCCGGATTCCACCGCCGAGGGCATCCGCTATTACAAGAAGACCGGCATCTATCCGATCAATCACGGCATGGTCATCAGGCGCGAGGTGGTCGAGAAGCAGCCCTGGGCCGTGATCAACCTCCTCAAGGCCTTCGACCAGGCGAACGATATCGCCGAGCGCGAGCGCCGCGAGCATGTCGGCTATCACCTCGAGACCGGTCTCGTGCAGCCGCAATACCGCGACGCGCTGGCAAAGCAGATCATCACCCACGGCGTCAAAGCCAATCGCGAGACGCTCGAGGCCGCGGCCAAGTATTCCAATCAGCAGAGCCTGACGCCGCGCGTCGTCACCGTCGACGAACTCTTCGCGCCGAACGCGCTCGCCTCGTGATCCTCGCGCGGTAGGTAGGAGGGACGCCCATGGCCAATCTGAGGCTCAGCCTCGCGATCACCGACAATCCGCGCACCCGGGCGATCATCGACGGTCGTGTGATTGTGGACGGCGTCGATTTCGCGAAGACCGTGCTCGGTCCGGCGGAGATGTTCTGGCGGCAGTTGAACAAGGCCGAGTTCGACGTCTCGGAATTGTCGATGTCGGAGCTGATGATCATCCGCTCGCGCGGCGACGACCGTTTCGTCGGCATACCGATCTTCACCACGCGGCGCTTCTATCACACCGGCATTTTCGTGCGGAAGGACGCGAAGATCGACAGCCCGGCCGATCTCAAAGGCAAGACGATCGGCGTGCCCGAATATATCCAGACCTCGGCGCTCTGGACCCGCGGCGTGCTCGAAAGCGAGTTCGGCGTCGCGGCGAAGGATATGACCTTCTTCATGGAGCGGCTGCGCGCGCGCTGTCACGCCGGCGCTATCGGGTTCGACTACCCGCCCGGCGTCACCGTCAACCAGATCCCGCAGGAGAAAAGCATCGGCTCGATGATGCTGTCGGGCGAGCTGCAAGCCTGCATGTCCTACAACCGCCATTCGGATGTGATCGACCGCAGCACCGCCGATCTCGACCATCATCCCGACATCCGGCCGCTGTTTGCGGATTCCGCTGCCGAATGCATCCGCTATTACAAGAAGACCGGCATCTATCCGATCAATCACGGCATGGTCGTGAAACGCGAGGTCTTCGAGAAGCATCCTTGGTTGGTGCTCAACCTCCTCAAGGCCTTCAACCGATCGAACGACATCGCCGAGCGCGAGCGCCGCGAGCAGGTCGCCTACCATCTCGAGACCGGGCTCGTGCCGCCCGACTATCGCCAGGCGCTGGGCAAGCGGCTCATTAATTTCGGTGTCAAAGCCAATCGCGAGGTGCTCGAGACAGCGGCGCGATACTCCAACCAGCAGGGACTGACGCCGCGGGTGATGAAGATGGAAGAGCTGTTCGCGCCCAACGCACAGGATTCGTAACGAGCGTGGAGGGTTGCAATATGCGCAGTGCGTCCTTCGACTACGCTCAGGACGAGGCACATCGCGTCGGGCACCAGCCGTTGGAAGGTGCGGCCACAAATATTTCCTCACCCTGAGCGGAGCCCGAGCTTGGCGAGGGCGTAGTCGAAGGGCGCTGGATGGATATGCAACGAAGAAAAATGTGAGGGGGGACCATGGCCGATAAGGAATTCACCTCCGGCTCGGTCGCAGCGGCAACCGCTTCGGCGCTGGCGCTGATGGCCGGCGCCTCGGTCGTCGTGCACGGCACTTTCGGCGTGTTCCTGGTGCCGCTGACCAAGGAATTCGGCTGGAGCCGCGCCGAGATTTCGGCGGGCCTCGCCGTGTGGTCGTGGGTGCAGGCGCTGATGATCCCAGTCATCGGCCATTTGATGGACCGCTTCGGCGTGCGCGCCTTCATGCTCGGCGGTTTGCTGCTGCTTGCCGCCACCATGGTGGGTCTCTCGGCGCAGAACGGCTCGCTCTATATGCTGCTCGGTCTCTTTGCCGTGATCGGCCTGTGCTCGTCCTTCGGCGGCTTCGTCGGCAATGCCAAGCTCGTCTCGGGCTGGTTCTCGGGCCGGCGCGGCCTGGTGCTCGCGTTGGTCGCGATGGGCACCGGCATCGCCGGTGGCCTCATTCCGCAATGGACCGGCCTCTCGGTCACGCTCTTCGGCTGGCGCACGGCCTATCTCGTGATCGCCGGCTATGTCCTGGTGCTGACCGTGCCGGTATTCCTTTTCCTGCGCGAATCCCCGGCGGTGCTGGCCGCACGCGCTCGCGGCGAGGCGCTGAGCAAATCCGACGCGACCGGCATGAGCGTCCGCGAGGCGAGCCGCTACGTCTCCTTCTGGCTCTGCCTCGGCGCGCTGGTGCTGAACACCGCGCTCTTGGGCCTCAATCTCCACATGGTGCCGCTCTTGATCGACCGCGGCCTGACGCCGCAAACCGCGGCGACGGTCTTGAGCGCGCAAGTCTTCGGCTCGACCATCATCTATCTCGTCGCCGGCTATCTCCTCGACAAGATCAGCACGCCGAAGCTGGCGCTGTTCTTCTCGCTCTGCGCGCTCGGCGGTCTCGTCATGATCCATCTCGGTTCGGGTTTCGGCACCTTGCTGATCGCGGGCACCCTGATCGGCGCGGGCACGACCGGCGAGGGCAGCGTCGTGCCCTATTTCCTGACGCGGTATTTCGGGCTCAAGGCCTTCGCCTCGATCTACGGGCTGATGTGGGGCGTCGCCGCGGTTGCTAACGGCATCCAGCCGGTGATTCTCGGCCGCATCTTCGATACCACTGGCTCCTATAGTTGGGGGCTGCTCTATTGCGAGGCCTGCGTGTTCCTCGTCGCGATGTGCTTCTTTGCCCTGCCGCGCTATCGCTTCGCGGCGCGGCTGCCGCAGCATGAGACGCCGGCCGAGCCGCTGGCCGAAGGCGTCGGCGAGATCCAGAGCCAAGGCGCCTGAAAGTTCGCGCATGAAGATCGTCGTCAGCGGCGCCTCGGGCCGCACCTCGCGCAAGATCGTCGACGACCTCCTCGCGCGCGGCGTGCCGGCGAGCGACCTGATCCTCGTCTCGCGCAGTCCCGAGCGCGGCGAGCTCGCGGCTTACGGCGCGCGCGGCGCGACGCTGCGCTACGGCGACTTCACCGATCTCGCTTCGCTGCCGCAGGCGCTCGCCGGCGGCGAGCGCATGTATTTTATGCCGATGAACCATCCGCCGGGCGAGGTCGACGAGGCGGCGGTTAAATGCGCGGTGGTCAAGATCGCCAAGCACGCCGGAATTCGGTATTGCGTCTATCAATCGATGATCGGCGCCGGCATCGCCCAAAGCTGCGACGACGATTTCCAGACCGAGAACGCGCTCAGGGCCGGCGGCATGGAGTGGGTGATCCTGCGCACCGCGATCTTCGCCGAAAGCCTTGGCCGCGAGGCCAAGCGCTATATCCGCGAAGGCCGCATCGCCACCGACAAGCCGGAGTTGCGGCGTAGCTACATCACCCGCGACGACATCGCCGCCGCCGGCGCGGAGGCGCTGGTCGGGAAAGACCATGCCGGGCATATCTACCATCTCATCGGCTCGACCATCACGCCGCGCGAGCTTGCCGCCGAGCTCGGACGCATCGCGGGCAGGCCGATCGCGATCGTTCCGGCGGACAAGCCGGCTTGGGGCGGCGAGGGCGGCTTGGGCGAGCCGGCGAACGATCTGCCGACGCTCATCGGCCGCCCGGGCAAGACGGTCTTCGAGCAGTTCAACGAGAATGCCCAGGAGCTGCTGACCGGCGTGCCGCTGACCGAGGATTACAAATTCGGCTTCCAATGGCACGCGCGCGGCATGGAAAAACGCCCCGACGACCTCGGCCTCACCATGAACCGGCTTTTCAAGGCGGCGCAGAGCGGCGACGCGAAGGCCGCCGCCGAATTCAAAGCGATGATCGCCGCCAATCCCGCGCGTCACGCGCTGTGGCGCGAAACCCATCCGGAATGGTTCTGACGGTCCTCGCGGACTGTCTTTCATTGCCCGCTCAAACTCGCTAAGGGACGTGGCGTGGATTCTCTCGAGGAGAAAGGCATGCGTCTCAAGGACAAGGTCGCCATCGTCACCGGCGCCGCCAGCGGCATCGGCAAGGAGATCGCGCGCGTGTTCGTCGCCGAAGGCGCGAGAGTCGTGATCGCCGACCTCAATCAGCAGGGCGCCGAAGCGACGGCCGCCGAGTTGGGCGGCGCGGGCCGCGCGCTCGGCGTCGCCGTCGATGTCACCAGCGAAGCGCAGGTCGAGGCGGCGACGGCGAAGGCGATCGCCGCTTTCGGCCGCATCGACATCCTCGTCAGCAATGCCGGCATCCAAACGGTCGCGCCGCTCGACCAGTTCGATTTCGCTAAATGGAAACAGCTCCTTGCCATCCATCTCGACGGCGCTTTCCTGACGACGCGCGCCGCGCTCAAGCAGATGTACAAGCAAGGCACCGGTGGCAGCATCATCTATATGGGCTCGGTGCATTCGAAAGAGGCCTCGGTGCTGAAGGCGCCGTATGTCACCGCCAAGCACGGGCTCGAAGGCCTCGCCAAGGTGGTCGCGAAGGAAGGCGCCAAGCATGGCGTCCGCGCCAACGTCATCTGCCCGGGCTTCGTGCGCACGCCCCTCGTCGACAAGCAGATCCCCGAGCAGGCCAAGGAGCTCGGCCTCTCCGAGCAAGACGTGATCAAGAAGGTGATGCTGAAAGACACCGTTGACGGCGAGTTCACCACCGTGAACGACGTCGCTCAGGCGGCCTTGTTCTTCGCCGCTTTCGAGACCAACGCGCTGACCGGGCAATCGCTCGTCGTCAGCCACGGCTGGTTCATGCAGTAGCGCCTAGAACGGCGCCACCGTGTCGAGGAGCTGCTCGCCGTAGCGCGGCTGCTGGTCGTTGGTGAGCTGGCCGCGGCCGCCATAGGAGACGCGCGCCTCGGCGAGCTTGTCGAGCGGCACGGTGTTGATCGAGCTGATGTCTTGCGGCCGGAGCACGCCGGTGACCTGGAGATCGCGCACCTCGTAATTGACGCGGATCTCCTGGTGGCCCTGGACCACGAGGTTGCCGTTCGGCAGCACCTGCGTTACCAGCGCGGCGACTTCGAGCGTCACCTGCTCCTCGCGGTTGATCTCGGCCTTGCCGTCGTTGTTGGTCGCGCCGGTGATGTTGACCGCGCTTGCCGGGTTGAAGGATTTCGGCAGGATCTTGCCGATCTGGCTTTCGAGGCCGAAGACGTTCGGCATCGTGTCCTGCTCGTTGGTCGTGCGCTGGATCTGCGTTTCGTTGTTGAACTGCGCTTTGTCGTCGAAGCTCACGAGCACGGTAAGGATGTCGCCGATCTGCGCCGCGCGCTGATCCTTGAAGAACGCGCGGCTGCCGGCCTTCCACAGCGAATTCGGCTGACGCTCGCCGAGGATCGGCGTCGGCATCGGCAGCGATATCGGCTGGTAGCCGGGCTGGGTCTTCGGATCCTGGATGGTCGTCAGCGGCGGTGTCTCGCCGATCTGCGAGACGCGGCTGAAGGCGTTGCAGCCGGCCAGCGCGACTGACGCGAGCGCCATCGCCGCGAGCTGCCGGAAGGGGGGGGTAGGCATCGTCCTATTCCTTTATTGAACTACCGCGCCGCGACCCGCGCGACGGCATCCGTGGCGATCACGACTTGATTGGGGCCGGCGACTGTTGCATCGATGATGCGGTTAGACTGGGTGTTCGAGACGCGCACCGTGGTGCGCAGCGCGCCGTCGTCGAGCGCCTTGCCTTGCGCCGTCAACTGCATCACGGCGGTGTCGAGCTCGATCGTGACGAGATCGCCCTTGTGGACGACGACCGGCTGTTCGATGTCGCCGGCGCGCACGGTCTCTCCGCTGCGCAGGACGCGGCGTGTCGCCATGCCGATGAGCTGGTGCGGATCGGTGATCGCATCGGCGGCGACGCGGTCGCGGGGCAGCTTGACCTCGGTGACGTCGGCCGGCGCGAAGACGTCGCCGATCGCCATGCCGCGGCTCGGTACCGCGATGGTCTCTTGATAGATTACGCGGCCGCTGACTCGCTGGCGCTGCGGGTTGTCGGCGTTGGGCGGCGCGGTCACGAAGACCGAGAAGCGGCCGCTGCGCTGGTCGATGGTGAGGCCGTCGAGCGCCATCGCGTCGGATGCTTCGGCCGGGACGATGAAGTGCAGGCCCGGATTGTCGAGTTGCAGACTGGCGTCGCCGTTCGCCGCGTTGGCGGCGATCTGCGAGAGGATGCGTTGCGCCACCGTGTCGGCGTCGATGACGCGTGTGGCGCGCTCGACGCTGGCCTGGTCGAAATCCGAGCTCGGCTGCCAGGCGATGTGATGCTCGCGCGCGATCGCGCCGAGCCACGTGGCGTTGAAGGTGACGCGCGTGCCGGGCGCCGGCGCCGGCGCGACCGGATCGGCTGCATGCGGGCCGGCATTGCTGAAGAGATCGCCGATATGGATGGTGTCGCCGGTCACGGTGACGTTCGGCTGCAGCAGGGTATCGGCGACGGCCGCGCCGGGAAGCGCCGCCGTCAGCAGCAGAGCGAGAAGGGCGATGAAACGGCGCGTCATGACGATCACTGGATCTGGTTCAGCGTCGACATCATCTGGTCAGAGGTCTGGATGACCTTCGAATTCATCTCATAGGCGCGCTGCGCGGCGATCAGATTGGTGATCTCGGAGACGATGTTGACGTTCGACGTCTCGATGAAGCCCTGCTGGATGGTGCCGAAGGCGGTGGTGCCGGGATCGCCGACGATGGCGGCGCCCGAGGCGGGCGTTTCGGTGAGGAGGTTGCTGCCTTGCAGGGCGAGGCCGGCTTCGTTGGGAAAATTGGCGAGCTGGATCTGGCCGACGGTCTGCGGCGTCGTGTTGCCTGCGACCGTGGCCAGCACCTGGCCGTTGGCGTTGATCGTGATGGCGGTGGTGTTCTGCGGAATGGTGATCGCCGGCTGGATCGGAAAGCCGTCGGCGGTCACGAGCTGGCCGGTCGCGCTCAGTTGCAGCGAGCCGTCGCGGGTATAGGAGGTCGAATTGTCGGGCATCAGCACCTGGAAATAGCCGTGGCCCTGGACCGCGAGATCGAGCGGGTTGCTGGTGTTGGTGAGGTTGCCTTGCTGGGTCATGCGGGCGACCGCGGCCGCCTTGACGCCGGTGCCGATCTGCACGCCGACCGGCACGATCGTGCCGCTGTCCGAGGAATTGACGCCGACCGAACGCTCGTCCTGGTAGAGCAGGTCCTGGAACTCGGGACGCTGCGCCTTGAACGCGTTGGTGTTGAGGTTGGCGATGTTGTTCGAGATGACCTCGACGTTGAGCTGCTGTGCCAGCATGCCGGTGGCGGCGATGGAGAGCGAGCGCATAGCGCGTACCTTCTTCCTAAATGTCTTGCGATTAAATCGTCTTGCCGAGGCGATCGATGGCGTTCTTCAAGCGGTTGTGCTCGCCATCGGAGAAGTTCTTGGAGCTGGTGATATCGCGTTCGGCGGTCATCAGCTTGGTGATCTCGACGATCGGCTGGATGTTCGATTCCTCGACCGTGCCCTGCTCGAGCGTAGTGTTGGTCGCCGGCTGGGTCGCCTGCGTCGTCGTATAGAGTCCGCCCTGCTGCTCGAGCAGTTGCTGCGGATCGGCGAAATCGACCATGCCGATCTTGCCGATGGTGCCGGCGATGGTCGAAACCGTGCCGTCCTTGCCGACGGTGATGGGACCGGCGCCGCCGGGAATGATGATCGGCGCGCCGCCCTCGCTCTGAACGACGAGGCCGCCGGAGGTGACGAGCTCGCCCTGGCTGTCGAGCTGGAGATGGCCATCGCGGGTGTATTCGTTGGTGCCGGCCGTCGTCGCGACGGTGAGGAAGCCCGGGCCGTTCAAAGCGATGTCGAGCGGATTGCCGGTATGGGTGAGGGGGCCCTGGCTCATGTCGCGCGCGTTGCCGACGATGCTGACATAAGAGCTCGGCTGGCCGCCGCCCGGCGGGTTGCTCAGATATTCGTGGAACATCATCTGCTCG
This sequence comes from Allostellaceae bacterium, assembly GCA_036501365.1. GTDB lineage: Bacteria > Pseudomonadota > Alphaproteobacteria > ATCC43930 > CGMCC-115725 > CAIKMD01. Next base: position 30,601 of record DASYAL010000049.1, on the reverse strand, counting down.
CCCTTGAAGCCGGGCGTCGACAGATTGGCGATGTTGTTCGCGAGCACGTCCATCTCGCGTTCGCGCGCGTTCTGGCCGGAGAGTGCGATGGAGGTCGAAGTGTCCATGACCGACGTCGTGGTTAATCCGGTCTTGCCTCGTGCATCTCGCGTGCCAGAACCGGAATCGGGCGATCTCAAGGGCTTAGAGACTGCGCCGCGGCATGCATGGGCCGATTTGGCCGCTTCTGCCGGGAAAAATCTGCCGCTCCGGCCGCCCCCTTCAATCAGTTGTTAACCCTACGCTCGCTATCGTCGGCCGGAGATTAAGCGAGCCTCCGTAACTCCTTTTCCGAGTAGCAGCACAATGGCGAGTACCACCGTCAACGAAGAGATCGAAGCCGTTTCCGACGGCGAGAGCGAAGCCAAGAGCGGCGGCGGCAAGAAGAAGCTGATCATGATCGCCGGCGGCGCCGTCGCGTTGCTGCTCATCGCCGGCGCCGGACTTTATTTCACGGGCATGCTCGACGGTCTCCTCGGCAAGCATGCGGCGGCGCCTGCGACCGCCGAAGCGGCGCCGCCCAAGCCGCTGGTGTTCTTCGACCTGCCGGATTTCCTCGTCAATCTCAACGGTGGCGCCAGCAAGAAGGCGAGCTTCCTGAAGCTATCGGTCAGCCTCGAGCTGGCGAGCGAAGAGGATCGCGCGCGGGTCCAGGCCGTGCTGCCGCGCATCATCGATAATTTCCAGATCTATCTCCGCGAGCTGCGCGTCGACGATCTGCGCGGCTCGGGCGGCATCTATCGCTTGCGCGAGGAGCTTCTGGCGCGCGTCAACGCCGCCGTCGCGCCCGCCAAGGTGAACGACGTGCTCTTCAAGGAGATGCTGGTTCAGTAGGCGTGCCATGGCAGACGAGCCCCAAGATCAGCAGAACGAGGACGAACTCGCCGCGCAGCTGGAGCCCGGCGCCGCGGGCGCCGCCGCGAGCGCCGAAGGCGAAGCCGAGGCGGGCGAGGGCGGCGAAGCGCTCGGCTCGGCGCGCGTCCTCAATCAGAACGAGATCGACAGCCTTCTCGGTTTCGGTGACGGCGCCGGCCAGTCGTCCGACAATTCGGGCATTCGCGCGATCATCGATTCGGCGCTCGTCTCCTACGAGCGCCTGCCGATGCTCGAAGTGGTGTTCGACCGCCTCGTGCGCATGATGTCGACAAGCTTGCGCAACTTCACCTCCGACAACGTCGAGGTGTCGATCGATAATATTACATCGATCCGCTTCGGCGATTATCTCAACTCGATCCCGCTGCCGGCGATGCTGACCGTCTTCAAGGCCGAGGAATGGGACAATTACGGGCTGCTGACGGTCGACAGCGCCCTCATCTATTCGATCGTCGACGTGCTCTTGGGCGGCCGCCGCGGCACGGCCGCGATGCGCATCGAAGGCCGGCCCTACACGACCATCGAGCGCAATCTCGTCGAGCGGCTGGTGACGGTGGTGCTGCAGGATCTTTCCGGCGCCTTCGATCCGCTGAGCCCGGTCAATTTCCGCTTCGACCGGCTCGAGACCAATCCGCGCTTTGCGACCATCGGCCGTCCGGCGAATGCCGCCGTGCTCGCGCGCTTGCGCGTCGACATGGAGGACCGCGGCGGCCGGCTCGAAGTGCTGCTGCCTTACGCCACCCTCGAGCCGGTGCGCGAGATCCTGCTGCAAGGCTTTCTCGGCGAGAAATTCGGCCGCGATTCCATCTGGGAAGCGCATCTCGCCGGCGAGCTCTGGAACACGCGGGTGCCGATCCAGGCCGTGCTCGACACCGTCGAGATGTCGCTGCGCGACGTCCTCGAGCTGCATATCGGCAGCCGCATCGCGCTCAACGCTCAGCCCGACGCCGACATCACCCTGACCTGCGGCGACTTGCCGATGTTCACCGGCAAGATGGGCCGCAAGGCCGGCAATATCGCCATCCAAATCGAAGAGAAGATCGACCGAGATCGAGGAGTCATATGATGCTGAGCTTTCTGGGCGACGCGATCGTCGCTTTGCTCCTCATCGCGACGATCGGCTATTCCTTCATCCTCAACCGGCGCCTCGGCACCGTGCGCAACGACCGCGAGAAATTCGAGGTGCTGGTCAGAACGCTCAACGCCGCCTCGCAGCGCGCCGAGACCGCCGTGACCGGTTTGCGCGTCACCGCCGACGAGCTCAGCCGCCGGCTCGAGAAGAAAGTCGAAGAGGCGCGCGCGCTGTCCGACGATCTCTCCTATATGATCGAGCGCGGCGGCAGCATCGCCGACAAGCTCGCGAACCAGATCCGCGCCGGCCGCGACGAGCTGAAGCCCGATTACCGGCCCGAGCAGCGCTCGACGCAGCGGCCGCAATCCGACGAATACAATATCGAACCAGCGCCGCGCCCGACGCCGCCGCGCACCGAGCCGTCGCGCGCCGAAGCGCCGCGCCCGGCCTATATCCGCACCGAAGCGCGCGGCGACGCGATCCGTGTCGAGCCGCGCGTCGCCGTCGCCGCCGCGGCACCGCCGCGCGCCGCGCCGGCGATCGAGCGGCCCACATCGCCGTCACGCGCCGAGCGCGATCTCCTGCGCGCGCTGGCCGCCCGCCGCCGTTAGGAACGGGCGATGAATTTGCGCCCGCGTCTCATTCCGGCGGTCATCGTCGCCGCAACCGTGTTGCTCGGCGTCAAGGTCAGCGACATCGTTTCTCTCGGCACCGATCGCGCGCTGGCCCAAGCGCCTTCCGCGGCGAAGCCGGCAACGGGCGCACCGGTCGATCTCACCAAGCAGGCCAATGGCGGCGCGCAGCCGGCGGCGGCCGCCGCCGCGCCCAATGCGAGCGCGACGCAATCCACCGCCGCCACGCCGGCGACACCGGCGGATGCAGCGAGCGCCGCCGCGCCGGATTCCACCGGATCGGCGCCCGCCGGCAAGGACCCGCTGCTGCTGAGCCCGGCCGAGGTCCAGGTACTGCAAGAGCTGTCGCAGCGCCGCGCCGCGCTCGACAAGCGTGGCAGCGATCTCGACCAGCAGCAGGTGGTGCTGCAGGCCGCGGAAAAGCGCGTCGACGATAAGATCGCCAAGCTGCAGAACCTGCAAAAGAGCATCCAGGCCGACGTCGACAAGGAAAATGCCGCGGATGACGCGCGCATGCAGAGCCTCGTCAAGATTTACCAGGCGATGAAGCCGGCCGACGCCGCGCAGATCATCGGCCAGCTCGACCTGCCGATCGCGCTACAATTGCTCAGCAGCATGAAGGAAGCGAAGACCGCGCCGATCCTCGCCGCGATGGAGCCGGCCAAGGCCGAGGCGATCACCACCGCGCTGGCGCAAAAACGCAACCAGCCGGCGGCAACGCCGGCCGCCGCTTCGGCCGCCGCCACGCCGGCGCCGCCATCGGGGTCCTAAGCGATGCGCGGTGCCGCTCTCCTCGCGTCTTTGATGCTCGTCCTTGCGGCGCGGGCGGCCTCTGGCTCCGAGACCGTCGAGCTGCGCGCCGGCGAGCATCCGGGCTTCGGCCGCATCGCGATCGAATGGAAGACGCCGGTCGCCTATGAGGCGAAAGTCGAGGGCGACACCCTCACGATCCATTTCGCGCGGCCGTTCACGGCGCAGCTCAACGTCATCGCCAGTGCACTCGACCATTACGTCGCCAGCGCCGGGCAATCCGCCGACGGCACGACCATCACCGCGAAGCTGCTGCATCCCGTCGAGGTCCGGACCACGCTCGTCAATCGCAACATCGTCGCGGTCGATCTCCTTGCGCCGGCGGCGGGCCTACCCGCCGCCAAGGCGAAAGACAAAGCCAAGGACAGGAGCAAGGAGAAGCCGGCGAAGCCTGCCGCGCAAGACACCGCCGAGCTCCGAGCCCAGCCGCAAGTTGCGCCGCTCGCCATCGTGCCGCCGGCCGGGATTCCCAATCCGGCGGTGACGCGATCGGTCGCGGCCAGCGCGAGCGCGAGCGATCTGCCGCCGGCGCCGCCGACAAGCAGCCAGCCGCCGTCGACCAATGCCGCCGTTTCCTTCGCGCCGCAGCTCGTCAGCGAGAGCGGCACGACCAGCCTGCGTTTCGATTGGCCGGTACCGACGGCGGCGGCGGTCTATCGCCGCGGCAGCGCGCTGTGGATCGTCTTCGCCACGCCGGCGAAGCTCGATCTCGACAGCCTGCGCGCGCATGGCCAGGGCGTGATCTCGGCGGTCGATGTGGTCCCGACCGGCACCGGCACGGCGCTGCGCTTCGTCATCGCCGACAATCTCAACCCCAGCGCGCGGCGCGCGGGCAATTCCTGGATCATCGATCTGAAGAACACGCCGACCAGTCCCGATGCGCCGATTCCGGTCGATCCCCGTCCCGGCGCAACGATCCCTTCGGTCGAGCTGCATGTCCATCAGGCAAGCGGGCCGCTCTCGATCCGCGATCCCGTTCTCGGCGACAGGCTGATCGTCGTTCCGGTGGCAGAGCTGGGTCGCGGCATTGACGCGACCCGCAGTTTTGTTGACTTCCGGCTGATCGAGACCGAGCAGGGCATCGTCATCCGCCCGAACACCGACGATCTCAGCGTGCAGCCCGGGACCGATACGGTCGAGATCACGCGGCCCAACGGCCTGGCGCTCTCGAACGAGCGCGACCGGATCCTCGGCGGCGGCGGCGTTCCCGCCGATCTGCATCGCCTCTACGATTTCACCGGCTGGCGCGGCCCCGTTAGCGAGACCTTCGTTCAGCGCCGGCGCAAGCTCGAGAGCGCCGCGGCCGACGCCGAGCCGGCGGCCCGTACCGCGCCGCGGCTCGATCTCGCGCGCTTCTACCTCGCCTATCTCTTCGGCCCCGAGGCCCTCGGCGTCCTCGCGCAGGTCGAGCGCGACGATCCGCAAGCCGCCAGCGATCGCAGCGCCCAGGCGCTCAAGGGCGCCGCCTGCTTCCTTTCCGACGAATACGATTGCGCGCAGCAGGTCTTCGGCCTCGCGACCTTCGACAACGAGCCGGAAGCCGCGCTTTGGCGCGGCGCGATCGCCGCGCAGAATGCCGATTGGAACGGCGCCGCGCGCGAGTTCGCGCAGAGCCTCGGCCTGATCCAGACCTATCCCAAGGTGCTGCGCGACCGCTTCGCGCTGACCGCGGCGGAATCGCTGATCGAGACCGATCGCGGCTCGGGCGCGGGACCGCTGATCGACATGGTGATGAAGGATTCGCCCAGCGCCGGCGACGAGGCGATGGCGGAATATCTCTACGGCAAGCGCGAGCAGCAGCTCGGTCAGCTCGAGCCGGCGCTCGAGGAATGGGTGAAGGTCGCCGCCTCGGGCGATCGCAAGGCGCGCGCCCGCGCGCTTTATGCGCGCGCGATGGCGCTCTACGACAGCAAGCAGGCGAGCCGGCTCGACACTATCAACGCGGTCGATGCGCTGCGCTTTTCCTGGCGCGGCGACGCGTTCGAGTTCTCGCTGCTGCGTCAGCTGGGCGAGCTGCAGCTCGCCGAAGGTCAGCTCTCGGAAGGTATCGAGGCGCTGCACGAGGCCGTGATCTATTTTCCCGATTTTCCGGCATCGAAGGATGTCGCGAAGGAAGCGGCCGACAGCTTCGCCAACGTCTATCTCGGCAAGGGCGCCGACGATATCCCGCCGGTCAAGGCGCTGGCGCTCTACGGCGAGTTTCAGGACCTCGAGCCCGCCGGCGACCGCCACGACGCGATCGTCCGCAAGCTGATCGACCGGCTGGTGTCGGTCGATCTGCTCGATCAGGCGGCGGTGCTGCTCGACGATCAGGTGAAGAACCATCTGACCGGCCACGACAAGGCGCGCGGCGCGACGCAGCTCGCTTTGATTAATCTGATGAACCGCCAGCCGAAAGCCGCGGTTGCCGCGCTCGACGTCGATGTCGGCAACGATCTGCCGACCGATCTCAAGCGGCAGCGCACCGAGCTGCGCGCCCGCGCGTTCATGGACATCGACAAGGCGCCCGACGCGCTCGCGCTGCTCGCGAACGACAACAGCGTCGACGCGGCGCGGTTGCGCGCCGACATCTATTGGCACCAGCAGGATTGGAAGGACGCGGCCAAGGTCTTCGCGCAGCTCGCCGGCCCGCCGCCGGCGCAAGGCCCGCTCGGCGCCGAGCTGTCGCGCATCGTCCTCGCCTGGGCCGCGGCGCTGACCCTCGACGGCGACCAGGAAGGCGTGGCGCGGCTGCGCGCGAGCTTTGGCCCGGCGATCGCCGGGACCCAGACGGCACAGGCCTTCGGCCTCATCACCGAGGACCCGAACACCGGTATCGCCGGCGGCGGCACGCCGGCCGATGTCGCCGCGCGCGTCGCCGAGATCGGCACTTTACAGAGCTTCATGTCGGCCTATCGCCAGCGTCTCGCCAGCGACGGCCTCAGCGCGATAAATTAGCCCCCGGCGAATGAGATCGAGTGGCCCCGGCGCGACGTCCGGGGCCGCGGGAGGGGGCGTCCATGCTTTGCCGGATGAGTTCGGCGGCGATCGCCGGTATCGCTTGCACGCTGATGGCGCGCGGCGCGGCCGCGCAGACCGACGAGATCCAGGTCTACAACGGCGGGATCAACGAGGTGGGGCAGGCGAGCCTCACGCTGCACAACAACTATACGCCGATCGGGCGCAAGGAACCGGAGTTTCCGGGCGGCATCGTGCCGCAAGGCGCGCTCAACGGCGTCGCTGAATGGGCTTACGGCGCCAAGGACTGGCTCGAGCTCGGACTCTATCTGCCGCTCTATTCGGTCACGCGCGAGGGAAGGCCGCTGATCAACGGCGGCAAGGTGCGCGTGCTTTTCGCCGAGCCGCATGTCGCCGATCGGCAGTTCTTCTATGCCATCAATTTCGAGTTCAGCTACAACGCGCTGCACTGGGAGCCGACGCGCTATAGCAGCGAGATCCGCCCGATCGTCGGCGTCCGCTTCGGTCCGGTCGATCTCATTTTCAATCCGATCTTCGACAATAGCTGGACCGGCGTCGGCTCGCTCGATTTCGCGCCGGCGGCGCGGCTCGACTACAACGTCTCGCCGGCCTGGGCGGTCGCGCTCGAGCATTATGCGGATTACGGCCAGGTACGCGACTTCGTCGGTCTCAAGAACGAGCAGCAGATGCTGTTCGCGGTCGTCGATTACAGTGGCGCGCCGGCCGATGTCGAAGCCGGGATCGGCCATGGCTTCACCGCCGGCTCGGACGGGCTGGTGCTGAAATTGATGCTGACGCGCAATTTCTGATCGGCGCGCGGCAGCGGTGCAAGGCCGCCATCTTCGCGCCAAAGTAGCGGAACCCGCGAAGGCTTGCGCGCTCAGCCGAAATGCATCTTGGCGAAAAGCCGCGCGGTTGCGCCGATATCGACGGTGCTGATGACCGACAGCGCAACCCAGAGAAGCATCGACAGATAGAGCACGAACCTCATACGGTGGGGTTCTAGGCGCGGGCGCGGGGCGCCATCCCCGCGCGAGACCATGATCGGATGCGACAGATTCGCCCGCGATTCCGTCTCGTCTGTGAATTACGACCTGAAATCGAGAGCACGATTCACGTGCTCTCGCCGCGGCGATATGTCTAGACCTTCGCCGTCTCCTTGAAGACCATGCGCTTGTCCTTAGCCTTCACGCCCGAGCTCGAGAGGTCGAACTTATTGCCGTCGACATCCTTGCAGTAATCCTCGACATAGGAGCGATCCGCCGGCGGCTTGATCGCGCCATGGCCCATCGCCTCGAGCCGTTGATAGACCGCATCCTTCTCGTCGGCCTCGAGGGTGACGCCGAAATGATTGAGGCCGCTGTGGTAATGCGTGTCGTCGGCGCGCCACAGCAGGGCGATGTCGAGATAGCCGTCGGTGATCCAGACCGATTTCTTGCCGCGGCCTTTGATCTCGAAGCCGAAGGCCTCGACGTAGAACTGCGCCATCTTCTCGGGACTATCCGAGAAGAAAGCAAGATGCCGGATCTTCGCCATCGCGCGTCTCCTCACTGTCCCTTGATGAACGGAATCGCCAGGCGGTAGACCTCCTGCTCGGCGTCCCACGGCACCATGTGCTTGCAGCCGTTCATGATGTGCAGGTTGACCTCGGGATGCATCTTCTTGAAGAGCTCGGCGCGCTCGCCGGCATGGGCGCGATCCTCGCGGCCGTAGATCAGCAGCACCGGGACTTTCAGCTCCAGCATGCGCTTCCATTGCGGCACCGCGGGCTGCGCGCCGCTGCCGCCGGCGCCTTCTTCCGAGCGCGCGCGCCTGGTGAAGGTCTCGAAGGCCTTGCCGATGCTGCGGCTGTGGCGCAGCGCCAGCTCTTCCGGCGTCACCAGCTCGGTATGGAAGAGATCGGCCTGCATCAGCTTCTTCGTGTCTTCGGGCTTGGGCTCGGTCTCGGCCATCTGGCGATCGACGCGCGCCGCGACCTGGCTGTAACGGCCCTCGACATCCTCGGGCAGCGGCGGCAGCAATCCGCCGGTCCCGAGCACGACGATGTGCGAGTAGCGCTGCGGCTCTTTGCCCGCGAGCTGCACCGCCTGGCCGCCCGAGCGCGAATGGGCGATGAGCGCGACCTTCTTCAGGCCGAGCGCGTCCATCAGCTTCGGCGCGGTCGCGGTCTGATAGGCGAGAGAGAGATCGCTGCCGACCTCGCTGAGCCCGTAGCCGGGGAAATCGAACGCGATCGCGCGCAGCCCCGCGCGAGCGAGCGGCCCGAGGTTGCGGCGGAACACATCGGCCGAGGAGCCGAGCGAGGCGCCGTGCATCAGCAACACCGGGATGCCCGCGCCTTCCTCGAGATAGCGGACCTTCAGCCCGTCGATGGTGACGTATTTGTCCGCGCTCATGGTGGCGAGATGCGTGTCCATGCTTCCTCCTCTTATCTTCGGACCGAGCGATTGAGCCTATGTTCGGCCGAAGCGCGGCCGCTGGCAATGCCCCTCTTGCGGGCCGGGCGCGGCTATTTGCTGACCCCCCAATGTGCGTTCCAAGCGTCGAACATCGCCTTGCCGTATTGCGCGACGGCGTCGGGCGTGCGCGTCACCGTCGGCTTGCCGATGATGGTGTTCGCATAGGGAATAAAGCGCGCATCCTGCAGCAGCTTGTGCACGGGAACGGTATGCACGGCCTCAACCTGCGCGATCTGGCCCTCGCGGCTCAGAATCCAGTTCACGAACAGCTTCGCCGCGAAGGGATCGGGGCTGCCGTGCAGGATGCCCAGCTCGTCGATGGAGGCGGTGACCGGCTCGGGACAGTGGAAGCTCACCGGCGCGCCCTTATCGGCTTCGATCTTGGCGCGGTATTGCGCGCCCGGCAGCGAGGCATGAAGCTCGCCGAGCTCGACGAGGCCGACCATTGCGTTGACGTCCTCGCCGCGAAGTTGCGGCTTCACCACGTCGAAGAGCTTGTCGACGAAGTTCTTGCCCCAGGCATCGCCCTTCGCGGCCCATAGCTGCACCAGCCAGAGCTGCGGCCGCTGATTGATGCCGAGCGCGCCGTTCGCCAGCGCCTTATCGGTCAGCAAATCGTCCCAGGTTTTGGGAAGGTCGCCCGGCTTCACCAGGTTGGTGTTGTAGGGCATGCACCAATAGGTCACCTGATGCCCGACCCAGAGGCCCTTCGGATCGCGCATCTGATCCGAGGCGAGATTCGTCATGTTCGGCAGGTCGGCGATGTTCTCGAGCGCGCCCGCTGCTTCATATTGCGGCGTGGCGCCGCCGAAGCCGTTGATCACGTCGGCGAGCACGCGCTTCTGGCGATAGGCGAGAAGCACGGCGATCGCGCGATTGCCGTAGCTCGCATAACTGTTTTCGGGCTCGATGAACGGATAGCGTTCGGTGAAGGGCTTGACGAGGATCGGGAATTCCTCGCTCGACCAATCGGCCGAGACGATCAGCTTGCCTTCCTTCTTGGCGCCGTCGATCCAGGCTTGCGGCACTTTCAACTCGCCGTCGATGCCGTCGAGCACCTTGGGATCGATGCCGAGATCCTTGAGATATTGGCTCGTCGCCGCCGGCAGATCGGCGGCGCGAACCGGCGCCGCGACGAGCAGCGCGCTCAGCACGAGCAGGGAAGAGAGCGTACGGAACGACATGATTTTCTCCCGAAACGATCAGGCGCCGGCGACTGCGAGGCCGTGCGGGCGTTTGCCCAAGCGCCGGCCGCCGCCCGGCGTGACCACGATGGTGTCGCCCCAGGAGCATTCCGCGTGACCGTCGGCGGGCCGGACATACGGCTTGAAGATGAAGGTCATGTTCTCCTGCAGCGCGACAGCGAGCTGCTCGGGCCGGCGTTGCGATTGCGTGACCAGCGGCCCGTCGTCGCCCTGGCCGCGCCCGTGCATGTTGAGACCGGCCTTGGCGCCGGCGGCCGGTCCGGTCTTGGGCGCGACGCGCGCGCAGGTCGCTTCGGTGAGCGCCGCGAGCTCGTCGACGGTGACCCCCGGCCGCAGCCGCTCCATCAGCGTGTCGTAGATCTCGCGCTGGATCTTGATCAGCTCGGCATGGAGCGGATGGACCGCGCCGACGAAGACCGGCTGGAATTGCTGCGCGCGATAGCCCATCACCGAGGCTTCGATCTCGTTGATGATCATGTCGCCATGTTCGAGGAGGCGAAGGGTCGGGCGGGTGAGGGTTTCGACCGTGTAAGGTCCCGAGGCCCAATTGCAATGCACCGGCAATTCGGAGCCATTCTTGACCAGGGTCGACATCACCTCGGCCCAGAGATCCCAGTCTTTGACGCCGGGCCGTGCCATCGCGATCTCGGCGCCGACCGCCGTCTCGATGATCTCGACCGAGCGCGTCAGGACCATGAGCTCTTCCGCGCTCTTGCTGTAGCGCGCGTGCTCGAGAATGGCGCTGGCATCGACGAGCTCGGCCTGCGGAAAGGCCTCGCGCACGAGGTTGTAGAAGCCCAGAAGGACCGTGCCCATCGGCGTGCGCGGGCCGGCGCCGAGGCCGGTGATGCCGATGCGCCCGCGCTCGACGCCGAGCTCTTTCAGCTTCTCGACGGCGGCCTTGCCGTAATTGCGCCGTGCTTCCCGCAGGTCGGTGGTCCATTCTTGGACGCCCGGCCGTCCCCAATATTGCTTGGCGCCATTGGCGATCGCCGCGACTTCGCCTTCGAGCGGAAAGACCACGGCGATGTCGGCATCGCCGCCGCCGCCGACATGCGAGAGCCAGCGCGCATTGGCCTGAAAGTCGGTCGAGTGGCCGGTATTGTTGGGAACGACGAGCGCGTCGATCTGCTTCTCGCGCATCAGCGCGCGCACCGCCTTCCAGCGACGGTCGCGCTCGGCGAGCGAGAACTGAGGGACGAGCGGTGTCGCGGGCATGGCGTTCTCCTCTGAGGTGATGCGGGCGTCGCGTTTAGCGGGTGTCCGCCGCGGTCGGACCGCGTCCGAAGGCGATCCAGCGCGTCGCCAAGGCAAGAAAACCGAGGAAGATCATCAACAGCGTGCCGACGGCGCCGACCAGCGGCAGATAGCCGTTGTCCCACATGTTCCAGATCATCACCGACAGAACCTGGTTGCGTGGACCTTGCGTCAACAGCAGCGGCATGCCGGCGACGTTGATCGCGTGCAGCGCGGTCCAGATCCAGACGCCGGCCAGCGACGGCAGCACCAGCGGCACGAAGATGCGCCACATGATGCGCCACTGCGCCGCACCCGCGACATATGCGGCCTCTTCGAGATCCTTGTGGATCTGCAAGATCGCGGCATTCATCGCGCGCGTGCCATAGGCCATGAAGCTGACGGTAAAGACCACGGCGACCGACCAGATCGTGCCGAAGAAGGGCAGGCCGAAGCGGTCGAACTGCAGGAATATCCAAATGAAGGCGATCGCCATGACGATGCCGGGGATCGCGGTCGGGAAGAACGCGAGCTGATCGAGCAGCCGCCGTCCCCAAAAGCGGCTGCGAACGACGATCAGCGAGATGACGAAAGAAAGCAGCGTCGTTGCGGTGGCGGTCACCGCCACCATCACGGCCGTGTTCTGCACGGCAAGCCCGATGCTCGGCGTGTGGAAGACCTGCGCGTAGTTCTTGAAGGTCATCGAGGCGAAGGCTTTGGCCGAGGGTTCCTGGATGAAGCTCAGGAACGAGGTATAGACGAGGACGATGAAGGGCAGGATCACCGAGAGCGTCAGATAGGCGACCGCGAGCAAGCTCGCCGCCGCGCGCCACTTGCCGAGGCGCTGTAGCTGCGGCCGGTAGCCCTTGCCGCTGATGACCGCATAACGCTCGGAGCGGGCGATCACCCGGGCATAAAGGAAGGTCGCCAGCACGGCGACGATCAGATAAAGCACGGCGAGCGCATTCGCGTCGCCATAGTCGGGCGTGATCGTCACCGACGCGATGATCGCATAGATGCGGGTGCTGAAAACGAAAATACCCGCCGGCTGTCCCAGGAGGCCGGGCACTTCGAAGATCTCGAGCGCCGTCATCGCCTGATAGATCACGATCGCGAGCAGGCCGGGGGCCATGAGCTTGAGGCTCACGCGATGCAGGACGCGAAGCGGACCGGCGCCCGCAGCGGCGGCGGCTTCCTCGAGGCCGGGATCCATGCCGCGCAGCAGTGGCACCAGCATCAGAAAGGCGGTCGGCACGAGGCGCAGCCCTTCGACGAAGATCAGCCCGCCGAAGCTGTAGATGTTGAGCGGCATGGTGCTGAGGCCGAAAGCGTTCATCAGCAGCTTGTTGATGAAGCCGACGCGCGGCGACAGCATCAGCACCCACGCCATCGATTGCAGCATGCCGGGCACGGCGAGCGTCATCGGCACGCAGGCGTAAACCCAGGCCTTGCCGCGCATGTCGGTGCGCTCGACCAGCCAGGCCAGCATGGTCGCCACGGTGATGCCGAGCGCGGTGCTGCCGAGAACGTAGATGGCGGTGTTGCCGAAGAGGGCGTAAGTCGACGGATCGAGCCAGGTCTGCGCGTAATTGCGCAGCGTCAGATCGAGCAGCGAGAAATCGCCGGGCAGAGCGGCGGCACTGACGCTGCCGAGCAGCAGGAAAACCACCGGCGTCGCCACCAGCACGAACACCAGGGCGAAGATCAGGTAAGGCAGGAGGCCGCTGCGCCGCGCGGCCCAATGCAGCCGCATGGCGAGCAGCGTTCCGCTTTCGACGGCGAGCGTGCCTCCAGGGCCGGCGCGGCCGATTTGGTCGGTCATCGGCGGCGCCTTTTAGCGGCAGAATTCGAGGAAGTTGCCGCCGATGTCGCGGCAATAGATCGAGCGCTTCACCCAGGGATTGGCGGCATGCTCGATCGGTCCGGCAACCGGGCGGCCGAATTTCGCCAGCTTTTGCGCGACGTCTTCGAGCGGCGCGGCGACCTTGAAGGCGACACGCGGCGTGCCGACAAGGCGCTCGGCGGGCTGGATACGGTAATGCTCGGCGGCGAGATAGACCGCGAGACCGTCATTGCCCGCGTCGAGATAGATCTGCATGTTCGGCCGCGCGATTTTCGGCGGCTCGCCGGCGCGGATGGTGTAGCGTTTGTCCCAGCGCCGCGCGCCCGGCATCATCTCTTCCTTGCCCTCGCCCCACAGCTTGGCGCGTTGATGATCGGTGGTGCGCCAGCCGACGACGTGCTCGATGCCGAACCCGGCGGTGCGGATGTAGAGCTTCTCTTCCCATTCGATGTCGAAGGTCTGAAGCGCGACGTGGTCGATGGCGGCGACGCCGGGCCCGCGCGCCGCCGGATCGAGAACGAGCTGGATACGGTTGCCGTCGGGATCGTCGAAATAGCAATTGTCGTCGTTCTCGCGCGGCCGGTCTTCGCGATAGCGCTGAACGGTCACGCCGCGCTGCGCCAATCGCGCGAAGATAGCCTCGCGTTGCGCCGGCGAGACGCGATAGGCGTTGTGGACGGCCGTATCGCTGGCGGCGCGCCAGCCGTTGCGGCAAAGGGCGACGACTTGTCCCGAAGCGGCGCGCACGAGCGAGTGATCGCCGCAATCCGGGAGCGCGCTTCCCGTGTCGTCGAAGCCGAGCACGCTGCCATAGAATGCGCGCGCCGCGGTCGGGTCCTTCACCGCGACGGCAATATGGCTGATGCCTTCGACCTCGAACCCGTTTTTCGTCGCCGCGAAAACGTGCGGAAGGCTATTCGACATGAATATAGCGACGCTTGCGTTCGTCCGGTTTCTCGTCGCGGCGCCACAAGACCTCGAGGAAATTGCCGCCGGGGTCCTTGAAATAGATCGACTGGCCGAACGGCCCTTTCTCGGGATGGTCGACCGGCCCTTCGAAGCGCACGTCATGCGCGCGCAGGCTTTCCTGAACATCGGCAAATTTTGCGCGCGAGACGCAGAAGCCGTGGCGGAAGCCGTTGACGCCGCGCAGCTGATCTTCGGGCGGCATCGGCATGTAGTTCGGCGTGACGCAGAGGGCGAGAAGGTAATCCTCGAGGACCACGGATTGGAAAATCGCTACGCCCGAGCGCGCCGCCTCGATCTCGAAGTTCACGCGTTGATGGGGTACGGCACCGAGGACGTCGCAGTAAAAATCGACCGCTGCGGCGAGATCGTGAAAGCACAGCGCCGTGTGATTGAGGCTTTCCATATCGGCCATGGAGCTCTCCGTTACTTCGCCGGCACGGGGGCGGCGGCGCAAGCGCCGGCGCAGGCCGTTACCTGATCGGGGCTGAACCCGCGACGCTTGATGACGGCGTCGGTATCGACCTCGACGGCGCCGCCGGCCGTGATCGTAACCGGATGGGCGCGCAGCGCGGGATACGTGCGGTGGCTGGTCGCTTCACCGACGCGGTTGAAGGTCGCGTAATGCATCGGGCAGAAGAAGCCCTCGTAATTCTCGCGCCAGCGCAGCACGCCGTTCATATGCGTGCACCAATGCGACAAGGCGAGGAAGCCGTCCTCGAGGCGGAGCAGGAAGAATTGTCCCTCGGGGAAATGGGTCACCGAGCCGATCGTGAAATCCTCGACCTTGCCGCAAACGACCTTGCCGATCGCGGCGTAATAGGTCTCGGCGGCTTCGGGACCCACGGCCTGAACCTGGTAGCGGTGGCCGTCGGGATCATAGACGTCGAAGCTCAATTCGCCCTTCGCGCGAAACTGCGTGCGCGTGTCGCCAACCTCGAAGCCGGCGTCGCGGCGGCGATCCATGACGCGCGCATATTGCTCGGGCGTGAGATAGAAAGCGTGATGGATCGTCATACTGTTCGGGCGGATCGGCACCACTTTCTCTACTTCGACGAGCAGGATGAGATGGCCGTTGTTGGTCTTGAGCAAGAGGTTCGGACCTTCCTCATTGACGAGGTCGCGGCCGACGACGTCGAGGCCGAAAACGTCGCGATAGAACGCTTCCGACCGGTCGAGATCGGTGACGTGCACGCAAAGATGGTTGAAGCCGCTAACGAGCCCCATCCGGTTTCCTCCGAAAGGCATCGCGGATTTCCGCGTGGCGACGCCGGTTTCCGCGCAAGAATGCGCCCCGGCGCGGCTGGTCGTCAACCTTCGCGGGGAGCGTTGCGCGCTAATACCCGGCGGCGAGATCGACGCGGTCGGTCATCGGCTCGCCGCGCTGAAAACGCCGCAGATGCGCACAGATCAGCGGCGCGATCTCGGCCGGGAACTGACCGCGCGAGGCGTGCGGGATCACGGTGACGCGCGGATGGCGCCAGAGCGGGCTGTCTTTCGGCAGCGGCTCCTGGCGGAACACGTCGAGCGTCGCCGCGACCAGTTGCCCGCTGTCGAGCGCGGCGACGAGATCGGCGTCGACGACGTGCTGGCCGCGGCCGAGATTGATCACCGAGGCGCCGCGCGGCATTGCGGCGAAAGCCTTGAGGCCGAGAATGTCCTCGGTCTCGGGCGTCAGCGGCAGGAGGTTGACGACGATCTCGCTGCGCCCGAGGAAAGCGTCGAGCTGCGCGTCGCCATGGAACACCTCGATGCCCTCGACCTGGCGCGGGCGGTGCACCCAGGCCGCGACCTGGAAGCCGAGATCGCGCAGCGCCTTCGCCGCGGCGATGCCGATCGGCCCGAGCCCCATCACGCCGACCTTGCGATCGCGCGTCCTGAGCCGCTTCGGCGAGGCCCATTCGCTTTTCTGCTGCGCCAGGAGCAGCTCGGGCAGCTGGCGATGATGGCGCAAGACATGAAGCATCACGGTCTCGGTCATCATCCGATCGCCGTTGGGATTGGCGGCGCGGACGATCGGCACGTTGGCCGGCAAGGTCTTGTCGGCGAGGAGCATATCCTGGCCGGCAAAGAGCGAGATGATGAGCTTTAGATTGGGCAGCGAGCGCAACGCGTTGTCGGGCAGGCGGCTGATCGCGGCGAATTCGATCTCGGCGGGATTGCCGATCTCGGGCCAGAAGCGCAGCTCCACCTCGGGCATCTCGCGGGCAAAGCACTCGCGCCAGACCTGGGCCGGCGCGAAGATCGGGGACATCATGAGGATCATGACGCCGGATTGAGGCAGAAAGCGGCCGCGGGTTCAAGCGCGCTTTCCGATGGCGCGGTGCTCGCAGCACGATAGACTGGCGCCAACGAAAGCAGGGGAGGCTACGCCGTGAGATCGCTAGTCGCATCGGTCGTTCTGGGCACGCTGCTCGTCATTGCCGCGCCGCGGGCGCAAGCGGGCGATATTCCGATGTCGCCGGCGCTGCAGAAGATCATCGACGGCGCCAAGAAGGAAGGCGCGTTGACGCTCTCCTATGCCGCGAACATCCTCGGCGGCGCCGACGGCGCGCGCGCCGGCCAAGCCGGCATCAAGAAGGATTTCGGCGTCGATCTCGACGTCACTTATTATCCCGGCCCGTCCTTCGCGCCGATGGCGGCGAAACTGCTGACCGAGATGCAGGCCGGCCAGCCGTCCTCGACCGATGTCTATAACGGCACCGCGGTCGAGGTGACGCCGCAGCTCGCGCATGGTCTCTTCCGCCAGATCCCGTGGACCGAGCTCTATCCCGGCCGCATCACGCCGACGATCGCCGAGGCCGACGGCCGCGCACTGCGCATCGTCACCAAGGTGCCGGGGATTCTCTACAACAAGCAGGTCGCGCCCCAGTTCGGCGCGGCGCGCTCGATCGAGGATCTGCTGAAGCCCGAATACAAGGGCAAGCTCTATACGACGCCCTATCTCGCCGGCTTCGACGTGCTGGTGGCGAAGGACGTGTGGGGCTTCGACAAGACCGCGGATTTCGTCAAGCAACTGGCGCAGAATATCGGCGGCCTCGTCTCCTGCGCGGGCGTCGATCGCATCGCTTCGGGCGAGATTCCGGGGCTGGCACTTTCCTGTTCCGGCTCCGAAGCGCATCTCTCGAAATATGGCGGCGTGCTCGGCGAGACGGTGCTGCTCGATGCCGCGACGCGGCGTTTCGACTATCTCTGCATTCCGACCAATGCCGCGCATCCCAACGCGGCGATCCTCTTCGCGCTCTATGCCTCATCGCCCGACGGGCAGAAGAACATCCTTCTCGACGGCTTCGGTGCCGAGCTCGACACCTATCCCGACAATCCGACGCATCAGCAGATCGCCGCGCTCGAGCAGCAGGGCGCGAAGTTCATCGACGTGACGACGGGTTGGTACGGCTCGCATCCCGGGATCGAGGACGATCTCGGCAAGCTGATCAAGATGGTGACGAAGCAGTAAAGGCGGCTCAGCTGCCGCCGAAGCTCTGCACGAGCGAACCGGCGACGAGATACCAGCCGTCGACAAGGACGAAGAAGATCAGCTTGAAGGGCAGGGAGATCGTCACCGGCGGCAGCATCATCATGCCCATCGACATCAGGATCGAGGCGACGACGATGTCGATGATGAGGAAGGGCAGGAACAACAGGAAACCGATCTCGAAAGCGCGGCGCAGCTCGCTGATCATGAAAGCGGGGACGACGACGCGCAGCGGGATGTCCTTGGCGTCCTCGGCCTTGGTGTCGATCTTGGCCATGCCGGCGAAGAGATCGAGATCCTCCGTGCGCACGTGACCCATCATGAAATCGTGGATCGGCGCGGCGGTGCGGTCGAAGGCCTGCTGCTCGGTGATCTTGTTGGCGACCAGCGGCGCGATGCCGTTGTCGTAAGAGCTCTCGAGCGTCGGCGCCATCACGAAGCCGGTGAGGAACAGCGCCAGGCTGACCATCACGATGTTGGGCGGCGTCGACTGCGTGCCGAGCGCGTTGCGGAGGAACGAGAGCACGACGACGATGCGCGTGAACGAGGTGACGGTGATGAGAATCGCCGGGGCGAGGCTCAGCACCGTCAGCAGCATCAGGAGCTGGACGATGTGGCCGGTCGAGGAACCGCCGTCGCCCATATCGAGGGTGAGGCTCTGCGCCAGCGCCGGCCTTGCGGCGACGAGCGAAAGCAACAGCGCGCCGGCGATCCGCGCAAACACCCGTTTGGAACAACCCAGCGTCATGCCCGTGACCCCGGCAAAAATGCCGCAAAGCCGGGCGTGCTCTTTGCCGGCGGCTGATCGGCGGAGGCGGGCGGGAGGATTCCGGTCTCGACGACGACGTCGTCGTTGAGACCCAAGAGCAGCAGATGCTCGACGCCGTCGCGCCGGACGAGAACCAGGCGGCGCTTGCCGTCGAGCGAGCGCACTTCCTCGATCGCGAGCCGCCGCTTGCCCCGCGAGGCGGCGAGATGGCCGCCGAAACCGAGGCGCTTGGCGATCCAGGCGAGCGCGAAGATCAGCGCGACGACGAGGACCAGGGCGCCGAGGAAGCGCCAATACATATCCTCCATCATGGCTTCGACTCCATGCTCGGACGCTGATCGGCGGCGAGAAGATGGAAGAGGAGATCGGCGGCGACGGCGAAAGCGGCGAGCGGCACCTGGTCGCCGAGCTTCAGCGCCGCGATCAGCTCGCTGAGCGTCGCGTCCGCATGGATGCTCGCGCCATGCGCATGCGCGAGATCGCGGATGCGGGCGACGACGGCGTCGGCGACGATCTCGGAAGCGTGCTCGGCCAATGGTTAATCCTCGGGCGCTGGCAGGCTCCGATGCTGCGGCCGATATGGTTAATTTTTTCTTGCCGGTGCCGGGTTTTTCCCGGAATTGCGGAGCTGTGCCTGCGCATTTCACGCTTTATTAAGGTTACCGGCGGAGGATGGCGCCATGGATATCGGCCGCCTTCCGCTGTTCGAAGCGTTTTCCAAGCGCATGTCGTGGCTCACCGCGCGCCAGACCGTGCTCGCGGAAAACGTCGCCAATGCGAATACGCCCGATTACGTCGCGAAAGACGTGAAAGACCTCGATTTCGGCAAGATCCTCGGCACCACACCGGGTGATCCGGGGCCGATCCAGCTCGCGGTCACGCAGCCCGATCACATCGCCATCATCCCGCCCGGCGCCGGCGACAAGATCGTCGTTGAGCCCGAGGCGACCAGTCTCGACGGCAACGGCGTCTCGCTCGAGGAGCAGATGATGAAGGTTTCGACCAACGCCGCCAGCTACGCGCTGGTAACGACCCTCTACAAGCAGAATGTCGGGATGATCAAGAGCGTGCTCGGCGGCAGCTGACAAGCGAGGAGATGAGAGATGGATCTCGATAAGTCATTCGTCGTTGCCTTCGCCGGCATGAGCGCGCAAAGCCAGCGCCTCAAGGTCATCTCCGAGAATATCGCCAACGCCGATTCGACGGCGCAGACGCCCGATGCCGATCCCTATAAGCGCAAGGTCATCAGCTTCGAGGACGAGCTCGACAAATCGCTCGGCGTCGACAAGGTCAAGGTCTCGGGCGTGACCGAGGTCGATGGCGGCTTCGGCCGCGTCTACGAGCCGGGCAACCCGGCGGCGGACGCCAACGGCTACGTCAAGACGCCAAACGTCAACACGATCACCGAGATGATGGATATGCGTGAGGCGCAGCGCAGCTACGACGCGAACCTCAACGTCATCGACGCAGCGAAAGCGATGCTGAGCCGCACGATCGATCTATTGCGCGGCTGAGCCGCGCGGGGCGATTTATTGCGCGGCTGAGCCGCGGGGCGAGTTGTTGCGCGGCGTTCCCCGCGCGGATCGGATAGTGGGAGTAGATCATGGCCGTGACCTTCGGCAGCGCCGTCAACGCCTATGCCAACGCCGCGCGCATCGCCGGCAATGCGGCGCAATCGCCGACTCCGCCCGCGACCGGCGAGAGCTTCGGCAAGATGCTGCAGAACGCCGCCAACTCGATGATGGACACCCTCGGCAAGGGCGAGCAGGCGAGCATGCAGGCGGTCACCGGCAATCCCGATCTCGCCGCGGTCACCGAGGCCGTCACCGACGCGCAGGTCGCCCTGCAGACCGTCGTCGCGGTGCGCGATCGGGTGATCTCCGCCTATCAAGACATCATCAAGATGCCGATCTGAGGGCGAGGGTAGTACGCCCATGACCTCGTCCGATGTTCTCGTCATCGCGCGCGACGCCATTATCGTGGCGCTAAAGCTCGGCGCCCCGGCGATGCTGCTGGCGCTCGTGGTGGGTCTCATCATCTCGTTCTTCCAGGCGTTGACCCAGATCCAGGAAATGACGCTGACCTTCGTGCCGAAGATGATCGTCATCCTCCTGTCGCTGCTGCTGTTCCTGCCGTTCATGCTCTCGACGCTGGAGTCCTTCACCCAGCAGCTCATGGGCCGCATCATCTCGGGATAGTGCCCGGCGCAACGCCCCATGAACCTCGCGCAATTCCTTCCCGACAATGCCTTCGCCGCGATGCTGGTCTTCGCCCGCATCGGCTCGGCGATGATGCTGCTCCCGGGCTTCGGCGAGGCCTATGTGCTGGCGCGCTACCGCCTGCTCTTCGCGCTGATCTTCTCGGCGTTGCTGTTGCCGATCGTGGCGCCGGTGCTGCCGCCCATGCCGCAAAGCCCGGCGCAGCTCGTGGTCGTGCTCGGCGGCGAGCTGGTCATCGGCATCTTCATCGGCACGTTGACGCGGGTCATCCTCTCGACGCTCCAGACCGCGGGACAGTTCGTCTCGCTGCAGATGGGCCTCTCCAACGCGCAGATCTTCAACCCGATGTCCGATGTGCAAGACGCCATCCCGAGCTCGTTCTACGGGATGCTCGGCGTCCTGCTGATCTTCCTCACCGGTCTCGATCACGTGATGCTGCGTGGCCTCGTCGACAGCTATGCCGTGTTCGTGCCCGGCCATCTGCCGCCGGTCGGCGACCTGTCGCAGGCGGTCGCCGAGGCGGTCGCGGCCTCGTTCCGCCTAGCGATCGAGATGGCCGCGCCGTTCATCGTGATCGGCACGGTGTTCTTCGTCGGGCTCGGCCTCATCGCGCGGCTGGTGCCGCAGCTCCAGGTGCTGTTCGTCACCCAACCGCTGCAGATCATGGGCGGGCTGTTGCTGATGGCGTTGCTCGCCGCGACCGGGATGAACTGGTTCCTGCAGGCCTTCGCGCAGCAATTCCAGCTCATCATCCCGAGCTAGAAAGAAGGGCCGGCGGCCATGGCCGACGAACAGGATAGCGGCCAGCAAACCGAAGAACCGAGCGGGCGGAAACTGGCGCGCGCGCGCCAGCGCGGCCAGGTCGCGCAGTCGCGCGAAGTCAACACCTGGTTCATGCTGATGGCCGGCACCGGCATCGTGCTGTTCATCATCCCGACGCTGGCGAGCAGCATGGCCCTGACGCTCCGCGGCTTCCTTGTTTTGGACCATTTCCTCGGCCCCGATGGGATCAAATGGGCCGCGGTCGGGGCGACGCTCGGCCAGATCGCCTTTATGCTTGTGCTGCCGCTGCTCGTGCTGGTGATCACCGCCGCGGCGGGCACGCTGCTGCAGATCGGCCTCGTCTTCGCCACCGAGAAGTTCGGCCTCGACCTCAGCCGCCTCTCGCCGATCACCGGCTTCACGCGGCTTTTTTCGATCCGCTCGGGCGTCGAGTTCCTCAAAAGCCTCGGCAAGATCGCGATCGTCGCGGCGATCGCCGGTTGGGTGGCGTTCCCGCCGCTGCCGCAGCTCGCGCACATGATCCGCGAGCCGGCGGAGCTGTTGCCCGGCGAACTCTACAAGCTGATCCTGCGGCTGCTGTTCGGCGTCGTCGGCGTGGTTACGGTTCTGGCGCTGGCCGATTACGTTTATCAGCGCTTTGCCTTCCTGCGCTCGATGCGCATGTCGAAGCAGGAGGTGAAGGAAGAAAACAAGCAGGCCGAAGGCGATCCCGTGATCCGCGCGCGCTTGCGCGCGATCCGGATGAACCGCGCGCGCAAGCGCATGATGGCCGCCGTGCCCAAGGCCTCGGTCGTGATCACCAACCCGACCCACTATGCCGTCGCGCTGCAATACGAGATGGGCGAATCGAGCGCGCCCAAAGTGGTGGCGAAGGGCGCCGATCTCGTCGCCTTGAAGATCCGCGAGATCGCCGAGGCCAACAACGTGCCGATCGTCGAGAACCCGCCGCTCGCCCGCGCGCTCTATGCCGGCGTCGAGATCGACCGCGAGATTCCGCCCGAGCATTACAAGGCGGTGGCGGAGATCATCTCCTACGTCTTCCGCCTCAAGGGCAGGTTCCGCGCGCAGGCGCAGGCGGCGCGGTAGGATTTCGCCGAGGCTCCCGGCGACGATCGGCGCGTACGGAACGAAGCTCCTGTGATAAAGTCGTCGTGATGGACATGTCCTTCGACTCGGAGATCGTGCCGCGCGCCGCGGCGCCGCCGGCCCCGCCGGCGCCGTCCTGGATCCGGGCGCTTGGCATCGCGACGCTCGGCCTCGCCGCGGCCTCGCTGCTCTGCCTGGCCTTGCTCTTCGCGCAAACGGCGCCGGCCGCGCTGGCCGTGCCCGGTGCCGTGCTGCTTGCGCTGATCGCGCTCGGCTGCGGCATTGCCGCGATCCGTGCCCGCCGCGGCGCCAGCGCCACGAGCGGCGGACTCGATCTCCTGCAGCAGGCGCTCGCCCCCGCCGCGGACGCCTATCTGATCGTCGGTCGGAGCGATCGCGCGATCCATGCCAATCCCGCTTTCGCGCGCTGCTTCCCCGGCCTGATCGGGCAGCCGCTCGATGCCTTGCAGCGGCGGCTCGTCGCCGGCCAAGGCGGCACCGACGATCTCGCCGCGCTGCGGCGCGATCTGGCGCTCAAAGGCGACGTCACCGGCCGCATCGCCATCGCGCCTCCGGCAGGCTCCGTCGCGCGCTTCGATGTCGAGGCGCATCGTCTCGGCGGCGGCTCCGGCTGGAGCCTCTGGCGCTTCGCCGAGGCCGCCGATCGGCCCGTGACGACGGCGGCGCGACGCGCGGAGACGCCGATCCGCGAGGCCCCGCCGGCGGCGCGCGACGCACCGCCGGACGAGCGCTTCGAGCGTTTCTTCGCCAACGCACCGATCGGCATCGGCCTCTTGGACCGTGATGGCAGATTTGCCGCGGCGAATGCGGCACTTGGCGCTTTACTCGGCGCCACGCCGACCGCGCTGATCGGCAAGACGCTGGTCAGCTTCCTGCCCGACATCGAACGCGGCGCCGTCGCAGAAAAGCTCGCCGCCGCGTCGCAAGCCGATGCGCCGCTCGCGCCCGTCGCGCTGCGCCTTGCCGGCAAGTCCGCCTCCCTGGTGATCAGCCGCGACGGCGAGGGCGGGCTGATCCTCCATTTCATCGACACCACCGGCCAGACGCAGCTCGAGGTGCAGTTCACCCAATCGCAGAAGATGCAGGCGGTCGGCCAGCTCGCCGGCGGCGTCGCCCACGACTTCAACAACCTGCTGACCGCGATGATCGGTTTTTGCGACCTGTTGCTGCAGCAGCACGGACCGGGCGACCGCTCGTTCCCCGACATCATGCAGATCAAGCAGAACGCCAACCGCGCCGCCAACCTCGTGCGCCAGCTTCTCGCTTTCTCGCGGCAGCAGACCCTGCAGCCGCGCATCCTCGACATCACCGACGCGCTCGCCGACCTCTCGCATCTGCTGCGCCGGCTGATCGGCGAGAACATCGAGCTGAAGGTCGTGCATGGCCGCGATCTCGGCCTCGTCAAGGTCGATCAGGGCCAGCTCGATCAGGTGATCATCAACCTCGCGGTCAATGCGCGCGACGCCATGGTCAAGACCGGGGGCACGCTCACCATCAAGACCGAGAATGTCGAGCTGAAGGCGCCGATCCGCCGCGGCGACGAGATGATGCCGCCGGGCCGCTATGTCGTGATCGCGGTCGCCGATACCGGAACCGGCATCGCCAAGGAGATCCTCGATCGCATCTTCGAGCCGTTCTTCTCGACCAAGGAAGTCGGCGCCGGCACCGGCCTCGGCCTCTCGACCGTCTACGGCATCGTCAAGCAGACCGACGGCTTCGTGCTGGTCGATAGCGAGGTCGGGCAGGGCACGACCTTCTCGATCTACTTGCCGCGTCACGAAGGCGAGGCGGCGGAGCGCACGAGCGCGGCGCGCGGGTCGGAGGAGGATGGGCTGCCGAGCGATCTCACCGGCGCCGGCACCGTGCTCCTGGTCGAGGACGAGGATCCGGTCCGCCTCTTCAGCACCCGTGCCCTCAAGAACAAGGGTTACGAGGTGATCGAAGCGGAGAGCGGCGAGCACGCGCTCGACATCCTGCGCGACGGGGAGCGCAAGGTCGATCTCGTGATCACCGATGTGGTCATGCCGAAGATGGACGGGCCGAGCCTCATTGCCGCGGTGCGCGAGCTCTATCCCGATCGCGCGCTCAAGGTGATCTTCATCTCGGGCTATGCCGAGGACAATTTCCGCAAGAATCTCGGCGATGACATCGACATTCACTTCCTGCCCAAGCCGTTCAGCCTGAAGCAGCTCGCCGGCAAGGTCAAAGAAGTGATGAAGGCGCCGGAATAGGCGCGACAGCCGCGCCCGGCCGCCGCGGCGTCACGCCTTGGGCAGGAACAGCCGCACCGTCGTGCCGCGGCCGACCTCGCTCTCGATCGCGATATCGCCGCCGGACTGGCGTACGAAGCCGTAGACCATGCTGAGGCCGAGGCCGCTGCCCTTGCCGACGCCCTTGGTGGTGAAGAACGGCTCGAAGACGCGGATGCGCACGTCCTCGCTCATGCCGGTACCGGTGTCGGCGACCGCGATCATCACATAGTCGCGGTTCTCGAGCTGCCAGCGCGCCCGCGCGGTCTCAGCGTCCAGCAGTGCCGTCGTGATGGTCAGCGTGCCGCCCGCTTGCATGGCGTCGCGCCCGTTGATCGCGAGGTTGAGGATTGCGAGCTCGAGCTGGTTGGGATCGGTCAGCGTCTCGCCGGCATCCGCGGCGAGCTTGGTCTCGATGCGTGCCATCGGTCCAAGGGTGCGCGGCAGCATCTCGCCGATCGCCACGACGCGCTGGTTGACGTCGACGAGCTCGACCGCGAGTTCCTGCTTGCGGGCGAAGGAAAGCAGTTGGCGGGTAAGGCTGGCGCCGCGCTCCGCCGCGCGCATCGCGCTCTCGATGTATTTTACGGCCGGATGGCCGTCGAGCCGCAGCTTCGCGATCTCGAGGCTCGGGATGATCGCGGCGAGCAGATTGTTGAAATCATGCGCGATGCCGCCGGTGAGCTGGCCGACCGCTTCCATCTTGTGTGCTTGGTGCAGCGTCGCCTCGGCGACGATCTTGTCGGTCAGATCGCGGATAAAGCCGTTGAAGACGAAGCCGCCGCCGTCGCCGCGCTTCAATGCCGTGGCCGCGAGCTCGACGGTGAGATGCGTGCCGTCGCGCCGCATCGCCTCCATCTGCAGGCGCCGGCCGATAAACGCGCCTTGGCCGCCGGCGATGAAGCGTGCGATCTCGGCCGCGTGCGCCCCGCGCTGATCGGGCGGGATCAGCAGCTCGGCCATGGGCCGGCCGACCGCTTCCTGCCGCGACCAGCCGAACATAGCCTCGGCCTGCGGATTCCATTCGCGGACGGTGCCGTCCTGATCCCATTGCACGAAAGCGTCGAGCGCGGTGTCGATGATGCCGCGCGCGATGCGCTCGCTCTCGATCAGCGCCCGCTCCGCCTTGCGCCGCTCGGTGGCGTCGCGGGTGATCTTGGCGAAACCGATGATCGCGCCTTTATCGTCGCGCACCGCGTCGATGACGACGTTCGCCCAGAAGCGCTCGCCGCCCTTACGCACGCGCCAGCTTTCCGCCTCGTAGCGGCCGTCGCGCCGCGCGGTTTTAAGCACCCGCTCGGGCACGCCGGCGGCGCGGTCCTCTTGTGTGTAGAAGATCGAGAAATGCTGGCCGACGATCTCCTCGGCCCTATAGCCCTTGATGCGCGCGGCGCCGGGATTCCAATTCGTGACGTAGCCCTTGTCGTCGAGCATGAAGATCGCGTAATCGATCACGCCGTTGACCAGGAGACGGAAGCGGCGCTCGCTTTGACGCAACCGCTCATAGGCCTCGGTCATCTGCTTGGTGCGCGCCTCGATCCGCTGCTCCAGCATCTCGTTCATCTCGCGCACGGCCTGTTTGGCTTTCTTGCGCTCGGTGATGTCGACCAGCATGTTGACCGCGCCGATCAGCCGGCCCGATGAGTCATGCAGCGGGGTCGGGAAGGGCATGAACGGAACGCGCGTGCCGTCGGCGCGCTCGGCGATCGCCTCGGTGCCGCGCACCGGGCGGTCTTCCTTGAGCGCGATCGCCATCGGACATTGGTTGTGTGGCAGCGGCGTGCCGTCGGGCCAGAGAAGGCGCCAGCTCACGCACCAGTAATCGCTGCCGATGACGGGGACGCGGCCCGAGAAGTCGATGCAGGCGCGATTGTAGAAGATGATGCGGCCGTCGGTGTCGGTCACATAGATCGCAACCGGCAACGCCTCGAGCAACGCACGGAAATAGTGGTCGTCGCGCTTGAAGGATTCTTCGAGGATGGCCGCCGTGGCGGTGCTCGCGAGAGCGGCAAGCGCTGGCTCACTGCGCACCAGGTCTTGGGTCGACAAAGAAGTTTCTCCTTTGAAGTTTCTCGTTTGCCGGGCAGTTTTGCGGCCAAATGTGCCGTTATTGCGGCCTCAGGTTGTTTTTTTATGGCTTAGCGCGACCGATCGGCGGCGGCGACGAGATCGGCGGTTTCGCGGCCGGTTGCGGGAGCGGCGCCGGCGGTGGCGACGATGCGACCGACGGCCTCGCCGAGCGAGGTCGCGATCGTCTCGGCCGGCTCGGGCAGGTCGCTGCCGTCGTCCAACAACGGCGACGACGCCGACCAGAAACCGAGCAGGATGCGGCCGCCGGACGGCACGCGACGGCGCAAGCGCCGCGCCAGGAGACGCATGCGGCGCGATGACACGCCGCCGAGATGCGAGAGGCAGAAAATGATCGGCACCGCGGCGGCCGGCCGGCCGGCGCCCGGCTCGGTCAGCCAATGGCGCGCGGGAACGGCGCGCGCCGCAAAGCCGCGCTCGACCAGCAGCTGCGCCAGCAGCAACGCCGCCGCGTCGTCGAGTTCGTTGCGCGCGCCGAGGCATTCGACGGCGACCGCGTGCTTCGCGCCGTCATCGTCGTCCTTGTCGTCCTCGGCGATGGTCTCGATCATGTCGCTGATCGCCGCGATGATCTCCGTGCGGTTCTGCCGCGTCAGGACGCCGCGATCGTTGTCTTCCTGCGCCATGAGCAGCGCCGGGACCGCGACCTGGTCGCAGAACTCGGCAAGCGAGCCGGTCTTGAGGAAGCTCTCCGCCTGCTCGCTGGCCTCGGCTGGGTCGCCCGCAAGCAGGCGCTGGTAGAAGCTCTCTTCGGCCGCGAGCGGCGCCTCGTTGCCGAACAGCACGGCGATGAAGCGCAGCGGCGGCGCGTAGTGTCCGATGACCACGAGGCAGGCGGTGAGCGGCGTCGACAGCACCAGGCCGATCGGTCCCCAGAGCCATGTCCAGAACGTCGCGGCGACGATCACCGCGACCGGCGACATGCCGGCGCTGGCGCCGAACAGCCAGGGCTCGATCGCCTGGCTGGCCGACAGCTCGATGGCGATGAAAAGCCCGAACGTCTCGAACAGCGCCGACCAGCCGGGCGCGATCGCGATCGAAAGGGCGAGCGGGAAGATCGCGGCGATCCAGGTGCCGATATAGGGCACGAAGCGCAGCACGATGAACATCGCGCCCCAGAGCGCCGCATTCGGCACGCCGATCACGAAGAGGCCGATGCCCATTGCCAGGCCGTACATCGCGTTGATGACGAATTCGGTCCAGAGATAGCGGCTCAGCCGCTCGACCGCGTCGCTGAGCATCTGGGTCGCGCGATGCAGATCGCGCGCACCGGCGAGGCGAATGAAGCGGTCGCGCAGATTCTCGCGGTCGAGCAGGAAGAAGATCACGAACACCAGCACCAGGCCGGCGGTGGCAAGGGGCTTCAGCACCGGGCCGACGAGTTCTTCGAGCAGCACGAAGATTCCGGTCTGCTGCTGGATCTCGACCGGCACCGGCGCCTGATTGTTGCCGTCGCCGTCGCCAGGTTTCAGCGCCCCCGGGCTCGGCGTCACCTCGTTGCGCAGCTCCTGAACGAGCTGGCTGCCGCGCTGAAACAGGCGGCCGACCGGGATGGTCTCGCGCACGCTCTGCAGCTTCGAGATGAGGTTCGGCTCGTAGCCCGGCAGCTCCTTGCTCAGCGACGCCACCTCGCCGACGACGATCGAGCCGAAGCCGAGGATGACGATGAAGGCGACCGCGACGACGATGATGGCCGCGGGCGCGCGCCCGAGGCCGTGATGACGCAGCCACAGCATCGGCTGCGACAGGACGAAGCTGAGCAGCGCCGCCATCGCCAGGGGAACGAAGATGTCGCGTGCGAAATAGAGGACGACCGCGCCGACGATGAGCGTCAGCGCACCGCCGATGCCGCTGTTGGAGACGAAGCCGCGCCGCGCGCCGGTTTCGTCGCGCGGCGCGGACGCCGGCGCGTCGCTCGCGGGCATGGGTTAGCGCCGCCTGGCGGACATTGCGCGCGATCCCGGCCCCGCTAGCGCAGGGCTCTGCCAGCCGAGATCGCGAGGACGACAAAGACCAGCGTGATCACGACGAAGATGAAGAACAGGACTTTCGCGATCCCGGCCGCGGCGACGGCGACGCCGGTAAAGCCGAACAGCGCGGCGACCAGCGAGATAACCAAGAAGATCAGTGCCCAGCGAAGCATGATGCCTATCCCCAACGAAGTTGCGGTGCTCTACAACCCCTGGCGGGGTGCGGAAGTTTCGTCGGCCGGCCGACTCCGCCGGGAGCTCGGAAAGCCCGGGGCTTAATCCGATTTCATGCCGCTGGCGGCGCGGTTTTGCTATTTTCCCACGCAATAGCGGCGGTTTCGGAATGCGGGGGGAGCATCATGACGCTGGGCGGATCATCGGGTTTTCGTCTCGGCTTGCTGGCGGCACTGGCTTTGGGGCCGCTGCTCGGGGGCTGCGGCAAGGCCATACCGTCCGACGACCCGCTGCACGACATCCGCACCGAGGCGCGGCGCGAGCAGGATTGCGCCGATCCGCAGTGGAAGGCCGCCAATCTCGGCCTGTGGTACAATCTTTGTGAAAGCAAGGATCACTGACCGCCGCGCCCCGCGGGGCTGGCGCCCATGCTGCGGCGCTCCGATGCCGCGGTGCCGCGGTGCCGCGGCCGATAACGGCCTAACCGATTGAAATAACGAGCTTCTCGAGAGAACAAAACAAATACTTGCTTTAGCGAGAACAAATCATGTACGGTGATCGCCGCTTTCGTTGAACCCTGCGCAGCCCTATGGAATAAGGAGTTGGGGATGTCGAACACCGCGCTTCGCCTGGTGGATAAGGACACGATGGACAAGCAAAAGGCGCTCGATGCCGCGCTGGGGCAGATCGAGCGCGCCTTCGGCAAGGGCTCGATCATGAAATTGGGCTCGCGCGAAGCCGCGACCGAGGCCGAGGTGATCTCAACCGGCTCGCTCGGCCTCGACATCGCCCTCGGCATCGGCGGCCTGCCGCGCGGCCGCATCGTCGAGATCTACGGGCCCGAGAGCTCGGGCAAGACGACCCTCGCGCTCCATGTCATCGCCGAGGCGCAGCGGGCCGGCGGCACCTGCGCCTTCGTCGACGCCGAGCACGCGCTCGATCCGGGCTATGCGAAAAAGCTCGGCGTCAATATCGACGAGCTCCTGATCTCGCAGCCCGACGCCGGCGAGCAGGCGCTCGAGATCGTCGACACGCTGGTACGCTCGGGCGCGATCGACGTGCTGGTGGTCGATTCGGTGGCGGCGCTGGTGCCGCGCGCCGAGCTCGAAGGCGAGATGGGCGACAGCCATATGGGGCTGCATGCGCGGCTGATGAGCCAGGCGCTCCGCAAGCTCACCGGCTCGATCTCCAAATCGCGCACCATGGTCATCTTCATCAACCAGATCCGCATGAAGATCGGCGTCATGTTCGGCAATCCCGAGACCACGACCGGCGGCAACGCGCTGAAATTCTACGCCTCGGTCCGGCTCGACATCCGCCGCATCGGCGCGATCAAGGAGCGCGAGCAGGTCACCGGCAACCAGACCCGCGTCAAGGTGGTGAAGAACAAGATGGCGCCGCCGTTCAAGCAGGTCGAATTCGACATCATGTATGGCGAAGGCGTCTCGAAGCGCGGCGAGCTGATCGATCTCGGCATCCAGGCCGGCGTCGTGGAGAAATCCGGCTCCTGGTTCGCTTATGACGGCCAGCGCATCGGCCAGGGCCGCGAGAACGCCAAGCAGTTCCTCAAGGACAATCCCGCGATCGCCGACGCGATCGAGCATGCGATCCGCGCCAATGCCGGCCTCGTCGCCGATGCGATGATGGCCGAAGGCGGCGGCGAGGCCGCGGCCG
>DASYAL010000048.1:0-57384 GCA_036501365.1 Allostellaceae bacterium | reverse complement strand
TCGCGCAACCGCGCCATGATGGCGAGGAGCCGCTGCAACTGAGGTGAGTCGGTCATTCCGGGCGGTTCCTTGTACATTGTGGCGAATGCTGAAAAGACAGGGAGTTAGACAGGGGTCCAGGCAGGCAATCTCAAGCCAAATGTCGCATAATGTATATTATTCGGAAATCGGGAGGGGCGAGTCGTTCTTGCCCTGTTCCGATTTGACGACAAATCCCCCGCGAGCCGCGATTCGTGTTTTCTGTGAGGTCGGGCCGGGAACCCGCTGGCAGCGCGCGGTTTTTTGGATCATGCGCGATGCTCGGCTTTAAGCACCTCCCGCCGCGATCGGCCGATGGCGAGGTGCTGAGCCCGCACCTGTTCCACCTCCCACCGGAATCGTTGCGCGCGATGGCGAAGTACTTTAGCGCGATCGCGGCGCTTTGCCGATTGCGAGCGCGCGAAGCCGAGCAGCATGGAAGGATGCTCGCGCGCGCCGCGCGGCGCGTCGATCGAGTCGCGCGAGCGGGGATAAGCTTGCGCCGCGCCGCCTACGACTCACAAAATGGAGGCACGGCAGCGGCGGTGAGGCCCGACGCCGAGAGCGGCCAACACGTGAGCTCACTGAGGGCCGCGCGTGCCGCCCGCAAGTAAATTTTTTCTTGGGGAGAGACCAGCATGGATCTTCAAGCCCTGGTGAACTCGAGCGGCCCGCTCGTCGAGCGCGTATGCTCAAGCTATTGGCATGGCTGGACGCCGAGCGTCGTCGCGATCGGCGCTGCGGTCGCGCTGATCGTCGTTGGCTATAGCACTTTCGAGCTCGGCCGAGCTCGAGGAGCTCGGTCATGCGCGCGCTCGCCGTCGCTCTAATCGCCGGCTTTTGGTTCGGCTTCTGGAGCGGCGCGACCATCGAGCATCGCACTTGCCGCGCGGTGGAGACTGTTGCACCCTGGGTCGCGTGTTGACCGGGGGGAACAAATGATCCGCTATCTCGTCTTCGCCATCGCGCTCGCGCTCGCCGGCTGTATCAGCGTTGATAAAAAAACCGATGCCGACGGCGCAACCTGTCAGATAATCAACTTGCCCGCCGTCCACTGGTCTAGCTGTACCGCGCCGGCGGCACCTCAAAGCGGCGTGAAGTCGTAGAACGCGCCGACGAGCTTCCCACCGTGGAGCTCGTAGAGCCGCATCACCGCGGCCGGATCCTTCGACATGGCGCCGAGATAGAGCGGCAGCTTTTTGTGCCGCGCCACCTCGCGCGCGCCGTCGATGAGCTCGGCAAGCACGCCTTCACCACCGAAGGTCGCGATATCGGTCAGGAAGCGGCCGCCGTTCTGCGGCCAGACCTGCGCGCGCAGGCCGATCGCGCCGATGATCTTCCCCTCACGCAGGGCGACGATGCCAAGCTGATTGCGGATAACCTCATGCGCGAAGAGGCACACCGCGTCATGCGACGCCGGCGCGAGCGCCTCGCTCGAGCTCGAGCAGGCGAGATCCGCGATCGCCGGCACGTCGCCGAGCTCTGCAAGCCTGATCATCACCGTCCCCCGAAAGCGAGCGCGATCACGATAACGCCAATCGCGATGAGAGCGTAGGGCGCGTAGGGCGAGAGCGCATCGACGAAGCCTTGTGCCGCGCTCGAGCCGGCGCCGTAGGCCTGGCTCTGGATCTGCTGCGAGAGCTCATCGAGCGCGCCGCCGGCCTGGCCGGCGATGATGTCGCCGAGGCTCGGGCCGCTATTGGTGTCGGCCGCGCCGTTGCTCGAATCGCTGTCCATCGCTCACCGCTTCGCGATGATCAGCACGCCGGCGAGGCCGATCAGCACCGCCCAGCCCCAGCCCGGCACGCTCGAGAAGATGCTCGAGATCGAGCTCAAAGGGTTGCCGCTGGTGTCGAAACCGAGAGACGGCAGATCCGCCGCCGTGGTGACCGGCGCGCTCGCCCAAGCGGGCGCCGTGTCCGGCCCCGACAGATCGCTAAAAAGCGGGTCGCTCGCGTCGATCGTGGGTTGGTCGCTTGAATCCGAGTCCATCATTTCACCAAAGCTTTGACGACGAGAAGAACGCCGATCGCCGCGCCGGCCCACGCCCACCAGGGTAGCGAGATCCCGAGGAGCGAGATCGCCGGCGTGATCGTGATGTTACCGCTCGCATCCGTCGAAATGAGATCGCCCTGATTGGTGATGAACGGCGAGCCCGGCGCTTCTCCGATCAGATTGCCGAGGGCATCGGTCGAATATTTCGTCGAGCTCGTATCACCGCCCATGCATCACCGCCGCTTGCGAAAGCGTCCGTTCTTGCGGCGCGGCGGCATCCGCCGCCGCTTGCGCCGGCGCGCCATCGCTAGCCGCCGTTCGCGGCGACACCGCCGTTATTCGCGGCCGTGACCGCTTGAACCGCTTCGCTCGTGACGGCGGCGACGGCTTCGACGATCGGCGCGGCCGGGCCGACGGCGATCGGCGCAACTTCGGCGGCGACGGCGGCGAGATCGCCGGCGACATTCTCGATTTTGCCGAGTCCGCCTTCGCCGGTCGAGATATCATTGACTAGCTTCACCGCCGGCCCGAGCAGATGCGGCGCGTCGCTCGCGAGCGCCGCGAGGAATGCGAGTAGGCTCTTCATGCTGCTTGCTCCAATTTCAAGAGGCGCGTTGCGTGATCCTCGAGCGTGGCGCCGATGCGCCCGAGGCGAAGGAAGATTCCGAGCAGAGTGGCGAGTTGCGCGCCGCCGATGACGTACGGAATGAAATCGGCGGACGGGATCACGACACGCCCTCGAGGAGCTTTTGCTGCCAGGCGGCGCGATAGCCGAGCACCTTGGCGACGTAGTCAGGATCCGGATTGCCGCGCAGCACGTTGCCGACGCCTTCGTTGTAGGCGGCGAGGAGATTGGCGATCGACCAGGCCGAATGCTTCTCGAGCTCGCTTTTGATCCACAGAAACTGCGCGACGCCGAAGCGGATGTTGAGCTCCGGGTTGTAGAGGCCGAGCCCGTCGCCGCCGTAGCCGCGATCGCGCGCCGTTGGCACGTCGAGTTGCATCAAGCCGAACGATCCGCCGTTGCGATCGGCGCGGTAAGCGCGCTCGTTGAAATCCGATTCCTGCTGAATATCCGCCATGATCAGCGACGGCATGAAGCCGGTGCCGGCGACGTACTTGCGGACGAGCGGTAGGACGAGCATCGGTCTCATGGCGCCGCCTGATAGATGACGTCAGGGCCTTGCGCCGGTGCGCCAGGCGGAGCGTTGCCATGCGGGTCGAGCGTGACGACAATCGACGCGGTTCCGTCGCTGAATGCCGAATAGGCAATGCTCGCGCCGCTCGGAAATCGCGTGAGGTTGTAATCGGTGAGTGTCGCGACCATTAGAGTACCTTGTATGAGAGCGCGACATTGAGCACCGCCGCGCTACTCCAGAGGTAAAGCCCGTCCCCAGGCGGAACGAAAATATCGTGACCGAGCTGAATTCCGGGAGTCGCCGCTGCCGTGTTCGCGAACATGATATCCTCGTTGGTCTGCGAATTCGTCGGCGCGACGGCGCCAATGGCGAGGCAGACCGCTGCCGCCGCCGTGGTCGCGAGCACCGAGTTGCCGCGCACGATTAGGCCGTTGATATTGGATGCAGGGGCCACAACGGTGACCACGCCGTTGCTGTTGGTATAATTGGCGAAGCTGTCGCCGACGCGGTTCATCGCGCGCGCGTTGGGAAGCTCCGAGACGCCGACCAGGCCGTCGCTCGAGATAAGCGCGGTGTTGCCGCCATCGACGAGCGACATCTGACCGAGCGCGACGGTCGGCGCGGCGCTGACATCGACGCCGTTGCCGTCCGCATCGTCGCTGATCAGGATCTCGGCGATGACGCCGCTTTGCGCCGGCCAGGAGAGACGCACGAAATCGAATTTGTTCTCAACATTGACCTTGGAGCCGATCTGCAGGCCGATCGCGTCGCCGAGCGATTTGCCGATCTGGCAGTTCACGCTCGCTGCGGAGGGCTGGCCGCCGCTGATCGATTGAATGCCGCCGGGCAACGAGACCATGCTCGCGCCTTCCCACGCGGCCGCGAGCACCACGCGCGAGCCGATCGCGGGAACATCCATCTGCCCGGCGTTGGTCAACGTGATGTAGTAGACGCCATAGTCGGGGCGGTTGCGGATCGTCATGCTTTAAGCCCCCGCGGCAGTTTGATGACGCCGATGGTGAAGAGAAGGCCGAGCACCGCGACGATCGCGCCGATGATCACAGGCCATGACGGGCCGGCCGAGGCGGCGATCTCCGCTGCCTGCACGTTGCCCTCGGCGAGCGTCTGCTGCCCAAGGAAGTTCAGCACCGCCGCCTGCTGCGCGGTCTGCTGCGCGCCCTGTGCCGTGGATGCTTGCGTTCCCGCGAGCGTGCGGATCGCATCGGCCAGGCTCGAGGTATCGACCGCGAGGCTGGTATTGGTCTCGACGTTGACGGTGGTGGTATTGGCAGCTTGCGAGGTCGAGGTTGCGCTCGAGCCGCCGCCGCCGCTTCCACCAAAGGGCGAAGACATTCATCTAGCGCCCGATCGAGACCGCCGCGCGAGGATCCAGCATCCACAGCACCGCGAGCGCGGCGCCGACGAGCAGGATCACTTTGTAACCGCCTTTCATCATCGCTTCTTTCCGCTCGGCAGCAGGAGGACGAGGACGAGCAACCCGGCGCCGAGCCAAAAGATTTCCGGGTTGATCGACGAGAGCGAGGGCAGCGAGAACGGCGCGCTCGTCGTGAGCGCGGGCGTCGCCGAGACCGGCGTGCCGACCGCGGCCGTCGCCGGCGCGCTGGTCGAGGCGTAGGGATCGGCACTGAACGGCGCGCTCGGATTGGCAGTCGGCGCGCTCGTGAGCGTGCCGCTGCCGACGAGGAACGCCGGGTTGTAGCTCAGCGCCTGGTCATTCTCGGCGCCGCTCTGAAACGTGCCGGCCGCCGGCGAGGCGATCGCGACATCGACCGCGACGAGACCATTCGCGCTCATCGCTTCTTCCTCAGCATGAACCAGCCCGCCAGGCCGGCGGCGCCGGCGATCAGCAGATAGGGCAGGAGGGTCGAAAGCGTGGAGCTCGAGGTCGTGGAGCTCGTTGCCGGCGCCGCGTAGGTCGCCGGCAACCACGCCGCCGAATCGGGCAAGGCGCTGTTGATCGTCGAGAGGCCCTGGCCCGCTGGATAGATCGACACCACCGGCGGCGACGGCGTGTACTGGCTTACCGAAGGAATGAATTGAAGCGAGGTGTTCTGGATCGCGGTGGATCCGCTCGAGCCTGACACCTTGCCGCCGAGGTCGAAGAAATAGCAGCCGCGGCCGAGCTCCTCGAGGAGCTCATAGCCTTCACGCTCGAGGATCCGCATCGCATCACCGCCGCAGGATCAACGCGAGGGCGAGGATCGCGGCGCCGATGATCGCGTAATCGAAATAGGGTGAGCTCGGCGAGAAGATCGCGAGCGCGTTCGAGAGGCTGTTTTGGCTCGCGGCGGCTTGCGCCTGGCTCGCGGCGATCGCGGCCTGGGAATTTTGCGAGGCGATATAGGCGCTGCCGGCCGTGCCGACGAGATTGTTCATCAGCGACGTGATATCGAGGCCGTTGCTGCCGCCGTCACCGCTCGTGTCAGTCGTGGTATCCACTGGCCTATCACCCGCGTCGATAGTGCTCGAGTCAGCGCCCATGCTGCCTCGCGGAAAGGGTGCGGGCGGCGACGGGCCGGCGCTTCAATGCTTCGCCGCCGCCGCCCGCCGTCGATCAGGGACCGACTTGGAGCGGGCGCACGCTTTCGCGCTGCACGTACAGCGTGGTATTGCCCGTGGTGTAATTCTGGTTGTAGAGCGCCTGCAGATTCGCATCCAAAGCGCCGGTCGGGATGCCGGTGGTGAGCTTCCCGTCGTAGCGGATGTCCTGATAGAAGGCGCCCGCGAATTCTGGGTTGATCATGTTGGTGGCCGGCTGGCCCGCATTGATCAGGCGATTCTCGTCGCGGACGCGCGCACGCATGAACGCCGCCTGGCTGATCGAATAGTACTGGCCGCCGCTCTTGAGCTTCATATCGCCCTGGAACGTCGAGCCGTTGATCATGCCGGTATCGTCGCCTGCCGGAACGCCCGCCGTGCTCGTCGCGAAATAATGCAGCAGCGAGAGCATGTTCACGCCCGTCCGCTGATCCACGTCGAGCGTGGTCTGGTTGTTGGCGCCGACCAGCTGCATGTTGAGCTCGTCGAGTTGGCGCACCGCGAAGACGATCGGATTGCCGTTCGAATCCTTATTCGGCACCTGCTCGATATACGTGCCTTCGACATCGACCGTGACGTTGGAGAGCGCGACGGTCGCGCCCGGCGTGCCGAAGAGATTGGCGAGGCCGCCGAACGTCAGATAGAGCTGCGCCGAGCGGATGCCGCGCAGATCCACTGCGGCGTCGTTCCGCTTGCGGCCGCGGACGATATCGAAGTGCAGCGGCAGATGGACATCGACGTTGGTGGTCTGGTTGGCCGCCATGTTGATCGGCGTCTCGAGGCCGCGGAAGAGGACGCCGCTGCGCTCCTGCATCGAGCGCACCGCATAGAGCCAGGGCTGCACGCTCATCACGGTGTCTTGGCCGTTGACGATGAGCTCGGCGCGCTGGATCAGCTGCAGCAGCTGCAGCACCGTCCCATACATGACGCCGATGGGCGCCGTGGCGCCGGTGACGATCGTGTAGCGGAGCCGGACGTCGAGACAGGTGAGCGGCGCGCCCACATCGAGATTGAGCGGTTGTCGGCCGACCGTCTGCGCGAAGGTGCCGAGACGATTGATCAGCTTGAATTGGTTGGAGATCGCCATCGCGATCGACTCCTCTGCTAGAGAGCGGGTTCGGTCGCGACGATCAGGGGAGCGAGCCCTTGACCTTCTCGTAGACGTAAAGCGCGATGAAGAGGCTGACGGTCGTGATCACCACGCCGCGGATCGTAACGCCACCCATGTCTGAGCTCCGCTCGAGGATGAAGCGCCGGCGAAGCGAATAGGTGGACCAGATCACGGCGCGCGCTCGAGCGGGCGAAGATCGCGCTACGCTAGCGGGATTAGACCTTGCCCCAGAAGAGCGCGAAGCGGATGGCGCTCTTCAGCCGGTCGCGGACTTCAGGCTCGAACCCGGCTATGAGCGCCGCGCCGCACCCGATGAGGATAGCGCCGGTATCGACGAGTGCCAGGCCGATCGCGCGGCGGATCATCGCAACTCGCGGCCCCGCGCATAGACGCGGCAAAAGGACTCGCTCATCACCTCAATAGAATAGATGGTGTCGAATCCCATCTCGAACATTGAGCTCGCGATTTTCATGGCGAGGTTATCAGTCCCGCCGATCCAAAATTCGGAATAGCCCACGTCTTTTGAACAGAGGCTGATTCGAAATTTTTTCATGGGAACGGTGCCCTCTTCACTGCGTAGCCGCTTGTCGTCCAGTCCACCGCGTCGTGGTGCGCGAAATCGAGCTTCGGAATAATTGAGCGGTCGGGGATCATGTGCCGGTAGAATTGCAGATCGGCCTCCTCGGTCGTGTTGAAGATCACGGCGCGCGCCAGGTTGGCGCGCAGATCCGCGGTGAGGCCCGCCGGCCGGATCGAGATCGCGAAGACGCGGCAACCGAAATGTCTGCCGTGCATCCAAAGATTGAAGGCATGCGGTGCGAAATCCATCAGCGATCGCGAGCGGATGAACAGATGCGCCTCCTCCCAGATAACCACCGTGTCGCCGGCGGCGATCGCCGCCTCGTTCGCGAGCTCCCAATTCTCGACGCTCATATAGGCGTTGATGCAGAGGCGGAACTTGTCCTGAGACATGGCGCGTGCGAGCTCGTGCGAGGATCGCGCAGAAGGAAAGCGCGGCGGCTCGCTGTCGTCCGGCCTGACCATCAGCACGCGATCGAACTGCGCCGCGTGCTCGAGCGCGAGCGACGTCTTGCCGGATCCGCCGCGGCCGAGATAGAGGCGATTGTCGGGCTTCGGGAGCCGCATCACGCGCCGCCGGTGAGCGCGGCCGTGATCCCGGCGCCGTCATGCTCGGGAACGTGGCCGTCTTTCGCCGGCGCCGGTGGCGTGTCCATTTTTTCGGGCGCAGGATCCTGCGCGGATTTTTCGGCACGCGCGGCGGTCGCGGCCTGCACCGGCGACCTGGCGCGCACCGCCTCGAGCTCGCGCAGCTTTTCGACGACGCGAATCATGATGATCCCGCTGGCGCAACCGATGAGATCGGCCGCCGCGGCCATCTTCGGATCCTCGATCGTGATATCCCACGCCTCGAGGTTGCGCAGCATCGCGTTGGTGAGCGCTTCCGCTTCGTGACTGTCGAGCTCGCGCAGCCGCAGCTTGTAGAGGCTGAGCGAGCAAAGACCGCTGACGCCCATGCACACGCCCGGAAGGCTCTGCGCCTCGAGCGGCGCGATCGCCGCCGGCGCTGCGCTCGAGCTCGTGGCACTCGCCGGCGCGGCAAAGACCTTGTCGGCGCGGCCGAGGATCTCGGTTAGAGCTCCCGATCCAGGAAGCCCCTCGGCCTCGCCGGCGAGGGTGTCGGGGGCGACGGCGCCGCCTGAGAGCGTGCCGCCGCCTGGCGCGATCGCAGCGCCGCGGGCGCCAGATGCGGCGGTGGTTTCGGCGCCGTGGCCGGCTTGGCCGGCTGCATCGACGGCAGATCCGTCGCCTCGAGCATCGCGGCGGCGGCGTCGGGATTCGACCATTCGTAGATTCTCCCCATGAGAAGCGCCGAGCCGAGATGGTGGCGCGGCTGGGTTTGCGTGTCGCAATGGCGGCAGTAGGCGGCCGGGTATCCGCGCTTGGTGGTTGCCACCTGGAGCCCGTCCGCGTGGCATGTCGGACAGCTGGCAATTCCGATGACGACTGAAGCCGGTCCCCGCCGCACGCACAGCCCCGTTGACGTTCGCGCGATCAAAGCCGCTAGCGTGCGCCCGGCGCAACAAAATCGCGCTAGCGGCTTTCTCCGGCGCTCCGGGAGTCCGTTTTAAGCCGCGCTAGGGCCGCACGCGCTGCCTTCCTGAAGGCAATTCCGGCGGTGGGGGGTCGGGATCTTGAAGGGTCGCTCGGTCGACCCTCCCCGCACAGAGCGGGGAGGGTCGCGAGCCCCAAGCGCAGCGGGCGAGCGGGGAGGGGCGCCGTCTAGGCGGCCTTCTTAATCTTAAATCCTCGTGGGGTGACAGATTTGTCACCCGAACGACGGCGCGGCACGGCGACCGCCGGCGGCAAAATTTCGTAGAGGTTGGGATCGTTGACGGAGCCGCGGCCGCCTTGCGATCGCGGGGCGCGGCGATGATGCACCACGAGGTAGCCGCATGCCTCGAGGCGTCGCTGAGCGCGCTGGACGCTCCGGGAACAGCATCCGAGCAGATCGGCCAATTGGTCGATGAAGGCTTCAACCTCGTCCCGGCCGCGCGCCAGGCGCAGCAGGATGCCCAAGAGACCGCGCGGCCAGCCGTTAAGGCGCACGTCGCACAGCGCGAGCTCGGGGATCCGGGCGAATTGCCAGGGCGGGGCCTGGCGCGGCTTCACCTTGAGCCGCGCCGGCCCCTTCGCCGGCGATTGCGTCATGCCGAGCGCTCGAGCGTGCCAGGCGTTGAACTGGGCATCGGAGATATCGCCCCGCTGCCACGCCTCGAGCTTTTTGAGATAGAGCGCCTTGGAGATCAAGGTTCCATCTTCGTCCCGAGGATCCGATCGAGGGCGCGGTGAGCGCCATCGATATCGTCGCGGTCAATGCATTCGCGTGCATCGATCGCAGCGCGACGGATCAGCATGCGGTACTCTTCGACAAAGCGCGTGAAGCGCCAGGCATCGCTCCGAGAGCGAAGGCAGCTCAGATCTAAAAAACGCCACACACGATTGGCAATGAGCCAGATAACGCCGAAAATCAGGAACCCGCAAAAGATGATGAAGTGAGCGTGGCTCACGGTCTTTTTGCCGGCGCGCACAGCGTGTCGAGGGATGGATTGATCAGTATCGGCCAGAGCTCATTGACCACGTAGCTCATGAGGAAACGCCGCAGCCGCGATTTTTCGATCACGATCGGCTGCATCGCGACGCCATTGAGCTCGGGCCGGATGATCGCAGAGCCGATCACGTCCTGGCTGTAGCTCGAGATCTCAAAATCGAGCGAGATCCTCATGGCGCGATCTCCGCGTCGAGCTCGCGCAATGCGAGCAGGACTGATTGCTTGGCCGCATCATCGGCGCCGCGCTCGAAGAGTTGGGCGGCGAGGTCGAATTTGCGGGCGACGCTGCGAAGCACGTCGCAGAGTTCGTGCGTGCCGAAATCGAGCTCGGTCTGCATCATCACAGCACCGGCGGATTGCGCTGCGCGATCGCGCGGCGCATGGCAGCGAAGGCGTCGGCCGTCGATTTTTGGAACGTCTCTAATCGAACCTCGAGTTCGACGAAGCCATCGCGGATCACTTCCGCCAGGCGCACGAGCTCGCGCGGCGCATACGGGATACGCCGCGCGGCGGCGATCGCGTCGTCTAGTTCCTTGATTTCCATGGGATCCCCAGGGTTGTTGCGCGCCGGGGAGGTGTGACCTGCGGGCCACCGCTTCCCCAGCGCGCGATGGCCTGCCTGGGGACAGGCCACGCGAAAACCTAGTCGATCACAAGGGCGGCGAGCTATCCGATTCGGCGCCGGCCGGAACCGATATTGAGCAATTTCAACGCGCTAAATCAAGGGGAGACCTATGTTTTTGTCGCATAATGTATATTATGGGAAATCAATGATGAGACCGTCGTAGCCCGGCTCGATCCCGGCCGGCAACGACCGGCGCAACGTCTCGTAATCCAGCGTCTCGTCCATATGCGTCAGGATCGCCCGCCGCGGCCTGACCCGCGCCACCCATTCGAGCGTCCGCTCGAGGTGGCTGTGCGTCACATGGCTCTTGTGGCGGATGCAGTCGACGATCCAGACCTCGACTCCCGCGAGCGCCACGAAGGCCGCCTCGTCGAGCGCGATCACATCCGTCGAATAGGCAAAGCGGCCGAAGCGGAAGCCGAGCGTCTTCGAGAAGCCGTGATCCTGGACAAACGGCACGACCTCGAAACCAGCCGCGTTGAACGGCCCGGCGATCTCCTGCGGCTCGACCGCGGGCTTGTAGAAGGCCGTGCGTGCCGCATCGTCGACCGGCGCGAAGATATAGCGAAACCGCGCCTTCAACTCCGCCATCGTGTCGGGATCGGCATAGAGCGGCAGCGGCTTCTTGATGACGCGGTTGATCGAGCGCAGATCGTCGATGCCGTGGCTGTGATCGGCATGGGCGTGCGTAAACAGCACCGCGTCGATCTTCGCGGCGCCGGCGGCGAGCAGCTGCTGGCGCAGATCGGGCGGCGTGTCGATAAGGACGGTGCGTCCTTGCTCCTCGATCAGCACGGCGCAGCGCGTGCGCCGGTTCTTCGGGTTGTTCGGATCGCAAGCGCCCCAGTCGTTGCCGATCCGCGGCACGCCCCAGGACGGGCCGCAGCCGAGCATGGTGACGCGCATCAGACCGCTACCGCCGGCCGTTGCGCCTTCGCGAACAGCCGGAAGAAATTCTCGGTGGTGACGCGCGCGAGCTCGGCGGAAGGCACGCCTTTAAGCTCGGCGACCAGCGCCGCGGTATGGGTGATGAAGGCAGGCTCATTGGTCTTGCCGCGCATCGGCACCGGCGCGAGATAGGGCGCGTCGGTCTCGACCAGCAGCCGCTCAAGCGGCAGGGCGCGGATCGTGTCGCGCAGATCCTGCGCGTTCTTGAAGGTCGCGATGCCCG
The DNA here is from genome assembly GCA_036501365.1 of Allostellaceae bacterium. Taxonomy (GTDB): domain Bacteria; phylum Pseudomonadota; class Alphaproteobacteria; order ATCC43930; family CGMCC-115725; genus CAIKMD01. Next base: position 45,636 of record DASYAL010000048.1, on the reverse strand, counting down.
AGATCGAAATGTAGAAGCCCAGCGCCACGGCGCGCTCGGCGAGGTCGCGGCCGGTCGAGAAGCAATGGATGACGCCGGCGCGCGGCTTCTCTTCCTCGAGGATCGCGATCGTCTCGGGATCGGCGTTGCGCGTATGGACGATGATCGGCAGCCCGGTCTCGCGCGCCGCGGCGAGATGGGCGCGAAAGATCTCGGCCTGGCGTGCGCGGGGGCTGTGCTCGTAATAGAAATCGAGCCCGGTCTCGCCGATGCCGACGACTTTCGGATGCCGGGTCAGCCCGACCAGCGTCTCGGGCAAAGCCGGCTCGACGTCGGCCTCGTGCGGGTGGACGCCGACCGAGCACCAGATATCGGGATCGCTCTCGGCGATCGCGCGCACCGTCGGAAATTCATCGAGCTTGGTCGAGATGGTGAGGAGGGTCCTGACCCCTGCCCTGCGCGCGCGGTCGATGATCCCGACGCGCTCCTCTTCCTTGGCGAAATCGAGATGGCAGTGACTATCGACCAGCATTGATCTAACCGTGTTGTCCATTGGTCGGCAAATTATCGCGCAAGCCGTGGCGCTCGATCTCGGCCCAGGCCGCTTCGGCAGTGTCGGCAAAGGTGAAAAGGTCGCAATCGTGGCGCGAAATGGCTTCCGCCTCGCAGAGCCGTTCGAAATTGATGATGCCCCGCCAATATTCTTCGTCGAAGAGGATGATCGGCACGCGCGGGGCCTTGCGAGTCTGCACCAACGTCAGGATCTCGAACAGCTCGTCGAGCGTGCCGAAGCCGCCCGGAAACACCACAAGCGCATTGGCGCGCATCGCAAAGTGCATCTTGCGCATGGCGAAATAATGAAACCGGAAGGTCAGCTCGGGCGTCGTGTAGGGATTGGGCTGCTGCTCGTTCGGCAAGGTGATGTTGAAGCCGATGCTCGGCGCGCCGATCTCGAAGGCGCCGCGATTTGCCGCCTCCATGATGCCGGGGCCGCCACCTGTCGAGATCACATTGTCGCGCCAGCGGTCGTGCGGCGCGAAGGCGCCGCCGCGCTGCGAGGCGATGCGGCCAAATTCCCGCGCCTGCTGATACGTCGCTGCGCGACGTGTCAGCAGCGCTGCGTGGGCGCGATCGTCGTCGGTCTTGGCGGCGGCGGTCGCAGCCTCCGCCTGCTCGGGCGACGGGGTCCGCGCGCTGCCGAAAACGATGATCGTCGAGCGCACGCCCCAATCGCGCAGCAACAGGTCGGCCTTGGCATATTCCAGCTCGAAACGCGTGCCGCGCATCTCCGGGCGCAGCAGAAATTCGGTATCCTCGACCGGCAGCAGATAACTGCGCGATTGCCTTTGTGGTTCGTTATCGGCCACGATGCCACTCCACGATGCCTATAACAGAGTTGGCGTGAGGAATAGCACTTTCGCGCCGGCGAAGGCAGGGGCATGCCGAGATTGTAAACGGCATGTTGCGAAGGATGGGGGACGATTGCAGTGAAAGTATCTTTCCACGGCGCGGCGCGCGACGTCACGGGCTCGTGCCATCTGGTCGAAGGCAACGGCAAGCGTATCCTCATCGATTGCGGGCTTCATCAGGGCAGCCATTCGCTCGATCTGGAGAATGCCGATCCTTTCGGCTTCGAGCCGGGAACGATCGATTGCGTTCTCCTCACCCACGCGCACCTTGATCATTGCGGCCGTCTGCCGCTCCTCAACAAACGTGGTTACAAGGGTCCGATCATCGCCACGGCGGCGACGCGCGAATTGGCCAATATCGTCATCCTCGACTCGGCGCATCTGCAAGAGGCGGAAGCGCGGGATCGGGCAAAGCGGCCCGGCCGCAACGGCGGCAGGAATGGCGGCGACGTCGCACCGCCGCTCTACACGGCGGTGGATGCGACCAATACGATGAACCAGTTTCATCGCACCGCCCAATACGAAAAGCCGATCGAGCTCGCGCCGGGCATCACCGCGACGTTTTTCGACGCGGGTCATATCCTCGGCTCAGCGAGCGTCCTCTTGGAGATCGAGGAACAAGGCCGTCGCCGCCGCATCTTTTTCTCCGGCGACATCGGCAATGCCGGCCGTCCCCTCCTCCGCCCACCGCACACGCCGGCGGCGGCCGAGTTCGTCGTCATGGAATCGACCTACGGCGATCGACTCCATCGTCCGTTCGGCCAATCGACCGAAGAGCTTTACGCGGCGATCACCGGAACGCTCGGCCGCGGCGGCAATGTGGTGATCCCGACCTTTGCGCTAGAGCGGGCGCAGGAAATTCTCTACGTGCTGCGCCAGGCGGTCGAGGCGAACCGTCTCGTCCCAACCGTGCCGGTCTATGTCGATTCGCCGATGGCGATTTCGGCAACGGAAATTTTCGAGCGCTATCCCGATTGCTATTCACCGGCGCTCGCCGAGCTGTTCCGCCAAGGCAAGGACCCGTTCGGCCTGCCCAATCTGCATTTCACCCGCGAGCGCGCGGAATCGATCGCCATCAACGAAGGCCGCGGCGGTGCGATCATCATGGCGGGCTCAGGCATGGCGACGGGCGGGCGCATCCTGCACCATCTGCGGCATAATCTCGGCCGGGCGGAATCCGGTGTGATCTTCGTCGGCTACGCGGCGCCAGGAACGCTGGCGCGGCAGATCATCGACGGCGCGCGCCATGTCACCGTGCTCGGCGATAGCGTTCCGGTGCGCGCCTCGGTTCACACCGTGAACGGCTTCTCCGCCCATGCCGATCAGGGCGAGCTGATCGCCTGGCGCCAGGGCATCCACGGGATCGACACGACCTTCATCGTCCACGGCGAAGAGCCCGTGATGCGGGTCTTGGCGAGCAAGCTTGCCGGCGGCCGGGTCGAGATCCCGGCGCTGCATCAGGCTTACGAGCTTTGAGCCTTTAAGCGCAGCGCTAGGCGGCTGAGGCCTCAACGAAGCGCGGAAAGACGCCTTCGGGTTTCGGCAGCTTCGTGCCCGGCGTGAGCGCTGTCTCCAGCGCCGCGAAGCTGCGTTTATCGGCCGGCACCGCGAGCTGATCGAGCAGCTTCGCCGCGGCGGCCGGCACGACCGGCTGGGCAAGGATCGCCAAATGCCGGATCACCTCGGCGAGCACGTAGAGCACGGTATTCATCCGCGCGGGATCGCTCTTTCTGAGGTTCCACGGTGCCTGCTCGTCGACATAACGATTGGCGTCGCCGATCACCTGCCACAGCGCCTCGAGCGCGCGATGGAAGCCCTGCTCGGCGAATTCGGCGCGCAGAACGGGCAACAGCCCGCGCGCGGCTTTGAGCAGCGCGTCGTCGGCGGCGGCGAGCGCCGCCGGTTTCGGTACCTCGCCGCCGGCGTTCTTGTTGACGAAGCTCAAGACGCGCTGCGCCAGATTGCCGAAGTCATTGGCGAGGTCGCTGTTCATGCGCTGCACGACCGCCTCGTGCGAGATATTCGCGTCCTGGCCGAACGCCGCCTCGCGCAGCAGAAAATAGCGGATCTGGTCGAGCCCGTAAGTCGCGATCAGATCGTCCGGCGCGATGACGTTGCCGACCGATTTCGACATCTTCTCGCCGCGGCTGTAGATGAAGCCGTGACCGAAGACGCGTTTTGGCACGGCGAGCTTGGCCGACATCAGGAAGGCCGGCCAATAGATCGCGTGGAAGCGCGTGATGTCCTTGCCGATGATGTGAATGTCGGCGGGCCAGCGCGCCATCTCGAGACCTTCGGGATAGCCGAGCGCGGTGATGTAATTCGAGAGCGCGTCGACCCAGACATACATCACGTGCTTGGGTGCGTCCGGCACCGGGACGCCCCAGCTGAAGGTCGTGCGCGAGATCGAGAGATCGCGCAGCCCGCTTTTGACGAAGCTGACGATCTCGTTGCGGCGGCTCTCGGGCTGGATGAAGTGCGGGTTGTCGGCATAGAGCTTCAGCAACTTGTCTTGATACGCCGATAGACGGAAAAAATAACTTTCCTCCTCGACCCATTCGATCGGCGCGCCCGACGGCGCGAGCTTCTGACCACCCGGCCCCGCCGTCAGCTCGGCTTCGTCGAAATAGGCCTCGTCGCGCACCGAATACCAGCCGGCGTATTTGTCGAGGTAGATGTCGTCCCGACTCATGCGGCGCCAGAATTCCTGGGCGCCCGCTTTGTGCCGCGGCTCGGTGGTGCGGATGAAATCGTCATAGGAGATGCCGAGCCGGTCGTAGAGCGCGCGGAATTGCGCCGAGACCTTATCGACCAAGGCTTGGGGCGCGATGCCGAGCTTGCGCGCGGTCTGCTCGATCTTCTGGCCGTGCTCGTCCATGCCGGTCTGGAAGCGGACGTCGTAGCCGTCGAGCCGCATGAATCGCGCCAGCGCGTCGACCGCGATCACCTCGTAGGCATGGCCGATATGCGGCTCGCCATTGGCGTATGGGATCGCGGCGGTGAGGTAGTAGCGGCCGGCGGCCATCGATAACTCCGCAAAAGGCGCGTTAGTGCGACTAGCGCGCCGCGTCTTCGAGGGCAAAAAAGGCGTTCAGCACGACCTGCTTGCGGTCGAGATTGATGCCTTCCGCCTGAGCGAAGAGATGGGTCAGCTTTTCCCATACCGCCACCCATTGATCAAGACTGCGGCGACCGGCGAGGTTGCGCCGCGCCCGCTCTTCCGCCGCGGGGAGGGCCGTGTTCTGCGCGGCGGAGGCGACCAAGCGAGCGAGCTCCGCCGGCAAGAGCTCGCTGAGCAGCGAGAAGCTGTCCTCGGCGCCGAACCGCGCCATGCGCTCGGCAAAGGCGTGCAAAAGCTCAGAATCGAGTTTCGGAAGCTGCTGCAATATATTGATTATAAAATTATAGATGGCAAGACCGTCGCCAGCTGCCAACTCCAGCGCCCGACCGATGCTGCCGGCGGCGAGCCGCGCCAAAGCGGCTCCATCCTCACGTGAAAGCTCTGGCCGATATCGTTGTAAAAGCTCGGATATCGGACCATCAGCGAGCGGCTTCAGCGGCAAGGTGCGGCAGCGCGAGCGGATCGTCGGCAGCAGCCGGCCCGGGTTGTCGCTCGCCAGCAACAGCACCGTGCGCTTCGGCGGCTCTTCGAGGATCTTGAGCAAGCTGTTGGCGGCATGGGGATTCATCACGTCGGCACCGTCGACGATGACGACCCGCCAGCCGCCCTGCGATGAGGTGAGATGGAGAAACTCGCCGACCGCCCGCGCATCCTCGGCGACGATCTCACGCCGCTGCCGCTTGCGCCGCGGATCGATGCCGCGCTCGACCACCAGGAGATCGGGATGGCTGCCGGAGGCGACGAGGCGGAAAGCCTGGTGGCTCGGCGCGACGACAAGAGACGTCGGCGGCGCGTTGAAGAGGCCGCCGCCCTCGCCTGCCCCTTCGGCGAAAAGAAACCGCGCGAAACGATAGGCGAGCGTCGCCTTGCCGATGCCGCGGGGGCCGGTGATCAGCCAGGCATGCGGCAGCCGCCCGGCAGCGAAGGATTGCAAGAGGCTCGCCTCGGCAGCCTCATGGCCGAGCAGCAACGCATTTTCGCGCGGCGCCGGCGTTTCCGGCGCTTCGGCGCTGCTTCCTTCCTCAACCTCGATATCGTCGTCCTCGGCCATGCGCGGGGAGGATCGTAACAAAAAGCCGCGACGATTCTAGGCCGCGAGGCCGAGCCGTTCGCGCACCGCCGCCAGAACGGCGGCACCGGCCGCGTTCACATCGCGGCTCGCATCGACGACAACGCAGCGCCGTGGGTCGCCTGCGGCGATCGCGAGGAAGCCCTGGCGGACGCGCTCGTGATAGTCGCGACCCTTCGCCTCGAACCGCGCTTCGCCGCCGCGCCGTTTGGCGGCGCGCGCGAGGCCGGTCTCGACCGGCACGTCGAAGATCAGCGTGAGGTCGGGCAGGAAGTCGTCGGCGATCAGGTGATGCAAACCTGCGAGCTTGTCGCGGTCGATGCCGCCGCCATAGCCCTGATAGGCGATGGTCGAATCGACGAAACGGTCGCATACCACCCATTTGCCGGCCTCGAGCGCCGGCCACACCGTCTCGATCAGATGACGGCGGCGCGCCGCGACCATCAGCAGCGCTTCGCTGATCGGATCCCAGCGATCCGGCGGGCCGTTGAGCAGCAACGCGCGGATCTCGTCGGCGCCTTTGGCGCCGCCGGGTTCGCGCGTGCCGAGCGCGTCCTTGCCGGCGCGCGTCAGCGCCGCCAGCAAGGACTTCTGTTGCGTCGATTTCCCGGCGCCTTCGCCGCCTTCGAGCGTGATGAACTTGCCGTGGCTCAGTTTCTGCGTCCGAAGACGAGATAGCCGGCGGCGTAGGCGGCGCGGCTGAAACCAGTCATGCGATCGACTTCCTTGCTCGCGACCAGCGGCACGGTGACGTCGGTCATGTCGGGCGCGGTGATCTTGAGGGTTCCGACCGGTTGACCCTCCTTCACCGGCGCCGCCACCGCATGATCGTAGGACGCGCTCACCTTCATGCCCGAGCGTGCGTTGCGCGGCATGCTGACCAGGACATCCGAGGCGACCGTCACGGGCACGGTCGTATTGACGCCGAGCCACACCGGCGCCTGGTCGACGGGGTCTCCCGCCTTGACGAGCTTGTAATCAGCCCATTCGCGATAGGCCCAATCGAGCATCTTCTCGGCTTCCGCCGAGCGCTGATTCATGCTCTTCATGCCGACCAGCGCTTCGACGATGCGCCGTCCGTTGCGCAGCGCGCTGATCGCGACGCCGTAGCCGGCCTCGTCGGTATGGCCGGTCTTGAGTCCGTCGACGCCGTCATCCTTGTAGAGCAACGGATTGCGGTTGCCCTGCTTGATGCCGTTATAGGTGAACTCCTTCTCGGAATCGTAATGATAATATTCCGGGAAGTCGCGGATAAGATGAGCGCCGAGCAGCGCGATATCGTGCGCGGTCATGTATTCCTCGGGATCGGGCAGGCCGTCGACGTCGGCGAAGTGGCTGTCCTTCAGTCCGAGCTTCTGCGCCATCTGGTTCATCTGATCGACGAAAGCATCGGTGCTGCCGGCGATGCCCTCGGCGAGCACGACGCAGGCGTCGTTGCCCGACTGGATCATCATGCCGCGGACCAGGTCCTCGACCTTCACTTGCGCGCCGAGCGGCACGAACATATTCGATTCGTTGGTCTTGTGCTTCTCCCACGCCTTCTCGCTCACGGGCAGCGTGTCGTCGAGCTTCAGCCTGCCCGATTTGAGATTGGAGTAGACAACATAGGCGGTCATCATCTTGCTGAGCGAGGCCGGCTCGATGCGCTGATCGGAATTCTTGTCGTAGAGGATGGCGCCGGTGTCGAAATCAATTGCGATCGCGGTCTGCGCCGCGGTGTCGATGGTCGGCGGAGCCGCCGAGGCACGCGGCGCGTCGAGGACAAGGGCGAAGCAGGAAGCGGCGATCAACGACAAAGCGAGGTTTTTCATGCGGCGGGTACTCGGCTGCGGGATGGGGTTAAACATAGCGACTATGACCGAAGATTGGCGACCAGACGGTTAACGATTAGTTGACGACGATCCTCGCTTCCGGCGAGGTGGGAATCACCCTGCTCAAAAGCGCATCGGCCTGATCGACCGAGGCCACCGGCCCAACCCGCACGCGATACATGGTCATGCCGCTGACCTTGGCATTGGTGACGCTGACCGTGCCGAGCTTGTCGAGCTGGCTTTTCAGCCGCACCGCGCGGTCGATACTGGCGAAGGCGCCCGCCTGAACATAGATCGCGCTGGGTTTCACCGGCACAACTTGGACGGTCTGGGGCAAAGGGGCTTCGGCGACCGGCTGGTCGGGCTGCGGCGCCTGGCGTTGCGCCAGCTTCGGCGCCGGCGAGGTAACGACCCGGTTCTCCACGCTCGATGTGCCCGGCGGCGGCGGCAGGGCTTGCGCGGTGACCGTTCCGACCGGCGCGGCTTGCGGCGCCGGCGCGGCTGCAGCGAGCTCAGGCTCGGTTCCGTGCCGTCCGGCAAGGCTCGCCGCCTGGATCGATTCCGGCACCATGATCTGGACCCGGACCTTGGCCGTGCCCTGCCCCTCGAAGCCGAGGAGCTGTGCGGCACGGCGCGAGAGATCGATGATCCGGCCGCGCGCATAGGGTCCGCGGTCGTTGACACGCAGGGCGATCGAGCGGCCGTTCTCGAGATTGGTCACGCGGACGACCGTCGGCATCGGCAAGGTACGATGTGCCGCGGTGAGCGCATTGAGGTCGAAGATCTCGCCATTGGCGGTGTATCGGCCGTGGAACTGCTCGCCGTACCAGGAAGCGATGCCGGTCTCGTTGTAGTTCCAGTCTTCGGCCGGATAATACCAGGTGCCGTCGATCTGATAGGGCTGGCCGACCTTGTAGATGCCGATGCCGGCGCCCGGGACCGGCGCGGATGGACCCGAAGAGCAAGCTGCGAGCGCGAAAGCGAGCGCGCTGAAACAAATCAGGCGTAGCCGATGACGGATCATCCCCGGAGTTACCAGCGCTGCTCCTAGTTCACGCTATTGGCAAGATAACCGACGGCAAGCGCGAAATAGCTAGAATTATTCCAGCTCAGGATCACGTTGAAATTATCGGTGACAAGAAAGCTCGGCCCGCCGGGATCGCCCGGCTGCAGCAAAGCGGCGCGAACGCCCGAGTCGCTTGCCGCGCCGACCAACGGCTTGCCGTCGGCGCGCCGGACGCCGAGCGCGGCCCAATCGGCGAGCGTGCGTTTCTGCTTAATGCCAGTCAGCGACGAGTCGAGATTGGCGGGCACCGCGACTTGCCAACCGAGTGGCAATTGCGTTTGCCAGCCGCCGCTCGCGAGATAATTCGCGATCGAGGCGAAGACGTCGTCGGGACGGCCCCAAATATCCGGCGGGCCGTTGCCGCTGTAGCTGACAGCGAATTTAAGAAAGCTCGACGGCATGAACTGACTCTGCCCCATCGCGCCGGCCCAAGAGCCGATCATGATCTGCGGATCGACATGATCGTTTTGGACGATTAACAGCGCATTGACGAGCTCCTTGCGGAAGAACACGGCGCGGCGGCCGTCATAGGCAAGAGTCGCCAGCGCCGCGATCACGGAGTAATTCCCGATGTTCTGGCCGAAATTGGTCTCGATGCCCCAGAGCGCGACGATGTAGCGCGGCGGCACGCCATAGCGCTGCCCGACCGCGTCGAGTAGCGCCTTGTTGTCGAGATAATGTTGCTCGGCGCCCTGGCGTCGCGTCGGCGAGACGACCCGGTCGATATATTCCGCGAAGGTCAGCGTCAGCTCGGGCTGCGCGTGGTCGAGCTCGATGACGTGGGGGATCGGCTGCACGCCGGCGAAGGCGCGGTCGAGCGTGTCGGCGGTAATGCCCTGCGCCATCGCGTCTTGGCGCATGCCCTGAAGCCAGGTCGAGAAATCCCCGGTCTGTGCGGCGGCCGCCTGGGTGAAAACGAAAAGGCCGGCAACGAGAGCAAGCAAACGCATGCGTCAGAGATACCGAAGCCGCGGCCGCCGCGCCAGAGCGCGCACTATTCTTTGATCAGAAATTCGCGCGCTTTCTCGCGCAGCGAGTCGGGCAATGGCGCCGAGCGCCGCGCTTCGAGATCGAAATGCACTCCGGCCTGATAATAGCGCGCGATCCGTCGGCCGCTGTGCGGCAGCCGCATGTCGTGAAGAATCGTTACCGAGGAGTTACCCACGTTGAGCATGCCGCTGTTCGTCGCGACGGTCTCGCCGATGGCGGGCGCCGGCGGGAAAAGCTCGAGCCGGGTCTCGAAAGTGGCAAAGCCGCGCTTCTCGTTACGCATGTACGTGCTGGACATGCCTGCGGCGTTCATGTTGACGAGATTGGCGGTCGAGAAGCGGTCGACGAAGCCGAAGAGCGACAGCCGCCCCTCCTCGTCCGCCTGCCAAGCTTTGACGCGCGCCAGGCCGGTGGCGACCGGCCCCGGCTTCTCCGGCAGCTTCACCGGCTCAAAGCGAAGCTCCCGCCACGCGACCAGCGAGGATTCGAGCGCCGCGCGCGTCTCGGCCCAGCTCACGCCATCCGGGGCATCGAGCGCAATCACCTGTTCGGCGCTGGTCGTGACCGGCCCGCCCTGGCCGTTGGTCGCGGCATGGCCGATGGTCAGGCTCGCCGCGTCGAGCGCGATGATGCCGCTCGCGATCGCGATCGGATCGCCGGCGCGCAGCTCGGCGAGATAGCGCGTCGCGATTGCGCGGGTTCGCCAGCGCGTCCCTGGCGCCAGGCGCTGCATCAGCTCATGTGCGGCATCGGCGAAGCGTTCGACGTAATAAGCGATGTTGAGATGACCGAAGGCGTCGCATTCCTGGATCAGCACGCCGCCGCGATAGCATTCGACGAGATCGCTCATCGCTTCTTGCCTGCGGCTTCCTTCTTCCACAGGGCCCAGGCGCGCTCGTTGGTGCTTTCGACGCCGGCGAGGCAAGCCTCGACCTCGTCGGGATTGAGATAGTTCACTTCGCCGAGGCGCATCGCGTCCATCTGCAGCCTCGCGTTGAGCGCGGCATAGATCGCGCGATAGACCGCGAGATGGAGCGACGGTGCGACAATGGTCGCGCCGTGGCCGCGCATCAGCACCATCGGCTTGTCGCTGAGCGTCGTTGCCAGCGACCGGCCGAGATAGGCCGAGCGGATCAGCATCTGGCCTTCGTTCTGGAAATCGCGGATCTCGAAGACCGGCACGCCGAGCCCGACATGCGCGCTCATGTGGTACATCGGCCGCAGCGCTGCACCGGTCGAACCGAAGGGAATAAGCGGCGGCGCGTGCGAATGGATCACCGCGTTGATATCGGGCCGCGCCTTGTAGATCTCGCCATGGATGAAGCGCTCGCTGTAATGCTTCTCGCCGCGATCCGGCACCGGCTCGCTGTCGAGGCCGAATTCGCGGATATCGGCGGTGCCGACGATGCCCGGCGCGACATAGCGCGCCATGACGAAGCGCTCGGGGTCCTTGTCGTGACGCGCGCTGACATGGCCGAAGCCATCGAGGATATCGTGGTCGAAAAGGATCAGATTCGCGAGCGCGACGTCCTCGACGAGATCGCGCGAGGCGGTGATGAGGCGGGATGATTTGGGGCGGGAAGCTTTGGCGGGCGCTTTTTTCTTGGGCATGGCGGCGGGAGATTAGGGGCTTGCCGTCGCGCTGCCAATTGGGAAAAGATGACGCGCGGGGAAACGAAAATGGCAATAGGCACGATCCTCAAGCGAATTGGCGCGGGCGTGATGCTCATGGCCTTCGCATCCAGCCTTGCCCACGCCGATGCGAACGATGACCGGATCGCGGCGCTGCAAGCGAAATACCGCTGCCCGATCTTCAATTATCTCAACGCAATCCACGCAGTGCCGACTTATGCACGTACCGACAACCGCTATTTGATCATCACCATCGAGCATCGCGGCGACGAGCGATATTACGCGCAGTGCGCCTTCGACAATCTCGACACGCGGATGATCTGCGAGCTCGATTCCCCGTTCTTCAATCCCGTCATCAAGAAATACTTCCGCGGCGATAGGCTCAAGCTCGTGAAATCACTAGGCTACCGGCTTCATCGCAAGAACAATTATTACCAATGGCGGAAATCGCTCACCCCGGAGGATCGATACGCGATCGCCGGTCTCCTCGTCGACACGGTTGGGCGTGTGTTTGACATGCAAGCCGATGAAACACTGATGTACGAGGCGCCGCTCGTTACCGGTACGCCGCAACCGACCGAGTATGCTGCAAAATATTGCGCACCGCAGATCAGTCTGCGCTAGGCAATCAGCCCCACCACCGCGCCGCTCATGCAAGTGGCGATGGTGCCCGAGACGATCGAGCGCAGGCCGAGCCCGACGATATCGTGCTTGCGTTGCGGTGCCATCGCGCTCATGCCGCCGATCATGATGCCGGCGCTGCCGAAATTCGCGAAGCCGCACATCGCATAGGTGAGGATGAGCCGCGTCTGGTCGCTGAGCGCGCTCGATGGCAACTTCGCCATGTCAACATAGGCGATGAATTCGTTGAGCACGGTCTTGGTCGCCATCAGCCTCGAAGCGGTGGCGATATCGCTTCCCGGCACGCCGATCAGCCACATCACCGGGCGGAAGGCATAGGCGAAGAGCCGCTGCAGGGTGACGGCCTCGCCGCCGATCGCCGGAATCCAGGAGAGCGCCATGTTGACGAGGCTGACGCAAGCGATCGCGACGATCAGCATGGCGACGATATTGGCCAGAAAGACGATACCGTCGGCGGTGCCCTTGGCAAGCGCGTCGACGGCGGAGAGCATCGGATCGCCCATCGAGAGCTGCGCCTCGGCATCGGCATTGGCTTCGAACGGCACCATCAGCGCCGCGACCGCGAGCCCGGCCGGCGTCGAGATCACCGAGGCGACGAGGATATGGCCGAGCGCTTCGGGGATGATCGGGCCGAGCACCGAGGCGTAAAGCACCATCACCGTGCCGGCGATGCCCGCCATGCCGCAGGTCATCAGCGCGAAGAGCTCGCCGCGCTCCATGCGCAACAGATAGGGCCGCACCAGCAGCGGCGCCTCGATATTCCCCACGAAGATATGCACCGCGGCGCCAAGGCCAAGCGCACCGCCGACGCCCATGGTCCGCCGCAGCAGCCAGGCGAAGGCATTGACGATCACCTGGAGGACGCCCCAATAGAACAACAGCGAGGCGAGCGCGCTGATCGTCAGCACCAGCGGCAGCGCGCGGAAAGCGAAGATGTAGCCGAGCCCCGGCTGCGTCTCGTTGAAAGGCAGCGGTCCGCCGCCGAGATAGCCGAAGACGAAGCTGGTGCCGGTCTCGGTGGCGCTCTGCAAGGCGTCGACGCCGCGGTTCAGTACCAGGAAGATCGACGTCGCCGGCGGGAATTTGACGAAGAGCAGCGCCAGCGCGACTTGCAGCGCGACGCCGGCGATCACGGTGCGGATCGGAATCCGCCAGCGATTCTCGCTCAAGAGCCATGCCAGCAATAGCAGGCAGGCGATTCCCAACAGCCCCCGCATTCCCCCGCTCGTCCGCGCGCCGCGTTGCGTTTGCGCGCGATCTCAGTGAATATCGCGGGAAAGCGGGCGCGTCAAAGCCAGTCCGCGAAAAATGGGAGGACGGCGTGAGCGACACCGCGAGTCGTGTCCAGCAGAACATCACGGCGCGGCTCGAGCGCCTGCCGATCTCGCGCTGGCATATCACGATCTGCGTCGTCATGGGCTTCGCGCTCTTCTTCGAAGGGTTCGAAATCCTTTCCACCGCCTATGTCGTACCGGTGCTGCGCGAGGAATGGCATATCACGCCGCAGCAGATCGGCTTCCTGATCGCGACCGCCTTCGCCGGCCAGGTCGCCGCCTCGTTGGTCTCCGGCTGGATCGCCGACCGCATCGGCCGGCTGAAGACCATCATGGGCTCGGTCGCGCTCTACAGCCTGATGAGCCTGGTCTGCGCCTTCGCCTGGGACGTCAACTCGCTCGCCGCTTTCAAATTCGTGCAAGGCCTCGGCGTCGGCCCGCTGATCCCGGTCAGCGCCGCCTATATGAGCGAGATCGCGGTGGCGCGCAGCCGCGGCCGCTTCTATGTGATCTACGAGCTCGCCTACAGCATCGGCCTTGCTTCCGCGGGTTTCGCCGGCGCCTGGATCGTGCCGCATCTCGGGTGGCAGGCGCTGTTCTACGCCGGCGCCGTGCCGGCGGTGCTGGTCGTCTTCATGGTGAAGCTGCTACCGGAATCGCCGCGCTGGCTGGTCGCCGCCGGTCACGGCGAAGAGGCCGAGCGCGTCATGGCCGATATCGAACGCCGGATCGTGGCACAAGGCTACCGCCTCGGGCCGGTCGAGGAGCCTGCGCTGTCGCCGGCGGCCGTCGTCAAGCGTGGCGATTGGCGCGAGCTCTTTCGCGGAAACTATTCACGACGCACGCCGCTCCTATGGTTCATGTGGTTTTCCGCCTTCGCGATCATCGCACCGGTGACGACCTGGCTGCCGACGATCTATCGCAGCGACTTCCACGTCTCCTTCGCCCAGGCCAATCTCCTCGGCGCGGTCCACCAGACTCTCGGCATCACCGGCGGGCTGATCTGCGGCCTCGTCATCGACCATATCGGCCGGCGGCGCTGGTTCATCTTCGCCTTCTTCGGCAGCGCCTTTTGTCTTGCGAGCTATTGGGCGATCGGCAGCGCAAGCCTTTGGGTGCTGTTCGCGGCGACCTCGGCCAATCAATTCTGCATGGGCAGTGTCGCCAACAGCCTCGGCATCTACACCGCCGAGCTCTATCCGACGCGCATCCGCGCCGTCGGCATCAGCCTCTGCCAAGCGTGGTCGCGCGGCGCCTCGAGCATCGGCCCCGCCGCGCTCGGCTTCCTACTGCCGAATTACGGCATCGGTGTCGCATTGCTCGCGATCGCGGGACTGAGCCTCGTCTGCGGCGCGATCGTCGTGAGCAAGGCACCCGAGACGAAGGGCGCGTTGCTCGAGACGCTGTCGCCGTGATCTAGGCGGCGCCGCGGACCTGATCGATGATCGCGAGCGGATCGGCGGGCGCACTCGCCGCGCGCCAGGCGACATGACCGTCGGGCCGCACCAGCACCAGCGGCTGCTCATAGAGCGCGGCGATCGATGGATCGGCGATGCTCACGACCTCGAGCGGCAAGCCGCGCCGTGCTGCGGCGGCTTCGAGCGACGACGGATCGGTTGCCGCCGCGCCCAAGCGCATCAGCACGAAGCCGCGCCCGAAGAGATCGATGGTGGATTTCCCCCCTTCCAAATCTGATGGGCTGAGCCAGGCATGCGGTGCGCGCGAGCCCGGGCGGCTAGTCTGCACATAATCCATCACGCTGTCGCGCGGGGGCGGCGTGCCGTCGGGAATGACGGTCGGCGAGTCATAGCGATAGCCGAGCGCGATGCCGTCGGAGATGAAGGTCTTGGCGCGGTTACGCACGATATCGTCGCCGATCTGCCGCCGCGCCGCATCGCCTGCCGGCGTCGGATCCTCGATCAGCCGGATCAGCGCCGGATCGCTCGTGCGCATGACATTGTCGGTCGCTTCGCCGACGTTGCGCTGTGCCACCGGCCGGCGCTCCGCCTCATAGCTGGCGAGCAGCCCTGACCCGCCCCAGCCCGCGACCGCTCCGGCAAGCTTCCAGCCGAGATCGACGGCGTCGCCCATGCCGGTATTCATGCCGAAGCCGCCCGAGGGCGCGTGCTGATGCACCGCATCGCCGGCGAGGAAGACGGGCGGCGACTGGAAACGGTCGGCAACGAGATCGCGGCAGGTCCAACGCCGCGCCGAGATGATCTCGTAAGGAATCTTGTCGCCGATGCAGCGCGCGATCACGGCCCGGATCTGCGCGTCGGTCGGCTCGTCGCGATAGGCCTCGCCGTGGACGCCGATCCGCCACAACTCGTTGCCGTCGATCTCGATGAGGCTGCCATAATCGCCGCTCCTATCGACAAGGAAATAGAACGCCGCTTTGCCCTTATCATGAAGGGTCCACAGCTTCTTGATTTTTAAGAATATGTTGAGGTGATAGGAGAGCACCGGCCGACCCTCTTGCTTGATGCCGAGAGTCTTGCCGATGCCCGAATGCCCGCCCGAACAATCGATCACATAACGCGCGGCGATGCGCTCGCTGCAGTCGCTTTTCATGTCGCGCACCGTCGCGACGACGCCGTCGCCCTGGCGCTCGAAGGAATCGAAACGACAATCGTAGCGCAGCCGCACCGAGGAGAAGCTCCCGGCGAGCCGCCGCAAGATCGGATCGAACCAGATCTGGTTGCAGCGCTGGGAGCGCTCGGGCGTGGTC
The DNA here is from genome assembly GCA_036501365.1 of Allostellaceae bacterium. Taxonomy (GTDB): domain Bacteria; phylum Pseudomonadota; class Alphaproteobacteria; order ATCC43930; family CGMCC-115725; genus CAIKMD01. The sequence goes on along the minus strand of DASYAL010000048.1, from coordinate 29,915 downwards.
GGCAGCGGCCGGTGTCCGCCATGGGTCGGCCGCTCGATGCGGCAGAGCTCATAGCCGTCGAGGCTGGTCGCATAGACGATGGTCGGCGGGAAATCGGGCGGCGCGCCGGATTCTTTTACCTCTTTCGCGATGCCCCAGCGGCGGCAGAACTCCATGGTGCGCGAATTCACCGTATTGGCGCGTGGATGATAGATCGTGCCGTCACTTTGCTCGATCAGCAGGCAGGGCGTGCCACGCCAGCCAAGATCGACGGCGAGGCCCAGCCCGACCGGGCCGCCGCCGATGATCAGGACAGGAGTTTGATCTGACATGGACGCCACCGCCATTCCTCCAAAGCACTGGCGGCGGTCCTAGCCCGCGTCAAGCGGACTGTCGAGATCGGTCAGTGCCCGTCGATATGCAGCACGATGGCGAGGCACAGCAGGCCGATTGATACGGCGGCGACCGGGAGAAGAATGGCGATGGCCGCGTCGCTGCCCTTAAGCCGCTCCTGCCAGGTATCGAAATCGGTCGCCAGCCAGTTCGACAGCGAGCGCGGCGAGAGCGAGCTATCGCGCGGATCGTGACCGTGGCGGCGCACGCGCCAAAGCTGATAAGGCAAGCCGACCGCGAGCCCAATGAATCCCGTCACGACCGCAAGCGAGTAGTAGATCCTGTCCGGTGCGACGAAAGTCCAGGCCGAGGCGATAAAGAGCAGCGCCAGCCCGGCGGCAATCGCATAGACCCCGGGATGAATGCGATGCGCCAAGGCCGGCGCCGTCACGGCCGGCAATTGCGTCGGCGTATCGTTGTCGTGAACATGAAGGTCCAGAGCCATGCAAATCTCCTTCGGAAAGATTCGCGTCTTTTTCGCATGTTGGTGCGCAAACGCGCGTCGCCATGCGGCGCGATGACGCAGCGCATGGGTTCCGTGAATTCGCGGTTAGGCGGCGCTATTGGTAGGTAATCATGTCGCCGCGCGTCAGTGTCACCTTGTTCGCCTCGCCCGGGAGGTTGGCGAGCATCCAAGCCGTCGCCTGCTCAGCATAAGACGGCGCTGCCGACATGCCGTCGACCGGCACGACGACATTGAAGCCGCGCATCGCCGCTCCCGCCGCCGTGAAGAGCACGGCGCCATGCGCCGAGGTGCCGGTCAGCACGACGGTCGTGATGCCTTTGTCCTTCAGCGTCTTCTCGAGGTCGGTGCCGACGAATTTATCGATCTGTCCGACGATCGGCTGAGTGCCCGCGGGCGGCGCGACATCGGGCAGGTAATCGTCGATTTTCGGCCCCGCGATGATGGTCCAGATCACCGCGACGTTCTTGGCTTTGGCCGCGGCAATCATTGCCTTGACCTTGGGAAGCGAGGCAACGCAGCTCGGCCGCGCTTTCTCGTTGCAGGTCTGCTTGACGAAATCCATCACGATAAGCCCCGTGGTCTTGGCATCGAGCCGCGCCGGCTTCAACTCCGGTGCGGGCGGCACAGCGGTGCTCGACCATTGATCGATGATGGTCTGCGCCGCGGCGGTGCCTTGGATGCCGATGACGGCGCTCAGCGCGATAACGGCCAGTGCCACGCCGCGCCAGGAACGAATGAGCATGAACCCCTCCCCTCCATGTTTTATGGCGTCCCCAAGGGGATTCGAACCCCTGTTACCGCCGTGAAAGGGCGATGTCCTAGGCCTCTAGACGATGGGGACGGCGGCGATGGGTCTACCGGCATAGCCCCGATAAATCAAGCCAGGCCGCCGGTTAGGCCTTAAGCCGCGGCCGCCGCGAAACCGCGCTCTCGTCGACCCGGCGGAACGAAATCCACCGGCCGTTGGTTTTCGCGCTGTTAGCCCTTCTGCAAGCAGGTGAGGCCATGCGATTGAAGGTTTCCTTTGACAGCGAGCATATTTCCCGGCGTCTCGATCGGTGTCGGATCGTCGCGCAGGCCTATGGCTGGCATCCCAACGATATCATCAACTTCACCGATGAGGTGCGCGACACCTTCTCCTACGAGGAGGCGATGGCGGTGATCGAGCGCGAGTTCGACGTTGTCCGCTAGGCGGCTGGCGGCATGCTATTCCGCGGCCTGACGGCGCGCGAAGACGCTTGCCGGCCGGTTTAGGCCGAGATGCTCGCGCAAGGAGCGGGTGCCGTATTCCTTGCGGAACAAGCCGCGGCGTTGCAGCTCGGGGATCACCTGATCGACGAAATCGTCGAGCGCGCCCGGCAGGTAAACCGGCATGAAAATGAAGCCGTCACAGGCGCGCTTCTTGAACCATTCCTCGAGCCGGTCGGCGATCGAGGCTGGGGTGCCGCGCAACATGAAGTGGCCACGCGCCGCGGCAAAGCGCATGGCAAGGCCGCGCAGCGTAAGGCCTTCGCGCCGCGCCAGCTTGACCAGCGCCGGCGGGTTGCTCATCCGCACCTTGTTGCCCTCGAAATCGGGCAGCGGTCCGTCGAAGGGATAAGGCGATAAATCGATCCCGCCCATGCGCTCGGAGAGCAGCCGGACCGCTGCTGGCTCGCTGATCAGCGAGCCGAGCCGGGCGTATTTTTCCTCGGCCTCGGCCTCGGTCCGGCCGCTGAAAATGACGACGCCCGGCAAAATCTTGAGATCGTCCGGCGCGCGCCCGAATTTCGCCATCCGCCCCTTCACATCGGCATAGAAGGCCTGCGCTTCCTCCAGCGTCGATTGCGAGGTGAAGACGGCGTCGGCGACGCGAGCGGAGATCTCCTTCGCCGGCTCGGATTTGCCGGCTTGGATCAGCACCGGATGGCCTTGCGGCGGCCGCGGCACGCTCAACGGGCCTTTGACCTGGAAGTACTTGCCCTTGTGGTTGAGGATGTGGAATTTCGATGTGTCGAGATAGACGCCCGATGGCTTGTCGCGCACGAAAGCGTCGTCGTCGAAGCTGTCCCAAAGCTTCATCACCACATCGGCAAATTCTTCGGCGCGGTCGTAGCGCTCGCTATGCGGCGTATGCGCCTCGCGGCTGAAATTATGCGCATCCTCGGCATTGGCACCGGTGACGAAATTCCAGCCCGCGCGGCCGCCGCTCAGATGATCGAGCGAGGCGAATTTCCGCGCGACATGGAACGGCTCGTTGTAGGTGGTGTGGCAGGTCGCGGCGAGGCCGATATGGGTCGTGACCGCCGCCAGCGCCGATAACAGCGTGAACGGCTCCAGCCGGTCGGTCTGTGGATTGAAGCGCAGCGATTGGGGATCGTCGGCGCCATGCGTGCCGATGCTGTCGGCGATGAACAGCATGTCGAGTCTGCCGCGTTCCATGGTCTTGGCGAACTCGATCCAGCGCTCGAGCTTCATGCCGGCATCCGCATAAGAATCGGGCAGCCGCCAGCCGGCGAGGTGGTAATTGGAATCGCCTGACATGAAGACGGCGAATTTCAGCTGGTCCTTCGGATCGCGCTCGGCCATCCGTTAACGGTAGCCGAGCGAGTCGGATACGCGCAAGCGGCAGCGGGGATAGTTGCCATGTCGAGCGCCTAACACAGCGACAGAACCTTCAGGATTGGGCGATGACCGAGGGTCAGCGTTTTGTCATCCTTTCCCTGCCGCGGACAGGATCGACCTACCTCGTCGACTATCTCGATGCCGTGCCGGGCATTCGCTGCCTCTCTGAAGTCTTCAACCGCAACACGGTTTTGCTTCGCCACCATCAGCCGAAAGACCCGACGCTCGCCGACAAGGCGGCGCGCGACGCCGACCCGATCGGTTTCCTCGCGCGGCTCGAACCGGATGTCGGCGCTTGCGATTGGTTCGGCGTCAAATTCTTTCCCGGCCATGGCGATCGGCTGCTGCGCTACTTCTGCACCAGCCGGCAGTGGAAGAAGATCTTCCTGTGGCGCGACAACCTCCTCGAGCAATACATCTCGTTCCTCCTGGCGTCGGAAAAATTTGGGCAAGAAAGCTGGGAGCGCGTCGCCGACGAGGCCACGCTCACCGTGCCGGCCAGTGCGCTGATCGACGACCTCCACGGCATCGAGCGAAGTTATATCGAGATCGAGGAGGCGCTGGCCTTTGCCGAGCGCGAACAGGTCTTCACCCTCGAATACGACGATCTCGGCAACGCGCTGGTGATGGAGCAGCTTCTGCGCTTCCTCGGTCTTCCCGATGTCGCCATTCCGGCATTGATGCAGCAAGGGAATTCAATGCCGGCATTCGAGCGCGGGCCCCGCGCCGCGGCGCGTATCGTCAATGGCGACGAGGTGCGAAGGGCGCTGCGCAATACCCGCTACAGCCGCTGGCTCATGGATTAGCGCAGCACCTGAATCACGGTCCGAGCGATTCGATATCGAAGAGCGCGCGGACGAGCTGCGGCGGATTGCGCTGCACTGCACCCCCGTCGTCTCGGCCTTCGCGACGCCCGGACGAACCGCACGACTCGCCGAGCAACTCGACGCGGCAGCGCCGCCCCGCCAGTATGCGGCTATGTGCGGGATCGCCGGGTTATGGGATCAGCGGACGCGTTCGAGTCCGGAAGCGCTCGGTCTTGCCGCCCGGCGCATGACCGATGTCATGCGTCATCGCGGTCCCGATAGCGGCGATCAATGGTGCGACGTGCAAGCCGGGCTCGCACTTGGCCATCGCCGCCTATCGATCATCGACCTCTCGCCGGCGGGTGCGCAGCCGATGGTCTCGTCCTGCGGCCGTTTCGTGATCTCGTTCAACGGCGAGGCTTACAATTTTGCGGAGCTGCGGCCGGAGCTCGAAGCCCTCGGCCGGCGTTTTCGCGGTCATTGCGATACCGAGGTGATCGTCGAGGCAGCGGCGCAATGGGGCGTCGAGGCGACGGTCAAGCGCCTCACCGGCATGTTCGCGATGGCGCTGTGGGACCGCCGCGAGCGCGTGCTCTATCTCGTCCGCGACCGTCTCGGCATCAAGCCGCTTTATTGGGCGAAGTTTGGCGAGCTTTTGCTGTTCGGTTCCGAACTCAAGAGCCTGCGCGCGCATCCCGGCTGGAATCCGGCGCTTGATCGCGATGCGCTCGCCGCCTTCCTCCGCTTCCAATATGTGCCCGAACCCAAGACGATCTACGAAGGCATGAACAAGCTGCCGCCGGGAACGATCCTGGTGCAGCGCGCCGGTGCGGCGCCGGAGCTGCGCCGCTTCTGGACGCTGGACGAGATCGCGCGCGACGGCCAGGCGGCGCGCTATGTCGGCAGCGAGGACGAAGCGGTCGAGGCACTCGACGCGCTGCTCGGCGACGCGGTGCGGCAGCGCATGATCGCCGACGTGCCTCTCGGCGCGTTCTTGTCGGGCGGGATTGATTCGTCGACCGTCGTTGCGTTGATGCAGGCGAAGAGCACCCAGCGCGTGCGCAGCTTCTCGATCGGCTTCCATGAAGCTGCTTATAACGAGGCCGAGCATGCGAGGGCTGTCGCCAAGCATCTCGGCACAGAGCATACCGAGCTCTATGTGGCGCCCGATCGCGCGCTCGGCGTCATTCCGCTTCTGCCCGAGATATATGACGAGCCTTTCGCCGACGCCTCACAGATCCCGACTTTCCTCGTTTCGGAAATGACGCGCCAGCACGTCACCGTCGCGCTTTCTGGCGACGGCGGTGACGAAGTCTTCGGCGGCTACGCCAAATATTTCCAGGTGCGGCGGCTGTTTGCGGCGCTCGAGAAGATGCCTGAAGGCACGGGCGCGCTGGCAGCGCGGGCGATCCGCGCAGTGCCGCGCGGCGCCTGGGATGCGCTGGCGCAGGTCATTCCCGAACGGCGGCGGCCGCCGCTGCTCGACGACAAGATGGCGAAGCTCGCCGGCGCGCTCGAAGGCGGCAGCGACGATTTCTATCGCCGCGTCGTCTCGCACTGGTCCGCAGCCGAGGCGTTGGTGCCCGGCGCCGCGGCGCCGCGCAGTCTCGCCGACGATCCGCGCATTGACACGCTGGTCGCCGATCCGGGCGAGCGCATGCAATATCGCGACAGCCTCACCTATCTGCCCGATGACATCCTAACGAAGCTCGATCGCGCCTCAATGGCGGTCTCGCTCGAAGGGCGGGTGCCGCTGATCGATCACCGCGTTGTTGCTTTCTCCTGGCAGCTCAAGCCGGAGTGGAAGGCGCGGCCGGGACGCGGCAAATACCTCTTGCGCCGCGTGCTTGATCGCTACGTGCCGGCCACGCTGATCGATCGGCCGAAGATGGGTTTCGCCGTGCCGATCGATTCCTGGTTGCGCGGGCCTTTAAAGGATTGGGCCGAGTCCTTGCTCGACGAGGCGCGCCTGAAGCGCGAAGGCATCCTCGCGCCAGCGCCGATCCGCGAGAAATGGCACGAGCATCTCTCGGGCAAGCGCAATTGGCAGTATTTGCTCTGGGACGTGTTGATGTTCCAGGCGTGGAAGGAGCGCTGGCTGCCGAACGGATGAGCGCCTAGCGCGCCACCGCGGCATCGTCGATCAAGAGTTGCACGTCGTTGCGGCCCTGCCAGCTATCGGCGCGAAGATGACCGGCGAGATGAAACCCGGCGCCTTGCGATGATAGCAGCGCCTTGCCCATCTCTTGCGCGCGCGGCGAGCCGAGCACGCGGAAAGCGACGCCTTTGAGCCGCGTCTGCCCGCCGCCATCGCCGAAGATGCAGCGCACATGTTCTTGGCCGACGATATCGGCTTTCAGCACCCGCAAATTGGGGATGACGAAGCGCGGCTCGGCATTGCCGGTGCCGAACGGGCCGAGCCGGTCGATGGTCTCGCACAGCGTGACGGTCGCAGCGGCGCAAGCAAGCGCGCCGTCGATATGGAGTTCGGCGACCGGCTCGCCGCTTCCGAGCGCCTCGGTTGCGCGCGTGCTCAGCGCCGCGCGCAGGGCATCGAGCTTTTCTTCCGCAACCGTGAATCCAGCCGCCATCGCATGGCCGCCGCCATTGATGAGCAGTCCCGCCTGCTGCGCGGCGATGATCGCGGGTCCGATCGGAAAGCCGGCGACCGAGCGCGCCGAGCCGCGGCCGATGCCCTGGTCGAGCGCGACGACGCAGGCCGGACGGTTGAAGCGGTCCTTCAAGCGGCTGGCGACGATACCGATGACGCCGGGATGCCAGCCTTGTCCCGCCGCGAAAATGATCGGCCCCGTGCCGCTTTGCTCGATTTGCGCGATCGCCGCCTCGAGCACTCGCGCTTCGATGGCGCGACGCTCGGTATTGAGCAAATCGAGATGCGCGGCCAAAGCGCGGGCTTCGGCCGGGTCGTCGGTCGAGAGCAGCCGCGCGCCGAGATCGGCTTCGCCGACGCGGCCGCCGGCATTGACGCGGGGACCGAGGATGAAGCCGGCGTGGTAGGCGTCGAGCTTCTCGCCGATCCCGGCGACGTCGCTGAGCGCGGCGAGGCCGGTATTGCCGCGCCGGCGCATGACCTTGAGCCCCTGCGCCACCAGCGCGCGGTTGACGCCGGTCAGTGGGACGATGTCGCACACCGTGCCGAGGGCGACCAGATCGAGCCAGTGCAAGAGATCGGGCGCGGGCCGGCTCGCGTACCAGCCGGATAGGCGCAGCGCGCGGTTGATGCCGGTCACGAGCAGAAACGTAACGCCGACCGCGGCGAGCACGCCATGCGTGCTCTCTTCGTCGAGCCGGTTGGGATCAATCACCGCATAAGCCGGCGGCAATGACGGCTCGCCCAGATGATGATCGACGACGATGACGTCGAGACCCTTTTCCGCCGCCGCGGCGAGCGCGCGATGTGCGGTGATGCCGCAATCGACGGTGACGACGACGCGCGCACCCTCGGTTTGCAGCTTGGCAAGCGCTGTCGCATTCGGCCCGTAGCCTTCACGCTGGCGGTCGGGCACGTAGATCATCGCCGCGGCGCCGACGGCCGCGAAAAACCGCTTGAGCAGCGCCGCCGACGTCGCGCCGTCGACGTCGTAATCGCCGAAGATCGCGATCGGCTCGCCGTCGCGGACCGCGCGCGCGAGACGCTCGACCGCGCGGTCCATGTCTTTCAGATGCGAGGGATCGGGCAGGCCGTCGCGCAAGGTCGGGGCGAGGAAGCGCTCGCAGTCTTCCTCGCCGACGCCGCGGCAGGCCAAGAGCCGGCCGACGATCTCGGGGAAACCGAAACGCTGCGCCAGAGCGAGACCGACGCGGGCATCGCCGCCCCGGGCGCGCCAGGCGCGCCCGGACAGCGATTGTTCGACGCCCAAAATGCAGTCCATAAGGTCCTTCGATCAGAAGCTCTGCGGCTTGCGGTTGAAATTATGCGTCGCGTCGATGACGCGGACCGTGCCGGTCTTCGAGCGCATGATGATCGATTGCGTTGTCGCGCCGCCAGCAAAACGCCGCACGCCGTCGAGCATGCTGCCCGAAGTGACGCCAGTCGCGGCGAACATCACATCGCCTTTGGCGAGATCGAGCAGCCCGTATTTCCGGTTGAGATCCTTGACGCCCCATTTGGCGGCGCGCGCGCGCTCGTCGTCGTTGCGGAACAACAGCCGGCCCTGCATATGTCCGCCGATGCAGCGCAGCGCGGCGGCGGCGAGGACGCCTTCGGGCGCGCCGCCTGAGCCCATATAGATATCGACGCCGCTGTCGGGACGGGAGGTCGCAATCACGCCACTGACATCGCCGTCGGAGATCAGCATGATGCGCGCGCCCGCCTCGCGCACCTTGACGATCAGCTCGGCATGGCGCGGTCGATCGAGGATGCAGACGACGAGATCGGACACCTCGGTCTTTTTTACCCGGGCAAGGCTTTTGAGATTGCTGGCAGGGCTCTCGTCGAGATCGACGACCTCGCTATAGCCGCTGCCAATCGCGATCTTCTCCATGTAGACGTCGGGCGCGTTGAGAAAGCCGCCAGCCTCGGCCATGGCGATGACCGCGAGCGCGTTCTGGCCGCCTTTCGCCGTGATCGTGGTGCCTTCGAGCGGATCGAGGGCGATGTCGATTTTTGGCCCCTGCCCTGTCCCGACCTTCTCGCCGATGTAAAGCATCGGCGCCTCGTCACGCTCGCCCTCGCCGATCACGACCGTGCCATCGATGGTGAGGCCGTTGAGCGCTTTGCGCATGGCATCGACGGCCGCCTGATCGGCGGCTTGCTCGTCGCCGCGGCCCATCAGCCGCGACGCTGCGAGCGCGGCCGCCTCGGTCACACGGACCGCCTCGAGCGCGAGGTTCCGATCCATGGTGGCGTTGTCGGTCATTCACTTCCTCCCTGCCCGGCGGACTGCCGGAAAAACTCGAAACGGGCTACACGCGCCGGAAAAGGCGTGGGAGCGCCGCCGTCACGACGAACACGTCGGGCCCGGAGTGTATCGCGCGGCGGCGGCGATTTGAACCCGGTCCCGCCGCGCCGCGGCGCGATGACAGAGATGTGACGATGCGGAGAGCCGAGTTGTGCGTCAATCCCGCGACTCGCAATCACGGGCGTTGCGCTGTCGGCCCGATGTCGAGATCGTCGGCGCGGTCTTCGGTCTCGTCGGCGATTTGTTGCAGTTGGTCCGCGATCTGTGGCTCCGCCATGGCCAGGGACCGCAACCGAGCCGCTAGGCCGCGCAGGAAGAGAATGTCATCCTGTCGCGCGGCCATCTGGGCTTGTCGTTTCCTATGCTTATGTTGTACGGGGCTCGCTCAATGGCGGTGCGTTTGCCGGCCGCCGCGGTCCTTCACGTCCGGCAGCACCGCGCGGAAATGCCGCTCGACCGCCGCGTAGCATTCGCAAGCGGCGTCTTCGAGCCCGGCGCGGTCGGCAATGGTGATCTGGCCACGGCGATAACGGATCAGTCCTTTGCGCTGGAGAGCCTGCGCCGCTGCCGAAATCGTGGTGCGCTGCACGCCGAGCAGTTCGGCGAGGAATTCCTGCGTCAGCGGAAGGTCGCGCGTCGCGACCCGATCTTGCATCGCCAACAGCCAACGGCTGCAGCGCTCTTCGATCGTGTGCAGTGCGTTGCAGGCGACCGATTGCAGCGTTTGTGCCAGCAACACATCAACGTAACGGCTGAAGAGATCGCGCAGCGATGCCGAACGCCGTTTGGCATCCTCGAGGCGATCGGTATCCAGGCACAGCGCGGTGCCGGTGATCTCCACCACCATGCGCGCGAAAGCCGGTTTGTGGCCGGCGCTGACGATGCCGCCGACCGCGCCTTCGTGACCAATGGTCGCGACCTCGATTGCGCGATCGTCTTCCATCACCAGCACCAGCGAAATCATCGATCCGGCGATGGGAAAGAATGTCGTCACGATGTTTTCATTGGGCTCGTAGAGAACCTGTCCGCGTTGAATGGCCGTCACCTCGCAATAAGGTTCGAGCAGCGCCCGATCTTGCGGGCGGAGCGAATTGAGCAGAAGATTCCCCGCCCAGACATTTGCGACGGTGAGGTTTCCGGTATTCGATCGCTTCTTCTTCGCCATGGTTGTCGCCCGCTTTGCTGCCAAAAACTTGCTTCGCCACGCCCGGTATGAAGGCGACAGATTAGATAACGAATTCCGTTACTTAGTCTGCCCGAGAGTCGACATAGCCAGGCATCTGACGTGTGAAGCTTGATCGCCGTTCCGGCCTACTCAGCGGACATTGGCCCCGGCGGGATGCGATTCAACGCGGGGAATTGGGCAATATCCGTATGATTCACGGCGAAATGCGCTGGCATGCGGCGGCTTTGCCATAGTCCCGGTTGGGTGTGGCCGCGACGGGGCGATTAAAGCCGTTCGCGGTCAAAGCGATCATCTTCGCGCCGCGAAAATAGCAATTCGGTGCAGTGTCGGAGCACCGACACAGCGCTGCTTTACCTGGGCCGCTTGTCATCCGCTCCCTTAATTCACCATATTGATATGTCAGAGAGAGAAGCTTTCCGGGGGAGCACCCGTGCATACCATCGTTCTAGTCGACGACGACCGAAATCTGTTGAACACCATCGGCGATGGGCTCGAGAGCGAAGGCTTCGCCGTGCGCCGCTACGACAACAGCACCACGGCGCTGGACGCGCTCAAGGAGGTTCCGGCCGATGTCGCGGTGCTCGACATCAAGATGCCAGGCATCGACGGCTTCGAGCTGCTGACGCGCCTGCGCAAGGACAGCAATCTGCCGGTGATCTTCCTGACTTCGAAGGACGAGGAGCTCGATGAGCTCTTGGGCTTGCGCATGGGCGCCGACGACTACATCACCAAGCCGGTATCGATGCGCCTGCTGATCGAGCGCATCCGCTCGCTGATCCGGCGCCGCGAGCTGACCGATGGGCACGGCGGCGAGAGCGAGCCGCTCATCGAGCGCGGCGATCTCAGGCTCGATCCGTCGCGTCACGAATGCAGCTGGAAGGACCAGAAGCTGAAGTTGACGGTGACCGAGTTCCTGCTGCTGAAGTCGCTCGCGCTACGGCCGGGGCATATCAAGAGTCGGCGCCAGCTCATGGACGCGGCTTATGGCGAGAACATCCATGTCGATGACCGCACGATCGACAGCCATGTGAAGCGGCTGCGGGCGAAATTCAAAGCCGCCGATCCGGACTTCGCCCTGATTGAGACACTTTACGGCGTTGGCTATCGCTATCGCAGCGGCGCATCCTGAGCGTCGCAGCGATCGGTCAGGGCTCGGAGCTGACTTGCGCCGCCGTCACCCAGTAAGGCGGCCCGCAATCGGCCTGGGCGTTCGTAGCGAGATAGTCGCCGCCGCTCCCTTCCTTCGATTTCGAGAACGGCACGACGGTCGAAGCTGCGGCGCCCGGCAGTAGTAGCGGCGTGCGCCCGAGGCAGGTGGTGATCTTGGAGGCAATGAAAAGCGGCGTCTCGGCTGCGGCGACGACCGTTGCGGCGGGCCCGGTCGGGGTCGCGTAGGTGCCTCCCGGTCCCATTGCACAGGCGCCGAGGGGAGTCAGGAGCAGGATGGCCAGAACGTGCGGTTTCATCGCAATCCTCCAATTTACTTACACTTACCCGCCGAGCAGGACGCCAGCTTTACACATTTCGAGGGTTAACGCATCTCCGCTTCGGACCCGGCTCAGAGATTCTCGACGCGGATCATACAAGGCGGCTCGAGCACGGTGTCGAGCGCGCCGATACGGCCGAGCGCGCGCACCATCTCGGCCTCGACCGTGTCATGGGTCGTGAGCACCACCGGCACCGCCTCGCCCGGCGCGCGGCCGCGCTGCAGGAACTGTTCCATCGAGACCGATTCGTCGCGAAACGCCGCGGTGATGTCGGCGATCACGCCGGGCCGGTCGAGGACCATCAATCGGACGTAATAAGCACCCGAACGTTCCGCCATCGGCGCGCTCGCGCGCCGCCGCAACAACGACGCAGGTACGCCGAAGCCCGGCGCCCCGCGCCCCGCGGCGATATCGAGCAGATCGGCCACGACCGCCGAGGCGGTTGGTTCGGCGCCGGCGCCGCGGCCTTCGAGCGTCAGCCGCCCGACGAAGTCGCCCTCGATCATGACGGCATTGAACACGTCTTCGACATGGGCGAGCGGCGCCGCCAGCGGCACCATGCAGGGATGGACGCGTTGCTCGAGTCCGTGCTCGGTCAAGCGCGCCAGGCCCAAAAGCTTGATGCGATAGCCGAGATCCTGCGCGAAGGCGATGTCGAGCGCGGTGATGTGGCGAATGCCCTCGACATGCACGCCAGCGAACTCGACCTGGCTGCCGAAAGCAACGGCGGCAAGCAAGGCGAGCTTGTGTGCAGCATCGATGCCGTCGATGTCGAAGCTCGGATCGGCCTCGGCATAGCCGAGGCTCTGCGCCTCCTTCAGCACGACGTCGAAATCGCGGCCGGTCGCGCGCATCTGCGACAGGACGTAGTTGCAGGTACCGTTGAGGATGCCGCAGACCCGCAGCACATGATTGCCAGCGAGACCCTCGCGGAGCGCCTTGAGGATCGGGATGCCGCCCGCGACCGCCGCCTCGAATCCGAAAGAAACTTTTTTAGATTCAGCAAGATGCGCGATCTCATTGCCATGATGTGCGAGCAAGGCCTTGTTGGCGGTGACGACATGCCGCCCGTGCTCGAGTGCCGTGGTCACGGTCTTGCGCGCGACCCCGTCGCTACCGCCGATCAACTCGATGACCACATCGATGCCAGGCGCCGCCGCCATCGCCACCGGATCGTCGTGCCAAGCCACGCCGGTGATGTCCACGGCGCGGGTGCGCGACCGGTCGCGCGCCGAGAAGGCGACGAGCTCGATCTTGCGTCCGGTGTGATGCTCGATCAGCGCCGCGTTCCGCCGCAGCAGCGAGACCGTGCCCGCTCCGACCGTGCCCAGCCCGGCAATCGCGACTTTGAGCGGCGGCTTCATCGGCGGTTAGTGCTCCAGATAGACTTCGGCGCGCGGGGCATCGGCACCGCCGCGCGCCGCTACTGGCGCCGCCTCGACCGCGATGTCCTTGGCCGGCACGCCGGCATCGGTCAGCGCGACCGCGACGGCCTCCGCCCGGTCGAGAGCGAGGGTGAATCCCGCGATTGCCGCATCCTTTCCCGCGGCCTCGCCATGGCCGACGATGCGGATCGTGCCGCCTTCATCAGTATGCAATTTGACGATCTCCGCGATGGCGTTGTGGGTCCCGTCCGAGATCAGCGCCGAACCCTTGGTGAAGCTGACCTCGGCGACGCGATAGGAGATCGCCGGGCGATGCAGCGCGGGAGCCGTGGCCGGCGCCGTTGCCTGCTGCATCGGTGTGGACGGCGGCGGCTTCAGCGCAACCACCGGCTTTGCCGGCGCCGCGGTGTTTTGCGGCGGCGCGGATGGTACGGCGGCCGCGCCCGAGGACGGCGTTGCCGCCGCGGTTTGATTGGGCGGCGTGATATGGGGCGGCGGCGGTGGCGGGCTCGCGGCCTCGCCCTGCGGCACGTTTGGAATGGTCGGGCTTTGCAGCGACGATTCGGGCGGCGGCGGCGCGCTGCCGCGCGGCGGCGGCTTATGCAGCCCGCTCGGCCCGTTCGCGGCAGTCCCCGTCCCCGTCGCCGGCGTGGAGGCGCCGCGGCTCGAGGCACTCGGTATCGGCGATGGGCTCGCCGAAGCGACGCGTGACGGCGCGCTGGCCGGCGCCGCGGGCGGCGCCAAGGCGGCGGACGAGGACGGCGCAGAAGCCGGCGGCGGCGCAGGCGTCGCGCTTGCCGCCGGCGGCGGCGCGGAGGACGCCTGGCCGACTGTCAGGTTGTTCGCTTTCGTTGTCGGCGTTGCCGCGGCGGGCGGTGCCGGCGGCGGCACCGTGCTCGCGACCTCGCCCGCGCGCAGATTGTCGGCGGTGTATTGGGCGTTGTTGCGGTCGGCGACGAGGCTGCTGACGAGCTTGTTGCGGTCGACAGTGCTCAGTTGGGTGTCGGGCGGGTTCGGAACGGTGCCGAGATTGGGATACGGCTCGTTGCCGCCCTCGGCGAGGTTCTGCTCATTCTGTCCCTTGCCGAGATCGTCGTTCTTCGAGGCGCCGGTCGCGTCGCGATACCACGAGATCGGATTGACCGCGTCGGGCACATAGGAACAACCCGCGAGGCCGATAAGCGCCGCGCCAAGGACCACGAGACCGAGCTTGTTCCGCACTACCAACTACTCCATATAGACTGCGCGGACCGGGAATGGTGTTAGAACCTTTCCAAGCCAGCGCGACCGCGTGCGGATGCTGGCCCAGGCGGTATCGGCGTGCAAGGACGAAAAGATGAACGATAGCGGCTCCGGCGCGCCGAAATTCCCCGACCCGACGCAATGGGCCCAGCATATGGCGGAAATCGCCAAGCTGAGCGAGCGGTTGGTGCGCGATTTCGTCGCCGGCCAGCCGCAAACCGGGTTGGGCATGGCCGACCCCCTCAATATCGGCGCCGCTTTCCTCGAAATGACGCAGCGTCTGATGAGCGATCCCGGCCGCCTCGTCCAGGCGCAGCTCTCGCTCTGGCAGGACTATCTGAAGCTCTGGTCGACGACGACGCAGCGTTTCCTGGGCGGCGCGGCCGAGCCCGTGGTCGAGCCCGCGCCCGGCGACCGGCGCTTCAAGGATGCGGCGTGGCAGGAGAGCACGCTCTTCGATTACATCAAGCAGAGCTATCTCCTCACCGCGCGTTGGCTGCAAGCGACGGTCAGGCAGGTCGAAGGGCTCGACGACAAGACCTCGCGCAAGATCGATTTCTATACGCGGCAATTCGTCGACGCGATGGCGCCATCGAATTTCGTACTCACCAATCCCGAGGTGTTGCGCGCGACCATCGATTCCAGCGGCGAGAATTTGGTCAACGGCCTGAAGCATGTGCTCGAGGATCTGGAGCGCGGCAAGGGTCGGCTGATGATCCGCATGACCGATCTCGACGCCTTCAAGGTCGGGGGCAACATCGCGGTGACGCCGGGCAAGGTCGTCTTCCAGAACGCCTTGATACAGCTCATCCAGTACGTACCGACGACCGACAAGGTGCAGCGCCGGCCGCTGCTGATCATCCCTCCCTGGATCAACAAGTACTACATCCTCGATCTCCGGCCCGATAACTCCTTCGTCAAGTGGGCCGTCGGCCAAGGGCATACGGTCTTCGTTATCTCCTGGGTCAACCCCGACGAGAAGCTCGCCGCGAAGGAGTTCGCGGATTACATGCGCGAAGGGCCGCTCGCCGCGCTCGACGCGATCGAGCAGGCGACCGGCGAGCGCGAAGCCAATGTCATCGGTTATTGCCTCGGCGGCACGCTGCTCGCCGCGACCCTCGCCTATATGACGGTGAAGGGCGACGACCGCTTCAAGAGCGCGACTTATTTCGTCACCATGACCGACTTCGCCGAGGCCGGCGAACTCTCGGTGTTCATCGACGAGGAGCAACTCGGCTCGCTCGAGGAGCGCATGAAGGAGCACGGCTATCTCGAAGGCTCCGACATGGCGACCACCTTCAACATGTTGCGCGCGAACGATCTGATCTGGTCCTTCGTCGTCAACAATTACCTCTTGGGCAAAGAGCCCTTCCCCTTCGACCTCCTTTATTGGAACAGCGATTCAACGCGCATGCCGGCGGCGATGCACGCCTACTACCTGCGCAACATGTATCAGGAGAACAAGCTGATCGTGCCGGGCGCGCTGAGTCTTGCCGGCGTGCCGATCGATCTCCGCAAGATCAAGACGCCGAGCTTCCTGCTCTCGACCAAGGAAGACCACATCGCGCCGTGGAAATCGACCTATGCCGCGACGCAGATCTACAGCGGGCCGATGAAATTCGTGCTCTCGGCCTCGGGCCATATCGCCGGCGTCATCAATCCGCCGGGCAAATCGAAATACGGCCATTGGGAGAATACGAAGCTGCCCAAGAGTCCGGACGACTGGCTCTCCGGCGCGAAATACGCCGAGGGCTCGTGGTGGCCGGTCTGGGAGAAATGGGTCGCAAAATACGCCGACGGCGAGGTTCCGGCGCGCCGGCCCGGCGACGGCAAGCTCAAGCCGCTCGAAGACGCGCCCGGCTCTTATGTGCTGGCCAAGGCGGGCTAAGCGTCGCACCCGGGAAAATTGACGCCGGCGCCGCTTCGCGCGACACTGGCCTCATAACGCGGCTCATCAGAAGCCGGGACTTCAGGGTAAGGAGATGCCTATGCAGCGCACTCTCGGGCTTGCGGTCGCGATTCTTGGATTGCTGAGCTTTTCCGCCGCCGCGCCGGTACACGCCGCGACGAACGGCGTCGCGCTGACCGGCAAGGTCAGCTCGGCCGCTGAAGGCGCGATGGAGGGCGTCGTCGTCAGCGCCAAGCGGGCGGACTCTACCATCACCGTCAGCGTCGTCAGCGATCACGAAGGCAACTATGCCTTCCCCGCGTCGCGGCTCTCGCCGGGCCACTATCTCGTCTCCATCCGCGCCGAGGGCTACGAACTCGACGGCGCCGGAGTCACCGATATCGCCGCGGGCAAGACCGCCACCGACGATCTCGCCCTGCGCAAGACGAGCAATCTCGCGGCACAGCTCAACGACGCCGAATGGATGATGAGCGTCCCCGGCACCGAGCAGCAGAAGAAATTCCTTCTCAACTGCAACGGCTGCCATACGCTGCAACGCATCGTGCAATCGAAACACACGCCCGACGAATGGATGCCGCTCTTCGACCGCATGGCGAAATACTGCCCATGCAGCACGCCGTCGCGGCCGCAGGCGATGGTGAAGCCGCCGCACGGTGAGCTGCCGCTGGCCCTGCGCCAATCGGCCTCGCAATATCTCGCCAGCATCGATCTCAGCACGAAATCGACCTGGGACTACCCGCTGAAGACGCTGCCGCGCGCGACCGGCAAGGCGACGCATGTCATCATCACCGAATATGCGCTGCCGCGGCTGACCATCGAGCCACACGACGTGGTCGTCGACAGCGACGGCATCGTCTGGTTCTCGGAATTCGCCGACAACGCGCTCGGCCGGCTCGATCCCAAGACCGGCAAGGTCAAAGAGTTCACCCTGCCGCGTTACAAGAAGGACGATCCGCCCGGCACGCTCAACCTTGAAATGGGAGCGGACGGCCATCTCTGGTTGTCGCTGCAATTCCAGGCGGCCTTCGCCGAGTTCGACCGCAAAGCGGAGAAATTCGTCAGGGTTTGGCAGATTCCGAAGACCCAGCAGGACGAAGTCAGTCAGGTCGGCTTCACCTCGCCCGCCGCCTCGGGCGCCGATCACGAGGTCTGGACGCGGACCGACACGCCGAACAATTTCTATCGCCTCAATCTCGTGACGATGAAGCTGCAGGAGATCGGCCCGGCGCTCGATCCGCAGACCCACCAGCCGCTCAACGCCTATGGCATTCCGGTCGATCGCGAGAACAACCTCTATATGCTCGATTTCGGCTCGGACAAGGTCAGTCGCATCGACGCCAAGACGCTGCTACCGACTGTCTATCACACGCCGACACCGGGCTCGCGGCCTCGGCGCGGCCGGTTCGATGCGCAGGATCATCTCTGGTTCGCGGAATACGGCGCCAACCGGATTGCCGAATTCGAACCGAAGACGGCGCAGTTCCACGAATACGAGATACCGACGCCCTGGACCAATCCCTATGACGTTGCCGCCGACAAGAACGGCGATGTCTGGACTGCCTCGATGTTCACCGACCGGGCCGTACGCCTGACGCCCGAGACCGGCGACTTCGTCGAATATCCGCTGCCCGACCATGCGACGAACATCCGCCGCGTCTTCATCGACGATCACGGACCTCGTCCGGTGTTCTGGGCCGGCAGCAATCACGATGCCGGGATCCTGAAGGTCGAGCCCCTGGATCAGTAGTCGGGAGCAGCAACGGACGCGGCCCACAAGGCCGCGCCGCAGGGAGGAATGTGATGGTCGATATCCCGCTGTCGTCGGGTCTCGCCGGCGCTGGAGCCGCCGCATCGGCAACCGCCATCGCGCAGCGCGATATCGCCGCGCGCATGGAGCGGCTGCCGCTGACGCGCACGCAAGTAAAAGCACGGATTGTCGTCGGCACCGCGACTTTCTTCGACGGCTATGACTCGCTGGTCATGGGACTGGTGATGCCGGTCCTCGCCGGCACCTGGGGCCTGTCGCGGGCCGAGATCGGCTTTCTGCTGTCGGGGACGTTCTTCGGCCAGCTCTTGGGCGCGATCCTGTTCCCCTATATTGCCGAGCGTTTCGGCCGGTTGCGCGCTGCCAGCTACAGCGTCTGGGTGGTCGGCCTCTTCGCTCTCGTTTGCGCGGCGAGCTGGAGCTTCGCGACGCTCACCATTTCGCGCGTCATCCAGGGCATCGGCATCGGCGGCGAAATCCCGGTCGCCGCGACCTATATCAACGAGATCGCGCAGTCGAAGACGCGTGGCCGCTTCTTCCTGATGTACGAGGCGGCTTTCGCTTTCGGCTATCTGATCTGCACCCTGCTCGCCGTGCTGCTGGTCTCGAAATACGGTTGGCAGGTGATGTTCCTGATCGGCGCCCTGCCCGCCTTCGTCGCGGCGATCATGCGCCGCCTGCTGCCGGAATCGCCACGCTGGCTCGCCAGCAAAGGCCGTAGCAAGGAAGCCGATGCCATTGTCACGCAGATGGAGCGCGAAGCGAAGACGAAGCTCGGCGGCACGTTGCCGGCGCCCGATTTCTCGGTCGCGCCGCCGCCGGTAGCGGCGCATACCGACCTGCGCGAATTGTTCACGCCGTTCTATCGCATGCGCACCTTCGTCGTATGGTCGATTTGGGGACTGAGCTTCTTTGTTACGCAGGCGCTCAACACCTGGCTGCCGACGATCTATCGCCAGGAGCTGCATCTCTCCATACAGCAAGCGCTCGAATTCACCCTCGGGACGCATTGCATCTCGATCTGCAGCGCGATCGCCGTCGCGCTCGCGATCGATCATGTCGGCCGCCGCCGCTGGATCGGCTTCTCGCTGCTGATCGGCAGCCTATCGCTGCTCGCCCTCGCCCTCCAAGGCGGCACCAGTCCGATCGCGCTGCTGGTCTGCGCGACGATCGCGAATTTCTTCCTCGCCTCGGTGTCGGTATCGATCTACGTTTTCACCTCCGAGCTCTATCCGACGCGGATGCGGGCGCTTGGCTGCGGCATGGGCTCGACGGTGCGCAACGTCTTCACGACGCTGAGCCCAACCCTTGTCGCGGTGATGCTGACGAGCTACGGCCTGCCCGGCGTCTTCACCATGCTCGGCCTTGCACCGCTGATCCCGTGCTTCATGGTGCTGGCCTTCGGCACCGAGACCAAAGGGCGGGTGCTCGAAGAAGTGTCGCCGTAAAAAAGAAGCGCGGCTCGACGAGCCGCGCCTCTCCCCTCAGCGATCGACCGTTCGATCAGGCGTGCGCGGTCTCCGGCTGCTTCACGCCGACGCGGAAGCCCGGTGCCTTGCCGGTAGCGATATCGGCGAGCATCGGCAACTCGATGACGAAGAACGTGCCGCCATTCGGCGAGGTGATCTCGCCGGCCTCGGCGCCGGCCTGGACGAACATGTAAGTGCCCTGGTCCTTGGTCTTGCCACCCTGCCAGGTCTTGCCGCCATAGGTGATCGAGCCGTCGATCAGATAACGGATCTCGGCGTCATCCTCGACCCGTGCGGGGATCTTGGCGCCAGGCGCGAGACGGGTCAGCCGGATGCCCGAGCCGCCAAACGTGCCGAGACGCTTGTGCTCGACGCCCGCGATCTTGCGGTCGCCGATCCAGGGATGGCCTTGCGGCTTCATCACGACCGGCTTCTCGAAGCGGCCCTGCGGGAAATCGATCTTCTGCCCCGTGAGATATTCGACGCAGGCGGCATGGGAGTCGCGGTTGATCTTGTGCCCGTCGGGCGTGACTTTCGTCGCGATGCCGTCCTTGAAGGTATAACCCTCGGCCTTCAGCGCCTTCACCGCGTTGCGCAGATCGACATGCGTCAGATAAGGCAGGCCGCTCAGACCCTGGAATTGCAGGCCGAGACCAATGGTCGGCTCTTCCTGCATCTGCGGCCCGTAATAGACGCCTTCGGGATAGAAACCGCATTCGCCGGGCTCGAGGAATCCGTCCTCGATCATGCGCCGCCCGGTCAGGGCGAAGCGATACTGATCGAAGGTATGGCGATGCCGCGGCGTGCCGTAACCGGTGTCGTACGAGTTCCACGAGAATTCGAGCTGAATGCCGGGCACGCCGGTATCGAGCGGGAATTGCTTCACGGCCATGCTGCCTTCGCGGCCGATGCCTGCCTGGACGAGTTCGACCTCCGCGACGCTCATGATGGTAACACTTGGCTTCATGCGGTTCTCCCTTGCAATTCGGTGCGTGGTTGCCGCCATGTTGCGCCCGCGGGCCGATGCTGGCAAGACCTCGGCCAACCGGACGTGGGCAGCCAATCCCACGGCGAAAGGGATGAAGATGAAAGCGGTTATCGGGCTGATCTTGATGACGCTGGCAACGTTCGCGCCAGCGCGTGCCGACACCGATCACATCGTCCTCGCCATCCCCGCGGAGCTAGTCCAGCTCTTGCCGCTCTACATCGCCGAGGACGATGGCCTATGGCAAAAAGCCGGGCTCGACGTGACGATTGTCACCATCCCGAGCGTCGGCGGGATGAATGCGGTGATCGCCGGTTCGGCTGATTTCTCCTTCTCGACCGGCGCCGCGATCACCCGCGCCGCGGCGCATGGGCAAAAGCTTGTCGCCATTGTCGAGCTGGCCAATGAGAGCGGCCAGATCGTGATGCTGCGCAAGGATCTCGCCGAGGCCGGCGGTTTCGATCCCGCCGCGCCGTTGCCGGTACGCGCGAAGCTGTTGAAAGGTCGGACGATCGCGATCGGAGGCGTGGGCTCGATCGCCGACGCCTTCCTGAAAGTCGTCGCGCGCGAGGGCGGCGTCGCGCCGACGGATATCGTGACGACACCGATGCAAGCCGCGCAGTTCGAGGCGGCTTTCGCACGCCGCGAGCTGGATGGTTTCGTCTTCGGCGCGCCTTACGCGCAGCAGGCGGTGCATGACGGCAGCGGCGTCGTCATCGCCGACGGCACCAAGCCGATCATTCCCGATCTCTCGCCGGCCGCTGCCGGCCTGTTGGTGACACGGCCGCCTTATTGCAGCTTGCGTCGTGCGGTCTGCGTGAAGCTCGGCCACTCGATGGTCGAGGCCGTCAATTTCCTCTACGACCATCCAGCGGAATCGATCGCGCTGCTGAAGAAGCATTTCTCGGCGATCGACGACCAGGTGCTCGCCGCCTCTTATGCCGCCGTCAAAGAGATTACGCCGCGGCCGCCTTTGCCGGCGACGCGGGACATCGCCGATTCCGAGCTGATCAATATCCGCGCCGGGTTCTTGAAACCCGAGGAGCAGCTCAAATCCTACGACGATCTCTTCACGACCGAGTTCGTGAAGTAGCCGTCACGGAAAGAGCGGCTCCTGCAGCAGGCCCGAGGTCTCGGGCAGGCCAAGCATCACGTTCATATCCTGCACCGCCTGGCCCGACGCGCCTTTGACGAGGTTGTCGATCGCCGAGACCAGGATCGCGCGGCCCGAGAGCCGGTCGGCACCGAGACCGATGAGACAGAGATTGGAGCCGCGCACGTGATGTGTCGCCGGGTATTGGCCGTGCGGCAGAACGCGGACGAAAGCCTCGCCTGCATAGGCCTCTTCGAGCACGCGGCGCAGATCGTCGATGGTGGCGCCCCCGGTCATGCGGACATAGATGCTCGAAAGGATGCCGCGATTCATCGGCATCAAATGCGGCGTGAAGCTGATCGTTACGGGCCGGCCGGCGGCGCGCGACAGGCCCTGCTCGATTTCCGGCATGTGGCGGTGATGCGCGACGCCGTAGGCGGCGATGCCCTCAGAGACTTCGGCGAAAAGGCTCGATTCTTTCGCGGCGCGGCCGGCGCCGGTGACACCGGACTTGGCGTCGATGACGATATCATCGGCATCGATCACGCCGGCCTTCACCAGCGGGATCAGCGGTAGTTGCGCACCGGTCGGATAGCAGCCCGGCACCGCGACCAGCCGCGCCTTGGCGATTGCCGCGCGCGCGACCTCGGTAAGGCCGTAGACCGCCTCGCGCTGCAGCGCCACGGCGCGATGCGCGTGGCCGTACCATTTCGCGTAGACATCGGGATCGGCGAGGCGGAAATCGGCCGAGAGGTCGAGTACGCGCAGATGCGACGGGAGGCCGACGATCACCTCTTGGGTCGTTCCGTGCGGCAGGCAGCAGAAAACGAGGTCGAGCTCGGACCAGTCGACATCGGGAATGGCGACGAGGTCCGGCAGGTCGTGACGCGCGAGATGGGGGAACACGGCGCCGATCTTTTTGCCGGCCTGGCGGTCCGCCGTGAGCGCGCGGATTGCCGCGTGCGGATGATGCGCGAGGATGCGTAGCAGCTCGGCGCCGGTATAGCCCGACGCGCCCAGAATGCCGACCCGTATCCGATCAGAGGCCTTAGCCATGAACCCCTCCTCTCCGTAACCAACCGCGACCCAAAATAAAAGGGCGTCCCGCAGGACGCCCTTCGAGAAGCAAACGCCGATCCCTGCGTGATCAGCGCTTCGAGAACTGGAAGCTGCGTCGCGCCTTGGCGCGGCCGTATTTCTTGCGCTCGACGACGCGGCTGTCGCGGGTGAGGAAGCCTTGAGCCTTGAGCTGCGGCCGAAGACCCGGCTCGTAATTGAGCAGCGCCTTGGAGATGCCGTGGCGTACCGCGCCGGCCTGGCCCGAGAGCCCGCCGCCGATCACTGTGCAGTTCACGTCGAACTGACCGAGGCGATTGACGACCGCGAAAGGCTGGTTGATCAGCATGCGCAGCACCGGCCGCGCAAAATAGATCGGGCTGTCGCGGCCGTTCACCGTGATCTTGCCGGTGCCGGGCTTCACCCAGACGCGTGCGACCGCGTTCTTGCGCTTGCCGGTCGCATAGGCGCGGCCCTGCGCATCGAGCTTCGGCTTGTCGTCGATCTGCGACCCCGCACTGGGCGTGGCGGCGGCCGGCGCGTGACGGAGCTGCACGTTCTGCAGCGCGTCGCGCATGCTGCCGAGATTCTGTTGCGGTTGATCGGCCATTGATTAGGCCCTCTTTCTCGTGTTCTTCGGGTTCATCGCCGCGATGTCGAGCTTCACCGGCTGCTGCGCCTCGTGCTCGTGCGTCGGCCCGGCATAGACGCGCAGATGGCCCATCATGCGCCGGCCGAGCGGCCCGCGCGGCATCATGCGCTCGACCGCCTTCTCAATCACCCGCTCCGGATGCTTGCCGTCGAGGATCGCGCCTTTGCTGCGCTCCTTGATGCCGCCGGGATAGCCGGTGTACCAGTGGAACAGGCTGTCGCGACGCTTGTTGCCGGTGAGCGCGACCTTCTCGGCATTGACGACGACGATGTGATCGCCGCAATCCATGTTCGGCGTGAAGGTCGGCTTGTGCTTGCCGCGCAGCCGGCCGGCAATCAGCGCGGCGAGCCGGCCGAGCACCAGCCCGTCGGCGTCGATTAGCAGCCACTTCTTCTCGATCGTGGCGGGGGTGGCGGTATAGGTCTTCATCCGGATCCTCGGGTAAGGCCGCGCAGTATGCCATCCGGCGCACCAACGTCAAGAGATCGCCCGGTAAAATCGGCCTTTTCGCGCTAAGGTATCATAATACCCTAAGCCTTGGCGAGAATCAGCCAGACCTGGGCCAGATCCCGCGTGCCGTCATTGCCGGCGACGCCGCCCAGGGTCTCGCGCGCTTTCGCCCTCTGTCCCGCGGCGAGATAGGCGATGCCGAGATGCAGTTTGGCATCGTCGGGATTTTGCATCCCGCCTTTCTGCAATGCCCGGCTATAGACGGCGACCGCCTTGTCGTATTGGCCGAAGCTCGCATAGCCCTCGGCGACCTTCTCGAGGGCGGCGCCGTTGCTCGCGGCATCGGCCTCGCTTTCCTTCTGTCCGAGGGCCTTGGCGGCATCTGCCGCCTGTTGTGCCGCCATATCGGCGAGCCGCTTCTCGCGGTCGGCCTGCGCGTCTGTGCCGAGGATCCCGGCAGCATAGCCTTTGTCGAGTAGCGACTTCGCCTCGCCCGGCAAACCGGCGAGCAAAGCGAGCTGCGCCGCATCCATGTAATCGCTCGTCGCGCCCATTGCGCCGGTCGCGGCTTTGAGCCGATCGAGGTCGAGCGTGAGCCGGCTGGCGAAACCCGGCTTCTTCGCGATCGCCGTCAGGAGATCGCTCCAATACTGCTTCTTCGGATAAAGCGCGGCGAGCCGCTCCAGCGCGTCGATGCGTCCGGCCTCGTTTGCTTGCCGGTACTCGCTGTTGAGCAAGGTCAGCAAAAGATTCTCGGCCGGCTTCTTGCCGGCTTTCTGATCGGCGTCGAGGATCATGCGGATCGCGCGCGCTGCGTTCGCGAAGTCATTGTTCAGGTAATAGGCTTGCACTTGCAGCAGGCGCGGCCCGTCGGCGGTGCCGCCTTGCTGGTAATAGCGGTTGGCCTCGGCGACAACCTGCGCATAGTCTTTCACCTGATAATTGAGCTGGACCAGCGCCTCGATGCGGAGAAGCGCGTCTGGCGGCGCGAGGATGCCTGTGGCGAGCGCCGCCTCGAGCGCCTTGATCGCGCCGGGATAGTCGCCGCTTGCCTGGTCGACCGCGGCGCGCGTGCCCTCGATGACATAGCGCTCGTAAGCCGTCTTGTCGGGCGCCAGATCGGCGGCGGTGAGCTTGGCCAGCGCTTCCTTGTACTTCTTCTGCTTGAGGAGCTGCGCCGCCTGCTCGACCGGCTGGCCGATCTCCGGCCGCGCAGTCTGCTTCTCCTGCGCGTGACCGACGCCGATGGACGCACCGAGAATTAGAGCAACCACCAAACGCGACAGCCACCGATACCGCATGCCTATTCCATGAACTGTTCGTTGCCGACCAAACCGATCTTCACG
Organism: Allostellaceae bacterium; assembly: GCA_036501365.1. Classification (GTDB taxonomy): domain Bacteria; phylum Pseudomonadota; class Alphaproteobacteria; order ATCC43930; family CGMCC-115725; genus CAIKMD01. The sequence goes on along the minus strand of DASYAL010000048.1, from coordinate 4,720 downwards.
ACGCCGAGACGCTGCGCCTCGGCGAGTACCATCGCAACGTAGGAGTATTTGACCAGCTTGTTGGGATTGATGTGGATCTCGGGCTGAGGGTCCTGGCGCGCCGCGGTCTGGAGATCGTTCTCGAGCGTCTCGCGGTCGGGCACGGCGGCGCCGTTCCAGGTGATCGTGCCGTCGAAATCGATCAGCACGTCGACCACCGTCGGCTGCACGAGCGTGGGCGACGGATTGTCGCGCGGCATGTCGAGCTTTACCGCGTCGGTCTGTACCGGGATGGTGATGATGAGCATGATCAGCAGCACCAGCATCACGTCGATCAGCGGCGTGGTGTTGATGTCGACCATCACCTCGTTGTCGCCGCTGCCCTGGCCGAGACTGATCGCCATGCCCCTACTCCGCTGCCGCGACCGCGCTGCCGCGATCGGGTTCGGTGATGAAAGCGATCTTATCGATGCCGGCCCGTTCGCAATCGACGACGACGCGGCCGACGAATTCGTAGCGCACATCCTTGTCGGCGCGGATATGTACTTCGGGCTGCGGATTGTCGGTCGCGCGCTGCTTGAGCGCGTTGAGCAGCACCGTGTTGTCGGCGACCTTGGCGTCGTTCCAATAAACGTTGCCGTCCTTGTCGACGGCGACGACGATGTTCTCCGGCTTGGTGACGGTCGGCTGGTTCACCTCATGGGGCAGCGCGACCGGCACGCTATGCGTCACGACGGGCACGGTGATCAGGAAGATGATCAGCAGCACCAGCATGATGTCGACGAGCGGCGTGGTGTTGATCGACGCCGCAAAGGCGTCGTCCTCGCTCTCATCGCGCAGCCCCATGATCGCCATCGTCAGGCGCTCCGCACCGCAGGGCCGGCACCGGCACGCGTGCCGCCGATCAGCAGCGCAAGGACATCGCCCGAGAAGCTGCGTACCTGGTCCATCGCCACTTTGTTGCGCCGGACCATCCAGTTATAGGCAAGCACGGCCGGCACGGCGACGGCGAGGCCGATTGCGGTCATGATCAGCGCCTCGCCGACCGGCCCCGCGACTTTGTCGATGCTCGCCTGTCCCGCGATGCCGATCGCCGTCAGCGCGTGATAGATGCCCCAGACCGTGCCGAAGAGGCCGACGAAGGGTGCGGTCGAGCCGACGGTCGCCAGCACGGCGAGACCGGTCTGCATGCGGTTGGCGATCGAATCGACCGAGCGCTGCAGCGACATGGTGATCCAGGTATGGCGATCGATCTGCTCGGTGAGCTTGCCCTCGTGGTGCTCGGCGGCATTCAGTCCGTCCTCGACCACCATGCGGAAGGCGCTGCGCTGGCCGAGGCTGTTGGCGCCGTCGCGGATGCTCCTCGCGGTCCAGAACTTGCGGTTGGCCTCGCGAGCCTGGCGCAGCAACAGCAACTGCTCGATGAATTTGGTGATGAGCACATACCAGGTGCCCATCGACATGATGACGAGAATGATGATCGTGCCGCGGGCAATGAAATCGCCGCCTTCCCAGAGTGCAGTGAGGCTATAGGGATTCTCGACCGATTCCTGCGCCGGCTGTTCCGGCACCGCGAGCGCCGGGGCTGGCGTTGGGGCCGTCGACGGCGTTGGTGGTGGCGCGGCTTCGGGCGTGGCAGCGGGGGCCTGCGCGGCGGTCGTTGCGGGCGCCGCCGGCGGCGCGGCCTGGGTCGGAGCCGGCGCCGCGGGCGCAGGCGCCGGCAGCGGCGTCGATGTTTGAGCCGAGGCACCAACAGCGAGCGTTGCGATAAAACCGACGACCGCCAGGCGCGATGCGAGGGAGCCGAAGAGACCGGATGTCATGATTGGAGCTTCCAGTTGAATTTCAGGGTGTACCACATCTGTTGCGGCTTGCCGCCGACAGTGCCGGGAATGAAGCGATAGTTGGTCTTGACACCGGCGAGCGCCGCCTGATCGAGGCGCGGGAAGCCGCTCGACTGCACGAGCTGCGAGTCGAGCGGCGGCGCCTCGGTGATGATCTTGGTCTCGATCGGCGCATGCGCGAGCTCGACGTTGCGCCGCTCCAGGGCGGTGACGAGGGCATAGATCAGCGCAACATGCAGCGCGACGATGAACGCGATGCCGATAAGGCGGCTGCTCGAAGGCTGATAGGTCGCGTAAGGCACGGAAGCCCGTTCCTCTAGCCGCGCCGATGAAGCGGGAGGTTAACGGCGGTTGGCATGGTTGCCGGTGCTCACCGCATCCTTGCGGCAGGTGTAGCCGCCCGACTTTGAGTGGCCATAGCCTTTCTGGCCCTTGGCCCAGAAGGTTTTCGACGGCACGTCGAGCCAGACGACCGCGTCCTTGCCGCAATGCTTGCGCGCCGCGGCCTCGCTGTCGAACAGATCCAGAGGCTCAGAGGCCCATAGCAGCGCCACCCGGGCGAGCAGGACAACGCCCGCGGCAGCGGCAACCATCGGTGGCTTTTTCATTCTCGACACTTGCATCAGAAATATTTCCTCACACCCAGGTAAAACGTGCGACGCGGACCATATTGCGGCGCGTTGACGCCGATGCCCGACTGCTGGCGGATCAGATAGACTTCATCGAGCGCGTTGATGAGATCGGCCCGCGCTTCGACGATCCGTTTTGCCGTCACTGTGATCTCGCCAATCGATTGCGGCGGCGCGCTCGGCGCCTGCGCCTCGTCACCCGCGGTTTGCGCATCGGCGGCGGCACCGGCGATACAGCTGATCGCCCCGGCAACCCACGCAATGACAATGCGGTTCAACAAACCTTTCCCTCGGAGTCGCTCCTGCCCGGCCCACGCAGACGGGACCGACTACATACCAAAGCCGTCAAGGCTTCAGGAAAGCGGCGGGCCGCGGGTATCGAAGAGCAGATGGGCCGGAGGCGTCAGATGCAGCGCGTCGACCGCGATGGCGAGCGGTGCGCTTTGCAGTGGCGGCAGTGGAAGGCGCGCTCCGTCGGGCAAAGCGGAGCTGCCGAGCATCGCCATGGTCGCGCAGATCGGGCAATCGAGATCCGCGGCGAGGCTGTTGTCGATGCTGCCGCCGGTCCAGGTCGCGGACACCGTGACGGGCGCGCCGTGGCCACGCATCAGCCCGGCGTAATCTTCCGGGTGAAGATGGCCGTAGCTCGCGATGAATTGGATGAGCATCGCAAGCAGCGCGAGCCAGGATGGCGCGCGGCGAAGGCTTCTCCATCGGCTGATGAGGCTATTCCGCATCGGTCACGCCATAAAAGCGTAAAGCCCCGGGACTGACAAGCCAGCCCATTCTCGCGGGCTTTTTTCGGTGCTAAGCCAGCGTCCGGCCGAGGAGGCAGCGATGAGCGATGAAGCCCTAGTGCTGCGGCAGGATAACGCGGACGGTGTGGTGACGCTGACCCTCAACCGTCCCGCGGCGCGCAATGCGCTGTCGGTGGCGTTGATGGGCGCGCTGCAAGCGGCGCTCGACGCGCTCGCCGGCGACAAGAGCGCGCGTGTGGTGGTGATCGCCGGCGCCGGTGCGGCGTTCTGCGCGGGCCACGATCTGAAAGAGCTGCGCGCCCATCCCGGCCGACAGGCCTACGAGGCCGTGTTCGGACAATGCGCGCGGCTGATGACCAGCATCGTCGCCCTGCCGAAGCCGGTGATCGCGCGCGTGCACGGCGTCGCGACCGCAGCGGGATGCCAGCTCGCCGCGTCCTGCGATCTTGTTGTCGCTGCGGAGGATGCGCGCTTTGCCACGCCCGGCGTCAATATCGGCCTCTTCTGCTCGACCCCGATGGTGGCGTTGTCGCGCGCGATCGGTCGCAAGCCGGCGATGGAGATGCTCTTGACCGGTGCGATGATCGATGCTGATCAGGCGCGGCACTGGGGCCTCGTCAACCGCGTCGTGCCCGCGGCGCAGCTCGAGGCCGCCGCCGCCGCGCTCGCCGCCGAGATCGCGGCGAAATCGCCGCTTACCGTCGCGATCGGCAAGAAGGCGTTCTATGCCCAGGCCGAGCTCGGCCTCGAAAAGGCCTACGCGTTTACTGCCGAGGTGATGACCACCAACATGCTCGCGCGCGACGCCGCGGAAGGTATCGATGCCTTCCTCGAGAAGCGCAAGCCGATCTGGGAGGGGCGATGAATCACGACAGCTACAGCGACGATTACCTGCGCGGCCTCTTCGTCCGCGTGAAGACGATCGCGATGGTCGGCGCGAGCCCGCGCGCCGACCGGCCGAGCAATCACGTGATGGCGTTCCTGCAGAGCAAGGGCTTCCGCGTCATCCCGGTCAATCCGCAAGCCGCGGGCGAGACCATCCATGGCGAGAAGGTCGTCGCCTCGCTTGGCGATATCGCGGAGCCGATCGACATGGTCGATATCTTCCGCCGCTCGGACCAGGTCGCGCCGGTGGCCGACGAGGCGATCGCGAAACACGCCAAGATCGTCTGGATGCAGCTCGGCGTGCGCGACGACAAGGCGGCGGCCAAGGCCGAAGCGGCCGGTCTCGAAGTTGTGATGAACCGGTGCCCGGCTATCGAGATGCCGCGGCTCGGCCTCTGAGCTAGATTAAGGACCAAATCAACGGGAGGATTGCCATGCTGACGCTCTATTTTTGTCCGGGCCTGTGCTCGCTCGCCTCGCATATCACCATCGAAGAAACCGGCACGCCTTACACCGAGAAGGTCGTCAATGTGATGAAGGGCGAGCACATGGGCGGCGACTATCTAAAGGTCAATCCGCAAGCCGCGGGCGAGACCATCCATGGCGAGAAGGTCGTCGCCTCGCT
>DASYAL010000047.1:0-9557 GCA_036501365.1 Allostellaceae bacterium | reverse complement strand
CGAGCACGATCTTGCGCTGACCCACGGGCGCGGGCGCGAGCGCCGCATCCTGCGCCGCCGGCGACAGGTCGCCATAGAGCGGGGCGACGGTGATGTCCGGCCCGAGCTCGCCGAGCAGCCGTTCGACGCGCCGGATCTCGGCGCCGCCGGGCAGGAAGACGAGGATGCTGCCATCGTCTTTATCGAGCGCATGACGGATCGCCGTGGCGACGCCGGCCTCGAAACGATTGGACGACGGCCGGTCGCGATAGCGCAGCTCGATGGAGAAGCTGCGGCCTTCGCTGGTAATGCGCGGCGCGCCGATCAACGCGGCGATGCGTATGCCGTCGAGCGTCGCCGACATCACCAAGAGCCGCAGCTCGTCGCGCAGATAGCGCTTGGTTTCGAGCGTCAGCGCGAGGCCGAGATCGGCGTCGAGGCTGCGTTCGTGGAATTCGTCGAAGATCACGATGCCGATGCCGTCGAGCGCCGCATCGCTCTGCAGCATGCGCGGCAGGATGCCTTCGGTGATGACCTCGATGCGGGTCTTGGCGGAAACGCGCGTCTCCAGCCTCGTGCGGAAGCCGACGGTCGCGCCGACCTCCTCGCCGAGGAGCTGCGCCATGCGCCGCGCCGCCGCGCGCGCCGCGAGCCGCCGCGGCTCCAGCATCACGATTTTTTGTCCGCCGAGCCAGGGCGCATCGAGCAACGCCAGCGGCACCAGCGTAGTCTTGCCGGCGCCGGGCGGCGCTTCGAGCACCGCCGCACTGGCGCTATCGAGCGCCGCCCGAAGCGCGGGCAAAGCTGCGCCGATCGGCAGGTTTTCGGTCAATTCTTGGAGATCGCGCGGCATTGCGCCGGCGACTATAGCGCGGCGGTTTGGCCGCCCGCGGCTTTCGGGTTTATGCTGGCGGTCCCGTAGGGAGGCCGCCCATGCGCCTGAGACTCCTGCCGCCGCTCGCGGCCGTCGTCTTGCTGCTCGCCCTCGCGCCCGCGCGCGCCCAGCAAGCCGCGGCGCCGCAGCGGGTCGATATCGCGTTGGTGCTCGCGGCCGACGTCTCGCGCAGCATCACCAGCGACGAGTTCCAGCTGCAGCGCCAGGGCTATGCCAAGGCGATCACCAATCCCGATGTGGTGAAGGCGATCGAGGCCGGCGGTGTCGGCGCGATCGCGCTGACCTTCGTCGAATGGTCGGGCAGCGACGAGCAGAAGATCGTCGTCGATTGGCAGATCGTCCATGACGACGCCTCGGCCAAGCAATTCGCCGATACGCTGCTCGCGGCGCCGCGCGCCTTCTATGGCCGCACCTCGATCAGCGCCGCGCTCGATTTCGCGATGGAGCGTTTGAAAGCGAGCGGCGTCAAGGCCGAGCGCCAGGTGATCGACGTCTCGGGCGACGGCACCAACAACGCCGGGCGGTCGCTCGAGGATGCGCGCGCCGCAGCGCTCGGTGCCGGCGTCACCATCAACGGCCTCGCGATCATCAACGAGAGCGCCGGCATGTTCGGCGGCTTCTCGGGCCATACCCAGCCGCCGGGCGGCCTGCCCAACTGGTATCACGACAACGTCACCGGCGGGCCGGGCTCGTTCCTGCTGACGGTCGAGGATTTCGAGACTTTCGGCGAGGCGATGACCAAGAAGCTCTTGAACGAGATCGCCGCGACCGAGACGCCGACGCGGCTCGCGCTCGGCGCCCGCTCGCAACCCGCGCCCGGAGGAGGATTATGAAAAAGCATCTTATCGTCGTGGCGGCGCTTGCCGCCGGCATAGCCGGCATCGCCGGACCCGCGTGTGCGGCCGCCGAGACGGTGACGCTCGCCCATTCGACCTGGGTCGGCTTCGGTCCGCTTTATATCGCACGCGACACGGGCACCTTCGCGCGCAACGGCATCACGGTCGATCTCGAAGTGATCGAGGACGTGAAGCAGCGTTTCGCCGCGCTCGAGGCCGACCGCATCCAGCTGGTCGCGAGCAGCGTCGACGCGGCGCTGCTCTATCTGCGGACGCCGACCGAGTTCCAGTACCTCATCGCGACCGACGATTCGCGCGGCGGCGACGGCATCGTCGCGACGACCGATGTGAAGACCGTCGCCGATCTCAAAGGCAAGACGGTCGCCGTCGACAAGGGCTCGGTGTCGCAATTCTATCTCGATGTGCTGCTCGCCAAAGCGCGGCTGCACGAGAGCGATCTCTTTCTCCTCAACCTGACCGCCAAGGACGCGGTCGGCGCCTTTCTCGCCAAGAAGGTCGATGCGGCGGTGACCTGGGAGCCCTGGCTCAGCCAAGGCAAGGGCGCGGCGAACGGTCATGTCGTGGTCGACAGCGCCGCGACGCCCGGCCTCATCGTCGATGCGTTGATGGCGAAGTCGCGCTGGGTGGCGGCGCATCCGAAAGCCGCCGCCGCCATCGTCAAATCGTGGAACGAAGCGGTCGCCTATTACCGCGCGCATCCCGACGAGGGCATCGCGATCATGGCCAAGGGCGTGGGCGGCTGGCTCAAGGATCCGAAGGCCTTCAGCGAGACCTTGTCCGGCGTTGGCCTTTATGGCGCGGCCGAGAACAAGGCGTTCTTCGGGACCCTCGCCGAGCCGGGGCCGCTTGCCGGAACGGTCCGCTACGCGATCGAGGTGTGGTCGAGCCACCAAAAGCTGCGGGTCCAGCCGAATGCGACGCGGCTCATCAACTATCGCTTTGTCGCCGGCGACTAGCGCTGACTGGCCTGGATCGCGGCCATGCGCTAGCTCGCCGCGCTGCGACGCGATTGCCGCGGATGAGGGAAGGCCGCATACTCGCCGCGCTATGAAATATCTCGCGATCCTTGCCGCGATCGTCGCGGCCGTCGTCCTCTCGCAATTCCTGTTCGATTTCTACGATTGGAACAAGGAGCAGAGCTGCGCCTCGACCGGCGGCCGCAATTGCGGCGGCGGCCCTCTTCAATTAAGCCACTAGGCCCATCCAGCTCAGCCACTGAGGCGGCTGCCAAGCGTCAGCCGCCGATACCGATCCCGATCAACCGACCCAGGCCGAACGTCACCGCCGCCGCGGCGAGGCCGATCGCGACCTGGCGTGTGCCCGAGAACAGCACCCCGCGGCCGGTGAAGAGCGTCGTGCCGGCGCCGATCGCGAACATCGCGCCGGCGCTCAGGGCGAGGCTCGTCGCGATCGCGGTCGCGCCCGAGAGCGCGAAGAAGGGCGCGACCGGAAAGATCGCGCCGATGGCAAAGAGCAGGAAGGAGGTGCCGCCGGCGGTCCAGGGCGAGCCACCGAGGTCGTCGGGATCGATGCCGAGCTCTTCGCGCACCAGCGTGTCGAGCGCCGTCGCGGGATTGGCGATGATCTGTCCCGCCAGCTCCTTCGCCTTGTCGGGCGGCAGGCCTTTCGATTGATAGATCAGCTCGAGCTCCTCGCGCTCCTCCTCGGGGATTTCGCGCAGCTCGGCGGCCTCGGTATCGATCTGCTGGCGGTAGAGCTCGCGTGCGCTGGTGACCGAGAGCCATTCGCCCATCGCCATCGAGCAGGCGCCGGCGAGCAATCCGGCAAGGCCGGTGACGAGCACGGTGCGGGCGGAGAATTCGGCGCCGGCGACCCCCATCACCAGGCTCAAATTGGAGACGAGCCCGTCATTGGCGCCGAGCACCGCCGCGCGCAGCGCGTTGCCGCCGGTACGGTGGCGGCCCTCGAGCTGTGCCAGGGCACTGCCCGAAAGCCCGCCGATCAAGGGCAGCGCCGCCGCGCCGAGGACGCGCGAATGCGAGCGCTCCATCGCCGGCAGCCCGCCGGCGACGGCTTCGAGCTGATCGTCGTACATGCCCTGATCCGCCCGCTCCATGGCGGCGACCATGGGCAGCACGAGCGCCGCGCCGAAACGCCGCGCGAGCCACGCGAGAAGGCGCGTGCGCAGGCTTTCGCGATAGCTGCCGGCGGCGTCGCCGAGCTTCGCGAGCTGATCGCGCCACAGCGCGGCATGCTTTTCCTCGATCGCGGCGAGGCGGCGATAGACCTCGCGCATCTGCGGCGTCTCCGCGCTCTCGCTCAGCACGCGATAGAGCGCAGCGCTGTCGAGCTCGCCTTGGAGATTGCTGCGGTAACGCGCCGCCGGGCTCTGCTCTGGCATCGGGGTCGATCCTCGTTGCTGCCGGCGCTATCATAGGCGCGGCAAGGAGGTGGGCGCATGAGCGATAAAGCCAAGATCGAGAAGTCTGACGCCGAATGGCAGACGCAGCTCACGCCCGAGCAGTATCGCATCGCCCGCCAGAAAGGCACCGAGCGCGCCTTCACCGGCGAATATTGGAACGACCACCGCGCCGGCACCTATGCCTGCGTCTGCTGCGGCCAGGAGCTCTTTGCCTCGGACACCAAATTCGACAGCGGCTCGGGCTGGCCGAGCTTCTATCAGCCGATCGCCGCGGACAAGGTCGATACCGAAACCGATCGCAGCTTCTTCATGGAGCGCACCGAGGCGCTGTGCAGCAACTGCCAGGCGCATCTCGGCCATGTCTTTCCCGACGGGCCGCGCCCGACCGGGCTGCGCTATTGCATCAACTCGGCCTCGCTGACCTTGAAGCCGAAGGACGAGAAGAAGTAAAAGTCATGTGGCAAATCCGAAATTCGCCTTATCTCGGCGCGAGACCGACAGCGAATTTCGGATTTGCTGCCACATGAGCAACTTATCGAAGCTAGTGTGGTTTTTGGATTTGAAGTTCCTAAACGCTTAGGCCGTCGGAATCTTAGGGAACTTCAAATCCACTACACTAGCCGCGTTTCTCCAGCGCCTCGACCTGGGCCCAGCCGGCTTCGGCGAGACGCTTGGCACGCGCGCCGCTTTCGAGCGCCCGCGCGCTTGCCGCCGTGCCTTCGCGCACCCGGCCCATGATGCCTTGCAGGATTGCCGCCAAGCGAAACATGTTGAAGGCGATGTAGAAGTCCCAATCGGGCAGCGCGTTGCGGCCGGTACGGCGGCAATACAGCGCGCGGCCTTCTGCTTCGCTTGGAATGCCGAGTGAAGCGAGATCGCAGCCGAAGAGGCCGCGATAGGTGTCGGCGCCGAGGCGCCACGGCATCATGTGATAGGCGAAATCGGAGAGCGGGTTGCCGAGCGTCGAGAGCTCCCAATCGAGCACCGCGACGACGCGCGGCTCGCGCGGATGGAAAATCATGTTGTCGATGCGGAAGTCGCCGTGGATCAGCGTCGTCTCCTCGTTTGCCGGCGCATGGCGCGGCAGCCAGTCGATCAGCCGGTCCATTGCGGCAATGGTCTCGGTCGCGGAGGCGCGGTATTGCTTCGTCCAGCGGTCGATCTGGCGCAGCACATAGCTTCCGGGCCGGCCGTAATCCGCGAGGCCGATCGCGGCGTAATCCACTTTGTGTAGTCGCGCGATCGTGTCGTTCATCGCCTCGAAGATGCCGCGGCGCTGGTCGCGGTCGAGCGCGGGCAGGGTCGGCTCCCAGAAAACGCGACCCTCGACGTAATCCATGACATAGAAAGCGGTGCCGATGACGGCATCATCCACACAGAGGGCGTGCATCCTCGGCACCGGCACGTCGCTTACGGCGAGCGCCGCCATGATGCGGAACTCGCGGTCGACAGCGTGCGCCGAGGGCAGGAGCTTGCCCGGCGGTTTGCGGCGCAGCACGTAACGCGCACCGCCAGCGGCGAGGCGATAGGTCGGGTTCGACTGCCCGCCCTTGAATTGCTCGACCGCGATCGGACCGCGGAAGCCCGCGACATGATCGCGCATCCATGCTTCGAGCCGCGCGACGTCGAAGCTGTGTTGCTCGCGCACCGGCATCGTGCCGGTGAATTCTTCGGCGCGGATTTCCGGGGTTTCGCTCATCGTCATCGCGGTCTTTGCCTCGTCGCCCCGCGCAAACATGACAAAAAAGACACAATGGCCGGCGGAACGTCATCGTATCGTGCAATGAGCCCTTAACAATGCCATGTTTTTGGCAGATGCTTTTGTTGCAAGTATTGGCCGCCCAAGACGTGACATTCGCCGTTCGGCGCATCCGTTTCGGCCGCACCGGTCGAAACCCAGGGAATCCTTGCCGCGCAAGGGCCTTTTGCTCGGCTGTAAACCGGCATTTCGCGACGTTTCCGGCGGCTGCTTCCGCGGCCCGGCGCCGGTGGGATAACTTCGACTCGGCGGAAAATCGCAAAAATCGTCGCCGTGACATCACCGATATCCGCGGAAACCCTGGATCGACGCTGTTACCTTGGCCGTTATGGTTAATGTCTCGTCAATCTTTGCGGGGGACGATCGCCTATCGGTCGAAGTCAGCAGTCAAGAGGGTATGCGCGGCGGTATAGAGAAGTAGGGGCCTTGAACTTGCTCATTTGCATCCGTGGAGGTGGGATATGACCGGTCAGGACAGTATCTTCGGTCTCTTCGCGAAACAGTACGACACGCAGAAAGAGGCCGAGATGTCCCTCGAGGATTATCTCAAGGCTTGCGCGCGCGAGCCGATGGCGTATGCCAGCGCCGCAGAGCGCATGATCGCCGCGATCGGCGAGCCCGAGATGTTCGACACCAGCAACGACTCCCGCCTCGGCCGCGTCTTCATGAACCGGACCATCCGGGTCTATCCGTCGTTCGTCGATTTCTACGGCATGGAAGAGACGATCGAACGCATCGTCGGCTACTTCCGTCACGCCGCGCAAGGCCTCGAAGAGCGCAAGCAGGTGCTCTACCTGCTCGGCCCGGTGGGCGGCGGCAAGTCATCGCTCGCCGAGCGGCTGAAGCTGCTCATGGAAAAGATGCCGATCTACGTTTTGAAGGCGGGCAAGGAGATGAGCCCGATCTTCGAGAGCCCGCTGGGGCTGTTCGAGCCGGCGACCATGGGCGACATGATCGAAAAGCAATACAAGATTCCCAAGCGCCGGCTGACCGGGCTCGTCAGCCCGTGGGCGCTGAAGCGTCTGGACGAGTTCGGCGGCGACATCTCGAAGTTCAGCGTGGTGCGCGTGCATCCCTCGCGTCTGCGGCAGATTTGCGTCGCCAAGACCGAGCCGGGCGACGAGAACAACCAGGATATCTCGTCGCTGGTCGGCAAGGTCGACATCCGCCGCCTCGAATTCTTCTCGCAGAACGACGCCGATGCCTATTCCTTCTCGGGCGGTCTCAACCGCACGACGCAGGGCATCATGGAATTCGTCGAGATGTTCAAGGCGCCGATCAAGATGCTGCATCCGCTCTTAACGGCGACGCAGGAAAGCAACTATATCGGCTCGGAGAATATCGGCGCGATCCCCTTCCAGGGCATCGTCCTCGCGCATTCGAACGAGGCCGAGTGGCAGACCTTCAAGAACAACCGCAACAACGAGGCCTTCATCGACCGTATCTGCGTGATCAAGGTCCCGTATTGCCTGCGCTCGAGCGAAGAGCGGATGATCTACGAGAAGCTGCTGACGAACAGCGAACTCGCGACCAATCCCTGCGCGCCGGGCACGCTCGACATGCTGTCGCGCTTCTGCGTCCTGTCGCGCCTCAAGCCGCATGAGAATTCGAACCACTATTCGAAGATGCGCTCCTATGACGGCGAGAGCCTCAAGGATACCGACCCGCGCGCGCGCACGGTCCAGGAATATCGCGATGCCGCCGGGGTCGACGAAGGCATGAACGGCCTCTCGACGCGCTTTGCCTTCAAGGTGCTCTCCAGCACCTTCAACTACGACACGCACGAGATCTCGGCCGATCCCGTCCATCTCATGTACATCCTCGAGCAGTCGATCCGCCGCGAGCAGTTCGGCGAGGATCAGGAGAAGAAGCTCCTTGCCTTCATCAAGGCCGAGCTGGCCCCGCGCTATGCCGAGTTCATCGGTAATGAGATCCAGAAGGCCTATCTCGAATCGTACGGCGATTACGGCCAGAACCTCTTCGACCGCTACGTCGCCTATGCCGATGCCTGGATCGAGGATCAGGACTACAAGGATCCGGATACCGGCCAGCTCATGGACCGCGAGCTCCTGAACCAGGAGCTGTCGAAGATCGAGAAGCCGGCGGGCATCGCCAATCCCAAGGACTTCCGCAATGAGGTGGTGAAGTTCGCGCTGCGCGCCCGCGCCGCCAACAAGGGCAAGAACCCGGCCTGGACTTCCTACGAGAAGTTGCGCGAGGTGATCGAGAAGCGCATGTTCAGCCAGGTCGAGGACCTGCTGCCGGTCATTAGCTTCGGCACCAAGAAGGACAGCGACACCGAGCAGAAGCACAACGACTTCCTCGAGCGCATGACCTCGCGCGGCTACACGCCGCGGCAGGTGCGGCGCCTGGTCGAGTGGTACATGCGCGTCAACAAGGCCGGCTAGTCGGCGCCGAAGGAGATCGCCGCGCGATGAACATTATCGATCGCAGGCCCAATCCCAAGGGCAAGAGCCTCGCCAATCGGCAACGGTTCATCGAGCGCGCGAAGGGCGAGGTAAAGGACGCGATCGCCGAGGCGCTGAAGCGACGCAAGATCGGCGATGCCGAAGGCGGCGAGAAGGTCTCGATCCCGACCCGCGGCATCTCGGAGCCGGTGCTGCGTCCGGCCTCGCGCGGCGGCAAGCGCGAATACGTGCTGCCCGGCAACAAGAAATTCGTCGCCGGCGACAAGATCGAGCGGCCGCAATCGGGCGGCGGCGGCGGGCGCGGCCAGGCCAGCCCCGACGACAATGGCGAGCAGGACGCGTTCGAGTTCATGCTCTCGAAGGACGAGTTCCTCGACCTGCTGTTCGAGGATCTGGAGCTGCCCAATCTCGTCAAGACCAAGCTCAAATCGACCGAAGCGACGCAACTCACCCGCGCCGGCTATTCGATCGAAGGCACGCCGGCGAATTTCAATATCCGCCGCACCATGCGCAACAGCCTGGCGCGGCGCATCTCCTTGAACCGGCCGAGCCCCTCCGACATCGAGGCGATGGAGCGCCAGGCGAAAGCGGCCGAGGACGCCGACGACGCCGAGGGCGCGGCGCAAGCCCGTGCCGATCTCGAAGCCGCCAAGCTGCGCGCGCGGCGCTTCGCCTATATCGATCCCGTCGACGTCCGCTACAACCGCTTCGAGCGCATCCCCAAGCCCAACACCCAGGCGGTGATGTTCTGCCTGATGGACGTGTCGGGCTCGATGACCGAGGCGATGAAGGATCTCGCCAAGCGCTTCTTCTTGTTGCTGCACGTCTTCCTGACGCGGCGCTACAAGACCGTCGACCTGGTCTTCATCCGCCACACCTCGAATGCGCAAGAGGTCGACGAGGACACCTTCTTCCATAGCCGCGAGACCGGCGGCACCATCGTCTCGACCGCGCTCGAGGAGATGCTGAAGGTGGTGCGCGCGCGCTACAACCCCGACAACTGGAATATCTACGCGGCCCAGGCCTCGGACGGCGACAACTACTCCGAGGACAGCGACCGCTGCAGCCAGCTTTTAGGCGGCGAAATCCTGCCGCTCACCCAGTATTTCGCCTATATCGAGGTCGGCGCCGAGGCGACGCTGCGTCACGGCTTCCCGTCGCCGCCGACCGATCTCTGGCGCACCTATGCCGCGATTGCGCCGGCGCACGAGAATTTCGCGATGCGCAAGGTCGCCGATCCGTCGCAGATCTATCC
>DASYAL010000046.1:0-19380 GCA_036501365.1 Allostellaceae bacterium | reverse complement strand
TTTGCCCTTTGCTCGACGACGATAGCCGCCCTTACAGCTGCGACCGGGGAGTTGATCGGTCCTATATGCAGCACGGCAAAGAACCGTCGCTTCTCGCTGCCCTCGATGGGGGATGACCAGGCGTAAGCGCGGGTAGCAAGGGAATTGCCGGCGAGGTCGAAGACATGGACCACACCTTCCCACACGGGGGCACCGTCAAACGCCTCTTTGACGACCGTCGTTTGGACGAGCGTGGCCGTACCGCCGTGCTGGCTTTCAACGGCGGCTCTAAGCTGGTCCGGTGAGACTTCGATCATTGCGCCTTCACTATAGGGCTAATCGCGATGGCGATGTTCGCGATTGCAACCACTGGGCTAGGGATGGGGCAAGATCACTCGAACGTGAGCGGCCAAGTCGTTACGGCCCACTTGGCCAGTTCGGCTTGCCGCTTTTTAATTTCATCCGCCCCGAAGGTGCCCTGATATTTCTCAAGCTTATTCGTGGTCTTGTACGCCGATTCCTTGTAGACCTTCACTTTGTCTGCGAACGAAGAATTGCCAATCGCGACATTTTTCCGCGCGCTCAACTTCGCCCGTGTGCATAAGACCCTGCGCACGTCGCCCGCCATGGCGGCAGGGATCGAAAACCGGCTATGGTCGCTAGAGGAATTGGTCGAGCGAACCAGTCGGTAGGGGGGAATGAGTTATGGGCATCGTCCTAATTATTGCTGGACTCGGTCTCATTTCTTGGACAGCGCAGTCGTACCGCGTGATCGAGCCTCAGCGCGCCGTTATCTTCCAGGGGCCGGTTGGCGGGCTTATCCAGATGGTGGTGTCGCTTGGTGCAATCGCACTGGTTGTCTGGGGTGCAATTCGACTTTTTTCCTAATCCCAAATTAGGACACTACCGGCAATTTCATCAACCGCGCTTTCGCCGCGCCCCTCAGGTAAGATCGGCTGGCGGGCCGATCCTGATGGGGGGAAGGAATGGCTAGTAGGGGCATCATCGTCGTCGGCGCGGCAAGCGCGCTGGTCGTCATGATCGCCGGCGCCATGATCTATACCTTCGATCAGCCGCGGCGCTTCGTCTTCGAGGTCGAGCTCGACAACATGACGCGGCTCAGCGGGCCGTTGCCCGAGACCAAAGTCCTCGTCAACGGCGTCGAGACGCCGCTCGGCCATTCCTCCGAAGTGCCGGAACCGGTCATCACCGCCCAAGGCGGCCTCGCCAAGGAATACTCGCCCGACGTGCTGCCGCAGATCGAGGTGCAATACCGCTATGCCTGCGGCTGGAAGGCGGTTCAGGTTTCGCTGCAACAGCCGCGCGACGACGAGATCAAGGACGCGCAGTCCCAGGGCCGCAACATCCGCATGCAGGCTCAGTTGAAGGAAGACGGCTGGGTCACGCTCTTCACCGACAACCGCGGCCAGCCCGCGCATCGGATCGAGCTCGGCGGCATCGCGCACGACATCGCCAAGGACAGCGGCGATCGCGCGTCGCTGCTGCAAGACAAACGCTGCGCCGAGGGCAGCGCGGTCAAGCTCGACGGACGGGTCATCGGCGCGCTGCCGAGCGGGCCCGCCGGCCGCAGCGCCACGACTTCGCGCTTCCTTTTCGATCCGAGCGGAAAGCGCTGCTACACCTATCGTCAGGTCGGCTATGTCGCCGAGAACGATCTGGCGATGATGTCCGACAACGGCCCGGAGCCCGAGGTCATCGACCTGCCCGCCGGCTATCTCCACGCCCTGCCCGACGAGGAGGTGGAATATTTCCTGAGCCCGCCGCCGGACAAGATCCTCGTGCCGGAAAATCAGCTCTTTCCCGGAACGCCGTACACGCAAGCGAGCGTTTTGGAAACGCCCTGCGCCGGCAAAGGCAAAGCGCGATAATTCAGGGCGTCGCCGCCTCCGAGGGAACGGCGCCGCCGGAGGCACTGTCACCATCGGCCGATCCGGCTCCCCCATATTCGGCAGCCGGGTTCAGCAGCCGGGCTAAGCGGCGCGTCTGCCGTGATGATCCCGGGTTTTCGCGTGTTTCCCGTTGCCGCCTTCTTCGGTTTCGCGGTGCGCGCCGTTGGGCGCTTCTTCCGCCGCGTGCCGCGTCGATGGGGCGATGTCCGCGATATCGCGCGCGCCGGCGCGCGCCGCCGCGGAAGATTGTCCGACCGCGTCCCGCGCCGTCGCCGCGGCTTTGCGCGACATATTCGCGCTCTCGCTGGCGAGCCCGCTGAAATCCTCGTCGAGACGGCGGATAAGGCCTTCGAGCCACTCCTGCTGAATCGCGACCGCCTCGCCGATGTCGCGACTGCGCATCAGCCGATCGAAGGTCTCGATCGCGTCTTCGGCGGCTTCTTGGCGGCGCTGGACCCAGCCGAGCGTCGATTCCTGGAATGCGTTCGCGACGTTCGCCTGAAAGCGGAGCATCATCTCCACGGGCCAAACGAACAGGCGAGCGGGCGGCTGGTCGGAAGACAAAAGAGATTCTCTCGCGGCGCGCTTCATTGGATCATCCTCTCCTCAGTTGTTGCTTTGTAGAATCAATTTGCTGCTCGCTCATGGTGCAACGGGTCGACCCATGGCGGGTTCCGCGCGCGGTCGCGATTTAATCTTAAACTTCGGTCGCCGGCGCGATGGCGCGCGAAACCCGGATTTGGCCGCGGCGCAACCGGCGCCGCGATGGGCGGGCGCTCGATTATTTTTTCGCGCGCAAACGCCGCGCATTGCGGCGCGCGCCCAGATACCAGGGCCGGAGCAGCGCCGCAGGCTGCGGAGTTGCCGAGAGCATGGCCGCTCCCATCGCCAACGCCGCCGTCACCTTCTCGGTCGTCATGCGCTCATATTCCCGCGGCGAGCATTGACCCGAAGCCATCATCCACCAGCGGCGCGCGATGGTTTCGCCCGACGCCATCGCCATGCCGAAAAACATCAAAGGCAGCGAATTTGCTTTCCGGGGCATTGGCTCTCCTGCGACGCTGTGCGGGACCGCGAAGACAGAACCGGATGGGCTCGCGAGAGTTCCGCGAAAAGCGCTCGCAATGGCCGTCAGTGGGTCAAAGGCGCGGCTGCGATAGGGTGAGCCGCAACGAAGCGGTCGAGATGCGCGGTCCAGACAGACGGTTCTTTCGGCATTGCCGGCCTACTTCAGGAACTCGTTGGTGAAGAGCCCGTCATAGGATGAGACGCGGTCTTCCGGCTTCAGGAAGCCCGCCTCGGCGTTCATGCGGTCGCCGTTCGCGAAGGCCGCGGCGGTGATCGTCGGCGGCGAATTGGTGATGCGGAGCACGGCCGCGAAGCAGAGCTCGAGCACGGCGTCGCTCACCGTCGAGAAGCGCTTCTTCAGGATCGCTTTCGCGTCATCGTGCCGTTGCTGCAGGAATTGCGTCGCTTGCAGGAAAGAGTGCCCCATCTTCTCGCAGAGCGAGCGATGCTCGGCGCAGAGCTGCGGCCGCGTCATCACGAGCCCGGCGGCGATCGGCAGGAATTGCGGCAGCTCGTGGCTGGTGCCGTCGGCCACGACCACCGCATCGCCCGCGGCGACCGCCTGCTGCGGATAGGGCAGGCTATAGGAGAAGCCGTCGACCGCATGGCGCGAGAAGGCGGCGAGCAGCTCGGAAGCGGCGAGCGGCGGATTGGTGAATTCGCTCTGATCGATGCCGCCGGCTTTCGCGACGGCCTTGAGGAACACGTCGGCGACCGAGCCGGCGCTGCCGCCCGAGACAATATGGCCTTTGATGATCTGGGCGCGCTCGGCGAGCGGCGCGGCCGGGTTGAAATGCGCGGCTTCGGCGATGTCCTTGCGGATCACCGTCACCTGGCCGCTCTGATCGTTGAGCGACAGCAGCGCGAGCAGCCGCTGGCCGTGCGCCGCGGCGCGCGTCAGCGCGGTCGAGGAGGAAAGCGCGAAATCGGCCGAGCCCGAGATCACGGCGTTCACCGTCGCGACGCCGTCGAGATTGATGACCTTCACGTCGAGGCCGTTGTCGCGCCAGATGCCGGCATCCTCGGCGATATAGGCGGCGAGGAACGGCATGATCGCCGGGGTCTGCGCGAGGCTGGTCTTTTCCATCGCGGCGCGGGCCGGCGCGATGAGCCCGATGCCAGCGAACAGCGCCAGCGTGGCTGTGGCGCGCCGGATGGAGCGCGCGCGAATGGAGATGGATATTATCATGATGCCTCCCTGTATCGCTCCCGAGCCTGACGAAGGGCGCGGGAACGACGAAAAGTATTCTTCCGGCCGGATCATAGCGAACCATCGGGCGCGGCATGAAACTGTTTCGTCCGGCCGAGCAAGGAAAGTCGGCCGCGACGATCGGGATAGGTGAAGCAAGCGCTCCCTAGAATAGCCAAGGGACGCGCGCCCCCCTAGAGTTAGGAAAGGGGCGCGACGGCCCGGCACTCCTTTATCTTCGGTGGCGCGCATGGTCGAAACGCAAATCGGCCAAAACCTCGAAGCGGCGGCGGCCGCCGGCGCGGATACGGCGCCCGGCGCGGATAGCTTCGCGGCCGCTTCGCGCGCGCATCAGGCCGGGCGTCTCGACGAGGCCGAGCGCGGCTACCGCGCCGTGCTCGCCCTCGATCCGCGCCACGCCGGAAGCTGCGAGGGGCTGGGGCGGATCGCCAGCCAGACCGCGCGCTATAGCGTCGCGCTCGATTGGCTCGGCAAGGCGATCGCGCTCGCGCCGCGCGTCGCGTCCTTCCATCTCAATCTCGGCAACGCGCTGAAAGAGCTCGGGCGGATCGAGGAAGCGATCGCCGCCTATGAGCGCGCCATCGCGCTCAACCCCGATTTCGCCGAGGCCTATGGCAATCTCGGCATGCTCTATATCAGCCAGGGGCGGCGCGATGACGCGTGCCGCGCCTACGACACCGCGATCGCCCTCGATCCCCGGCGCGGCATGTTCTATCGCGTGCGCACCTTCATCGCGCCGCTGCCGCCGGACAGCGCGCTTCTGGCGCAGATGGAAAAACTCGCCGAAACGATGGCGACCTTGCCCGAGCCCGATCAGATGGAGCTGCACTACGCGCTCGGCAGGGCCTATGGCGACGGCGGCGCGCCCGAGCGCGCCTTCGCGCATCTCGTTGCCGGCAATGCGCTGAAGCGCAAGCGCATCGCCTATGACGAGGCGAAAACCCTCGGCGCGCTGGCACGCATCGAAACCATCTTCTCGCGCGAATTCTTCGCGGCGCGGCGCGATGGCGGCCTTGCCGCGCGGCTGCCGGTGTTCATCGTCGGCATGCCGCGCTCGGGCTCGACCCTCGTCGAGCAGATCCTGGCGAGCCATCCCGCGGCTGCCGGCGCCGGCGAAGTGCAGATCATGCCGCATCTCCTCGGCCAGGCCTGCGCGCAGGCGAAAGCCGGCTTTCCCCAGATCATGGGCGGTATGACGGCGAGCGATGTCCTTCGCCTCGCCGAGCAATATCTCGCCCTGTTGCGCAGCGTGGCGCCGGGCGCCCAGCGCATCGTCGATAAGCATCTCGAGAATTTCCCGGCACTCGGCCTCATCCGCCTGATGCTGCCCGAGGCGAAGATCATCCATATCCGGCGCGATCCAATGGCGACGTGCCTGTCGTGCTTCTCCCATCTCTTCAACGGCCAGCACCTGCCTTACACCTACGAGCTCGGCGAGCTCGGCCGGTTCTACCGCGGCTATGCGCGGCTGATGGCGCATTGGCGCGCGGTGCTGCCGGCGGAGACCTTGCTCGAGGTGGATTACGAGGCGCTGACCGGCGATTTCGAGCCCGAGGCGCGGCGCATCGTCGCCCATTGCGGCCTCCCCTGGGACGAGCGCTGCCGCGATTTCCACAAGACCGAGCGCGTGGTGAAGACGGCGAGCGCGCTGCAAGTGCGCGAGCCGATCTACCGCAGCGCGGTCGATAAATGGCGCGTCTATGCCGCGTGCGCGCGGCCGCTCATCGACGCCCTCGGCGACTTTCAGCGGGGCGATTTCAGCGCTAAGTAGCGCCGACTCTCTCCGGGCGGCGCCGCGCCACCCGCGCTAGACTGGCGCGCTAGACTGACGCGCTCGACTGGGGCGCGGCCGCTGCGGGCGCGGCGCTGTGGAGGATCGCCATGACCGACATCGTCGCTTTGCCGCAAGCCGGCTATGCCTTCTTGAAAGGCCAGGCCCATCCGTTCTCGGGCGGCGTCGCCTGCCTCAAGGGCTACGCGCTGACGCGGGTGCGCTTCCGCGCGCCGCCGCCGCTGGCCGAAGGTCTCGCGCGCGCCGCGGCGCTCATCCGCGCGGCCGGCCGGCCGCTCGCCGCGCTTGCCGCCTGCGAGTTGCGCTCGCCGGCGCAAATGTCGGGCAACGGCTTCGCCGACTTCAATCGCCAGTATGTCGAGCTGCTGCGCGCGAACGGCTTTCCGGCCGAGGCGCCGTTCCCGATGGCGCGCAGCAACGTCGCGCCGATCGGCGATCCGCCCGCGACCAACACCCTCTTCGCTTTCACCTATGCGGCGGCGGCGGAGGGCGCGGCGCCGGCGCGGCCGGATTTCCTGATCTCGGGCCGGGCCGAGCTGATCGACGAGCCGCGCGGCATCGTCGCCGCGGGCGACGGCTCGGCCGCGGGCACGGAACAGAAAGCGTCCCACGTGTTCGAGCAGTTGCGCGCGCGGGTCGAGGCGCTCGGCGGCGCCTGGGCCGACATCACCGGCATCCAGATCTATACCGGCCGCGCCCTCGAGCCGGTTTTGCCGCTGCTGACGCGGCTCGGCCTGGCGCAGCGCGGGCTGACCTTGCATCCGGCGCATCCGCCGGTCACGCCGGCCGAATTCGAGGCGGATCTGCGGTCCGTCAGCCTCGAGCGCGCGATCTAGGCCGCAGCGCCGGCGCGGTTACGACGCCTTCTGATAGACGCCCGCGGCGAAGGGGTCGTAGCCCGGGATCGTCATGCCATCGATATCGGAGCCCACGACCGACGCATCGACCTCGGCGGCGGGCGAGGCGACGATCTGGCCGCCCAACAGCTCGATGACGTCGCGCGTCGCCCAGCGGCGCGACAGGTGGTACGCGTCCGAATTGATATCGTAGAGACGGAAGCGGTGAATCTTGACGGTTGCCATCGCTCAACTCCTGCAGCAGGTCACCAAAAGGTAAACCGCGCGGGAGCGGGCCGGGTTCCGCATCCCGCCAAGCCGGTCGCGACGAGCGGCTGACGCAGAGGCTCTTCGGCTGCGCCGGAACGCTGCTTAGCCCGCGACGAGCTGCGGCCGCGCCGCGCGCGGCTCCTCGATCGGGTGGACCTCTTCCTCGACCGCGATGAGACGGAAGCTCGCGCCACCGAGCAGGCCGTCGATGCGGCCGCTCGATTCGGCCAGCGGCAGCAGGATGCTGCGATAGACGATCGACTCGCCCTCTTGCGGAACGAGGCCCGCGGTGCTGATCGGCACGCCCTTGGCGATGACGCGCGCCGCGGAGGCGAGG
Organism: Allostellaceae bacterium; assembly: GCA_036501365.1. Taxonomy (GTDB): domain Bacteria; phylum Pseudomonadota; class Alphaproteobacteria; order ATCC43930; family CGMCC-115725; genus CAIKMD01. The sequence goes on along the minus strand of DASYAL010000046.1, from coordinate 11,978 downwards.
GTCGCTTGCAGCAGGGTCCCGTCCTCGCATTCCGACATCATCTGCCGGTCGAGCGGCGGCCAGCTCGGGTCGCGCAGGTTGTCGCCGACAAAAGCGAGCCGCGACCGATCGATCTTCGGGTCGATGTCGAGCAGCAGGCAATTGGCCCAGTCGGCCCCGAAGAGCAGCGGGTCGATCTGCGCGCGCCGCGGCAGCGTCGTACCTTGGCAGAGGCTGCGCCAAATCGTGAGGATGCGCATGGTGAGGCGTTGTTCGCGGTTTTCCATCTGACTGATCTTCCAGGCTGACTGATCTTCCAGGGCGGCGATTTCCGACCGCCGAGCCTAGCGTCGCTCCGGTTAACGAAGGATTTGTTGAAAAGCGGTAACCATATTTGATTTGCGGCGGGCCTCGCGCCGCCCCGCGAAATCCGCTTGACCGCGCGGCGGCGAGAATTAGCCTTGCCCGCCATGGCCACCGTCGCCCAAACCCGCACCGAGCCGCTGCCGCCGCTGATCCGCTGGAAATTCGCGTGGATTTTCGTCGCCGGCGTCGCGCTCGTGATCTTCACCGTCAACGACGAGAAGTTCCTGCCGGAGCAGGCGGCGCTGTGGCTGCTCAACTGGGTGCACGTGTTCTTCGGCCTGTCCTGGACCGGCATCGATCTCTTCATGGGATTCCTGCTCGGCCCGATCCTGCGGCGGCTCGATCCGCGCCTCCGGCGCACCGTCAGCCAGGAGCTTTCGGCGCGCTTCTTCTGGATATTCCCGATGCTGTCGACGGTGACGCCGACCGCCGGCTGGGAGCTCGCCCGCCGCTTGGGCTATCTCGACGTGCCCTATCCCGGCTTCTACTGGGTCGAGGCGGCGCTCGTCCTCGTCATCATCATGGCGTTCTTCGGCATCTGCATTCTCGCGCCGGTCAATCTCTGGGTGCTGTGGGAATTGCGCAAGCCCGATCCCAACATGACGCTGGTGCAGAAGCTGATGCGCGTCTACCTCGCCATCACCGCGCTCGAGGCGCTGCTGCAGATGGCGACCATCGTCATCATGACGCGGTTCCGGCTCGGGATTTAGCCCGCCGCGAGCGCTCCCTGATCGATCGAGGACGCTAGGTCCTCGTACTGCTGCGCAACATCCTCAAGCTGTGCTTTGATGTCGGCAAGCTTGCATGTGGCCGCCACCGCTCGCACTTCAGCGGCGCGATTCCGGTAGAACTGCGCTCGTGATCCATCAAAGGCCATACACTGAGCAATAAGCCATTGCTCGGCAGGCGCAATCCCGACACTTGGGAGATTTTGTGGCATTCGCAGCGGCTCCGCGCACAAGCTCCAGGCTTGGAAGATTTCGGCGCCATAAAGGGATACTATTGGCCCCATGAGCCTGGCGGACAGGCTCGCGCGACGGGAGAAACGCATGGCCTATAAGATTCTGCTGATGGGCGCGTCCTACGGGTCGCTGCTCGCCTCGAAGCTGCTCTTCGGCGGTCACTCGATCCATCTCGTCTGCCTGCCGGCGGAGGCCGACCTCATCAACACCGAAGGCTTCAAGGTGACGCTGCCGGTGCGTGGCCGCAAAGAGCCGGTGCTGCTCGAATCGCGCAAGCTGCCGGGCAAGGTGACGGCGGGCCCGGCCGAAGGCGTCGATCCCAAGGCCTACGATCTCGTCGGCCTCTGCATGCAGGAGCCGCAATACCGCTCGCCCGGCGTGCGCGAGCTGCTCGACGCGGTCGGCAAATCGCGCGTCGCCTGCATGTCGATCATGAACATGCCGCCGCTGCCGTATCTGAAGCGCATCCCGGGCCTCGATTACAAGGCGCTCGAGCCTGCCTTCACCGATCCGCGCGTCTGGGATTCGGTCGCGCCCGAGAAGATCACCCTCAACAGCCCCGATCCCCAGGCGATCCGCCCGCCCGACGGCAAGGCGAACGAGCTCGTCGTCACCCTGCCGACCAATTTCAAGTGCGCGCGCTTTGTCAGCGATGCCGATACGCAGATCGTCCGCGATCTCGAGAAGGATGTCGACGCGGCGCGCTTTGCCGCGCCCGACGGCAAGATCGAGCTGCCGGTGAAGCTCAAGACCTACGACTCGATCTTCGTGCCGCTTGCCAAATGGGCGATGCTGCTCGCCGGCAATTATCGCTGCGTCACCCAGGACGGGATGCGCACCGCGCAAGAGGCGGTCAATTCCAATCCCGAGGAGGCGCGCGCGGTCTACAATTTCGTCTTCGACCTCTGCGTCGAGCTCGGCGCCAAGCGCGAGGATCTCGTGCCGTTCGAGAAATATGCCGCGGCGGCGCAGAGCCTGACGCGCCCGGCCTCGGCGGCGCGCGCGCTCAACAACGGCGCGCCCAATATCGAGCGCGCCGACAAGCTGGTGCAGCTCATCGCGCGCCAGAAAGGCAAGAGCAACGCGGCGATCGACGCGCAGGTCGCGCTGGTCGACGCGCGGCTCGAGGCCAACCGCAAGAAAGCGGCGGGGTGAGGGGCGGGTTCAATGCCGCGCTGCGCCCGCCGCCGATCGGCCTTGCTCGGCCGCGGCCGGAAGCCAGGCGCTACGGCGTTTCGTTGATCCAATCGTTAAAGCCGCGCCGATTGACCTGACGCTCGATCCAGTCGAAGCCCTCGGCGCGACTGCGGCAGGAACGGTATTTGGGCTCTTCGAGGCGGATTCCGGCGCTGTAGTTCTGCATTGCGTAGCACGACGCCCGGTATAACCCTTCCTCTTGCGCTTCAACGCAACCGTAAAACCTCGCTCCATCTTCTGAGCGAAACATCGGCCTGTTCTGTGCCGCCATAAACCAAACTTCTCCTCGGATGACCACTTCGCCCCGCTTAGATGCGCGCGGCGCCGGCGGTGCCGTCTATTCGTCGCTGCGCTGGTTGGCGAGATGCGCCTCGCGCAGGTCGAGCTCGCGCTCGATGCGGCGCCGCGCCTCATCGTTGAGCTTGCCGTCGCCATAGAGATCGTTGATCCGCGCGCGCTCGGCCTCGATCAGCAGCAGCTCGATCTCTTCATCGAGCGTCGTCAGCGCGCGCTGGCCGTCGTCGCCGTCCATCTTGTCGGCGACATGCTTGAGGCGGGCGCGGTGCCGCGCGCCGAGGGGCTGCACCACCGCTTCGCCCAGATCGCGCTCGCGCGCCAGCTCGCCGAGGCGCCCGATCGCCGCCTCGATCGCCTCGCGCCGGGCCGCGAGCTCCGCCGCGCGATCGGCGCGATGCTCGCGGTGCCCGGCATTGGCGAGGCCGAGCCCGCGGATCACCGCCGGCAGCAGCAGCCCCTCGCCGACCAGGGTCACGACGATGACCGAGAAGGTGAGGAAGAGGATGAGATCGCGCTCGGGAAAGGGCGCGCCGCTTTCGGTCGCGAACGGAATGGCGAGGGCCGCGGCGAGCGAGACGATGCCGCGCACGCCGGTGAAGCCGATCGCGAAGGGCCAGGTCCAGGGCGGCGCGGGGTCGCGGCGGCGCAGTCGCGGCGAGAGCCAGCGCGGCAGATAGGTCGCGGGATAGATCCACACCATCCGCGCGAGGATGACGACGCCGCAGACGAGAAGCGCGGCCTCGGCCAGCGCCAGCGGCGGATAATGCCCGATGCGGGCGAGCAACTGCCGCGCCTGGAGGCCGGTGATCAGGAAGACCATGCCCTCGATCAGATAGATGAGGAAACCCCAGAAGAAGATGCCTTGCAGCCGGGTCGCGGCGCTGATGAGGCGCAGCCCGTTCCAGCTGATATAGAGGCCGGCGGTCACGGTCGCGAGCACGCCCGAGCCGCCGAGATATTCGGGCGGCCAGTAGGCGAGAAACGGTGTCAGGACCGAAAGCGTGATCTCGATGCGCGGATCGTCGACCCAGCGCCGCACGCGCAACATCAGCCAGCCGACGCCGACGCCCCAGAGAATTTCGCCGACGACGATCGCGGCGAAGGTGCCGAGCGCCCGGCCCGGCGAGAAGGCGCCGGCGCTCACCGCGACGATGGCGAAGCGATAAAGAATCAGCGCGGTCGCGTCATTGGCGAGGCCTTCGCCTTCCAGGACGACGAGGATGCGGTGCGGAATGCGCAGCCGCTGCGCGATCGAGAGCGGCGCGATCACATCGGGCGGCGAGACGATCGCGCCGAGCAGGAAGCCCACGGCCCAGGAAAAGCCGAGCACGTAATGCGCCGCCGCCGCAACCGCCACGGTGGTGAAGACGACGGCGCCGACGGCGAGGAGCGCGATCGGCCGCAGGTTGAAGCGGAACTCGCGCCAGCTCATGGCGACGGCCGAATCGTAAACGACCGGCGGCAGGACGAGCAGCAGCACCAGCTCGGGCTCGAGCGTGACGCTCGGCAGCGCCGGCACCAGCGCGAGGACGACCCCCGCCACGACGAGCAGGATCGAGGGCGGAATCTGCGCGCGCTTCGCGATCACCGCCACGCCGGCGATGACCACGAGCAAGAGGATGAGGATCTCGATCGTCGGTGTCATCGACCCGCCATCGGCCGATCATGCCGGCGGCTCGCGCCCATGTCTATTTGCGGCTTTGCGGCATGGCCCACCGCCAACGCATTCGTCGACGCGCGGGTCGCGCCGGTCGATGCGCGGCTCGACGCCGGCTGCAAGAAAGCGGCAGGGTGAGCGTAAGAACGCAGTTCTTCCTCGTCGTGCCCGCGCCCTTCGACCAGCGCTCGAGAGCGGGGACCCAGGGGAACAGATGAGATGTAGCCCTGGACCCGCTTGCGCCGGAATGACGAAGTGCAGGCTAGAGCCGCTCGGCGAGAAAGCGTTTGAGGCGCGGCGCGAGAAAGCCGGAATAGCTGCCCGGCTCGTCCAGGGGCTCCGAGCCCCAGTAATGCGGCGCGCCTTGCGCGATCGCGGTGCGCACGAAAGTGCCGGTCTGCTTCAGCGCCAGGACGAAGGCTTCGGACTGCGTCTTCACGTCGACGATGTCGTCCTCGGTGCCATAGGCGATGAAGAACGCGGTCTGGTTGTTGCCGCGCGTGACGTAGCTCATGGGCGAGCTCTCGAAATAAAGCTTGCGATCGTCGATCGGCGCCGCGCCCAAAAATTTCTCGGTGATCTGGTCTTTCGGCCGGCCGACGAGATCATGCTGCCACTGCGCCGCCATGTCGTAGACGCCGTAAAGCCCGACGCAGCATTTCACCTTGGTGCTGACGGAGCCGAACGGATCGCCGCGCGTGCCCTGAGCTTCGGCGAAGACCGGCTGATCGCCGGCGAGCGCGACCAGGGCCGCGAGCTGCGCCCCGGCGCTGTCGCCCCAAAGGCCGATGCGCTTGGCGTCGATCTTCAGATCGGCGGCCGAGCCGCGCAGATACTGCACGGCGGCGCGCACGTCGTGCACCGCCTCGGGATAGGTTTTCTTCTCGGGCTTGCAGAGCCGGTAATCGACCGCGAAAAGCGCGATGCCGGCGGCGGCGAGATGATTGCCCCAGCCCTGATAGGCGGCGCGGCTGCCGAGCTGCCAGCCGCCGCCATGGACGACGACCATCGCCGGGAAGGGGCCGGGCCCGTCGGGCGTGTAAAGATCGCCGATGAGCGCCGTGCCGTCATGTGTCGCATAGGTGATGCCGGGTTGCTTTTGCATCGCGTGTTTTCTCCACTGATTCGGCGAGTTTAAAGCGAATGTGGGGGAGACGGAAATAGCCCCTCGCCGCCGCGAAGCGGGGGAGAGGGAGGGTTATCTAAGGCGTAACGATCTCGCCGTTGCGCGTCGAGGAAGCCTCCGCGAGCGCGACGAAAGCCTCGGTCGCGTCCTCGGGCGGCTTGATCTTGGTGCGGTCCTCGAACGGGAAAGCGGCAAAGCGCAGCGCGGTCCTGAGGGGTCCCGGATCGACGAGATTGGCGCGGACGGTGCTCTGCGCGATCTCCGCGGCGTAGCTTTTGACCAGCGCCTCGAGCGCGGCCTTGCTCGCGGCGAAAGGCCCCCAATAGGGCTCGGCGGCGCGCGCGGCGGCGCAGGTCGCAAAGATCGCGCGGCCGGCGCTCGACGCGCGCAGCAGCGGATCGAGCGCCCGGATCAGCCGCCAATTCGCGGTGAAATTCACATCCATGATCTCCTGCACGAGTGCAGGATCAAAGTGCCCGACGGGCGCGAGATGGCCGAGCGTTCCGGCGCCGGCGGCGAGGATGTCGAGCCTGCCGAAACGCTCGCCGAGCGCCGCCGCCATGCCGTCGATCTTCTCGAAGTCGCGCAGGTCGAGCGGCACCAAGGTCGCGGCCGCGCCCATCGCGCGCAATTCGTCGTCGAGTGCTTCGAGCTTGGCGCCGTCGCGTGCCAAGAGGACCAGCTGCGCGCCTTCGGCGGCGTAGCGCTTGGCGACCGCGGCACCGAGGCCGCGCGACGCGCCGGTGACAAGGGCGAGCTTGCCGGCGAGACGGTTAGTCATATTGGATGAGCATCCGGCGCCCTTCGACGGTCGACTCCGTTCACGCGCTCTTCGCGCGTGAACCCGGAGGGGGACACCCCGGCCACTCGCTTCGCGAGTGGCCCCGAAGGGCTCGCCGCAAAGCGGCGGAGCGGGGCGTCCGCGAAGAGCGATCGGCCGGGTCGCTCAGGGTGAGGCGCTTTTCTTACTGCCATCACACGCCCTCATCCTGAGCGCGAGCCGGCGCAAGCGGCGGCGAGCAGTCGAAGGATCACACCGTCTCGGTCAGCAGCGAGAGCTGGGTCGAGACCTTGCCGGCGTCGTGATCGACGAGCGGGATCGGGTAATCGCCGGTGAAGCAGGCATCGCAGAATTGCGGCGCCTTGGGGTCGCGCTTGTGCTCGCCGACCGCGCGATAGAGCCCGTCGATCGAGAGGAAGGCGAGGCTGTCGGCGCCGATATATTTGCCCATCTCCTGGATCGACATATGCGAGGCGAGCAGCTTGTCGCGCTCGGGCGTGGCGATGCCGTAGAAGCAGGGATTCATCGTCGGCGGGCTCGAGATGCGCATATGCACCTCGCGCGCGCCGGCCTGGCGCACCATCGCGACGATCTTGGTCGAGGTGGTGCCGCGGACGATCGAATCGTCCACCAGGATGACGCGCTTGCCCTGGATGTTGGCGCGGTTGGCGTTGTGCTTGAGCTTGACGCCGAGATGGCGGATCTGATCGGTCGGCTCGATGAAGGTGCGGCCGACATAGTGGTTGCGGATGATGCCGAGCTCGAAGGGGAGCTTCGCCTCGACGGCATAGCCGAGCGCCGCCGGCACACCCGAATCCGGCACCGGGATGATGATGTCGGCCGGCACATGGCTCTCGCGCGCGAGCTCGGCGCCGATCCGCTTGCGCGTCTCGTAGACGCTGATGCCGTCGACCATGCTGTCGGGCCGCGCGAAGTAGATGTATTCGAAGATGCAGAGCCGCTTCTTGGCGCGGTCGAACGGCCGCAACGAGCGCAGCCCGAGCGGCCCGGCGATGATCATCTCGCCCGCCTCGACGTCGCGCACGAAATCGGCGCCGATGATGTCGAGGGCGCAGCTCTCCGAGGCGACGATCCAGCCGTCGCCGAGCTTGCCGAGAACCAGCGGCCGCACGCCGAGCGGGTCTCTTACGGCAATAAGCCCCTCCGCCGACAGCGCCGCCAGCGAATAGGCGCCCTGGACCTGGCGCAGCGCGTCGACCATCCGCTCCTCGACCGAGAGCTTCAGGCTGGTCGCGATGAGATGGACGATCACCTCGGTGTCGCTGGTCGATTGGAAGAGGCTGCCGCGGCGCACGAGCTGCTGCCGGAGCTTGTAGGAATTGGTGAGGTTGCCGTTGTGGCAGATGGCGAGGCCGCCGAACTCGAAATCCGCGAACAGCGGCTGGACGTTGCGCATCGCCACCTCGCCGGTGGTGGCGTAGCGCACATGGCCGATGGCGGAATGGCCGTTCAGCCGGTCGATCACGTCCTTGGAGCTGAAATTCTCGCCGACATGGCCCATGCCGCGATGGGCGTGGAACTGCTCGCCGTCATAGGCGACGATGCCAGCCGCTTCCTGGCCGCGATGCTGCAAGGCGTGCAAGCCGAGCGCCGTCAGCGCCGCGGCTTCGGCATGGCCGAAAATCCCGAACACGCCGCATTCCTCATGCGGGTGATCGTCGTCGAGCGACGAGAGGGCGTCGAAAGGCGAGGTGGTCGGCATCGGCCTCTGGGGGGTCATGGGCCTCGCGCTATAGGTAGGGATTGGGCGGCGGAACTGCCAGAGTTGTAGCCCTGCCGCGACCCTTCGCGCCAGCTTAAACCGCGCGCGCGGGATGCGGCACAGGGTTGCAGCCGCCGGCTCTCGGCAATCCAGCAAGTTCTGGTCGTCGATCGGCACGATCGCGCCGATGCGGACGTTATCGGCACCGCCGCGGGCTCGTTTCGTTATGCGCGGCTGCAGGTCGCTTCCAGCGCTATTTAGGACGCCGCCGAAAAAATAGGGTCAGAGTCGATTTTTCTGGTCTGGAATTCCTCGTCGCCAGCCTGCGCGCCGCGACCAATGGCGGCTGGGCGATGGGCGGCGAGCGCTTCAAGCGCAAGATCGCCAAGGCGCTCGGCCGGCGCGTGAGCCCGCTGGCCAAGGCCGGCCGCCGAAGGAGCGCCGCGATACGCGGCAATTAAATCTACTCTGACCCCGATTTAGATCCCGATTTACTGACCCCAAAATGCTACGGGTGCTGCGGTTCCAGGCTGGAAGGTTTACAACAGCGCCAACCCGGCTTGGCGAGCGACGATCCAATCAGGAATCGATCAGATGCAAAGAGACCTGCCAATCTACTTGCAAAAACGGAATCCATAATAATGGCTCCCCAGCTGCATACTTTGCGATTGGCGGCAGTGACCATGGCTATGCTTTTGCTGATTACGGAGTCGACAGCAAAAGCCGAAGTCTACCGAAATCAGGAGTTTGGAATCGACGTCGTGCTGCCGACTGGCTTACCTATGTGCAGCGGCGCGAAGGACCAGCACGACCATGGTGTCACTATCTTTCTCAATCCGAAGGACGGCAGTAGCTGCGGCGCGCTAGAGCACTATAGGAGCATTTCGATATTTGCAGCGTACAACGTGACCGATGATACGAAGACGCTTAAAGATTACCTGCGATGGACATGTAGCGAGGTGCTACAGGGACACTGCGCCGCTGGTCCCAAAAACCTCAAAATCGACGCTCTCCACAGCTTATCCCGTAGGGTAAGTCGTCCCGACGGTTCAATCGATATTGTCGTGCTGACACAGGCGGGCCGGGCGCCGAATCAGCCTGTCAACGACCGCAGCGCGTTCGTAAATTATAGTGTACGCCTGCACACGGACCAAGCGCACCTGTTGGCTGATTTGCGCTCACTCCACCGCTTTCTGCGGGCTGTTAAACTCACGCCACCAGGATAGAGCGGGTCAGTCGCACAACGGTCGCCCAGATCGGATGAGAAAATGGGGTCAGAGTTGAATTCCGTGCGGCCCGACGATCGCATCCGCTGCGCACGGTAACGGGGACGATGGCAAGGCTCGGCCGCTATTTCCTGCCCGACCAGCCGCTGCATGTGATCCAGCGCGGCAACAACCGCGCGCCGATCTTCTTTGGCGATGAGGATTACCGGCTCTATCGCCGCTGGCTGGCCGAGGCCGCGGCGGAATATGGCTGCGCGATCCACGCCTATGCGCTGATGACCAATCACGTGCATCTGCTCGCGACGCCGCGGCACGAGGACAGCCTGCCGCGCGCGATGCAGTCGCTCGGCCGCCGCTATGTGCGCCAGCCTAAACCGCGCGCGCGGGATGCGCGGTTCTAGTGTGGTGGATTTGAAGTTCCTAAGATGTCGATGGCATTCCCGTTTAGGAACTTCAAATCCGAAAACCACACTAGACTCAATAGATTGCTAGTGTGGCCTTGAATCCGAAATTCGCTCGGAGCCTGGCCCCGAGAGACGGCGAATTTCGGATTCGCCACACTAGAAGTCCCAAGGGCAGACCAGTTCCAGACCTGTCGTCGTGAAGTCTCCGACATTCCGCGTCGCGAGGCTTCCGTCATTGGCGCGGGCAATGGCGGCGATCATCCCGTCCGGCGCACTCATCGGCCGGCCTTGTCGCAGCGCCGCACTCATGATGTCGCCGTAGGCCAGCGCCGCAACTTCGGTGAAGGCGAAAATCCGGTCGGCAAAACGATGCCGCCACGAGGCCAGACCCTGCTCTAATCCGGCGGCCCTCTCGTCCGCGCGGATCTTGGCGATGCCGAAGGCAATCTCGGCGATGGTGACGGTCGGCAAAGCGATCTCCGCGTCGTTGCGCACCAGCCAAGCCCTCGCCGCGGCGTCCGGCGCCTTGCGCAGCGACTCCGAAACGACGTTGGTGTCGAGGAAGATCAAAGCTCCGGCCCCGGATTGGTTTTCCGGTCCTTGCGGATCGCCGCTTCGAGATCGAGATCGCTGCCGTAATCCTTCGCCAAACGCGCGTAAAACGCGGCGGCCGGTTCGCGACCGGCTTCGCGGACTTCATAGGCTTCGAGCGCGCGCTCCACGATGTCGGCAATCGATCGATGTTCGCGCCGCGCAAGCCGGCGCGCCAGATCGCGCGCCTTGGCGCTACGAACGGAAAGCTGAGGTTCGGCCATGGAGCACCTGCTTTGCTGCTGCCTATGCGGCTTCACGATAGCAATTTGATGGCAAGATGGCTAGAGGTATTTTAATGGCTAACCATCGCGGGCGAAAGCGAAAGCCGCGTCGCGACCGCCCGCTTTCGTGGTACCGTGATCCAATGACTCGCGCGCAGCAGCAATATGTTCAGGCGAAAGAGCGCCAGCGGCTACAAACCTTGACCGCGCCGGTCGACGGCACAATGCAACAGATGGCGGTGCGTACGATCGGCGGCGTGGTCAGTCGACTGGAAAAGTGGCGATCGTCTATGGCTGATCGACGTCTTCGCGCCCTTTGGTCAGGCGGAAGCGGCGCTCAAAGAGCTGCGCGAGACCGCGCTCGCCGGCAAGAGCTTCAAGATGCACCGGATACAGCCGGACGGACAGCGAAAGGTTATCGACGTGCCGTCGGACCAACGCGGAAATGTCTCGTGATGGCCGGCCGAGGCCTTCGATGGTTCGGGGTGCTTGTAGCGATAAGCTTTGTCGTGTGCGGCGCGGGGGTCATAACGTCTATGGCCGATGAGAATCAATCTTCATCGTCAGCATTGAGGGATTTGATCTTTCCGGGGCTAGCCAACCAAGGATCGAGCCGTGACCTGAAACCGATAGAACTGTGCTTCAGGCAACCAGAGGGCCCGCTGTGTTGGCACATTCCAAAGGCTTACCTGTCGTTCGTGCCAAATTGGAAGGGCGGTGAGCAGAAAATAATTGTGATCGACGCGGCGCTTTTTTGGGATTCCGATGTCATGCCGCCAACGAGCACCGCTCCGCGTAAGCCGGATGATCGCCTGCTCATTTATATCTCACAAGGAGGGCGCTTTTTCGCTCGGCGATATTTTCAGGAAAATTTGATGCCACTTCTCGAGCTCGTCGCGACCGAAAACGGCTTCAACGAGTATCGCTATAAGGAGGTGAATGGACGAAGGGTGACGCTCGATTCCATCTTCGTTCCAACCGATCATCCGGCGAATTTCATTTATTTCAATTGCACGCATCACAGCGAACAACAGTTGATCAATTGCGACGCGCGCATCGACTTCATGGAGGACGTAACCGCCCATTACGTTTTTTTTTCGGGAAATCTCCCTCGATGGAGGGAGATCGATACCAAAGTACGCCTGCTAATGAAGTCTTTTCTGACGTCTGATTCCTCGCATTAAGATTTCAAGGCACTCGGCGCGAATCGCAAGGCGAAGGTCCGCGATGCGCTCGAAGCGCATTTGCGCAACGAGCCGACGAAAATGAGCAAAAGTCGCATCAAGCGGCTACGCGGCATGAGGCGGCCGGCGTTCTCATCGGCTTTGAATCGGAAGACGATTGGTTCGATTATCGGCTTGAAAACGATCCGCGCTTCCTCGACCGGGTCGAGAAGGCGCGGGCGAGTCTGCGCGCCCGACGCGGCACGAAGATCGAAGACCGGT
>DASYAL010000045.1:0-1698 GCA_036501365.1 Allostellaceae bacterium | reverse complement strand
TCGCGATCATTAAGATTTTGGCGCAATTCGCTTTCGACTTTGAGAAAGATTTTCAGCGCAGCATGGCGCCATGAACGAGCGCAGACGAGCCCGGCGTACTCCCGTCTACAAGTGCGCCAAGATTTCCGTGAACGGGTCGCTGCGCGACTGCGTCGTCCGCGATATTTCCTCGCTCGGCGCCCGCCTCGCGCTGATCAGCACGGCTTACATCCCGGATCAGGTTTCGCTGACATTCGACGAGGCCCACACGCTGCGGGCATGCCGCGTCGCGTGGCGGTCGGCGACCGAGATCGGCGTAGAATTCCGCGAGACGGCGTTCCGCTCGGCGGCGTAGGCTGGCTCTCACCTCTCCGAGCCTCGCGGATAGGCCTCCTCACCCCAACCCTCTCGCCGCACGCGAGAAGACGGAGTCCGACATCAATCCAGCTTGAGCCCGAGCTTCTTCACCAGCGCGGCCCACTTGGCTTCCTCGCGCTTGATGTTGGCGGCGTATTCCTCGGGCGAGCTTGGCGCCGGATCGTCGCCGTAGGTGATAAGCCGTTTCTTGAAGTCGTCGGCGGCGAGCATCGTGCGCAGCTCCTTGTTGAGCCGGTCAACGATCAGGCGCGGCACGCCGGCAGGCGCGGTGAGGCCATAATACTGCACCGCTTCAAATCCAGGCAGCCCGGATTCGGCTGCGGTCGGCACGTCGGGCAAAGCTGCAGAACGGGCTGTGCCGGTCACCGCAATGGCGCGCAATTGCTTGGCCTGCACATTGCTGATCGCCGCCGGGATAGTGTTGAAACCGATCGGCACGTGATTGCCGATGAGGTCGTTGGTCAGCGGCGCGGTGCCCTTGTAGCTCACCACGGTGATGTCGACCTTGGCGAGCAGATTGAACAGTCGCGCGGCGAAATAATTCAGCGTCGGCGCCGGCGGCGTGCCGGCGGTGAATTTGCCGGGCGCTTTCTTGGCCAGCGCGATGATGTCGGCGAGCGACTTCGCCGGCAACGACGGATTGGCGACGACGAAGATCGGCGTCGAGGCGATGATGCCGATCGGCGAGAAATCCTTGTTGATGTCGTAGCCCGCATTGGGACTGAGGCTGACGCCGGTCAGCATCACGCCGAGCGTGTAGCCGTCCGGTGTCGCCTTGGCGATGTCGCGGGTGCCGATCATGCCGCCGGCGCCGCCGCGATTTTCAACAACGACCTGCTGGCCGAGCGCCACCGACAGACGCTGCCCGACTAGCCGTCCGATCAGGTCGACGCCGCCGCCCGGCGGATACGGCACGATCAGGGTGATCGGATGGTTCGGATAATCCTGCGCCGACGCCGCCCCGAGCGACGCGCTAACAAGCATTGCAAGCAAAGCCGCGGCAGCAAGGCGCGCAGCAAACAGACAGCGTGACATGATGATATCCTCCCGGCGCCACTATAGGGCATCGGTCCGGAAAGGGCATGTGCAAGACCGCTCGCTGCGACAATCGGCCGAAGCGAGCCGGCGCGGCGCGGGTCGCTCAGGCCCGCCGGGCCGGCTGACCGCGCATCCGCGTGCGATAGAAGCGGACGATTTCCTGCGCGGTCTGCGAGCGCAATTGTTCGTAGCTCGCAAGACAGCGCGCGATGTCGCGCTGCTGCATGATGTGCTTTTCGGCGCGGAGCGACAAAACCTGCTTGACGGTCGGCCACGACAGGCCGATCGCGCGCGCGATGATCA
>DASYAL010000044.1:0-60212 GCA_036501365.1 Allostellaceae bacterium | reverse complement strand
GAGCTTCTCGCCGAGGAGCTTCACCCGCACCGGCGGGCAATCGGGCTCGGGCAGCTGGCTCGCGAACAGCGCCGGGATCCAATAGCGCCGCATCAGCTTGCCCATCGGCGTGCCGGCCCCGGTCCGCGTCAGCAGCTCATTCTCTTCGTGCGATAGCATGTTTCCGTCCCGGCCGTGTCGCGGCGTTTTCAGCGTTGGCGTTGAGGAAAAATGCGCCCGCGCCGCGGGGGTGTCAATCGCCGGTCTCGAGCTGGATCGCGGCGGGACGGATCATCACGAACAGCGACAGCGTGATCACGAAGAGGATGCTGACGGCGAGCAGCAGCGAGTGATGCACGCCGATGCCGCTGCCGACGACACCGACGCTGATGCCGGCAAAGGCGCGCAAGCCGACCTGCGCCATGCTGAAGAGGCCGAGCACGCGGCCGCGGATTTGCGCCGGCGCATGGATCTGCACCAGAGTCTGGTTCATCGAATTGTAGCTGAGCTCGACGAAGCCCGCGCAGAACATCAGCGCCACCGCGAGCGAGTAGGAGGTGGTCATCGCGAAGCTTCCCAAGGCGCAGCACCAGATCATCACCAGGATAAACGGCGTCATCAGCCGCGGCTGCAGCCAGCCGCTCGCTTCGAGCGCGAAGCCGGCGACCAGCGCGCCGCAGGCATCGGCACCGAGGAGCATCGCGTAGTAGATGCCGGCGTCGCCATGGCCGAGGTCATGGGCGAATTCGGGCATCTGCGACTGATAGCCGTTGGCGACCAGGAAAGCCGCCGCGCCCGACAGCAGGATCATCGAGGTGATGATGCGGTTGCCGCGGATTGCCTCGATCGTCATCAGCACGTCGGCGAAGCCGCGCACCGGTCGCGGCGGCGGACGATCTTTCTGGAATTTCGGCCCGTAAGGCGCTTTCCACAGCCACAGCGTCAGCGGCGCATAAAAAAAGATATTCAGCAGGATGCCGTGCGCCGGGCCGAGCATGAGGAGGATCGCGCCGCCGACCGCGGGGCCGGCGAGCAAGCCGAGATAGCGCGCGGTCGCGCTGAGGCGCACCGCGCTCGGCAGCTTCTCGCGACCGACGATGTCGTGGAGGATCACTTGGCTCGGCGTGCCCCAGAACACGCTGGCGAAGCCGTGAATCGTGAGGATGACGATCGCATGCCACCATTCGAGCCAGCCGGTAACGAAGAGGATGCCCCAAACCAGCGAGCACGACATGAACAGCACCATGCCGATCTGGATGAGGCGGCGCGGATCGTATTTGTCGGCGAGTGCGCCGGCGAAGACGCCGAAGAGCAAGGTCGGCAGCCAGTGCGAGGTGATGGCGAAGCCGGCGAGCGCCGGCGAATGGAACTTCTGGAAGAGCATCCAGTAGCTGATGACGTGCTCGATGCTGTCGGCCATCATCGACATTGCAGAATAAATGAAATAGGAGCGAAAGCCGGGGTCGCGCAGAGCGGCGAAGGACTGCCGGGGCCGCTGTGGAGCGGCCGGCGGGGAACTACGAGCGGTCAAATCGGGTCTTTCGAGAGCTCAAAAGGCTGAATTACATCGCGACGATCGCCGGTAATTTAGCATGCTTCTAGCTCGCAACAGTGTGTTTTTGCGGGCTGCGCCCATGCGTTGAGGGCATAGCGCCGAGGTCAGTGCGGACGGACGTCGTTGTTGACGTGATGGTCGCCGGCGAGCCAGCGCTTGAGCTCGCTATGCGCGTCGGCGCGGCGGCGCGCATTGATCGCCTCGACATCGGCCGCATCAACGGTGAATTCGACCTTCAGCCCGTCGGGGCTGATGAGGTAGAGCGAGACGCAATAGCCGTGATCGGTGACGCGATGCGCGATGCCATGCGCCTTCACCCGCCCCAGCAGTTCGTCGAAGCTTTTCTGCGAGGCCTTCAGCGCGACATGCCACCAGCCGCCGCCCGGCGGCAGGATCGCTTTCGCCTTCTCGTAAATTTCGTTTTCCGCGAATTGGAAGAAGGCGAGCGCCCCGCCATCGGCGAGGGCGAAGAAGGTGTGGCAGTAATCGACCTCGCGGCCGAAATCGGGATGGAAGCTGCGCTCGCACCAGGTTGCGACCAGCGGCATGCCGAGCATGTCCTCGAAGAAATGCCGGTTGATCTCCTGATCCTTCACCACGAAAGCGTGATGATGCAGGCGCTGCGGCAGTTCCGCGAGCGTGCGCGGGCGCGCGTCGGATTTCGGTTGATCGAGCATCGGCTTCCTCCGTCGCTCAGCGGGCCAGCATGATATAACAGCGCCACCGCCGCGCCAAACGGCCAGCCAAATGGGAGGAAAGCGATGGCTTACGAGCTTTACTATTGGCCTTCGACGCCGGGCCGCGGCGAGTTCGTGCGCCTCGCCCTCGAAGAAGGCGGCGCCGACTATCGCGACATCGCGCGCAGCAAGAGCGGCATGCCGAAGATGATGAAGCTGATGAACGGTCCGCGCATGGCCGAGCCGCCCTTCGCGCCGCCTTTCCTGCGCTCCGGCAAGCTCTTGATCGCGCAGACCGCGAACATCCTGCTCCATCTCGGCTCGGCGTTGTCGCTGGCGCCGGCGAACGAGGCGGGGCGGCTCTGGACCAACCAGCTCCAGCTTACTATCGCCGATCTCGTCGCCGAGGCGCATGATACGCATCATCCGGTCGCCTCGGCGCTCTATTACGAGGACCAGAAGCGCGAGGCCAAGCGCTGCGCCGAGGATTTCCGCAAGAACCGCGTGCCGAAATATCTCGGCTATTTCGAGAAGGTGCTGGCGCGCAATCCGCGCGGGTCGCGCACGCTCGTCGGATCGCGCGTCAGCTATGCCGATCTCTCGCTGTTCGAGGTCGTTGCCGGGCTGCGTTATGCCTTCCCGAAAACCATGCAACGCCAGGCGCGGCGCACGCCGCTGGTGATGGCGCTTGCCGACCGGATCGCGGAGCGGCCGCGCATCGGCGCCTATCTCGACTCCAAGCGCCGCTTGCCTTACGACCAGGTCGGGATTTTCCGCCATTACGCCGAGCTCGACGCCTAGCTATCATCGGCGGAACGGAAAACGGAGGCCATCCATGGGCGTGTTGATCGACGGGCAGTGGCGCGACGAGGAGTTGCCCCAGGAATCGGCGGCCGGCGCGTTCAATCGCGTCGACAGCATCTTTCGCCAGCGCATCACCGCCGACGGCGCCTCGGGCTTCAAGGCCGAGGCCGGGCGCTATCACCTCTATGTCGCCCATGGCTGCCCTTGGGCACATCGCACGCTGACCTTTCGCGCGTTGAAGAAGCTCGACGGCGCGATCAGCGTCGCCTATGCGATTCCGGGCCTTAAAAATCAGGGCTGGACCTTCGAGGAGAATCCGGCCTTTCCGGAATGCGAGCCCGACCGCGTCAACGGCTTCCACTATCTCCACGAGGCCTATAGCGCGAGCGAGCCGCGCTACACCGGCAAGGTCACGGTGCCGACGCTCTGGGACAAGAAGACGAAGCGCGTCGTCAACAACGAATCCTCCGAGATCATCCGCATGTTCAATAGCGAGTTCCACGGCATCGCGGGCGATGACACGGATTATTATCCGGCGGCGCTGCGGCCCGAGATCGACCGCTGGAACGAGCGCATCTACGCCACGGTCAACAACGGCGTCTATCGTTGCGGCTTCGCGCGCTCGCAGGCGGCTTACGAGGCCGCCTATGACGCCCTCTTCGAGACGCTCGACGTGCTTGAGGCGCATCTCGGCCGCCACCGCTATCTTGTCGGCCACCGGCTCACCGAGGCCGATTGGCGCCTCTTCCCGACCTTGGTGCGGTTCGACGTGGCTTATAACTCGATCTTCAAATGCAACCGCAGCCGCATCGCCGACATGCCGAACCTGCTGAATTACATGCGCGAGCTCTATGCTGTGCCGGGCGTCGCCGCGACAGTGAAGCCGCGGCATTATGTGATCAACTACTGGTCGATCGCGCGGGTCAACCCGACCGGCATCATCCCGAAAGGCACCCCGGTCGATTACACCGCGCCGCATAACCGCGCGCGGCTCGCGGCCTGAGCGTCGCCCGGGTCATGTAGTGGCGGGCCAATTGGTCGCAGCCCGCCGCCCGCGCCAAATCGCGCGGCTTGCGCTATCCTTCCTCGTTCTTTTTGTGCTTCCACTGTTGATGAGTGCTTGCGTGTTCGGTCGCGACGGCGCCGTTCCCTGGTACGAGGCGCGGCGCGATGCGACCGGCCTTGCGCCTGACCCGGCGAAAACCCCTGAAGCCGTGATCCAGGTCTATGCCGCGCGCGCGGTGTCGTGGCGCGGCGTCTTCGCCGTCCATACCTGGATCGTGGTGAAGCCCAGCCATGCGCCGCAATTCACCCGCTACGAGGTGATCGGCTTCGGCGTCTCCGAAGGAGCGCCGGCGATCCGGATCGATCGCACCGGGCCGGACAATTACTGGTTCGGCGCCGCGCCGGCGCTGATCCTCGACAAGCGCGGCGCCGGCGTTGATAACCTCATCGCCCAGGTGCAGCGCGCGGTTGCGACCTATCCCTATCCCAACGAATACCACGCCTGGCCCGGACCCAATAGCAACACTTTCACCGCCTATATCGCTCGCGAGGTGCCCGCGCTCGCCCTCGCGCTGCCCTCGAACGCCATCGGCAAGGACTATCTGCCGGGCGGCGCGGTCTTCGCCGCCGCGCCCAGCGCCACCGGCTATCAATTCTCGCTCTTCGGCGTGATCGGGTTGATGGTCGCGCGCAACGAAGGCGTCGAGCTCAATCTTCTCGGTATGGATATCGGCATCGGCTTCAAGTCGCCGGGGCTGAAGCTGCCGGGCGTGGGATTGCTTGCCTGGCCGGCGGAATCGGGTTCGGCCGCTTGACAAGCGGGGCGCGAACGGCGCCCATGGCGGTCGTGGCAATCCAGGAATCTCGATAGCTCTGGATTGCTTCGGCCTCGACAAGCTCGGCCTCGTAATAGCCGAAGGAAAAAGGGAGGAACGAATGGACGAGTTGCGCAACATCGAGATGATCAGCCCCAGCCTTAGGCAAGAGCTCGACAAGCTCGCCAAGGCCGGACGCATCTTGGAACTCAACGGCCATGGCGACCGCATCTTCGGCCATATCGCGCTGCGCGATCCCGAAGGCCGCGGCTTTTGGCTGAAGCGCCATCACATTTCCTTGGGCGAGCTGTTCGACCATCGCGATTTCATCCTGTGCGATTTCGACGGCAAGCAGCTCCACGGCGCCGGCCGGCGCCACAGCGAATGGCCGATCCATGCCGAGGTGTTCCGCGCCCGGCCCGATCTCAACGCCATGGCGCATACCCATCCGTTCTATTCGGTGATCTACAGCGCGACGACCAAGCCGTTGGGCTCGATCTCGGGGCCGGGCAAGCCGCTGCCGCGCTTCGACGGCACCTCGGAATACATCGACACGCCCGAGCTTGGCCGGCGCCTTGCCGCCTCGCTCGGCAAGGACTCGAAAGCAGCAATCATGCGCCATCACGGCGTGATCTTCGCCGGCCGCACCATCGAGGAGATGGTGCTGCAGGGCATCGATGTCGAGCATCGCTGCCGGCAGATGCTGACGGTAGCGAACGCCAGCGCGGGCCTGCCTTTCGAATGGCCCGACGATGCCGAGCTGCAGCGCAAATTCGGCGACGCGTCGAAGCGCGTCGGCGGCAGCAACGCGCAGTGGGATTATTTCTGCCGCGTCCTTGCCCGCGCCGAGGCGCAAGGCGATCCGCGGCTTTCGCATAAATGCTTGCTGTGAGCGAGGCGGCGATGAGCGATTCATTCAAGCTGGCAACGGTGTCGAGCGCGGGCAGCCCGCGCTTCGTCGCCATGGTGCTCGACGACAAGAGCGTCGCGCTCGATGCGGTGCTGCCGCATGTCGCGGCGGCGCAAAAGGCGCCGCTCGCTTCCGGCTCCATGCTCGGACTCTTGGGCCAATGGGAGCGCAGCTTCGACGTATTGAGCGAAGCCGCATCGCTGCTCAAGAAGGCGGGTCTCGAGGACAAGCGCTGGAAGGATGCGGTCGCGCCGGTCAGCGCGCTCAAGCTCCATGCGCCGATCCCGCGGCCGCCCAAGATGTTCTACGCCGCGATCAACTATCCGCGGCCCGACCGTCCGCCGAAGCAGGACAACATCCTGCGCCGGCCTTACATGTTCGAGAAAACCGCGAGCTGCGTGACCGGTCCTTACGACGATGTCGTCAAGCCCAAGGGCTATGACGATATTGACGGCGAGGTCGAGCTCGGCGTGGTCGTCGGCAAACCGGGCAAGAACATCCCGGTCGAGCGGGCGATGGAGCACGTCGCCGGCTTCATGATCTGCAACGACCTGACGGTCAGGAATTACCGCGTTCAGGGCGAGTTGCCGGTGCCGGGTCCCGATTGGCTCGGCAGCAAGTGCTGGGACAGTTTCGCGCCGCTCGGCCCTTATCTCGTGCCGCGCCAATTCGTGCCCGATTGCCGCAACCTGCGTCTCACGCTGAAGGTGAACGGGCAGGTGCGTCAGGACGGCAACACCAAGGACATGATTCATTCGCCCGAGACGCAAGTCGCCTTCATGTCGAACCAGATGACGCTCGAGCCGGGCGATGTGATCTCGACCGGCACGCCCAACGGCATCGGCATCTACACCGGCATCTTCATCAAAGCCGGCGATCTCATCGAATGCGAGATCGACGGCCTCGGCATGCAGCGCAACCGGCTGGTCGCGGGCTAGATCACTTCGACGCGTTCTTCGGCCGATCGGTCGCGAGATAGGTGGCGAGGTATTGGCTCACGGTGTCGACGTCCTCGGGGAAGAGCTGCGCGCCGTTCCGGACCATCTGCAGCACGGTGGCGTGCCATTCGGCGGCAGTCTTCTGCGCGCCGAGGA
Source organism: Allostellaceae bacterium (assembly GCA_036501365.1). GTDB lineage: Bacteria > Pseudomonadota > Alphaproteobacteria > ATCC43930 > CGMCC-115725 > CAIKMD01. Next base: position 53,373 of record DASYAL010000044.1, on the reverse strand, counting down.
TCTTGTCCGACTGATGACAGGCGCCGGCACAGAATTCGAGCACGGCGTCCTTGCCGGGGCCGTCCGGGAGCTTGGCCGCAAAAGGGTCGGGCTGATTCGCCTGGGCAAAGACCGGGGACGCGATGCCGGCAAGCATCGCCGCGATGAGCAGCGTGCGCATGAAGACGATGCTCAAACCGGCTTCGTCCGCCGTTCGGCGACCGAATAACGCGGATACCACGTTGAATCGGCGAGCGGGCCGACGCGCTCCGCGACCACGTCGATGACGAAGGGCCGGCCGTCCTTGGTCTCGCGTATGCCGGCTTTCAGCGCATCGGCGATTTGGCCGGGCTTGGTCACCGTCGCGCCCTTGACGTCGAAGGCTTTCGCCGCCTGCTCGAAGCTGACATCGGGATTGCCGAGATAAGAGCCGAGATCGAGCTTCGCCGCCTGCATCTTCGGCGCCATCGGCATGACGCGCATGCGCGTGTCGTTGAAGCTGCGATTGTTGAAGACGACGTAAAGCACCGGCGCCTCGAAGCGGCGCGCGGCCCAAAGCGCTTCGATCTGGCCCATCAGGAAGGCGCCGTCGCCGATGAGGCACACGACCTGGCGGTCGGGCTTCGCCATCTTGATGCCGACCGAGGCGCCGACCGACCAGCCGAGGCCCGAGCCCACGGTGCGGCCATAGAGCTCTTTCTTGCCGCGGCCGAATTCGAACCACGGCATCACCCGCGGCATCGCCGAATTGAATTCGTGGTTGATGATCGCGTCCTCTTCGAGGACGAGGTTGGCCTCGCGCGCGACGCGCTCCCAGGCGATCGGCACGGCATCGAGATGATCGGCCACGAGCTGCTCGCGCGCCTGGCGCAGCTTCTCGTTGAAGGCCGCGGATTCGGCGATGCGATCCTTGGCGCGCTGCTGGTTCGCGGCGCTGGTCGAGCGCGAGAGCGCCTCGACCAGCGCCTTCGCCGTCTCTTTCACGTTGCCGACGATCGAGAGGTCGGCGGGGTTGAGCTTGGCCACGTCGTTCGGGACCGACGCCGCCTCGATCAGCTTCCAGTCGCGCGGCACGATCGGTTGCGCGCCGTCCTGATAAAGCGCATGGGCGCCCATCGACAGCATCAAATCGGCATCCCTGATTGTGCGGAAATTGCCCAGCGTGCGATCCGTCTGGCCGATATAGAGCGGGTGGCGGGTCGGGAAATCGGTATAGGGGCTGAGGCCTTGCACGACCTGCATCCCGACGAGCTCGGCGAGCTTCACCACGTCGTCATAAGCGTCGGTGCGCCATACCTCCATGCCGACCATCATGAACGGCTTCTTCGCCTCGATCAGCATCTGCGCCGCCTTCTCGACCAGCCGCGGATCGGGCGTGGTCGTGACCGGCACGGTGAAAAGCTCTTTCGGGGCGATGTCGGCCTTGGCGACCGCCTCGGCGACGTTGGTCGGGATCGAGAGGTAAGCGGGGCCGCCCGGCGGGATGGTCGAGATGCGGATCGCATTGCGCAGCAGCTCGGGCACGCGGCTGGCCATCGGAATCTCGAAGCTCCAGCGTGTGAATTGCTTGGTGATCTCGACCAGATCGTCGACCGATTCGAAGCCATCGCGGCCGGTGCCCTCGGTGCTCGAGGTGAAGGACGAGACGACGAGCGGCACGCCGTCCTTCTTGGCGTTGAACATGTTGAGCATCTGATGCGCGGTGCCGACCGTGCCGTGGACGTTGACGAAGGTCGGCAGGTTGCTGGCGAGCGCATAGCCGCCGGCCATCGAGGTGACGATATTCTCTTCCGGGCCGAGGATCAGATGGATGTCGTTGTCGCCAACCATCGCATCGAGCATCGATGCGGAGGAGGTGCCGTTGCCGTAGAAGACGTGCTTGACGCCGGCGGCTTTGAGCTGCTGAAGGAGGAGATAGGCGCCGGTGCCTTCGACGGTGCGCAGCCGGCCGGCGGCGGCCTCTTGCGCCATGGCCATGGGCGCCAGCGCCGACAGCACGGATTCGGCGGCAGCGAGCGAAAAGCCGGCGGCGGCCATGCCTTTGAGGAAGCCGCGGCGATCGATGTTGCGCTGGATATAGGCGTGAACGAGGTCGCGCATGCGTCCCTCCCAAATGATTCGTTTTTCTCGGCAGGATCGTGCCCGCTCGCGAAAAGCCTAAATCGCCTGTCGCGCGAAAGCAATCGAGCGCGGCTCTCGCTTGGCGGCACGTGCGGGGTGTAAGCTTGCCGCAGACAGGCGGGAGATCGCCTTATGCCGCGAAAGCAGGATCGCCGGCCACCGGTCGCGATCGGTCATGTGTTCTTCGAAGCGCGCGACGTCGCTACGGCCGCGGCGTGGTTCGAGACCGTCGGTCTGCGGCCGATCGCCGAGGGTGATGATTTCGCGGTGCTGGAACTCAGAGGCGGCACGCATCTGATCGTCAGCCAGGCATCGCGCCGGCGCAAACACGGCGCCGAGTCGCCTTTCGATCTGATGGTCGACAATATCGATAAAGCGCGCGGCGATTTCGCCGAAAAAGGCCTAGACCCTTCGCGCATCCGCCGCGGCTCGATCCACGATTCCTTCGAGCTGCCCGGACCCGACGGCGCGCGGGTCACGGTGCTCTCCTCGCATGCCGGCCGCCGGCCGGTCTAGGCCGGCGCTTACGCCGCGGCGTGCGCGCCGCTTACGGCTTCCGGAATTTCAGCACGTAGATGTCGATCGGAATCTTCGCGCCGAAGATGATGAAGTCATGGGTGTCGTTGGGGTTGCGCAGGAAGTTGCCCTCATCGGCCAGCTTGAAGCCGGCGGCCTCGATCTCGCGTTTCTCGATGTTCTCGTCGAGGCGGTGGAATTGCTTGCCGGTGGTGACCGGCGCGCCGGGCGCCGCGGCGTAATCGGTGATCACCAACGTGCCGCCGGGCTTCAGCGCGTCGAACATCGCCTTGTCCATCTTGGCACGGTCGATGGGGAGATAGGTCGTGTCGTGATAGGCGAAGAAGAAGGTGATGAGGTCGAGATTGTTGACGCCCGCCGGAATCGGATTGTCGAAGGGCTGGATGTCGGCGACCACATTCTTCATCGCCGGGCTCTTCATGCGCTCGTTGAACGCATCCATGGCGCGCGCCGGCGTGCCGGGCGCGTTCTGCGCATAGACGGTGCCGTTCGGTGCGACGCAGCGCGCCATCAGCTCGCTGCTGTAGCCGGCATCCGCCCCCATATCGAGCTCTTTCATGCCCGGCCGCACGCCGGTGAAGGCCAGCAGCTCGGCGGCGTGGCGGCGCGCGTCGTTCTTCCGGTCGGCGTCGCTGCGGTCGGGCGCGGCGAGGATCGCGGCATAGTTGGGTGCTTGCTGCGCCGAGGCGATGCGGGGCGGGGCCAGCAGCGCGATGGCGATCAGCGGCAAGGATGCTAGGGCGATTCCTCTCACGATGTGCTCCTCTTCGGCGGGCGGGGGTTGCGGCCGATCTTGCGCGACGCCCTCGTCCGCCGCAAGCGCCTTGCCTACACGATCGCGTGTTGAAATAATCGCCTCTAACGATAAGGGGGAGGATCGGGATGAAACGCGCAATCTGGGCGGCCTTCGCTGCGGCGATGGCGACGGCGATCGGCGCAATGAGCGCCTCGGCCGACGAGCTGGTTCTCAAATTCGTCACGCTCGATAATCCCGACGCGCATCACAATGTGCGCATTCAGCATCCCTGGGCCGAGCGCCTCAATCAGCAGGCGCATGGCCTCTTCCGCGTCCAGGTGTTCGACGGCTCCTCGATCGCCAATCAGCTCAACGTTTACAACCGGGTGCTCGACGACGTGGTGCAGATCGCCTGGGGCTTGCCGGATCTGGCCACCGGCAAGTTCAAGCTGACGCAGGTGGTCGAGTTACCCTATCTCTCGGATAGTTCGAAGGTCGCATCGGTCGCCTTCTGGAGACTCTACAAGACCGGGCTTCTGGACAGCGATTTCGACCAGATCGTGCCGCTGAAGCTGGTCGTCTTTCCGCAATCGGGCGAGCAGTTCCGCGAGAAGCCGGCGACGCTCGACAATCTCAACGGCCTCAAGATCGTGGTCGGCAGCAAGATCAGCGCGGATGTCGCCGCCGCGCTCGGTGGCGCGCCCTTGGCCTTCCCGATCAATCAGTATTACGAGGTGCTGCAGCGCGGCACCGCCGATGTTGTCCAGGTCGGCTGGACCGCGTTCCAGCCGTTCAAGCTCGCCGAGGTGACGAAATATCATCTCGACGTGCCGCTCGGCAGCGCGCCCGGCTATGTCTTCATGGCGAAGAAGAAATTCGATTCGCTGCCGCCCGAAGTGCAGAAGATTCTGATGGCCAATGCCGGCGAAGAAGAGAGCCGCCAATTCGGCAAGTTCTGGGACGACGTGAACAACGAATGGCGCGAGGCCACCGGCAAGCTTCCGGGCCATGTGCTGCTGAAGCTGGCGCCGGAGCAGGACAAGGCGTGGCACGATCGTCTCGAGGCCGTGACCGATGCCTGGGCGAAGAGCGTGCCGAATGGCGAGAAGCTCCTCGCGACCTATCGCCAGATTCTGGCCGACGTGAAAGCGGGGAAATAACCGCCTCATCGCCATTGCGAGCGAAGCGACGCAATCCAGGGCGACACGTGCACTTTGGATTGCTTCGGCCCTGGCGCGCCTCGCAATGACGAAATAAAAAAGCGGCGCCGGCTAATTCGCCGCGCGCGGCTGCCAGTGGACGAAGCCCATGGCGTTGCCGGTGCCGGCGACCGAGCGATAGCACGGCACGTAGTCGACCAGAGTGAAGTCGAAGCCGAGCTCGGCCATCGCCCCCGCGATCGGCACCCAGTTCTTGATCTCGGAGGTGCCCGACTGGAAGGTCGCCTCGCCGAGCGCCGCGAGCGCGTCGATGCGGCGCGTCGTCATCGCCGCGATGAAGGTCTGGTCGATGCTCTCGTCGATGACGAAATGGCTGAGGCCGCCCGAGGCGATGACCGCGATGCGCTGCGCGCCGGGCCAAGCCTCGATCGCCCGCGCCAGCGCCTTGCCGAAATCGTAGCAGCGGCGGATCGTCGGCTGGTTGGGCGGATAATAGGTGTTGAGCGCCAGCGGCACGCAGGGGATCGGCTGATCGGCCATGATCTGGCGATAGACGAAGCCATAAGCATGCGGCGTCTCCTCGCCGGGGAGACGCTTCATCGCCGCGACGTCGAAGCCGTCGCCGATCAGGCTTTGGATCAGGTGGCGGCCGAGCTCGGGCACGCAAGGGTAGCGCGCGCCGCCCGGCGGCACGTGGCCGGGCACGGCGATGAGGGTGCCTTGGGCGGCTTTCGCCTCGCGCTCCGGCGGCCAGGGATTGTTGATCATCTCCTCGCCCCAGAAGACGGTGAAGGCCGGCACGGAGGATTCGTTGAACATTTCCATATGGTCGTTGCCGACGATCACCACGAGATCGGGGGCGGCGGCGGCAAAGACCTCGGCGAGCTTCGTCAGCGCCGCGCGACAGGCGGCGTGGCGGCTGCGCCATAGCTCGGGCGTGATCTCGCGCTCGAAATGCCTTTCGGCGCGCGCCGCGGCCAGCTCGTCGAAGCCCCACATCCGGCCCTTCCACGGATGCTTGACCGTGCGGTCGAAATTGGCGCGCTGCACCCATTGATCGGGCGGGGTCGAGAGCATCGGCCCGTGCGAAGTGCCGAGGCCGAGAACGATTTTCGCCATGGTGGGTCTCCTTGGGCCAATCATAGCGCGAAACCCAAGGTGGCGCGCCGCCTTGTAGCGGGGCGTCGGCCTACCTAAGAATAGTCCCAGGAAGCCTTATGAGGCCGCGCCATGCTGAAGCAGGAAGACAACGAACGTCTTTGCCGGGTCGGGCCGGGCACGCCGATGGGCATGCTGATGCGGCGCTATTGGCAGCCGGCGGCGCTCTCGGTGGAGCTGCCCGAGCGCGACGGCGCACCGATCCGGGTGCGGCTCCTCGGCGAGGATTTGGTCGCTTTCCGCGACAGCAACGGCAAGATCGGCCTCATCGACGCCTATTGCCCGCATCGCCGCGCGCCGCTGTTTTTCGGGCGCAACGAGGAATGCGGCCTGCGCTGCGTCTATCATGGCTGGAAATTCGACGCCGACGGCGCCTGCGTCGACCTGCCGTCGGAGGCCGCTTCGAGCCCGATGAAGGCCGGCGTCAAGATCACCGCTTATCCGGCGGTCGAGCGCGGCGGCGTGGTCTGGGCCTATCTCGGGCCGAAAGAGCACATGCCGGCGCCGCCCGATTTCGAATGGACGCGCGTGCCGCCGACGCATTGCCATGTCTCGAAGACCTTCGAGGATTGCAACTGGCTGCAGGCGCTCGAAGGCGGGCTCGACACTGCACACGGCTCGTTCCTGCACAACAACCAGCTCGGCAACAAGAAGCTCCTGCGCCAGCGCGACGGGGCGCCGAAGATCGACGTCGAGAAGACCGATTACGGCTACTACTACGTCTCGACGCGCAAGCCGCAAGCGGATGCGAATTACGTGCGCGTCTACCAATACATCATGCCGGCGCAACAGATGCGCGCCAATGTCATGGGCCGCGAAGGCGGGCGCAACGAAGTGCCGAAGCTCGACGGCCATGTCTGGGCGCCGGTCGATGACGGGCATTGCTGCGTCTACAATTGGGCCTATGCCTACGATTCCTCGACGCCGATCTCGGACGAGTATTACGAGGCGATCGAGAAGGCCTATGGCCGCGGCAAGGACGACTTCATCCCCGGCACCTTCCGCTTGAAGCGCAACCTCTCGAATGACTATTTGATCGATCGCCAGATACAGAAGACCGAGAACTTCACCGGCATCGCGGGCATCAACACCCAGGACTTCGCGCTTCAGGAAGGGATGGGCCGCGTGCCCGGCATGGGCGCCATCGCCGATCGCAGCCAGGAGCATCTCGGCACGTCGGATCGTGCGATCGTCATCATGCGCCGCATGCTCCTCGAAGCGATCGATGCGGCCGCTGCCGGCGCGCCGGCGCCCGGCGCCGATCCCGCCCAGCATCGCAGCGTGCGCCCGCATGAGGCGATGGTCCCGGTCGGCCAGGACTGGCGCCAAGCCTTCGGCCACGAGCTCGCCGCCAAATGGTGACGATTAGATAGCCGGGGTCATTCTTCGGCCTCGCCGAATAGCGCTTATCGCTTTCGCCCGATTATTTGCGCCGCGGTGCGGTGCCATCTTCTCCGTGTGAGGCAGCCAATCCCGACTGCTTCGACCAAGATACGGAGCAGACCATGCGTATTTCCTCGATCCTTCGCACCGCCACCCTCGCTTTGTCGCTGACCGCCGCCATGGGCGCGATGACCGCCGCTTTCGCCGCCAACGCGGCGCCGCAACAGCAGCAGCAGCAGGCCGGGAATTCCGGCGTCTATGACAGCCCGGATTTCACGGTGCCGGCGAACGACATCTACTAACAACCTGTCTCGGGAGGATGGGCGGCAGCAGATGCCGCCCATCATTCTGTCATGAAAAAGATTCTTAGCTCTACAGCGCGCGCGGCTTGGTTTGCCGCGTCGCTGATCATCACCAGCCATCCGGCGCTAGCCCTGCCGCAGCCGACGCCGCTCGCCGTCGCGCAGCATATCGAGGCGCTGACCGCGGGCGGTCTCTACGATCCGACCGGCGCCATGCTCGATGGCGGCGTCAACTAGCGCGACGTCGCGCGGCCGCGCTGTCCTTGCGCAGGAAATCGATCAGTACTTGCAGCGCCGCGGGCGTTTGCCGCCGGCTCGGGTAGTAGAGCGCGAAGGGCGCGCCGCGCGGCTGCCATTCTTCGATCAGCGAGACGAGCTTGCCGCTCGCAATCGACGCGGCGACAAAGGGGCGCGGCAATTGCGCGAGACCCACGCCGTCGAGGATCGCGGGCGCGATCAACGATGGGTCGTTGAGGATTAGCGAGCCGGTCACGGTGATCGTGAAGGCCTTGTCGTTTCCCTGGAACCGCCACGGCAGCATCGCGCCATTCGGCAGCCGGATACGGATGCAGTTATGCGCCAGCAAATCTTCCGGCGCCTTGGGCTTGCCGCGTTGCGCGAGGTAGGACGGCGCGCCCACCACCGCGGTCTGCCATTCGTCGGTGATCTTGACCGCGATCATGTCGCGGTCGATGCGGTCGCTGGCGCGGATCCCGGCGTCGAATTGCAGTGCAACGATGTCGATGTTGGCGCTGTCGGTCGAGACTTCGAGCCGGATGTCGGGATATTGCGCGAGGAATTTCGCCAGGATCGGCGCGAGCACCGTTTGCGCCGCCGGCGGCGCCACGGTGAGGCGCAGCAGCCCGGCCGGCTTGTCGCGGAATTCGTTGACCGACTCGATCGCCGCCTCGTAATCGTCGATCACCGGCCGCAGCCGCAGCAGCAGCTTCTCGCCGGCCTCGGTCGGCGCGACGCTTCGGGTGGTGCGATTGAGCAGCCGGACGCCGAGCCGCTCCTCGAGCGCGCGGATGGTCTGGCTGAGCGTCGCCGGGGCGATGCCGAGCTGCTTGGCGGCGCGGGTGAAGTTCCGCTGCTCCGCGACCACGATGAAGGCGCTCAACTCGCCGAATTCGGTTCCGCGCATGGCGCGATCATAGGGCGAAGGCGACGCCCTGGCGATTGTTCGAGTCCGGCGAAGGCCGCATTCGTGAAATGCGGGATTATCACGGCGGGGCCGCGGAGCGATGTTTAGGTCATCGACGAGAGGAGAAGATCATGCGAGCGAAAGCAATCCTATTTCCCTGGCGCGCCAATGCCATGGCACTGGCGCTGGGGTTGGCGGTCATCGGTTTCAGTGCCAGCCTGGCGCATCCGGAAACGAACGCTGCGCCGAATCTGCCGGCGGTGACGCAGCAAGCCACGCAGCAGGCGGCGGCGCCGGACTTCATCTGCCATGCCCGCCCCGGCGCCTGGTGCGACCTGCGCGATTGGCGCGGTTTCGCGCAGTCTTTTGCTCATCCCGGCACGAAATAAGGATCTGTCTCATGCATCAGAATAGGAAAGACATCGCCGTCCTGGTCGGCAGTCACCGTAAGGACTCGATCAACCGCAGAGCGGCGCTCGCCCTCGCGGGACTGGGGCCGGAGAGCGTCGCGCTCGACCTCGTCGAGGCCAGCCATCTTCCGTTTTACAACCAGGACTTCGACGCCGATGCGGCGAGCGCGCCCGCATCCTATAGCGATTTCCGCCGCCGCATCGCGCGCGCCGACGGCGTGCTCTTCATCACGCCGGAATACAATCGCAGCTATCCGGCGGTGCTGAAGAACGCGATCGATATCGGCACGCGCCCCTACGGCAAGAATGTGTGGTCGGGCAAGCCCGGCGCGGTGATCAGTATTTCGCTCGGCGCACTCGGCGGCTTCGGCGCCAATCAACAGCTCCGCCAGCAGCTCGCCAATGTGAACATGGCGGTGCTGCAGCAGCCCGAAATCTACATCGGCAATGCCGGCGCGCTGTTCGACGGCGACGGCAAAGTCGCGGTCGAGACGACGCGCGATTTGCTGCGCGGCTTCATCGCCAGCTTCGCCGCCTGGACCGACCGCGCGGGGACCGCGGCCGCCGCTTAAAAGCTGATGCCCCGCCAGGCGTGGTCGGGCTCGGAGATGTCGAAGACGATGCCGTGGGGATCGCGGTACTTGATCTCCACGGCCATGCCGGCGCGGCCCTCGAAATGGAACTTGCCGCCATTGTCCTTGATCTTCTGATCCATGCCGGCCCATTCCTTCGGGTCGTCGACGACGAAGCCGATGTGATGGATGCCGACGAAATCCTTGCCGCGCTCGTCGCCGGCATCCGCGTCGCTCTTGAATTTGAGCAGCGTCACATTGACGACGCCGTCCGAGAGGCTGACGGCGACGTCGTTCTCGCTGTGCTTGGTGAAGCCGAAGACGCTTTCGAAGAAGGCCGCTTCTTTCTTGAGGTCGCCGACCGTGATCGCGATGTGTCTGAGCTTCGCCGTCATCTCGCACCTGCCCCGTGATGATTCGTTGCGCGCGAGTTTAGCAGACCGGCGCCGCCGCGCCTATGCGCGCGGCTTGACCGGATGCGCGCGGATCGCCTCTTCGTTGACATCGGCGCCCCAGCCCGGCCGCGTCGGCACGACGAGCTCGCCATTCTCGACCGCCGGCGGATGGGTGACGAAGTCGCTCTTCCACGGCACGTCGTCGACCTCGTATTCCATGATCCGGCAATTGGGGATCGCGGCGCAAAGCTGCGCGCTCATCAAGGTGGCGAGATCGCCGCAGAAATTATGCGGCGCCACCTGCACCTCATAGGCATCGGCGAGCGCGGCGATGCGATAGGCTTCGAGCACGCCGTTCCAGGCCGGGTCGACGATCGCGACATCGACCGCTTGGCGTTCGAAGAACGGGCGATAGGCCTTGAGCCCGTGGATGCCTTCGAGCGAGCCGATCGGCGTCGCGGACGAGCGCCGCACCAGCGCAAGGCCCTGGGGATCGTGGATGTCGATCTCGAGCCAGGTGAGATCGTAGGGCTCGACCGCCCTGGCGACGCGGCGCATGCCTTCGATGCGCTGGCTGAAATTCAAGTCGATCATCAGCCCGGTGGTCTTGCCGATGCCGGCGCGGAACGCCGCCAGCACGTCGGTGATTGCGGCGACGAAAGCGCCATCGATGTTGCGGTCGAGCAGCTTCGGGCCGAGCGCGAAGCCGCCGTCGAACATCCGCGGCTGCGGCCCGTCGAAGAAGAGGGGGTTGGTCTTCAGCGCGGTGAAGCCGCGCGCGACGGCTTCCTTGCCGAGCGCGGTCAGATCGTCGAGGGTTTTGACGCGCGGCTTGCCGAGCACTTTCTCGAAGAATTCGCCATGGCGCACGCGAAAGCTGCCGCAATGCGACCAGTAGACCCGGATGCGGTCGCGCGTCGGCCCGCCGAAGAGCGCATGGACCGGCACGCCCAGCGCCTTCGCCTTGACGTCGAGACAGGCATTCTCGATCGCGGCGATCGCCTGGTTGGCGAGGCCGCCGGTCGCAAGCTCGGTGATGCCGTGCAGCGAGGCGCTGATCTTGCCGACGGCGCGCGGATCCATCGGCGCGACCACCGCGGCATAGCGCGGGATGAGCGCGGTGACGCTGCCGGGAACGCCGAAATTGTCGATATATTCCGACCAGCCGACCAGGCCCTCGTCGGTCGTCAGCTTCAGGAACGAGAAGACGCGCCAGCCGGCATCGGCTTGCAGCGTCTCGATCTTGGCGATCTTCATGGCGTTTCCCCTCCTGCTGTCATTGCGAGGACGCCGGCGAGGCGGACGAAGCAATCCAGGCTCACCCACGCCTTTCTGGATTGCTTCGCTTCGCTCGCAATGACCCCATCAGATATTCACTACGAACTTTAGCGGCTGGCCTTTGAGACGGCGCGCGACATTGTCGCCGACGACCTTGGCGAGGCGTTCGCCCATCACCGGTCCTGACGCGCCTGCCATATGCGGCGCGAGGATGAGGTTGGGCGCGTCCCAGAGCGGGTCGCTCTCCGGCAGCGGCTCCGGCTCGGTGACGTCGAGCCCAGCGCCGCCGACGGTGCCGTCCTTCAGCGCCGCCGTCAGCGCCGCGCCGTCGATGATGTAGCCGCGCGCGATGTTGACGATGACGGCGCTGCGCTTCATCAGCGCGAACGTAGCAGCATCGAAGAGATGCCGCGTCTCGGGGCTCGCCGCGAGCGCGATCACCACCGCATCGACGCGCGGCAGCACGGCGCGAAGCTGCGTGATCGGCAGGCTCTCATCGGCATCAGGATGCGGCTGGGCGCTCCGGGTCAGCGCGATCACATGCGCGCCGAAAGCCTTCAAGAGCCGCCCAATCTCGCTGCCGATATGGCCGAAGCCGAGCACCGCGACGGTGCTGCCGAAGGGGATGGCGCAGCGGCCGCGCGCCCCGCCCTTGTCCCACGCATGGCGCTTCTGATCCGCCATCAGGATGGGAAATTGCCGTTGCGCGCCCAGGAGCAGCGCGATCGCCTGGGTCGCGACCGACGGCGCATAGGCGTCGCCGGCATTGGTCAGGACGACGCCGGGCGGCAGGCCGTGGCGCGCGACCGCGTCGTAGCCGGCGGAAAGCAGCTGTATCCATTGCAGCTTCTTCGCGCGCTCGGAGAGGATCTGCGCGGTCTCCGCCGAATAGTGGGAATCCGGCAGCAGCAGCAGCTCGGCATCGGGGATCGCCGCGGCCAGCTCGGTCTCGGTGTCGACCGCGACGGCGTTGTCGCCGATCAGCTCCCGGAGCCGCGCCTGGATCGCCGCCGCCCCCAACCGCGCGCGTAAAACGGCTTTCATGCGGCGCCGAGTGTTGAAGGAGACGCTTTCTCGTGTCAACCTGCGGCCCGACGTATTCGCAACGAAAGCGCAGCCTGCTCCAATGCGTCATGCCCGGACTTGTTCCGGGCATCCACGAGTTCAGAACGTGGATTGCCGGGACAAGCCCGGCAATGACGATGAGAGCGGGAAAGCGCACTCAAGGAGGGGTTTCAAATGGCCGATAAACTGCCGGGTGGCAAGAACGTCAAAGTCGAGGTCGAGGACGGCATCGCCTGGGTGACGCTCAATCGCCCGGAAAAGCGCAATTGCATGAGCCCCGCGCTCAACGACGAGATGGTCGAGGTGCTGGACGCCCTCGAGATCGACGAGCGCTGCAAGGTGCTGGTGCTGACCGGTGCCGGCGAGGCCTTCTCCGCCGGCATGGATCTGCGCGAATTCTTTCGCGCCGCCGATGGCCTGCCTTATGTGCAGCAGATGCGCGTGCGGCGCTCCTCGGCGATCTGGCAGTACCAGCAACTCATCCATTTCGCGAAGCCGACCATCGCCATGGTCAACGGCTGGTGCTTCGGCGGCGCCTTCACGCCGCTGATCTCTTGCGACCTCGCGATCGCCGCCGAGGAGGCGCAGTTCGGCGTCTCCGAGATCAACTGGGGCATCATCCCCGGCGGCCAGGTGACGAAGTCGCTGGTCTTCGCCATGAGCTTCCGCAACGCGATGTATTACACGCTGACCGGCGAGACTTTCGACGGCAAGCAGGCGGCGGCGATGGGCATCGTCAACGAGGCGGTGCCGAAGGCGAAGCTCAAGGAGCGCACGACCGCGCTCGCCAACATGCTCAAGAGCAAGAACCCGCATGCGCTGCGCGCCTGCAAGGAAGCAATCCGCGCCTGCATGAACATCCCGTTCGAGAGCTCGGGCGACTATCTCGCGGCGAAGAGCACGCAGCTCCGTTTCCTCGACGACGAGAGCGGGCGCAACCAGGGGCTGACGCAATTCCTCGACGAGAAATCCTATCGCCCGGGCCTCGGCCCGATGCGGCGGGAGAACGAGAAGAAGTAGATTTAACCCTCTCCGCCGCGATAGCGGGGGAGAGGGTGCCGAGCGGAGCGAGGCGGGTGAGCTGGGACGGCATGCTCGATATTGAGGACGCGCTGTCCGCCATCTCCGCCCACCTCACCCTCCCGCCGCAAGCGGCGGGTCCCTCTCTTTCCCCCGCTATTGCGGCGGAGAGGGGCAAAGGAGAGCAATGAAGAAGCTCGACATCTCCCGCCTGATGCGGCCGCGCTCGATCGCGATCGTCGGCATCTCGCCCGAGCCGAGCTCGGCCGGCTTCCTGATGCTGAAGACGCTCGAGGCCTACACCTATTCCGGCGCGATCCATCTCGTCAGCCGCAACCGCAGCGACGTCGCCGGCCGGGCTTGCGTCAAGACCATCGAGGAGCTGCCGGACGGCGTCGACGCGGCGATGCTGCTGATCCCGCGCGTCGCCATCGAGGATGCGGTGCGCTCCTGCGCCAAGAAGCGCGTCGGCGCGATTGTGATCTTCGCCGCCGGTTTCGGCGAAGCGGGCGGCGAATGGAAAGCGGCGCAGGACCGTATCGCCGCGGTCGCCGAGGAAGCCGGCATCGCGCTGTGCGGCCCGAACTGCCTCGGCATTGTCGATTTCGTCAACCGCATCCCGCTGACCTTCTCGCAACAGCTCGGCGCGCCGCTCGATGTCGCCGCCGGCGTCGCCGTCGTCGCGCAAAGCGGCGGCCTTGCCGGCGTGGTGCGCGTCGCGCTCCACGCCAAGGGCATTCCCGTCACCTGCACGGTCTCGACCGGCAACGAGGCGGGGCTGGGGCTCGAGGATTACGCCGGCTATCTCCTCGAGGAGAAGACGACGCAGGTCGTCGCCTGCTTCGCCGAGCAGATCCGGAAGCCGCCGCGCTTCCTCGAAGTCGCTGCGCGCGCGCGCCAGCTCGGCAAGCCGATCGTGCTGCTGCATTCGGGGCGCAGCGCCGCGGCGCAGGAATCGGCGAAATCGCATACCGGCGCCATGGTCGGCAACTACGCGGTGATACAGACCGTCTTGGCGCATGGCGCGGTGCTGCATGTCGAAAGCCTCGAAGAGCTGATCGACGTTTGCGAGCTGATGATGCGCTTTCCCGTGTCGCCGGTGAAAGGCTGCGCGATGGTGACGGATTCGGGCGCGGTCAAAGGCATGACCCTCGATCTTTGCGAAACCATCGGCCTCGACCTGCCGCCGCTGACCCCGGCGCTCGAGAAGGAGCTGCAGGCGCAGCTGCCGGATTTCGTCGGCGCCTCGAACCCGCTCGATCTCACGGCGCAGGCGATCACCCATCTCGACATGTATGAGCGCACCATGACGCCGCTCCTCGCCGACGACCGCTATGGCAGCATGGTGCTGACGGCGATCGTCACCTCGGCGAGCGATTACGCGCTGGTCAAAGGCCGCGCCTCGCTGAAGGCGCTGCTGAGCGCGAAGAAGCCCGTTATCTATGCCATGCTCGGCGACGAGGCCGACGTGCCGCCGAAGCTGATCGAGGAATGCCGCGCCGGCAACGTGCCGTTCTTCCGCTCGCCGGAGCGCGCGCTGCGCGCGCTCGCCCGCATCACCGCCTATGGCCGCGCGCTCGAGAAAGCGAAAGCGCGCAAGCCGCCGGCCGCGGTGAAGACGCCGCCCTTGCCGGGCCGCGGCACGCTGACCGAAGCGGCAGGCAAGGCCTATCTCGCCGCCTGCGGGCTGACGGCGCCCGAGGGCCGGCTCGCGACCTCGCTGCACGAGGCGCGCGCGGCGGCTGAGGCGCTTGGCTTCCCGCTCGCGGCGAAGCTGCAAGCGGCGGCGCTGGCGCATAAGAGCGATATCGGCGGCGTCATCCTCCATATCGCCGATCTCAACCAGCTCGAAGCCGCCTGGGAAAAGCTCCAGCATATCGCGCGCGAGCATCGCCTCGCGCTCGGCGGCATCCTCATCGAGCGCATGGCCAAGCCCGGCATCGAGATGATCCTCGGCGCGCGGCGCGATCCGCAATGGGGGCCGGTGCTGGCGGTGGGCCTCGGCGGCATCTTCGCCGAGGCCATCGCCGATATCCGCATCCTGCCGGTCGGGCTCGATGTCGCCGAGATCGCGGCCGAGATCGCGCAGCTCCGCGGCGCCAAGCTCCTCCACGGCTTTCGCGGCGCCAAGCCCGCCGACGTGACCGCGCTGGCTCTCGCCGTGTCGCGGCTCGGCGCGGTGATGCAGGCCGAGCCGCACCTCAAGGAGATCGACATCAACCCGCTCTCGGTTTTGCCCGCGGGCGAAGGCGTTCTCGCCCTCGATGCGCTGATCGTCGCCGATTAGACCGATTAATTCTTTCTTCGTCACCCGGCGCCCTTCGACAAGCTCCGGAGCGGGGTCCAGGGCTACAGTCGTGTCGTATCCCTGGATTCCCGCTTGCGCGGGAATGACGAGATTCAAATTCTCTGACCGTCAGGAGGCTTCGATGAGGCTGGTTTGGATCGCCGCCGCGCTCTTCTTCGGCTCGCTCGCCATCAGCGGCACGGCGCGCGCCGCGGATATCGGCTGCATCAGCACGACCTTCAACCTGCTCTCGCCCAACGACAAGGTGTGCGTCAGCGCCTTCGAGGATCCGCAGGTGCCGAACGTCGTCTGCCACATCTCGCAGGCGCGCAAGGGCGGCTGGGGTCAGCCTTTCGGCCTCAACGAGGACCCGTCGAATTTCTCGGTCTCGTGCCGCCAGGTCGGGCCGATCGAGGTCGATCTCGGCAAGCTCAAGGAGAACGAGGAGGTCTTCACTCAGAAGACCAGCATCTTCTTCAAGCGCACGCGCATCTATCGCATGATCGATAAGCCGCACAACACGCTGATCTATCTCGCGGTGAGCTCGAAGATCGTCAACGGCTCGCCGGCCAATGCGATCAGCACCGTGCCGATCATGCCGTGGGGGAAGTCGTAAGCATGGCCGCAGTGCGGACTTGATTTTGTACGTAAATAGCGTATAATCCCGTACGGGATCGCCGGGCCGCGCTTTGAGCCCGGACGGTCTGAAAAGGGAGAAGCGGCCGCGAAAACTGAATTTTTGCCGAACAAAGCCAATTTTCCTTGGCGAATCAAAGGTCCGAGCTTTTGCCAAAACCAATCTCGCCGTCGCCGAACAGGTCCGGCGGGTCGGCGCGCTGGCCCGACACCAGGTCATGCGCGGTCACGCCGACGAGGCGATAGCGCGTCCCGTCGAGCTTTAAGCGCAGCACCGGCGTCACCGCGGCGAGGATGGTCTCGGCGCGCATCGTCGGGTCGTGGAGGCGGCAGGCATGGGTGGTGGTGAGGCGGTCGTGACGGCGCAGCTTCAAGGTCAGCGCAGTGGCGGCGAGATCGGCGCGCGCCAAGCGCTCGGCGACGCGCAGGCTGAGGTGCTCGAGCTCGGCGACGATCTCGTCATAGCCGGCGAGGTCCCGCGCGAAGGTGCGCTCGGCGCCGATGGTGACGTTGCGGCCGCGGCCCATGCCAACACGCCGCGCATCCTCGCCATGGGCGCGCGCCAAGAGGCTGCGGCCCCAGCGGCCGAAGCGATGCGTCAGCTCGTCGAGCTTGGCCGCGCGCAACTCGGCGATGGTCGCATAGCCCAGCGTCTCGAGCTTCTGCGTCATCACCGGGCCGATGCCGGGCAGCGCCGAGACCTTCATCGGCGCCAGCACCGCGAGCTTGTCGCTCTCGCCAATGATGTAAAAGCCGCGCGGCTTGCCGAAATCGCTGGCGATTTTCGCCAGCATCTTGTTGGGCGCGAGGCCGATCGAGATGGTGACGCCGACGCGCTTTTCGACCTGCAGCGCCAGCCGTGCCAGCGCCCGCGCCGGGGGCTCGTCGCGGCTGCCGCCCTCGCTGAGATCGAGATAGGCCTCGTCGATGGAAACGCTTTCGACGCGCGGCGACAGCGCTTCCATCAGCTCGCGGATACGGCGGGATTCGCGGCGGTATTTCTCCATATCGGGCCGCACCACCGCGGCGCCCGGGCAGAGCTGCAATGCCCGCGCCATCGGCATCGCCGAGCGCACGCCATAGCGCCGCGCGATGTAGCAGGCAGTAAGCACGACGCCGCGCTGGCTGCCGCCGACGATCACCGGCTCGTCTTGGAGCTCCGGCCGGTCGCGCTTCTCGACCGAGGCATAGAAGGCGTCGCAATCGACATGGGCGATGGCGAGGCTCGCGAGCTCGACATGAGCGACAAGCCGCGGCGAGCCGCATTGCGCGCAGGCTTTGGCGAGCGCCGCGGCGTGGGCGAGGGCGCCGCAATCGCGGCACAGGACGGTGGGCGCGCTCTCGGGCGGGCCCTCGGCTTGGGGCGCCGCCGCTGCGGGCGGGGTCGGTTGCGTAAAACCCTCCCGGCTGATAGGATTTTTCGCAATATCGGCCGTATCGTGCAACGAATCAACCAAGGGGCGGCCTCCTGAGGGGCCGAGAAACGCCATGGCAGCAGTCGACATGCATTTCCATTGGGGTCCCAAGGGCTTCGCCGACGCGCTGCGTCAGCGCAGCGTGAGGCCGCGCATTTTCCGCGGCGAGGACGGCGCGGAATATTTCGAATCCGGCTTCAACCCGAACAAGCTGCCGCCGGATCACGACAGCGCCGAGGCGCGTCTCGCCGAGATGGACAAGAACGGCGTCAAGCATGCGGTTCTCTCGATGAGCCCGGTCACCGGCATCGAGGCGCTGCCGCTGCAGGACGCGCTGCCGCTGGCGCGCGCCTATAACGACGCGGTCGCCGCGGCCTGCGCGCAGCATCCCGATCGCTTCTCGGCTTTCGCGATCCTGCCGGTCGGCAACATCTCCGCCGCCGTGACCGAGTTCGAGCGGGTGATGGACATGCCGGGCATGATCGGCGCGGTGCTGCCGGGCGACGGCTTCCTTTCCGAGAAGCGCGCCCAGCGTTTCGCGCCGCTGATGGAAGCCGCCAACAAGCGCCATGCCGTCTTCCTCGTCCATTACGGCAAGCTGCCCGACGATCTCGACGCGCCGAAGCCCGACGTGACCGACAACAACCGCAATCGCTACGGCACGCTCGACATGCAGGCGCGGCTCAGCTCGAACATGATCACCTTCTGCATGACGGATTTCCTCAAGCCCTATCCGAACGTGACGGTGATGAGCCACAATCTCGGCGGCAACATCCCGTTCGAGATCGACCGCATGGACCATCGCACGCTGTGCGACACGCCCGGCGCCGAGCTGCCGTCGAAGAAGGTCAGGGCGGCGCCGGTCATGGTCGATTGCAACTCGCTCTCGGGCCGCGCCATCGAGCTCGCGGTGCATGTCTATGGCGCCGACAAGATCGTCTTCGGCTCCGACGGCACGGATTTCGGCATGACCTGGACGCAGAACGCGATCAACGAGGCGCGCATCAGCGAAGCCGAGAAGAACGCGATCCGCGACGGCAATGCGCGGCGCATTCTCGCCCGCGTCAACAGCCGCTTCGCCGCGGCCGCCGAATAACGTAACTACTTCGCCGTCATTGCGAGGAGCGCAGCGACGAAGCAATCCAGGGTTTCACGCGATTCCCTGGATTGCTTCGCTTCGCTCGCAATGACGAATCAACTTATCAGCGTTGGTGCGAGTTTCGCGAGTTCCGAGAAGCGTTCGGCGACCGTGCTCGCGCCGGCGGCCATCTTCCGATCGCCATAGCCCCAGGCGGCAAAGACCGTCGGCAGGCCGAGCGCCGTGCCGGCGGCAATGTCGTTGGCGTGATCGCCGACCATGATGCTGCGCTCGCGCGAACCGTCGGCCAAGGCGACGGTGCCGCCGAGATGCGCCGGGTCGGGCTTACGCGCGGCGAAGGTATCGCCGCAGCCGAGCGCCGCGAACCAATGCGCGAGGCCGAGCGCGTTGAGCAGCGCTTTCGTCGCCGCGGTCGATTTGTTGGTGCAGATGGCAAAGTGCCAGCCTTCGTCGCGCAGACGTGCCAGGGTCGCCTCGACGCCGGGAAAGGGCCGCGTCGCATCCGCAACATGGGCGGTGTAATCGGCGAGGAAAGCGGCTTCGCTCGCGGCATCGAAGGCGGCGCCGCGCGCGGCGAAAGCGCGCTCGAGCAGCTTCCTGGTGCCGTCGCCGACCATCGGCCGGACCTCCGCCGGCATGAGCGGCGCGAGGCCGCGCGCGGCGAGCATCCGGTTGAGCGCGGCGGTGAGATCGGGCAGGGCGTCGACCAGCGTCCCATCGAGATCGAAAACCAGCAGCGGAAACGACGCCATGCGCTTTGACATTTCCTCGGTGAAGTGACATGAGCGTTTTAACACGCCCGGGAGGGCAAGGCATGCGGCCGATGCACGCAACGGTGTGGGGTCTTTTTGCGCTGATGGCGCTTACCTTGCCGTCGCTCTCGGCGCCGACGCCGTCGGACGATGCCGGCCAGATCGAAGCCGCGCCCGGCGAGTTCCTGATCGCCGCGCCCGAGATGGGCGATCCGCGCTTCGATCACGCGGTCATTCTCTTGGTTCAGCACGACCACGGCGGCGCGTTCGGCATCATCGTCAACCGCCCGGTCGAGGAGCAATCGCTCACGAAACTGCTCCAGGAGCTCGGCCAAAAGACCGACGGCGTCAGCGGCAAGGTCGAGATCTATGCCGGCGGCCCGGTCGAATCCGATATCGGCTTCGTCCTGCACAGCGCCGAATATCATCGCCCCGAAACGATGAAGATCGACGGCAAGGTCGCCGTCACCTCGAGCCCGGCGGTGCTGCTCGATATCGCGCAGCAGCACGGACCGCAGAAATACATCGTCGCTTTCGGCTATGCCGGCTGGGGCGCGGGCCAGCTCGAGAACGAGCTCGCCCAGCGCGCCTGGTTCATCGCGCCCGGCGACGCGACGCTGCTGTTCGGCGACGACCCGGCGAAGCTTTGGCAGGACGTGCTCGACCGCCGCGAGCAGGCGCTTTAAGCCGCACGACCTTGGCGGCGGCTTTGCGCGCCGGCTTCTTCGCGGCAGCTTTGCGCGCACCGTTGCTCCAGAGGGTCTTCGAAGCGAGCCGCGCGCCCGCGGCGAGCGCCTCGAGCTTTGCCCACATGATCGAGGGATGGACGCGGCGCATGAACGGCCCTTGGGCGAAGCCGCAATCCGTGCCCGCGATCACGTTCTCGCGACCGACGACCTCGGCATAGCGCACGACACGCTGCGCGATGAGCTCGGGATGCTCCACGACGTTGGTCGCGTGGCTGATCACGCCCGGGATGAGCACGCGGCCTTTCGGCAGTTTCACGCTCTTCCACACCTCCCATTCATGCTCGTGGCGCGGATTGGCGCCCTCGATCACGTAGGCGCCGGCTTTGACCCGCAGGATGAGATCGACGATGTCTTTCAAGGGCACGTCGGTGGTGTGCGGGCCCGGCCAGCTTCCCCAGCAGACGTGATAGCGGATGCGGTCCTCGGGAATGCCCTCGAGCGCGTGGTTGAGCGCATCCATATACATCGCCACCCAATCGCGATATTGCGCGAAGGTCTTGGGCGGCACCTGGCGGTCATAGGTCACGGCAGCGCGGGCATCGTCGACCTGCACGATGAGGCCGGCATCGACGATCATCCGGTATTCGGTCCGCATCGCGTCGGCGATGGCGTGGACCATGTCTTCTTCGCTCTCGTAATACTCGTTCTTGCGGTCGGGGATCGCGCTTGCCGGCGCGGCGACCGGCAGGAAGCCTTCCTCGACCTTCACCGCGGCCAACGCCGCCTTGAAATTGTCGATGTCGCGCTGCAGCTCGGCCTGGCCGGTATAGGCGATCGGGCCAACGCAGACCGCGTCGCCGCCGCGGGCGCCGCCGTCGCGCGCGTCGAGCTCCTCGTAGAATTCCTTGAAGCGCGAGCGATCGGCGCCATAGGCATAAGGATCGCGGCCGGTCGCGCTCGGCCGCGATTCGAAGCCCGACAGCCGCTCCAGGACATATTGCGACCAGCTGATCGATTTGCCGAATTCGCCGTCGCTGACGACGTCGATGCCGATCTCGGCCTGCGCGCGCACCACCTCGGCGACGGTCGCGGTGAGGCAGCGCCGATAGGCGGCCTCGTCATAGGCCTCGCGGTTGCGCTTGGCGCGCAGGAACGTGATTAGCTCCGGCGGCCGGATCAGGCTGCCGACATGGGTCGTCAGGATTCGCTTCTCGCTATGTTTCAAAAATCGCCTCCATGCGTTTGATCGCGTTCTAGCGCGCGCGGCTGCCAAAGGAAAAGCGCGCCCGCCGGATGGCGGACGCGCTTTCCCGGCGCTCGGTTTCGCTATTTCGCGGCGGTGGCGCCGATATGCAGCACGTGCCACATGTCGTTCGCCGCGGGATAGGTCTTGATCACGACGTTGAGCGGCTTGTCGTCGACCTTCTTGACCTCGCGAATGTAGACGTTCTGGATCAGCTCGCGGCTGTCCGGATCGACTTTGACCGGACCGCGCGGGCTATTCCAGGAAGCGCCTTTGATCGCCGCCATCATCTTATCGACGTCGCGCTGCCCGCCGGTCGCTTTCAGCATGCGGAACAGCATATCCATCCCGTCATAGGCCTCGACGTGGATGAAGCTCGGCGCGCCGTCGATCATCTGGTTGCCGGGAAACTTCTTCTTCATCCCCGCGACGAAGGCCTTGTTCTCGGGATTGTCGAGGTTGGGCCCATAGATCGCCGCGTTGATGTCGCCGATGGCGGCGTCGCCCACGATCGGTAAATCGAATTCCGCCCCGACTGTGCCGAGGAGGTGCATGCCCGCTTTATAGAAGCCGCGCTCGGAGAAGCCCTTGAGCGTCGCGGCCGACATCGGCCCGCCCGGCATGAACGCCACGAGACAGTCGGGCTTGTTGTCATAGACATGCTGGAAATAGGTGGAGAAATCCGTCGTATTCATGGGCACGCGAATGGGGTCGAGCATCTTGCCGCTGCCGGCATGCGTGAAGGCGTAGCTGAAGGAATCGATCGCATCCTGGCCGGGCGCGTAATCGGCGATGAACATCTCGCAGGTCTTGTATTTCTGGTCGGCCGCCCATTCACCGAGGGGATAGACCGATTGCCATTGCGTGAAACCGGCACGCAGCATGTAGGGCGACTTGTCGGTGACGACCGATGTCGCCGTATTGAAGGCGACGAACGGGATCTTCGCCTGGTTGATGACGTCGGGCATGGCGAGGACCGTCGTCGTAAATTCGAGGCCGCCAAGGATGGCGACGTTCTCATTGACGACGAGCTCTTGCGCAAGTTGCCGCGCGCGAGGCGGATTGTCGCCGCCGACATCGCGATAGATGATCTCGACCTGCGGATTGCCGTCCTTGCCGTTATGCTGATCGAGGTAATAATCGATCGCCTGCTTGAAGCTGTTGCCCCAGATCGCATACGGGCCGGACGTCGTGTCGAGGATGCCGATCTTGATCGGATCGGCCGCCGCCGCGTGGGAGATTGTGCCCACCGCGAGAGTCGCTGCTAGTATCGTCGTAAAGTGGGAAAGGCGCTTCATCTGACCAACCTCCCTAGGAAGCGGCGTTTTTGGTTGCCGCGTCGGCGACCACGCTATATCAGGGTTGCGCGCATTGCAATTTCGTTGCTTCGCTGGCGCGCGGGCGATGAGGCAGGCGTACGGGGAGGGTAAGACGCACATGCTCGGGGTTGCGGCAACGATCGTCGCGTTGCTCGTGGACGGCGTCGCTTACGGCATGATTCTGTTTCTCATGTCGGTCGGCCTCACGATCACGCTGGGCGTGATGCGGATCGCCAATCTCGCGCATTGCGGCTTCGCGATGATCGGCGGCTACATCGCTTTCGCTTTGGTATCGTCCGATCACATCGGCTTGTTCACCGCGCTGCCGGTGGCGGTTGCCGGCACGATGCTGCTTGGCGCCCTGCTCGAGCGCAGCGTCTATCGCTGGGTCTACACCACTGGTCAGCTCGGTCAGATTCTGATGACGCTCGGCCTCGTTTTCATCTTCGCTGCCAGCGCCAACGTGCTCTTCGGCTCGGACCTCCATGCCGTCGGCCTGCCGGGCTGGCTGTCGGAGAACTGGAACTGGGGCGCGATTTCGATCTCGGCCTATCGCGCGTTCATCATCGTCGTCAGCGTCGTGCTGGCGACGATCTGCTGGGCCATCCTCGAATTCACCGATTTCGGCGCGCGGCTCCGCGCGGCGGTCGATAATCCGCGCATGGCGCGCTGCATCGGCATCGACGTGCCGCGGGTGTTCTCGATCACCTTCGCGGTCGGCTGCGGCCTCGCCGCGGCGGCTGGGGTGCTCGGCACTCAGATCATGCCGCTCGAGCCGTGGTACGCGCTCGAATACCTCGTCCCCTTGCTCATGGTGGTCTCGGTCGGCGGCCTCGGCAGCCTCAAGGGCTCATTCTATGCCGCGCTCGTGCTCGGGATCATCGACACGTTCGGACGCTATTACATTCCCGCGGCCGGCGCTTTCGTCATCTATCTCGCCGTGGTGGCGCTGCTGTTGTGGCGGCCGCAGGGCGTGTTCGCGCGCGTCTCGACATGAGTGAGCGCGCCGATCCCAAGGCCGTCGAGATCGCGCGCTCGGGCTTCGCGCGGCACGGCCTATCACTGCTCGACCTGCTGCCGTTCCTTTGCGCCCTGCTGGTCTATGTCTTCGGCGGCCGCTACCTGGCACTCAGCATCCAGGTGATGGTCCAGATCATCTTCGCGCTCTCGCTGGATCTCGCGCTCGGCTATGGCGGCATCGATTCGCTCGGCCATGTCGCGTTCTTTGGCATGGGCGCCTACGCCGCCGGGCTGTTCGCGATGCATGTCTCGAGCCAGCCGCTGCTTGGCTTGTGCGTGGCGGCGCTGGCCGGCGCGCTCACCGGTCTGATCACCGGCCCTTTGGTACTGCGCACCCGGGGGCTGACCCTGGTGATGCTGACGCTCGCCGTCGCGACGATGATACAACAACTCGCCAACGCCGCCGGGATGAAGCCGATCACGGGCGGCGCCGACGGGCTGTTCGGTTTCGAGATCGCGCCGCTGTTTGGCGTCTTTTCCTTCGACCTCTACGATCATACGGCTTATTGGTATGCGCTCGGCGCGTTCGCGTTCGTGTTCATCATCTGCAAGGTCGTGGTCAATTCGCCGTTCGGCCTGACGATCCGCGGTATCCGCGAAAATCCCGTGCGCATGCGCATGCTCGGGGTCAACGTCACGCACCGGCTGGTGACGCTTTACTGCATCTCGGGCGCGCTCGCCGGGATTGCCGGCGGGGTCCAGGCACAGGTGACGAAGCTCGTCGGTCTCGACAGCCTCGCCTTCCTGCTGTCCGGCAACGCGCTGGTGATGCTGATCCTCGGCGGCACCGGCAGTCTCTATGGCGCGATCATCGGCGCGACCATCTTTGTCGTCCTGTCGGATCGTGCCGCCGCGATCGATCCGTTCAACTGGCTGTTTGCGATCGGCGCGGTGCTGATCCTCGCCGTGCGCTTCGCGCCGCAAGGCGTCGTCGGGCTGATCACCGACGCGTGGCAACGTCAGCGCGGAAGGCGCCGCCTGTGAGCGATCTTCCGGCGCTGGCGATCGATCGCGTCTCCAAGAACTTCGGCGGCTTGCGGGTCGCGCGCGACGTCTCCCTGGCGCTGCCGGTCGGCGCGCGTCACGCGCTGATCGGCCCCAACGGCGCCGGCAAGACGACGCTTGTCCACATGGTGAGCGGGCTGTTGCAGCCTTCGGGCGGGACGATCACGCTCGGCGGTATCGACGTCACCGAAATGGCGCCCGAGCGCCGCGTCGGCCTCGGCCTTGCGCGGACCTTCCAGATCAGCTCGCTTTTCCCTCACCTCACCGTGGTCGAGAATGTCGGTCTCGCCTTCGAGGCGCGGCACGGTCTCGACCGACGCCTCTGGGGCAGAACCTGCAATCACGCCGAGATCGTCGACGGCGCGGCGGCGTTGCTGCAGCGCCTTGCGCTGCTCGATCTCGCCGGACGCCGCGTCGCCGACCTGCCCTACGGCCAGCGTCGTCTGGTCGAGATCGCGCTCGTCCTCGCCTTGGAACCGAAGACCGTGCTGCTCGACGAGCCGGCGGCCGGGCTCGCCGTGGCCGAGCGCGGGGCGCTGCTCGACCTTTTGCTGCGCATGCCGGCGTCGCTGACCATCCTCGTCATCGAGCACGATATGAGCCTCGTCTTCCGCTTGGCGCAGCGGATCACCGTACTGGTCGAAGGCCAGATCCTGACCGAAGGAACGGTCGCCGAAATCCGCGCCGATCCGCGCGTGCGCGATATCTATCTGGGAAGCCGGCATCATGGCTGAGCTGCTCGCGCTGGAGAACGTGACTGCCGGCTACCGCGACACGGTCGTGCTCGAAAGCATCTCCGTGGCGATCGGCTCTCAGGAAAGCTGGGCGGTGCTCGGCCGCAACGGCGTCGGCAAGACCACCTTGCTCATGACGGTGATGGGCCTGACGGCGATGCGCGGCGGCGTGATCCGCTTCGCCGGCCAGGATCTCGCCGCGCTTGGCACTCACCGCCGCGCCCGCGCCGGTATCGGCTACGTGTCGCAGGAGCGCGAAATCTTTCCCTCGCTGACGGTCGAGGAGAATCTGCGAGTTGCCGCCGCCCCGGGCGAATGGGACCGCGAGCGCGTCTACGATCTTTTTCCGCGTCTCGCCGAGCGGCGGCGCAACTACGGTAATCAGCTTTCGGGCGGCGAGCAGCAGATGCTCGCGGTCGGGCGCGCCCTCGTCGGCAATCCTAAGCTCTTGCTGCTTGACGAGCCGTTCGAGGGGCTGGCGCCGGTGATCATCGAGGCACTTGCCGAAGCGCTGACGCGTCTCAAGCGCGAAAGCGCGATCGCCACGGCGCTGGTCGAGCAGCAGGTCGATATCGCGCTCGAGCTCACCGAGAACGTGCTCGTACTCGACAAGGGCCAGATCGTGTGGAGCGGCACGAGCGCGGCGCTCGCCGGCGACCGCGAGCGTCTCGCCTCGCTGGTCGGATTGCAGGAAGCGAACGTCAGCTAGTTCAGCGGCGAGCCGTCGGGCCGCACATTGCGGCCGATGCCCGACAGCGCCTCCGATAGCGTGTGGTCGTCATCCATCTTGAGGCCCATCGCGTCTTCATAGGCTCGCTTCACTGCTTCGGGCTGGCCTTGCTGGAAGACGAAACGCGTCGGCGACACGTTGTCGAAGACGCTGGCGCTCATAAGCTGCTCGCGGGTGAAGCCTTCGATGAACTGCTTGCGGCCGACGATCGGCAGCGGCACCGACTCGTTGATCTTCGGATCGCGGATGATCGCTTTGGGGTCGCCGCCTTTGGCGATGGTCTCGATATCCTCGAAGAAGCGGTTGCGGATCATGACGACGCCGCGATCGCTGCGCGCGAGATGCTCCTGCGTGCGGTCGGCGATCGCGCCTTGCCCAACCCAGGCGGCGAAATCCTGGTTCATCACGCCGCCCGTCAGCCAGTCGCCGGTGCGCGGATCGGTCACCGGCCCGTACCAATAGGGGATCGAGTTCTGCACGTAAGGCTCGCGATCCTTGGGTACGCGGTTGAAGAACCAGCCGACCGACAGCGTCGTCTCGTCATCGACCGGCACGCGCCATTCGAAATGGCCGCCAGTGAAGAGACAATTCGGCCACAGGCAGACGCGGCCGACCGACCACAGCGGATTGTGTTCGTCGGTGTCTTCGCGGATCCGACGGTAGACGAAGCCATAGTCGAACTCGTCGAAGCCAACCTTCAGATGCTTCGCGCCGTAAGGGCCGAGCTTGCCCTTGAGCCGCAGCGACCAATTCGCATGCGTCCATTCGAAATGCACGGGGTCGATCGAGTTCTCCTGGCACTGGAGCCAGTTGCAGGGGATGGTCGCGAACACGATCTGGACGAAGCCGTTCTTCCAGTTGAACGGCTCCCAATTGGGCACCAGCGGCACCGGTTTCGGGCCGAGATACGCCCAGAGGAGCCCCGCCCTGGCCTCGACCGGATAGGCCTTGATCGGGGTCTTGTCCTTGTAATGCGATGCGGGGTCGACCGTATCGTCGAAAGGCTGCTCGAGGCAGCGGCCCTCCTCGTTGAACAGCCAGCCGTGATAGTGGCAGCGCAGCCCACATTCCTCGGGATAGGCGAAAGACATATCGGCGCGACGATGCGGGCAGTGGCGGTCGACGAGGCCATAGCGGCCGCCGAGATCCTTGTAGAGCACGAGGTTTTCGCCGAGCAGCCGCACGCGCTTGGTCGGCTTCTCCTCGAGTTCGCCGACGGCGGCGATCGGATACCAGTAGCGGCGCAGCAAATCGCCCATCGGCGTCCGCGCGCCGGTCTGAGTCAGCGTCGCGTTGTTGGCCTCTGTCAGCATCGAAAACCGCCCGTTTCTGTGCTCTTCGCGTCGGCTGCCATAGACGCCGCCGATACCATAATAGCGGCTAAGAACTGGCCCTGTGCAACCTCGCCCCTTAGTCTAGCACCGTAGCCTCGAGAAGGGATGCTTCGATGAAATTTGGCTTGTTCGATCACGTCGACCGCAACGACCGCCCGCTGGTCCAGCAATTCGACGAGCGGCTGCAATTCGCCGCCGCCGCGGACGAGGCGGGTTTCTACTGCCTGCTGGTCGCCGAGCATCACGGCACGCCGCTCAACATGGTCCCCAATCCCGCCGTCTATCTCGCGGCCGCCGCGCGCGCCACCAAGACCATTCGCCTCGGCGCGCTGGTGTTCCTGCTTCCGCTCTATTCGCCGCTGCGGCTCATCGAAGAGATCGCGATGCTCGACAATCTCAGCCACGGCCGGCTCGAGGTCGGCGTCGGCCGCGGCGTCTCGCCCTTCGAGCTCAACTTCCACAAGGTCAACCACGACCAGTCGCGCGACATCTTCCTCGATGCGTATGCGTGCATCCTCGAAGGCCTGACCCATGACGAGCTCAACCATGCGGGTCCGTTCTTCACCTACACCAAGGTGCCGATGGAGCTGAAGCCACTGCAGAAGCCTTATCCGCCGATCTGGTATGCGTCGTCCGCCGAATTCGGCTCGCGCTGGGCGGGCGAGCGTGGCCTGCATTTCGGCACGCTCGGCTCAATCGAGACCGCGAAGAAGAACATCGACGCTTACAAGGAGGCCTTCGCGAAAAGCGGCAGCAAGCCCGCCCATCCCAAGCCGGAATTCCCGGGCGATATCGTGATCGGCGTCAACCGTCAGGTGGTCGTCGCGGATACCGTCGAGGATGCGCGTCGCATCGCCCAGCCCGCGCATGAGCAGCATCACGAGAAGATTACCTGGCTCTTGAAGCGCAACGTCACCAGCGTCAACTACACGCAGCATATCGTCGGCGGCTTCGACGCGGCGGTCGCGGCCGGAACGACCATCGTTGGCACGCCCAACACGGTGCGCGCCGAGATCGAGCGCCAAGTCAAGCTGCTCGGCGTGAATCATATGAATTGCGCGATGTTCTTTGGTAATATGAAGCTCGAAGACGCGCTGCGCTCGCAGAAGCTCTTCGCCAAGGAAGTGATGCCGGAGCTCGCCGCGCTCTAGCTTCGCGCCGAAGGGGGTCGGATGCGCCAGATCGTCGCGACGCTGCTGTTCATCGGATTTCTGGCGCCGGCTTGGGCGCATGCGCAGCATGTAACACCGGTGCGAGCGCCTGCGAAGCATGGTCAGCCAACCAAGCCCCTCCGCGGCACGGCGACGGTCTATGCGACGAAATTCGTCGGCCGCCGCACCGCCGACGGCGAGCATCTCGACCGCACCCATCTCACGGCCGCGCATCGCAGCTTGCCCTTCGGGACGATTATCGAGGTGACCAATCGCAAGAATGGACGCAAGGCGAAGGTGCGCATCAACGACCGCGGCCCCTATCGCCATCGTGCCGTGATCGATCTGTCGCCGGCGGCCGCGGCGGCGCTCGGCATCGGACGCCATGGCAGCGCGCCGGTCGAGCTGCGGGTCGCCGCAGCGGGGTAGCGAGACGGGCGGGGTGGCTTGAGCATCCTCTTCACGCCGGCGCGCATCGGATCGGTCGAGATCAAGAACCGCATCGTCATGCCGCCGATGACGACGCGGCTATCCGACGCGGAAGGCTTCGTCACTGACGAGAGCATCGCCTATTACCTGGCGCGGGTGCGTGGCGGCATCGGCCTCGTCACCGTCGAGATGGCATCGCCGGAGCGCGCGGGCCGCCACCGCCGGCGCGAACTCGGCATCTATGACGACCGCTTCCTGCCGGGGCTGCAACGCTTGGTCCGCGTGATCCATGACGGCGGCGCCAAGGCGGCGATCCAGCTCGGCCATGGCGGGGGCCATACAAGGCGGGATATTTGCGGCGAAACGCCGGTCGCGCCATCGGCGATTCCGCATCCGGTGTTCGAGACCACCTTCGAAACCATCATTCCCGAGGCGATGACCAAGCTGCGGATCGATGCTTGCATCGCCGCTTTCGCCGCGGCGGCGGCGCGGGCGCAGCGCGCCGGCTTCGACTGCGTCGAGATTCACGCCGCGCACGGTTATCTGATCTCGCAATTTTTGACGCCGTTCGAGAACCGCCGCATGGACGATTACGGCGGCTCGCTCGAGAACCGCGCGCGCTTCGGGCTCGAGGTGTTGCGCGCGGTGAAGGCGGCCGCGCCGGGCATCGGCGTGATCTTCCGTCTCTCGGTCGAGGATTATTTCCCGGAAGGCATGCCTTGGGCGGACGGGAAGCAGGTCGCGATTTGGGCGGCCGCGGCGGGAGCCGACGCGCTGCATATCGCCGCCGGGCATTATCGCTCGCTGCCTTCGGCCGCGCGCCAGATTCCACCGATGGAATATCCCGATGCAACCTTCCTCGACTATGCCGCGGGCGTGAAGCAGGCGGTGGGCGTGCCGGTGATCGCGGTCGGCCGGCTCGGCGATCCCGTCGTCGCGGCGGCCGCGGTCGAGAGCGGCAAGGCCGATTTCATCGCTCTCGGCCGCACCTCGGTCGCCGAGCCCGAATGGGCCGCGAAACTTGCGCGCGGCGAGCCGCCGCGTCGCTGCCTTGCTTGCAATACCTGCGTCGACGAGATGCGTGGCGGCGCGCGGCTCGGCTGCGTCGTCAACGGCATGGCCGGACGCGAGACGATGTTCGACGGCGCGCAGCCGCCGCAAGGCGAGCGCATCGCGGTGATCGGCGCCGGGCCGGCGGGACTGACCTATGCTTCGCTGGTCGCCGCGGGCAACGGCGTCACGGTGTTCGAGCGCGAAGCGCAGCCCGGCGGCGCCTTCTGCTATGCCGGCAAGGCGCCGCTGTTCCAAGGCGTCGTCGCCAACGAGACAGCGCTCGCCCGCTATATCGACCAGCTCTATCGCGCCTGCGTCGCGCAAAATGTGCGCTTTGTCTTCGGTACCGACATCGCGCGCGTCCCCGCGCGGCTGGCCGATTTCGATCGCGTCGTTATCGCCACCGGCGCGCGCTATCGCTATGGGCTCGGACCGGTGACGAAGGCGCTGCTCGCCAGCGGCGTCGCGCGCTGGCCGTTGCTGCGGTCGCTGTTCGCTTTGCCGAAGTTCCGCGACTGGTTCTACTACCGCGCGCGCACCGGGACAGGGGCCGCATTCAAGCAGCTGATCCGCCCGGGCCAGAAGATGATCGCGATCGGCGACGCGGTCGAGGCCGGCAAGAGCAAGCCGGCGATCGCTTCCGCTTTCGAGGCGGCGTTGCTCGGCGGCTAGAGCCGCGTCACTTCGCGGACTCGGCTACTTTCTCTTGTTTCTCCGGCACGCGCTCGCGGAAATAGGGGAGCACTTCCTCGGCGATCGCTTCCATATTCGCCTTGGTCATGTCGCGCGGCAGGGTGCCGAACTGTGTCTTGGTGAGGCTGGTGCCGAAGCCGGCGAGGTCTTGATACTCGGCGAGCTTCTCGCGTACCGTCGCCGGCGAGCCGACGATCACCACGCCTTGCTTCACCAGATCCTCGGCGGTCTGGATCTTGCCTTCCTGGCGGCCCTTGGTGGCGGCGACGCGCTTCATCGATTCGATGCTCGAATAGCCTGGCGGCAGGAGCATCTCGATCGGCATGCCGAGGAAGCGGTTGGCGAGCGCCTCGAGATGGGGCTTGGCTTCTTTCATCGCCTTGGCGTCGGTCTCGGCGACATAGATCGAATTCGACCAGGCGAGCTGATCGGGCGTTGCCTTGTAGCCGGCCTTCTCGGCCTCGTCGCGATAGGCCTGGAAGAAGCGCGCGACCACCGCAATGGGCGACAGCGTCTGGCAATAGGTGTAGCGCATCTTCGCCGCCCATTGGATCGTGGTGGTCGAGCCCTGCGATGGGATCCAGATCGGCGGGTGCGGCGTCTGATAGGGCCGCGGCCAGGGATTGACGTAGTTGATCTCGAAATGGCGGCCGGCATAACGGAACGGTCCCGGCTCGGTCCACGCCTTGATGATCAGCTCATGCGCCTCGTCGAAGCGCGCCTGGCTGAGGGTCGGGTTGATGCCCATCGAATGATATTCGGCGCCGATGCCCCGCACGAAGCCCGCGATGAAGCGGCCGCGCGTTAGATTGTCGAGGATCGCATATTCCTCGGCGACCGCGAGCGGGTTCTGCAGCAGCGGCAGGGCCCGCCCGAGGATCGCGAGCTTCGCCTTCTTCACAGAACGCGCCAGCGCGCCGGCGAGTACGCCGGGCGCCGGCATCAGCCCATAGGCATTCTGGTGATGCTCGTTGAGCACTACCCCGTCGAAGCCGAGCTTATCCGCATATTCGAGCTCGTCGAGATAGCGGTTGTAGAGCTCAGCTCCTTTTTTGGGATCGTATTGGCTGTTGGAGAAGGTGACCCAGGCGGAGCCGTTCTTCGCGATCGCGTCGAGATCGGCGTCGGCATAGGGCATGAGGTGGAAGTTGAAGATCTTCATCGGCGTCTCCTCGGACCCTCAGTCCTGATAGCGCGGCGTCTTGTGCAAATAGAACTTCTCCATCGCCGGGCGGTATTTCGCCATGGTCTCTTTGTTGAGATTGATCTCGGGCTGTGCGTCGGCCGGTAGCAGCGAGAAATAGGGCGTCGCCTTCGTCGTCTGCTCCCATTCCCGATGCGCCGCCGTCAGCACTTGCGGCTCGGTCATGAAATCGAGGATCGAGCCGGCCAGTGCCTTGGCGCCGGCGACCTCGCCTTTATGCGCGATCGAGCTCGTCGGCGTCACGCCGGCGATCCAATTGTGATAGGTGATGCCCGGCACGCTCGCCGGGAAGGTATAGACCACGGCCGGCACGACCCAGGAAACATCGCCGCTGTCGTTCGACGCTGTGCCCTGCTCGCGGCTGCCAGGCGCCGACGGCTTGGTCGCGAGGCCGACCACCGGCTTGTCTTCCGCCTTCTGAAAATCGCGCGAGAATTTCTGTTCCTCGTCGCTCCATTTCGGCACGCCGACGCGGTTGAAATTCTTCTCGACCACTTCGGCGAGCGTCTTCATCGACAGCGCCGGCCAGGCCGAGGCCTCGTATTGCTGCGTCATGGTGGTGCCGGTCATCAGCGCCGCGCCTTTACCGATATTGACCAGCTTGTCGAAGGTCTCCTTGGCCTTGGGCATGCTCGCATCGCGCGCCCAGTACCAGATTTCGGCCTCGTCCGGGATGATGTTCGGCTGGATGCCGCCGTTGGTGATGGTGCGCTGGATGCGATAAGTGGGAAAGAGCTGCTGACGCAGGAAGGCCGCACCGTTGTCCATCAATTCGACGGCGTCGAGCGCGTCCTTGCCGTCCCAGGGATCGACCGCGGCATGGGCGGTCTTGCCGTGGAAGGCGAATTTGGTACTGATCGCGGCGTAGTTCTGGATGCCCCAGCCGGTGGTGAAATTATCGCCGATATGGAGATAGATCGCCGCGTCGACATCTTTGAAATACCCCGCACGAACGATGAAAGGCCGGCTCGCGATCTCTTCCTCCGCCGGGCCGAAATTGATGCCGACGGTTCCCGGCAGGTGATAGCGCTCCATCGCCTGTTTCACCGCGAAGGCGGCTGCGGTCGCGACCGCGCCATGGGTGTTGTGGCCTTCCATATGGCCGGGCGCGCCGGGCACCAGCGGCTTGTGCTCGAAGTCCATCGGCGTCTGCGAGCCGCCAGGCAGCGCGTCGATCTCGGTCTCGATGACGATATAGGGCTTACCCGAGCCATAGGTCGCCCAGAGATTGGTCGGCAGCCCGGCGCCACCGAGCTCGACCTTGAAGCCGGCCGCTTCGAGCGTGTCCTTCAAGAGCTTGGTGCTCTCGAACTCCTGCATGCCGAGCTCGGCGTAGTAGTAGATCGAGTCGCCGATATCGGCCGTCGCCGGCGCGTTCTTGTCGATGACGCCGTCCATATATTGCTTCTGCTCGTCGGTTGCGGCCTTGCCCCTCGCCGGCAGGAACACCATCAGCGCCGTTGCTGCAACCAAAGACCGGCTCAACCACCCCCGCATCGACATCGAACGACCCGTTCCTTTGCTTGCTGACTAACGAGTGGCCGCGGCGCTGGTGGCGCCTCGGCCCGAGATCGCGTTATCGGGAAATTCCTCCTTGAGCCGCGGATAGACCTCGCGCGCGAAGGTCCGGATGCCGAGGACAGTCTCGTCATGATCGAGATGTCCCGCCTGGCCCATCAGCAGCAAGTTCCCGAAGCCGCCGACATGATGATAGAAGGTCTTGATCTGCTCGAACACCTTGTCGGGCGTGCCGTAGAACATGGTGCCGTTGGCGACCGCGGCGTCGACCGTCAGGTTGCCGCCGAAATTGCCGAATCCGCCGCCCGCCGCATCGCCCAGCATCATCTGCACATTGGCCGCGACCGGGCTGTAGCCCGGCGGGTTGCGGAACCAGGGCGAGACCTTGTTGGCGGTGACATACCAGAGCAGCTTCTCGGCACCGGCGCGCGCTTTCGCATCGTTGTCGGCGACATAGACCATGGCGGCATAGGCGAGGCGGTTGACCGGCACGTCGGCGCTCTTGCCGGCTTGGCGCCAGCCCTTGCGATAGGAATCGTAGATCGCCGGCGTGCCTTTGAAGCCGGTGAGGAAGGTGGCCTGGATATAGCCGTGGGCGCCGACTTGCGCAGCGCCGCCGGCGCTCGTGGTGCTGACCCAGACCGGCGGATGCGGCGACTGATAGGGCCGTGGCCAGATGTTGATGTTGCGATGATGGAAGAAGCGGCCTTCGAAGCTGGTCGGTCCGTCGTTGCTGGTCCAGGCCTGGACGATGAGATCGAGCGCTTCCCAATGGCGCTCGTTCATGCGCACGGGATTGCTGTTCGCCGGCAAGATCTCGGTTGGCACGCCGCGCACGAAGCCGGCTTCGAGCCGGCCTTTCGACAAGACGTCGATCAGCGCCATCTCCTCGGCGACGCGCACCGGCTGGCGGCGATTGGCGACGGGATTGCCGAGGATCAGCAACCGCGCCTTATGCGTCATCCGTGCGAGCGCGGCCAATACCAGCGGCGCCGCGGGATCGACGCAGGTCGCGGTCTGATGATGCTCGTTGAGCATGATGTTGACGCCTTCCTCCTCCGCGATCTGCCATTCGCGGAGGAAGCGGTCGTAGAGTTCGGCGCCTTTCTTCGGGTCGTAGAGCCGATTCGGCAGGGTGACGCGTATTGAATCGTATTGCTCGGCCGGCGGCAGGAAGGGATAGGCGTTCTCGCTGAAATGCCAGGCACGCATGGATCAGCCTCCTTGGCCGAAGAAAGCGCTCACCGACACGACGAAGCGCTCGGGCTGCTCGATATGCGGCAGATGGCCGGCTTCGGGAATGGTCGCGATGCGCGCGCCGGGCACCAGCTTCGCATAGCGCTCGAGATAGGCCGCCGAGATCAGGCCGTCGCTCGCGCCGCGCAAGAACAGCACCGGCATGGTCAGGCGATGCAACCGATGGTTCAGCTTGGGATTGTGCATGTACGGCTCCCAAACCAGGAGCGCTAGGCTCTCGTTGTTGCGCGCGATGATGCGCATCTGCTCTCCGCTGAGCTTCGTCAGGTCGAGCTTCGCTTTCGCCGGATCATGGAAGCGCAGCCGGTCCATCTCTGCGGCAGGAAGCGCGAAGATGTCGGGGATATCGAGCTTGCGGACATCACCGGTCTTCACGCCTTCCGGGCCTACCAGCACGAGCTTCTCGACGCGCTGCGGCACTTTGGTCGCGAGCTCGGCGGCGATCCAGCCGCCGATCGAGCAGCCGACGAGCTTGACGCGCTCGAGATCGAGCCGGTCGAGCAGCTCGAGATAGACGTGCGCTATGTCGTCGATGCTGTCGATCCAGTCGGGCAGGCTGGAATAGCCGAAGCCAGGATGCGACGGCCCGATGAGGCGATAGTGCTTGCTTAGCAACGCGACGTAAGGATCGTCGGGCGCGAAGCCCTGGCCGCTATGGAGGAACAAGAGCGGCGGGCCTTCGCCGGCCTCGTGAAGCTCGAGCTCGACGTCGCCCAGCTTCAGCATTTGTCGCTTCACCGCGGCTCTCCCTTATCCGCGGCCCGTTGGCCGCGCCGTTAGGGCACTATTTCATTGCCCGGCTGTGGAGGCAAGGCTCGGCGCCCGGAGGGCCGAGATTTCGGTCACGAGTTTCTCCACGATCGCATCGGCGAAATTGTCGTAGCTGTCGATGCTGACGACGAAGGCGCCGGGGCCGCCGATCACGCGATCGCGGTAATAGGAATCGAGCCCGGGCTCGATCCAGGTGATCGGCAGGCCGTTGATGGTGATTCCGGCCTTGACCGCCGCATCGCGTGCCATCTCCGCCGGCCTTCCGGCGTTATTCGAGCCGTCGCCCGAGATGTCGATCACTTTCCGTGCCGCGCGGAACGGGTCCGCCGCCAGCATCGCCACGCCGATATCGATCGCGCCGCTGAGCGACGTGCCGCCGCCATAGAGCCGCCGTCCGGTCGCGTCGATGGCGTCGGCGAGAGCTTGCGCCGAGGCGTCGTCCGAGACGCGCGTCCAGTCGACGACCTGAACGTGGAGGCTGGGGCCGGTCCATTGCACCATGGCGACGGCGATCGCGTGATCGCCGCCGGCGGCAATGGCGTCGAGTACTTTGGGATTGCGGAACGCCTCGGCGTAGCCATGCCGTTGCAGCTGGAAGCGCGTCTGGTTGACGCTACCCGAGGCATCGACCGCGAGCATCAGGGCGACATCGACCCGTGCAGCTGCGACGGGCGTTTGCGCCCGCGCCGAAGCGGCGGCGAGAACCGTCGCGAAAATCAGTAGGGGGGATCGCCATGACGGCATAAGCTTCATGCGAGCGATCCTAGACCCAAAGCGGGAGGGCAGCGATGGGCGAGCAACTGGGCTTTGTCGGACTCGGCAATATGGGCGGGCCGATGGCGGGTCGCCTGATCGATGCCGGGCACCCCCTTGCCGTTTACGATATCCGCGACGAGGCGATGGCGCCGCTGGCCGCACGCGGCGCAGAACGCATGTCCTCGTCACGCGCCGTCGCCGATGCGTCAGACATCGTGTTCTTCAGCCTGCCGGCGCCCAAGGACGTGCAGGACGAGGCGCTGGGCGCGGCCGGCGTTGTCGCGGGTATGCGCGCCAAGACCTGCGTCGATCTGTCGACAACCGGTCCGCGCACCACTGCGCTGCTCGTCGCCGGCCTTGCCGAGAAAGGCATTGCGACGGTCGACGCCCCGGTCTCGGGCGGCGTCGCCGGCGCGAAGAAAGGCACACTCGCGGTTATGGCCTCGGGTCCGCATGGGCTGGTCGAGGAGTTGCGACCCATCCTCGGCATCTTCGGTAAGGTGTTCCATGTCGGCGAGCGGCCTGGCATGGGCCAGGCGATGAAGCTCTGCAACAACATCCTTTCGGCGACGTCGATGGCGGTGACGGCCGAGGCGATGGTGATGGGTGTCAAAGCCGGTCTCGATCCGAAGCTGATGCTCGAGATCATCAATTCCGGCACTGGCCGCAACACCGCGACCGAGAACAAATTCCCGAACGAGGTGATCACGCGGCGATTCACCCAGGGTTTCTATACCGCCCTTATGTACAAGGATGTAAGGCTCTGTCTCGAAGAGGCAGAGGCGCTGCAAGTGCCGATGTGGGTAGGCAGCGCCGTGCGCGCGATGTGGCAGCTCGCCAACAGCGAGCTCGGCCCGGATTCGGATTTCACCGAGATCGTGAAGCTGGTCGAGGAATGGGCCGGCGTCGAAGTGAAAGCAGGCAACTGAGATGGATGGCTACGAAGTCTACGCCGTTCGCTACGCGCATCACGAGCGGCGCGCGGGCGAGAACTTCCTTGGCGGTGACCCGCATGACGCGCCGATGCCGCTCGATTATTTCGTCTGGGCAATCTTCGGCGATGGCAAGACATATATCGTCGATACCGGCTTCGGCGCGGAGCAGGCGAGGTTGCGAAAACGGGAACTGTTGCGCTCGCCGACGGAGGGGCTCAAGGCGATCGGCATCGATCCCGCTGCGGTCGAAGACGTGATCATCACCCATATGCATTACGACCATGCCGGCGGTCTCGATCTTTTCCCGAATGCAACCTTCCATATCCAGGATCGCGAAATGGCTTTCTGCAGCGGACGGGCGATGTGCCATCACGCCTTCAGCCATTCGCTCGCCGTTGACGATGTTGTCGGCATGGTGCGCCGGCTCTTCGCCGGCCGCGTTCGCTTCCATGACGGCGATGAAGAACTCGCGCCGGGCCTGGGCCTGCATTTTATCGGCGGCCACACCATGGGCCTCCAAAGCGTGCGGGTGATGACGCGGCGCGGGCCCGTCGTGCTGGCCTCGGATGCGGCGCATCTCTATGCCCATCTTGACCAGGGCCGCGCCTATCCCGTCGTCTACAACGTTGACGAAATGCTCGAGGGCCATCGCACCTTGAAACGACTCGCCGCGTCGCCGCGCCATATCGTGCCGGGACACGATCCGCTGGTCGCGAAATATTATCCAGCAGCGCGCCCCGGACTCGAAGGCATCGTTATGCGGCTCGATGTCGAGCCGAAGCTCTAGGCGCCGAGACTCTTCGACGCCATCTCGTAGGTGTTTTTGCTGAGCGACGGCAAAGCGAGCACGCGCTCGAGCTCGCGCTTCATCAGCGCCTGGCGGCCCGCGTCGTGACGCCGCCACTGGCCGAGCGGCTGGATGAGGCGCGAGGCCATCAGCGGGTTGAAGCCGTCGAGGGTGATCACCTGATCGGCGAGGAAGGCATAGCCGGCGCCGCTCACGTCATGGAAGCGAAGCTGGTTGGCCTGGGTGAAGGCGCCGACCAGCGAGCGCATGCGGTTAGGGTTCTTGATGATGAAGGCCGGATGATGGGTCAGCTCCTTCACCCGCGTCAGCGTGCCGGGCAACGAGGACATCGCTTGGAGGCTGAACCATTTGTCGACGACCAGCTCGTCGGCCTTCCAGCGCTCATAGAATTTGGCGAGCGCCTCGGCGCGTGCCAGATCGTCGAACTCGCCGAGCACGGCGAGCGCCGCCAGCACGTCGGTCATGTTGCCGCCGCCATCGAATTGCGCCTTGGCGCGGGCATTGCCGGCCGCGCCTTGGCCGAACGCGAGGTAGCCGAGCGCGACGTTGCGCAGCGTGCGCTTGCCGATCGCGGCGCCGTCGGCGCTATAGAGGCCGCGCTCGCTCAGCCGCTCGTAAACGGCGGCGAAATCGCGGGCAAGCGCGGCGCCGATCTGCCGCCGGGCAAAATCGCGTGCGGCGTGGATCGCATCGACATCGACGATCTCCATCTGGTCGGCGAGGAAGGATTCCGACGGCAGGCTCAGTCCCTCGGCGGCGAAGGCAGGATCGGCATCGGCCGCGGCAAGCGTGCGCTGCATTTGCGTGACGAGCTCGGGATCGAGCGACAACGCCGCGCCGCGGCGATGCGCGGCAACCATGTCGAGCAGGAGATGCGCCGCGACTTGCTGTCCCGCCTCCCAGCGCGCGAAAGGATCGGTATCGTTGAGCGCGAGGAATTGCTGGCGCTCGAGCGGCACGCCTTTGAGCTTCACGGGCGCCGAGAAGCGTCGCAGCAGCGACGGCGTGGGCTTGCTCGGCACGTCGACGAAGCGGAAGGTCTGGCGCGCCTCTCTCAGCACCAGCACCCGCGTGCCGGTACCGGGGCTGGCTTCGCCGTCGAGCCGCGTCGGCAGTTCGGTGCCATCGGCGCCGATGAGCCCCATCGCAACCGGCACGACCAGCGGTTGCTTTTCGCTCTGCCCCGGCGTCGGCGCCGTAGCCTGGGACAAGGTTAGCTCGTAGCTCTTCGCCGCAGCGTCGTAGCGGTCCTCGACCGTCAGCTCCGGCGTGCCGGCCTGCTTGTACCAAGCGAGGAAGTGCGAGAAATCGGTGCCATTGGCATCGGCCATCGCGGCGACGAAGTCCTCGATCGTTACCGCATGCCCGTCATGGCGTTTGAAGTAGAGATCCATGCCTTTGCGGAAACCCGCTCTGCCGAGCTGGGTCTCGATCATGCGCACGACTTCCGCGCCCTTGTTGTAGACGGTCGCGGTATAGAAATTATCGATCTCGATATATTGAGCCGGCTGCACCGGATGGGCGAGAGGGCCGGCATCTTCGGGGAATTGCGCGGCCCGCAGGCGCCGCACGTCGCCGATGCGCTTCACGGCGCGGCTGCCCATATCGGCGGAGAATTCCTGATCGCGATAGACGGTGAGCCCTTCCTTGAGCGAGAGCTGGAACCAGTCGCGGCAGGTGACCCGGTCGCCAGTCCAGTTATGGAAATATTCGTGGCCGATAACGGACTCGATGCCCTGGAAATCGACATCCGTGGCGGTCTCGGGTTTTGCCAGCACGTATTTGGTGTTGAAGATGTTGAGGCCCTTGTTCTCCATCGCGCCCATATTGAAGTCGCTGACGGCGACGATGTTGAAGACGTCGAGGTCGTAGGCGAGGCCGAACTTCTCTTCGTCCCAGCGCATCGCACGCTTCAGCGATGCCATGGCATGCGCGCATTTGTCCTCGTCGCCCTTGCGCACCCAGATCGCCAGCGGCACGGTCTTGCCGGCGCTGGTAGTGAAGCTATCGCGGAAGGGCACGAGATCGCCGGCGACGAGAGCGAAGAGGTAGGACGGCTTCGGGAACGGATCGATCCATTTCGCCCAATGCCGTCCGTCGCTGCTGTCGCCATGATCGCTCGGATTGCCGTTCGACAACAGCACGGGATAGCGCGCCTTGTCGGCAAGGATCGTGGTCGTGAACCGCGCCATCACATCGGGCCGGTCGAGGAAATAGGTGATGCGGCGGAAGCCCTCGGGCTCGCATTGGGTGCAGAAATTGCCGCCGGATTTGTAAAGGCCGGATAGCACGGTGTTGTTCTGTGGTTCGATCCGCGTCTCGATGTCGAGCGTGAAGTCGTCCGGCACCGAGGCGATGGTCAGCGCTTCAGCGTCTTGCACGTAGCGATTGGCACCGAGCTTCTCGCCATTGAGGGCCAGCGACACCAGCCCCAGCTCGCGGCCATCGAGCTTCAAGGGCGCCTGTCGGTCGCGCGAGGCAGGATTGCGCCGCAACGTCAGTCGTGCCTTGACACCGGTCTTCTCCTCGCCGAGCTCGAAGACGAGATCGACCGCGTCGATCAGGAAATTCGGCACTTGATAGTCGGCGAGCCGAATGGGCTGGTGTGGGCTCAAATCGCGCGTGGCATCGGGCATGGAGGGTTACCGGCTGGAGATGGGCAAAAGCGACTCTAGTCCGCGCGCGCGTCGAGTTGAAGGTGATCCGCGCGGGACGCATACTCAGCGACAAAAGCCGGGGGAGCGCCATGAAGTTCAACTTCTTCCATCTAATGCCGTGGACCGACTATCCGCGCGAGCCCGAGGAATGGCCGGTCAGCAACAAGGACTTCGAGGCCGAGCGCGGTCGCCAGCTTTATGCCGGCTACATCGACGCCATGGCCTATGCCGAGCAATGCGGTTTCGACTCGATCGGCTGCAACGAGCATCATTTCAGCCCTTACGGGCTGATGTCGAATTGTAACCTCATCGGCTCGGCGCTGATCCAGCGCACCAAGACCGTCAAGCTCGCGATGCTCGGCAATCTCGTTCCGCTGCTCAACCCGATCCGTGTCGCCGAGGAATATGCGATGCTCGACGTGATGTCGGGCGGACGCATTCTGGCCGGCATGATGCGCGGCATTCCGCACGAATACATCGCCTATAACGTGCCGCCGAGCGATTCGCGCGAGCGGCTGCGCGAGGCGGTGGCGCTGATCATCAAGGCTTGGACCGAGCCCGAGCCCTTTGGCTGGGAAGGGCAGTTCTATCAGTTCCCGTCGGTCTCGATCTGGCCGAAGCCCTATCAGAAGCCTTATCCGCGGCTTCTGATGTCGGGCACGAACGAGGAATCGGTCGAGTTCGTCGCCCAGCACGGCGCGAAGCTCGGTATCGTGCTGATCGCCGATCTCAAGGTCGCCCGCGCCAATATCGACCTCTATTACAAGATCGCGCGCGCCCACGGCTGGGAGCCCGTTCCCGACGACGTTCTGATCGGCCACCACACCTGCATCGCCGACACCGACGAGGAAGCGCGCGAGCATCTGCGCAAGGGCCTCGACTATTTCCACCGCATCCTGATGCGGCCGCAGCGCAGCGCACAACAGCTCGTCATCCAGAAGACGCGCTATTACCAGCGTGAGGGATCGAGCGATCGTTTCGAAGCGCGGCTGGCCGCGTTGCGCGCGCGCAGCCTCGAAGAGCAGATTGAATCCGGCTCGGTCTATTGCGGCAGTCCCGAAACCGTCGTCGAGCAGATTCGGCGCGTGCATAAAGTGCTGGGCCACGGTGTCGAGCAATTCACCATGAAGGTCGGCAACATGCCCGACGCGGTCGTGCGCCACGGCATGGAGCTGTTCCGCGATCGCGTCGAGCCGGCGCTGCGCGACCTCTGAGGAGAAGACCATGGCCTTCGAACGCAAGCAAACCACGGTCGGCTCCGGCGCCGTCACCTATTTCGTCGGCGGCAGCGGCGAGCCGCTGCTTTATCTTCATCCCGCCGCCGGCGTCTCGATCTCCAAGCCGATCGAGGCCCTGGCGCAGAGCCGCACAGTCTATATGCCGGTCACGCCCGGCTTCGACGGCACCGAGCCGCATTCATCGATCAAATCGATGGAGGCGCTCGCCGATGTCGCGGCGTCTTTCATCAACATGGCGATCGGCAAGCGCTGCGATGTGATCGGCACGTCCTTCGGGGGCTGGGAAGCGCTGTGGCTCGCGGTGAAGCATCCCGACAAGCTCGATCATCTTGTGCTCGAGGCGCCGGCGGGCGTGGCGGCCGGCGGCAAGGGCGGGCTACCGTCCGATCCCGCCGAGTTGCGTCGGAAGCTCTTCGCCTATCCCGACCGCGCGCCGCCGGTGACCAAGCCGATGGAGCAGATCCAGGGCAATCGCCGCATGCTCGATCACTACGGGGCGGCGTCGCTCGACGATCCGCGGCTCTCGGGACGCATTGCCGAGATCAAGGTGCCGACGCTCGTGCTCATGGGCACCAAGGACGAGATCATCCCGCGCCAGACCGGACAGTTCCTCAAGGCGAGGATCGCCGGCTCGCATCTCGCTTACATCTACGACGCCGCGCATGTCATCGAATCCGATCAGCCGGAGCGACTCTTGCGCATCGTCTCGTCTTTCCTCGCGCGTGGCGAGGCCTACATCGTCAATTGGGGTACGTCGAGCGCCTCCGCCGTGCCGGGGGGCGTCCGCGCCTAGTAGGGGGCGATCATGGGCTCGTTGGTTCGAGTGACTCCGATCGTCATATCGCTGTAACAGACCGCCTCGCGATCGTTCTTTCTCTTTGCAGTGTCAGCGGCTTGGTGTAAGCCTGCGCGCGATTTGGCGCGCAGCGCCGTAATAGCGCGAAGTTGGGAGCGAGGGATGGCGCGAGGCGCGCGTGCGGCGGCAATGGCGATGCTTGCGCTCGCGCCGCTTTGGCCTTCGCCATCGACGCTGCATGCCCAATCGGCGAGCGCTCCGGCGGCCGCCGATCAGGCGGGGAGCGATGAAGCAGGCTTCACCCCCGAAGATTGGAGCGTTCACGCGCAATCGACCTTCACCGAGCAGGGCAATCTGCGCTTCCATTCGCCCTACCGTGGCCCCAACAGCCTCGATCCCGCGCCGCGCGGCCGCGAATCCTGGACCGGCACCCTGTATCTCGGCCGGCGGTTGCCGTGGCAGGGCGGCGCGCTCTATTTCAATCCGGAATTCAACCAGGGCTTCGGCCTCAGCCATACCGAAGGCGTCGCCGGCTTCCCTAACGGCGAGGCGCAGAAGGGCGGGTTCGATAAGCCGAAGCTCAATGTCGCGCGGCTGTTTCTGCGGCAGAGTTTCGGCCTCATCGGCGGCGATCAGACCATCGCCGCCGATGAGAACCAGCTCGCCGACAAGGAGGATGCGAACCGTGTCACGGTGACGGCGGGCAAATACTCGCCGACCGATCTCTTCGACACCAACGATTACGCCAACGATCCGCGCGAGGATTTCCTCAACGGCGCGCTCTGGGCGGCGGGCGCCTGGGACTATCCCGCGGATTCGAAAGGCTATAGCGAGGGCGCCGCGGTCGAATGGATCCATCCGGCCTGGACGCTGCG
Organism: Allostellaceae bacterium; assembly: GCA_036501365.1. GTDB lineage: Bacteria > Pseudomonadota > Alphaproteobacteria > ATCC43930 > CGMCC-115725 > CAIKMD01. The sequence continues at coordinate 9,709 of DASYAL010000044.1, read as the reverse complement.
CGGCGGCTGGTTCCTCGAGCCCAAGATCGCGAATCAGCGCGACCTCGAGCCGCGCTTCTGGCACAGTTTCGGCTCGGTCGCCGAGCTCGAGAACCATTTTACGATCGGCACGCGCGACGGTGTCCTGCGGACGCTGGTCTTCGCCAATCGTGCGCCGATGGGCAGCAACAGCCAGGCGATCGCGAATGGCGGCGATATCGTCATCACCCGCCGCTCGCGCTGGAAGCCGGGCTTCGTCCTCAACCTGCAGCAGGCGGTGACCGACGATCTCGGCGTCTTCGGCCGCTTCAGCCTCTCGAACGGTCATACCGAGAGCTGGGCCTTCGAGGATATCGACCAGAGCGAATCCCTCGGCCTTAGTCTCAAAGGCAAGCGCTGGAACCGGGACAACGACGTCGTCGGCCTCGGCGTGGTGCAGAACCAACTCACCCAGCAGCATCGCGGCTTCTTCGCGGTGGGCGGGCTCGGCATCCTGGTCGGCGACGGCAAGCTGTCCTATGCGCCGGAGCGGATCCTGGAGACCTATTACAAGGCGCAGCTTTTCAAGCCGCTATCGGTGTCGCTCGATTATCAGTTCGTGCTCGACCCCGCTTATAACGAGGCGCGCGGGCCGGTCTCGATCTTCGCCGCCCGGATGCACCTCGAATATTGAGCGAGCGCCTAAGCGGCGCGGTAGCCGAAGCGCCGCACCTTGTCGAGATTGCGGCCCTCGATCCGGAGCAGTTTGGTCGGGCCGTCGCGCCGCGGCGAATGGAGATCGCCTTCGTTGTAGAGATGCGCCTTGCCGGGCGCCAGCGTGTAGTTCCTGGCGAACTTCACCTTGCCCATCTTGCCTTCGCCGGCGGGTTCGAGCAGCGTCCAGTCGCTCATCACCGTCTCGCCGGCGACCTGGCCGTAGATCGCCCAGGACGGCCCGTGATCGTGCGGCTGGCTCTCGCGCGCATCGCGATAGGAATGGGCGCAAATGCAGAAGCCGAGCTCCGGATCCTCGTAGAGAATATCGCGCTGGCCGGTGCCGGCGCCGAAATGCGCGGCGACGAAATCCTGGTCCTTGCAGGCCTCCTCGACCAGGGCGCAGACCTGGCGGCGGCCGGCGACGCCGGGATCGGCGGCAAGGGCGCGACCGCAGGAAGCGGCGAGTTGCTCCAGGGTCAGGCTCATTCTCTCCTCCTCAGCCGCGCTGATAGGGGTAGCAGCGATCGCGTTCGAGCGTCAGGCCGAAATGATCGCCGAGTGCTTTGATCGCCTCGGCTTCGGTCGGATAGGGATCGGCATTGGCTGGACCGACGATGACAACCCTGCCGCGGTCTTTGCCGCCGGGCGGCAGCATCGCCGTGACATGCGCCTTGCCGTCCTCGTCGCGCAACGTCACGAAAATCGGCATTTCTTTCTGGATATGCGCCTTGAGGCCGATCTCCTGCTCGAAGAAGGTCTTGGACACCGGCTGATAACTCTGCGCCGCTTTCTCGCGCTCGAGACGGAAATATTTCTCGACTGCGTGCCGCATGAGTTCGGATTCCTGGACTGCCTCGGCCTCGGTCTCGAGCCGGAACCAGGTCTTACCGTTGGGCGCATCGACGACAAAACGCATGTCTCGCGATCCCTTCGCTTATCACGCGGTACTTGCTCGAATCTACTCCGAACCGCCGCTCATTTGAAGGTGCGATTGACGCCGCGCGCTGTAACATTCTATAGCGCCGCGCGATCATGGCGCATGAAATCACGTTAACGTCGCTTCGCCGGAACTTCGCTGCGCCGCGTACCGCCTTGCGCGTGGTGCATAGTTCCGATCTTCATGTCGGCGAAGGCTTCACCGAGCCGGTCCACAACGGCGATGGCACGGCGGGGCTGCGCGTCGTCCTCGCCGCGGCGCGCGCGGCGAAGGCCGATGTCGCGATCCTTGCCGGCGACACTTTCGAGCACAATCGTCTTTCCTCCGGCCTCATCGATCGCGCGGGGGCGCTGCTCGCCGAAGCCGGCCTGCCGGTGGTCATCCTGCCCGGCAATCACGATCCCGCGATCGCCGAGTCCGTCTTCCACCGCGGCATCGCGGCGCCGGCCAATGTCCATGTCATCGGCGTAACGGATGAGGCGGCGGTCGCGTTTCCCGATTTCGGCCTCGAGATCTGGGGCAACGCCCATCGTGATTACGGCGATATGGCGCCGCTGACGCCGCCGCAGCCACGCCGCAGCTTCTGGCAGATCGCGGTCGCGCATGGCCATTACACGCCGGTCGCCGATCGCTCGACCAAGCTGCGGCCAGGCTGGCTGATCGGCGACGACGAGATCGCGGCGACCGGCGCCGATTACATCGCGCTCGGGCATTGGAACCGCCATGCGCGCGTCGGCGGCGAGACCGTGACGGCCTATTATTCGGGCTCGCCCGATTATGCGCGCACCGTCAATCTCGTGACCTTGTCGCCGGACGGCGCGGTGACCGTCGATCGCGCGCCGGTCGACTGGGGCGATTAAAGCTTCTCCAGCGCCGGCATGACCTCGGTGGCGAAGAGCTCGAGCGAGCGCTTGGCGTCGGCATAGGTCATCGTGCCGAAAAAGAGATAAGCGAGCAGATAGTTGATGCCGAGCGCGGCGGTCTCGCGTTCGATCGCCGCGCGCACCGTGGCGGGCGAGCCTACGACCACCATGCCGTTCGCGACGCATTCCTCGAAGGTACTGCCGCGCCGCACATTGAGTCGTGTCACCAGATCGGAGCCGCCGGCGGCGCGCGCCATGTCGCGGAGCCATTCGAGGCTCTTCAAGTGATATTCGAGCGCCGGCTTGGCGATGCGCCGTGCCTCGGCATCGCTGTCGGCGACGACGATGTGGCGAAGGATGCCGACGGCGGCGCCGCCTTTGAATTCGGGCTTGGGGCTGGCCGCGCCGCCGCGCTTCGCGAGCGCGGTCTTGAACGCGTCGATGTTGGGTTTCGCCTGCGCGGTCGGGCCGTTGGCGGTGAAGTGCAGGCCCTGCTCGCCGGCCCAGGTCGAGCCGACGGTGTTCGACGAGCCATACCAGAAGGGCGGATGCGGCCGCTGATAGGGCCGCATCGGCATCGGCGTCTCGCCATAGGTGAAATATTTTCCCGTATGGGAGAACGAGTCATGGCTCAGCGCTGCGGTGAGGCAATCGAAAGCGTCGAAGAAGATGTCGCGCGAATCCTCATGCGCGACCTTGTTGAATTTGAGCTCGAAGGGCGAGACGCCGCGGCCGACGCCGACCTCGAGCCGGCCGCGGCTCAGATGGTCGAGCATGCAAATCTCCTCGGCGAGGCGCAGCGGTGAATAGAGCGGCAGAAGATAGACCAGCGGCCCGAGGTGAATCTTCTGCGTCAGGCGAGCGATGACGCCGAGATAGACGCTCGGCGACGGCACCATGTTGAGCGGCGTGCAGTGATGCTCGGCGATATGCGCGCAATAGAAGCCGGCCGCGTCGGCGGCGGCAAGGAATTGCAGCCGCTCGTCATATTGGGTCGCGAGCGGCCGGTCGGACCGCTCGAGATGATCGAAAAGCCCGACCTTCATATCGCCTCGCTGGTCACTTTCGGGATAGGCATCAGCGGCCGCGCCCCGCCAGCACGCGGTCGATCATCGCCCCGGCGACGCCGAGATAATTCGCCGGATCGACCAGCGTGGCGAGCTGGTCGCGATTCATGTGCTTGGCGATCTCGGGCTCGGCGGCGAGCAGATCGAGAAAGGATTGGCGGCCGGTGATCGATTGGCGGCAGATGTCGTAGACGAGATCATGCGCGCGCTGCCGGCCGAGAGCGGGGCCCAGGCCCATCATCACCGCTTCCGAGACGATGAGCCCGCGCGTCAGGTCGAGATTGGCGCGCATCCGCGCCGGATCGACTTCGAGCCCTTCGAGCAGGAACCGCGCCTGGTTGAGCGCGCCCGAGGCGAGGCAGAAGATTTCCGGCATCGCGATCCATTCGATCTCCCACGGCCCGGTCGAGCGCTCGTGGTCCTCGACCATGGCATCGAGCAGCGCCGCCACGTTCTGCCGCACCATCGACGTACAGGCGACGATATAGTTGCAGGAGATCGGATTGCGCTTCTGCGGCATGGTGCTGGAGGAGCCGCGGCCTTCGGCGAAAGGCTCGTAGACCTCCTCGACCTCGGTCTGCATCATCAGCTTCACATCGGTCGCGATCTTGCCGAGCGTGCCGGTGACGAGGCCCAAAAAGCAGCCGGTCTCGGCGAAAGCATCGCGCATCGTGTGCCAGGCGATCGGGGGCTGTCCCAGCCCCAATTCTTCCATGAGGGCCGCTTGCACTCGCAGCCCGTCCCGGCCGAGCGAGGCGAGAGTGCCGGCGGCGCCGCCGAATTCGCCCACGAGCACACGCGGCTGAAGTTCCTTCAGCCGCTGCAAATGCCGGTCAAAGCCCGAGAGCAAGGTCGCGGCCTTGAAGCCGAAGGTGATCGGCACCGCCTGCTGCAAATTGCTGCGTCCGGCCATCGGCGTGTCGCGGTACTTCTTGGCGAGGCCGGCGAGCGCCTTGGAAATGGCGACGAGCTCGCCCTCGACGAGATCGAGCGCCTCGCGGATCTGCAAGACCGTCGCGGTGTCGGTGATGTCCTGCGTCGTCGCGCCCCAATGGCACCATTCGCCGACGCCGCCCGCGCATTTCTTGACGAGCTGCTGCACCACCGGCAGCACCGGATAGCCGATGCGTTCGGTCTGCTTTTTGAGAAGCGCGAGGTCGTATTCGGCGACATGGCAATGCCGCACGATCTCCTCGGCGGCGCCTTTCGGGATGATGCCGAGCCGCGCCTGCACCTTCGCCAGCGCCGCCTCGATGTCGAGATAGCGCTGGATGCGGTTCTCGTCCGAGAACACGCGGCGCATCGCCTCGGTCGAGAAAATGTCGCGGAAGATCGCGGAATCGAGCGCGGTGGCGGGCATGCAGATCCTTTACCGGACGGGCTTTAGACGAGGCCGGTCACATCGCGCAAGACCGGCACCAGATCGCCGATCAGGGCGGGCGGCCAGGGCAGGGCGAAGATGCGGTCGAAGACCAGATAGATCGCCACGGTCGCGACGACCGAGCAGACACCGGCCATCGCCCAGCGCTCGGTGAATTCGAAGCGCATCAAGAGGAAGGTCAGGAGAAGCAGTGCCGGCAACAGGCCGATGCCGGCGCCGACGATCAGGAAGCCGATCAGCCAGAAGAAGAACCGCACGCCGCGCAATTCGAGCGCGGCGCTGAAGACGCTCGGTCCCTCGGCCGCCATCGCGCCCGACAGTTGCGGCGCCTCGGCCGGGCCGACCGGCGCGGCGGCCGGATCGCCGAAGATCTCGGTCGCCAGATTGAGCGCGGCGAAGAACAGGGCGATGATGCAAGAGGTGTCGGGCACCAGCTTCGCCGCCGGCGGCCAGGCGCGCGACACCACCATCCCGGCGATGATGATCGCGACCAGCAGCACGCTGAAAATCGCGTCGCGGCCGAAATGCAGCGAGGCGACACTGAAATGACGGAAAGTGTGGACCGTGCCGCCGAGGTGCTTCTTCAGTGGCGGCAGCACGACCCAGAGGCAAAGCGCGAAGACGACCAGCACCACGGGCCGGAGCGCCCAGGCGGCGCCGTAGATCTGGGTCGAGATGAAGAAATAGCGCTCGAAGATGCCGCCCAAGACGAAGCCGAGGATCAGCGGCGGCCGCGGCCAGCCGAGATGCTTCATCACCCAGCCGAGCGCGCCGAAGATCACCAGCGAATAAAGATCGCCCCAGCTTTGCGAGCCTTCGAAGGCGCCGAGGAAGATCACCATCAGCACCAGCGGCACCAGCAGTCCGGCGCGCACCGTGGCGAGCCGCGCAAAGACTCCGCTCGCGGCGATGCAGATCACCGCGCCCATCACATGCGAGAGGGTCAGCGTCCAGATGATCGAATAGGTGACGTCGAGATGCTTGGTCAGCATCTCGGGCCCCGGCACCAGCCCGTGGATCAGGAAGGCGGAGAGCAGCAGCGCCATCGACGCGCCGGCGGGCACGCCGAAAGCGATCGTCGGCACCAGATGGCCGCCTTCCTTGGCGTTGTCCGAAGCGATCGCCGCGATCACGCCGCGGATGTCGCCGCGGCCGAAATTCTCGGTGTTCTTCTCGGTGCGGATGGCATGGCCATAGGCGATCCAGTCGATCACCGCTGCGCCGAGACCCGGCACCGCGCCCAAAAACGCGCCGAGCGTCGAGCAGCGCAGGATCAGCCACCAATTCTTGAGCGCGTCGTGCCAGCCCTCCCATTGACCCGAGAGATTGATCCGCGCGCCGTCGGCGCCAGCGATGCTGCGCCGCGCCGCGCCCATATCGATCAGCTCGGGAATCGCGAAGATGCCGAGGGTGAACGGCACCAGCGGCAGCTTGTCCCAGAGATAGAGCGTGCCGAAGGTCCAGCGCAGCGTACCGGTCTGCGCATCGCCGCCGATCATCGCCAGCATCAGGCCGAGCCCGGCCGCGGTCAGGCCCTTCAAGGGCGCCTTGCCCGACAGGACCGCGACCATCGAGAGGCCGAAGATGCAGAACGACAGGAGCTCGGGCGAGGCGAGATAGAGCACCACCGGCCGCAGCACCGGGATCGCCAGCGCCAGCAGCACCGCGCCGAAGAGGCCGCCGATCAGCGACGCGCCATAGCCGGCGCCGAAGGCGCGCGCCGCCTGGCCTTGCCGCGCGAGCGGATGGCCGTCGAGGATGGTCGCGGCGGCGCCGACCGTGCCGGGCACGCCGAACAGCACCGCCGGGATGAGGTCGGAGATCGTCGTCACCGAGGCCATGCCGAGCAGGAGGGCGAAGGCCGAGAAAGTGTCGAGGTGATAGGTAAAGGGGATGAGGATCGCGAGGCCGACGACCCCGCCGAGGCCCGGAATGACGCCGAGACTCAAGCCCAGGATCACGCCTGCGGTCATGATGAGCAGGCGCGTCGGCTCCAAAATGAGCAACAGCGCTTCCAGTGCGGCGTGGAGCATGCCGGCGATTGCCTCCCTGAGGGCCTACTAAGCCCGCGAATCACCCCGCGGTCAATGTTGGGCGAACCCGCAGCCCAATCCCGCCCGCTGATTCAGTTGGGAAATCGGCGCTAGGTCTTGGCGCGGGCCGCCGACAGCCAGGCGGTGACGTCGCCGGCGCTGCGATCGGGCGGAAACACTGGATAGAAAACGTGCGTCACGATGCCGTTATCGATCACCAAGGTGAAGCGCTTCAACAGCGTCATCCCGCTGGTTTCGAAGGTCGGCAGGTTCATCGCGCGGGTCAGCGCCAGATGCTCGTCCGACAGGATCGCGAACGGCAGATGCAGGCGCTCCGCCGCCTCGCGCTGATAGGCCGGATCCTGGGTCGAGAGACCGAAGAGCTGCTGCACGCCGAGCGCTTTCAGCTCGGCGAAATGGTCGCGAAACGAGCAGCTTTGCGGCGTGCAGCCGCGCGCGCCGGGGATGAGATCCCAGCCGGGCGGGTTGTCGATGCCCGGCCGGCCGGTGCGCGGATAGGCATAAACGACGCTGCGGCCGCGCAGCGCGGCGAAGTCGATGGTGCGGCCATCGGTCGCCGGGAGCGGCACCGCCGCCATCCGCGCGCCGAGAAGATGACGGGCGGCGCCATCATCGACCGGCGCCGGGATGGCCGACCAATCCGGCGCGTCGACGGTGGTCTTCAGGTCTTTTGCTTCGCTCATCTTGCGGTCCGGGGCTGAAGTCTCACCGCTGTTTTAGCCGTCTCAGCGCTGTTTGCCGTCACGATATCGCCGGCGACACGGGCTAATCCATCGACGTCACAAGCACGGCCTCTGATTCTCCGGGCAAAATTGGCTTTGTTCGGAAATTTTCGATTTTTTCGCCGGGCTCTCCCGCCATCGCGACAGCATCGAAGGCGGTGACAGCGACGGCGATCGGTGCCGGCACCGTTTCGCCGCGCCGGCGCGCTTGCCGCCGTTCGAGCATCACATAGGCGCGGTGAAGCGCGCGATCGAGCGCCGTCTCGTAGCGCGACACCGTCGAAATCTCATAGGTGTTGCCCTCGAACACGGCGCCGATTTCGACTTTCTCCCGTTCGGCAAAGGGCGAATTGCGCCAGCTATCGATCAGGTCCGCTTCGATGCGATAAATGCGTCGCAGCCGCCAAGCGCAGATGGCGATGCGTTCGACAAGCTGCTCCTCGGCGGCATCGGCGGGTTGATGCGCGTGCCGCTGCTCCTCGAGGAAGGTCTGAAAATCCCCGTTTGTCTCGTCGAAGGTCAGAACCTTCTCAGCGCGCAGCCCGTGGCGTAGCGCGTTGCGCGCGACCGCGTCTTTGCCGCGCTCGGTCCTGGGTCCGGTGGAATTCTGGGCATTGCGCCGGTTGGCGGCGCGCTGGTCATCGCTGGTCATAGGGCCTCCTCCATTGCACGTATTTTACGTTATTTTGCGTTCAAGGTCAAGGGCGGCGATTATCCGGGGCTTGACTGGTCTACGCGTACACCCCTGCGCTGGTTGAGACAGGCCGGCGTTCTAATAAGCGTCGTCGTATTCGGGATCGTCAACGGACTCCCGAGGTCTGCGCGCGGGAGTTCCAATACAAACTAAGAGAAGTCCGTCAGAGTCAGAAAGATCGGCTATCTCTGCCGCCGCTTCCAGAATTTCCTGAGGGATCGGCAATTCCTCGCTGGAGGGGCGGCGATAGAACGCCGTCACGATTCTGAGGAACAGCCTTAGTTAGTCGCGGGTGCTGGGGATGGCGGCGTTAGTTGCCGCTTGAAATCGTCGTCGGCGAAGAGCGAGACCAATGACCCCGCCGCGCTCGCCCGCAATGATTTCCGTCTACGGCAGTTGCGCCTGTATCTTCGGAATGAGCTCGGCGAGCGCCTTGCCGCGACCGACCACGATATTGAGCACATCCGCCCAAACGCCGTCCGGAATCGGGGCCTCGCCGCTGAGCCAGCGTCGCATGGTGCGTTCGGCGACCCCGAGATCGGTCGCGAGCTGGATCGGCCAGCTCTCGCCCTCGCCGTAAAGCGTCTCGCACACCGCGACGAGAAGCTGCTGCGTCGGCTTCATCGCTGAGAGAGCATCCGCGTCGCTATCGCTTGAAATCGTCGTTGGTGAAGAGCGAAACCAGCTCGAGCCCTTCCTTCTTGAGATTCTCGCGCGCGCCTTCGAGGCGGTCGACGATGGTGACGATCTTCGCGACCTTGCCGCCCTGCTCGCGCACCGCCTTCACCGCCTTCATCGCCGAGCCGCCGGTGGTGGTGACGTCCTCCAAGACGATCACCGTGCTGCCGGGCGCGAAATTGCCGTCGATCAGCTTCGCCGTGCCGTGATCCTTGACCTCCTTGCGCACGAAGAACGCATCGATCGGCCGGCCGCGCTCGCTGCTCTTCATCGCGATCGCGAGCGCGATCGGCACCGCGCCCATCTCGAGCCCGCCGACCGCTTTGCAATCGGTCTCCTGGGCGATGAGCTCGCAGAGCAGCTCGCCGGCGAGCGAAGCACCTTCGGGATCGAACATCGTCTTCTTCATGTCGAAGAAATAGCCGCTCGCCTTGCCCGAGGCCAAAGTGAAGCTGCCGCTCAAGAGCGATTTCTTGGCGATAATGTCGCGCAGGCGTTGTTTCTTGTCGGCCATGGATGCTGCCCCTTTCGTTTTGTTCCTTTTAGGGCATCTCATCGCGGCCATCCACCGCGGGGCGGAGTCGGCCGGACAGCCTCCGGCGTCAATGCACCATGGTGGAGGGCAGCCAGAGCGACAG
>DASYAL010000043.1:0-1550 GCA_036501365.1 Allostellaceae bacterium | reverse complement strand
GATCGAGACCAAGACGGTCAGCGCCACGACCTTCGAGCGCGCCACGGCCGCCTTCGGCCGCGACGGCGTGATCGAGGCGGTGAGCTGCGCCGGCTTTTACGGCATGATTGGATTCGTGCTCAACACCTTCGAGGTGCCGCCACAAGCCGGCGGCGAGGTGCTGATCTAACAAGCTCAAACGGCGGGCGCTTTCGCTCGCTCCAGAACGGCACGACCGCGCGGGGTCAGCGCTATCGTGCGATAACCGTCATTCACGGTATTCACCAGACCGTCGACGACCGCGTCTTCCCACACCGAAATATGCGGGCAGCTATGCCAAGCGTCCACCGCCTGTTCGCGGGTGCGGGGGCGATCCGCCACCCAGCTCAGAAATTGCACCATGATCAGGCTGGGCGCTTCGGGCATGCCTCACCTCGGGTCGCGGCACCATAGCATGTTGCGCTACCTCGCGGTCTTCTAAGCCGAGACCGATCGCGCTGGAAAGACGGCCGGTTTCCAGTTTTTCCGATCATGCTTTAGATTGACCGCGATGCGCCGCATCGAAGGCTACGTCATCTCCTCCGCCGACGGCATGCTCGCCGACGACAAAGGCGAGATGCCCGGTTCGATCAAGAACGACGCGGATCAGCGCTTCTTCCAGGATGCGCTCGACCGCGCCGCGGCAGTCGTGCACGGGCGGCACTCGCACGAAGGCGGACCGCGTGCCGAACTGCGAAAGCGGCTGATCCTGACGCGACAGGTCGCCGCCCTGGCACCGCATCCGACATATCCCAAGGCGTTGCTCTGGAATCCGCTTGGCGCCACGCTCGATGAGGCGCTTGGGCGGCTCGGCGCCGGCGACGGCACGATCGCCGTCATCGGCGGACCAGACGTATTCAGCCTGTTTCTGCCGCTCTATGACGCCTTTAATCTGTCCCATGCCGCCAACGCCAAAATCCCTGACGGGCTGGCGGTATTCACCGAGGTGGGACCGCATGCGACGCCGGATGACGTGCTGCGACAACGCGGCTTTCGGCCCGGTCCCCCGCGCGATCTGGACAGAGAAGCCGGCGTCTCGGTAGTGAAGTGGGAACGCGAGCGATGACAAAGCCTGTCTTAATGATGCGATGAATCCGCGAACCACCCCCGCCGCCCCGCAGCGCGTTGTCGCGCTCGATTACGAGATCGCCCAGGAGCAAGCCTCGGCGCTGGGCCGGCTCGGGCGCGCGCTCGAAGCGGCGCTGGCGGCACTCTCGGAATATGACTGCATCCAGCCGCAGCCTACGGCGCGACGAGCTCAACTCGTTGCCCACGCCGCCGACGCGCTGTGGTGCTTTATGGTCCAGCGCGAGGCCTGCGGATTGCGCGACCCGCGGCCGGTCTTGCGCGACTATCGCGTCCCCGCCGAAGTGCAAAACCGCATGGGCATCTTCACCGGTCGGCGCGGCGCGTCGCCATAGGGGTTTAAACGGGCTATGCCGCGATCCTTGCGGTAATCGGGCGATCCGCGGCACCGCGCTCCGGCGTTAGCCGCGTCTTAACCGCGTGCCGGGTTCCCCGAAAGGCTTTAT
>DASYAL010000042.1:0-29682 GCA_036501365.1 Allostellaceae bacterium | reverse complement strand
GCGCTGGCGCTCGCCGCGGCCACGCTGCTCGCAACCGCGGCGGCGCGCGCCGACGATTACACCATCAACGTCGTCATGCCGTTGACCGGCGGCGCCGCTTTCGTCGGCGACGGCCAGCGCGACGTGCTCCAGGCGCTGGCTGCGGTCGTCAACAAGGACGGCGGCATCCAGGGGAAGACCCTCGCCTTCTCCTTCCATGACGATCAGTCGAGCCCGCAAGTCGCGGTCCAGCTCGCCAACGACGCGCTGCAATCGAAGCCGGCCGTGATCATGGGCTCGAGCATCGTCGCGATGTGCCTCGCCATGGCGCTGCTGATGGCGAACGGGCCGGTGCATTACTGCCTCTCGCCGGCGATCCATCCGCAGCCGGGTAGCTATACCTTCTCGACCAGCGCCGATTCCGTCGACCAGGTCGCGGCGGTGGTGCGCTATTACCGCATGAAGGGCTGGACCAAGCTCGCCGTCCTCGACACGACCGACGCCAGCGGCCAGGACGGCGACCGCGCGATCGATGCGGTGCTGAACTATCCCGAGAACAAGGGCGTGATGCAGAAGGTCGTCGCCGAGCATTTCAACCCGACCGATATCAGCGTCGCGGCGCAGATCGAGAAGATCAAAGCCTCGGGCGCGCAGGCGCTGATCGCCTGGGTGACGGGCGCGCCGGCGGCGACCGTGTTCAAGGGCATGATCCAGGCCGGGCTCGACATCCCGGTCGCGCCCACCAGCGGCAATCAATCCTTCTCGGCCATGGACCAATGGGCGAGCTTCCTGCCCAAGCAACTCATCCTCGCCTCGGCGCTCTTCCCCGAGCATGACGGCGTGCTAACGCTCGACCCGCGCATGGAGAAGGCACAGCACGAGATGTATGCCATTCTCAAGGACCGCAATCTCAAGGCCGACAACATGGTCGCGACCGCATGGGATGCCGGGCTCATCGTCTCAGCGGCGCTGAAGAAGCTCGGTCCGCAAGCGACGGCGGCGCAGATCAAGGACTACATATCCAACCTGACCGATTTCGCCGGCGTCGACGGCATCTACGATTTCAAGAAGTACCCGCAGCGCGGCCTCGGTCCCGAATCCTCGACTGTTACGACCTATGACACGCAGAAGAAGGCGTGGGTGTGGCTGTCGAAGCCCGGCGGCGCGCCGTTGAAATAAGCGGCTAGCGCGCGCTCTTCGCGCGGCGGATCGCCGCCCAGAGGCGCTGCGGACTCGCCGGCATGTCGAGTTGCGCGATGCCGAGCGGGCCGAGCGCATCGAGCACCGCATTCATGGTGGCGCCGAGCGCGCCGACCGTCCCCGCTTCGCCCGCGCCCTTGATGCCGAGCACGTTGGTGGCACAAGGCACGTTGTGGAAGGCGACGCCGAAGCTCGGGAAATCGTCGGCGCGCGGCATCGCATAATCCATGAAGGAGCCGGAGAGCAGCTGGCCGCTCTCGTCGTAGCGCGCATCCTCGATCAGGATCTGCCCTGCGCCCTGGACGATGCCGCCGTGGATCTGGCCCTCGACGATCAGCGGATTGACCAGCACGCCGAAATCGTCGACCACGGTGTAGCGCTGGATCTCGGCGACGCCGGTCTCCTCGTCGATCGCAAGCTCGCAGAGATGCGCGCCATTGGGGAAGGTGTTCTTGTTGCCGGTCGAGAGCCCGGCGTCATCGAGCGCGGTCGGCATGCCGGCCGGCAACGATTTCGCCATGCGCAGCTTCGCCGCGAGCTCCCAGATATCGATGCCGCGATCGGTGCCGGCGATGGCGAAGCGCCCGTCGCGAAACTCGATATCGCTTTCCGAAGCCTCGAGGAAATGCCCGGCGAGCGTCTTGCCCTTGGCGATGATCTTCTCCGCGGCATCGACCACGGCGGTGCCGGCGAGCAGCAACGATTTCGCGCCGCCGGTGCCGCCGCCCTGGCTCAGCGCATCGGTGTCGCCGGTGACGAAATCGATCGCGTCCAGATCGATGCCGAGCCGGTCGGCGAGGATTTGCGCGAAAGCCGTCGCATGGCCCTGGCCCGAGGGGCCGGTGCCGATGCCCATGCGCACGCGGCCGGTGGGCAGGAAGCGGATATCGGCTTTCTCCTGCGGCATCGCCGCGGTCACTTCCATGTAATAGGAGATGCCGAGACCAAGGAGCTTGCCGCGGCTGCGCGCTTCCCGGCGCCGCCGCTCGAAGCCGGCGAAGTCCGCGGCCTTGAGCGCCAGCTCGAGATTGGCCGGGAAATCGCCGCTGTCATAAGTCGCGAGCAGCGGCGTCGCCCAGGGCATCGCCGACGGCGGCACGAGGTTGCGGCGGCGGATCTCGTCCCTGCCGAGCCCGGTCTCGCGCGCCGCGGCATCGACCAGCCGCTCGATGATATAAGAGCATTCCGGCCGCCCGGCGCCGCGATAAGCATCGACCCAGACCGTGTTGGTGAAGACGGTGCGCACGTGGACATGCGCCGCCGGGATGCGATAGGCGCCGGTCAGCAGCCGGAAGCCCGCCATAGTCGCGACGAAGACCGAGAAGTGCGAGAGATAGGCGCCGACATTGGCGAGGGTCTCGGCGCGCACGGCGAGGAAACGCCCCTGATCATCGAGCGCCAACTCGGCGCGGACCTTCTGCTCGCGGCCTTGAGTATCGGTAACAAACGCTTCTTGGCGATCGCTCAGCCATTTGACCGGACGGCCGAGGAGCTTGGCCACCCAGGGCAACAGCGTGTTCTCGGGATAGTCGAAGGTCTTCATCCCGAAGCTGCCGCCGACATCGCCGGTAACGACACGGAGCTTGTCGTCCTTGACGCCGAGATGCGCCGCCACCGTGCTGCGCATGCCGAAGGCGCCTTGCGTCCCGATATGCAGCGTGTAGCGCTCGCTGCCCGGATCGTATTCGGCGAGGATGCCGCGCGGCTCGATCGGCGCGACCATGACGCGGTTGATAGCGAGATCGAGTTTGACGATCCGCGTTGCCTTGGCGAAAGCCTCGTCGGCCTTGTTGCGATCGCCGAGCGCCCAATCGAGCGCGACATTGCCCGGCGCCTCGTCCCATAGCACCGGCGCGCCGGGCTTCACCGCCTCGATGGGATCGACCACCGCCGGCAGCGGCTCGTAATCGACGTCGATCAGCTCGACGGCATCCTTGGCCGCGGCAAGGCTTTCGGCCACGACCAGCGCCACCGGATCGCCGACATGGCGCACTTTGCCGAGCGCCAGCAGCGGCCGGCCGGGGTTGAAGAAATTCGTGCCGTCGCGATTCTTGAGCGGCGCGACGCATTTGATGGTGCCGAGCCCGGCCGCTTGCACTTCGGCGCCGGTATAGACCGCGAGCACGCCCGGCGCGCGCTTTGCCGCGGCCGTATCGATCGCTTTGATGCGCGCATGGGCATGGGGCGAGCGTAGGAAGGCGGCGTGAGCCTGGAGCGACGCGCGCTCGTCATCGACATAGCGCCCGGCGCCAGTGATGAAGCGCACATCTTCCTTCCGGCGAACCGCTTGGCCGATCCCGAACTGGCCCATCGAGTCACTCCTACGCGGTGCCCCAGACCTCGCGCGCGGTCTCGACCACCAGCGCGAGCTTCTTCTTCTCGTCGTCGACCGTTAGCGCGTTGCCGCGGATGGTGCTGGCGAAGCCGCATTGCGGCGACAATCCCAGCCGTTCCAGCGGCACGTGGCGTGTCGCCTCTTCAATTCTTCGCTTCAATTCATCCTTGCTCTCGAGCTGCGGCTTCTTGCTGGTGACGAGGCCCAGCACCGCGGTCTTGTCCTTGCCGAGATAGCGCAGCGGCGCGAAGCTGCCGGCGCGCGGGCTGTCGTATTCGAGGAAGAAGCCGTCGAGCGCGAGCTCGCCGAAGACGATCTCCGCCACCGGATCGTAGCCGCCTTCGGCGACCCAGGCGCTTTCGTGATTGCCGCGGCACATATGCATGACGACGGTCATGTCCGCGGGCTTGTCCTTCAGCACGTCGTTGAGCATGCGGACATAGAAGCCCGGCAGCTTGTCGGGGTCCTCGCCGAGCTTATTCACCGTATCGCGCAGCTTCGGATCGCAGAGATATGGCAGATTGGTCTCGTCGATCTGCAGATAGCGGCAGCCGGCGTCGTAAAGCGCCTTGATCTCGGCACGATAGACCGTGACCAGATCGGTGACGAAAGCGTCCATATCGGGATAGACCGCAGCATCGATCGCGGCGCGGCCGCCGCGCATATGGATGAGAGTCGGCGACGGGATCGGCTGCTTCGGCGTGAGGCCTTGGCGCTCGGCGAGGCCCTTGAGCTCCGCGAAATCGAGCGCCGCGAGCGCGCGCGAGCGCTTCATCTTGCCGTGCACCTCGAAGCGTGGCGGCGAGAATTCGATGTCGCCTGTCTCGTTGTGGAATTTCACCGCGAGCCCGCCTTTCACCTCGACCCCATCGATCTTCTCGAGGAAATCGAGGAACCAGTGGCGGCGATGGAATTCGCCGTCGGTGCAGACCTTGAGCCCCACGGCTTTCTGCAGCGCGACCGCATCGGCGATCGCCGCGCTCTCGACTTCGCGCAAGGCGGACGCACCGATCGTACCGCGGTCGCGCTTCTCGCGCGCCTCGAAGATTGCTTGCGGCCGCAGCAGGCTGCCGACGACGTCTGCTTTGAACGGCGGAACCATGTTTATCTCCGGAAAAAATTGCCGGCCTGGACCTTCACCACCGCCTCGGCGGGATCGAAGGTCACGCCGAGCGGGTCGCCGCCCTCTTTCACCGCCTCGATCTGACGGCGCAGCAAGCGGCGGAGCTGCACCACGCCCTGATCGCTGGTCGCGAGATTTTCCTCGGAATGCAGGCTGATCGGCCCTTGCCCGACCTGCGCCTCCCAATCGCCGGGGAAGCGCTGATGCTCGTCCTCGTTGAGTTCGGACCAGGAGCGGCCATCGTAATGGCGCACCTTCACCGGCTTGAAATCCTCCGGCACGCGGCGCGCATGGAAGAGGCGGAAATGCGTGTCGTCAACCGGCACCACCCAGCCCACGCCGTTTGCCGGCCCCTCGACCATGCGAATATCGGGCACGATGCGAGCATGCGGGAAGAGCGCCTGGGTGATGCGATCCATCTCGCGCCCGTCATCGAGCTTGCGATAGGCGATGTAGCGCATGCCGTGGCTCGCATGCTCCCAGGTGACGGTCGGCATCACGCCGAATTCCGGAACGAACTGCACCGTGCTGAAAGTCGTGTGCAGGATCGGGATATGGAACGGGTCCATGATGTTTTCCCAATCGTTCAGCCAATTGGTCGGCACGATCTCGACCGTGTCGTCGCCGCCGGCGCCGGTCGATGAGCCGGTGGTGAAGATCCGCTCGCCGGGGCGCAACGTCTCGAGCGTGTCCCAGCGCGTCAGCACCGGCTTCTTCTCGGGCGGGCCCATATAGGCCCAGACCAGCCCGTAAAGCTCCTCGACCGGATACCAGGGCTGGCGCACCTTGTCCTTGTGGCGGCCGCCTTCGGGCTCGCAAGGCTGGTCGAGGCACCGTCCCTGCACGTCGAACAGCCAGCCGTGGTAGCAGCAGCGGATGCCCTCATCCTCGACACGGCCGTAATAGAGCGTGGTGCCGCGATGGGCGCAACGCGGATAGAGCAGGCCCGGCCGGCCCCTCTTGTCGCGGAAGAGGATCAGGTCCTCGCCGAGGATGCGGATGTTCTGCGGCTGCGGTCCGACCTTGGCGGACTCCGCGATCGGATGCCAATAGCGGCGCATGAATTCGCCGCAGGGCGTGAACGGCCCGATCTCGGTCAGCTCCTTGTCGTGATGCTGCGCCGGCCGGCCATAGGCCGCGCCTTCCTCGGTTGCTGCGTTTCTCAGCATGCGCTCCTCCGGTTTCGGGCAATCGTAGCTCAGCCGAGGCGGCCGGTCAGCAGGCGTCGGGCAAAGACGATCACCGGCGCGACGCAGATCACGATGAGGCTCCCGAGCGCCGCGGCCTCGGCGCTTTTGTTGGCGACCATCAGATTCCACATCACCACGCTGAGGACGAGATTGTCCTGGCTCTGCAGCAGGATTGGCATGGTGAATTCGCGAAACCCGACGATGAACAGCAACACGAAGCTCGCCAGGAGCGACGGCGCCAGCAACGGCAGGACGACGCGGCGCGCAGCGGCGAGCCAGCCCGCCCCGGCGACCGCGGCGGCTTCCTCGAGCTCGGGATGGAGCTGACTGAGACCGGAGCGGCTCGAGCGCGTCGCCACCGCGAGCCGGTAGGAATAGGCGAGCACCAGCACCCAAACCGTGCCGTAGACCCCGATCGGCAGCGATAGATAGAGCAGCAGCGCGGCGAGGCCGGCGATCACCGACGGGATGCCGATCGACAGAAAGCTCAGCATGTCGAGCGCGCTGCGTCCCGGCAGCCGGGTGCGCAGCACGATCCAGGCGAGCGCCGCGCCGATCAGCGTCACGATCGCGGCACTCAGGCCCGCGACGATGAACGTATTGCGCAAAGCCTGTTCGAAATCGGCACTGGCGAAGAGAGCGCGATAGCCGTCGAGGCTCACCGCGGCGAGCAACGAGCCCCCGACCTGGCGGTAGCCGAAAAGGCTGGTCCAGAGCAGTACCGCGATCGGCAGCACGACCGCGAAGCCGAGATAGAGCGCGACGAAACCGAGCGCGGCGACCTTCCAGCGGCCGAGCGCGATCGGCGCGGGGCGATAGGCCTTGCCGGTGACGGTGACGAAGCGCTCGGCGCGGCGGATCAGCCGGTTGTAGATCAGCAGCAGCGCGATCCCCGCGACGAGGAACGGCAACGCCACGGCGGCGGCTTTGCCATAGGCCGGCAGATTGGTGTCGGGGTTGAGCTCGTAATAGATGCGGGTCGAGAAGACGTTGATCCGCGCCGGGAGGCCGATGATCAGCGGCATCTCGAATTGCTCGAGCGCGACCAGGGTCGCGAGGATCAGCGGCGCGAGGATGCCCGGGCGCAGCACCGGCAAGGTGATGCGCCAGAACACCGCGCGCGGCGGCGCGCCGGCCATGCTCGCCGCCTCCTCGAGCGCCGGGTTCATCGCGCGGAACACCGCGGTCAGCAGCAGATAGATGAACGGCACCAACGCCGCGCCCTGGGCGAGGATCATGCCCGGCATCGAGAAGATGTTGATCGGACCATCGCCCTCGAGCCCGAGAATCGCGCGCAGCGCGAGATTCACCCAGCCGGCATTCGGCCCGAGCAGGAAGATCCAGGCGATCGCCACCACCACGCCCGGCACCAGCAGCGGAAACAGCACCAGCGCGAAGACGGCATTGCGCAGCGGCAGATCGCTGCGCTCGGTCAGCCAGGCGAGCACGAAGGCCGTCGCGAAGCCGAGCGCGACCGCGCCGGCGACGAAGATCAGCGTGTTCGGGATGACGGTCGCATAGAGGGCGCGGTCGGAATAGACCGCGACGAGATTGCCGAGCGACCAGCGCGCATCCGACTCGAAAGGCAGCACGTCCTCGGGCCCGCGGAACGCCGCGGCGAGCAGCATCAAGAGCGGCGCCGAGATGAGATAGAGCGCCGCGACGACGCTCGCGCCGAGAATCAGCGCGCCGCGGAGATCGAGCCTCAATTCTGACCGCGCACCAGCTTGGAATACTCTTCGTAATATTTCGCGCGCCGCTCCATGGTGTTGAGGTCTTCGAGGATCACCTTGGCGCCGCCATTTCGGATCTCGGCGGCGAGCGCGGATTTCGAGCCCGGCCGGATATCGGCCTCATGGATCAGCTTCTCGTAAAGGCTGCGGCCCTCATCCGAAGACAACCACGCCGCAAGCAGCAACGCCGCATTGGGATGCGGCGCGTCCTTCAGCACCGTCACCGCGAACTGACCGGCCGGCACCAGATCGAGATTGCGATAGGCAACATCGAGCCCGTCGTCCTGATACTGATAAGCGAGCGAGATCGATTCGCCGACTGCCATCACCCGCTCGCCGCTCTTGAGATAGGGCTCGGACGGACCGTTGATGATCAGCATCTTGCGATCGTCGATCAGAGTCCGGCCCCATTTCTCCGCGCGCTCCGGCCCCCAGGCGATCGCAAAGAAGCCCATCATGCGTGGCAGCAGGAAGGATTGCGCGACGAGCTTGCCGGTCCATTTCGGTTCGAGGAAGTCGTCCCAGGTATTGGGCAGATCGGCCGGCTTCACCGCCGCTTTCGAATAGATCGAGGTGTAGACGAAATTATGCGTTGCTGCGGCCTCGCCATCGAAGAACGTATCCTTCGGATCGATGCCGTAAGCCGCCCAATCTTCGTTCGCAAGCAAGCCGCGCTTCTGCACCTCGATCATGCCGGCAATCGCGAAGGTCCAGTTGTCGACCGTATGCCGGCCGGCGCGCGCCTCGGCGATGATCTTGGTCGCGCCTTGCAGATCGGCGGTGAGATTGACCGTGATGCCGGGAAAGCGTTTTGCGAATTGCGCGCCGACCCAGCTGCCCTCGATCGCCGCCGGCGTCCAGAGCGAGACCTCTTTCTCGGCCTTCGCCTTGTCGTAGAGCGCCAGCATCGCCGCATTCGGCTGCCAATCCGCCGCCGCGGCCATGCCGGGCACGATCAACCACGCGGCCGCAACGGCCACACTCAATGCCCGTCTCATTCGCTTCCTCCCCTTCAGCCGCTCAAACCTAGCACGATTGACTCGGCGATTTCTCGTCTCTAGCGTTTCGGCCCGGAAGGTAGGCAATGGCCGAGCTGCACAGCGTTCTCGAAGCGCGTTCCGACATGAAGATCCCGGTGATCGATGTCGGGCCTTATCTCGCCGGCGAGAAGGGCGCGGCCGCCGCGACTGCGAAGGCGATCGGCGCGGCGAGCGAATCGCTCGGCTTCTATTTCATCGGCCATCACGGTATCGCACAATCGCTGATCGACCGCGTCTTCGCCGAGACCCAGCGCTTCCACGAGCAGCCGCTGGAAAAGAAGCTCGAGGTCCAGGCGATCGGCAAAGTGATCGGCTATCTGCCCTTGGGCGGCCAGACCCAGAACACCTCGATCTATGCCAAGAGCACTTATCCCGACGCCAGCGCGTCCTTCTATATCAAGCGGGAATTCGCGCCCGACCATCCCGAGCGCATCGCCAAGAAGCCCTGGGTGATGGCCAATCGCTGGCCGCAGGACTTGCCCGGCTTCCGCGAGACCTGCCTCGAATATTACGACGCGATGTCGGCGCTCGGCATGAAGATGCTGCGCTTGCACGCGCTGGCGCTCGACCTGCCGGAGGACACGCTGGTCGATCATCAGGCCTTCAAGCCGAGCGGCGAGACGTTGCGCCTGCTCTATTACCCGCCGCGCGATCCGGCCAAGGACGGGCAATTCGGCATCGGCCCGCATAGCGATTACGGCTATTGCACCTATCTCGCCCAGGCAAAGACGCCGGGTCTCGAGATCCTCACCCGCGCCGGCGAATGGATCGAGGCGCCGGCCCTCGAAGGCCATTTCCTCGTCAACAACGCCGATATGTGCCGGCGCTGGACCAACGACCGCTGGCGCTCGGCGCCGCACCGCGTCATCAACAAGACCGGCGAGGTGCGCTATTCGATTCCGTTCTTCTTCGGGCCGCGCGCCGATGTGAAGCTCGCCTGCCTGCCGAGCTGCCAGAGCGCCGACAACCCGCCGAAATATCCGCCGATGTCCTTCGGCGAGTATCTCGCCGAGCTCGAGCCGAAGAACTACGTTCTCACCAAGGCCGGCACCTGAGCGCCAAGAAGAAGCCCGCCGCGGGGCCGCATCGCGCCTATCCGCTGGGCCATGCGAGCTTCGGCTTCAAATCGGTGCATGTCGCGCAGCGCTGGCAGCGACGGCTGGAAAAAGCGCTGGAGCCGGTCGGCCTCACCCATCTGCAATTCATACTCTTGGCGACGATCGATTGGCTCGAGCGCTCGGGCGAGGTGCCGTCGCAAGCGCGGCTGGCGAATTTCACCCTCTTCGACCGCGTGATGATCTCGAAAGTGCTGGCGTTGCTGGCGCAGAAAGGCCTCATCGCCCGCGACACGCATCCGACCGTCGCCAAGGGGAAGCGCGTCGACCTGACCGCCGCCGGCCGCCACGCGCTGGCGCGTGCGCGGCCGCTCTGGGCCGAGACCGAGGAGCGCTATTTCGGCCAGATCGGTGCCGAGCGCATGGCGCTCTTGGGTGGGCTGCTCGACGAGCTGCTGGAAGGCGGCGACGAGCGCTAGCTAGCCCAGCCCAAACACGCTCTCGGCATTGCCGCCGAGCATCAACTCCTTGTCGGCGGCGCCGATCGGCAGCTTCTCGACATGCTCGGGACCGTAAGGGGTATAGGGATAATCGGTGCCGAACATCATGTGGTGCCGCCCAACATAGTTATAGGCGAGCATCAGCGCGTTCTCGTCGATGGAGCAGGAATCGTAATAGAGGTTCTTGGCGTATTCCTCGAACGGCCGCTGCTTCATCTTCGCCATGGCGTCGGGATAAGCGCGCGGAATGGCGCGCAAGCGATTCATGATGCCGAGCATGCCGGCGCCGGTATGGGCGACGATGAATTTCATATTGGGATAGCGCGCGAAGATGCCGTTGCAGATCATCCGCGTCACGCAGATCTGCGTCTCGAAGTAAAAGCCGAGCATCAGCGCCAGGTTCATTTCGGGCAGGTCTCTGGCGAAAGGCGGGAAGTTCGGATGCTCGACGACCGCCATCTTGTGCTGATTGATCTTCGCCCAGACCGGCTCGAAGCGCTCGTCGGACAGCGGTACGCCGTTGACGTTGGAGCCGACCGAGATGCCGCAGACCTCGCGCATCCCGGCGACGCGCTCGATCTCCTGGAGCGCCGCCGGAATGTCGTCGAGCGGCAGGCTGGCCAGGACGCGGATACGGCTCGGAAACAGCTTCGCGCGCTCGACCGCCTCGTCATTGGCGATACGCGCGGCCTGCGCCTGCATCTCTTTCGGGAAGACGTAGAGATTAGGCGTCGTCAGCGAGACCAGCGACAGATCGATCCGGCGCTTGTCCATCTCGCCGACATGATGCTTGGCATCGAACCAGGCGGGATTGACGTTGATGACGGTCTCGCCGTTCTTGAGGATGCCCATGCCGATGGGGTTCGGCACGGTGGTGACGCCGGGAATCTTCTTCATCGCGTCGTAGAAAGCCGGCCCGATGATATGGGCGTGCACGTCGATCTTCATGGCTTGAGCCCTCCCCACTCATTCTAGCCCCGCGAACCTACCGATCGAATGTTGTCATGACAACATCGGCGTGTTAGGGAAAGCGGAGGAGGAGGGCCGATGTTTCTGCGCAATTGCTGGTATGTCGCGGCGTGGAGCGAGGAGGTCGGGCGCGCGCCGCTGGCGCGGATTTTCCTCGGGCTTCCGGTCATGCTCTATCGCACCGCTTCCGGCGAGGCGGTCGCGCTCGAAGACCGTTGCTGCCACCGCAACCTGCCGCTGTCGATGGGCGCGATCGAGGGCGACGACGTCCGCTGCGGCTATCACGGCCTCAAATTCGCACCGAGCGGCGAATGCATCGAAATCCCCGGCCAGCCGCAGATCCCGAGCGAGGCCCGCGTCACGCGCTATCCGTTGCTCGAGCGCTGGGGCCTCTTGTGGATCTGGATGGGCAATCCGGCGACGCGCGATGAGCGCCTGTTGCCGCAATGGCATTACCTCGCCGAGCCCGGCTGGTCAGTGATCAAGGGCAACGACGCCAAGCCGGTGCCGATGAAATGCACTTGGCAGCTTAACAACGACAACCTGCTCGACCTGTCGCATGTCGCCTATGTCCACCCGAAGACCTTGGGCGGGCACGGCACCGATCGCTTCCCGGTGACGACCGAGCGGCTGGCGCGCAGCGTGCGCATGATCCGCTGGATGCCGAATCTCGATCCGATCCCGCTCTGGACGAAATTCATCGGCAATATCGGCAAGGTCGATCGCTGGCAGATCACCGAGGCGGAGCTCCCGAGCCATTGCATGGTCGATGCCGGCTTCGCGCCTGCCGGCACGACGACGATCGGCAGCGGTCGCGAGAGCGCGCCGCGCATCCGCGTGCTCCTCTCCGCAACGCCCGAGACCGAACGCAGCTCGTTCCTGTTCTATGCGCAGATCCGCAATTTCGGCGTCGAGGACGAGGAATTCACCCGTCGCTTCGCGCGTGATTCGCGCGGCGTCTTCGACGAGGATGTCGTGGTAATGGAGGCGCAGCAGCGCATTGCCGATGCGATGCCCGACGCGCCGACAGTCGACATCCGCTCCGACGCGCCGCATCTCGCCATGCGCAAGCTGGTGCAGCAATTCCTCGACGCCGAGCGCGCCGGCCGATAAGCGCGCCGAGGAGCCGACCATGCCGGAAGCGCAAAAGCCCCGCAAATACGATGTCGGCGGCGTGCTGCTCGACCGGCCGTTCAAGGTGCGGCGGCTCGGCCATTTCGGCTTCGACAATGTCGCGATGACCGAGTCCCTCGCCTTCTACACCGATCTGCTCGGCTTCCGTCTCTCGGACATCCTCGACTTCAACCGCGTCGCGCGCGACAAGAAGACGATCGAGGAGCTCGGCGACACCAATGGCTATATGCTGCGCTACGGCACCGATCATCATGCTTTCGCGCTTTTCCCGCGCCGCGTGCGCCAGGCGCTGAGCCATCGGCCCTCCAACCCCGAGGTCACCACCAACCAGATCACTTTCCAGGTCGGCAGCCTGCGCGAAGTGGTCGAAGGTCACGATTATTTCAAAGCGCACGGCATCGAGATCCAGCGCGCCGGCCGCGATCCGCTCGGCTCGAACTGGCACACCTATGTCTACGATCCGGACGATCACGTCGCCGAGCTCTATTACGGCATCGAGCAGGTCGGCTGGGACGGACTCGCCAAACCCGAATTCAAGGTCTCGCGTCCGTTCTTCGAGGTTGCGACCCTGCCGCAGCCGGCCGAGCGCGAGGAGATCGCCGCCGCGCTCGAGAAAGGCATCGATCTCTCTTCCGGTCATCGCGGCTTCGATACACTGCCGGCGAAATACGAGGTCGGCGGCGTGATGCTGCCGCGCCCGTTCAAGATCGTGCGCATCGGGCCGGTGCGGCTCTTCGTCAAGGACATGGAGAAAGCCGAGGCCTTCTATCGCGAGCGGCTCGGCCTGTTGGCGAGCGAAGAAGTCGTGTGGGAAGGCGCGCGCTGCGCCTTCCTGCGCTGCAACACCGAGCATCACACGGTCGCGCTCTATCCGATCGCGCTGCGCGAGAAGCTCGGCCTCTCGCCGCACACGAATTGCATGAGCTTCGGCTTGCAGCTCGGCAGCTACACGCAGCTGCGCGACGCGACCCAATGGCTGAAGGCGCGAGGTGCGCGCATCGTCGAGCTGCCGCCGGCGCTGCGGCCGGGCATCGATTACGCCGCTTGCGTCATCGATCCCGACGGTCATGCGCTCGAGCTCTATTACTATATGGAGCAGGTCGGCTGGGACGGGCGAGTGCGCGGCTCGGCATCGCGGCGCAAGGTCAAGCAAGGCCTGTGGCCCGAAGCGCTCGAGCCGCTTTCCGATACCTATATGGGCGAGCCGTTCCTCGGCCCGCTCGGTTGATGCCCATGAAGAGGAATTCCGTATGAGCTATCGGCTGCTGACCTATTCGACCGCGGCGGGCCCGCGCGCCGGGCTGCTGGTCGGCGATAAGGTCGTCGACCTCGCCGCGGCACTCGCGGCCCAGCCTGGTGCCAAGGCGTCTTTCACCGGCGCCTCGGTTCGCGAGACGCTCGACGCCTGGGACGAGGCCAAGACGCTGCTGCCACAGCTCGCTACTTCTTTCGCCGCCGGCAAGCTCGCCGGCGTTGCCGCCAAGCCGCTCGCCCAGACCACGCTCTTGGCGCCAATCCTTTATCCGAGCGCGGTCTTCGGCGCGACCGCGAACTACACCGATCATCTGCGCGAGATGAAGATGGGCGACGCGCCGGACAAGCGGACGACGCGGCCGTGCTTTTTCCTAAAGACCAGCGAGCATTCGATCATCGGCGCGGGCGAGGCGGCGCATCTACGGCCGGCGCAGACGATGGTGTTCTGGGAGGGCGAGCTCGGCGTCGTCATCGGCAGGCGCGCGCGCAGCGTCCGCAAGGACAAGGCGCTCGACTATGTCGCCGGCTATCTCAACCTGCTCGATCTCTCCGACGCCACCGACCAGGCGGCGCGGCGCGAGGACATTTACGGCTCGCGTTTCGGCATCGACTGGTTCCGCACCAAATGCTTCGATAACGCGGCGCCGATGGGGCCGTGGATCACGCCCGCCGAGGACGTGCCCGATCCGCAGAGCCTGTCGCTCAAGACCGTGACCAAGGGCGAGGTGATGCAGAACAGCAATACCGCGAACATGGTCTTCACCGTCGCCGAGCAAATCGAATATCTCAGCGAGCGGCTGACCTTGCGGCCGGGCGACGTCATCGCCACCGGCACCTGCCTCGGTGTCGGCCGGCCGCGCGGCCTCTTCCTGCAGAACGGCGACGAGGTGGTGCTGGAGATCGGCAATCTCGGCACGCTGCGGACGCCGATCATCCGCGACAACGAACCCTGACCGCGCGCCGGCTTCGCGCCGGTGCTTATTCCGGGTTCAGACCGACCTCAGTGACCGAGGAATTTCGATTCCGCGGTGCCGGTCTTGCCGATGAACCACTCGCCATTGGGCTGACGGTCGAGCACGCCTTCCTCGCGCAACCGGTAAAGCTCCATCGCGACCTCGCGGCCGTCGCGACTGCCGACCGCGTCCATGAGCTGGGTGAAGAAGAGCGGCTGCGCCTCGAGCGCCTGGCGCACGGTCTGATAGCGCGGCGCGCCGGTCAGATGCGGCGCTTTCGGACGCCAGAAATCGACGCGCGATTCACGGCCGTAAGGCGCGGTCGCATCGAAGCCCATCTTCGCGGCGTCGCTTTCCTCGAACATGGTCGGATCCATATAGGCGCCTTCCTTGTGCTGCTCGACGAGCAAATCGCGATCGGCGCGGAAGCGCGTGCAGAGCGCCCATTCGATCTGGTCCGATTGCGTGACGTCGATGTCGTCGTCGACCACGACGACATGCTTGCACGGCGTCTCCTTGAGCAGCGTCTCGATCGCCTTGCGCGCCTCGCCCGGCTTGCCGCGCTTCAGCGCGACGCGGCCATGCAGGCGGAGACCGGGCCCCATCGCCACCGCGACGGGCTCGATCCCGGCTTTGCGGAGGTTGCGCCAGATCGAAAGCTCGGTGCCGAGCGCGCTCATATTCGGCGAATCCCCGCGCGCCAGCTGGTGGCTCGAATGGAGCACGGTTTGATAAAGCACGTCCTTGCGATGGGTAATCGCGGTGACGGTGAAGACCGGGTCGATATGCATCGGCCCGTAATAGCCCCACATCTCGCCATATGGCCCTTCCATCTCGCGATAGCCGAGCTCATCGAAATAGCCCTCGATCACCATCTCGGCGTCAGCCGGGACGAGGACGTCGTTGGTGACGCTCTTCACCATCGGCGCGGGCTCGCCGCGCAAGCTCGCGAGGATGTTCCGCTCGTCGCCCGGACGGCGCTGCACCGCGGCGAGGAAATCGACCGGATGCGAGCCGACGACGAAGCTCACCGGCAGCTTCTCCTTGCGCTCGACGCAGGCCTTGTAGATTTTCTTGAGATCGGAATTCGCGGTGAGATTGGCGCGCATGGTGCTCTTGCTGCGCAGCATCAGGCGCCGACAGCCGATATTGGCGCGGCCGGTCGCCGGATCGATCGAATAGTCGATGCCGGAAGAGATATAGGTGCCGCCGTCGAACTCGTGCTGCGGATGGAACGGCAGCTTGGTCAGATCGATCTGATCGCCGGTTTTCACCACCTGATGGACCGGCGCATCGGCCGAAGCGATTTTGACGATCGGCTGCGGAGTCTCGATCCGGCGCGCGAATTCGGCCACGGCTTGCCCCGGCTCGACGCCGAGCGCGGCGGCGAGCCGCTTGCGGCTGCCGGCGGTGGCGGCGACCAGCTCGACCCGCTCCGGCCCGACATTCTTGAAGAGCTTGGCTTTGGGGCTCGATTCGATCATCCAGCTCAGATCGGCGAGCGCCACCGGCTCGTCATGCACTTCGAGCTCGCCGAGCTCGGCGAGCTTGCCGACGAAATTCCGCAAACGAAACTTGTCGAGATCGATCTCGCGACCTTCGACCGTGACTTTCTGGACCATCGAATTCTCCTCCGGATCGTGGCGGGGTTTTCGCGCTTTTTTCGCCCGCGCGCAACTGTGGTAAACGCGGATCAAGGTAAACAAAATCGCACGAGCGGCGCCAGGTTCGGCCGCACCGCTGGCGATCGATCACGAGTAACGAAAATCTAATCTGTATCTGGCTTGCTACATCTCAATGTGGCGGCGAGAGACCAGAAACGGCGCAGAAAGCGCCGGCAGTCATCGTTGGAGCGAGGCGGACGAGCAGAGCAATCGAAGCGTGCCCCAGCGTGTCGCGGAACACGCTGCCGCGGTGCCACGCGCGATTGCGCTGCGCGACGGCGCACGCGTCATGACCTATGGCGAGCTCGATGAGCGCGCCGATGCCGTGGCCGGCTATCTTTCTTCGATCGGTGTCGGGCGCGAGACCGTGGTGGGCATCGCTCTCGACCGCTCCTTCGCGCGTATCATCGCGGCGCTCGGCGTATGGCGCGCCGGCGGCGCCTTCCTGCCGCTCGATCCGTCGTGGCCGGACGTGCAGCTGCGCGCTCTGCTCGAGGATACACGCGCGCTGGCGGTGATCGGCGCGGCCAAGAACGTCCATCAACTGGCGAGCGTGTCGCGGCTTCCCGTCGCGCTCGACGGCCGCGGCGACGCGTTCGCGTCCTTCGCAACGCGCGCGCTGCGCGAAACCAACCACGCGGACGATCTCGCCTATGTGATCTACACCTCCGGCTCGAGCGGCGAGCCGAAAGGCGTCGAGATCACGCATGGCAATCTCGACCATCTGGTCGCCTGGCATCAGACCGCTTTCGACATGAGCGCGGCGGATACCGCGAGCCACCTCGCCGGCCTTGGCTTCGACGCCTCGATCTGGGAGGCCTGGACCTGCCTCGCTACCGGCGCCACCCTGACCCTGGCAAGCGAGGCGGTGCGCGGCTCGGCTATCCGTCTGCGCCGCTGGCTGCTCGATGAAGAAGTGTCGATCGCCTTCGTGCCAACCCCGCTCGCCGAGCAGCTGATGAGCATGGAGTGGCCGACGCCGACGCGCCTGCGCTTCCTCTTGACCGGCGGCGATACGCTCCACGCCTTCCCGCGTCCCGACCTGCCTTTCGCTACCATCAACAATTACGGGCCGGCGGAATGCACCGTCGTCGCGACCTCGGGCCGGGTGCCCAGTCATTGCAGCGAGGGCGCCCTGCCATCGATCGGCAAGCCCATCGCCGGCACCATGATTCGTCTGCTCGATGAGCAGGGCGCACCGGTGGCACCGGGCTGGCCGGGCGAGATCTGCATCGGCGGCCCGAGCGTCGCGCGCGGCTACCGCCATCGTCGCGACGCCACCGCCGCGCGCTTCATCGCCGATCCGTTCGGCGAGGCGCCGGGTGCGCGGCTCTACCGCACCGGGGACCTCGGCAGCCTGCTGCCGAATGGCGAGATCGCGTTTCGCGGCCGCATCGACGGCGAGGTCAAGATCCGCGGCTATCGCGTCGAGCCTGATCGCATCGCTGCGGCGCTTGCCCGTCATCCGGTCGTCGCGTCTTGCGCGGTCATCGCGCGCAAGAACGGGCCGGGCGAGAAGCAACTCGTTGCCTATCTTGTGCCCGCCGGCGCGCAGCGCGTCACCGCCGAGGAGCTACGCGCGTTCCTTGCCGATACCCTGCCCGACTACCTGATCCCCACGGCCTTCGTCGGGCTCGCCGAGCTGCCGCTGACCAGCGTTGGCAAGCTCGACCAGAACGCGCTGCCCGAGCCGACAAGCGACAACTCGCTCGATCACACGCGCTTCCGTGCGCCGGCGACCCGCACGGAAGCCCGTCTTGCGGAAATCCTCGCCGAGGTGCTGGGCTGCGGCGCGATCGGCGCAGACGACAATTTTTTTCTGAGCGGCGGCGATTCGCAGCGCGCGACAGAAGTGGTCATCCGCGCGCGCGACGTCTTCGGCATCGAGCTGATGCTCAGCCATCTCTTCGAGGCACAGACGGTCGCCGACCTCGCGGCCGTCATCGAAAGGCTGCTCGCCGCCAAGCGTCGGAGCCTCGACAAGGCCGGCCGTCGCACCGCAGGCTGATCCGCGCCTTGCCGCCGCGACGGCCCCGCTCGGGCGCGCGTGCCGCGGCAAAACTTGCGTAAAATTGAGCGCGATATCTTGATTTTGCCATTCGGCACACGGGATCGATGCGCCTATATTGCAGTTATCGGACATAGAACAGGAGCGGCAGTAGCCGAGACGATCGGGAGTGTGGGGGTTTAACAAGGTGGCATCCGGCCGTGGCTGCGCGTGGCAGCTGGGGATGTGCCGGAGAGGGATGTTCGATGTTCAAGATGATGGTCGCGCCGTGGCGCGGTGCCAGTCCTTATCTGGGTATCGGCAGCTATTATCTCGGCACCGATACCGAGACCACATCGCGGCATGAGCCGCTGGTGAGTGTCACGCTCCAATCGCCGTTGTTCCTCAACGGCCGCCAGGTCCACATGCTGGTGCAGAAATATGGTACGGATTCGTCCGACCAAATGACTGCGTTGGCCGGCGCGTGGACGTTGCGCCGCGAGGTCCTGCAGAAAGGCCATGACGGTATCATCGCCGTCGGCTCGACGCTCAACGACAGCGTGCTGACGCTCGTCACGCTGACGCGCCCGACAGCGGCGGCGTCGGCTGCGCCAAACGGCTGAAACAAACCGGCTCCAGCCGGGCAAGCGCCCGCCGGCTTGGTAAGCGTTCGTTAAACCTGGCCGCCTACCGTCGCGCGAGGACCTTCAACACGCGCGACGGGATCGGCCGAGCATGACCGCTATCGATTGTACCGATTGCTTCCTCGCGATCGAGATCGGCGACGGCGTAAAGCGCGCCTTGGTGCGCCACTTTTCCCGCTTCATCGGCGCGCGGCTGGCCGCGCTCGAGCTCGCCTGCCGCGACGACGCCGCGGCAGACAAGCTCGATCGCGAGGCGTGGCGCCTGGCGGCGAGGGTGCTGAGCGAAGTCGAGGCCGAAATCGAAGGCGCGCTCGACGAGAACCTCCTCGCGCCGGATCCGCAAAAGAGCGCGCAAGAAATCCTGGCCAATGCGGTCGACGCCTCGGTCGCCGCGATAGAGCAGCACTACCTCGCCGACAATCTCCTCGGCTTCGATGCCCTGTGCGCCAAGCTCCGCGCGGGCGGCTTTGGCGCCCTACCGCCGTCGTCGCTCTAGCGGCTAAGGCCTCAGCGCAGCGGCTCCGCGCCCGTCGGTGCCATGGGCGGAAGCGCGAGAACGATACGCACGAGATCGGCCTGACGGGTCGCGCCGACCTTCTTCAGCACTGCTCGCAACTGGGTCCGCACGGTCGGCATCCGCACGTCGAATTCCTGCGCAATTTCGGTGAGGCGCCGGCCTTCGGCGATGCCCGCCGCCACCCGCGCTTCCGCTTTCGAGAGGCCGAAAAGCTGGCTGAGACGCGGCGCCAGCTCGTTGCTGCGGTGCGCGAGGTCGCTGAGGAAGACCAGGGCGCGGACCGCGGTGGCATCGCCGACGCCGGCAAGGGGCATCACCACGACCGCATAGGGCTGCTTGCCCGAGGGACGCGCGATCAGCAGCGCTCCGTGGCCGGTCGCGGCCCCGTCGCGCAGCGCCGCCAGCAGATTGTTGGTCTCGAAGGAGCGCGCCGCCTGGATGCGGTTGTCGCGCCGCGTCAGACCGTCGTTCTGGGCGAGAATCTCTTCCGCCGCGGCGTTGGCGAACTGGACCTGCCCGTTCTGGTCGGCGATCAGCGCACCGACCGCCATGCTGTTGAGGATACGCCGCGGCAATTCCAGATCGAGCGCGCGCTCCTCGAACACACGAACGAGCCGCTCGGCATTGGCCATGTGATGCACGAAGCGGCGGAACCCGACCACGTCCGCGGCGGAGAAGGGCGGCCGTCCCGCTGCGCGCTCGACGAAGATCTGGCGGTATTCGCGGCCGATCGCCGTGAGGTTGGCGCCAAGGCTGTGCGCGATCCCCTGCTCGGCCAGGAACGCGCGCGCGAAGCCGCCGTCCTCGGCAGCGTCGATCGGGTCGTAATGGGAAACATAGATGCTCTCGGCATGCGCGCGCTCGAGGAAGCGGCGGCGCGGATCGAGCGCGCCCCAGCGCGAGCGGTAGAGCGTGACGAAATCCGGCGTCAGGGCGCCGCCCGCGATGCAGTCCGCGACGGCGCCGTTATCCTTGTCCCAGACGAGATAGAACGCCCCGGCGGCGTCGAGCGTCTGGGCGAGCATGCTCAGGCCGCGACGGCGCGTCACCGGCTCGATCGCCGCGTCATAAAGCGAGGCGATCGTATCGTCGCGTATCATCTCGTGTTCGTCTGTCTTCGCCATGTGCTGGCCGTACAAAACTGGCTTCCTGCGGCGAATGCACAGCGCAATGCATTCGTAACCCTAACTGTAACCGAACTCTCCGCGTTGGCCTTGAACGGACGAAGACAAGGTCAGATAAATGCAATCTTTCGCTAAGCGTTTCAGCCACTTATCATTCGAATGAAGGATAAATCCGAACATATTTTCATGGCAACGACGCAGAGTGCCCACACAACCGTAGGTTACAAACCCATAACTCTGGAGCGGCTGCAGCATTGCCGTCTACGTCTAGGGGTCTTGCTCACGATTGAGCGAGCGCCGCAGCCATCCGCAAAATGTCTCTTAGCGCATTTTGCTACGGTCATATGACGAGGCCGTAGCCTAAACTGCGGTTTGGCAACGACTTTTCATCCAATCAACGTAAACATCGACTCGGCCGAACGGGCACGCTCGTGCCATAGTGTTGCCACAAATTGCTGTATGCCCCACTTGGCGCTGTTCGCCGGACGCAAAGGAGGCGGAGTAGTACCGCGTTGTTGCATGGTGACAAAGTCGGTACGGATATGGGGGCGTCGGACGCCATCGATACGGTGGCTTCACACCATCCGCCCCGCGATCGCGGCGCCCCCCGAAGCGGTCAAGCGCACCCGTCCTCCCCGCATTATCGGTTACGGCGCCGCCGTCCTCGTGATCGCTTTGATCGCAGCGGATGGCGGTGCGATCTGGCATCTGCGCCGGACCGCGGTCGCGAATGCCGAGAATGGCCTCACCAAGCTCGACCAGGTTCTCGAGGAGCAGTCGGTGCAGACGCTGCAAGGCGCCGATCTCGTGCTGGCGGCAATCGAAACCGAGTTTGCCGGCGAGAACCTTTCCGGTCCCGAAGCTTTCCGCCGCAACGCTAGCGGCGAGGAAGGCTATCAACGCCTCGCCCGCAAGATCGCCGGCCTGCCGCAGATCGAAGCTCTCTATCTCGTCGACGCTTCCGGCACGGTGATCAACAGCTCGACACCGACGCTCGGCCGCGACATCGACCTCCGCGGCCGCACCGGTTTCGGCGCGTTGCGCGACCATAGCGATCTGGGCACGATCGTCAGCGACCCGATCCCGAACGACAGCGATGGCGCTGCGACCATCTATCTGGCGCGGCGGTTGAGCACGGCCGATGGCCGCTTTCTCGGCATCGCCGCCGCCTCCATCCGCCTCGATT
Source organism: Allostellaceae bacterium (assembly GCA_036501365.1). Lineage (GTDB taxonomy): Bacteria > Pseudomonadota > Alphaproteobacteria > ATCC43930 > CGMCC-115725 > CAIKMD01. The sequence goes on along the minus strand of DASYAL010000042.1, from coordinate 8,095 downwards.
ATTTCATGAATATCTATCGCTACGTCTATCTCGGCCAAGGCAGCGCGATCGCCTTGTGGCGGGGCGACGGCACGTTGCTGGTCCGTTATCCCGGCGTGACGGCCGGCGATCATCCGGCCCTCGATAGCGGGCTGCTCACCGCTTTCGATACCGCCGGCGACTTCCGTCCCGTGCGTACCACCGACGCGGTCTCGCACGAGCCGATCATCCTCGCGGCGAGCCGTCTCGGCAACTATCCCCTCATCACCACCACCGCGCTGAGCGTCTCCGCCATCTTGTCAGCTTGGAACATGCAGGCAGCCATCATCGCCGTCATCGGCATGGTCCTCTGCTTCGCCATCATCGCCATCGCGCTGTTGCTGCGGCGGCATTTCGTGGTCCAGATCCTGATGACCCGCGCTTATGCGCGGCTCGCGGACGAGAGCCACGCCCGGCGCGATCTGGTGCGTGCGGTCGAACGGGCCGAGGCGATCACCGCCGAGCAGCGCGTGACCGAAGAAGCGCTTCGCCACAGCGAACGTCGCTTCCGCGACGTCGCCGAATTCAGCGCCGAATGCATCTGGGAATCCGACACCAATCACCGTTTCGTCTTCGTCAGCGGCGAAGGCAGCCAAGCCGTGCTTGGCAAGACCCCGTGGGAGATGGCCGGCGGCGACCCCGAAGCCGACTCGCATTGGCGCCGCCACAAGGCCGATCTCGACGCTCGGCGGCCGTTCCGCGGCTTCCGCTTCGCGATCGCCTGGCCGGACGGCGCGGTGCAGCACTACGCCGCCAACGGCAAGCCGATCTTCGACGAACGCGGCGGGTTTCAGGGCTATCGCGGCACGCTGACCAATGAGACCGAGGCGATCCTCGCGGAAGGTCGCGCAAGCCGGGCCAATCGGCTGCTGCGCGACGCGGTGGACAGCATCTCCGAAGGCTTCGTGATCTTCGATTCGGACGACCGGCTGGTGTTGTGCAACGAGGCCTATCGCCGGATGTTTCCCGAAATCGTCGATCGCATCGTCCCAGGCGCGAGCTTCGAGGAGATCCTGCGCGCCTATCTCGCGAAAGGGCAGATCGCCGACGCCGAGAACCGCGGGGAGGAATGGATCGCCGAACGCGTCCGCCAGCACCGCGAGTTCGAGGGCAGCTTCGAGCAGCGGCTCAGCCAGGGTCGCTGGGCTTTCGCCTCGGAGCGCCGCATGAGCGACGGCGGCACGGCGGGCCTGCGTATCGACATCACGGCGCTCAAGCAAGCGCAGATCGCGCTCCACGAGAACCAGTTGCGGCTCGACGAGGCCGAGAGGATCGCGCGGCTGGGCTGCTCCGATTTCAATCTCGTCACCCGGCAACTGACCTGGTCGAACGAGACCTATCGCATCTTCGGCGTCGACATCCGCGAATTCCCGCCGACCGGCGACGACTACCTTGCCTATATCGATCCGAACGATCGCGAGCGCGTGCGCGCCTTGTGGGCTGAGCTGCAGCGCGGCATCCGGCCGGAGCCGCTCGAGCATTGGATCATCCGGCCCGACGGCGAGGCCCGCCTCGTCCATCGCGAGCACGAGATCATCAGCGACGGCCACGGGCAGCCGATCCGCGTCGTCAGCACGCTGCAAGACGTCACCGACCAGCGTGCCGCCGAGCAGCGCGCGCGCGAGCTCGAGCGGCTCCTCATCCATTCGCAAAAGCTCGAGGCGCTCGGCATCATGGCCGGCGGCCTGGCGCACGAGTTGAACAACATCCTGGCGCCGGTCCTCTCGCTCGCGAAAGTCGCGCTGGAAGATTTTCCGGCTGAGGCGGCTGCGCGCGGCGATCTCGAGATGGTCATCGTCGCAAGCCAGCGCGCGCGCGATCTCGTGCGTCAGATCCTCGCCTTCGGTCGCCGCCAGCCGCTCGAAAGGCGGCTGATCGACCTCGGCGCCACGGTCCGCGAATCGCTGCGCATGTTGCGCGCCACCCTGCCGGCGACCATCGAGATCGTCGACCGGATCGATCCGGTGGCGGCGATCCACGCGGACCCCGATCAGCTGCAGCAGGTGATCGTCAACCTGGTGACGAATGCGGCGCAGGCGATCGGCGAGCGATGCGGCCGGATCGTCGTGAGCGTGTCGCATCGCGGCAACCCGTCCGACCAGGCATCCCGCGCCGTCTGCCTGTCGGTGGAGGATGACGGCGGTGGCATGGACGAAGTCGTCGCACAGCGCATCTTCGAGCCGTTCTTCACGACCCGCGAGGCCGACCGCGGCAGCGGCCTCGGCCTCTCCGTGGTCCATGGCATCGTCACCAGCCACGGCGGCCGGATCGAGCTGCGCACGGCGCCGAACGCGGGCTCGGTCTTCGCGATCATCCTGCCCGCCGCCGGACCACGCCGCGAGGCGCTCGGTCCCGTGCAGAGCGCGGCGTAGCGCGGCCATGGGCGCCGACAAGATACTCATCATCGACGACGAGCCGATGGTGCGCCACATGATCGCGCGCATTCTCGATCGCGCCGGCTATCAGACGGTCTCCGCCGCGAATGGCAGCCAGGGCCTCGCCTGTTTTCGCCGCGATCATCCCGCGCTGGTGATCACCGACATCATCATGCCCGAGCGCGAGGGCATCGGCACCATCCGGCAGATCCTGCGCGAGCGGCCGGGGACGCCGATCATCGCGATCTCGGGCGGCACGATTACCGGCGCGGCCGACTTTCTCGCCATGGCGCGCGAGCTCGGCGCCACCGAAGCGCTGCGCAAGCCGTTCGAGCCGGCGGATTTGCTCGATCATGTGACGCGCTGTCTCGCCGCGAGGCCGCTCGCCGAGCGCGCCTGAGCGCGAATTAAACCGCCGTCATCCGCCGTTGCCATAGTCACAGTGTCGCCACGATTGGGCGGCATGCTGCTAAACTCTAGTTGAAATCAAGCATCGGAATTGTGGTCGCAATATGGAGAAAGCGGCGGCGGCTATCGCATCTGAGATATTCTTGTGGCGACCGCGATTTGTCGCACAAAACGCGAAGTTTGACGCATAAAAGCCGAGATTCCATTCATAGATTCCTTCTACTGCAGTTGTGGCTGTTTGCAGGAGGAAGAGAAAATGACCGTTACGACTTTCGCCGACGATGTCACCCAGAACCTTCCCCGCCTCCAAGGCTTTGCGCGCCGGCTTGCCGGAAATCGCAGCTTCGCCGACGACCTCGTGCAGGAAACGGTATTGCGCGCGCTCGTTCACGCCGACCAATTCCGCCCGGGCACCAATCTCCTCGCCTGGCTCACCACGATCCTGCGCAACGCTTACTTTAACGAGAAGCGCCGCCAGCGCCGGATCGGCCCGCTCGATCCGACCGCCGTGCCGGCGCCCGCCGTCAGCGACGAGCAGGAATGGCATCTGCGCATGCGCGATGTGACCTGCCGCTTTGCGACCCTGCCGGCCGCGCAGCGCGAGGCGCTGATGCTGGTCGGCGCCAATGGCTATTCCTACGACCATGCGGCGAAGCTCGCCGGCTGCGCCGTCGGCACGATGAAGAGCCGCGTCTCGCGCGCGCGCTCGGAGCTTCAAGCCATGCTCGATCGCGGCGACGTTCCGGCTTGGACGCACGACCTCTATGGTCCCGATCTCGAGCATCTCGATAAGGCGGCGTAAACCTCGCCGATCTCGCTATCGCGCAACCGCAACACCGCGGGTTCCGGGCCAAGCATCCGGGACCCGCGATTTTTTTCGAGTGTCGTTGCGCGCCTCAGCCCTGGGCGCGGCGGTGCGGCAGGCCCGGCGCCGTGTCGTTGACCGGCTCGGCGCGGGCGATTTCCGTCGCCATCCGGCTCTCGAGCTCGGCATTGAGCTCGGCGCCGAGCAGCACAACGAACACTGCGATATAGAGCCAGAGCAGCAACACGACCACGCCGCCCAGCGAGCCGTAGCTGGTGTCGTAGGACGCCACCTTGGCGACGTAGAGCGCGAAGAGCGCCGAGCTGCCGATCCACACCACCGTCGTCAGGATGACGCCCCAAGCGCCCCAAGGCCGCTCCGCATCCGCGCGCGCCGGCGCGAAGCGGTAGATGCCGGCAATGGCCAGCGCAACGAACACGATCAGGACCGGCCAGCGCAAGACGTTGATCACCGCCTTGGCCGGGTCCGCAAAAGGCAGGATCCAGTCGAGAACCGCCGGCAGCACGGCGAGAAGCAGCAAGGTGACGAGCGCGAAGAATATCGAGCAGAAGGCGAGGAACAGCGCCACCGCCTGGAAATGCAGGAAGCCGCGGGTCTCCTGCTGCTCATAGGCGGCGTCGAGCGCGGCGATCATCGACGAAGCCGCCGATTGCGCGCTCCACATCGCGATAAGAAGGCCAAGGACGAGATGCAGGCCGAGCGTCGATTGCGGCTTGGCCGCGAGCATCTGCAGGAAGGCGCCAACGATGCTGATGACGTCGGCCGGCAATATCCCGATCAAAGATGCGATCTGGGCCTGGACCTGGCCCGGGTTGAACATCAGCCCGTAGACCGACACGATCGCGGCAAGGCCCGAGGGGATGGCGACGAAGATGTAGAAGGCGACACCCGCCGCCAGCAGCGAAACGTTGTCGCGGCCGATGCGCGCCCCGACCGCGACAAGGATGCTCCACCAATCGCGCCGCACGATCTCGTGCCAGAGCCTTGCCTGCGGCATCAGCTTGGCGGCGAGCGAGCGCGTGGTGTCGCGGAGCACCGAGCTGTCAGGAACGCCGGGCGGCATGATCGATCGCCTCGCGGGCGGCTTCTCGCCGCCTCGGAAGAAGATAGGGGGTGCCGATTAAACTGCGGTGGAGGCGCGCGGTTCCGCGACGGGCCTGGCTTCGGCGCCGCCGCGCAACGCGAAAGGACTATTTCGCCGGCGCCGGCTCACGCGCGGTTTGCGCGTCGCTCCGCACCGGGTCGCGCAGCTTGAGGAGGCGCCGCGCATTGCCGTAGAAGATCTTTTCCTGATCCGCCTGCGACATGCCGGTTTCGGTGAAGTATTTGATCGCCGCCGTCGGGCTCCAGCACGGATAGTCGCTGCCATACATCACGTGATCGACGCCGTAGAAATCGATCGCGAATTTGATGCCGGCGGCATGCGGCGACACCGTATCGGTATACATGCGCTTCAAGTATTCGCTCGGCAGCCGCGGCAGCTTCGCCGCCTTGGAATTCTTGTCCATGCGCCCGGCCTGGTAGGGCAGCGCGCCGCCGGTATGCGACATGAAAAGCTTGAGCTTGGGATGGCGCTCCATCATGCCCGAGAGCACCAGCCGATAGGCGGCGACGCTGACATCGACGACGCGGCCGAGGCTCAGATAGAGCGCGCCGTCATAGCCGTCGAGGATGTCCTCGTAGATGCCGTCGGTCGGATGGAGGAAGAGCGGCACGTCGAGCGCCTCGGCGCGCGCATAGAACGGCTCCAGCCGCGCGGCATCGATATGCGGATCGGCGCCGACGCTGCCGGGCAGGTTGATGCCGACCAGCCCGAGCTCGTTGACCGCGTGCTCCATCACCTCGATCGCGAGGCGCGTGTCGTTGAGCGGCACGACGCCCGTGCCCCAGAAACGTCCGGGATAGTGGCGCTGCTTCGCCGCCATCTCCTCGTTCCACATCATCGCGATGTCGCGGGCTTCCTCGCCCGCGAAATCGGTGAACGAGACCGAGAACGGCCCGACCGAGCAGACCACGCCCATGCCGGGGTCGAGCGTATCGAGATGGGCGAGCTGCGCCTCGAGGTCGAACCACTCGCCGCCGACATTCGAGATGCGCTTGCCTTCGTGGCGCCAATAGGTGTAGCCGCCCTTGGCATTGGGCTCGGCGCGCGGATAGTCCTTGCGCCGGCAGAGATAATCGAGCACCGCGCGCGGCCGCCAATGGAAATGGGAATCGATGATGCGCATCGAAGGTCTCCTGCCCGAAAACCGCGCCTTGGCGCGCCCTTGGGCAAGATTAGACGAGCCGCCGCGCTCTTGGAAGCGCGGACAAGGCCCGGAAGGCCAGCGTTTCGCCGAAATCCGCGCAGCCAGAGGCGAACGCGCCGGGAACGAACAGGACCGTAAAGGTGGTAGCGGGGGAGGGAGTTGGTCTGGGCAGTCAGTTTTGTCCGGCCATCGTCATCGCTTGCTGAGAGACTCTCTCGGCCGTAATTATCCCGGCTCCATAGCCCTGGCCAAGGAGGGGGTCTTGATTACAATTTTTCGTGGGTTGGCAGACCGAGCCGCATATCTGAATTGGATCGATGCACGCCGACCGCCAAATGACGAGGCAGATGGCTACCTAATTGACCGGAATCGCCATCCCAGCCGCATGAGCCCGTTCGGCGGCCAACTTCATCGCGCGCGCTGCCCGCTAATGAATAACCAAAAAAACCGACAAGGCGCAATGAGTGGGCGCCGATATAAGGCGTGCGCTAATAGTCTGGGAGAACTGCGTGACTGGGCCGCTTACGTACATGGAGCGAAGGTCATGGAGCACTCATGTGTACCGAACCCCCGCCCCGGCCTTCTCGTGACCCGTAACCTGAGTCCAAGGCGCACCTCTTAGGCCAGCCGATCAGTTAACCCGACCTAGATGCTCTTCGGCGCGCGATCGTCGCCGCTGCCATGCGGCGCATCTCGTCGATGATAGGCGTGTCAGTCATCTTACCGCTCACTGGATCGATCGCTAGGAAGCGCATCTTTTCGCCAGCGTTCTGGCCCGTCAGGTATCGGGCCGCATCCTTTGTGACCCACACGAATGCCGCGTGCGCGTCAAAAACACGCACAGCGATCGCGATGCCCTCATTTCCGGCAAAAGCAAAAGCCAGATGGCTAGTCGTATCCGCTGACCAGAGGCTAAAGGCACCGCAGTTCTCAGCTTCACCGACAAACGCCGCCAGGCCGTTGGTCGAAGCAGGATCAGGTTTGCGGATCGCCGCCCGTAGTTCTGCAGCCTCTGGATCGTCCAAATAGGATTCTCCAAGCCACAGGAACGCCAATTCATATGCGATTTTTATCATGGCGTGACGCACGAACGAAAAATCGTAGGTCCGCGACATTAGGACCTTGGGGTTGTCGATGGTGACGACGCTTTCAGTGAATCGACGAACCTCGGCCGCAAGTTGTTCTTCAGACAGCGGGGGTACTCCGTGCCGTTCACGTTCCTTTTTTATAATCTTGGGTATCTGGTCTCTGTCGCTCTCGTCCAAAAATATTTGCCGCGCTTTGCTGCCGTCCTGCATTACCACGTCGGACGCGTGGTAAAGCGCCTTGATGTTCAGCTTTTGTGTAGCCGTGCTGAATGTAACTTGGACACGCTGCTCTCTATCTTCGGCAAGCCTCGCTACTCCAAGCAGCATTTCGTGAGACGCCGGCACGACGCCACTATTGCCTGCTAGCCCGAGACGCGCGCGGCGTGATCTGACGATGAAGCTATTGCACAGCGCTGCATCAACTCGACTTCCGAGCATTGAGTTGCACGGTTCGCAAACGCGATTGGTGATTAGACGCCCACCAATCGCACGTGGAAACACATGTTCCTCAGTGCCAGAACGCTTCTGAAGGCAAAAAATGCAGCGCTGCAATGGGGCGGGCTCTGCCATGATCTGTCTATTATGACCCTGAAACCGGAGAGGAAAAGGCCCTCGGTATGAACTGGAGTCCGGATTGGATTATCGCTCTGGCCGGAATCGGTACGACGATCGCGACGGCACTAACGGCCTATTTTATGTGGAGACAACAGCGGCGCGACGACAGCGAATCGGCTCCGATCGTCGAGATGCATCTTAGCGCCGTTAGGCAGCCTGCGCGCATTATGCTTCGATTTGTCGTTCGTAATCGCCTTAACGAAAACTGCAATATCGAATGGGTAAGTCTACGGCATCCCAGGCGCGGAGAGATCAGCAGGAAAAAAGCACCTACGGCAGTTGGAGCGCAACCCTATGGCGGCGGCCAAAGTCCAGGTTTCGAGCGAAGCGGTGCGCGTCATGTCGTGGTCAATTTAACCGTCGCACCAATCGGTACGATCGACGATTCACCGCTCGCGGCGCGCATGATGGTGGGGACGCTACGATCAGATGTTACAGAATTCGATGTGGCTTTCTTCCCGCCGTCCGGATGGAGAGGCGGACAGCTCGTAGTGGATTTGGCGATCACGGAAACTT
>DASYAL010000041.1:0-1781 GCA_036501365.1 Allostellaceae bacterium | reverse complement strand
CTGCCGTCGGCCTTGTCGGAGAGCGGCGCGTCGTCGGGCACCTTGGCGATGAAATGGTTGACGCCGCCCAGCTTGATGTCGGTGCGTTCGAGGCCGTTCGACATCACCGCGCGGATCACCTCGGCCCCGAACATCTTCTTGTACCAGGCCGCCGTCGCCTCCGGGTCCGGGCTGCGCAGGTGGACGTGGTCGTAGCGGAATTCGGTCATCGCGGGCTCCCCTTTTGGTGTTATCTCCCATGCTGTCATTGCGAGGGTAGCGAAGCAATCTTGTGTCATCGCTATGGTAGATGATTGCCGTCATTGGCGGACCATGGTCGGCCAATGACGGCGTTGCGACCGTAAGCAATCGTGGCGGTCTTCCCCGCGTCGAGCAAGGCTCCGGCGCCGTCTTTCATCTCACGCCCGAACAGTTGCCGGGGTCTCGCCCGCACTTGCAAGAAGGGGATAGGATGATGGCCGGGTTGGGGGTTTTTGTCGGGATCGACGTCTCGAAGGATCGGCTGGACGTGCATGTGCGGCCGCTGGGCATGGGGTTTTCGGTCGGCAATGAGACGGCGGGTCATGCCGCGCTGATTGCCCGGCTGCGGCCGTTGCGCACCACGCGGATCGTGCTGGAGGCGACGGGCGGGTACGAGCGGGCGCTGTGGCTGTCGCTGAGCGAGGCGGGGCTGGTGGCGGCGGTGGTCAACCCGCGCCAGGTGCGCCAGTTCGCCCGCGCCTCGGGCCGGCTGGCGAAGACCGACCGGCTCGATGCGGAGGTGATCGCCCACTTCGCCGAGACCTTCTCGCCGGTGGCGGTGCGCAACCCCGACCCGGTCGCCGACCGTCTGGGCGAGCACGTCCTCTACCGGCGCGGCTTGAGCGAGGAGATCGTGGCGCTCGACAACCAGGCGCAGCGGCTGGAAAGCGCGGCCTTGCGCAGCCGTGCCGCGCGGCGCCTCACGGCGCTGCGCGCCGAGCTGAAGGAGATCGAGCGCGAGATGGCCGCCATCGTCGCCGACGACCGCGCCAAGGCGGCGCTCTTCGCCTGCCTCACCGCCTTCAAAGGCGTCGGGCCGGTGCTGGCCTGGACGCTGATCGCCAACATGCGCGAGCTCGGCAGCCTCAACCGCCACCAGGCCGCCGCCCTGATCGGCGTCGCCCCCTTCAATCACGACAGCGGCAAGCGCCGCGGCTACCGCGCCATCGCCGGCGGCCGCATCCAGGTCAGGAACGTCCTCTACCTGGCAACCCTCAGCGCGGTGCGCCACAACCCCGCGATCAAAGAGTTCTACACCCGCCTGCGCGACAACGGAAAAGCCCCAAAGGTCGCTCTCGTCGCCTGCATGCGCAAACTCGCAACCATCCTCAATGCCACCGTGCGCGATCATCTCCTCGCCACTAAACTCCCCGCATGAACACAGTTGCTCGTGGTAGCAGAGCCTCACCCCGCCGAGATTGCGTCGCCGCGCTCGCAATGACAACGACTGGAAGGCCGATACCGTGAAGAATAGCTCGAACTACCTCGACCCCGATCGGCCCGGCGCGGTGCGGCTTAGCGTCGCCGAGGCGAGGGTGCTCGGCGTGGGGGCGCTCGGGCGGATCGGGTATGGCGAGGACGATTCCCGCATCGTCGTCGACCAGCTCGTCGACAATTCGCTGTGCGGCTACCGGTTCGCCGGGCTGCCACGCATCCTCGCGATCGCGCGCGAGGCCAAGTCGCGGAACACGCGCGCACCGGTGGCGATCGTCCACGAGACGCCGGCGGCGGCGCTCGTCGACGGCGGCAACAATGTCGGC
>DASYAL010000040.1:0-11317 GCA_036501365.1 Allostellaceae bacterium | reverse complement strand
TTAGCGGCAGCCAGCCAGCCGGCCGCTCTTGTTGATCAAGATCGTTATAGAACCAATCCTCGCCGTCGGGGATGCCCGATGCCGCGGTTCAGCACGCGCGCGCGGACCATCATCGACAGCTCGGTAGCTGATCGCTCTTGTTGATGACCTCGAACGGCGGCAGCGTCTTCGCGACGTAATCGGCATATTCGGTGTCGATCAGCCGGTCGGCGGGGAATTTCTGGCTGACCATCCCTTGCTTGAAGAACCAGTCCTGGATGTCGAGCACGGTACCGGCATCCATGCGTCCGTTCGGATCGCGGCCCTGCCACGGGATGCGGTCGAGCAACGCTTTGTCGGACATCACCTTGTATTTGATCATGATGTCCTCGACCTCGTCGCGATTGGGGCCGTGATGATAGGCCTGGCAATAGTCGCGCGTGCCGCGGGCGATGGCGACGAAGAAGCGCCGCGCCACGTCCTTGTTCTTCGCCGCCCAGTCGGTGTTGATCTGATAGGCGATGCTCGCGACCGGATAAGGCTTCAGCGTCTCGTCGATAGAGGCGATTCCCTTCATCAGCCCCTGCTCTTCCGCGACGTTGACGATCGGCGGGATCTCCTCGGCGGAATCGATCGCGCCGTTCTTCAACGCGACGGCCATTTGCGGGAAGGGCATGTATTTGACGTCGACGTCGTTGATCGTGAGCCCCACGCTCTCGAGCATCTTGCCGGCTTCGTAGATCGTCAGCGATCCGGGCGCGTTAACCGCGATTGTATGGCCCTTCAGATCGGCGACGGTCTTGATCTTGTCGGCCATCGACAGCGGTATGACGATCTGGTGGTTGGTCGGGCGCGAGCCGCGCTCGAAAGCGGTGATGATCGGGAAATTCTTGGCGAGCGCGTTCCAATAGCCCGCCGAATAGCCGCCCTCGACGACCTGGAACTGGTTGGTCGCGAGCGAGGCCATCGCATCGGCCGCCGAAGCGAGATCGGCGATATCGACCTGGATGCCCTCGTCTTTGAAATAGCCCTTGGCATCGGCGATATAGGTGCCGGCGGCGGCAATGCCGGGGACGCTGCCGATCACGACCTTGTCCGCCGCCGCGGCCGGCCAAGCGGCGCTTGCCGCGACCGCGCCGACGAGCGCCGCTCCGATCAACACCCGCTTCATCACTCTAACTTCCCTCTCCGCGGCTCAGCGGCAGCCCGCGAGCTTGTCCGCTGCGTTGGTCACCGTGAACGGCCCGAGCTGCTTGGCGGCATCTTCGGCATAGCTCGGATCGACGAGCTGGGCCGGCGTCAGCTTTTGCTTGATGTAGCCTTCCTTGAGGTACCAGTCCTGCACGTCCGCGAGGCTCGCCATGTTGAAGCGGCCGTTCGGGTCGCGCGCCTGCCACGGGAATTTGTCGAGCGATTGGCGATCGCCGGCGACGCCGTATTTTATCATGATGCCGATCACCTCGTCGCGATTGGCGCCGTGATGATAGGCTTGGCAATAATCGCGCGTGCCGCGGGCAATGGCGACGAAGAGGCGATGCGCCACGTCGCTGTTCGCCTTTGCCCAGTCGGAATTGACGACATAATGCACGACCGTCACCGGCGCCGGCTTCAGATAGTCGTCGGTGTTGATCCAGTTGACGCCGAGCTTCTTCTCGATGATCAGGTCGCCGAAGGGCGGCACGTCGACCGCGGCGTCGACCGCGCCGTTCTCCAAGGCGACGCCCATCTGCGGGAAGGAGATATATTTGATGTCGACATCCTTGAAGCCGAGGCCGGCGCTGCCGAGCACCTTGTAGAGGTCGTAGCCGATGATCGAGCCCGGCGCGTTGAGCGCGACCGCGTGGCCTTTCAGGTCCGCGACCTGCTTGATCTTGTCCTTGGCGCCGAGCCCCAGAAGGATGTGGTGATTGAGCGGCGTCGAGCCGCCCTCGAAAGCCATGATCACCGGCAAGCCTTGCGCGACCCCGTTCCAATAGGCGGCGGCGAGCCCGCCCTGGGCGACTTGCACGCGGCCGCTGGCCAGGAGCGGCATCGCCGTGCTCACGGAATCGATGGTCTGGATCTCGGCATCGATCCCGGCGTCGCGCAGATAGCCCTTGGCATCGGCGATATAGGTCGAGGTCGAGGCGATGGTCGGCACGGCGGCGATCACGACATGGGTCGGTGCTTGGCCGCGGCCGGCAACGCGAAGACGGCGGCCACGAGGCCGGCGAAGAGACAATGGATCGGGCGCAGTCGAACCTCCTTCGGACTTGCGCCGCACGCTGACGCACCGTCGTTTCTAAGGGCGCCGATCCTTGGTGAGAGGCAACGGCTTGTCAAGGCAAAGGCAGGCTTCGCGCGCCCGCGCACGGCCCAGCTTGACTCGCTGGCCGCTTGAGCCTCTAGGCTTATCTCTGCAAGGAGGGCGACAGCCGATGGCACCCACGCGACAGGAAGCGATCAACGACGCCTATGAGCGGCTCAAGGACGTGTGGTTCACGATGGAGCCGATCTTTGCCGAGCATGGGCCGATGGCGGCCGAGGCGATGAGCACCCTGGGCCGGAACGAGTCCGTCGCCGGCTGGGTCGAAGCCTATAAAGCAAATCATCGCCACCTGCCGCCGCCGTCGGCGCAAGCGCGGATCGAGCCCGCCGATGAAGGCCAATGGCGCGCCGCGCTCGGCGTCGCACAGCGGGCGTCCGACTGGCTCGAGCTCTTTCGGCGGGAATTGGCGGAGCGGGCCTGGCAAGAGACGATCCGCACATGGGTCCCGCGCCTCATCGACGGCTGCGCCGGCGGCCTGACCCATGGTCTCATCCGCACCGCCCATGCGCTCCGCGCGCTGCCCGAGCAGGGCGCGCCGACCGAGCGCGAGCGCGAAGAGCTTGCGCGCGGCCTCGCTTACTGGGCTGCCGTCTATCAGCCGCCCCCCGGCGCCGCACCAAGCACCGCGGGCGTTCTCGACGAGCCGGGCGATGCCGGCGCGTCGATCAGCCGCCACACCGCGCGCTTCGCCCACATCCTCCTGGCGCAGGAGGCAGCCCAGCCCGTCCCGCTCATCCAGCTCGTTCACACCATCACCTCCGCGACGGCGACGCGCAATTTCTTGCCGCTGCTTCCGCCCGAGTTCGGCGCGCATGCCTGCCGGCGCCTTCGCCAGGTCGCCACCGCGATTGCCGCCCGGGTCACGCGCGTGCCAGTGCCCGACGCTGCGCCGACCGCGACGATCGGCGAGCCCCTCTTCGGCGTCGACGAGCTGATCGACCGCGCCGTCGCGCATGGCGACGAGCATGTGATCAAATTGACCGAAGCCTGTCTCCGCGAGGACCGGATCGCGCCCGATCCGGTCTACCGCGCCGTCGCGGAGATGCTGCAGCGCCGCGTGCCGCCCGGAGCGTGACAGCGGCGGCGCGCGGGCGCGCGCCCCGCCCTTGACGCATCGCCGCGCGGGGTGTCTGCTCCGCTCAACGAAATGCGAGGCAAGGGAGGACGGCCATGGCCGATTCCTACGTCTATGCCGGCGCCGGCATGTGGCGCGGCGGCTCGATGTCGGGCGTGTTCCGCCGCCGCGTCGGCGATGGCGGCTTCGAGCAAATGAAGGCTGGCCTGCCCGCGCCGACCAGCGTCCACACCATCACCGTCCATCCGCTGCATCCCGAACGCGTCTTCATCGGCACGCAGGACGGGCCCTATCTCAGCGAGGATCATGGGGCGCATTGGCGCCGCCCGGATTTTCCCGATCACGTCCAGATCTGGTCGTTCCTCGTCCATCCGCTCGCGCCCGAGACGATCTTCGCCGGCGCCTCGCCGGTCGCGCTCTATCGCAGCGACGACGGCGGCGCGCATTGGCGCCTCTTGGCGCGGCCGACACTCGACGAGCGCGCGAAGATGCCGTTCGCCTGCCGGGTCATGCGCATCGCGCTCGATCCCAACGCGCCGCGCGATCTCTATGCGACCGTCGAGGTCAACGGCGTGATGAAGAGCCATGACGGCGGCGAGAGCTGGATCGACTGCAACGACGCTTTGGTGCGCCTCGCCGACCAGCCGCATTTGAAGAGCAAGCTCGTTTCCGGCACCGAGGCCGAAGGCATGCTCGACGGCCATGCGCTCTGCGTCAGCGCCGCCGCGCCCGGCACCGTGTTCCTCGCCTGCCGCATGGGCCTTTTCCGCAGCAGCGATCGCGGCGAGCATTGGAGCGACATCGAGGTCGGGCGGTTCTCGCCGCTGACTTATGCGCGTGACATCCGCCCCGCGCCGCAAGACCCAACGCGGCTCTATGCCTGTCTCAGCGTCCATGCCACCGGCGATACCGGCTCGCTCGCCACGAGCGACGATCTCGGCGCGACCTGGCGGCGCATCGATCACGGCGTGCCGATCCATGCGACGGTGATGCAGCTCGCGCTCCATCCGCGCGACCCGGACCAGGTTTATGGCGCGGCGCGCAACGGCCAGATCATCGGCACCGAGGACGGCGGCAAGAGCTGGCAGGAGCATCGCCTGCCCGAAGGCTGCGCCGATGTTTACGGCATTGCCTGCGGCTGACGCGCGCCCGATACTGGCGCCACAATAAATGATAGGGGGAGTACGCACATGACGAGATCGATTTTCAGCGGCAAAGCGGGGCTCGCTGTCGCTGGCGCGGCACTCGCCGCGTTGCTGGCCACGCCGACGGCGCGCGCCGCCGACCCGATCAAGATCGGCTTCAGCATGGAAGAGACCGGCGGCCTTGCCGCGAACGGCAAGCCGGCGCTGCTCACCATGCAGATCTGGGCCGACGACGTGAATGCGAAGGGCGGCCTGCTCGGGCGCCAGGTGCAGCTCGTCCATTACGACGATGCGAGCAATCCCGCCAATGTGCCGCAGATCTACACCAAGCTGCTCGATGTCGACAAAGTCGATCTCGTCCTCGGCTCTTATGCGACGGGGCTCATCGCCCCGGCGATGCCGATCGTGATGCAGCACAACAAGTTGTTCTTCGGGCTCCTCGGACTCGCGGTGAACAGCCAGTTCAACTACCCGAAATACTTCTCGATCCTGCCGGCCGGACAGAATCCGAAGACCGCCTTCACCTCGGGCTTCTTCAACATCGCGATGGCGCAGAATCCGAAGCCCAAGACCATCGCCATCGCCTCGGCCGATATCGAATTCGCGCATAACGCTGC
Organism: Allostellaceae bacterium; assembly: GCA_036501365.1. Classification (GTDB taxonomy): domain Bacteria; phylum Pseudomonadota; class Alphaproteobacteria; order ATCC43930; family CGMCC-115725; genus CAIKMD01. The sequence continues at coordinate 6,193 of DASYAL010000040.1, read as the reverse complement.
CGACGGCGCGCGCGAGACGGCGAAGGCCGACGGGCTCCAGATCGTCTACGACAAGAGCTATCCCGGCAACATCACCGACTGCACCCCGGTGGTGCATGCGATCCAGGCCGCCAATCCCGACATCGTCGAGATCAACTCCTACATCACCGATTCCTCCTGCATGGTGCGCGCGGTGAAGGAGATCGGCTACAAGCCGAAGATGATCGGCGGCGGCATGGTCGGTCCGCAGGCGACGCCGATCAAGCAGCAGCTCGGCTCAGCCTTGAACGGCTTCATCGTTTTCGATCTCTGGCAGCCGGCGAAGACCATGATGTTCCCCGGCGCCGCCGAGCTGCTGCAGAAATACCAGGCGAAGGCCACAGCAGCCGGCACTGATCCGCTGGGCTATTACATGGTGCCGGTGACCTATGCCGAGATGCAGGTGCTGCAGCAGGCGATCGAGGCAACCAAGAGCCTCGACCAGGACAAGCTCGCCGATTACATCCACGCGACCACGTTCCACACGGTGTTCGGCGATGTGAAATTCGGCAAGGACGGCGAATGGGAGCATTCGCGCATGCTGATGGTGCAGTTCCAGGGCATCACCGGCAGCGATCTCGACCAGTTCAAGGATCCGAGCCACACCGTCATCCTCGATCCGCCGGCGCTGAAATCGGGAAAGGCGGTTCCCTACGGCAGCTGAGCGGCCGGGATCGAGGTCGTTAACCGAAAATTAACCATAAACCTTCGAGGCTATCGCCATCATGGCGATAGCCTCACCCGCTCCCCGACACCGCAACGCTGCAACAACCTGCGCCGCGATCGGCCTGGTCTTCTGCTTCGTCGTCGGCCTGGCGGGCGGCACCGCCTATAAGCTTTGGAGCGCCAGCGCGGCCAAGACGTATACCGCCGACGCGGCCGCGGTCGTGAAGACCCCGCCCGCCCTGCCGCCAGTCGCCGCTCTGGCAGCGCCGCCGGCGCCCGAAGCCGTCGCCGTCAAAGCCGCGCCTACTCAGCCTGCTGCCGAGGCTTTCGCGCCGCCGAGCCCGCTGCCGGTCGCGGTCGCCGCGGCAAGCCCGGTCCCGGCGCCACCGGTCCTGGCCATCGCGCCGCCGCCCGTGCCTGTCAGTGTCGCCTCAGCTCCGGCACCGCAAGCCGCACCCGCGCCCGTCCAGCAAGCCGAGGCGGCGCCGGCCCCGCCCGAAACCAAGCCGCATGCCGCCGCGCCGACCCATCCCGCCGTGACCGCCAAGCCGGTTCGACTCGCCGCAAACCCGGCGCGTCCCGCCCCGCATGCTGCGCAAACCGCGAGCCTGCAAGCGCCGCCGGCCGCGGCCGCGCTCGTCAACCGGCCCGGGCCGTTCCTCATCCAGTTCGGCGCGTTCGCCAATGAGGCGAATGCGCGGCGCGTGCAATGGGCGGTCGAGGCGACCGGCCTCAAGGTCGCGGTCACCGAGGCGACTGGCGCCCGCGGCCCTTCGCTCTATTTCCTGCGCTCGCCCGACTATCCCGATTACGCCGCCGCGACCGCCGCGGCGCAAGGCGTGCGCGAGCACGTGAAGCATTTCGCCAACCCGATCGCGATCGATTACGCAATCCTCGGCGATCACGCGGTCACCGCACAGCAGGACACCGCACAGCAAAGCGCCGAGCAACAGGCCGACGCGCGCTAGCCCGTCTTCGCGGTCTTCAACACTTTGGCGCGGTCGCTCGCGCCCGCCATCAGGAACGGCAGGTCGTTGCCGCCCAAGATCATGCGCATGCCCATGGCGATGTATCGGCGCAACAGATCGTCGACATAGCAGCCGCCCATGCCCGGCCATTTGCCGTGCTGGCGGCAGGCGGCGATCACTTTCTCATACGCAGCAACAATCTTCTCGTGCGCAAATTGCCCGGGGATGCCCATCTCCATCGCGAGGTCGTTGGTGCCGATCAGCAGCACGTCGACGCCGGGCACGGCGGCGATCTTCTCGGCGTTCTCGAGCGCTAAGGGCGTCTCGATCATCACCGTCACCAAGAGCTCGGCATTGACGACCTTCGCGGTCTCGCCGACGCCGAGCCCGCGATAGCCGAATTGCGGCAGCGCGCCCATCACCGAGCGATGGCCTTGCGGCGGATATTTCACATGCGCGACGAGCTCGGCGGCGTCCTCGGGCGTGTCGACATGCGGCATGACGATGCCCCAGCCGCCGCCGTCGAGCGCGCGCGTCGCCATGTCGATCTGGCCATGCGGCACGCGCACGATCGGCGCGATGCCGGCATCCAAGGCGGCGACCGAGATCTGCGAGCAGGTGTCGAGCGACATCGAGCCGTGCTCGAGATCGATGAACAGCCAATCCCAACCGCAGCTCTTCATGATGCGGCCGATCTCGGCGCCGCGCGCGAGCCGCAGCCCGACGCCGATCGACACTTCGCCGCGCGCCAAGGGCGCGCGCGCCGGGTTCTTGATCTCCGTCATCTTTTCCTCCCGTGACATTTCGGTGAAACGGCCGCTCGGTTGAAAGCCGCGCCGCCGCAAGCTAGGCTCAAAGTGAAGCCGCCGCGCGTGTGTCCTGCAACGGGAAATCGGGCAACGGAACGGCGCGGGGCCTCCCAACACGGCAGGAGCAGCATTCATGAAGTTCGTGACCTTCGATGCCAACGGCCAAGAGCGCTTGGGCGTGGTCGACGCCAAACGCGGCATCCTCGATCTGCAGAAGGCATCGAGCGCGCTGCCCGGCAGCATGATCGCCTTCATCGAGGCCGGCCAAAAGGCGCTCGAGGAGGCGAAGAAGGTCGTCAGCGCGGCGCAGGACAAGCCCGGCTGGCTGCCGCTGCAAGGCACGAAGCTCTATGCGCCGATCCCGCATCCGCGCAAGAACATCTTCTGCATCGGCCGCAACTACAAGGCGCATATCGAGGAAGGCGCACGCGCCCGCAACATCCCGGTGAAGTTCCCGCCGGTGCCGGAGATCTTTTCCAAGCCCTTCACCACCGTCATCGGCCCTGAGGACAGCGTGAAGCGTCATGCGAAGAACACCAACCAGCTCGATTACGAGGTCGAGCTCGCCATCGTGATCGGCAAGATCACCACCGATATCGGCGCGGCGCAGGCGATGGACCACATCTTCGGCTACACCGTCTTCAACGATGTCACCGCGCGCGACAAGCAGGCGGCGCACGGCCAGTGGTTCAAGGGCAAGAGCTTCGACACCTTCGGCCCGATGGGCCCGTGCATCGTGACCAAGGACGAGTTCGGCGATCCCTCGGGCCATCGCATCACGCTCCGCGTCAACGGCGAGACGCGGCAGGATTCCAACACCTCGGACCTGCTGTTCAACGTGCCGGCGATCGTCGAAAGCGTCTGCGCCAGCCTGACGCTCCATCCCGGCGACGTGATCGCGACCGGCACGCCCTCGGGCGTCGCGCTCGGCACGACGCCGCAGAAGTTCCTCAACACCGGCGACGTGATGGAAGCCGAGGTCGAAGGCATCGGCGTGCTGCGCAACCGGATCGTCGAATAGCGCGCCCGCAACCCGCGAGGGCAATGCCCCAGGCATGAGCGACCCCGCGCCGCAAGGCCAGGGCGACAGCGAATCTCCCGCAACACCGCCGGCCCCGGTCTTTACCGGGCCAGTGCGTCTCTATCTGCTCGCGCGGTTTTGCGGCTCGGCCGCGTCCCAGATCCAGGGCGTCGCCGTCGGCTGGTACATCTATTCGCTGACCAACAGCCCGCTGCAACTGGGCTTCGTCGGCCTCGCCATGTTCCTGCCGACGGTGAGCCTCGCGCTCTTCGCCGGCCAGGCAATCGATCGCTTCCCGCGCCGCCGCGTGCTGCTCGCGGCGTGGTCGGTGCAAGCGGCGGCCGCGGCGGCGATCGGCATCCTCGCCTTGTCGGGCGCCAGCACCGTCTTCTGGATCTTCGTCCTCATCGCCTGCGTCGGCGCGGGCCGCAGCTTCGAGCAGCCGGCGCAAGCGGCGCTTTTGCCGAGCCTCGTGCCGGTCGCGCTCTTTCCCCGCGTCACGCCCGCGGGTTCGCTGGTCAACCAGTTCGCCGTGATCGTCGGCCCGGCGCTCGGCGGACTGCTCTTCATCTTCGGCGCCGCCGTCGCCTTCTTCGGCGCCGTGACCATGCTGCTGATCGCGCTGACGGCGGTGTTCCTGCTGCCGCGCCAGCCGCCGCGGCCGGCGCAGCCCATGTCCTGGACGAGCTTCCTCGGCGGCATCCATTTCATCCGCCGCGCCGAGGCGGTGCGCGGCGCCATCACCCTCGACATGTTCGGCGTGTTCTTCGGCGGCGCGACCGCGCTCTTGCCGATCTTCGCCCGCGACATCCTGCATATCGGCCCGGTCGGGCTCGGCCTGTTGCGCTCGACGCCGGCGATCGGCGCGCTCGTCACCGGCCTCTATCTCGCGCGCCATCCGATGGAGCGCCATGTCGGCCACCGCATGCTGATCACGGTCGCGGTCTATGGCGTCGCCACCGTCGCCTTCGGCCTGTCGCATTGGCTGCCGCTCACCGTCGCGGCGCTCATCGCCATCGGCGCCGCCGATGTCGTCAGCGTCGTCGTGCGCTCGACCCTGGTACAGACCGCGACGCCGGACAACATTCGCGGCCGGGTCAGCGCGGTCAATTCGCTCTTCGTCGGCACCTCGAACCAGCTCGGCGAGTTCGAATCGGGCGTCACCGCCGACTGGTTCGGCGCCGTCGGCTCGGTGGTGCTGGGCGGGATCGCGACCCTGATCGTGGTCACGGTCGCGAGCCAGCGCTTTCCCGCGCTTCGCCGCATGGATCGCTTCATTATGGCGCCCGAAGCTCCGTCAACGAGGGAGGTTAGGTCATGAATGTGCCTTTCGTCGTTCCGTTCTATGCCGGTATTTTCGTGCTGATCTATGTCGCGCTCACCGTGCGCGTGATCGCCTTGCGCAATTCGCGGCGCGTGTCGCTCGGCAGCGGCGGCGATCCCCAACTCGAGCGTGCGATCCGCGTCCACGGCAACTTCATCGAATACGTGCCGCTGGCGCTGATTCTCCTCGGCTTCCTCGAGCTGCAGCATGGCTCGCGCTATCTCTTGCACCTCCTTTGCCTGCTGCTGCTGGTCGGGCGGCTCGCGCATATCGCCGCGCTCACGCGCGAGAACACGGTGAACCCGTTGCGCGGCCTCGGCGTCGGGCTGACCGTGCTGGTGCTGCTGATCGCCGCGATCCTCGCGATCTACGACTTCTTCCTGGTGCTGCCGACAACGTGACCGGCGCCCGGTAGACACGCCTCGGGCGCGGATGGAAGATGCGCCACTAGTGTGGTGGATTTGAAGTTTCTAAGATGTCGATGGCATCAGTGTTTAGGAACTTCAAATCCGAAACCCACACTCGAATTTATAGAGTTGCTCGTGTGGCCTCGAATCCGAAATTCGCTTGGAGCGTCGCACCGAGATAAGGCGAATTTCGGATTCGCCACACGAGCCGACAACGGGAGGACGATCATGCTCACGCTTTGCTATTGCCCCGGCGCCTGCTCCATGGCCTCGCATATCGTGCTCGAGGAGAGCGGCGAGGAATACACCGGCCGCAAGATCGATCTCAGCAAGGGCGAGCAGCGCTCGGCCGACTACTTGAAGATCAACCCGCATGCGCGCGTCCCGGCGCTCGGCCTCGACAACGGCGAGTTCATCTCCGAGAACACCGCGATCCTGCCTTTCCTCGGCAAGCGCTTCAATCTCTGGGCGAGCGATCCCGTCGCCGAGGCGAAGATGATGTCGTTCATCGGCTGGGTCGCATCGAGCGTCCATCCGGCCCAGGCGCATATCGGCCGGCCCGAACGCTACGCCAGCGATCCCGCGACCTACGACAACATCAAGGCGACGGGCAAGAAGGTCTTCCACGAATACCTGAAAGAGATCGACGGCATGTATGCGGGGAAGGACTGGCTCTTCGACAAGTTCACCGTCGCCGATCCTTACGCCTTCGTCCTCTATACCTGGGGCGTGCGGCGCGAGCTGCCGATGCAGGAGATGAAGAGCTACGCCGCCTTCAAGGATCGCATGCTGCAGCGGCCCGCGGTGCAGCGCGTCGTCGCGGACGAGGGAATTAAAGTCTAGAGCGTTTCATATTTTGACTGAAGCGTATCCGGCGTTGGCGAAGTAGTTGGCACACTCGTTGGGCTGGATGGTCGTGATGAGATGTCCGATGTGTCGCCAGGTATCATCGATGGTTCGCTTCTGAGCGAGCCGCATCC
>DASYAL010000039.1:0-3493 GCA_036501365.1 Allostellaceae bacterium | reverse complement strand
GCCTCGGGGACAAGAGCCTGTTCCTCGCGCTCGTGATGACCATGTTATTGTCTATCCTGCTCGGCACCGGAATCCCGACCATTCCGACCTACATCATTACGGCGGCGCTCGCGGCACCCGCGCTGGCGAAGCTCGGCGTGCCGCTGATCGCGAGCCATATGTTCGCGTTCTATTATGGCATCATGGCCGATCTCTCGCCGCCGGTGGCGCTCGCGGCACTCGCGGCCGCGCCGATCGCGAAAGAGAATCCCGACAAGATCGGTTGGGAGGCGATGCGGATCGCGCTCGCGGGCTATGTCATCCCCTTCATCTTCGTCTATTCGCCGGCGCTGATGCTGCAGGCTGGCGATCCCATGGCCGCGCAACTCGGCTTTTACGGCGCGGTCGCGCTGGCGACTTTCAAGGCGCTGGTCGCGATCGTCCTGTTCGGCATGGTCGCGATCGGCTTCCTGTTTACGCGGCTCACGCTGCTCGAACGGCTCGTCGCACTCGGCGCCGCGCTCTGCCTGCTCGGCGACTTTCCCTATAGCGATACGCTTGGCTTTGCGCTGACGGCCGCGCTGATGATCTGGCAACGGCGTCAACGCAGCCGCGCGAACATGGCGGCGGCGTGAGCCTCTGCCTGATCTCCTCCGGCGTCGTGAAGACGCTGTCGCTCGCCGCCTTCACGCTGGCCTGGACGCATTCGATCGAGAAGACCGAGTGGCAGGAGGATTGGCGGGTCACGCCCGCCGGGCTGGAACTGGTGCAGGCGCGGGTCAAGGGATCGGGCGCCGGCATGGAGCCGCCGCCGGACGCGCGGCTCGTCAACGGCTGGTTTCAGTGGCAGCCGAAGCGCAGCCCCATGCCGGAGGTCGTGCTCGGCAATTCCGGCGCGGCCGGTGAATGGCGATTCTGCGCGGACGGGCAATGCCGCACGCTGTCGGATGTTTTTGGGCATGCGATCGGTGCTAATTTCACCACCATGCGCGCGTGCAAATAGCAAAACGGGAGGTTTCATGGATCGGCTCAAGGGCAAGGTTGCGATGGTGGTCGGCGCCGGCTCGATCGGCCCCGGCTGGGGCAACGGCAAGGCGACCGCGGTGACCTTCGCGCGCGAAGGCGCGCAAGTATTCTGCGTCGACCGCAACGGCGCCGCGGCCGAGGAGACTTGCCAGATCATCACCGGGGAGGGCGGCAAGGCCGCGGCGTTCACCGCGGATGTCTCGAAGGCCGCCGAGGTCGAGGCGATGGTCGCGGCCTGCATCAAGGCTTACGGCCGCATCGACGTGCTCGACAACAATGTCGGCATTGCCGAGGTCGGCAGCGTGGTCGAGGTTGCCGAATCCGAATGGGACCGCGTCTTCGCGGTCAATCTGAAGAGCGCCTTTCTCGCCATGAAGCACGTGATTCCCATCATGGCCGGGCAGGGCGGCGGCTCGATCATCAACATCTCCTCGATCGCCTCGATCCGCCATGTCGGCATTTCCTATGTCAGCTACAACGCCTCCAAAGCGGCGATGAACCAGATGACGCGGTCGACTGCGGTCGAGTTTGCTTCCAGGCATGTCCGCGTGAACGCCATCCTGCCCGGCCTGATGAAGACACCGATGGTCGAGCACTCCGCAGGCCTCGCGCAGAGCTATGCCGGCGGCGACGTGCAGGCGATGTGGCGTGCCCGCGACGCCCAGGTGCCGATGGGGCACATGGGCGACGGCTGGGACGTCGCCAACGCCGCGCTGTTCCTCGCCTCCGACGAGTCGAAATACGTCACCGGCATCGAGCTTGTGGTCGATGGCGGCATCACCTGCAAGTCGGGCGCGTGAGGCCTGACGTCGCGATCCGTGGGCTGGGCATCGCCGTCGTCCTGATGGCGATATTGTCCTGCCGCGCGAGAGCCACCGGCGCGGACAGCGGCACCGTGCCGCCGGTCGATCCCGCCGCCTGCTGGGCTGCGATCGCGGCCAATGACGACGACAAGGTCATCTCCGACTGCGGCGCGCTGATCGACAACGAGAAGACGGCGAAGCCCGACCGCATCAAGGCGCTGGCCGCGCGCGCCGCTGTCTTCGCGCGCAAGGATCAGCTCGATCGCGCGATCGCCGATGACGGCGAAGCGCTGCGGCTCGAGCCGCAGGCCGACATCTACAACAGCCGCGGCGAGCTGTGGTGGAAGCGGGGCGATCGCCCGAAGGCGCTGGCGGATTTCGCCGCGGCGATCAAGCTCAACCCGGATCACCCCACCGCGAAGGGCAATTACAAGCGGCTCGCACAGGAGCTGGAGCGGCTCGGTGCGCTGATGGCCGTCGCAGGCAAGCCGGCGTTCAATTGTTCGACGGCAAAACGTCCTGTTGAGAAGGCGATCTGCGCCAGTCCGGAGCTTGCCAATCTGGACCGCCAGATCAACGCGGTGAACAGCAAGGTGGTTCGCGATGCCATGGCCGACAGTCCGCGCGCCGGGCGCGCGCTGCAGCAGCAGCAGGACGATTTCCTCGCCCGCCGTAATGCCGATTTCGGGCGTCCGGACTACGATTTGCGCAAGGCGATGAGCGAGCGGTTGCAGCGTCTGCTGGAGATCGAGCGATATTGAAGCGGGCTGGTGCTGCGCTTCCTCGCCCGCTTGCGGGGGAAGGCGCCGGCATCAGCCGAATAGGGCAGTTGTTCCGGCTTGAATCGCCGTCGCATAGCGTGAATATGGCGTCCAAAGTCCCGGCCTGAGGGCCGCGGGAGGACACCATGAACATCCACGACAAGAGCCGGTATCACGAGGTGCATGCGCGCTCGCTGGCCGACCCCGAAGGCTTCTGGGCAGAGGCCGCGCGCGAGATCGACTGGATTGAGCCGGCGAAAAAAATCTTCGATCCCTCCAGCGGCGCCTATGGCCGCTGGTTCACCGGCGCGGTGGTCAACACCTGCTACAACGCGCTCGACCGCCATGTCGCGGGCGGACGCGCCAATCAGGTCGCGCTGATCCACGACTCTTCGCTGAACAACAACACCGTCACCAAATTCACCTACGCCGAGCTCTTGAGCGAGGTGCAGACGCTCGCCGCTGTCATGGCCGACTTCGGCCTAACCAAGGGCGATCGCGTCATCCTCTATATGCCGATGGTGGCGGAAGCTGTGGTGGCGATGCTGGCCTGCGCGCGTATCGGTGCCGTGCACAGCGTGGTGTTCGGCGGCTTCGCGGCGAAAGAGCTCGCGACCCGCATCGACGACGCCAAGCCGAAGCTGGTGTTCTCCGCCAGCTGCGGCCTCGAGCCCGGGCGCATCGTTCACTACAAGCCGCTGCTCGACGAGGCGATCAAGCTCGCCTCCGCAAAGCCCTCCACCTGCATCATCCTGCAGCGGCCGCAGCATGGCTGCGATCTCATCGCGGGCCGCGATCATGACTGGGCTGATCTGCGCCGCGCCGCGCTAAAGGCGGGCAAGAGCGCGCCTTGCGTGCCCGTGCTCGCGACCGATCCGCTCTATATCCTCTACACGTCAGGCACGACCGGCGTGCCCAAGGGCG
>DASYAL010000038.1:0-11415 GCA_036501365.1 Allostellaceae bacterium | reverse complement strand
CGATGCGGGTATCGGCGTCCTTGACCAAAACGGGGCGAATCCAGATGAGTTAGTTAAGTCGGCTCACCTCGAAGATGGGATTTTTGTATTTTACCTAGGTGCCCACGCGTCCAGCATCACAACGAATATCGAGGATGAGCAGTCGACTTACTTAGCGGGCTATCAGACGCAGCCAAATCCAGATTATCCGTTGGCTGTTCTAGAGGTTCAGAAAGCTCAGCAAGACCTCGCGGCCATCCAAAACAGCGCTGCGAATTCGAATGCGACCGGCAATGCTGCGTTGGCGGTTGCAGCAATAAATACCGTCGCCGTGATAGTGGCGGAAAACAGCTACAACAAAGCTATCCAGAATCTTCGGAATACACCCCCAACCGTCCAAGTGCCTGTGAGCGCCGCGTACACCTATAAGAAGGCAACGATACAGGCAAATAAAACGGCCCAAGTAGCCATGGTCTTTATCGATGTTGCGAGCCGCAGCTACGTCGCTACAACCATTCCCGTGACCGACGAAAAGCAATTTACGGTCCTATCGAATTTGCGCACCGATGATAACGGTTCAAGTTATGAACGTGCGTTGGCGGTGTCTCAGACCGATGTAACGACCTGGGAAAATTTGAAAATCGATTTTAATCTAGCGAAGGTTCCAGACGCGCTGGCCAAACCCAACCTTGCGAACAAATACGATTCGATCCGACAGGCATTGTCGCTGACTGCCGTTCGCGAGGCCGCCGCGATCGAATCTCCAGGGCGAGGCGTAATCGGAAATGACAGATCGTCACGCGCAAATGGCGAGAAATCAGAAACTTCGCCAGTTAAGAAAATCGCTATGGAACAGGACGGAGGAACGTATGTTGTATCAGGCCTTATCAACAATGCGCTGGCATTGAAGTTTGTGGTGGATAGCGGCGCGACCGATGTTGCGATCCCCGCCGACGTCGTATCGACACTTATAAGAATCGGCACGTTAGGCAAGTCGGATTTTATTGGTTCTCAAGTATACAAGCTGGCCGATGGATCATTGGTGCCTTCGGCAACGTTTCGCATCAAATCTCTAAAGATTGGGGATATCGTGCTGCAGAATGTGACTGGGAGCGTATCTCCTTCTAGTGGCGATCCCTTACTCGGCCAAAGCTTTTTACGACGCTTCAAGTCCTGGTCGATTGATAACTCGAGTCATTCATTGATACTTCAATGATCAAAGGCACACGCACAAAGCGACGACCCAAGAGCTGAAAGAGCTCTGGGCGAAGGTCGCCAACGAAACCTTGGAGCGGCCCGGGAATGAAGGCCGCGCGATCCGCGAAGCGAACGCCGTGATCGCGCGCTCATCGCCGACTTCGCAAGGGCCCTGAATGATGTAGGTCTATCGGCCGGCCGGCCAGCCGCCGGTCGAGGTTGTAGTTACTGAACGGGCCCGCTCTCGCATCTGAAATGCAAATCGGCATTGCCCGCTGCGAAGACCCCGCCGCTGAACCCGCTGGATGACCCGCCGAATGAGCCCTGATACACATCGCGAGAATCAGTCGTGATTACGACCGCGTGGCCGCCTTTCTTCGAGCAGAAATCATTTGCCGCGCTGTATGCGACATCGTTCGCGCCGGCGGCCCCGCCTCTGATCGGTGCGGCATGGGCCGAAATCATGTAAGTGCCGTTGCCCGTATCCATCACGTTGCTCGTCATTGCGCAGCCAACGAGCAGCGCCACAACCGCGCACGCAGCTCCCAATTGAGTAGCCTTCATTCGTCCCCCCGACTGCGCGTTCTATATATTTTGCGCCACAACTTTACGTAGGACGGCACGGAACGAATTTTATGTCAAGACGTGAACGTTGGAGCGATCTCGGGCAAAGAGTTGATTCACCCCCGCTCCGGCGCAAAATGAGGTCGCACGCCCACAAGGACTTCATGCCCTCATGCCAGACGACACCGCCAAGCTCACTGTCGGTTGCCCGAGTTGCCAACGCCGCACGACGCGCGACATCGGTTGGTTCAAGACCGTTCGGGTCTGGGATTGCTCGTTCTGCGGCGCCGCGCTCGAGCTCGATCCCGACGCGCTCGCGACATTCCTCGCCGCTCGGAAGGACGAGGGCGTTGCCTTCACCGCCCGCCTCTCGCCGCGGCCCAACCGCGGCATCACCACCCGTCGCACGCGCTGACCGGAGGCAAGATCATGGCCATGACGCCGCCACGCGACTCCGGCTTCAAGGCCAATCCCCAATACCGCATCACCTTCGAGCGCTCGCCGCGGCGGGTGTGCGTGCGCTTCAACGGCGCGATCGTCGCCGACAGCACCAACGCGCATCTGCTCTTCGAGACGCGGCATCTGCCGGTCAAAAATTCCGTGGCAGCTTCACCCCGCGCCGCTGCAACAGCCGGTGATCGACGACGCGGCCGCAATGCCCGCACGTCACCGTGACGCTGTACCAGACTACGCTTGACGTATTACGTGGAGCGTAATATACTCCGCGGCAATGATCCAAAGCTTCAAGGACCGCGATACGCGCCGGTTTTACGATGGACAAAGAGTTCGTGAGTTCGACGGGATCAAAAAGGCGGCGGCGCGGAAGCTCGACATGCTCAATGCGGCCGCCAACCTCAACGATCTCCGTTCGCCGCCGGGCAACCGGCTCGAAGCTTTGGCGGGCGACCGCGCCGGCCAACACAGCATCCGCATCAACGACCAATACCGCGTGTGCTTTGAGTGGACGGAGCAAGGTCCGGCAAACGTCGAGATAACGGATTATCACTGAGGACAAGGGCAAAATGACACCGCGTAACCGGATTGCCACGCACCCCGGAGAAGTTTTGCAGGAAGAGTTTCTAACGCCGCTCGGCCTTTCGGTTCATCGTCTGGCGACGGCACTCCGCGTCCCTGCCAATCGCATCGGCGCAATCGTGAAAGGCGAGCGGGCCGTCACGGCAGATACGGCCCTGCGTCTCGCGCGCTATTTCAATACGACTGCCGAGTTCTGGCTGAGCCTGCAAACCATGCACGACCTCACCAAAGCGGCGCGGGAGCTCCGCCGCGAGATCGAGCGCGACGTGCGGCCACGGGCGGCCTAAACAAGTATTCGCCTGTTTCCTCGCTCGTGCCGTCGGCAGCGTCATTAGGCCGGCTCGCCTGCCAGGGTCGATTCGCCGCCGTCTCGGCGCAAAATGAAGTGCGAGCCTCGCGAACGGGAGAAGCCGATCATGGCGGCCATGACGCTGCCACGCGACTCCGGGCTCAAGGCCAATCCCGATGATCGGTCCTCTATTCCCCCGGCCGCTTCGCCCGTCCGCGCATGCCGATCATATGGGCGCGCAGCACGGCGTTGATGCGGCTCTGAGAGCCTTTGCCGCTGCGGCGGAAGAAATCGAGCACATCCTCATCCTGAGCGGAGCCGGCACGGAGTGGCGGCGAAGTCGAAGGACGCAAGGTTGCAAAAACAACGTGCGCCCTTCGACTTCGCTCAGGGTGAGGAGAAATTTTGTCGGGCATCTTCCGGGAGCAAGGCGGGCTGGCGCAGCCGTCCCGGGACGACGGCTTTCGCGGGCGCTGATTTCCCTTGACTTAATCCGGATCGAATGGTACAAATAGGGAACGGTGACAAAGCCGCCTCGGGACCCCCCGCGGGCGGCTTTTTGCTGCCCCGACCATCCCCCCATCTCCCGAAATCTCCCGAGGCCCGCCATGCCGCGTCCCCACGCGCCGCGCCCGCTGACGCCGCGTCAGCAACGTTTTGTCGACTCCTATCTCGTCAGCCGCAACGCCGCGCAGGCGGCGGGCGACGCCGGCTATTCGCCCGCCGGCGCGCGGATGACCGGCTCCGAGCTGTTGAAGAAGCCGCCTATCGCCGATGCCTTGCGCGCGCGCGGGCTCGAGCCGCCCTGCGGCGTCCATCCGCAAACCCAGTCGCGCCAGCCGCGCGCCCGCCGTCCGCGCTCGGGACTCAGCCTCCGCGCCGAGCGGTTCGCGCTCGCCTATCTCGTTTGCGGCAATGCCGCCGAGGCGGCGCGGCGGCTCGGCATTCGCGTCGAGCATGCCGGCGCGGTCGGCAGCCGGATGCTGCACCGTCCGGACATCGCCGCTTTCATCGCCGCCGAGCGCGCGGCCTCGGCCGAGCGCACGCGCATCGATGCCGACCGCGTGAAGCGCGAATATGCGCGCATCGCCTTCGCCGAGATCGGCGACATCGCGCGCTGGGACGAGGACGGCATCGTGCTCAAGCCGAGCGACGCGATCGCGGCCGATGATCGCGCGGCGATCGCCGAGCTGCGGCTGCGGCACGGCAAGAACGGGATCAAGGCGACGATCCGGCTGCATTCGAAACAGGCGGCGCTCGACAGCCTCGCCAAGCTCATGGGGCTCTATGCGAAGAAGCCCGAGCCGCCGGCGGACCCGCGCGCTGCCTGGGATGCCAAGCAGAAGCTGCGCGAGAAGCTGCAGCGCATCATGCGCGGCGGAGAGACGGCGGAAGAGGAGAAGAAAGACCAGGAGGAGAATGCCGCGCCGCGGTGAGCGAGCGTCGTTGGATGCCGTGCACGATTGCAGCGCTGCAGAACCATCGCGTGTCCTTCGACGACGCCTGCGCTCCGCGCCGGCTGCGCTCAGGATGAGGAGAAACGGGAGATGCCATCGAAACTCTACCTCATGCTGAGCGAAGTCGAAGCACGCAGGCTGGTTTTGCAGCGCTGCAGAATGATCGCGCGTCCTTCGACGACGCCTGCGCTCCGCGCCGGCTCCGCTCAGGATGAGGAGAAATGGGAGATGCCATCAAAACTCTACCTCATGCTGAGCGAAGTCGAAGCACGCAGGCTGGTTTTGCCGCGTGACATCTCCGCTGGCCGGGGTTGATTCGCCGCCGTCGCGGCGCAAAATGAAGTGCGAGCCTCGCGAACGGGAGAAACCGATCATGGCGGCGATGACGCAGCAACGCGAATCCGGGTTCAAGGCCAATCCCGATTATCGCATCCTGTTCGAACGCTCGCCGCGGCGGGTGCGCGTCCGCTTCAACGGCGAAATCATCGCCGACAGCACCAACGCGCATCTGCTGTTCGAGACGCGGCATCTGCCGGTCTATTACTTTCCCCCAGCCGATCTGCGCCTGGATCTGCTCACCGCCACGGCGCATTCGACCTTCTGCCCCTATAAGGGCGATGCGTCCTACTGGTCGGTCGCGGTCGGCGACAAAACCGCCGAGAACGCCGCCTGGAGCTATCGCGCGCCCTTTGCCGAAGTCGCCGCGATCAAGGATTTCGTCGCTTTCTATTGGAATTTGATGGAGGCGTGGTACGAGGAGGATGACGAGATCTTCGTCCATCCGCGCGACCCCTATAAGCGCGTCGACGTCGTCAACTCGTCGCGCCCGGTGCGCGTGGTCCTGGGCGGCGAGACGGTCGCCGAGACCAAGCGCGCGCGCTTCCTGTTCGAGACGCGGCTGCCGACCCGCTACTACATCCCGCTCGAGGACGTGCGCCGCGAGAAGCTGGTGCCGAGCGAGAAGGTCACAAGCTGCCCCTATAAGGGCACGGCGCGCTACTACTCGGTCCGGATCGGCGATCGCCTCTACGAGGATATCGTCTGGACCTATCCCGATCCGATCGCCGAATGCCCGAAGATCAAGGGCTATCTCTGCTTCTTCAACGAGCAGGTCGACGCCATTTTCGTCGACGGCGTCGCGCAGCCGCGTCCGGTGACGGCGTGGTCGAAGAATGAGAAGGGGTCGGCGACGACCATGCCCGATCCGCGCGGGCCGGTGCTGCGGCCGTGAGGCGGCGGCTGAGAGCTGCTAGATGCCGCGCACGATTTCCCTCGTCCTGAGCGAAGTCGAAGGACGCAGGTCGGTCTTGCAACGTTGCCTTGCCGCCACGAGCCCTTCGACTTCGCCGCCACTCCCGTGTCGGCTCCGCTCAGGATGAGGTGACATTTTTGTCGGGCATCTTCCGGCGGCGGCGCGAGACAGCGCGCGTTTCGGCCTAGGGCGTCGGCGGCGCGTTCTGTTGGCTTTGGATTTGCGCGAGGCGATTGCCCGTCGCCGCGATCCACTGCGCGAACTGGTCGAGCGAGGCCGAAAACCGTTGCGCCAGGGGCGTCGCCTTGGCGATGCGTTGCGGCAGGGTGAGCGTGGCGTCGTCCGCGACCGCCGCGGCGAAGCTGTTGGTGGCGATCCAAAGATCGGGCGCAAAGTTCCAGGTGCCGACCACGGCCGAGGTGATTTCGGAATATGCCCGATCCGTGGTGGTGATGACCGTGCCGATCTGTGCGAGGCACATGGCGGAGGCGTCGCGGAAGGCGAGGAGGTCGCCGGCATATTTCGCCTGTCCCTCGGCGGCGACCTGTTGCTGCCATCCCGTGCCCAATTGCTGGCCGCGCGTGTAGGCGGCTTGGCAGGTTTGGGCCAGCACGCCGTCGAAGAGGGCGACGACGTCGTTGGCGTTTTGCGGCGGAGGGACGGGGATGGCGGGCGGCGGCGGCTTGGCGGCGGCGAGCTGCAGCGCCGCCGGGCCGGGCCCCCAGCTTTGCGGCGGAAGAAAAGCGCCGGCGTTGATGACCAACGCCATGGCGGTCGCCTGCCGAATGATCGAGCGCATCGAATCCCCTTCTGACCGGTCGACGTCGAGCCACGCCGAGCGATATGATGGATTATAGGCGGCCGGGCGTGCGGCTAAAGCCCCTCAAAGAACGCCGCAACGGCGCCGACAGGGAGGATAGGATGAAGCTAGCGCTGGCGCTCGCGATGCTGGGTGTGCTGGCCGGCGGCGGCGCCGTGCGCGCGGCCGATCCGACGGCTGACAATCCGAGCTGGGACGCGACGGTCAAAGCCGCGATCGCCGAGGGCGCGGTCAATGTCCATGGCGGGCCCGGCAAGCTCTACGCGGTGGCGCTCGTCGACGGATTCAAAGCGGCCTTTCCCGACATCAAGGTGAACTTCACCGGGCTCAGCGGCCGCGACGCGATCCCGAAAATCCTCAACGAGCGCGCCGCGGGAGTCTATGGCTGGGACGTCTATGTCGGCGGCACGTCGTCGGTGATGGGATCGCTGAAGCCGGTCGGGGCGCTGGCGCCGATCAAGCCCGATCTCATCCTGCCCGAGGTGCTCGACGACAAGAACTGGCTCGGCGGCTTCGATGCCGGCTTCATGGATCTCGACAAGAAATATATGTACGGCTTCCAGGCCGAGGTGACGCCGACGGTGCTGGTCAACTGGGATTTCGTCAATCACGCCGACCTCAAGACCTATCAGGATCTCTTGAAGCCGCAATTCGCCGGCAAGATCGTGTGGGACGATCCGCGGCTGCCGGGCGCGGGCTCGGCCGCGGGGGCGCGGTTCATCGTCAATCTCGGCGCCGACTTCCTGAAGCAGCTCTATAGCCAGCAGCAGATCGTCTATATCAGCAACATGCGCCAGAACGCCGAATGGGTGGTGAGCGGCCGCTATCCCATCGGCCTCGGCCTCGGCGTCGAGGATCTGGCGCCGTTCCGCGAGCAAGGCCTCGGCAAGAATATCGCGCCGCCGAGCGAGGCGCGGTTCACGCATGAGGCGGTGGCGACCGGCTTCGGCACCATCTCGATGCTGACCAACCCGCCGCATCCCAACGCCGCCAAGGTCTATCTCAACTGGCTGCTCTCCAAGGCGGGACAGACGAGCTGGGAGAAGACCGGCTTCGACAGCCGGCGGCTCGACATCGCGCATGTCGCGCCCGACTATCTGCCCCAGCCCGGCGTGCCCTATGTCGCGGACGAGATGGAGGCCAATCTCCATAACCGCTTGCAGGCGGAAGAGCTCGGCAAGCAATACATCAAGGCGCGGGATTGAGCCGGCGGCGCGCGGGCGGGCGTTGTCGGATGCCGCGCGATTCGTTCTGCAGCGTTGCACGCGCACCCTGCGCCTCCTGAGCTTGCCGAAGGGCGACTGCGCGCCTCGTCTTGAGGAGCCGCCGGAGGCGTCTCGAAGCGGCGCTCCGCTCAGGGTGAGGATGATTCTGGGTTCTGGCCTCGACCCTATCCGTTGTCAGCCGTCGGCTTTTCGGCTGGAAGATGCCCGATTCCATTCCTCCTCATCCTGAGCGGAGCCGACACGGGAGTGGCGGCGAAGTCGAAGGACGCGCGATCGTTCTGCAGCGTTGCATCTGCATCCAGCGCCTCCTGAGCTTGCCGAAGGGCGACTGCTCGCCATCGCTTCGCTCGGCTCCGCTCAGGGTGAGGAGGATTCTGGGTTCTGGCCTCGACCCTATCCGTTGTCAGCCGTCGGCTTTTCGGCCGGAAGATGCCCGATTCCATTCCCCCTCATCCTGAGCGGAGCCGACACGGGAGTGGCGGCGAAGTCGAAGGACGCGCGATCGTTCTGCAGCGTTGCACACGCAACCTGCGCCTCCTGAGCTTGCCGAAGGGCGACGACGCGCCTTGTCCTGAGGCGCCGCCGGAGGCGGCGTCTCGAAGCGGCGCTGTCCTGAGGTGCCGCCGGAGGCGTCTCGAAGCGGCGCTCCGCTCAGGGTGAGGAGATGTTTTGTCGCGCATCTCCGGAAAGAACTCACACCTACGCGAAATTCTCCTTGAGGAACCGCGCGGCGCCGGGATGGAGCGGCACGTCGAAGGGCGTCGCTTGGGTGTCGCGCCACACCTGGCTCACTTCGGTGAAGCTCTCTTCCCACGGGATCTCGTCGGCGCGCGCGGCGAAGCCGGCGCATACTTTGTAGACCGTCTCCGCGTCGAGCGCGGCGCTCGCATAAAGCGGCCAGCCGCTGTAATCGATGCAGGGCGTGTCCGCGGCGAGGCGCGGAAAGCGGCTCTTCGGCACCACGCCGCGGCGCCAGCCCAGCGCTTCGAGCCGCGCGACGATCTCGGGCTCGATGTCGAGCGGCACCAGATCGCATTGGAGCGCATCGTCGAACCAGATGACCAGCGCCTCGTCGAACACGGCATCGAGCGTGCCGGAACGCATCGGCGCCATGCGGCGCTGATCGCTCGGGCTGCCGCTCATATGCAGCTTGCCGCCCCAGCTCTCGATATCGGCGAGGCTGAAGCCGTAGAGCGCCAGCACCTGCTCGGTCAACACGCGCGTCGAATGCGTCGCGTCTTCTTTCACCGACACCTGCAGCGGATAGCGCGCGCGCTTGATGTCGGCGAGGGTGCGGAAGCCGAGGCTCTTCTTCACCGCAAAGACGAACCAGTCCCAGGTCGGCCACACGCCGACGACGCGTAAGGGGAGCGGCGCGGCGAAAAGGCCGACGCCGCGATAGGCCTGGGTCAGCAGGGCCGAGGGATTGACGAAGGCCATCTCGAGCGCGCCCTTGGCGACGGCGTGCGCCAGGATCGGCGAGCCGGTCGCCATGCGCAGGAAGGGACGGAAGTCCTCGCCCGAGCCGTTGCCGATGGTGATCGAGACATCGCGATTGCCGCCATAGGGCGTCGCCGGATCGCCGGCGAAATTGAGCCCCAGCTCCCAGAGCGCCTTGGCCCTGAGGAAATTGGCGCCGCGCGGCAGTTTTTCCACGTCACGCGGCCGGCGCTAGCGCAGCGAGCAGGTCGCGCCGTCCCAGACGCCGCCGGCCTGTTTGCAGCTCTTCGGATCGTCGGCGCAACCGGCGAGCAGGAAGAGCGCGAGGAGCACGAAACAGCGGGTCATCATCATGCGATTGCGTCCTTCAATTCAGCCATTCGCCGGCGAGCGGCTTGTCGCGTTGCAGCTCGCGGACCGCGTGCGCGATGCGCTTCCACAACAGATGCCCGTCGACATCCGATTGCGCGAGCAGGGCATCGGCGCGCAGCCGCGCGACGAAACGCGCGTCGTTGCCGTGCTCGATGACGAGGGCGCTGGCGGCGCGCCAGACCTCGGTCTTGGTTCTGCTCACGGGGGCGATCATAGGCCAACGACCCGGCGCGCGTCTCATGGCACCGCGGGGCGCGGTCGGGCGTTATGCGGATGTCACGCCCGATGCGGCCAAGGAGGAATGGCATGAAAGCGATCGCCGGCACGGCCCTCTGCGCGCTGCTCCTGATGGCGGCGGCGTGCAGCTTCGACGATCCGAACGAGCAGCAGGCGACGGCGCCGGCTTTCCTGATGCCGCAATGCTCGCCGGGCGACCCGCACTGCCAGCTCACCGAGCCGCCGCGGCTGGACGAGCGTCCCGGTCCCGGCGCCGAATAAGGCGGGCGCCTCCCCGGGTCCGCGTCGCGCGATTTGGCGACACGCAAAACCGCGCCGCGCGCCGCTCACGGCCACGCTTCAGCCAGGGCGCTGTGCCGCGCCAGGTGTGACAATCGACCAGCTTCTCGCGCCGGCGAATTTGCGATGGAGTAGGCGCGCGCCCGTTGCCGCCGGCAGCAGGCGACACCATCGCAGCTCAGAGGACGAGAACGGTACGATGACGATCGATCGGCAAGAATGGGTCCAGGTTTGCGCCTATTACATCTGGGAGAACGAAGGCCGTCCCGAGGGAAGGGACTTCGACCATTGGGCAGAGGCCGAGCGCGCCCTCGCCGATGATCCGCCGCCACCGACCGCGACCGCCGCCTCCCAGCGCCCCAGCCGGCCCGTCGAGGAACAGTTCCTCGCTGCCGCGCGCAGCGCGAGCGCGCCGGCGCCGGCCGTCGGCCGCAGGCCCGCCGCGGCGACGCGGCGGCGCAAGAAGGCGAGCGTGGAAGCGGCCGCGCCTTCCGCATCGCTTTAGGCAAGACGCGGTCTTAACGGCGTCAGCGCTGGCGGACGCCCCATTTCGCGAATTGCGCGGCGATATCGGGCGTGACGCTTTTCGCCGCGGCGATGTCGGCGTCGCCGCCGGCTTGTCGCCCCGCATGTGCTTGGCGAGGCCGCGGCCGTAGAGCGAGGTGTCGTGGCGATGCGCCGGCCAGCGCTGGGCGCGCTGAATTTCGATGGCTGAACGTTACGCGCGCCCGAGCTGAGCGACCGGCGTCGCTGCGGCTGCGTAGTGTCCTAATTTGAGATTAGCCCCGCGCTCGGGCGAGCAATGCCTCGGCCTGTAAGTGAGACGGATCGGCACGCTCCAAGGCGCCTACGTAATCGGGCTTAATATCGCCGTCCTCGGTTAGATTCCGGTTGCAGTGATAACTTGCCCCATCAAACTTTGCCCAATCCGAGAATTTCACTTCGATGTGTAGAAACCGCCGTTTTTTCGGGAACGTGGTATCCCAAAATTTTCTCAGGGGTCCAATTTCTCCGTCAAACTTCGTACTTACCAAGACAATAAAAGACAATTCATCGAGGACGGTTTTACCTTTGGCATGCACATGGAATTGCACCACATGGCGTTGCTGCTGCGCATAGAATTTCATTTTGCCCTTTGCTCGACGACGATAGCCGCCCTTACAGCTGCGACCGGGGAGTTGATCGGTCCTATATGCAGCACGGCAAAGAACCGTCGCTTCTCGCTGCCCTCGATGGGGGATGACCAGGCGTAAGCGCGGGTAGCAAGG
>DASYAL010000037.1:0-26393 GCA_036501365.1 Allostellaceae bacterium | reverse complement strand
AGCGTCTGCTCGCGGCAGCGCGCGGCACGCAAGCCGCCCGTTTAACCGAGGTCGGCGCCGAGATCGTCGATTTCAAAGCCGCGCAAAAATCGCGCGCCACGCGCCCGCTGATGCAGCGCCCCTGGGCGCGCTTTGCGATGGCGGCCGGCGTCGGCGGTCTGCTGATCGGGGGCGGTGCCGGGTATTTCGCGGGCACCGGTTACGACGACAGCACGCGCACGGCGGCGGCCAATGCCGCGGCATCCAACTGGCTCGACAACATCGCCGGCTACCACAAGATGCTGATCAGCGCCGGTGGGAACGATCAGGCGCTGGTCGATGTGCCGCCGGATCCGAACGATCCGACGCGTAAGATCGTCCAAAAGCTGCCGTCGGATTTCAAGCTACCGAATTTGAAGCCGTGGGGCCTCGACTTCCAGGGCGCGCGCTATCTCGTGGTCGGCGGCCAGCCGGCAACACAGCTTTTCTACACGACCGACAACAAGAAGCTCGGTCCGCTGACGGTCGTCATCGGCGCGACTACCTTGCCCGACGTCGCGCCGACCTTCGACCGCCGCGGCGATCTCAACATGCTGTACTGGCGCCATCACGGTCACGCCTACGCGCTCGTCGGCACCGCCGATATCGGCTATCTCTGGAACATCTCGAACGACATCGAGTATCAGCTCGACGCGATCTAGCGCCGGGTCTGCTATCATCGGTGCCCGCTGACGCGGGGAGCCGGTGATGACCGAAACCAACCAGCGTTTTCTCCTCGCCGAGCGGCCGGAAGGCCGCGCCGTGCGTGAGAGCGACTTTCGCCTCGATACCCGGCCCCTGCCCGAGCCCGGCGACGGTCAGGTGCTGCTGCGGACGCTCTACCTCTCGCTCGATCCCTATATGCGCGGCCGGATGAGCGCGGCGCGCTCCTACGCGCCGCCGGTCGAGCTCGGCGCGGTGATGACCGGCGAGGTGGTCGCCGAGGTCGTCGCCTCGCGCGCGCCGGGCTTCGCCGCCGGCGACATCGTCCTCGCTTACGCCGGCTGGCAGCGCTACGCCGCGCTGCCCGCCAAGGCCTGCGAGAAGATCGACCGCGCCCCGCTCGACGACCTGCCGCTCTCCTACCTCCTCGGCGTGCTCGGCATGCCCGGCGCGACGGCCTATTTCGCGCTCGACACGATCGGCAAGCCGAAAGCAGGCGAGACCGTCCTGATCTCTGCGGCTGCTGGCGCGGTCGGCCAGGTTGCGGGCCAGATCGCCAAGCTCGCCGGCTGCACGGTGATCGCGACCGCCGGTGCTGCCGACAAGCTCGATTACGTGACGCGCGAGCTCGGCTTCGACGTCGGCATCGATTACAAGGGCAAGGACGCCGCGGCACTCGCCGCCGAGATCGCGCGCCACGCGCCCGACGGCATCGACGTGTTCTTCGACAATGTCGGCGGCGTCTTGCACGACGCGGTGATGATGAACCTGGCGCTCAAGGCGCGGATCATCATCTGCGGCGCGATCTCGGCCTATGACCGCTTGGGTCAGCCGGATACCGGCCCGCGCTGGAACCGGCAGCTGTTGGTGAAGCGCGCACTCATGCAGGGCTTCCTGGTCAGCGACCACCGCGCGCGCTGGGGCGAGTTCCGCGCCGCGATGACCGGCTGGCTGACGAGCGGCCGCCTCCGCTATCGCGAGGACGTCGTCGAGGGATTCGAGGCCGCGCCGCACGCCTTCATCGGCCTGCTTGCCGGCGCCAATCGCGGCAAGCTGCTCGTCCGCGTCGCAGGCTGATCGCGGGCGCGGGCGATGGCCGATCCGCCGCGAGCAACGCGCGACCTGCGGCTCGATTTCTTCCGCGGCCTGTCGCTGTTCTTCATCTTCATCGACCACATCCCCGAGAACGTGCTCGCCTATTTCACCTTGCGCTCGGTCGCCTTCAACGACGCGGCCGAGGTGTTCATCTTCATCTCGGGCTATACCGCAGCGCTGGTCTACGGCCGCTCGCTCGCCGGGAAAGGTCCGCTCTTCGCCACCGCGCAGATCTACCGCCGCGTCTGGCAGCTCTACGTCGCGCATATTTTCCTCTTCGTGATCTTCACCGCCGAGGTGAGCTATTCCCTCCTCGTTCTGCAGAACCCACTCTACACCGAGGAGATGGGCGTCGCCGACTTCCTCCAGGAGCCGCATCTCGCGATCATCCGCGCGCTGCTGCTGGCCTTCCAGCCGATGTTCCTCGACATCCTGCCGCTCTACATCGTTCTGCTCGCGACCTTCCCGCTGGTGCTGATCCCGATGCGGCGGCAGACGCTGCTGCCGCTGGCGGTCTCGGCAGCGATCTACGTGCTCACCTTGCGGCAGGGCTGGGCGTTCCATACGCGGCCGTCGCACGACGTCTGGTTCTTCAATCCGCTCGCCTGGCAATTCCTTTTCGTGATCGGCGCGACCGCCGGCTACGCCCGCATCACCGGACGCTGGCCGTTCCCGACCGCGCGCTGGATCGGCCCGGCGGCGATCGCGATCGCCGCCGTCGTCGCGATCATCAATTTCAGCTGGACGCTGCATTGGATCTACGACCCCTTCCCGCCACTTCTCGCCAAGCAGCTCTGGAGCTATTCGCTCGACAAGACCAATCTCGCGCCGCTGCGGCTCTTCAGCTTTCTCGTGCTCGCGATCGCGACTGTCCAGCTGGTGCGCCCCGAAAGCCGCTTTCTGCGCCGTGCTTGGGCGCGGCCCGTGATCATCTGCGGCCAACAATCGCTCTACATCTTCTGCCTCGGCATCGTGCTCTCGGTGCTCGGCCATTTTCTCCTCGCCGAGTTCTCGGGCGGCGTCCTCATGCAGATCGCCGTCAACGGCGTCGGCATCGGCGCGATGATCGCGATGGCGGCGCTGCTCGACTGGTTCAAGACCGTCTCGCGGCGCTCCGGGCATGGCGCTTCCTCTGTGTCGACGGTACCTTCGGAGTGATCTTAATGCGCTTTCCCACCATCCTCATCGGCTTCCTCGGCGTTGCTCTCGCGCCCTGGCGTGTCTTGGCTGACGACCAGAACACCGCGCAATGCGCCGCGCCGGCAGAGCTGATCCAGGACGATCCGCGGCTGACGAAGCTCGCCGAGGACGTTCGCCAGCACCGGCCGATCGTGATCGTCGTGATCGGCGGCGCCTCGACCGCCGGGACGGCGCCGGACAATTCCTATCCGCATTTCCTCGAAGCGGCGCTGCGGCAGCGCCACCCCGGCCAGCCGATCGAGGTGATCAACCGCGGCGTCTCCGGCGAGACGACCGAGCAGATGGCCGCCCGGTTCCCTAAAGACGTGTACGCGAACCGCCCGAGCCTCGTGATCTGGGAGACCGGCACCGTCGATTCGGTCCGCGGCGAGGATCTCGATTCCGTCGCCGGTGCATTGACGGACGGCCTGCAGGCGATTCAGGGCCACGGCGCCGAGGCGATGTTGATGGATATGCAATACAATCCGAACACGGTTTCGGTTATAAACTTCGAACCTTATCTGGAAGCGCTGCACCAGACGGCGGACCAGCAAAACGTTTACATGTTCAAGCGCTACGACTTGATGAAGTATTGGAGCGAAGCCGGCGAGTTCAGCTTCATCAACGCACCGCGAGAAAAAAGAGCATCGCTGGCCAGGGAGGTCTACGAGTGTCTAGGAGAAAGGTTGGCGGACGCGATCGACTACGCCGCACGTTGAGATGAATCCACCACATTCCGCGTTCCACGGCCGGCGCTCGCGCCGCGGCCCGACACCTGCTTTGTCGCTGCTCGGCCTTGCCGTCCTTGCTCTCGGCGTCCTCGCGACTAGCGCTCCCGCCCGCGCAGGCCATGATCGTTGCGGCGCGCCCGCAGCGCTGACCGCGCTGATCGATCCGTTGCCGCATACCGCCTTGCGTCTCGCCGCCGCTAAGAGCCTCACCATTGTCGCGCTCGGTTCGTCCTCGACCTACGGCACGGGCGCGAGCCGGCCCGAATATTCCTATCCGAGCCGGCTTGCGGCGCTGTTGCGCTCGCGCTATCCCGCCGCCGATATCAAGGTGCTCAACCGCGGCGTCGGCGGCGAGCTCGCCGGCCAGACCGCCAAGCGCATCGCCGCCGAGGTGATCGGCGACAAGCCCGATCTCGTCATCTGGCAGGTCGGCACCAACGACGTGCTGCAGGATGTCGCGCCGCAAGTCGTGACGGCCAACGTCCGCGCCGGCATTGCCGAACTGCGTAAGGCCGGCGCCGACGTCGTTCTGATGGATTTGCAATACGCGCCCGCGGTGCTGATGCATCCGCGCTATCGCGCGATGGAGCGAGCGCTGCGGGCGACCGCACGCGGCGATGGCGTGCCGCTGTTCCAGCGCTTTGCGGTGATGCACGACTGGACCGCGCACGGCAATATGAAGATGTCGGCCATGATCGCCGCCGATCATCTCCACATGACCGACGAAAGCTATGATTGCCTCGCGCGGCAATTGAGCGGCAGCATCCTCCGCGACACCCGAATCGCCACCGACAAGGTCGCCTCGAAAGGGTGATTTCAGCCGGCTTCCGCGTTATAAGAGGGGCGATGACGGTCCTCGTCACCGGCGCGGCCGGCTTCATCGGCATGTATGTCTCCGCGGCGCTCTTGAAGCGCGGCGACCAGGTTGTCGGCGTCGACAATCTCAGCGACTACTATCCGGTCGCACTGAAAGAAGCGCGCCTCGCGACGCTCAAGGGCCAGCGCGGCTTCGCTTTCGAGCGGCTCGACCTCGCCGAGCCCGAGGCACTGTTGCATTTCACGCGCGCCCATCCCGAGATCGACCGCGTCGTCCATCTCGCGGCGCAGCCCGGCGTTCGCTATTCGATCGACCATCCGCGTAGCTACGTGCGCGCCAATCTCGATGCGCAGATCGAAGTGCTGGAGGCGTGCCGCCATCTGCCCGGCCTCAAGCATCTTGTCTTCGCGAGCTCGTCCTCGGTCTATGGCGGCAACACCAAGCTGCCCTTCGCCGTCGAGGACCCCGTCGACCGGCCGCAATCGCTTTACGCCGCGACCAAGAAGGCCGACGAGATGATGAGCTATTGCTACGCTCATCTCTACCGGCTGCCGACGACCGGCTTGCGCTTCTTCACGGTCTACGGGCCGTGGGGCCGGCCCGACATGGCCCCGTGGCTCTTCACCGAGGCGATCATCGCCGGCAAGCCGATCAAGCTCTTCAACCACGGCAAGATGCGGCGCGATTTCACCTATATCGACGACATCGTCGCCGGGGTGCTTGCTTGTCTCGATAAGCCGCCGGCGGCGGACGCGGATCCGCCCTACCGGCTCTACAACATCGGCAACAGCAACAGCGAAGCGCTCGAGGGCTTCGTCGCGCTGCTCGAACAGGCGATCGGCCGCGAGGCCGTGATCGAGCGCGTACCGATGCCGCCCGGCGATATCGCGGCGACCTCCGCCGAT
This sequence comes from Allostellaceae bacterium, assembly GCA_036501365.1. Taxonomy (GTDB): domain Bacteria; phylum Pseudomonadota; class Alphaproteobacteria; order ATCC43930; family CGMCC-115725; genus CAIKMD01. The sequence goes on along the minus strand of DASYAL010000037.1, from coordinate 20,985 downwards.
ATCGGCGCGACGACGCGCGATTTCGGCTTCGTGCCGAAGACCGCGCTCGCCGAAGGACTGCCGCGCTTCGTCGCCTGGTATCGCGACTTTCACAAAGTTTGAGCGGGCACGAGGCCTAAGCCGACTTGCCCTCGTAGAGCGCCTCGAGCGCCGTGCCGTAGACGGCGCGGATCGCGTGGCGGCGGATTTTCAGCGTCGGCGTCATCTGGCCGTTGGCGGTGGTGAAAGCCTCATGCGCGAGGGTGAAGCGTCGCACGCGCTCGATATTGGCGAGGCCTTGATTGACCCGGCCGACCACCGCGGCGACGGCTTTATGCAAAGCGGCGGCGTCGCCCTTCGCCTGATCGACGAGCTCCTGCGCCGGCACGATCACCGCAACGAGATAGGGCCGCTTGTCGCCATAGACCATCGCCTGCGCGATCTGCGGCTCCAGAGTGAGCGCGCCCTCGACGCGCGCCGGCGCGATCATGTCGCCGCCGGAATTCTTGATGAAATCGCGCTTGCGGTCGGTGATGACGATATAGCCGTCGCGATCGATCTCGCCGACATCGCCGGTATGCAGCCAGCCGTTGACGATGGCGCGGGCCGTGGCCTCGGGATCGCGCCAATAGCCTTTCATGACAACCGGGCCGCGGACAAGGATCTCGCCGTCCTCGGCGATCTTGACCTCGACACCGTCGAGCGGCGGCCCGACGGTCGCGACCTTGATCCGATCGGGCCGGTTAGCGCTCACCACCGGCGACGTCTCGGTCTGGCCGTAGCCCTGGAGCAGCCTCAGACCGAGCGCGATGAAGAATGCGCCGATCACGGGATTGAGCGGCGCCCCGCCCGAGACCATGGCTTTCAGCCGGCCGCCGAAGCGCGCCCGCATCTTGTCGCGCACCAGCCTGTCGAGCACGCGATCGGCCAGGCGCTCGCCAAAGCCGAGGCTGCGCGGCTCGGCCAGCCGCTTCTCGCCCAGCGCGACGGCACGATGGAACAGTCTCGCCTTCCAGCCGCCTTCGCGCTCGACCATGCGCAACAGCCTCTGGTGCAAAGTCTCGTAGAGGCGCGGCACCGCGGTCATGATCGTCGGCCGCGCCTCGATCATGTTGGCGGCGAGCGTTTCCGCCCCCTCGGCGAAATAGATCGAGGCGCCGACATAGATCGGGAACATCAAGCCCGCCGTGTGCTCATAGGAATGCGAGAGCGGCAGGAAATTCAGGAACACCTCGTCTCCGAGCCCCAGCAGCTCGAGCAGCCGGAAAGCCCCGTGACAATTGGCCATGATGTTGCCGTGGCTGGTCATCACGCCCTTCGGCAGCCCGCCGGTGCCCGAGGTGTAGATGAGGCAGGCAAGATCGTCGGTCCCGATCTCGGCAACCCACGTCGCGACGTCGCCGCCCGCCTCGCGCCCGCGCCCGAGCACGTCGTCGAGGCGCCGGATCTCGGTGCTCGAAGCGTAGCCCTCGGTCAGTTCTTCGAGCATCACGATACACTCGACGCTGTCGACCTGATCCGCGGCGCGGATCACGTGCTGCGCCAGCGCCGGGGTCGAGACGATCGCCGCGCGTGCGCCGCTATTCCCGAGCAGATAGCGATGATCCTCGACCTGATGCGTCGTATAGGCGGGAACCGTGATGCAGCCGGCGCTGACGATCGCGAGATCGGCGATCACCCATTCCGGCCGGTTCTCCGAGACCAGCGCGACGCGGTCGCCGCGCACGAGGCCGAGGGCGCGCAAGCCGCGGGCGAGCGCTTCAACTTGCGCCGCCGTCTCGCGCCAGGTGATCGGCCGATAGGCGCGGTCGCGCTTCGCCCAGAGGAACGGCCGGTCGCCCCGCCGCCGCGCCTGGTCGAAGAACATGGCGGCAAGATTGGGCCAGCTTCGTTCCACCGCGGTCTGGTCGGCCAAGCGCGCGCTCTCCCTGACGTTGCCGGGCGAATACAGGGCCTCGCCCTTGGCGTCAATTTGGCGGAGGTCTATATGCTGCCGGTGACCGAGAGGGAATGCCGATGAGCGCGAGCGAGAATGCGGCCGGACTGGGGCCGCTGCCGCAATGGGATCTGGGCGATCTCTATCCCGGCCGCGACAGCCCCGCGCTGAAAGCGGCGTTGTCGGAAAGCGAGACCGGCGCGCGCGACTTCCGCCAGCGCTACGAAGGCAAGCTCGCCGCGTTGTCGGGCAGCGCGCTCGCCGAGGCGATCCGCAGCTATGAGCGGCTGCAAGAGACGCTGTCACGGATCATGAGCTACGCCTATCTCGACTATTGCACCGAGATGACCGACGCCGCGACCGGACAGTTTTTTCAGAACATGCAGGAGAAGGTCAACGCGATCTCCACCGCGCTGCTGTTCTTCACCCTCGAACTCAATCGCCTTGAAGAGGCGGACCTCGCGGCGAAGCTGAAAGACCCCGGTCTGGCGCATTACGCGCCCTGGCTGCGCGATACCCGCGCCTTCCGGCCCTACCAGCTCAGTGACGAGGTCGAGAAGCTGCTGCACGAGAAATCGGTCGCCGGCCGCTCGGCCTGGACGCGGCTCTTCGACGAGACGATGGCCGAGTTGCGCTTTCCGATCAGCGGCAAAGAGCTCAGCAATGCAGAAGCGCTGCATCTCCTCTCGGAGCCCGATGCCGCCGTGCGCAAGGAAGCCGCCAAATCGCTCGGCAAGGTGTTCGGCGAGAACGCGCGTGTCTTCGCCCTCGTCACCAACACCCTCGCCAAGGACAAGGAAATCGAGGATCGCTGGCGCGGGTTCAAGCGGCCGATCTCGTCGCGCAACCTGTCGAACTACGTCGAGGACGAGGTCGTCGACGCGCTGATCGCCGCGGTGCGCGCCGCCTATCCGACGCTGTCGCATCGCTATTACAAGCTCAAGGCGAAGTGGTTCGGCGTCGACGCCCTGCCCTATTGGGACCGCAACGCGCCGCTTCCCGAAGAGGACGAGCGCAGCTTCACCTGGCCCGAGGCGCAAAGCACGGTGCTCGGCGCCTATGCAGCCTTCTCGCCCGACATGGCGGCGATCGGCAAGCGCTTCTTCGATAACCGCTGGATCGACGCGCCGGTGAAAGCCGGTAAGGCTCCCGGCGCCTTCGCCCATCCGACCGTGCCGAGCGTCCATCCTTATCTGCTGCTCAACTATCTCGGCAAGCCGCGCGATGTGATGACGCTGGCGCATGAGCTAGGACACGGCGTGCATCAGGTTCTCGCCGGCCCGCAAGGCGCGCTGATGTCGGACACGCCGCTGACTCTGGCCGAGACCGCCTCGGTGTTCGGCGAAATGCTGACCTTTCAGGCGATGCTTAAAGCCGAGACCGATCCCAAGCGGCGCAAGGCGATGCTCGCAGCGAAGGTCGAGGATATGCTCAACACTGTGGTGCGCCAGATCGCTTTCGTCGAATTCGAGCGCCGGCTGCATGACGAGCGCCGCCAGGGCGAGCTCACGGCCGAGCGCATCGGCGAGCTCTGGATGTCGGTCCAGGACGAGAGCCTCGGGCCCGCGATCCGCTTCGAGCCCGAATATCGCTGGTATTGGACCTACATCCCGCATTTCATTCACACGCCGTTCTACGTCTACGCCTATGCTTTCGGCGATTGCCTGGTGAATTCGCTCTACGCGGTCTATCAGGGCGCGCAACAGGGCTTTGCCGCGAAATATCTCGACATGCTGCGCGCCGGCGGCACCAAGCGCCATAAGGAGCTGCTCGTGCCCTTCGGCCTCGATGCTTCGGACCCGGCCTTCTGGAACAAGGGCCTGTCGATGATCGCCGGCTTCATCGATCAGCTCGAGAAGCTGGGCTGAGGCTGGGCAGCGCGATGGCCGACGACGATTCCCTGCCCGGCCGCGTGCGGCGTTACGCGCGGGTCTCGACCGCGATGGGCGGCCTCGCCGCGCGGCTCGCGGGCGAGCGCTATCTCGGCATCGAGATCGACCGGCCGCGCCACGCCGCCGAGCTGACGCGCGCCCTGGGAGGCATCAAAGGCCCGCTGATGAAGGTGGCGCAGCTCCTCGCCACCATCCCCAACGCGCTGCCGCAGGAATATGCGCGCGAGCTCGCGAGTCTCCAATCGAACGCGCCGGCGATGGGCTGGCCCTTCGTCAAACGGCGCATGGCGAGCGAGCTCGGCGAGAATTGGGAGCAGCGCTTCAAGACCTTCGAGCACGAGGCGGCGCGCGCGGCCTCGCTCGGCCAGGTCCATCACGCCGTCGCCAAGGACGGCACGCAGCTCGCCTGCAAACTGCAATATCCCGATATGGGCTCGGCGGTCGAGGCCGATCTGTCGCAGCTCAAATTCTTCCTCTCGCTCTACGAGCGCTACGACCGCGCGGTGACGACCGACGAGATCCATGCCGAGATCGGCGAGCGGCTGCGCGAGGAACTCGATTACGAGCGCGAGGCCGCGCATATGCGGCTCTACCGGTTGATCCTCGCCGGCGAGAAGGGCGTGACGATCCCCGAGCCGATACCGGCGCTCTCGACAACGCGGCTCCTCACCATGACTTGGATCGAGGGCGCGCCACTGCTCGAGGCGGTGAAGCGCTCTTTGGCCGAGCGCAACGAGATCGCGCGCAACATGTTCCGCGCCTGGTACGTGCCGTTCTACTACTACGGCGTGATCCACGGCGATCCGCATCTCGGCAATTACACCGTGCGGCGCGACAACGGCGTCAACCTACTCGATTTCGGCTGCATCCGCATCTTCCAGGCGAAATTCGTCAAGGGCGTCATCGATCTCTACCGCGCGCTCGACACCGACGACCGCGACCTCGCCGTCGCCGCCTATCGCAGCTGGGGCTTCGGGCACCTAACCAACGAGATCATCGACGTGCTCAACCGCTGGGCGCGCTTCATCTACGCGCCGCTGCTCGAGAATCGCAAACGCCGCATCCAGGAGCAGGAGGAGGAAGGCATCTACGGCCGCGACTTGGCCGAGGACGTGCATCGCCAGCTCCGCCGCCTCGGCGGGATCAAGCCGCCGCGCGAATTCGTGTTCATGGACCGCGCCGCCCTGGGCCTCGGCTCGGTCTTCACCCATCTGAAGGCCGAGACCAACTGGCACCGGCTGTTCCACGAGCTGATCGAGGATTTCGCGCCGGAGGCGCTGGAGCAGCGTCAGAAAAAGGCGCTGGCGGCGGCGGGCGTGCCCGGAGCCGTCCCCGGAAAGCCGCGCCGCAAACGGGGCTGAGCCGCGGCGCCGCCCCCTTGCCCGGGCTGGGGCTTGGCTTTAAGAGAAATCGCGGGAAGCAATCGCTTCCGCAACCCGTTATGCGTCGAACAAGCGTTTCTGCGTGTTTAGGAAAGCCATGGGGAAGAGCATTCTTGTCACCGGCGGGGCCGGCTATATCGGCGCCCATGCCTGCAAAGCCTTGGCCAAAGCGGGCTTCGAGCCGGTGGCCTATGACAATCTCGTCTACGGACACCGCGAGGCCGTGCGCTGGGGCCCGTTCGTCCAGGGCGATATCGGCGACCGCGCGCTCGTCGCCGAGACCATCCGCCGCCATGGCGTCGCCGCCGTGATGCATTTCGCGGCCTTCGCCTATGTCGGCGAATCGGTCGAGCAGCCCGAGAAATATTTCCACAACAATGTCGTCAACACGCTCGCCATGCTCGAGGCGATGCGCGCGAGCAGCGTCAAGACCATCGTCTTCTCCTCGACCTGCGCGACCTATGGCCTGCCCGAGACGATGCCGATCCGCGAGGACACGCCGCAACGGCCGGTCAATCCCTATGGAGAGACCAAGCTTATGATCGAGCGCGCGCTGCATTGGTTCGGCGTCGCGTATGAGCTGCGGCATGTCGCGTTGCGCTATTTCAACGCGGCGGGCGCCGATCCCGACGGCGAGATCGGCGAGGACCATCAGCCGGAGACGCATCTCATCCCGCTCATCCTCGATGCCGCCGCCGGCCGCCGCGCGCAGATCAACGTCTACGGCACCGACTATCCGACTCCCGACGGCAGCGCCATCCGTGACTACATCCATGTCCAGGACCTCGCCGACGCACATGTCCGCGCCTTGCGCTATCTCGAAGACGGCGGCGAGAGCTGCGCACTCAATCTCGGCACCGGCCACGGCCACTCGGTGCGCGAGACGATCGACGCCGCGCGCCGCGTCACCGGGCGCGCGATTCCGAGCCGCGACAGCGCGCGACGACCGGGCGATCCGCCGGTGCTGGTCGCCGATCCGTCGCGCGCGCGCGCGACGCTCGGCTGGATCCCGGCCCTCGGCGCCCTCGACCAGATCATCGGCACCGCTTGGGCATGGCATGAGAAGCGCTTTGCCGCCGCTGACGCGCATGGAGCGGCCCGCTGACGCCGCCTGATTCCACGGTGGCGCAAGACGGCGCCCGTGCCGCGACCAAGCGCGGACCGATCCGCGTCCAGGGCAAGTTCTTCTTCGTCGATCAGGAAAAATTCTTCATCAAGGGCGTGACCTACGGCCCGTTCGCGGTCGGCTCGCATGGCAGTCAGTTCCCGGAGCAGAACATCGCCGCGCGCGATTTTGCGCTGATGGCGCAGAGCGGCATCAACACCGTGCGCGTCTTCACGCCGCCATCGCTGTGGCTGCTCGATCTCGCCGACGATCACGGCCTCAAGATGCTGGTCGGCGTGCCGTGGTCGCAGCATGTCACCTTCCTCGACAGTCCGGAAATCGAGCGCGATATCGAGCGCTCGGTGCTCGAGACCGTGCGCTCGATGAACCGCCATCCGGCGATCCTCGCTTTCCTCATCGGCAACGAGATCCCGCCCGACATGGTGCGCTGGCACGGCCCCAACCGCGTGCGCGCCTTCTTGAAGCGGCTCGTCGGGCTGGTGAAGGACATCGATTCCGAGCGGCTTGTCTCCTACGCGAATTTTCCCTCGACCGAATACCTCACCATCGATTTCACCGATTTCCTATGCTTCAACGTCTACCTCCACCAGGAGAGCGCGTTCCGCCACTACGTCTCGCGGCTCCACAATCTCGCCGTCGACCGGCCGTTGGTGCTCACCGAATTCGGTATCGACTCAATGCGCGAGGGCAATGACGAGCAAGTGCGCATCCTCTCCTGGCAATTGGGGGCCGCTTTCGAGATGGGCGTCGCCGGCGCCTGCGTCTTCGCCTGGACCGATGAATGGTTCACCGGCGGACATCTGATCGAGGATTGGGCCTTCGGCCTGGTCGACCGCGACCGCAATCCCAAGCCCGCGCTCACCGCGGTGCGCGCGCGTTATCAGGGCCCGATCCCGCCGAGCCTGCCGCGAACGCCGCGCGTCTCGGTCATCGTCTGTACCTACAACGCCGAGCGGACGATGGCGCCTTGCCTCGAATCGCTGGCGAAGCTCAACTACCCCGATTACGAAGTGATCGTCGTCAATGACGGCTCGACCGACGGCAGCCTCGCCATCGCCGAGCGCTTCGGCTATTGCCGGATCATCTCGCAGCCAAACAAGGGGCTGAGCGTCGCGCGCAATGTCGGCGCCGAGGCGGCGACCGGCGAGATCGTCGCCTATACCGACAGCGACTGCGTCGCCGACCCGGACTGGCTCAACTATCTCGTCGCCAAGATGGAAGCGGCCGATCTCGCCGCTTGCGGCGGCCCGAATTTCCCGCCGCCCGAAGACAATCTCGTGCCCGCCGCGGTTGCCGTGTCGCCGGGCGGACCGACGCACGTACTGCTGTCGGACGACGTCGCCGAGCATATCGCCGGCTGCAACATGGCGTTCCGGCGCGACGCGCTCTTGCGGCTCGGCGGCTTCGATCCGATCTACCGCGCCGCCGGCGATGATGTCGATATCTGTTGGCGCTTCCAGGATGCGGGCTATACCATCGGCTTTAGCCCCGCGGCGGTGGTCTGGCATTTCCGCCGCAACACCGTCAAGGCCTATATCGGCCAACAGCGCGGCTACGGCAAAGCCGAAGCGCTGGTCTATTCCAAGCACCCGATCCGCTTCAACCTTTTCGGCCAGGCCAAATGGCTCGGCCGCATCTACGGCGATCTCTCGGCGGCGCTGCTCTTGTCGCGCCAACCGGTGATCTATTCCGGCGTCTTCGGCCGCGGCCTGTTCCAGACGCTCTACGAGCCGCCCTCTTCCCTCGCCCAGTTCCTGCCACTCACCTTCGAATGGAACGTGGTCGCGATCGTGCTGGCGCTGATCGGCATCGCCCTCGGCGGCTGGGTGCTGCTTTTCATGGTGCCGCTGGTCATTACCTGGGTGCTGTGCATCAACGGCGCCTTGCGCGCGCCGATCGACAAGCGCTTCCGCGGCATCAAGGCGCGCGCGCTCGTCGCGCTGCTGATCTATCTCGGCCCCATCGTCAGGGGCTGGGAACGGCTCAAATGGCGCTTCCGCGAGATGAAGGAGCCCGATAGCGGCGCGGGCGGCCTTGCTCCGGCCAGCGAGGCGCCGCGCGTCGTCTGGCGCGAGCGCGCCCTTTATCTCTCCTACTGGAGCGAGAAGAGCGACGAGAAAGAAACGCTGATCGGCGAGTTGATGCGCTTCCTGACGCCGCAAAAATACTTCATCCAGATCGATCAGGGCTGGGACAACTGGGATTTGAAGATCGCGCGCGGCCTCTGGAGCCGCGCCTATGTCCTGATCTGCGCCGAGAACCACGGCGGCGAGAAGCGGCTGCTGCGCGTGCGCTGCGCGATCCGCGTGTCGCGGTTCTCCGCTTTCGTGCTGCGCGGCTACGCCGTCCTGACAGCGGCGGCGCTGATCCTCAACGCGCCGACCTGGGCGGCAATCGTCGGCGTGCTCGGCCTCGCGCATGCGGCGCTCATCGGCTATCGCACGGTGGAGTTCGGCCGGCTCATGCACCGCATCATCGACACCGTCGCGCAGCGCCAGCACCTGACGCCGGTGAAATCGGGCTGATATGAACAGCCTCCTCTGGAAGCTGCTGCCCTATCTTCGTCCCTATAAATGGCGTATCGGCTGGGCGTTCCTCCAGATCTTCCTCGTCGCGGGCTTCGAGCTGCTGAAGCCTTGGCCGATGCAGCTCGTCATCGATGACGTGCTCGGCGGCAAGCAATCGAGCATCCCGCTGCTCTCGCAGCTCGGACCGCTCGATCTGCTGCTCGCGGCCTCGCTCGGCCTGGTCGCGATCTTCCTCGGCAGCGCCGCCCTGACCTGGCTGCACAACGTCACGACCATCGCCATCGGCCAGGGCATGGTGAACGATCTGCGCGGCGCGCTCTATGCGCATCTGCAGCGACTGTCCCTCGCCTTCCACAGCCGGCAAAAAGTCGGCGACCTGATGTACCGCATCACCTCGGACAGCTTCGCCGTGCAGACGGTGATGATGAACGGCCTGCTGCCGATCGTCTCGGCCGTGGTGCTTCTGGGCGGGATGTTGTTGGTGATGATCCCGCTCGACCCGACGCTGACGCTCGTCTCCTTGATCATCGTGCCGGCGCTCTTCGTGCTGATCGCGATCTTCAACAAAAAGATCGTCGCGGTCGCGACCGAGATGCGCGACCGCGACAGCTACGTCTATACCCTCGTCCATTGGGCGATGAGCTCGATCAAGGTGGTCCAGGCCTTCACCAAGGAGGAAGAAGAATATCGCCGCTTCATGACTGCGAGCCGCGCCAGCCTCAACGCGACGCTGCGGCTCTATAGCTGGCAGACGCTCTATTCCGGCATGGTCGGTTGCGTCACCGCCGCCGGCACGGCGCTCGTCATCTATGTCGGCGCGCGCTCGGTGCTCAGCCATACGATCACCATCGGCGAACTCATCGTTTTCACCTCCTATCTCGCGCAGCTCTACAACCCGGTGAACCAGATCACCCAGAGCTGGGGCCTCATCGCCGGCGCGCGGATCGGCGCGCGGCGTTCTTTCGAGGTGCTCGACACCGAGCCCGATCTCAAGGACGGCACGCGCGGTTTCCCAGAAGGCGGCGCGCGCGGCGAGGTCGAGTGGCGCGACGTCCATTTTCGCTATCGCGAGGAGATGCCGGTGCTCGATGGCATCAGCGTCAAGGTGACACGAGGCATGAAGGTCGCGCTGGTCGGTCCGACCGGCGCGGGCAAATCGACGCTGATGGGTCTGCTGCCGCGTTTCTTCGATCCCAGCGCCGGCACGGTGCTGATCGACGGCGTCGATCTGCGCGACTACAAGCTCAATGCGCTCCGCCAGCAGATCGCGATGGTGCTGCAGCCGCCCTTGGTGTTCCCGATGTCGGTGCGCGACAACATCGCCTACGGCCGGCCCGAGGCGCGCGACGACGAGATCGAAAGCGCGGCGCGGCTCGCGCGCATCAACAGGCTGATCGAGAGCTTGCCGCAGGGCTACGATACCGTTCTCGGCGACAACGCAACCTTGTCGGAAGGCGAGAAGCAGCGCCTGACCATCGCGCGCGCGATCTTGCGCAACGCGCCGATCCTCATTCTCGACGAGCCGACTTCCGCGCTCGATGTCGAGACCGAGGCGATGGTGATGGAAGGCATCAACCGCCTGACCGCCGGCCATACCACCTTCATCATCGCCCATCGCCTCTCGACGGTGCGCCGCGCCGACCTGATCCTGGTGCTGCGCGACGGCAGGATCGCCGAAAGCGGCAGCTTCGATGAATTGCTGCGGCTGGGCGGCGTGTTCGCCGGCCTCTACAACACCCAGTTCCTCGACAGCCCCAAGCCGGAAAGCCGACTTGCCACTTCGGTCGAGCCTTCATAGATCATCCGCAACGCGACGAAGGCGACGATCGCAAGGCCGATCCAGGCGATCCAGCGATGCCGCGCGATCAGCCTGCCAGTGAGCTCCGAGGCGACGCCCATCAGTGCGACCGACAGGGTGAGGCCGCCCGCCAGCACCCAGAAATGGCCGCGGGCCGTGCCGGCGACCGCGAGGACGTTATCGAGCGACATCGAGAGATCGGCCAGCACGATGCGCAACAGGGCCTGGCGAAAGCCGCTCGGCGCGGACTGCCCGTCGAGCGTCGCGACGCCGTGACCTGCCGCCAGATCGCGATAGAGCTTCCAGGCGACCCAGAGCAGCAGGATCCCGCCAGCGAGAGTCAGGCCGATGATCGCGAGCAACTGCAGCGCGATCGTCGCCAAACCGATGCGCAGCACGGTCGCAATCAGGATGCCCCAGACAATCGCGCGGCGCCGCTGGCTGGGATCGAGCCGCGCCGCCGCAAGGCCGACGACGACGGCATTGTCGCCCGCCAGCACCACATCGATGATGACGACCGAGAAGAACGCGCCGAGCGCGCCCAGCGCGCCGCCGGGATCGAGGATCGGGAGCATTAGAGGATCGGCCGTGCCGGCACGGCGATGAAGGTTGCCACCGCCCGGTCATAGAGCAAGGGAGGTTTAGAGCAAGCGCCGTGTGCTTGGCCGGCGCGCCGCCCAGCCATGAATTGTTAACCCTTTCTCGTCACACTCGAAGCCCCAAAAGGGAAGAAGACGGGATGGCAGTACGCCGCGATTCGACGCAGCCCGCCGAAAAGATCGGCGGCGAGACGAGCAACCTCGACGAAGCCGCGGCCGCGCCGGAGACGGCGAGCCTCGTGTCCGAAGCGGCGCCCGCCATCGACTTGCCGAGCGACGATGACACGCTGCTGCCCGACGCGTTGCGCAGCCACAGTCTCGGCAATGCTTTGGTCCAGCGGCTCGTCAAGCTGGCGAGCGCACCCCAGCACACCGCGCGCGCCGTCGATCGCCTGGCGATCGCGCTCGGTGCGCAATTCGACTTCTTCGCGCTCAATGAGGCGCGGCAAGCGCCACTCCTGCTTTGCGGCATGCCCGGCGCTGGCGTCAGCACGCTCGCCGCCAAACTCGCGGCGCCATTCGAGCAAAGCGAGGTGCTGGTGATCAGCGCCGGCGCGCAGGACCAGGACAAGACCGCGCGGCTCGCCGAGCAGCTCGAGGCGCTCGACCTGCCCTTGACGGTCGCCCCCGACGCGGCGGCTCTTGTTCGCGCGATCGCAAGCGCCGCCGGACGCAAGGTGATCGTCGATGCCGGCGGCCAGTCGCCGCTCGGGCGCAACCGCCTCCAGGAATTCGCGAGCGCCGCCGGCACCGCCGGCATGCTGGTCATGTCCGCCGAGATGGCGAACGCCGAGGCGATCTCGCTCGCCAAGACGGCGAGCGCTCTCGGCATCGGGCGAATGATCGTCACGCGTTTCGACACCGCGCGCTATCTCGGGCCGGTCTTGAATGCCGCCGATGCCGCAAAATTGGCGCTGGTCGGCGCCAGCGTGTCGCCGCAATTCGGCTTCGGCCTGCGCGCACTCGGTCCCGAGAATCTCGCGCGGCGCATGATCGCGGCGGCGCTCCATGCCGAGCGCTGGCGCGTGATGCCGCTCTGAGCGGCCGCTAGTTCTTGCAGCTCGGATAGCCGCCGCGCTGGGCGGCGGCCTGCTCGGAAACGTAGTGGATGAAATCCTCTTTGCCGAAAGCGCCGGCCTTGGTGAGAAAGTCGGCTGAGCGCGTGCACACCGAGGCGATCGGCTCCTTGCCGACATCGAGCGCTGTCTTGTTGGCGAGCGCGGTGATGAACTTGTCGAAAGCGGTGTCGGCGCCGCGCGCGCTGATACGGCGGAAATAGCCGATCATGGTCTCCTGATAGGCGGCCAGAGTGGCCGCATTGCGGTGCGTGAACTGGGTGTAGGACGTGCTGCCGCAAGAATCGCTCAGCACCATCAGTTGAGTTTGGAAGCGCACCGCTTGATCGGCTTCGATCTCGTTGGCGCGATAGCAGGTCGCGGCTTGGGCGGCGGAAACAGTACCAGCAAGCATCACGGCGATAACGCCGGCTTTCATCACATGCATTGTCCTTAACCTGGGGGAAGCGCGACCGTCGCCATCTTTCGGCGGCGCCGCCGGTGCAAACGATGGACGAAATGGCCGACGATCAGCAAGAGCGCGAAGACGATCAGCATTGCCTCGCTGAAACGTTCGGCAATCTCGCCGAGGAGACGTCCAAAAGCGTGCCCGCAGAGGTAGCCGGCACCGACGAAAATCGCGGCCCAAAGCCCGGCCGCGATGAAGTTGAAGGTCATGAACCGCTTCCAGTTGACGCGGCTGATGCCCAAAGCGAAGGACGAAAAGTTGCGGATACCGTAAATAAAACGAAAGGTCAGGATGAACCAGGCATCGAAGCGGCGGATCCAGACCAGCGCCCGGTCGACGCGCTCTTGCCAGAGCGGCTGGCGCGCCAAAAGTCCGACGCCGAAATGGCGGCCGATCCAGAAATAGGTCTGGTCGCCGGTGAAGCTGCCGAGCCAGGAGGCGATGAACAGCAGCGGCCAGGCAAGTAAGCCTTGCGAGGCGGCGAAGCCCGCGAAAAGAACGAAGGTTTCGCCCTCGAAGAAGGTCCAAGCGAACGCGATCAGATACGACCACGTCCCATGTTCGAGGATGAAGCGGTGAACGTCCATTAACGCGTTTTTCTCTCCCGGGCGATCCTATTCTGAATCGCTTGACGAGGCGAGGGAAGATTGCCGGCAGGTGGCGCACGGGTCAAGCCGCGAGCAACGCTTGTGCAACTGCAACAAAGCCGCACCCGACGGTGCGGCGTGGCATTTTTCATCGCTCGCCTGCCCTGCTAGGTTGCCTTGGCTTCGGCTTTACCATAGCGGGCGCGTCGCATGAGCAAGCTTCCTCTGTCGCGTTTCAAGGTCATCGATCTGACACGCGTGCGCGCCGGCCCGACTTGCGTGCGCCAGCTCGCCGATTGGGGCGCCGATTGCATCAAGGTCGAGAATCCGGAGGACGACGGTTTCGCCGGCGACCGTCACGGTTCCGACTTCCAGAATCTGCACCGCAACAAGCGCAGCATCGCCGTCGATCTGAAGAAGCCCGAAGGCGTCGCGATCCTCAAGGCGCTGGCGAAGGACGCGGATGTGTTGGTCGAGAATTATCGGCCCGACGTGAAGTTCCGCCTCGGCATCGATTACGAGACGCTGCGTGCCGTCAACAAGCGCCTCGTTTATGCAAGCATCTCGGGCTTCGGCCAGGACGGCCCCTATCGCAACCGGCCGGGCTTCGATCCGATCGCGCAAGGCATGGGCGGGCTGATGGCGATCACCGGCTTGCCGGGCCAAGGGCCGGTGCGCGCCGGGATTCCGATCGCCGATCTCTGCGCCGGCATCTTCGCCGCGCAGGGCATCTTCATCGCACTCTTGGAACGCGAGGAATCGGGCGAAGGCCAATGGGTGCATTCCTCGCTGCTGACAGCGATGATCGCGATGCTCGATTTCCAGGGCTCGCGCTGGACGATGTCGCATGACGTGCCGGGCCAAGCGGGCAACAACCATCCGACCAACATCCCGGCCGCGGTCTTTCGTACCAAGGACGGCCACATCAACATCGCCGCCTCGAGCAATCCGATCTATGCGAAGCTCTGCAACGCGCTCGGCGCGCCCGAGCTCGCGACCGATCCGCGCTTTGCGAATTTCAAGGTGCGGCGCCAGAACCGCGACGCGCTCAACGCGCTGATCGACGAGCGGACCGCGTCCCGGACCTCCGCCGACTGGGTCGAGGCCTTGAATGAGGCCGGCGTGCCCTGCGGCCCGATCTACAAAATGAACGAGGTCTTCGCCGATCCGCAGGTCAAGCATCTGAAGATGGCGCAAGGCGTCGATCATCCGGCGCTCGGCCGCATCGAGCTGGTCGGTCAGCCGATGTTTCTCTCGCGCACGCCGTCATCGCTCCGGACGGCGACGCCGGAGCGCGGCGAGCATACCGACGCGATCCTCGCGAGCCTTGGTTATGACGGCGCGACGATCGCGACGCTGCGCGCCGAAAAGATCGTCGCCTAGATCACGACGCGGCGGGCGTCACGCCGAGGCCGATCGGGCAGCTCACGCCGGTGCCGCCGAGGCCGCAATAGCCGCCGGGATTCTTGGCGAGATATTGCTGGTGATAATCCTCGGCATAATAGAAAGGCGGCGCGTCGGCGATCTCGGTGGTGATCGCGCCGTGGCCGCTTTGCGCGAGCGCCGCTTCGTAAGCGGCTTTCGATTCCTCGGCTTCCTTTTTCTGCTCCGGCGTCGAGCAATAGATCGCCGAGCGGTATTGCGTGCCGACGTCGTTGCCCTGGCGCATGCCTTGGGTCGGATCGTGGCTTTCCCAGAAGGTCTTGAGGATGGTCGCGAAGCTCACCTTCTTCGGATCATGGACCACGAGCACAACCTCGGTATGGCCGGTGCGGCCGGAGCAGACTTCCTCGTAGGTCGGGTTCGGTGTGTAGCCGCCGGCATAGCCGACCGCGGTGGTGTAGACGCCGGGCAATTGCCAGAAAACGCGCTCCGCGCCCCAGAAGCAGCCCATGGCGACGATGACGTTGGCGAGACCGCTGGGAAACGGCGGCTCGAGCGGATGGCCGTTGACGAAATGCGTCTTCGCGACCGGCATCTTCTGCTGCCGTCCCGGCAGCGCGTCCTCACGGCTCGGCAATTCGAGCTTCTTGCGCGACATCAACGACCACATGGCGGAATCTCCTCTCGTCTCGAGGCTTGACGGAGTGTAGCGACGGGGCTTGGCTTAGGCCAGCGAGCGGCAGCGACGGCGAGCGAGGCGAGCATGGCATTGGCGATCGTGGTGGTGGCGCAAGGCGAGATGGGTGCGGGTGTTGGGCAACGGCTGCATGCCCGCGGCGCGGCAGTGCGCACCTCGCTCAAGGGCCGCAGCGAGGCGAGCCGGATACGCGCGCGCGAAGCCGGCATGGTCGCGGTCGACGACGATCTCGCCCTCGTCACCGGCGCCGATTTCGTGCTCTCGATCGTGCCGCCGGGCGAGGCCAAGGCTTTCGCCGAGCGGATGGCGCCGACGCTGGCGCGGCTCGACAAGAAGCCGATCTTCGCCGATTGCAACGCGCTCGCGCCGGCGACCGTGCGCGAGGTCGCGGCGGCGATCGCGCCAAGCGGCTGCGCCTTCGCCGATATGGGCATCCTCGGCGCGCCGCCTTCGCCCTCGGGCGCCGGCGGGCCGCGGCTCTATGCCTCGGGGCCGGGCGCACGCGCGAGCCTCGCGCTCAAGGATTACGGTCTCGATATCCGCGTCGTCGAAGGCGGCGTCGGCGAAGCCTCCGCGGTGAAGATGGGCTATGCCTGCCTCACCAAGGGCACGCAAGCGATCGGCGCGGCGATGATGCTCGGCGCGATGCGCAACAACGTCGCGCCGACGGTGCGCGCGGCGCTCGGCGACAGCCTGCCCGAGGTGCTCGGCTATACCTCGAAGCAGATGCCGCGCATGTTCCCCAAGGCCTATCGCTGGGTCGCCGAGATGGAGGAGATGGCGAAATTTCTCGCCGCCGATCCCGGCGCCAGCCAGATGCTCGCCGGCGCGGCACGGCTCTATGACGAGATCGCGCGCGACGTCGCCGACCGCAAAGAGGCCGGGCCGGTCGCGGCCATCGAGGCGTTTCTCCAGCGCTGAGACGCAAGCCAAACGGCCGGGCCTTTGATTCGCCTGAGAAAATTGGCTTTGTTTGGGAATTATCAGTTTTGCGCCGGCCTTTCTCGCCTCAAAACGCTTTTAGCGTTCAACAAGCGTATATGGGCCCGCGCGCGCCGCCGGTCAAGCCGCGCCGTCGATCATTTCTCCGGCAGCGACAGCACGTAGCGCTGGTCGATCGTCGCTTGCGCATCGGCATCCGGCTTGATCATGCCCTGGCTCTTGTACCAGGCGATCTGACGCCGGATGTCGGTCACGTCGAGGCGTCCCTCGGCATTGACGTAGCCAAGCGCCGGCTTCAGCGCCGCGGGCGTCTGACCGAGATGTTTGGAGAGAATCTCGAGGATCGCCGGCGCGTCCGCGCTGTCGCGGCGCGTGCCGCCCGCATCGACGAACGCATCGTCGTAATCGTGGACCCCTTTGCGATAGGCGGCGAGGAAGCGCGCGACGACGTCGTGCCGCTCGTCCGCCGTCTTCTTGGCCGTGTAGATCGTCCCCAACTGCCACTGCACCTCGTCGCCGGTGAAGCCAATGAGCTTGGCGCCGCCGCGCTTGACGACTGGCATGATCGGCGTCGCCGGGCCGATAAAGGAATCCGCCGTGCCGCCCGTCACCGCCGAGATCATGTTCGAATTCGATTGCAGCGACAGCTCGCGCACGCTCGACGGATCGAGATGGTACTTCGCCTCGATCAGGTTCAGCGTATAGCCGGCCGCCCCGCCGCGCGTTTGGATCGCGACCGAATGGCCCGGCAATGCCGCGAAGCTCTTGAGCCCCGCCTGATAGGCGCGGTTCGAGGCGACGAAGGCGAAGAGTTGGAAGCCCGGCGCATCTTCGGCAAAGCCGGCGATGACGCGCACGGCGCCGTGGGCGCCGAGATTGTAGATCGCCGCGCTCGCATTGCCGCCGGCGAAATCGATCGAGCCGGAGGCGACGGCTGGACCCATCGTCAAGGTTGAGTCGAAATAAACCAGTTCGGCGGCGAGCTTTTCGTCGGTGAAATAGCCGCGGCTCTCGGCGACGAAAAACGGGCCGTAGACCGAGTTCTTGACGACGCCGATCTTGATCGCGTCGTCGGCGACGGCTGGCTGCCAGCGCAGCGCCAGGACGAGGACCGCGCCCAGCAACGACGCATTCCATGAGCGGCCCGGCAAAATCGTCGTCACCGGACGCTCGCTTATTTGCTCGCGCGCGCGGCAAGCACTTTCGCCACCGCGGCGGTGTCCTCGGCGCCGAAGCCCGCCGCCCGCGCCGCGTCATAAACCGGCGCGCTCGCGGCAAAGGTCGGGACCGGCACGCCGAGGCTTTTGGCGAAATCGGCGATGATCGCCATGTCCTTCTGCCAGATATCGATCTTCATCGTCGGCGCGTAGTCGCTCTTCGCCATCAGCGGCGCGCGCAGCTCGAAGACGCGCGAGGTGCCGGCGCCCGAGGCGACGACCTTGACGATCGTGTCGGGATCAAGCCCCGCCTTCATGCCGAGCACCATCGCCTCGGCGCTGGCGACGTTGTGCACGGCGACCAGCAGATTGGCGACGAATTTCATCTTGCTGCCGTTGCCGAAAGCGCCGAGGTAATGTGTCGCCCGCGCAAAGCCACGGAACACCGGGGCGGCGCGGTCGTAGGCCTGGCGCTCGCCGCTGGCATAGACCGCGAGATCGCGCGTCACCGCCTGCGCGCCGGTGCCGCTCAAGGGGCAATCGAGCAGGACGATGCCGCCCGAAGCAAGCGCGGCGCGGGCTTTTTCTTTCGCCTCGATCGGCAAGGTGCTGAGCTCGGCGACGACAAGGCCGCGAGCTCTTGCCGCGCGCAGGCTGGTCACCGTCGCATCGAGCGCCTTGATGCTCGGCAGGCTGGTCAGCACGACGTCGGCGCCTTGCGCCGCCTCGCCCGCCGATTTTGTCGCGACGCCATTCGCCCTCAGCGCGTCGAAGCGCGCCGCGTCGATGTCGTAGCCGCGCACTTGCATGCCGGCCGCGAGAAGATTGCGCGCGATCGCGCCGCCCATGATGCCGAGCCCGACGATGCCGACGGTGGTCGTTGATTCGACCATGCTTCACCTCCGATGCTGCCATAACCCTCTCCGCCCGCTTAAGGGGGCGAACGATTTCGACGATGGGTAGTGTCCTAATTTGGGCGATTATCTGGCACTTGACTGGTAGCTTTGGGCATGTTAGGCTTTCTCCATAATCGAGGGAGACGGCCAGTGGCCAAAAGTAAGAAGCAAATTCACCAGATGACGGCCAAGGAGTGGGAGGCCGCATTTCCTAACGAAGATGCGTGCTGCGACTACCTTGTCGCGCGTCGCTGGCCGGACGGCGTGATCTGTCCGCGTTGCGGAATGGAGGTCACGCACCCGGTCTCGACAATGCCTTACAAGTGGCAGTGCTACAGCTGCGCGCCCGGTTCGGGCTATCGCTTTTCCCACCTTACCGGCACCGTGTTTGAGAACACGAATAAGCCGCTGCGGGATTGGTTTCGCGTCATTCATATGATGGTCACCAGCAAGAAGGGCGTCAGCGCGTTGCAAGTGAAGCGCGTTCTGGGCTTCGGCTCCTATGAAACCGCGCTCTACATGTGCCATCGCATCCGCGCCGGGCTTGCGGACGAGAAATTTCAAAAGCTGGTCGGCATTGTCGAAGTGGATGAAACTTTCGTCGGCGGCAAAGCCAAAAATCGGCACAAGGACAAGCGCGGGGATGGCAGCGGCGGCACGGGCGGATCGGGCAAGGCCATCGTCGCTGGCGCTGTTCGCCGTAAGGGCAACGTCGTTGCGCGCGTCGTCGAGAACGTTCGCGCCTCCACACTTACCGAATTCGTCCGCGAAGCAGTCTCCACGAAAGTTAGCCTTCTCTGTACCGATCAATGGGGCGGTTACAACGCGCTTCACAAAGAGTTCCCCCACGCGCGCGTCGATCACGCCGCTGGTCAGTACGTTGTCGGCGCGGTTCACACGAACACGATTGAAGGTTTCTGGTCGCTGATTAAGCGCGGCGTCGTCGGCACCTTCCACAAGGTCAGCCCCAAGTATCTCCCGCTCTACGTCGCCGAGTTCCAATTCCGGTATAACAACCGTGAGAACGACGACATTTTCGGCGAGGCCGTGCGAGGCTGCTGAGTAGAGCGGATTCCACGTGCTCGTAAGAGAAAGAAACAAACCGTGAGCCATCAGGTAGACGGCAGCCAAGGCGGAGACAGCAGCAGCCCAATAAAGCCGCGAAAATTGCGGATTTTTGTCAGCCTTGTAGGCAAGAAACAACGCGCAGATCAAGAAAGCGCAGCCGACGCTGGCAATCGCAATGCCTATGACAAACATCTTGTACGTGATGCAGACCGCACCTCTTGGGCAACTATCATCATTGCGATAGCCGCCGTATTTAGTTTTTTCGCCGCTATTTTGCAGTATGTGGTTCTGAGTGGACAATTGCGCGAGATGAAAGCCGCCTCTGCTCAAACTGATAAAATGGTTGCCGCCGCCGCAGATCAGGCCGGCGCCGCCAAAAGCGCGGCTGACGCAGCAAAGGAAAATCTTATTGCAAGTCAGCGCGCTTGGGTCGGCCCTACCAATGCCTCGCTTTCCGCCGAGCCTGAAATCGGCAAGCCGGCAGAGATCATTATTCCTTATCAAAACACCGGCCGAGAGCCCGCGCTTGGCTTTATCTATAACGTAGATGCGTTTCTGATCACGCCCGAGGATGATCTTAGGGGCGTCGCGGAGACGCGGCTCAGCGCGTATCTCGCGACGTGTAAAGGGACAATTACGTGGCAAGGTGGCGCTGTAGTATGGCCCACCAGTGGGAATGGCGCTGCTTACACCTTGAATTTCAGCAGCAAAGACTCGTTCGTCGATGAGGCCGTTAAAAACGGCGAAAAAGAAATCATTGTACAGGGGTGCTTTCTCTACCGAACGTTCGGCGCGCCCCATCACAGTTATTTCTGCTTCTTTTGGAAGCACGGGCAAACGAAAATCCAAAACTTGAATGTATGTATTTCTGGACATGATGCCGACTAACCCGCGTCCATAGGCGAACGCTGACCCTCCGAAGGCGAAGAAGATGATAATGGCCAGGATTATCCAGTCAAGTACCGGACAATCGCCCTAATTTGAACGCTCGCTGGCCGCCGTCATTTCCATACCGCCGGGTAATTTCGCGGCGAAGCGCGTATATCCAGCAAGGCCCGCTGCCAGTAAGAGCAGTGCGGCAGCGACTATGTCTGCGGCAACTGTCCTAGAATCTGGCGCCCAAATTATTAGTAGCGCGCTAATGAGCGCGAACGCTACGGATGCACCATACGAAGAAACCGTGCGGATCATCCACATTTTATTGCTGTAGTTGATGATCGATTCTTGAATTTTTATCGCTTCAGCCCCCCGGGCACGAAAAGTATCTGATAAAAGCGAATTAGGAAGACAGGGAATGCCTACGTCCATCGACGGTTCCACCACATCTTCCTTTGATTTTTCCGTCATTTCTTTGCCCTTTGCTCGACGACGATAGCCGCCCTTACAGCTGCGACCGGGGAGTTGATCGGTCCTATATGCAGCACGGCAAAGAACCGTCGCTTCTCGCTGCCCTCGATGGGGGATGACCAGGCGTAAGCGCGGGTAGCAAGG
>DASYAL010000036.1:0-1862 GCA_036501365.1 Allostellaceae bacterium | reverse complement strand
ACCGGCAAGCGGGTGGCGATCGTCGGCGCGGGGCCGGCGGGGTTGGCTTGCGCGCATGAACTTAGCCGAGCCGGCGTCGACAGTACGATCTTCGAGCCGCGCGAGAAGGCGGGCGGCCTCAACGAATATGGCATCGCCGCCTATAAGACCGTCGACGATTTCGCCGCCAAGGAGGTCGCGTTCATTCTCTCGATCGGCGGGATTGAGATCCGCCGTGGTCAGGAGCTTGGCCGCGACGTCAAGCTCGAAGACCTGCGGCGCGACTACGACGCCGTCTTCTTAGGCATGGGCCTCGGAGCGACCAACAAGCTCGGATTGCCGAGGGAGACCGAACTCGAAAACGTGATCGACGCTGTCGACTACATCGCGCGCCTCCGGCAGGCCAAGGATCTTTCCGCGCTGCCGGTCGGCCGCCGGGTTGTGGTGATCGGCGGCGGCATGACCGCGATCGACGCCGCCGTACAATCGAAGAAGCTCGGGGCCGAGACCGTGACGATGGTCTACCGGCGCGGACCGGATGAGATGAAGGCGAGCGCTTATGAACGGGAGCTCGCGCAAACGAGCGGAGTCGTCATCCGCTATTGGGCGCGCCCCGTCGCACTTGAGGGTCGCGGCGACACGCTGAGCGGCGTCGTCTTTGAGAGCGGCAATGGCGCCGAGGGCGCGGCCGCTCTGGCTGGCTCGGCCTTTCGCCTCGACGCCGACATGCTGTTCCTTGCCATCGGGCAGCGCGGCGCGCCGGAAGCGCTGGATGGAGCGCCGATCGAGATCAGGGACGGCCGCATCATCGTCGATTGCGAGCGCCGCACCACGCTTGAGGGCGTGTGGGCCGGCGGCGACTGCGTGTTTGGCGGCAAGGACCTGACGGTGAGCGCGGTCGAAGATGGCAAGCAGGCGGCGCGCTCGATCACGGCCGCCATCGGCGCATCGCGCGTCTGAAAGCGAGGGTCCCATGGCCGATCTCAGCACCAATTTTCTCGGCGTCAAATCGCCCAATCCGTTCTGGCTCGCTTCCGCCCCGCCGACCGATCGGAAGGTCAATGTCGAGCGCGCGTTCCGCGCCGGCTGGGGCGGCGTGGTGTGGAAGACGCTGGGCGAAGCGGGGCCCCCGGTCGTCAACGTGTCGGGCGCGCGCTACGGCGCGATCCACGGATCCGACCGCCGGCTGATCGCGATGAACAACATCGAGCTGATCACCGACCGCGATCTCGAAATCAACCTGCAGGAAATCAAGGAGGTCAAGCGCGCTTGGGCCGACCGCGCGCTGATCGTGTCGCTGATGGTTCCCTGCGACGAGAGGTCCTGGGAGGACATTCTCGCTCGCGTCGAGGAGACCGAATGCGACGGCGTCGAGCTCAATTTCGGCTGCCCGCACGGCATGTCGGAGCGCGGCATGGGCTCAGCCGTCGGCCAGGTGCCCGAATATGTCGAGATGGTCGCCCGCTGGTGCAAAGCGCACACCCGCATGCCGGTCATCGTCAAGCTGACGCCCAACATCACTGACGTCCGCCAGCCGGCGCGCGCTGCGAAGACGGGCGGCGCCGATGCGGTGTCGCTCATCAACACCATCAATTCGATTATGAACATCGATCTCGACCGCATGACGCCGGACGTCGTCATCGACGGTAAGGGCACGCACGGAGGCATGTGCGGCCCCGCGGTCAAGCCGATCGCGCTCTCCATGGTGTCGGAGATCGCCCGCGATTCCGTCTGCGCCGGCCTGCCGATCTCGGCCATCGGCGGCATCACCACCTGGCGCGACGCGGCGGAGTTCATCGCGCTCGGCGCCGGGACTGTACAGGTCTGCACCGCCGCGATGACCTACGGTTTCAAGATCGTTCAGGAAATGGTCACCGGCCTCG
>DASYAL010000035.1:0-2600 GCA_036501365.1 Allostellaceae bacterium | reverse complement strand
CTCTCGCCATCGAGCTCGACGACGAGCTTGCGGGAGTGAGCGACGAAATCAGCGATGTAGTTGCCGATTGGCACTTGCCGACGAAATCCCAGATTCGCGAGACGGTGAGCCTTGAGATAGCGCCACAAAAGCGTTTCGGCGCGAGTCATCGTGCCGCGCAACCGCTTGGCTCGAGTACGCTGGACGTCGTTCACTTGAACGTGCGGCATACCCCCCTCCCCACCCTACCCCGCAAGGGGGGAGGGAGCCCGTCCAGTGTGCCCATCTTACGAAAAAAGCTCACAATTTCCCCATCACGTCGCCGCGGAAGCCGTAGACGGTCTTCTTACCCGCCAGCGCAACAAGCTGCACGTCGCGGGTCTGGCCGGGCTCGAAGCGCACGGCGGTCCCGGCGGCGATATCGAGCCGCATGCCGCGGGCCTTTTTGCGATCGAACTTCAGCGCCGGGTTGGTCTCGAAGAAATGATAGTGCGAGCCGACCTGGATCGGCCGGTCGCCGGTGTTGGCCACCGACAACGTCACGGTCTTGCGGCCGGCGTTAAGCTCAATCTCGCCTTCCCTGATGAAGAGTTCGCCGGGAATCATGTCGCTCTCCTATCGGATCGGTTCATGCACGGTGACGAGCTTGGTGCCGTCGGGAAAGGTCGCCTCGACCTGGATGTCGTGAATCATCTCGGAGATGCCGTCCATCACCTGCGCGCGGGTCAGCACCTGCGCGCCGGCCTGCATCAGGTCGGCCACGGTGCGGCCGTCGCGCGCGCCCTCGACGATGAAATCGGAGATGATGGCGATCGCCTCGGGATGATTGAGCTTGACGCCGCGCTCCAGCCGGCGCCGCGCCACCATGGCCGCCATCGAAATCAGCAGCTTGTCTTTTTCACGGGGAGACAGATTCATGAGAGTACTCGTTTTCGTCGACCTAGTTGAGCCAGAGCCGCGGCAGCGGCGCGGGTGACGCGCGGCCCAGCACCGCCATCATGTCGGCGCGCAGGCGCGCGGCATCTTGGGCACAGAAGCGCGCCATTGCAAATCCGTTCCATGCGGAGATCGCGGCCTCACCACTGAGCGACGGCGCGATTTCCCTGACGCGCTCGATCAGGGCCTCATCGCCGGGCAAGATCAGCGCCGTGCCGATCGCGACGCCGCCGTTTGCAATCGCAGGCCGCGCGAGCTTCGCACCGATATCACCTTCGAGACGCACCGTTTCTGCGAAAACAAGTCTGCCGCCGCGGCGCACCCGCCAGCGATCGATAAAGGCGCCCTGCTGCATCCGTTCACCCATCGCCGAACGGCCGAACACGACGATCTCACACAGCAGAAGTGACGCCCCGTCGGCGAGATCGATATCGATGCGGCGTAACATCTTCGCGCGATCGAACAGGATCGTTTCCTGTGGCAACCAGGAAAGATGCGCGCCGTCGGCGACCTTCAACGCGATGTTTAGCTCTGCGGCGTGATCGGTCGCGCGATAGACCTTCTCCGCCGCCGCCGTGGTCAGCGTCACCCGCGCGCCTTCGCTGGCCGCAATGTCGATATCAAAACGATCGCCGCCGGCCACACCGCCTGCCGTGTTGACGAAGACAGCCGACAGTCCCTCGCCTTCCGGTGAGGGAAAGCGCACCCGCAGCGAGCCGGATTCATGCACGGCGCCGCGGCGGGTCACACCGTCGACCGACCGCACATCGAAAGCGACCGCGCCGCGGGCGCGGTTGGCCGCAAACACAGATGCCCTCGAAGCTTCGGTCTGCATCCACCCCTCGGAGCGCGGCTTCTTCCGGCCGCACAAAATAAATCAAAGCGCCATCTGCCGGCTGATCTCGGCCGGATCGAGGCTCGCGCGGTCGCAGGCAAATTTCACCGCGCCCCGGTCCATGACCGCGAAATTGTCGCCGAGCTCGCAGGCAAAGTCGAGATATTGTTCGACCAGCACGATGGCGATATTGCCGAGGCTGCGCAGATAGGAGATTGCGCGACCGATGTCCTTGATGATCGAGGGCTGGATGCCCTCGGTCGGCTCGTCAAGCAGAAGCAGCTTAGGGCGCATCACCAGCGCGCGGCCGATGGCGAGCTGCTGCTGCTGGCCGCCGGAGAGATCGCCGCCGCGGCGTCCCAGCATGGTCTCGAGGATCGGAAACAGCGAGAACACGTCATCGGGGATGTGGCGGTCGTCGCGCTTGAGCGAACCAAAGCCGGTCCTGAGATTTTCTTCCACGGTCAGCAGCGGAAAGATTTCGCGGCCTTGCGGCACGAAGCCGATGCCTTTGCGCGCGCGCTCATACGGCTTGAGGCCGGTGATGTCGGCGCCATCGAACGCGATGGAGCCCGACGCGATCGGATATTGCCCGACCAGCGAGCGCAGCAGCGAGGTCTTGCCGACGCCGTTGCGCCCGAGCACGCAGGTCACCCTGCCCGGTTCAGCCTTGAGCGAGACGCCGCGCAACGCCTGCGCCGCGCCGTAGTAGAGGCTGATGTTGTCGACGTTCAGCATTGGATCAGCGCCCCAAATACACTTCGATGACCCGCTCGTTCGACGAGACCTGGTCGATGGTGCCTTCCGCCAGCACCGTACCTTCGTGCAGGCATGTGACCTTGACGCCGAG
>DASYAL010000034.1:0-6402 GCA_036501365.1 Allostellaceae bacterium | reverse complement strand
TCTTCTTCGCCTCGCCCGACAGCGATTTCGTCACCGGCCAATGCCTCGTGGTCGATGGCGGCGCGATCAAGCATTGAAGGAAGCGACGATGGGCAAGCTCGACGGCAAGGTCGCGATCGTTACCGGCGCGGCATCGGGGATCGGTCCGGCCTATGCGCAAGGCCTTGCCGCCGCAGGCGCCAAGGTCGCGATCGCCGATGTCGAGCCGGCCGAGAGCGTGGTGCGCGCGATCCGCGACGCCGGCGGCGAGGCGATCAGCCGCATCTGCGACGTCAGCGACGAGCGGGCCGTGGCCGCGCTGGTGCGCGCGACCGAAGCGGCTTTCGGCGGCGTCCATATC
This sequence comes from Allostellaceae bacterium, assembly GCA_036501365.1. Taxonomy (GTDB): domain Bacteria; phylum Pseudomonadota; class Alphaproteobacteria; order ATCC43930; family CGMCC-115725; genus CAIKMD01. The sequence continues at coordinate 6,062 of DASYAL010000034.1, read as the reverse complement.
CTCGTCAACAATGCCGCGGTCTTCGCCCGCTATGTCGCGGTGCCGCTCGACCAGATCAGCGCCGCCGATTGGGAGCAGGCTTTCGACGTCAACGTGCGCGGCACTTATCTCTGCGTCAAAGCGGCGCTGCCGATCATGCGCCGCCAACGCTACGGCAAGGTCATCAACATCGCGTCGGGCACGGTGTTCAAGGGCGTGCCGATGATGCTGCATTACGTCGCGACCAAGGGCGCGATCATCGCCATGACGCGCTCGATGGCATCGGAGCTCGGCAAGGACGGCATCCGCGTCAACGCCATCGCGCCGGGCCTCACCTCGACCGAGTTCTTGAAGAGCCGCAACGACATCCCCGGCGTGCTCGAGATCATGGCCAAGACCCGCGCCATCGCGCGCGAGGAGGACCCGCAAGACCTGGTCGGCGCCTGCGTCTTCCTCGCTTCGCCGGACAGCGATTTCGTCACCGGCCAGACGCTCGTCGTCGATGGCGGCGGGGTGATGCATTGACACCCGCGCGCCGTCTCTCGTCATAGCGGTTGACAGCCGGCGCGCGTCGCTACCACCTTGGCGGCGCGCGCTCGAAAAGAGCCGCGACGGAGCCCCGGGGCGCTACAGCCGCGCATCGGCACGGCTCCGCAAAGAAATAAAGGGTTTTGGACAGGGAGGCGTCGCCATGCCAGCCGCATTTGCGCTCCGCGCACTCGTCACTTCGCTGCTCGTTGCCGTGCCCGCGCTCGCGCGCGCCGAAGCTGTTACCCTGAAATTCGGCTTTCCCGCCCCGGTCAGCTCCTATGTCAACACCGACGGGATGACGCCGTGGATCAACGACGTCGAGAAAGCGTCGGACGGAACGCTGCAGATCAAGCTCTTCGCGGGGCCGACCCTCGGCACGTTCCGCGACATCTATGACCGTACCCTCGCGAACGTCGCGCAGATCTCCTTCGGCGTCTTCGGCACGCTCGCCTCGCAATTCCCGCGGACACAGGTGAGCGATCTGCCTTTTATTAGCGATGACACGCGTACCTCGAGCGTCGCGCTGTGGCGTCTCTATGCAAAGGGCCTGCTCAATCCCGAATACGACAAGGTCAAGGTCCTGGCGCTCTTCACCTTTCCCGGCTCGATCCTCAATTCGAACAAATCGGTCAAGACGCTCGACGGTGTCGTCGGCATGAAGCTCGCGGTGTCGTCGCGCACGCTCGGCGATATCGCAGTTGCGATGGGCGGCTCGCCGGTGACGTTGACCCCGACCGAGCTCTACCAGGGCATGAGCCGCGGCGTGGTCGACGGCATTCTCGTCGGCTGGACCGCGGTCAAAACCTTCAAGCTCGAGGAAGTGACGAAGCAGCATCTGTCGTTACCGCTCGGCGCTGCGCCCGCCTTCGTGTTCATGAACAAAACGGCCTATGCCGCCCTGCCGCCGAAGGCGAAGGCGGCGATCGACAAATATTCGGGCGAGGCATTCTCCGATCGTCTCGGCATCGCCGACGAGAACGCCAATCGCGAGGAGGCCAAATACGTCGCCTCGCTTCCCGGCCAGAGCGTGACGAAGCTCTCCGCCGAGCAGTATCCGCTTTGGGAGAAGCGCATCCACTCGGTCGTCGAGAGCTTCGAGAAGACCGCGCCCGACGGCGCACGGTTGCTCGCCGCCTATCGCGAGGAGATCAAGAAAGCGCCGACCACGCCCTGAGCGGCGCGCGCAAAAGGTTGACAGGCCGCGCGCATGATCGGCTAATGATTGGGCGCATATCGGACAGAGCCACGAGGCCGACGATGGGCGCGGGCCGGAAGCATCGCCAAACAACGCGCGGGCTTCCGGTGTGAATTGTTGAACAGGGAGACCGGCCATGAAGAACGGAGCGATCCGTCGCGCCCTTTTCATCACCCTTGCCGCTGTCGCCGTTGCCGCGGCGCCCGCGGTCGCGAGCGCCGAAGATGCGGTGACATTGAAGTTCGGCTTTCCGGCGCCGATCACCTCCTACGTCAACACCGACGGCATGGCGCCGTGGATCGACGCGGTCGAGAAGGCCTCCGGAGGCACGCTCAAGATCAAGCTGTTCGCCGGCGAGACGCTTGCCAGCGTGCGCAACGTCTACGAGCGCACGCTGAGCGGCGTCTCGCAGATCTCCTTCGGGATCTTCGGTCCCTATGCCGGCCAGTTCCCGCGCACTCAGGTCGCGGACCTGCCGTTCCTCAGCCCCAACGCCACGGTGTCGAGCGTGGCGCTGTGGCGCGTTTACGCCAGCGGGCTGCTCGCACCCGAATATCGCAACGTCAAGGTATTAGCGCTGTTCAACTTCCCGAGCGCGGTGCTCAACACCCACAAGCCGATCGCGACGCTCGACGACCTCAAGGGGATGAAGATCGCCGTCTCCTCGCGCACCGCCGCCGATGTGATGCAGGCGCTCGGCGCCTCGCCGGTCACGCTGACGCCGCCCGAGACCTATGAAGGGATCAGCCGCGGCGTTGCCGACGGGGCCGACATCGCCTGGACCGCGGTCAGGACCTTTCGCCTCGCTGAGGTGACCAAGTACCATCTCGACGCGCCGCTCGGCGAGGCGCCGGCTTTCGTCTTCATGAACAAAGCGACCTATGCAAGCCTGCCGGCGAAGGCGAAAGCGGCCATCGATAAATATTCGGGCGAATCCTTCTCGCAAAAGCTCGGCATGGCGAACGAAGTGGCCGGAGCGGGCGAAGCCAAGACCGTCGCCGCGCAGCCGGGCCAGAGCGTGACCAAGCTGTCGCCGGCGCAATATGCAGTGTGGGAGGCGCGCATCCAGCCGGTGATCGATGCCTGGGTCAAGCCGACGCCCGACGGCGCCAAGGTGCTCGCCGCCTACCGTGCCGAGATCCAGAAGATCGCCGCGACCAACTGAAGAGGCTGGCGATGCGCGATCGTCGATCGGCAAGCGCCGAAAGCCGGCGGGAGCGGCCACGCCGATGAAGCGTGCGCTGGCGCTCGGCGCGCTCGCGATGCTCCTCGCCGCACCGGCCCGGAGCGCGCGGGCGGCCGAACCCGTGCAGCTCAAATTCGGCTATCCCGGATCGGTCAGTTCCTACGTCAACACCAAGGGCATGACGCCATGGCTCAAGGCGGTGAACGAGGCCTCGGACGGCACGCTCAAGATCACGCTCTATGCCGGGCCGACACTCGGCACGATCCGTGACATCTACGAGCGGACGCTCGCCGGGGTCGCGCAAATCGCCTTCGCGACCTTCGGCGCGATCACCAGCCAGTTCCCGCTGGTGCAGGTGGCGGAGCTCCCTTTCCTCAGCAACGATGCCGAGATTTCGAGTGTCGCGCTGTGGCGGCTCTATGAGAAAGGCCTGTTCGGACACGAATTCGACAAGGTCAAGGTGCTGGCACTGTTCAATTTCGAGAGCTCGGCGCTCGACACCAACAAGCCGGTTGCGACCATCGACGACCTGAGGGGTCTGAAGCTCGCGGTCGAATCGCGCATTCTCGGCGACATGACCGTGGCGCTCGGCGCCTCGCCGGTGACGTTGACGACAACCGAGCTCTATCAGGCGATGAGCCGCGGCACGGTCGACGGGATTTTCATTGGCTGGACCGCGATCAAGACCTTCAAGTTGCAGGAAGTCACGAAGGATCATCTCGAGCTGTCGCTGGGCGAGGCCCCGGCCTATGTGATCATGAACGAAGCGGCTTATGCGGCGCTGTCGGCGAAAGCGAAGGCGGCCATCGACAAATATTCGGGCGAATCCTTCTCGCGCAAGCTCGGCGCCAACAACGTCGCCGCCGGGCGCGAGGAAGCCCAGCTCGTCACCGGCATGGCAGGCCAGAGCGTGGCCAAGCTGTCGCCGGCGCAGGAAACGATCTGGAAAGCGCGCGTGGAGCCGATCGTCGACGATTGGATCAAGCGCACGCCGGACGGCGCCAAGGTGCTCGCCGCCTACCGCGACGAAATCGAGAAGCTTGCATCGACGCGCTGAAGCGCGGAGAGGGAGATATGTAGACGATGGAAGAACCGCTCATCCACTCGGCCGCGACCGTCGCGGCGCCGATCCGCGGGACCGATTATCTCGATCTCGTCCAGCAGTTCGCGATTGTCGCGGCGCGGCGCATCGCGTCGCTTGGCGTGATCATCGTGCTGCTGATCGCACTCGGCACGCTGCTGGGCGTGCTCTCGCGCTGGCTCTTCAATCGGCCGATCACCGGCTACGACGAGATCGTCGAGATGGGCATCGCTGCCGCGGTCGCGGCGACCTTTCCCTTCTGTGCGGCAAGCCGCGGCAATCTCGCGATCGACATCCTGACCCAGCGCCTCGGCCCGCGCCGGGCAGCGCGTTGCGAGCTCTTCGGTGCCTTTGCGCTGCTGCTTTTCTATGGCCTTCTCGCCTGGCAGCTCGGGGTCTATGCCCGCGACCTGAACGCGCAAGGCCAAACGACGATCTATCTCGCCTGGCCGATCGCCCCCTTCATCTGGATCGTGGCGGTTTTCCTCGGCCTGGCAGCGGCCGCGCAGGCGATCGTTTGCACGGTCGACGTGCGCAACATGGCGCGCGCAGCGGCGCACCATCCGACGGCGGCGCTCTCGGTCGCATTGCCGGTGATCGGCGCTTTCGTCGTCGCCCTCGCCATCACCGGCATCCTCGCCTACGCCGTTTCGGCGCTCGCGCCGGTCGCACAAGACTCGCCGCGCACCCTGGCGGTGCTGCTGTTCCTGGTCATGTGGGGGCTGTCGCTGGCGCTGGTCCCGGTCGCCGCGGCGATGGGACTGGTCGGCGTCGCCGGCGCCGTGCTGCTGACCGGCTTCGGTCCCGCGCTCAACGTGCTCGCGACGACAGCGAGCGGCTACCTCACCGATGTCGATCTCTCGGTGCTGCCGCTCTTCCTCATCATGGGTAGCTTTGCGACGCGCGCCGGGCTCTCCTCCGACATCTACGAGCTGGCGCATGTGCTGCTCAGCCATCTGCGCGGCGGCTTGGCGCTGGCGACGATCGGCGGCTGCGCCGGCTTCGGCGCGCTGACCGGCTCGTCGGTCGCGACCGCGGCAACGGTCGGCAATGTCGCCCTGCCGGAGATGCGCGCGCGCGGCTATTCGCCCGGCCTTGCCACCGGCTGCGTCGCGGCAGGCGGAACGCTCGGCCAGCTGGTGCCGCCATCGACGCCGATCATCCTCTATGCGATCCTGACCGAGCAATCGATCGGCCAGCTGTTCATTGCCGCCGTCATCCCCGCGACGATCACCGTCGCGCTTTATATGGCGACGATCATGATCTATGTGCGCCTAGTGCCGGATGCGGCGCCCGCCGCGCATCAGCGCGCCAAGCTCGACGAGATCATCCGGGCCATTCGCAAGGCCTGGGGCGTGCTCTTGCTGTTCGCCCTCATCATCGGCGGGCTTTATGGCGGCATCTTCACGGTCAACGAAGCGGCGGCGGTCGGCGCCATGGGCACGTTCCTCTTCGCCCTGTTCCGCGGCAAGCTCGGCGGCGGCGCGCTGTGGAACGTAATGGCCGAGGTCACCCGCACCACGGCGATGATCTATCTCCTGATCTTCGGCGCGGTGACATTCTCGTTTTTCGCCGGCATTTCGGGCCTGCCCGACCTGCTCGGCCTGGTCGCGACCGGACTCCATCTCGGCCCGCTCGGCGTGATCGCCGTGATCCTCTTCATCTATGTCTTCCTCGGCTGCATCATGGATTCCTTCTCGGTGATGGTGATCACGATCCCGATCGTCACGCCGCTCATCACCAATATGGGCTACGACCTCATCTGGTGGGGCATCATCAACGTCTTCGTCATCGAGACCGGCCTCATCACCCCGCCCTTCGGCATGAATGTCTTTATCTTGAAAGGGATTCAAGGCGGCGACGTGCCGATGTGGACGGCGTTCCGCGGCGTTCTGCCTTTCGTCGCCGCCGATGTCGTCATGCTGGCGATGCTGGTGCTGTTCCCTGTGCTGTCGCTCTGGCTGCCCTCCACCATGGTGCATTGACGCCGGAGGCTGTCCGGCCGACTCCGCCCCGCGGTGGATGGCCGCGATGAGATGCCCTAAAAGGAACAAAACGAAAGGGGCAGCATCCATGGCCGACAAGAAACA
>DASYAL010000033.1:0-85352 GCA_036501365.1 Allostellaceae bacterium | reverse complement strand
GATGCGGCTCGCTCAGAAGCGAACCATCGATGATACCTGGCGACACATCGGACATCTCATCACGACCATCCAGCCCAACGAGTGTGCCAACTACTTCGCCAACGCCGGATACGCTTCAGTCAAAATATGAAACGCTCTAGGTAGGATTACGAAGGACAATGTTCTGGCTCGGCTAAGCGCGAAGCTTCCGCGGAAATCAGAATCGTAGTGAACGCCTTTGCTCCGGCGTCACTTCAGGGCCGCGTTGTAGTAGCTGAGATCGTAGAAAGCGCGCGGGTTGAGCTTCTTCTTCGGCTCGGCGTATTCGCTGCGCAGCCGCACCACGGTCGCGACGCCGGCGGGATCGAGCTTCGCCGTCGGCGAGCCGACGCCGCCCTTGCCGGTGGTCTGCTTGTAGATCGCGTCGGCCTGAGCGGCCGTGAGATTCGGCGTATTCTTGATCAGGAGATCGATCGCCGCTGCCTTGTGGGTCGGATCGAACACCCAGAGCGAGCCTTTGACATAGGCGCGGATGAAGGCGATCAGCGTCGCGCGATTCGCCCGTGCCCAAGAGTGGCGCGCGCTGCCGATATTCGCCTGGTAATGCGGAAAGAGCTTGTGTGTGTCGACCAGGGCGTTGAGGCCTTTGGCGACGGCGAACGCGTCGAACGGCCGATTAAGCAGCGCCGCCTGGGCCTGGCCTTGGGTCAGCGCATCGAGGCGCTTCTGCGAGCTGCCGACTGCGAGCACGCTGTAGTCGCTGGCTTTGAGGCCATGCATCGCGGCGATGCGATAGAGGATGAAGGCGAAACCGGTGTTCTTGGCGTCGACGGCGAAGGTCTTGCCCTTCAGCTCCTCGACGCGCTTGATCTCGGGCGTGGTGATCAAATGCATCGCGCCGGCCTCGCCGCCCATGAAGGCGAAGAGATCGGGCGGCTGGTCGAGCTTCACCTCGCCCTGGCCCGCCTGATAGGCGATGACGTTGTCGAGCGCGGTCAGGCCGATCTGATAAGTGCCGTCCATCATGCCCTTGATCTGCGCCACCGAGCTGGTGATCGGATCGAGATGGATGTCGAGCTTCTCCTTGGCGAAATAGCCTTGCGCATCGGCGGCGAGGATCGGCCAGGTGCCGCCGCCAGGGAAATGCGAAACCTCGAGCTTGGTCTGGGCGAAAGCGGGCGCCGCAATGAGAGCGAGCACGGTCGCGAGCGAGGGCAAAAATTTGCGCATGAGATGATCCTCAAATCCTTTTTTTGCTTCGAACGACAAGTGCTACGCGTGGGCAAGGCGCGGCAGCAGCCGCTTGGCATTGCCGGAATGGATTGCCGCGAGGTCTTTGGCGCTGAGACCGCGCTGGTCGAGCGTGTCGAGCTGGTCGTTGGCGAAATAGGGGAAGTCGGTGCCGTAGACGATCTGCGTCGGCTTGGCGAGCGTCTTCAGCGCGGCGAAAGGCGCGGCGGCGGTGACGTTGACCGTGTCGTAATGCAGCCGGCCGAGCTCGGCGAGCACGCCGTCGGGCGCGATGTCGTGAAGGTTCTTCGCGTCTTTGAAGAAAGCGGCGATGCGGCCCGCAAGCATGGGGATGGTGCCGCCGCCGTAGGAGAACACCCATTTGATGTCGCGATAGCGGGCGAGGCAGCCATTGGCGAGGAGGCTGGTCGCGGCGCGCGTCATGTCGAAGGCGACTTCCTCGACCGCGGGATTGACGCCGGGCCCGACCTTCAAGCCGCCGCAGCAGCCTGGCACCGGTCCATGGAAATAGACCACCGCTTTGCGGCGGTTGAGCTCTTGCCACAGCGGCTTGTACATCGGGTCGCCGGGGTATTTGTCGTTGTAGCTCGATTGCACGCCGATGCCGTCGGCATGGAGCTGGTCAAGCGCATGCTCGACCTCCTGCAGGCAGAGATCGATATCGAGCATGTTGAGCGGCGCGAACAGGCCGAAGCGGCCGGGATGGTCGCTGATCAGCTTGGCGCCGTATTCGGCGCAGATCCGCACCATACGGCTCGCGGCTTGCGGGTCGAGGCCCCAGAAGCCGTCGCGGATCGAGGCGAGCGACAGCACCGCGGTCTGTACGCCGCCGCGATCCATCTCGGCGAGCGAGACCGCGGGCGTCCAGCCCTCGATGCGCGGATCGCCCGGCGCGTGACGCGCCGCGCCCCATTCCTGCGACAGCTTCAGATATTCCGGCGCCCAGAAATGATGATGCGTGTCGATGACACCGTGATGCTTCGGTTGGGCATTTTGCGCCCGGCCCGCCCGAGGCAGCGCCGCCGCCGCGCCGGCCGCCGCGAGACCCGCGAGGAATTCGCGCCGTGATTCCATTCCCTACGCCTTGACGAGGCGCGGCAGCAGCCGCTTGGCGTTGCCCGAGAGAATCGCGGTCATTTCCCGTCCCGGGAGATGACGCTGGTCGAGATCGTTGAGCTGGTCGTTGTTGAAATAGAAGAAGTCGGTGCCGTAGAGGATGTGCGACGCCGGCAGGAAGCGCAGCATCGCCGACATCGAGCTGGCATTCGTGACGTTGACGGTGTCGACGTTGAACTTCTGCAGCTCGGCGGTCACGCCGTTCGGCGCAAAGTCCTTGAGGTTCTTCGCGTCCTTGAAGAAATTGTTGATCCGCCCGGCGACGAAGGGCAGCGTGCCGCCGCCATAGGCGATGATCCATTGGATGTTCGGATAGCGCTGCAGCGCGCCGCTCATGAGCAGGCTGGCGCAGCTGCGCGTCACGTCGAAAGTCACCTCGACGATCGAGGTGAACATCCCCGGCCCGTCCTTGATCGCCGAGCAGCAGGCGCTGTTCGGCCCGTGGACGAAGACCACCGCCTTGCGCCGGTTGAGCTCTTCCCAGATCGGGTTGTAGCTCGGATCGCCGAGATAGACGCCGTTATAGCTCGATTGCAGGCCGATGCCGTCGGCATGTACCTGGTCGTAGGCGTATTCCGCCTCTTTCAGCGAGCTGTCGACATCGATCATGTTGAGCGGCGCAAACAGGCCGAAGCGGCCGCGATGATCGCTGACGAGCTTGGCGCCGTAATCGGCGCAGGCCCGGCAAACCTTGGTCGCCGCCGCCGCATCGAGGCCCCAGAAGCCCTGGCTGATCGAGGCGAGCGAGAGGACCGCGGTCTGCACGCCGCCGCGATCCATCTCGGCGAGCGAGATTTCCGGCGACCAGTTCTGCATCCCCGGCAGATGCGGCACGTGATGCGCGTCTTCCCAATCGTCCTGCGCCTTCAGATATTCCGGCGCCCAAAAATGATGGTGGACGTCGATGACGCCACGGTGCTTTGGGGCCGCCGCGGCCTGCGCCAGGATCGGCGCCGCCGGCAATGCCGCCGCGGCGCCTGCCGCCGCGAGTCCGCCCAGGAATGCGCGGCGCGATGCGCCCTCGCCGAGATGCTCTGTCATGTCGTCCCTCCCTCGATCGCCGCTTTGCGCCGGCTTGATCGTCACTTTGCCGGTCTTTGCCCGGCGTGACAAGCTTTGAAGAGGCTTCGCACGACGGCTCGGCCTAAAGACTGGGCCCTCGCCTGTGCTACGCTAGAACGAAATTCACGCCAGGGAGACCGCCGATGGTTCATGCAATCCGCATTCACAAGACCGGCGGCCCCGAAGTCCTCACCTGGGAAGAGGTGACGGTGGGCAAACCCGGGCCGGGCGAGGCGCGCATCCGCCAGACGGCGGTGGGATTGAATTTCATCGACACCTACAACCGCGGCGGCATTTATCCGGTGCCGATGCCGACCGTGCTCGGCAATGAAGGCGCGGGCGTGATCGAGGAGCTTGGCGCCGGCATCAGCGATTTGAACGTCGGCGATCGCGTCGCTTATGGCAATGCGCCGATCGGCGCCTATGCCGAAGCGCGGCTCATCCCCGCCGGCCGTCTGGTCAAGCTCCCCGACGGCGTCAGCGACCAGCAGGCGGCGGCGATCATGCTGAAGGGTCTCACCGCGCATTATCTGCTGCGTCAGACTTATCGCGTGAAGCCAGGCGACACGATCCTCGTCCACGCGGCAGCCGGCGGCGTCGGCCTCTTGGCATGCCAATGGGCGCGACACTTGGGCGTCACCGTGATCGGCACGGTCGGCAGCAGAACGAAGGGCGAGCTCGCCAAGACGCATGGCGCGACGCATATCATCGATTACGGCAAAGAGGATTTCGTCAACCGTGTCGCCGAGATCACCGAGGGCAAGAAGCTGCCGGTGGTCTACGATTCGGTCGGCAAGGACACGTTCCTGAAATCGCTCGACTGCCTCGCGCCGCTCGGGCTGATGGTGTCGTTCGGCCAGAGCTCGGGCCTGGTCGAGCCGTTCAGCATCAACATTTTGACCGGCAAGGGCTCGCTCTATGTGACGCGGCCCACCCTCGCGCATTACGTCGCGACGACGGAGAAGCTGCGCGCCTCGGCGAAGGAGATGTTCGACCTCGTCGCCTCAGGCGTCTTGAAGATCGAGATCGGCCAGACTTATTCGCTGAAAGACACGGCGCAGGCGCATCGCGACCTTGAATCGCGCAAGACGACAGGATCGACGGTGCTGGTGGTTTGAAATTTTTCGCGGTGCGTAGGGTTGGCGTGGCGGCTACGCACTGCGAAAGCAAAAATTAGGTATTCATCGCCTCGAAGAAATCGGCGTTGCTCTTCGATTGCTTGAGCTTGTCGATGAGGAATTCGAGGCCGTCCATCGGGCCCATTGGCATCAGCACGCGGCGCAACACCCACATCTTCGAGAGCGTGCCCTTCTCGACCAGCAGCTCTTCCTTGCGTGTGCCCGACTTGGTGATGTCGAGCGCGGGGAAGGTGCGCTTGTCGGCGATCTTGCGATCGAGCACGATTTCGGAATTGCCGGTGCCCTTGAACTCTTCGAAGATCACCTCGTCCATGCGCGAGCCGGTGTCGATCAGCGCGGTCGCGATGATGGTCAGCGACCCGCCTTCCTCGATGTTGCGCGCGGCGCCGAAGAAGCGCTTCGGCCGCTGCAGCGCGTTGGCGTCGACGCCGCCGGTCAGCACCTTGCCGGAAGACGGCACGACCGTGTTGTAGGCGCGGGCGAGGCGGGTGATCGAGTCGAGGAGTATCACGACGTCGCGCTTATGCTCGACGAGACGCTTCGCCTTCTCGATCACCATCTCGGCGACCTGGACGTGGCGCACCGCCGGCTCGTCGAAAGTCGAGGAAACAACCTCGCCTTTCACCGTGCGCGCCATGTCGGTGACTTCTTCCGGCCGCTCGTCGATCAGCAGCACCAGGAGATAGACCTCGGGATGATTGTGCGAGATTGCATGCGCGATGTTCTGCATCATCACGGTCTTGCCGGTGCGCGGCGGCGAGACGATCAGGGCGCGCTGGCCCTTGCCGAGCGGCGTGACGAGATCGATGACGCGGGTGGTGAGGTCTTTCTTGGTCGGGTCGCCGAGCTCGAGGCCGAGCTTCTCGTCAGGATAGAGCGGCGTGAGATTGTCGAAATTGATGCGGTGGCGGAGCTTGTCGGGATCGTCGAAGTTGATCTTGTTGACCTTCAAGAGCGCGAAATAACGCTCGCCGTCCTTGGGGGCGCGGATCTCACCCTCGACGGTGTCGCCGGTGCGGAGGCCGAAGCGGCGCACCTGGCTCGGGCTGACATAGATATCGTCGGGGCCCGGAAGGTAATTCGCTTCCGGGTTCCTGAGGAAGCCGAAACCGTCCTGCAACACTTCGAGGACGCCGTCGCCGTAGATGGCTTGGTCGTTGTTCGCGAGCGTCTTGAGGATCGCGAACATCATGTCCTGCTTGCGGAGCGAGGACGCGTTTTCGATCTGCAATTCCTCCGCGAACGCCAAGAGTTCGGGCGGGGTTTTGCGTTTCAGTTCTTGCAGGTTCATGAAAAGGAGGCCTTGGGGAAATCGACCGTGGCGGGAAGGGAAAGCGTGCGACCTGGAAAAAGGTCAACCCGTGATGGCGGGACGCGGGCTCGCGGGGCGGATGGCCCAATCTGGTGACCGAAGGTGCGGCTTTATCGCAAGGTCAGAGGAGATTGGAGACGCCCCGACGGGCGCCATCACACTTACCGAAAACGCGCCCATGAGTCAAATGGCAAACCGGCGGCAAGGGCGCGAAGCCCCGCGCTGCTACTCATTGGCGAAAACGTAGCGCAGGCCGCGGCCGAGCAGAAAAACCGCCACGCCGACCAGGATGATCAGCCCGATGACGAAGTTGCTGCTCGACCAATAGCCGAAGAGAACGCCGACGAACTCGCCCAGCCACACCAGGCCGACGAAGGCAACCGCCGCCCAATGAAGAAGGCGCCCGAACCGGATCGCGAGGGTGAGCTCGATCTCTTCGAGCGTGCGTTTCTGCGGCCATAGCCATGTCATCGTCGTCGGCCCTCTTTCGTCAAAACGGTTTAACGACCACCAGGATCACGATCGCGATGAGAATCAACGTCGGCACCTCGTTGATGATGCGATAGAAGCGCGCGCCGCGCCGGTTACGATCGGCGGCGAAGTCGCGCTGCCAACGCATGCAGGCATAATGCATCGCCAACAGTGCAACAACCAGAGCGAGTTTGGCGTAGATCCACCCGGCGTGCCAATCGACGACGCCCGGCATCCCTGCGAGCAACGCGCCAAAAATCAGTGTTGCAATCATCGCCGGATGCATGATGCCGCGCAGCAGGCGCCGCTCCATCACCTTGAAGGTCGCGCTCGCTTCGGAGCCAGGCGTCGTGCTCGCGTGATAGACGAAGAGCCGCGGCAGGTAGAGCAGTCCCGCCATCCAGGCGACGACGCTGATGATGTGCAGCGCCTTGATCCAGGGATAGAGCGTCAGCAGCGCGCTCATCCCGCGGCACATGGGCAGAGGGTGAAACCGTCGGCGCAGCGGCGTGCGCCGCCGTTGGGCAGGATCGCGCGGCGGCCGGCGCGCGCCTCGCCGACCAGCCGCGCCAGGCCGGCGATATAGCTCGGCGTGGTCGACACTGTCGGCACGCGGATGTAGCGCGGCACGCCGCTTTGCCGGGCGAGGTGGCCATATTCGATGTCGAGCTCGACCAGGGTCTCGGAATGCTCGGAGACGAAGGCGATCGGCGCGACGAGGAGCCCGCGCTTTTCCGCGCCGGCGCGGCGCACCTCCGCGTCGGTCGCGGGACCGAGCCATTCCAGCGGCCCGACCCGGCTCTGATAGCAGATGACGCTGTCGAGCCCGGGCTGGTCGAGCGCGCGGCGCAGCGCCGCAGCGGTCATCTCGACCTGCGACTGGTAGGGATCGCCGCGGGCGACGATGCGTTTCGGCAAGCCATGCGCCGAGAGCAGCAGGCGTGGTATGCCCTCGCCGCTCGGCCAGGCGGCGAGCGCTTGCCGGATATTCTCCGCCAGCGCGCCAATGAAGCCCGGCTCGTCGGGCGCGCAGCAGATCGCCCGGCTCGGCGCAGCGATCCCCGCGCGCTTGGCCGCGCGGTGCCAGTCGGCGAGCGAGGACGCCGTGGTCGTGCTCGAGAATTGCGGATAGAGCGGCAACAGCACGATCTCGTCCGGCTCCCAGGCCTTCACCGCTTGTGCGGCCTCGTCGGCGCGCGGCCGCCAATAGCGCATCGCGATGAACGCGCGCGTCTCGGTGCCGAGCGCCGCTTCGAGCGCGCGTGCCTGTGCCTCCGTGTTTGGCAACAGCGGCGAGGCGTTGTCGATCTTGGCGTAGATCTGGCGCGCGATCGGCGCGCGCTGCCGCGCGATCAGCCTCGCGACCAGCCAGCGCAGCGGCTGCGGCAGGGCGATGATCGCCGGATCGGCAAAGAGGTTGTAGAGAAAAGGCTCGACCGCGGCGGCGGAATCGGGTCCGCCAAGATTCATCAACACCACGGCGAGCCTAGCCATGAGCGCGGATCAACTCACCGAGCCGGGCGACATGATCGGGCGGCGTCTCCGGCACCACGCCATGACCAAGATTGAAGATGAGGGGTCCCTTGCCGAGGGTATCGAGGATCCGCGCCACCGCTTCCTCGAGAGCGGCGCCGCCAGCGACCAGCAGCTTCGGGTCAAGGTTGCCCTGAACCGTGCCCTGTTTTTGCAGCTCGCGCGCGGCTTCAAGCTGGGTTTCGGCATCAAGGCTCAAGGCGTTGACCCCGGTCTCGGCGAAATAGCGCTGATAGCGGGCGCCGATGCCGCGCGGAAAGCCGATCACTGGCACCTCAGGATGATCGCGATGCAGCCGCTCGACGATGCGCCGCGTCGGCTTGATCACCAGCCGGTCGAATTCGGCTTCGGGCACGATCCCCGCCCAGGTATCGAAGAGCTGCACGGCCTCGACGCCGGCTGCGATCTGGGCGGCGAGATGCCGAGCGGTCGCCTCGACCAGCTTCTCGATCACCGTATCGAAGCCGCCGTCGCGCTGTGCCGCCCAGGCAAGAATGGTCCCGAACCCGCGGCTCGACCCGCCTTCGACCATATAGGTTGCCACCGTCCAGGGCGCGCCCGCAAAGCCGAGCAGCGTCGTCGCAGGAGGCAGCTGACGCGAGGTCAGACGGATCGCCTCGTAGACCGGGGCGAGTGTCGCATCGACCCGATCGAGCGTCAGCTGCCGAACATCGCTGTCATTCCGAACCGCTGCGAGTTTCGGGCCGCCGCTCGGCTCGAACCACAGTTTCTGACCCAGCGCCTGCGGCACCAGCAGAATGTCGGAGAACAGGATCGCGCCATCCATGCCGAAGCGCTTGATCGGCTGCAGGGTCGCTTCGGCGGCAAGCGCCGGCGTGTAGCAGAGATCGAGGAAGCTGCCGGCGCGCTCGCGAAGCGCGCGGTATTCCGGCAAGTAGCGTCCTGCTTGTCGCATGAGCCAATACGGGATCGGTCGAACGGTGTCGCCGCGCAACGCCCGAAGGAGGGGTTTTCCCCATGCGGTCATGCTCTGCTCTTAGCCTCCTTTCTTTAGATTCGAAAGATAGTGGTAGGTAGTGGGTGGGTGGAATGTCGTGGATTATTACTAGCTGGGATTCGATCCCGCATCGCGCTGGCTCGCTCACGAGGCATGGCGAAACCGTGTATAACTGGTTCCGATTAGGGCTGATCTGATGACGACATCGGCATTGCTGCAACGAGCGAAAGCCGGGGAAAACGGGGAAGGTGGCTTCGTGTCTGAGGCTTATCCCCAACTCGCGGTGCTGGCGTCGATCTTGTCCACGGCAGAACGACCCCGGGATGAATTCCCGCGTAGCGGGGTCAAACCCGATGGTGAGCGCGACGCGGCCGGTTATCCCGATTCTGTCCCAGCGAAACCGGGCGGTTATTCATGACCCGTTTCCATCTTCATCTGGTGTCGGATTCGACCGGCGACACGGTTCATTCGGTCGCTCGCGCCTGCCTCGTGCAGTTCGAGGATTCCGACGCTATCGAACACATCTGGTCGATGATCCGCACCAAGTCGCAGCTCGATCGCGTCATCACCGGCGTCGGCGCCAATCCCGGCGTCGTGCTCTACACGCTGGTCAACGACGCGCTGCGTCAGCCGTTGATCGAAGGTTGCCGCAAGCTGCAAGTGCCGGCGATCCCGGTGCTCGACCCCGTGATCGGCGCGCTCGCCTCCTATCTCGGGCGTAAGGCGCGCGGCCTGCCCGGTCAGCAGCACATGCTCGACAGCGAATATTTCCAGCGCATCGATGCAATGACCTTCGCCCTCAACCACGACGACGGCCAGTCGCTGTGGGGGCTCAACGACGCCGACGTCGTGCTGGTCGGCGTGTCGCGCACCTCGAAGACGCCGACCTGCATCTACCTCGCCAATCGCGGCATCAAGGCCGCGAACGTGCCGATCGTGCCGGGCGTCCCGCTGCCGCAGGAAGTGTTTGCGCTGACACGGCCGCTGGTCGTGGGCCTCACCAACGATCCCGACCGGCTGATCCAGGTGCGCACCCAGCGTCTCGCCTCGCTACACCAGCAGGACCGCAGCGAATACATCGATCTCGCCAAGGTGCGCGAAGAAGTGACACAGGCGCGGCGGCTATTCACCGAGCAGAACTGGCCGGTGATCGATGTCAGCCGCCGCTCGATCGAAGAGACGGCGGCGGCAATCCTGAAGCTGCTGGCGCGCGTGCGCGGCGAGGAAGCATGAGCGCGCTGGTGTTGGCCTCGGCGAGCACCGTCCGGGCCCGATTGCTGGCGGAGGCCGGCATCGCCGCTGAAAGCGACCCGGCTGATATCGACGAAGGCGCAATCAAGCAAGAATGCCGCCGCGCCAGCCAAACCGCCGCCGAGTGCGCGGCCCGTCTTGCCGAACAGAAAGCCCGGACGGTCGCTGCGCGGCATCCCGAACGGTTCGTGCTCGGCGCCGATCAGCTGCTCGATTGTGGCGGGGCTTGGCTCGACAAGCCGCGCGATCGCGCCGAAGCGCGCGATCAGTTATGCGCCTTGCGAGGCCACAGCCACGAGCTGGTAACCGCGGCGGCGACCCTTCGCGATGGCGCGCTGCTCTGGCAGACGCTCGCCCGGCCGCGCGTCACGCTGCGGCGTTTCAGCGACGCTTTCCTCGAGGACTATCTCGCGGCGATGGACGACAGGGTCCTCAAGACGGTCGGCGGCTACGAGCTCGAAGGGCTCGGTGCACAGCTCATCGAAGAGATCGACGGCGACTATTTCGCCATCCTCGGCCTGCCCTTGCTGCCGCTCATGAGTTTCCTGCGCGAGATCGGAGCGCTGCCGTCATGAGCATCAGCGGCGCCGCCACACTCGCCGGCATCATCGGCTGGCCGGTCGCGCATTCGCGCTCGCCGGCGCTGCACGGCTATTGGCTGCAGAAATATGGCATCGACGGCGCCTATGTGCCGATGGCGGTGAAGCCCGAAAATCTGCGCCGCGCTCTGCAGGCCTTGCCAACGCTCGGCTTCGCCGGTTGCAACCTCACCATCCCGCATAAAGAAGAAGCGCTGCGCGCTGTCGATTCTTATGAGCCCTCGGCGAAACGCGCGGGTGGCGTCAACACCGTGACGGTCGATCCGCGCGGCAATCTCATCGGCGCCAGCACCGACGGCTATGGTTTCATCGCCGCCCTGCGCGCGGCCGCGCCGGGTTTCGATCCGGGCCAGGCGCCGACCGTGGTGCTCGGCGCCGGCGGCGCCGCGCGCGCCATCGTCGCGGCGCTGCTTGATCACGGCGCGCAAGAGGTGCGCCTCGTCAACCGCACGCCCGAGCGCGCGGCGAAGCTGGCGAAAGAGCTCGGCGGCGAAGTGCGCGGCATCGCCTGGGAGAAACGCACCACGGCGCTCGCCGGCGCGGCGCTGCTGGTTAACGCGACCAGTCTCGGCATGGAGGGCCAGCCCGCGCTCGACCTGCCGCTCGATGCGCTGCCGACCGAAGCCGTCGTGAACGACATCGTCTATGCCCCGCTCGAGACGCCGCTGCTCGCCGCCGCGCGGGCGCGCGGCAATCGTTGCGTCGATGGGCTCGGCATGCTGCTGCACCAGGCGGCACCTGGCTTCGAGGCCTGGTTCAGGGTGAAGCCCGAGATCGACGACGGCTTGCGCCAAGCGGTGCTGGCGACCTTGCCGCCGAAGCGATGAAGATCCTCGGCCTCACCGGCAGCGTTGGCATGGGCAAGAGCACCGCGGCGGCGATGCTGAGACGCATGGGCGTGCCGGTCTATGACGCCGACGCCGCCGTCCATCACATGATGCGCCGCGGCGGCAGCGCGGTCGCCGCGGTCGCCGCGGCCTTTCCCGGGGTCGAGACGGGCGGCGCGATCGACCGCGCCGCGCTCGGCCAACGCGTCTTCGGCGACGAGGCGGCGATGAAGCGCCTCGAAGCGATCATCCATCCGCGGGTGCGCGACGACGAGCGCGCCTTTCTCGCCGCGCAGCGCCGGCGCAAGACGGCGCTCGTCATCATGGATGTGCCGCTACTCTTCGAATCCGGCCGCGACAAGCGCTATGACGCGACCATGGTCGTGACCGCGCCGGCTTTCATCCAGCGCGCGCGGGTCATGGCGCGGCCGGGCATGACCCCGGCGCGCTTTGCCGCGATCCAGGCCCGGCAGATGTCCGATGTCGAAAAGCGCCAGCGCGCCGATTTCGTCGTGCCGAGCGGACTCGGCCGTGCGGTCACCTGGCGGCGCCTCCGCGCGGTGCTTAATAAGCTTGGCGGCGCGAATCCCGCCGATTAGAATCGGCGCATGCGCGAATTGGTGATCGACACCGAAACCACCGGTCTCGACTCGAATGACGGTCACCGGATCTGCGAGGTCGCGGTGATCGAGTTGATGAATCACTTGCCGACCGGGCGGTTCTTTCATCGCTACGTCAATCCCGACCGCGACATGCCCGAAGGCGCGCTGGCGGTCCACGGGCTGACGAACGAGTTTCTGGCGAAGCATCCGGTCTTCGCCACGCACGCACCGGAGCTGCTCGACTTTCTCGGCACGGATCAGCTCGTGATCCATAATGCCGAATTCGATCTCGCCTTCCTCAACATGGAGCTGAAGCGCATCGGTCTCCGGCCGCTTGCCCAGCCGGTGATCGATACGCTGGCGCTGGCCCGCAAGCGCTTTCCTGGTCAGCCCGCCAATCTCGACGCGCTGTGTCGGCGCTTCACGATCGATTTGAGCGGCCGCGAGAAGCACGGCGCGCGCATCGACGGCGAGCTTCTCGCCGCGGTCTATCTCGAGCTGATCGGCGGGCGCCAGCCGGTCTTCGACCTGGCGCAGAGCGTTGCCGCGAAAGCGGTGGCGGCGGCGGCGCGGATCCTGCGCCCGGCGCGGCCGCATGCGGCGAGCACCGACGAGCTCGCCGCGCATGCGAGCTTCCTCGCCAAGATTAAGGCGCCGCTCTGGACGAATTGACCGGGATTCGACCGGCTAGACGGTCGCCGTGCCGCTGGGCTGCGGCTGTTGTTGCTGGTCCGCGAGACGCCGGCGATAGATGTCGGCGAAATCGAGCGGGCTGAGCAACAGCGGCGTATAGCCGCCGTCGCGCGTCACGTCGGAGACGATGTTGCGCACATAGGGGAACATCAGCCGCGGCGTTTCGACCATCAGCGCGATCGGCACGTCTTCCGGCTTGGCATTGATAAGGCTCACGACCGCGCCATAGGAGATCTCGGCGACGAACACGACCTCGCCCGAAAGCTTGGTCTCGACCTTGAGCGTCATCACCACTTCGAAGACATCTTGCGCCAAACCTTGCGCCTTCACGTCGACGCCGACTTGCAGATCGGGCGCCACGCCCTGCGGCGGCTGCAGCAAGGAATGCGGCGCGCGCGGATTCTCGAACGACAAGTCCTTTACATATTGCGCGTTGATCGCGAGCTGGCGGCGACCGTCGGCAGCAGGCGCAGTCCCGCCATTCGTCGTTTCCGCCATGCCACGCCTCCGTCGATCGCGGTGTTTTTAGGGTGGCGGGGTGGCTAGCACGGATCAGCCCGAGGCACAACCGCGCGCCCGGCGCGGCTTGCCCTTTCGCTGCGAAGCGCCTATCTGTCACACAACCCGTGCGGCGGCACACGGCCGGGCCGGAGCCAATGGAAAACAGCTTCCAGTTTCTCGACATCATTCTCTTCGCGGGCGTCGCGGGGTTTCTGCTCTTCCGCTTGCGCAGCGTGCTCGGGCGCCGCACCGGCAACGAGCGCCGGCGTCCCGACCCGTTCGCGCCGAAGCCGGTCGCCCCGCCCTCGCCGTCGCCTTTCAACGCCGCCCCCGCGGGCGCGGCCCAGCCGATGCCGGTGCCTGCGGCGGCGCCGGGTAGTGAAGGGCTGGCGGCGCTGCAAGCCGCCGATCCGAGCTTCAATTCCGACACCTTCCTCGCCGGCGCGCGCAACGCCTTCGCGATCATCGTCAAAGCCTTCGCCGCGGGCGACACGGCAGCGCTTCAGCCGCTGCTGAGTCCCGATGTGTTCGCCGCGTTCTCCGAAGCGATCCGCGCGCGCCAAGCGGCGCAGGAAACCCACGAGACGAACCTGGTAGCGATGAAAGCCGCGACCATCGAGCATATCGCCGTCGACGGCCCCGCCGGCCTCGTCACGGTGAAGCTGGTCTCCGATCAGGTCAATGCCACACGCACCGCCGACGGCAAGGTCGTCGAAGGCGATCCCGAGAAGGCGATCGAGAAGACCGATTTCTGGACGTTCAGCCGCCCGCTACGCGCCCGCAATCCCAACTGGACGCTGGTCGCGACTCACGCCCCATGAGGCCGGCCGTGAGCGTGCGGCCGCGCGGCCTGCTCGCTTTCGTCTGTCTCGCCACGCTGCTCGCCGGCTGTGCGCCGGCGCAGAAGCCGCCGCCGCAACTGACGCTAACGCCGGCGCGCTTCGACAATCTGCCGGGCTGGCGCGACGACAACGCGGCCGCATCACTGGCCGTTTTCGTGACCTCCTGCGCGGCGCTCGATCGCCGGCCCGACAGTGCCGCGGTCGGTCCGGCGACGCTCGGCATGACCGCCGCGTCCTGGCGCGCCCCTTGCGCCGCCGCGCGCGCGACACCGCCCAATGACGCTGCGGCGCGCGCGTTCTTCATGAGCCAGTTCGCGCCGTATCTCGTCGGCAATAACGGCGCCAGCAATGGCCTCTTTACCGGCTATTACGAGCCGCTGCTGCATGCCGCGCGGCGACAAGGCGGCCGCTATCAGACGCCGATCCTGAAACGGCCGCCCGATCTTGTCATGGTCGATCTCGGCCGCTTCCGCCCGGCCTGGCATGGCGAGCGAATCGCCGGCCGCGTCGTCGCAGGCAATCTCCTGCCTTATCCGAGTCGTGCAGAGATCGAGCGTGGCGCGCTCGATACCAAGGCGCTCGCGCTGTTCTGGGCCGATGATCCTGCCGACGTGTTTTTCCTTCAGGTGCAGGGCTCGGGTCGAGTTGCCTTGCCCGACGGCACACAGGCGCGACTTGGCTATGACGGGCAGAACGGCCAGCCCTATGTCGCCATCGGCAAGCTCTTGGTCGAGCGCGACGCGCTCGCCGCCAATGACGTGTCACTGGCCTCGATTCGCGCCTGGATGGCGGCGCATCCCGATCAGGCCGCGGCGCTGATGGACGCGAACCCGTCTTATGTGTTTTTCCGGGTGCAGTCGGGCGAGGGCCCGATCGGCAGCGAGGGCGTGGTGCTGACCGCCGGGCGGAGCCTCGCTGTCGACCCCGGCTTCGTCCCGCTGGGCGCGCCGCTTTATCTCGCTATCGACGATCACGGGACCCAGCTGCATCGGCTCATGGTGGCCCAGGACACTGGCGGGGCGATCGCCGGCCCGGTGCGCGGCGACGTGTTCTGGGGCTTCGGGCCGGAGGCTGAAGCCCGCGCCGGGAGCATGCGCGCCCAGGGGCGCTATTTCCTGCTGCTGCCCAAGGCGATCGCGCTCCCACGATTACCGGCTTTGTCGTAAAATCGGCGCAGTTTTACGATCTGGTTGGTCACGGTGGCACGGTATTGTGAGGGATGATCGACTTACGCGCCCCTTAAAATGAGCGGTAGACGGGACCGCCGCCGCCCCTGGGTCCCAGGAGATATCGTCATGAATCTCAAAGAGAAACTTCTTCGCGCCGCGGTCACGCTCAGTGTCGGCGCGGTGGCTGCCGGTGCTCTGGCGATGCCAGCCGCGGCGCGGGTGGTGGTCGGCTTCGGCTTCGGGGTGCCGGTCGTGCCGGCACCCTGGTATTACGCGCCGCCGCCGGTGGTCTATGCGCCGCCGCCCGTGGTTTACGCGCCGCCGCCGGTCGCCGCTCCGGCCTATGTCAGCCAGTCGGCGCAGAATTGGTATTATTGCGACAATCCGCGCGGCTACTACCCCTATGTCGCCTCCTGCTCGACCGGGTGGCGTCAGGTGCCGGCGCAGCCCAGTGGCACACCACCGTCGCATCCTTGACGCGCCGCGCGGTGTTTGAAAAAGCAATTCTCGAAGGAGAAAGCGTTGTGAAGCGAGTGAAAGCGACAACCGTGGTTGGCGTTGTGGCACTGATGGCGTTGAGCGGCTGCGCTGCGCCGCCGCTCGGCCCGACCGTCGCGGTCATGCCGGGCCCGAACAAGCCTTTCGATGTGTTCCAGACCGATCAGGCCGTCTGCCGCCAATTCGCGGAGCAGCAGGTCGGCGGACCCAACGCCGCGAATCAGACTGGAACGAATCAGGCGCTGATCGGCGCCGGTGTCGGCACGCTGCTCGGCGCCGGACTGGGCGCGGCGGTCGGCGGTGGCCGTGGCGCGGCGATTGGCGCCGGTGCGGGCGCGCTCGGCGGCACCGCGATCGGCGCCTCGCAAGGCCAGGCGAGCGCCATGGGCATCCAACAGCGCTACGACATCGCCTATTCGCAATGCATGTATTCGCGCGGCAATCAGGTGCCCGGCTATGTCCAGCCGGCACCACCTTCGGCCGCGCCCCCGCCGCCTCCGCCGCCGGGCTATCCGCCGCCTCCGCCGCCGCCCGGCTATCGCTGACGGTCGTTGCGGCGACCGGGCGAATCGTCGCTCGGGTTGCTTTCGCGAATCGCCTTGGCCATGCTTTGAGTCATGGCCGAGCCGATTCGCGTCGCGCTGTTCGTCACCTGCCTCGTCGATCTCTTCCGTCCCAGTGTCGGCTTTGCCGCGGTGAAGCTGCTGGAAGATGCCGGCTGTGCCGTCGAGGTGCCGGAAGCGCAAACCTGCTGCGGGCAGCCGGCCTATAATTCCGGCGATCGCGCCGACGCCAAAGCGATCGCGCGCCAGGTGATCGCCGCCTTTGCCGGCTACGACTACGTGGTCGTGCCATCCGGCTCCTGCGGCGGCATGATCAAGACGCATTACCCCGCGCTCTTCGCCGACGAGCCCGCCCTGGCCGAGCAGGCGAAAGCCCTTGCCGCGCGGACCTACGAGCTGGTCTCGTTCCTTGCCGATGTGCTGAAGCGCGACCGCGTCGCCGCGCGCTTTACCGGTACGGTCACTTATCACGATGCCTGTTCGGGCCTGCGCGAGCTCGGCGTCAAGGAGCAGCCGCGCCGCTTGCTGCGCAGCATCGACGGGCTGAACATCAAGGAGATGGCGACGCCCGAAGTATGCTGCGGCTTCGGCGGCACGTTCTGCGTCAAATATCCCGAGATCTCCGACAAGATGGTCGCGGACAAAGTCGCCGACATCGCCGCGACCGGCGCCGGCACGCTGCTCTGCGGCGATATGGGCTGCCTTCTCAACATGGCGGGCAAGCTGGCGCGGCTCGGCCAAGCGATTGCCGTGCGGCACGTCGCCGAGGTGCTGGCCGATATGAGCGACGAGGTGTCGCCGATCGCGATACCTGCGACCGAGCGCTGATGCAGCCGACCAGCCACGCCTTCAAGGCCAACGCCCATCGCGCGCTCGGCGACGCCAATCTCCAGCGCGCGATGGGGATGATGCGTGCCGGCTTTCCCGAAAAGCGCGCCCAGGCGATCGCGCGCCTGCCGGAATTCGAGCCGCTGCGCGACGAGGGCGTCGCGATCAAGAACCACGTGCTGGCGCATCTCGATTTCTATCTCGAGCGCTTCGAGCAAAACGTCGTCGCACAAGGCGGCAAGGTGCATTGGTGCCGCAATGCGCAAGAGGCGCGCGAGACCGTGCTCGGCATTTGCCGCAGCCTTGACGCCAAGACCGTGACCAAGGGCAAATCCATGATCGGCGAGGAGATCGCGATCAACGATTTTCTCGACGCCAACGGCATCACCCCGGTCGAGACCGATCTCGGCGAATACATCGTGCAGATCCGCCACGAACCGCCGAGCCACATCATCGCGCCCGCGGTCCATCTCATCAAAGAGCAGGTCGCCGAGAGCTTCCGCGAAACCCACACGCATCTGCCGCCGGAGCGCAGCCTCGAAGAGCCGCGCGTGCTCTGCGACGAGGCGCGCGCGGTGCTGCGCGAGAAATTCCTTGCCGCCGATGTCGGCATCACCGGCGCGAATTTCCTCATCGCCGAGACCGGCTCGTCGATCATCGTCACCAACGAAGGCAATGGCGACCTAACGCAGCTCCTGCCGAAGGCGCATATCGTCCTCGCCAGCCTCGAGAAGGTCGTGCCGACGCTCGAGGATGCAACGACCTTGCTGCGTCTCCTGGCGCGCTCGGCAACCGGCCAGGAATTCTCGACCTACACCACGGTCTCGACCGGGCCGCGCCGCGCCGGCGATCTCGACGGGCCCGGCGAATATCACGTCGTGCTGCTCGATAACGGCCGCAGCGCACTTCTGGGCGGCGAGTTCCAGGACATGCTGCGCTGCATCCGCTGCGCCGCCTGTCTCAACCACTGTCCGGTCTATGGCGCGATCGGCGGCCATGCCTATGGCTGGGTCTATTCCGGGCCGATGGGCGCGGTGCTGACGCCGACCCTCATCGGCATCGAAGAAGCCGGCAATCTGCCCAACGCCTCGACCTTCTGCGGCCGCTGCGAGAGCGTTTGTCCGATGCGGATTCCACTGCCGAAGATGATGCGGCAATGGCGCGAGCGTGAATTCGCGCGTGCGCTCGCGCCCCAGACGCAGCGCTGGGGCCTCGCGCTCTGGAGCTACGCAGCGCAGCGTCCGGCGCTTTATCGCCGGCTCAGCGCCCTCGCCGCGCGGGTGCTCGGCGCGCTCGGCGCATCGCGCGGCCGGTTTCGGTCCCTGCCGCTCGCCTCGGGCTGGACCGACACGCGCGACATGCCGGCGCCCGAAGGCAAAAGCTTCATGACGCTCTGGGCCGAGCGGCAGCGGAAAACCGGGAAGACCGCATGAGCGACGCGCGCGATCAAATCCTCGGCGACCTGCGCGCGCATCTCGGTCGCGGCAGGCTCGATGCCGCGGCGGCGGCCGAGGCGGAAGCGCGCCTTGCCGCGCATCGCCGCAACCTTGTGCCGGCACGCGCCGCGGCGCTCGATCATGCCGGCCAGGTCGCGCTCTTCATCGCCGAGGCGGAGACGGTCGATGCCACTATTGCGCGCGTCGGCAGCGCCGCCGATGTGCCGGGCGCGGTGGCGGATTACCTGTCGCGCCAGAATCTGCCGGCGCGGCTGGTGATGGCGCCCGATCCCAAGCTCGAATCGATTCCGTGGAGCGCGCGGCCGATGCTCGAGCTGCGCCGCGGTCGCGCCGAGGACGGCGATGCGGCCGGGATCACCGGCGCCTTCGCCGCCATCGCCGAGACCGGCACGCTGATGCTGGTCTCCGGACCCGAAAGCCCGACGCGCAACAACTTCCTGCCCGACACGCATATCGTCGTGCTGCGCGCCAGCGAGGTCGTCGCCTGCTACGAGGACGGCTGGGACCGGCTGCGCGCCAAAGGCGCGATGCCGCGCACCGTCAACTTCATCACCGGCCCATCGCGCACCGGCGATATCGAGCAGCGCCTGGTGCTCGGCGCACACGGCCCGCGGCGGCTGCATATCGTGCTGGTCGAGGATGCGGGCGCTTAAAGGCGAGGAACGCGCCCTCTGGCGCGAGACGATGCGCGGCGTGAAGCCGCTACGCCCCTTGGCGCCCGAAGAAGACGAGGATTCGAAGCCGGCGCCGCCACGACGTGCGACCAAACCCCGCCGCGCCGCCGAACCGGCAAAACCCGCCGCGGCAAAAACCATCGGCGCGCTCGACCGGCGCAGCGCGCAGCGCTTGAAGCGCGGCACGACCGCGATCGAGGCGCGGCTCGATCTCCATGGCATGACCCAAAGCGAGGCGCATGACGCGCTGACGCGATTCCTCACCAAGGCGCAACGGAACGGCGCGCGCGCCGTGCTGGTGATCACCGGCAAATCCGGCGTGCTGCATGACGCGGTGCCGCGCTGGCTCGCCGAGGACGCGCATCGCGGCCGTATCCTCGCCATCGCGCGCGCCCACGTGCAGCATGGTGGCGAAGGCGCGCTTTACCTGATGCTGAGGCGCAAGCGATGACGCCGTTCGGGGTGAAGCTGCGGCAGTTGCGCGCCGAGCGCGGCATCGCCTTGAAGGACATGGCCGAGGCGCTCGGCGTCTCCGCGGCCTATCTCTCGGCGCTGGAGCACGGCCGGCGCGGGCGGCCGACACATGCGATCGTGGTCGCGATCTGCGCCCAGCTCAACATCATCTGGGACGAGGCCGACGAGCTGATGCGTCTCGCGCGCTTGTCGCATCCGCGCGTCACGGTCGACACCGCCGGCCTTTCGCCGGCGGCGACCGAGCTCGCCAATCTGCTTGCCGAGCGCATCCGCAACCTGCCGCCCGATCGCACCCAGCGCATTCTCGAGCTGCTCAAATCGGTGCCGCCGAGTCCGATGCGCCGCCGTCGCGCGCGAACCGCGTAACTTTTCGCAAAGCTTCGCAAGAGGCCGTCGTCCTAGAGGTCGCCCCGGCTACTCGCTCTTCGCGTGTCGCCCCGAAGGGCTCAGCCGCGAGAGAGCGGCTGAGCGGGACGACGGCGACGGCTTTGCTACGCGATCATTCTTCCGGATCGGGCTCGGGCTCTTCTCCCGAGGTGTCGACCGACATGTCGACGACATCGCCGCGCGCGAAATGCTTGTCGTAGCGACCGGCGCCGTCCTCCTGGCCACCGCCGACATATTGGAACTCCCACCAATTGCCGTCGCGGTCCTGGAAATAGAAGCCGTAAGTGCCGTGCATCTCGGTGATGCGCATCACCTTCTGGATGCCGTACTTGTCCTTGTGCTCGAGCGCGAGGTCGCGCGCGCGATCGACCTCTTCCTTGGTCGCGAGATCGATGCCCCAATGATTACCAATGCCGACCGGCCGCACGTTCTTGCCTTTCTCGAGGCAGACGAGGCCGAAATAGCCGCCCTTGCGCAGCATCATCGCTTTCTTGGCGTGGCGCACGCAGTCGAGGCCGAGGAATTCCTCATAGAATGGACGCGACTCCGCGAGGCTCCGGCATTCGAGCGTGCCGTGCGAGAAGATCTTCGGCCGGTTGAGCGGCACGACGCGCGGCTTCGGCGTTTGCTCGATGGTCGTGCTGTCCATGCGTCGTCCTCCTGCCCGCGCGATTTTCACAAATCCGAGCTAAATCCATACAAAACGCTATGGCAAGTATGACATGGCGACGCCCCATCTTCACCACAATGACGCCACAAAAAGCCTGTTGCCTTGTGTGTCGATCGAATCGACCGTTCTATCCCCCTGGGATGGGCGCCTTCGGGGCCCATCTACGTCGAGTTCTTGATTGGAGACCTCTCTTGGCTATTGGCACCGTGAAATGGTTCAACGCCCAAAAGGGCTTTGGCTTCATCCATCCCGACGACGGCGGCAAGGATGTGTTCGTGCACATCTCGGCGGTGGAGCGCGCGGGCATGGGCGGACTGGCCGAGGGCCAGAAGGTCAAGTACGACATCGCGATGGATCGCGGCAAGCCGGCCGCGCAGAATCTCGCTTCCGCCGATTGAGCGCGCGGGCGCGTGTCCGCGCTCGCGTCTCTCTAAAGAATAAACTTCGACAGGTCTGCGTTCTTGGCGAGGGCGCCGACGCGGGTGCGCACGTAGTCGCGGTCGACTTTCACCACCGTATCGGGCGGCTGGTCGGAGGCGACGAAGCTCGCTTCCTCCAGCAGCCGCTCCATCACCGTGTGCAGCCGGCGCGCGCCGATATTCTCGACCGTGGTGTTGATCTCCTCGGCGAGCGCGGCGAGCTCGTCGATTGCGTCCTCGGTGAAGTCGAGCGTCACGCCCTCGGTGGCCATCAGCGCTTTGTACTGCCTGATGAGGCTCGCTTCCGGCTCGGTCAGGATGCGGCGAAAGTCGTCGCGCGTTAGGGGCTTCAGCTCGACGCGGATCGGCAGGCGGCCTTGCAGCTCGGGCAGCAGGTCCGACGGCTTCGCCAGATGGAACGCGCCCGAGGCGATAAAAAGAATGTGATCGGTTTTCACCGCGCCGTGCTTGGTCGCGACCGTCGTGCCCTCGATCAGCGGCAAAAGATCGCGCTGCACGCCCTCGCGGCTGACATCGGCACCGATGCGTTGCTCGCTGCGTCCGGCGATCTTGTCGAGCTCGTCGATGAACACGATGCCGTTCTGCTCGGCGGCGAAGATCGCCTCCTTGGTGACCTTCTCCTGGTCGAGCAGCTTGTCGCTCTCCTCGGCGATCAGCACCTTGTAGCTCTCGGCGACGGTCATCTTGCGCGGCTTGGTGCGGCCGCCGAACGCCTTGCCGAAGATGTCGCCGAGATTGACCATGCCCATTTGCGCGCCGGGCATGCCCGGCACTTCGATGGTCGGCATGCCGGCCGTGCCGGTGTCCTGCACCTGGACCTCGATCTCGCGGTCGTTGAGCTCGTTGTTGCGCAGCATCTTGCGGAACTTCGTCCGTGTATCGGGTCCGGCGCCCTGGCCGACCAGCGCATCGAGCACGCGCTCTTCAGCCGCGAGCTCGGCCTTGCTCTCGACGTCCTTGCGCAGCCGCTCGCGCGTCATCGCCAGCGACACCTCGATCAGGTCGCGCACGATCTGCTCGACGTCGCGGCCGACATAGCCGACCTCGGTGAATTTCGTCGCCTCGACCTTGATGAAGGGTGCTTGCGCGAGCTTGGCCAGCCGCCGCGCGATCTCGGTCTTGCCGATGCCGGTCGGGCCGATCATCAGGATGTTCTTCGGCAGCACCTCCTCGCGCAGCTCCTCGGGAAGCTGCTGGCGGCGCCAACGGTTGCGCAAGGCGATGGCGACGGCGCGCTTGGCGTCGGCCTGGCCGACGATGTGGCGGTCGAGCTCGGAGACGATCTCACGCGGGCTGAAGGAGGCGCTCATAGTGTTTCGACGGTGACTTTATCGTTGGTGAAGACGCAGATCGAGGCGGCGATTGCCATCGCCTTGCGGGCGATGGCCTCGGCATCGAGGTCGGGAATGTCGATCAGCGCGCGCGCCGCGGCGAGGGCGTAGTTGCCGCCCGAGCCGATGCCGATGAGCCCATCTTCGGGCTCGAGCACGTCGCCGGTGCCGGAGACGACCAGCGACACCGACTTGTCGGCGACGGCCATGATCGCTTCGAGCCGGCGCAGATAGCGGTCGGTGCGCCAATCCTTGGCGAGCTCGACGCAGGCACGCGTGAGTTGCCCCGGATATTGCTCGAGCTTGCCCTCGAGCCGGTCGAACAGCGCAAAAGCGTCGGCGGTGGCGCCGGCAAAGCCCGCCAGCACCGTCCCGCCGGCCAGGCGCCGCAATTTCTTGGCGTTGGACTTGACGACGGTGTTGCCCATCGACACTTGACCATCACCGGCAAGGGTGACATGGCCAGCTTTCCGCACGGCGATGATGGTGGTACCGTGCCATACCTGCGAAGGTTCGTCTTGCATATCCTGGGTTCCGTCGCCGACGAGAGCAAAGCAAGGATGTGGGGAGGGCCGTCGCCGCGATCAAGCGGGCGGAACGATTTCTTCGGGAGAACAAGGAGATGGCGATGGCGAAAGAACTCCCCCTGGTGCGGATCGCGCCGAACAATCCGGTCTTCGACCTGCCGGTGATGATCGGCATCGAGGAAAAGTTGTTCGAGAAGGCCGGGCTCGACGTCCAGATGACCGGAAAATGGTCCGACCGCGAGAAACAAGACAACATCACCATGCCGGCGCTCTCGCGCATGAAGGAACAGATGTTCGAATGTGGCACGGCCGACGGCTACAACGTCTGCGAATGGGCGAGCATCGACCGGCTCGAGCGCGGCAAGCGCAGCGGCAGCATCGCGGCACTGCGCGCCTCGGTCGCGGCGCAGGCCATCATCACCTTCGATGAATCGCTCCAGACCCCGCGCGATCTCGCCGATATCGGCGTCTTGGTGCAGGAATCGACCGGCTCGCATTTCACCGCGATCCAGATGCTCGAAAGCGCCGTCGGCGTCGACCACGTGAAGATCGACCGGGGCGGCCTGCCGTGGCAGCGCTGGGAAGCGTTGCGCGACCGCAAGCATCGCGCCGTCGTGGTGATGGAGCCGTTCATCAGCCTCGGCCTGAAAGAGGGCGCGCATATCATCGCCGCCGAATTCTATCGCGGCGGCGAGGTGATCGGCGCCAACCTCACCTCCGAGCAGCGCACGGCCTATTACGATGCGGAGAACGAGGCCGTCGATCGCATCAACGCGGATTTCTACAAATACGCCCATCACGTCTGCGCGCCGACCAAGGGCGCGCTGAAGCCGCACGAGCTGTTGCGCGCTTTCGTCCATTACAAGCACGTCGATTACTACGATCCGGCCCTGTTCGGCCGGACCTATGACTGGATGAAGTCGCGCGGTTTCACCGAGGGCGAAAGCGCGCACGGCGCTCTGGTGATCTGACGGAGCCGCTCGGGACGGCGCGCCGCTCCGGGCGGGCGCTTCGCGCATCCTGCGCAGCGACGCGTGGCGTCATGTCGCGAAGGATGCTAAAAGCGCCGCCGTGAGGAGCCCTGCCTTGCCCGCCACCAAAGCCAAAGCGAAGAAAGCCGCCGCGCGTGCCGGCCGCCAGGCGAGCGTCGAGCGCAAGACGCGCGAGACCAGCATCGCCGCGCGGCTCGATCTTGACGGTCAGGGCGTTTCCGACATCGCGACCGGGATCGGCTTTCTCGATCATATGCTCGATCAGCTCTCGCGCCACAGCCTCATCAACCTCGCGGTGAAAGCGCAGGGCGACCTGCATATCGATTTCCACCACACCACCGAGGACACCGGCTATGTCGTCGGCGAGGCGGTGGCGAACGCGCTCGGCGACCGGCGCGGCATCATGCGCTGGGGCGAGGCGATGGTGCCGATGGACGAAACGCTGACCCGGGTCGCGCTCGATCTCTCGAACCGGCCTTATCTCGTATGGAAGGTGAAGTTCTCGCGGCCGAAGCTCGGCGAGATGGATACCGAGCTCTTCAAGGAGTGGTTCCAGGCCTTCGCGCAATCGGCGGGCTGCACGCTCCATGTCGAGAATCTCTACGGCGAGAATAATCACCACATCGTCGAATCCTGCTTCAAGGGTCTTGCCCGCGCCTTGCGCCAGGCGGTCGCGATCGATCCGCGACGGCGCGACGCGGTGCCGTCGACGAAAGGCGTGCTCGGCGGGTCGTTGTGATATGACGACGGTGGTGATTGATTACGGCTCGGGCAATCTGCGGTCGGCCGCCAAGGCGCTCGAGCGCGCGGCGCGCGAGAGCGGCGCTGATGGCCGCGTCCTCGTGACCAATCACGCCGAGAGCCTGCGCGACGCTTCGCGCGTCGTGCTGCCGGGCGTCGGCGCCTTCGCCGATTGCCGCCGCGGCCTCGCCGCCGTGCCGGGCATGGAGGAGGCGCTGCGCCAGGCGGTGATCCGCGACGGCCGGCCGTTTCTCGGCATCTGCGTCGGCATGCAGCTTTTGGCCGAGCGCGGCCGCGAATTCGAGACCATCGACGGGCTCGGCTGGGTCAAGGGCGAGGTCGGGCCGCTCACGCCGCGCGATCCGGCGCTCAAGATCCCCCATATGGGCTGGAACCAGCTGCAATTCCGCCGCGCCCATCCCGTGCTCGACGGCATCGAGGACGGCGCCCACGCCTATTTCGTCCATTCCTACGCGCTGACGCCCACCGATGGCGACGATCTCGTCGCCGATGTGGATTATGCCGGACCGATTGCAGCGGTGGTCGGCCGTGACAATATTCTTGGCGTTCAGTTCCATCCGGAGAAGAGCCAAATGACCGGGCTGCGCCTGATCGCCAACTTCCTGCGCTGGCGGCCATGAGCCCGGCGGCGGTCACCACCGAAGTCGAGCGGCTGCGTGCCTTCGACGGCGACGATCGCGAGGATTTGTGCGAGGCGACGGTCGCGGCGATCGAGGATGGCGGCGGCTTCGGCTGGGTCAAGGCGCCGGCGCGCCGCGTGCTCGAAACCTATTGGAGCGGCGTGCTGCTGGTGCCCGAGCGCGCGCTCTTCGTCGCCCGGCTCAACGGCACGATCTGCGGCGCGGTCCAGCTCGTCGTGCCGCCGAAGAACAACGAGGCGCAGGCCTTCGCCGCGCAGCTCACCGGCAACTTCCTCGCGCCTTGGTCGCGCGGCCACGGCCTCGCCCGGCGCATGATCGAAACCGTCGAGGACGCGGCGCGCACCGCCGGCTTCGCGGTGCTCAACCTCGACGTGCGCGCGACCCAGGAAGCGGCGATCGGGCTTTACGAGACCATGGGTTTCCAGCGCTGGGGCACGAATCCCGCCTATGCACGGGTCGAGGGCAAGGTGATCCCCGGTTATTTCTACTTCAAGCGCTTGGCAGGACGGCCCAAGGCGAAGCCGTGATCCTTTATCCGGCGATCGATCTCAAGGACGGACGCTGCGTGCGGCTGTTGCGCGGCGAGATGAGCGCGGCGACGGTCTTCAACGATGACCCCGCCGAACAGGCACGCCGTTTCGCCGACGCCGGCGGCCGCTGGCTGCACCTCGTCGACCTCGACGGCGCTTTCGCCGGCAAGCCGATGAATGCCGCCAGCGTCGAAGCGATCCTCGCCGCGGTGAAAGTGCCGGTGCAGCTCGGCGGCGGCATCCGCGATCTCGCGACCATCGAAGCCTGGCTCGGCAAAGGCGTCGCCCGCGTCATCCTCGGCACCGCGGCGCTGACCAATCCCGATCTCGTCAAGGAAAGCTGCCGGCGGTTCCCGGGCAAGGTTGCAGTCGGCATCGATGCCCGCGACGGCAGGGTTGCGGTCGAGGGCTGGGCCAGGACCGCGGAAATGATCGCGCTCGATCTCGCGCGGCGGGTCGAAGAAGCCGGCGCCGCCGCGATCATCTTCACTGATATCGAGCGCGACGGCGCGCTCGCCGGGGTCAATGTCGCTGCGACCGCGGCGTTGGCGCAAAAGCTCGAGACCCCGGTGATCGCCTCGGGCGGCGTCGCCGGTCTCGCCGATCTTCAAGCGCTGAAGGCGCACGAGAAGGACGGCGTTGCCGGCGCGATTCTCGGCCGCGCGCTCTATGATGGCCGCATCGACCTTAAAGCCGCGCTGGCGGCGGTCGGCTAGTGTGGCGGATTTGAAGCTCGTAAACTCGACCAACCTATGCCGATACGAGCTTCAAATCCTAAAGCCACACTAGCAATCAAAGGGTTGCTAATGTCCTGTCGATTCGAAAGTTCGCAAAGAACTAGCTGCACCGCCGGGCGAACTTTCGAATCCGGACGCTAGCGCCATGCTCAAGATGCGCGTCATTCCCTGCCTCGACGTCCGCGACGGCCGCGTCGTCAAAGGCATCAACTTCGTCGATCTCGTCGATGCCGGCGATCCGGTGGCGCAGGCGCGCATCTACGATGCCGAGGGCGCCGACGAGCTGTGCTTCCTCGACATCACCGCCTCGGCCGAGAATCGTGTGACGCTTTACGACGCGGTGCAGCGCACCGCCGAGCAATGCTTCATGCCGCTGACGGTCGGCGGCGGCGTGCGCAATGTCGATGACATCCGGAAATTGCTCCTGGCCGGCGCCGACAAGACCTCGATCAACACCGCAGCGGTGACCCGGCCCGATTTCGTGCGCGAAGCCGCGGAGAAATTCGGCAGCCAATGCGTCGTCGTCGCGATCGACGCCAAGCAGAGCGGCCCGAGCCGCTGGGAGGTGTTCACCCACGGCGGGCGCAACGCCACCGGCATCGAAGCGATCGGCTGGGCGCAGCGCATGGCGGCGCTCGGCGCCGGCGAGATCCTCCTCACCTCGATGGATCGCGACGGCACCAAATCCGGCTTCGACATCGCGCTGACCCGCGCCGTCGCCGATGCAGTGCGGATTCCGGTCATCGCCTCGGGCGGCGTCGGCACGCTCGATCATCTCGTCGAGGGGATTCGCGACGGCCATGCCACGGCGGTGCTGGCGGCCTCGATCTTCCATTTCGGCGCCTATCGCCTCGGCGAGGCCAAGGCGCATCTTGCCAAGGCGGGCATCCCGGTGCGACTGTGACCCCTACTCGTGTGGTGGATTTGAAGTTCCTATGATGTCGAGGGCAGACCCGTTTAGGAACTTCAAATCCAAGAACCACACGAGCTATTTATAAAAGCGGCTCGCATGACCCAATCCGGAATTCGCTCTGGGTCTGATCCAAGGTGCGACGAATTTCAGATTGGCATGCGAGCAGGGAGGTCACCATGCGCCCATCTCGAGCCGTGCCGCTGGCGTTCGCGGCTATCCTCGCTGTCGCCGCGCTAGCTCAAGCCGCCGAGCCGGCGCCGGTCCGCGTCGGTTGGGTCGCGCCGGTCGCGAATTTCGCCTCGATCCTGCTGCTGAAGCCCGATCTGATGGCAAATCAGGGCAAGACTTACGACTTGCAACCGCAGCATTTCGCCTCGACGCCGACGATGATCCCGGCCCTCGCCGCCGATCAGATCGAGATCGGCAGTATCTCCTATGCCGCCTTCGCCAACGCGATCGAGAATGCCGGCATGGACGATCTGCGCGTCATCGCTGACGATTTCCAGGACGGTGTCAACGGCTCCTACAGCGACGAGATCATGGTGCTGAAGGACAGCCCGATCAAAACCGTCGAGGATCTGAAGGGCAAAGTGGCCTCGACCAACGGCGCCGGCGGCGCCGTCGACGTCGCGCTCAGGGTCATGCTCAAGAAGCACGGTCTCGAGGATAAGCGCGACCTCTCGATCATCGAGGTGTCGATGGGCAATGTGAAGGCGGCGCTGGCCTCGCATAAGGTCGACGCCACCACGACCGCGATCCCCTTCTCGCAGGATCCCGATCTGCGCGGCATCGCGCGCACGCTCTTCACGCAAAAAGACGCGATCGGCCCGTCGCAGATGATCCTCTGGGCCGCGCGCGCCGGCTTCATCGAGAAGCACCGCGCGGCGCTGGTGGACCTTCTCGCCGATACCATCCGCGCGCGCCGCTTCTATATCGATCCCGCCAATCATGCCGCGGCGGTAAAGATTGCTGCGGAGTTCTCGAAACAGCCGGCCGCGAGCCTCGAAGGCTGGCTCTTCACCAAGAGCGGCGATTATTATCACGATCCCGACGACCGGCCGAACATGAAGGCATTGCAGGCCAATATCGATACGCAGCACGAGGAAGGCTTCTTGAAGACGACGCTCGATGTGAGCAAATACGCCGATCTCAGCGTGGTCGAAGACGCCTTGCGTAAGGTTCAATCGAGCCAAGGGAGCAAAGGACAATGAGCGCGACCACCATCTCGAAACGCATGGACGAGATCGTCGATGCCTTCTGCAAGCGCAACCGTTTCCAGACCGAGCCGCTGACGCCCGGCCGTGCCCGGACCTTCGTCAAGCAGCACCGCATGAACACGCGGCAGCGCAATTCGGTGCTGAAGCTCAAGGTCGCGACCAACGTCCCCGATTGGGATACGAAGCTGAAGGTCATCAAGGCTTGCAGCCAGGAAATCATCGCCGACAACGAATTCGGTCACGGCAAGCCGCATTGGGAGATCCTGACCGAGCTCGGCGAAGCCATCGGCCTGAAGCGCGCCGAAATTCTCGCGGCCAAGCCCCTGTCCTCGACCGAGATTGCCTGGGCCGCTTGGGAAGGGCTGATGGCGAACAAGCATTGGCTCGAAGGCATCGTCGCCAATGCCTGCGCCGAGCGCGCGAATGTGCCGGGCTATGGCACCGGGATGTCGCGCGAGGTCGGCATGTCCGGGGCGCAACGGCCGCAATGGAAGAAACTCTTCAACCTGACCGATGACCAGGTCGAATTCTGGGAAATGCACTCGGCCGCCGATCTCGAACATTCGAACATCGCCTGGCAGGCCGTCGCCGAGAACGCCGAGCGTCTCAAGATGGAAGACGACGTGCTCCACGCGCTCGATGTCAACCTGCGGGTCTGGGAGATGTATTTCCACGGCATCTGCGATGCCGGCGACCGGCCGGGCGCCTGAGCGGCATGGCCGATCTCGACGGCTCCATCCTCGATCGCCTTTTCGCCACCGTCGCGTCGCGACGCGGCGCCGATCCCGGCGCGTCCTATACCGCGAAGCTGTTCGGCGAAGGCCGCGCGCGCATCGCGCAAAAGCTTGGCGAGGAGGCGGTCGAGACGGTGATCGCCGCCGTCGAAGGCAGCTCGAGCCTCGCCGGAGAGAGCGCAGACCTGCTCTACCATCTCCTGGTGCTCTGGGCCGATTGCGGCCTCGCGCCGGGCGAGGTCTGGGCGGCGCTCGAGGCGCGGGGCGGCGTCTCGGGATTGGCGGAGAAGACCGCGCGCGGCAACAAGGGATAGGCCATGGCTTACGACCCAAGCAATATTTTCGCCCGCATCCTGCGCGGCGAGATTCCGTGCAAGAAAGTGTTCGAGAACGAGCACGTCCTAGCCTTCCACGACATCAATCCGCAGGCGCCGCTCCATATCCTCGTGATCCCCAAGGGCGCCTATGTCTCGACGGACGATTTCTCGGCCAAGGCTTCGCCCGAGGAAATCGCCGCTTTGGTGCGCGCTATCGGCGAGATCGCCAGGGCCGAGGGCGTCGCCGAGAGCGGCTATCGGATTCTCGCCAATCACGGCGCCGACGCCCATCAGGAAGTGCCGCATTTCCACGTTCACATTTTCGGCAAGCGACCGCTCGGGCGGATGCTATCGCGGGATTAACCAAACCGCCGTCATCGATTTGCGGAATGTTAACGCCGACTTCCTAGGCTGACCGGAGTCTGGAGGTCCGGCAGCGGTGACGTCTCGCAGGCAATCGGCGGGCAGCTCGGCGGGGACACCGGCTGGACCCCGCCCTACGCCCGAATTGGCAAGCGACGTGATCTTAACGACGGTGTTTCGCGCCGACGGCGCGATCGTCATGCAGAATCGCGCCGCCGCCGATCTCGCCACGGCCTCGCCCCGCCGTCCGCGGGATATTTCTTCCTGGTTCTCCGCCGCGGCCGAAAGCGAGACGCTGCTGCAGCGGCTGAAGGCCGGCGAGACGGTGCGCGGCGAGCGCTCGATCGCGCTCGGCGCCGGCAGGCAGCGCTTGCACTATACGGCGGCGCCGCTCGATGCGGCCGATGGCGGCGAGGGGCAGTTCCTGCTGACCGAAAGTCCGACCGCGTCGGAGACGGCGGCCCAGACCGAGCAGCGCCTGCGCGACTACGCCGAGGCGGCGGCCGACTGGTTCTGGGAGATGGACGGCGGGCTGCGCTTCACCGCGATGTCCGAGAGCACGCAAGTCCCGGCCAGCAATGCCATCGGCTTTTTCGTCGGCCAGCGGCTCGTCGATCTTGCCGACGAGCGCGGCGACTGGCGCGCGCTCGCCGATCTGATCGAGGCGCGGCTTCCGTTCCGCGACACCCGCTTCCGCTGCCGCGATGCCAACGGGGTCGAGCATCACCTGTCGCTGTCCGGCCTGCCGGTCTTTGGCCCGAACGGCCGCTTCAGCGGCTATCGCGGCATCGGCCGCGACCTCACCCTCCTGGTCCGCGCCGAGCAGCACGCCGCCTTTGCCCAGACCCGGCTGATCGAGGCGATCGAATCGATCCCCGAATGCTTCATGCTGCTCGACGCCGACGACCGCCTCGTGCTGTGCAACAGCCGCTATCGCGAGGTCAATGCCGCGATCGCGCCCTGGCTCGTCGGCGGCACGCCGCTCGCCGACATCTATCGCGCCAGCGAGGAGCGCGGCGCGGTGCGTCCGGCAGCGGCCTCGCTCGCCGAGCGCTTCCAACCCGGCGCGCCGACGGTCGGCGAGGCCCAGCTCGGCGGCCGCTGGTTTCAGATCAGCGAGAAGCGCACGCAGGACGGCGGAAGCGTCGTCGTCCAGACCGAAGTCACTGCCTTGAAGCGCCGCGAGCGCGAGCTCGCCGATAAATCAGCCCTGCTCAACGCCACGCTCCAGAACATGGAGCAGGGACTCGTGGTCTTCGACAGCGAGCTGCGCATCCGGCTGTGGAACGACAAGATTTGCGAAATCTTCGATCTGCCGTCGGAGACGATCAAAGTCGGCCTGCCGGCGGCGCAGCCGATCCGGCTTCTCGCGCAAAAAGGCGCGTTCGGTCCCGGCGATTCCGAGCAATTGGCGAAAGACCGGATGCAGGGGCTATTCACGGCACCCGCCGCGCTCGAAGAAGTGCCGATGGGCGACGGCCGCATCCTCGAGCGCCGAATCACGCACATGCCGGATGGCGGCCTGCTCGTGACCTACCTCGACATCACCGAGCGCAAACGCGTCGAAGCCGATCTGCGGCGCGCCAAGGAAGAGGCCGAGCTCGCCAGCCGGACCAAGACCGAATTCCTCGCCAATATGAGCCACGAGCTCAGGACGCCGCTCAACGCCGTCATCGGCTTTGCCGAGATCATGCATGGCGAGGTCTTCGGCCCGCTCGGCGATCAGCGCTACGGCGAATATGCCGCCGATATCCGCGACAGCGGCCAGCATCTCCTCAACCTCATCAACGACCTGCTCGACGTCTCGAAGATCGAGTTCGGCAAGGTCGAGCTCAGCGAAGAGACCGTCGATCTCACTGGCATCATCGATTCGTGCATGCGGCTGATGCGCGACCGCGCCGATCAGGCGGGTCTCCAGCTCAGCGCCCATACGCCGGCCGACCTGCCCTATCTCCATGCCGACGGCCGGCGCCTCAAACAGATCCTGCTCAACCTCGTCTCCAACGCCGTGAAGTTCACGCCGGCCGGCGGCCAGGTGACGATCCGCGCCAGCATCGAGGATGGGGGCATGAAGATCACCGTCAGCGATACCGGCATCGGCATCGCCCCGCACGATCTCGCCAAAGCATTGCAGCCCTTCGGCCAGATCGACAGCCGCATGACCCGCAAATACCAGGGCTCCGGCCTCGGCCTGCCGCTGACCAAATCGATGATCGAGCTGCATGGCGGCACGCTGCGCCTCGAAAGCGAGGTCGGCCGCGGTACCACCGCGACACTATGGCTGCCGGCGGCCCGCGTCGTCACGCCCGCGACCGCCGCGGCCAAATAGCTGAAGCCGCGACCGGCGCGCGCCGATGGTCCGACTCGCGGAGAAATTAACCAAAGTAAAGCAGCGCTCACGCCAGCGGTATTCGTTTGCCGGCGCTAGGCGTCATGCCAGCTGTGCTTCTGTTCAATGGCTTACGAGGCGAACCTCTATTTGGGTGAAAGATTGGCCGCGGCTGTTAGGAATTCGTTAACCAAAAAGGCGCGAACTGGTTAGGACCGGTTAAGGACAGGTTGCCGCGATAATGCCAGCAGAGGTTTTAGGCCACGCGACGCTCGGCGCGTTGTTCCGCTATTGGGACAGACAACGCAACGAGCGGGCGATGCCGGCGCGCCGCGACATCGACCCGATCGAGATGGGGCCGAAGCTGCTCCCCCATCTCATGCTGTGCGAGCTCGCCGATCGCGGCCACCGCATTCGCTTCCGCCTTGTCGGCACCTTCCTCGTCAAGCGGCTCGGCTACGATCCCACCGGCCAGTGGCTCGCCGACCTGCCGCGCAGCGACTATCTCGATTTCCTCGCCAAGATGCTGCGACAGACCTATACGGAATCGGCGCCGTTCTTCGCGGCCAGCAGCTTTCGCTGGGGCGTGAAGGGCCGGCTCGACGCGCAGCATCTCATGCTGCCGCTGACCACCGGCGGCGGCGAGCCGAGCATGGTGCTGATCGGCATCGCCTACGCTTCGCACGAGGTCTTTCCGCCGCAGATCCGCGTGCTCGACTCGCTCGCGCGGCACAGCGGCGGCGCGCGCGAGCTCGTCGACTTCGCTCCGCCCGACTGGCCCGAGAGCAAATCGGTCAAGATCGCCTGAGGCGATAGCGTCCTAGATCTCGATCTGGCCGCCGAGCTCCACGACGCGGTTGCTCGGAATCCGCAGATACTCGGTCGCGCTCAGCATCGTGCGGTGCATGAAGATGAAGAGGCGCTTGCGCCAGGTCCAGAACGAGCCGCCGAACTTGCCGATCACCACCTTCTCGCGGCCGACGAAGAACGAGGTCTCGAGCAGGTTGAAGCGGAAATGCATCAGCCGCAGCTGCGCCAGCGCGCGCGGGATGTTGGGCTCGTCCATGAAACCGTAATTGACCGCGACGGTGTGGAAGTTGTGGTCGAGGTGCTTCACCTCGATGCGCTGGTCGTCCGGCACATGCGGGATGTCCTTGGTCTCAGCGCGCATCAGTACGACGCGCTCGTGCAGGATCTTGTTGTGTTTCAGGTTGTGCAGCAGCGCGGTCGGGACGACGCGGTCGTTCGGCACCATGAACACCGCGGTGCCGGGCACGCGCGGTGGACGGTCGGGCTTCAAGGTCGCGAGAAATGTCTCGAGCGGCAACGCCTCGCGCCAACGCTCGGTCAGCAAGGTCTCGCGTCCGCGCAGCCAGGTGACCATGACCGTGAACACGATCGCCGCGACAGCCAGCGGGAACCAGCCGCCTTCGTGAATCTTCAGCAGATTCGCGGAGAAGAACGAGAGATCGATGACGAGGAAGAAGCCGAAGACCAGCACGGCGGCGAGCCGGTTCCACCCAGCGACGCCGACCATGTAGATGAGCGCGAGCACCGTATCGAGCGACATCGTGCCGGTCACCGCGATACCGTAGGCCGCGCCGAGATTGTCGGAGCTCTGAAAACCCAACACCAGCGCTTCGACAGCGATCAGCAGGAAGAAATTGATCTTCGGCACATAGATCTGGCCGATCTCGTGCTCCGAGGTGTGGCGAATCTCGAAACGCGGCAGATAGCCGAGCAGCACCGCCTGGCGCGTCATCGAAAACGCGCCCGAGATCACCGCCTGCGAGGCGATGACGGTCGCCGCCGTCGCCAGCACGATCATCGGATAGAGCCCCCAGCCCGGCACCAGGAGGAAGAAAGGATTGTCGAACGCGGTGCGGTCGTGCAGCAGCAGTGCGCCTTGGCCGAAATAATTTAGCAGCAGCGCCGGAAAGACGAAGGAGAGCCAGGCAAAGCGGATCGGTCGCCGGCCGAAATGACCCATATCGGTGTAAAGAGCCTCGGCGCCGGTCACGGCCAGCACCACGGCGCCCAAGAGCGCGAAGCCAAGCACCGGATTGCGCAACAAAAGCCGTAGACCGTAATAGGGATTGAGCGCGAAGAGGATGTCGGGATGCTGCGCAATCTTCAGCGCGCCGAGCAAGGCGATCACGAGGAACCACAGCGCCATCACCGGGCCGAAATAGCCGCCGACGAGCGCCGTCCCGCGACGCTGCATCATGAACAACACCAGGAGGATCGCCATCGTCAGCGGAATGACGAAAGGCGAGAAGGCGGGCGCCGTCACCTTGAAGCCTTCGACGGCGCTCAACACCGAGATCGCCGGCGTGATGACGCCGTCGCCATAGAACAGCGACGCGCCCAGGAGGCCGCCGGCGAGGATCCACCAATGCAGCTTGGTTCCCGGCCGCGCCGTCCGTAGCGCCAGCGCGGTCAAGGCGAGGACGCCGCCCTCGCCGCGGTTGTCCGCCCGCATGATGACGCTGACATATTTCAGCGTCACCACGGTGAACAACGCCCAAGTGATGAGTGATAGTACGCCATAGATCGACAAGGGCGTGATTCCACCCAAGGCGAGGAAGCACTGTTTGACGGTGTAAAGCGGCGACGTGCCGATATCGCCATAGACGACGCCGAGCGCACCGAGGATCAGATTCTGGCGGCGCGTCTGCGCGCTCGCGTCCCGGTGTTCTGCGGCAGCGGTTTGCGCCATGCGCACTCCCGTGAGCAAAACGGCGCCGTCTTTAGACCTTTCTTTGCCGCACCGCAATAAGGCGCGGCAGGCGCCGGACCGGCCGCGGTCCTATCGCGTAAGCAATTGATAAAACGTATTCTTGCGATGCAGCAGCGAAGCACCCGTCTCGGCTTGCGCCAAGCGACGCGGTAAGATGCGGGCGATCTCGCAACAGGGGACGAAAGATGTGGAAGGAATTTCGCGATTTCGCCATGCGCGGCAACGTTATCGATCTGGCGATCGGCATCATCATCGGCGCCGCCTTCGGCAAGATCGTCACCTCGCTGGTCAACGATATCCTGATGCCGCCTTTGGGCGTCGTGCTCGGCAAGGTTGATTTCTCGAATCTGTTCATCGATCTCTCCGGCAAGCATTACGCATCGCTTGCCGACGCCAAGACCGCCGGCGCGGCGACCGTCAACTACGGCGTCTTCATCAACAACATCCTCGATTTCCTGATCGTTGCTTTCGCCGTCTTCTTGCTCGTCAGGCAGGTCAATCGCTTCCTGCCCAAGCCCGCCGAGCCGCCACCCGCCGAAGCCAAGGATTGCCCCTATTGCAGATCCTCGATTCCGCTGGCGGCGACGCGTTGCCCGCATTGCACGTCGCAGTTGTCGGCGGCCTAACCGATTGCGACATGTCGGCGACCGAAATGTTGCGGCGCAATGACGCACGACAAAACAGCGGAAACCCTTATTTTCTCTAAGGTTGTGATATTGCATGGCAGACGCACGAAGTTGTTACTTCGCATCTGCACCTAAGCTTCCTATCTCCCTTCTTGTCGGGCACACAAGCGGTCGTTGAACCGCGGGTTGCCCGATTTTTCATTCAGGAGAGAGAAGTCCATGAGAAAGTCACTTGTCGCCCTTGCCTTCGCGCTCACCCTGCCGGCCGGCCTCGCTTTCGCCGAGCCGCAGAACGTGGTCCCGCCCGCGCAGCAAGAGGCGCTGCAGCCTGGCCAGCAGGCCCAGGCAACCGAGAACTCGTCATACCAGGCGTTCAAGGCGAACGTGAATCCGGATGTCGTAGTGCCGACCACCGGCATCTACGATCAAGGCGACGCATTCGTCGGTCGGCACGGCTTCCCGCTCGAGGGCTGGAGCCAGGTCCGGCTGCCGAACGAGAACTAAGGTTTCACGCACGTTCACAAGGCGAAGGCGGCACTCATGAGTGCCGCCTTCTGCTTTTTTGCGGGTGGGGCTCAGCCCGCCAGCGGCGTCGGATCGGCGACGATCGGATTGCTGAGGATGCCGAGGCCGCTGATTTCGACCTCGCATTGATCGCCCGGCTTCATCCGCGTGCGCCCGGGATTGCGCGGCGAATCATAGGGGCCGAGCACATAGCCAGCCGGCTTCTTTAGCGCGCCGGGCGTACCCATGACGATAACGTCGCCGGGCTGCAAGGTGTAGCCGGTCGAGAGGTAATGGATCACGCGCTCGACCGAGAACAGCATCTTCTCGAGGGTCTCGTTCTGCTTCTCGACGCCGTTCAAGCGCGTGATCAGGCGATGCGTCTTGGGATCGCCGAATTCGTCGGCGGTCATCAGCCACGGGCCAAAGCTGCCCGAGCGTTCGAAATTCTTGCCGAGGCCGAATTGGCGATTATGGCCCTGGAATTCGCGCACCGAGCCCTCGTTGTAGCAGGCATAGCCGGCGACATGGCGCAGCGCGCGCTCAACCGGGATGTGCCGGCCCCGCGTGCCGATCACCACTGCGAGCTCGCCCTCGTAATCGAAGGTCTTGGCGATCTCGGGATTGGGACACCACAGCGCGTCGCCATGGCCGACGACGCTGATCGGCATGCGCTGGAAGATTTGCGGATAGTCGGGCGAGGTGGTGAGGCCGGTCTCGTCGATATGCATCTGGAAATTAAGCGCCAGCGCCCAGGTGGCATGCGGATCGGGAATCACCGGATCGAGCTGCACCTGATCGAGCTTGAGATCGCCCTCATTGCCCTGCACCGCATCGGCGATGCGCTTCAGCGTGCCCGGGCCTTCGTCGAGAATTTCCTTGAGACTTTGCGGCAGATCGCTCTGTACCCGCCGCAACGAGATGAAGCGATTCTCATCGACCATCACGCCGACGCCATGGTGATCGCCGGAGCGGTATGAAATAAGCCTCATCGCGTGTTCCTCCCTTGACGATTCAGGCGTCGCCGGAAGCTTTGGCCGCCTGCAGCGACGGGCGCTGGATGGTCTCGCGCGGCACCGGGATGCCGTCGGCAAGATGCCATTCCGAGAAGTGGTTGATCCGGAAGTTGGTCGGCTTCCAGGCCTCGGTGACGAAATCGGGATTGGAGAAATATTCGAGCATGCCGCCGAGCGGATTGGCGAAATACCAGAAATAGGCGGAAGAGATCGGATGCCGGCCCGGACCGACCGCCGTCCTCCAGCCGAGGCCGGTGAAATGCAGCCCGCCGCCGAAGACTTCGTGAATGTCGTGCACCTCGAAAGCGAGATGGTGGAGATCGGTCACGCGGCTCGGCAGGCGGAACATGAAGAGGTTGTGGTGATCGGAGCGCGCCGCCCAGCGCAGGAAGGTCGCGGCGCCGCCGGCATAGCGATCGGACAGCGAGAAGCCGAGACGCTGGCGATAGAAGCGTTCCGCCTTCGGCACGTCGGGCACGGTGAAGACGATATGGCCGATGCGGAATGGCCGCGCCCGCTCATACATCGGACTTGGCGCGTCGATCCGACCGCGTGCGCCAGGCGCGTTGAGCGGCAGCGCTGCGGCGCGTTTTGGCTCCCGGCCGTGGCGCCACACGCGAACGCCGAACGAAATGGATGCCCGAATCGTCGATCGCATGAATCGTGCCGTCGCGGTCTTGGCGCACGTCGCGGTCGCGCGACAGTTCCGCGGCGATGCGCGCGACGTCCTTCGCGCTTCCGACGCCCCAGATCACTTCGCGGAATTCCGATGTGAGGCTGATCGGCGGCGGCAGGTCTTTCGCTGCGCTCGGGCGGACGACGATTTCGCTGCCAATCTCGGTGGCGAAGACCAGCCGTGCCGCGGTGTCGTGTCTCTTGGCGAGGCCGAAATCCGAAAACAGCTTGCGCGCTTGCGGCATCTCTTTGGCGCCGAAGATCGCCGCATCGATGCCGACAAAGCCCGAATCGCGACGCTGGGCTTTTGCCATGGTTTCCTCCGCGGACGATTCCATAGCGCGGGGCGGGCGCCGAACCAAGCGCGGGCCGGCGAGGTAAAGTAGGCGCGCGCGGCCTGAGCTTATTCGGCGGCGGCCCGCTTGCCCTTCGTCGCTTGCAGCGCCTGCCAGATCTTGAGCGGCGTGCAGGGCATCTGCACATAATCGACGCCGGCCTGCGCG
The DNA here is from genome assembly GCA_036501365.1 of Allostellaceae bacterium. Lineage (GTDB taxonomy): Bacteria > Pseudomonadota > Alphaproteobacteria > ATCC43930 > CGMCC-115725 > CAIKMD01. The sequence continues at coordinate 46,599 of DASYAL010000033.1, read as the reverse complement.
ACCGCGTCGTTGATCGCGTTCATCACCGCCGGCAGCGCGCCGACCGTGCCGGCCTCGCCCGCGCCTTTGACGCCGAGCGGATTGGTCTTGCACGGAACTTCGTTGGTCTCCATGCCGAAGGACGGCAGGTCGCTGGCGCGCGGCATGCCGTAATCCATGAACGAGCCCGACATGAGCTGGCCCGATTGGCGGTCGTAGTTGATGTCTTCCATCAGGCACTGGCCGACCGCCTGGACGATGCCGCCATGCACCTGGCCCTCCAAGAGCAGCGGATTGATGGCGCGGCCGACCTCGTCGACGGCGTTGTAGCGCAGGATCTCGATCGAGCCGGTCTCGGGATCGATCTCGACCTCGCAGACATGGCAGCCATTGGGGTAGGTCGGCGGGCCGCCGTTATAGGTGCCGGTCTCGAACAACCCGTATTCCATGCCGGGCGGCAGGCGGCCGGGCATGAACGAGGCCTTGGCGACGTCGATCAGGCTGACCGCTTTGTCGGTGCCGGCGACGGTGAACTTGCCCTTGTCGAAAGCGAGGTCGGCCTCAGCCGCCTCGAGCAGATGCGCGGCGATCTTCTTGCCGTGCTCGACCACTTTGTTGGCGGCGAGCACCACGGCGTTGCCGCCGCACGCAACCGACCGCGAGCCGAAGGTGCCGGTGCCGGTCATCACCTGATCGGTGTCGCCGTATTTGAATTTGATCAGGTCGGAATCGATGCCGAGCTTGTCGAACAGCACTTGCTTGAAGGTGGTCGCATGGCCCTGGCCGTGATCATGCGTGCCCATCAGCAGGGTCAGCGTGCCGGTTGGATCGAAGCGCACCTCGGCATGCTCCAACATGCCGGCTGCGGTCGCCTCGATGGTGTTGGAGACGCCGATGCCGCGCAGCTTGCCGCGCTTCGTCGATTCCTCGCGCCGCGCCGCAAAGCCGGCGTAATCGGCCATATGCGTGCATTGCTCGAGATTCTTCGGGAAGTCGCCGCTGTCGATCGTATAGACGAGGCCGGTCTTGTAGGGCATTGCGCTCGCTGGCACGGTGTTGCGCCGTCGTAGCTCGAGCTTGTCGATGCCGAGCTGGCGCGCGGCGAGATCGACCATCGTCTCGATCATATAGGCGTTCTCGGGCCGGCCGGCGCCGCGGTAATGCCCTGTGAGTTGGGTATGGGTCATGACCCCCGTGACCTCGACATGGAAGGCCGGGGTCATGTAGGTCGCGGCGAGGCAGCCGACATTGGCGAGCGGCGGCCCGGCGGCGCGATCGGAGGTGTGATAGGCGCCGATATTGGCGTAGGTCTGCACCCGCAGCGCCAGGAACCTGCCGTCGCGGTCGAGCGCCAATTCGGCATCGACAACGTTGTCGCGCGAATGCTCGTCGGAGAGCAGGCCCTCCGAGCGCTCGCACACCCATTTCACCGGACGGTCGAGCAGCCGCGCCGCGACCGGCACGACGATGTATTCAGGGAAGATGTTGCCCTTCATGCCGAAGCCGCCGCCGACGTTGTCGGCGACCACGCGGATGCGCGTCTCCGGCACTTTCAGCACCGCGGCGAGCGCGGCGCGCGTGCGATGCGGCGATTGCAGCGTCGCGCGGATGACGTAGCGGTCGTCATGCGTGTCGTATTCGCCGAGGCAACCGCGCGGCTCCATCGTGTTCGCGGTGATGCGGTTGATCACCATGCGGTGGCGGATGACGTGATCGGCTTTGGCAAGCGCGGCTTCGACCGCGGCCTTGTTGCCCCATTCCTGATAGAAGGCGACGTTGTCGGGATATTTCTCCCACACCGCGAGCGCGCCCGGCAGGAACGCTTCCTCGGTCGCGACGATCGCCGGCAGCGATTCGTAATCGATCTCGATCAGCTCGGCGGCGTCCTTGGCCTGGTCGACGGTTTCCGCGACCACGCAGGCGACCGCTTCGCCGACGAAGCGGACGAAGCCGCGCGCCAGGTGCGGCTGCGGCGCGATGGCGCCGGGCGTACCGTCCTTGCGCTTGCGCGGCATGCGCGGCACCTGCAGGCCGAGCGCCGTCAGCGCCGGATGCTCGCCGGTCAGGACGAGGAGCACGCCGGGCGCGGCCGCGGCCTGGGCGGTGTCGATCGAGCGGATGCGGGCATGGGCATAAGGCGAGCGCAGGAAATAGGCGTGCGCGGTGGCAACCGCCTTCACGTCGTCGACGTAACGGCCCTTGCCGCGCAGCAGATAAGGGTCTTCCTCGCGCGGTACCGGCTGTCCTATGCCAAACTGACCCATCGTCTCATCCTTTTCGGCAACGATTCTCGAGCGCGCCGAGTCATGCCTCGGCGCGGCGGTGCGATCAAGGCGGCGTCGCGGGCCGGCCGCCTACTGATTGAGGAGCGGAATGTCCTTGGCGTTGGGAGCCGGGCCCTGCGACAGCGACTGGATATAGGCGACGATATCGGCGGCATCGCGGTCGGACAGGATCTTCTCGGTATAGGGCGGCATCTGCGCCTGCGGATGGCGGAGCTGCTGGAGGATCGCCTCGGCGCTCAGCCCGTCATGCGCGACCTTCGGTCCGGAAGCGCCACCCTCCCCGGCGGTGCCGTGGCAGGTGTAGCAGGCATCTCTCATGTACATGTCCTTGCCGTGCGCGGCATCGCCGGCGGGGGCGCTGCCTTGCGCCGCGCTTTGCGCGAAGCCCGGCGCGGCGAGCAGAACGAGCGGCAGTGCCGCAACCAGACCAAAGTGCTTCATCGCCTTCACCGTCATCCTTATCGGCCCTGGGCGACGACGTCGATCAACGCCGGCTCGCCGCGCTTCACGACATCGACCGCTTTCTTGATCGCCGGGCCCAGATCCTTGGGATCGATGATCGGTCCCTGGCCATAGACGCCCATGCTCGCCGCCAGCTTGCTGTAATCGATGAACGGGTCGCGGATCGTGGTGCCGATATGGGTGCGGTCCGTGCCGCGCTGCATGCGATTGGCGACCTGCTGCAACAGCATGATCTCCTGATGCCAGGCGCGGTTGTTGTGCATGATGTAGAGGATCGGGATCTTCTCATGCGCCGCGGTCCAGAGCGAGGACGGGCAACACATGAAATCGCCATCGCCGTTGATCGAAACCGTGAGGCGGCCATGTTTTTTATTCGCAAACGCCGCGCCCAAGGTCGCGGGCGCGGTATAGCCGATGCCATAAGCGCCGGCATCGCCGATGTAGCGGTGATGTTTGTCGGCGTGCCACAGCTTTTGCGGCCATTGATTCTGCATTTGCGTGCCCGAAGCGAGGGTCCAGTCCTCGTCCTTGATGACGTTGTAGAGTTCCATCACCATCCGCGCGACGGTGATCGGCTGCGCATCCCAGCCTTCGGCCGCCCAGGCGCGCATGTCCCCGAGTGCCTTCTGATGCGCCGCGGCGAGCTTCTTGCCGCGGGCGTCGAAATTCGCCCGCTTGCCTTGGTCGATCAGGGTTTTGCACGCCTCGATCAGCGACGGCAGGCTCGCCTCGGCGTCGCCTTCGAGCGCCAGATCGGCGTCGGGATAGCGCTGGAAATCCTGATAGTTGGAGTGGAACTCGAGATCGACCGCGGTCAAGCTGATCGTCTTCGCGCCCGGCTTCAGCGACGAGCGGAAGCTGTATTCGGTATGCGGCAGATAAGAATGCGCCGTCGCCCAGAAATCGGTCATCTCCAGGCCGAGGATGACATCGGCTTGCGAGATCACGGCGCGGCCGCGGCTCGACTGGTTGAGCGGATGACGCCACGGGAAATTCATGCGCATCGAGCCGTCGACCACGGGCGCCTGCAACAGCTCGGCAAGCTCGATCATCGATTGCAGACCGGCGGGGGTGCGCGCGACGCGGTCGCAGACCAGCACCGGCGCTTCGGCATTGACCAGCATCTTGGCGAGGTCTTGCAGCGCCGCGTCCTCGGCCTGCGGCGGCGCGATATTGGGCTTTTTCGGCATGACCGGCGGCGGCGCGGTATCGATCGGCGCTTCCTGCATCTCTGAAGAGGTGACGAGCAGCACCGGGCCGTAGGGCGGCGTCATCGCATATTTCCAGGCGCGCGTCGCCGATTCGCCCCAATGCTGGAGCGAGCCCGGCTTGTCGTCCCATTTGACGAAGTCGCGCACGATCGCGGCGCCGTCCTGCACCGAATGCATGGTCGGCACCAGGCCCTTCCGGCTGCGCGCATCGGGTGATGAGGGCGTGATCAGGAAGACCGGCACGCGGTCGGCATAGGCGTTGTAAATCGCCATCGAGCCGTGCTGCAGCCCGACGGTATCGTGCATCATCGCCGCCATCGGCTTGCCTTCGATCTTGGCATAGCCGTGGCACATCGCGACCGACACTTCCTCGTGCATGCAAGCGAGGAGATTGATATTTGGCTCGGTCAGCATACCGTAATTGATCAGCGATTCATGAAGGCCGCGGAAGCTCGAGCCGACAAAGGCGGCGACATGCTCGATGCCGAGGCCGCGCATCACATCGATCATGTAGTCGCCGCCGCTCGAGGATTGCGTCGCCGGCATCAGGTCGGACGGCGTGCCGCGCTCGCCCTCGCGGTTGGGCGTCGGCGGAATGCTGGGCGTGGGGCGCGGCGGCGCCACGGCGCTTTGCGCTTTGGCCGCGGCCGGGGCGGCGAGCGCGCCGGCGGCGAGCGTCGCGCCCTTCAAGAAGTTGCGGCGACCGACGGACGGCTCGTCCTTGCGCTGGGTCATGCGGATTCCTTCCCTGAAATCGCGGTTATTGTCATCAATGTGCAGCGAAGATCGCGCACTGGTCAATGCGCGAGGATGCATGGTATCCGTGCGCGCGGGCGGTTAGACTTCTGCGAGCCGCGCGCGCCGTTGCGCGGGAAATGGGGAGAGCGAGGGTGGCCGACGAGGAGGAGCGCGGCGCGAGGAGAAGACCGCCAGCCGCGCTTGCGGGCGCGCGCATCCTGGTGGTCGACGATATCGAGGACAATCGCCAGCTTCTGACGCGGCGGCTCAATCGCGAAGGCTATCGCGAAATCGCCGTCGCGGCTGATGGCGAGGAAGCGCTCGCTCTGATCGACGCGCAACCTTTCGACCTCGTCCTTCTCGATGTGATGATGCCGAAATGCGACGGCTATCAGGTGCTCGAGCGCCTCAGGGCCGCCGGCCGGCTGCACGAGCTGCCGGTCATCGTCATCTCGGCGCTCAACGAGCTCGAAAGCACCGTGCGCTGCATCCAGCTCGGCGCGGTCGATTACCTGACCAAGCCGTTCAATCCCACCTTACTCCGCGCCCGCGTCAACGCGACCCTCGAGCAGAAGGCCCTGCGCGACGCCGTGCGCGATCATCTGAAGCGCATCGAGGACGAGCTCGACGCCGCGCGCACGCTGCAGATGAGCATGGTGCCGTCGGCGTTTCCGCCGCCCTCGGCCGAGCGGCCGCTCGAGATCTTCGCCGCGATGGAGCCGGCTCGCGAGGTCGGCGGCGACCTCTACGATTTCTTCCCGACCGAAGACGGGCGGATCGCCTTCGCGATCGGCGACGTCTCCGGCAAGGGCATCGCCGCGGCGATGTTCATGGCGCGAGCGAAGAATCTGCTGCGCGTGATCGCCGGGCTGCTGCAACGCGTCGAGGGCGGAAGCGCCGCGCCCAGCGAGATCGTGGCACGCGTCAATCGCGAGCTCTGCGACGCCAACGACACCATGATGTTCGTAACCCTGCTGTTCGGGATCGTCGATCCGCACAGCGGCGCGGTTGCTTTCTGCAGCGCCGGGCACGATCCGGCCTATCGCCTCGGCCCGGAGGGGGTCGCCGCGGTCGAAGGGCCGCAAGGGATCGCACTCGGCATCAATCCCGATTGGCGCTACGAGACCGGCGAGCTGCGCCTCGCGCCCGGCGAGGCGCTTTATCTCTTCACCGACGGGGTTACCGAGGCGATGGGGCCGGGCGATGCGATGTTCGGCAAGGAGAGGCTCGTCGAATGCCTGCGCGGCCTTGCCGGCGCGCCGCTCGAGGCGCTGGTGCACGAGACGGTGCGGGCGGTGCGCGACTTCGCCGCCGGCACGCCGCAATCCGACGACATCGCCAGCCTCGCGCTGCGGCGCCTGCCCGCGGCCTGATCTTATTTCGGTGTGATGCGCTTGCGCAGGGTCACGCGGTTGCGGCCGTCGCGATGGACGTAATCGACCTTGTCCATCAGCGTCTTCACCAGATGGACGCCGAGCCCGCCGATGCGCCGCTCCTCGATCGGCGAGTCGAGATCGGGGGGCCGCGCCTGCAGCGGATCGAAGGGGCGGCCGTCGTCGCTGAGCTCGGCCACGATCTCGTCGCCGTCGCGCGCCACCACGAGTGCGATCTCATGCGCCCGCTCGTCGTCGTAGCCGTAGGAGATCGTGTTGGTGAGCAACTCTTCGAGCGCGACGTTGAGCTTGAAATTGCAATCGGCGGAGATGCCCTGCGCCATGCAAAATTCGTCGATCTTCGCGGCGACTCGCGCCAGCTCCGCGAGATCGTTGGCGATGCGCAGTGTCAGACGCTCGTCGCTCACGCCGCTCACGCCTTGCTCAGCCGCAACGCCGGGCTCGATATCACATTTCCGCGGGGCGGTCGAGTGCACCCCCTCGAGGCGGGCGCGGCACCGCCATTTCTTGCCAGAAAAGAGGCGGTGATTTACTAATCGTCGAAGGGGCCTGTTTCATGCTGTCTCCATGGCGTAGCCATCTGTGCCAGCGCATCGCGCTGGCCGCGTTCCTCGGCATCCTCGCGGCCGAGGTCGCACTGCTGCTCGCCCTCCCGAGCATTTCCGACAGTATTGTGGAATCGGCGCTGTTGTCCGTGCTGGTGGCGGCGCTCGGCGCCGCCGGCGTCGCGCTCGTCGCCTATTGGGCGATCGCGCTGCCGATCGTCCAGATCCGCGAGGCAATCCGCAATCCGGGGGGCCGCAGCGCGATGCCGGTCGCGCGCAACGACGAGATCGGCGGCTTGGCCCGCACCATCGCCCGCGGCCGCGAGCATCACGAGAAGGTCATCGCCGACCAGAACACCGAGATCGCCCAGCGCGAAGCCTCGCTCCGCGCGACCTTCGACAACATGCTGCAGGGCGTCGCGATGTACGACGCCGACTACAAGCTGGTCACCTGGAACACGCGCTTTCGCGAGCTGCTCGACTTGCCCGATTCGTTCTTCGAGGAAGGCCATACCTTTATCGACTATCTGCGCTACGTCGGCGAGCGCGGCGAGTTCGGCAATGTCGACCTCGACGCGGCGATCAACGCGCGCCTCGCGCGGCTGAAGACCAAGCATTCCTTCGAGCGCCAGCGGCCCGACGGCAGCTGGCTCGAGGTTTATCGCAATCCCATCCCGAGCGGCGGCTTCATCGCCATCTACACCGATATCACCGAGCGCAAGCAGGCCGATATCAAGCAGCGCGCGACGCTCGAGAACATGGATCAGGGCGTCGCGATGTACGACGCCGATCTGACGATGGTCGTGTGGAATCCGCGCCTGCGCGAGCTCTTGGGCCTGCCCGACGAATTCTTCGATCGCGAGCACACCTTCATCGATTACCTGCGTTATGTCGGCGAGCGCGGCGAGTTCGGCGAGAACGTCGACCTCGAAGCCGAGGTCCAGAAGCGCGTGGCGACGCTCGGGCGCAAGCTCACCTACGAGCGCGTGCGCCCCGACGGCACCGTCATCGAGATCAGCCGCAATCCGATCCCGGGCGGCGGCTTCATCGCGATCTTCACCGATATCACCGAGCGCAAGAAGGCCGAGACCGAGCTGACCAACGCCAAGCTCGCGGCCGAGGCGGCGAACCGCACCAAATCGGACTTCCTCGCCAATATGAGCCACGAGCTGCGGACGCCGCTCAACGCGATCATCGGCTACAGCCAGATGCTGCAGGAGGAAGCCGCCGACGACGGCCGCGACGACGATCTCGGCGATCTCGTCAAGATCGAAAGCGCCGGCACGCATCTTCTCAGCCTCATCAACGGCATCCTCGATCTCTCGAAAATCGAGGCGGGGCGCATGACCGTCTTCGTCGAGAAGGTGAACGTCGCCACCCTGGTCGCCGATGTGCGCGCCATCATAGATCCGCTCGCGGCGCAGAACGGCAACAAGCTCGTGATCGACGGCGCGCCGGATGTCGGCACCATCGATACCGACGCCACCAAGCTGAAGCAGAGCCTCCTCAACCTCCTCAGCAACGCCAGCAAGTTCACGAAGGACGGCACCGTCGCGCTGACCATCGGCCGCCGCCGCGACGACGAGCGCGAGACCGTGGTCTTCGAAGTCAGGGACACCGGCATCGGCATGTCGCCCGAGCAGCTCGGCAGGCTGTTCCAGGCCTTCACCCAGGCCGATACCTCGACCACCCGCCAATACGGCGGCACCGGTCTCGGCCTTGCCATCACCCGCCATTTCGCGCGCTTGCTCGGCGGCGACGTCATCGTGACGAGCGAGGTCGGCACGGGGTCGGTCTTCACCTTGACCCTGCCGGCCGCGGCGGCGGGCGCCGCCGCCAAAGAAGCGGCGGCGGCAGCGGCGAAGCCGAAGATCTCGGGCAACGCGGAAGCCGAGTTCACGGTGCTCGTCGTCGACGACGACGAGGCGGTGCACGAAACCGTCGGCGCCATGCTCGGCCGCGAAGGCTATCGCGTGCTCCATGCGCGCAGCGGCGCCGAGGCGCTCGCCATGGCGCGCGAATTTCATCCCGACGCGATCACCCTCGACGTGATGATGCCGCAGATGGACGGCTGGTCGGTATTGACCACGCTCAAATCCGATCCCGCGCTCTGCGAGATCCCGGTCACCATCGTTACCATGCTCGACGATCGCGCGATCGCCTTGTCGCTGGGCGCGGCCGGCTTCCTCACCAAGCCGATCGAATGGGCGCGGCTCAATGCGATGCTGCGCCAGTACAGCCGGCCGGAGATCGAAGGCTCGGTCCTGGTGATCGACGACGATGAGCAGATGCGGAACCTGGCGCGGCAGATGCTCGAGCGCATGGGCATGACCGTCGGCGCGGCGGAAAACGGCGAGAAGGGTCTCGCCTGGCTCGAGGCGAACCAATTGCCGTCGGTCATCCTGCTCGATCTGATGATGCCGGTGATGGACGGGTTCGAGTTCCTCGAGCGCATGCAGGAGCACGAGGTCTGGAGCGGGATCCCGGTCGTCGTCGTCACGGCGATGGAGCTCGGCGCGGAGGAGCTGGAGCTCCTGCACAATGCGACGCGCAAGGTGATCGCCAAAGGCGCGACCACCGGCGTCGATCTGCGCGCCGCGATCCGCGATGTGCTGCGGCCGCGTCCCGCGCCGCGCGCCACGGCAGCCGGCTAGGCGGGGACGAAGGAAGCGATGGCGAAGATCCTGTTGGTCGAAGACAACGCGATGAACCGCGATATGCTGTCGCGCCGCCTCGAGCGCAAAGGCTTCCAGGTGGTGATGGCGATCGATGGCCAGGAGGGCCTCGACATGGCCGCGCGCGAGAGTCCCGATCTCATTCTCATGGATATGGATTTGCCGGTGCTCGACGGCTGGGAGGCGACCCGCCGCATCAAGGCCGACGAGGGCATGCGCGCCATCCCGGTGATCGCGCTCACCTCGCATGCCATGGTCGGCGACCGCGACCAGGCGCTTGCCGCCGGCTGCGACGAATACGAGACCAAGCCAATCGATTTTCCGCGGCTCTTGACCAAGATCGCGACGCTGCTCGGCGGCGCGGCCGAGGTCTAACGCATCCCGTCGATCAAAGGAGGCAGGAATGGAGATGACGATCGAGGAGCTCCCCGGCGGCGGCAGGCTCGCGGTGCTGCGTGGCCGGCTCGATATCGCCGGCGCCGGCGCGATCGAGACCAAGTTCAATGCCACCGCCGGCGCGCACAAGGCGCTGGTGGTCGATCTCTCCGGCACCAGCTTCATCGCGTCGATGGGGATGCGGCTGCTGCTGATCGCGGGCAAGACCATGGCCGCGCGCGGCGGCAAGATGGCGCTGTTGGCGCCCAAGCCCGAGGTCGCGGCGGTGCTGAAGACCGCGGGGATCGACAGCGTCATCCCGGTTTGCAGCGCCCGCGAGGCTGCGCTGGCCGCGGTCGCTGCCGGCTAGGCCGCCGTCCTTGCTGCTCGCCGCCGCGGCCCGGCCCGGCGGATGCCGCCCCCACCCCGCGGCGGTTATCCTCTCGCTTCGCACTGACATACATCTGTCATTCCGGTTTAATACGTTCCTCCCATCACGAGCGGCGCGGCGTGCTCCGCCTGATCGGGGCGAGGCGCGATAATGCTCGACGCGGCGATGTCCATTCTGGCGGGGCTGGGGCTGTTTTTCATTGGCGTCAAAAGCCTGGCCGCCAATATGAGCCAGCTCGCCGCCCGCAGCCTGCGCCGCTGGGTGGCGCGCTCGACTGACAGCTATGTCCTCAGCGCTCTGATCGGCACCGCCTCCGGCGCGCTCACCCAGAGCACCAACGCCATCACCGTCATCCTGATGAGCCTCGCCTCGGCCGATCTCATCACCGTGGCGCGGGCCAAGCCGATCCTCGCCTGGGCCAATGTCGGCACCGCGGCGCTGGTGCTGCTCGCCGCCGCCGATATCCGGCTCTTCGTTTATGCCCTCGTCGCCCTCACCGGGCTTTGCTTCTACCTCAACCTCGATCGCTCGACGCGCTGGCGGCCACTGGTATCGGCGGTGCTCGCCGTCGGGCTCCTGATGCTCGGCATCGAGCTGATGCACGGCGGCTCGGACGAATTCAGCGACCTTTCCTGGCTGCGCGTGGTCTTCCTCGATTCGGCGCGGTGGATCGGCTCCGCGATGGTGGTCGGCGCCGGGCTCGCTTTCGTCGCGCAATCCTCGGCGACCGTCTCGGTCCTCGCGATCGCGCTGGTCGCGGCGCATCTCCTGACCTTCGATCAGGCGGTACTCACGGTCTATGGCGCCAGCATCGGCTCGGGTCTCGGCACCTACATGGTCGCGGTGAAAGTGCGCGGCGCCTCGCGGCAACTGGCGCTGTTCCAGGCCGCGATCAGCCTGCTCGGCATCGCGTTGCTCCTGGCGCTCTACCTGATCGAGCATTACACCGGCGCGCCGCTACTGATTGCCGGCATCCGCGCCGTGGCTGCGACGCCCGCCGCGCAGATCGCGCTGATCTATCTCGCCTGCCAATTCGCCGCGGTGCTGGCGCAAATCGTCCTCGGCGGCGCGTTGCAGCCGCTGATCGAGCGGCTTTCGCCGCTGCAGCCGCAGGAGAGCCTTGCCAAGCCGCGCTATCTCTACGACCAGGCCGTGGAGGATCCCGAGACCGCGATCACCCTCGTCGATCGCGAGCAGGCGCGGCTCTTCGCGCTGTTGCCGCTCTATTTCGGCCTCGAGGAGCATCTCGACGACGCGGCGCAGAAAATCGGCCGCGCCGCGATCCTGCCCGTGGCGCAGTCGCTCGGCCGCAGCATCGGCGATTTCGTCGCCGATCTCGCCGATAGCGGCGCCGAGCGCAGCGTGCTCGAGGCGGTGTCCGAGCGCCAGGCGCGCAACAGCCTGCTGATCTCGATTCATGAGGCACTCGCCGATCTCGCCGGACAATTGGCGCGGCCCTTCACCGCCACGGTACTGAAGGAGCTCGCCGACAATCTGCGCGAGGGGATCGGCGCGCTGCTGCTCACCGCCGAGGAAGCGGTGCGCACGCTCGATCCGGCGGAGATCGCGCTGATGCGCCGTCTCACCGCCGATCGCGACAGCGTGGTCGATCAATTGCGGCGCGGCGCCATTGGCGCGGGACAGGGGCTGAGCCCCGACGATCACCGTCGGCTCTATTCGATCACCAGCCAGTTCGAGCTGATCGTCTGGATGCTGCGCCGCTATAGCGCGCTCTTGGCGCCGCAAACGGTGATCGCGGTCGAAACGGGAACGGCGCCGGACGTTGCGGTCGGGACGCTGCGCGGCTCCTGATCGGCGCCGCTATTCGGCGGCTTCGGGCGGACGCGCGCGCAGCTTGTCGACTTCTTGTTGATAGATGTCGATCCAGTCGCCGCTCGCCGTCGTCGTGAAGTGGCCGCCGCGGGCATTCGCGTAGACCGTCGGATCATCGGCCGAAGGCGGCCGCTTGCCGTCCATGAACGCCGTCACGGCGTTGAGGAGCATGCGGCGGTTGCGCGCGATGGCGATATCCGAGGGCGCGAGATTTTCCCAAGAGCGATCGACGGTGCCGCCCATGCTCTCGGTGACGCATTGATCCTGCGTGTGGATGCCCTCGACGCCGGTATAGGACTTGGTGCGCTGCTCCTCGCGGTCGATGAGGTAATCGTTGGCCTCGTTCTCGACCATGCGGTAGCGGCCGAACCAGCTACTCTCGTTGGGCAGTAGGTTGTCGCGCAGATAGGCGCCGTCGCCGTCCTTGCGCACGGTGCGCTCGCGATCGTTCTGGCGCATGAAGCGCGTCGATTCGAAGCCGACGAACATGCAGTGGTCGTCGTCCATCGGGATGAAGGCGCGCACCATCACGTTGTTCTCGAGGCTCGCGACCGGCGGCATGATCCAGAACGGGAAGAGGAAATGCGCGACGCGCCAATAGGTGCCGCCTGATACGGTCGGCGACGGGCGGTGTGCGCCGTAATGCAGGCCGTAATCGGTCTCGTGGATCTTGTATTCGGGCGCGCGGTTGACGGTGAGGTCGGCGCGGTCGCCGGCGATGCCGGCGGTCGGCTTGACGAAGCCGAAATGCAGCACGCCGACGTGGCTGGTGTCGAGATCGCCCTCGACCGCCTGCAGCCAGTTGCAGCTGCGCTGCACGAAGCGCATCTGCACGCCGCTCGCCGGCCCCATCAGGCACTCGAATTGCGGCAGGTCCTTCGGCGCGCGGTTGCGGTCGCCCATATAGACCCAGATCACACCGTTATGCTCTTTCGTCAGATAGGCCTTGGTGTGGACCTTGTCCTTGAAGTGCTGGCGCTCGGGGATGTTGAGCTGATCGAGGCAGTTGCCGTCGACGTCGAATTTCCAGCCATGATAGACGCAGCGAATGCCGTTCTCTTCATTGCGTCCGAAGAACAGCGAGGCGCAGCGATGCGGGCAGCGCTGGTCCATGATGCCGACGCGGCCCGACGTGTCGCGAAAGGCGATCATCTTCTCGTTGAGGAGCAGGATGCGCACCGGCGAGCCGTCGGCTTTGAGCTCGCTCGAAAGCGCGGCCGGAATCCAATATTGCCGCATCAGCTCGCCCATCGGCGTGCCGGGACCGGCGCGCGTGATTGTCTCGTATTGATCGGCCATGCTTGCCTCTCCTCCATCTTCGTCGCCCGACGGGTGGCAAGCCTAATCCAGGCGCGAATATTTTGGAATGTCGATGCTGCCCACACGGCGCGCCGGGTGGGACGGGTGCGTCAGACCGGTACCGACTGCTTGCCCGCGGTGTCGCGGTGGACCAGCCGCGCTCTCTCCCAGATCTCGTAGCCGCGATAGTCGCTTTGCCGGGCGAAATAAGCGCGTCCTTCGGCCAGGGCCGCGATGTCGTCGGCGCTGACGAAGGCAACCATATCGCCGATGCCGCCGCGCCGGTTGATGAAGTAGCAACGATATTCTTTCATTCCCGACCCCAGCCCACGGAAACATGCTTTAGCGATAGCTGGACCATCGCGTGGGGTGTTTACCGATTTCAGGGAATTCCCGGCAATGCGCAGTTATGCGTAAGGGAATCTACATAGGCGATTTTGTGTGCTCGATCAGCCGGTTGCCAGCACGATCCGGCGGTAGGACACCGCCTCGGCGATATGGAGACGGCGCACCGCATCGCTGCCGTCGAGATCCGCGAGAGTGCGCGCGACCCGCAGCACGCGATGATAGCCGCGCGCCGAAAGCCGCATGCGCTCGGCCGCGTCGTGCAGCAGCTTGCGGCCGTCCGGATCCGGGGCGGCGATCTCTTCGAGCAGATTGCCGTCGGCCTCGGCATTGGTGCGGATGCGGCGATCCTGGGGCAAGCGGGCGAAGCGCGCTTGCTGTCGCGTCCGCGCCGCCGCGACCCGCGCCGCGACGTCGGCGGAGCCCTCGGCGGGCGGCGGCAGCGAGAGATCGGCCGCTTTGACCGCCGGCACGTCGATATGCAGATCGATGCGGTCGAAGAGCGGGCCGGAAATCTTCGATGGGTAATCCTGGGCGCAGCGCGGCGCGCGGCCGCAGGCTTGCGCCGGATCGTCGAGATAGCCGCAGCGGCAGGGATTCATCGCGGCAATGAGCTGCACTCGTGCCGGATAGGTGACATGGGCATTGGCGCGCGCCACGACGGCGCGGCCGCTTTCCATCGGCTGACGCAACGCTTCGAGGGTCGCGCGCTGGAACTCCGGCAACTCGTCCAAAAACAACACGCCGAGATGCGCAAGCGAGAGCTCGCCCGGCTTGGCACGCAGGCCGCCGCCGACCAGCGCCGCGAGCGAGGCCGAATGATGCGGATCGCGGAACGGCCGCTGGCGGATCAGCTCGCCGTCGCGCAGCAATCCCGCGACCGAATGGATCATGCTGACTTCGAGCGCTTCGCTCGGATCGAGCGGCGGCAAAATTCCGGGCAACCGCGCGGCAAGCATCGATTTGCCGGCGCCGGGCGGTCCGACCATCAGCAGATTGTGTCCGCCCGCCGCCGCGACTTCGAGGGCGCGCTTGGCCGTCTCCTGGCCTTTGATGTCCTTGAGCTCGAGCGCCGTGCCGCGCGCGGCGGCAAGCCGCGGCGCCGGCGGCGAAAGCAGCTGCGTGCCGCGGAAATGATTGATCAGCGCGAGGAGCGACGGTGCCGCGAGGATGTCGAGCCCGCCGGCCCAGGCCGCCTCGCCGCCAGAAGCAGCGGGACAGATCAGACCGCGGCCCTGCGACAGCGCGCCAACCGCGGCGGGCAGGACGCCGGCGACCGGCAGGATCGAGCCATCGAGGGCGAGCTCGCCCAAGGCGACGTAATGCTCGATCTCGTCCGCCGGCAGCACCTCCATCGCCGCCAGCAGCCCCAGGGCGATCGGCAAATCGAAATGGCTGCCTTCCTTGGCGAGATCGGCGGGGGCGAGGTTGACGGTGATGCGCCGCGCCGGCACGGCGAGACCCATCGCGGTGAGCGCCGCGCGCACCCGCTCGCGCGATTCTGCGACCGCCTTGTCGGGCAGGCCGACGACCATGAAGGCCGGGAGGCCCGCGGCGATCGTGACCTGCGCCTCGACCTCGAGCGCGTCGATACCGAGGAATGCGACTGTGCGAATGCGCGCGACCACCACTTACCCCCTCGGCGGCGACTTTAGGCGAGGGCGGGCGCGGTTGCCAGAAAGGCGAAGGGCCGGGATCTCAGGAGGATTTGGCGCTGTCGGATTGCAGCTGGATGTAATTCTCGATGCCGGTCAGGGTGATCAGCTCGAGCTGGGTCTCGATGAAATCGACGGCGTCTTCTTCATTGTCGAGGATTTCGCTCAACAAGTCGCGGGTGCCGAAATCGCGCACGCTTTCGCAATGGACGATCGCCGGGCGCAGATCGCCCAGCGCTTTTTGCTCGAGCTTGAGATCGCATTCCAGGATTTCTTTGACGTCCTCGCCGATCAGCAGCTTGTCGAGATCCTGGAGGTTAGGCAGGCCTTCGAGGAAGAGGATGCGCTCGATGAGGCGATCGGCGTGCTTCATCTCGTCGATCGATTCGTGCTGCTCGCGCTCGCCGAGCTTGCTGACACCCCAATTCTTCAGCATGCGGGCATGCAGGAAGTACTGGTTAATCGCGGTTAATTCATTGCGGAGGATGGTGTTGAGGTGCTGGAGCACCGTCGGATCGCCGCGCATGCCTCTCCCTCCGTTCTTCTTCGCGCCGCCAATCCAGGGCGGCGGCCGCGCTTATCCGGTGACGTGAGTCGGGCTGTCCGTCACATCGCGCAGGATGCCTTCGACCAGGGGCACGCATTTGCCGCAGCGCGGCTGGGTGCCGAAGGAACGGTACACGCCTTCGGCCGAGCCGTCGCCACAGGCGGCAGCTTGGCGCACTTGGCGCTCGGTCAGGGCATTGCACAAGCAGATATACATCGACGCCAATTCCCCGGTGTTCTTGCGAACGAGTCGCACTCTACCCAGAGATAGGCGCAAATGCGAATCATTTTCAGGTCCGAGCGAGAATGTCGCAGCTCCCCCCGGCTTTTCCACAAGCCGACGGAGCCAATTAATTCTCTATTATCTAGAGTTATTTTTTAAACACTATTACCTAGAGAAGTTGCTAGCGCCTACGCCAGCCACCACCCGGGGCGCCGAGCGCGGGACTACGATAGCTCCCGATAGCAGCCAGCTAACCTGCTGTTCCAATTTCTTGACCCGCTCGACCAGACTGGCGTCGCCATCGTTTTCCAGGAGCGCCTTCAACCGATCGTGGAAGCCCGGGTCGTTGCGCAGGCGTTGCGCCAACGTCACGATCAGCACGCGGTCGGCTTCGCCGACCCGCACATTGGCTTGCACTGTCTTGTCCATGCGTCCCCCTAGCACCAGCTAGCGCATGCTATGACGGCGGGATTACCGAATCTTTACGACGAACGACCGCGCGCGAAAATGGCACTCAGTTCGAGGGCCGCTCGCCGCGGCAACCGGTGACGAACAATTGCACGCACCGCCGCACCCAGTCGGCGCGCTCGTCTTCGGTCAGCGGCGCGCCGAAGCCCATGGCACGGCGCAGCGGAATCGACAACACCATTTCCTGGAACTGCATCGCGGCAAAGCGGCAATCCTCGAGCGCGATGCGGTTCCCGCGGCATTCCTTCTCGAGCAGCGCGGCGATGCGCTCGATGCCGCGCGTCGCGCCCTGCTCGATCGCGATCTGCACCAGCTCGGGGAAGCGCTCCGCTTCCGCTTGCAGCAAGCGCCGCAGGGCCAGCGCTTCCGGCGATAACGCAACGTTAAGCATGTGCTGCGCCGAGCGCTCCAGCACTGCCGCGAGCGGCGCCGGCGCGTCGAACACCGCCTCGAATTCCGGCAGCCAATGCTGCAGCAGGCGCTGCACCACGGCGCGGTAGAGCGCGTTCTTGTCGGCGAAGCGGTGATAGAAGGTGCGTTTCGAGATACGCGCGCGATGCGCCACGGCTTCGATGCTCGTCGCACCGAAGCCGCGGCCGAGGAAAAGCGCGGTCGCGACGTCGAGGATCTTGTCGCCGAGCGCGGCGGCTTGCAGCCGCGTCGGCCTGCCGCCGTGCCGGACCGCGCCGCCTTCCATCAGCGCCAGCCGCTGCGATCCCCGCGATGGAAGTGGTACCCGCCGTAATACCCGCCGCCATAATACGGGCCGCCGGCCGGATAGACGACGCAGCCGCCGAGCGCGCCGGCGAGCGCAAGTGCCGCTACCAGGGCGGCAAGGCGGCGCGGCTTCGATCGGGTCTTCGCATTCCGGGTCATCACGATCTCCTTCGATCCCTGCCGGCCCGTTTTGGCCCGGCTGCTACAAAAGATAGGCCGCTCACAAACAAAACGCTCCGGTGCCGTAGCATTAAATATTTGTCACGGATAGCAGCCGGCAGGCCGGCCGTTTGTTCCTCAATGGAAGGAAAAAAGCGAGCCGCAAGTCGGGCCTCCCGCCGACGTATTTTCGCCATTCGCCGCTCTTAACGTTCACGTTCGGTGCGGCCCACCCCGGCGGCTCCCTTTTCGATAACCCCTCGTAGCAAAGGCAGGAAACATGACCGCTTCCCGTACCGTTCTCACATTGGCCGCCACCGCTCTGCTCGGCACCGGCCTCGCCTGGAGTCCGCTGGCACGGGCGCAATCGGCGGCGACGCCGCCCAGTGCGACGAGCGCGCCGATGGCGCAAACCCCCAGCGCCGGTACATCGAACGCGCCGGCCGCGCGCGCGCAGGCCGTCAAGCCGCGGTCGGACGCGCAAGTCGAGGCGCGCATAACCCAGCTCCACAAGCAGCTGAAGATTACCCAAGCGGAGGAGTCCGACTGGAACAATGTTGCCCAGGATATGCGCGACAACGCGCACGACATGTCGACGTTGATCCAGGACCGCGACAACACGGCGAGCTCGAAGCCGATGAACGCGGTCGACAATCTCAAGAACTACGAGAAGATCGCCGACGCCCATGCCGACGGGCTGAAGAAGATCGTGCCGGATTTCGAGACGCTTTATAACGCGATGTCGCCGGCGCAACAGAAGACCGCGGATCACGTCTTCAATGCGCGCGTCAATCAGCGCGTGCGCACCACTGCGACGCCGTCCCCCAGCAAGGGCTGACGCGCCTCATAGAGGAGAATCGCGATGAAAAGTAAAATTCTTCAGGCGACGTTGGTCGCGGCGAGCGTGTTCGCTTTCGCCGCGCCGGCCTTCGCCGACCGCCATCACGAGTATCGTCACCATTACGATCATCACGTCTATCACCGCGGCTACGCGCCCGGCTATGTCTACGCGCCGCCGCCGGTGGTCTATGCGCCGCCGGCACCGCCGCCCGTCGCCTCGCTCAATTTCGTAATCCCGCTGCGCTAGGCGGAGCGGTACCGGCTGAAACGCGAACCGGCCCCTTTCGGGGCCGGTTTGGTTCTTATTTGCTGTTCACTCGGCCGCCACCTAGCCAACCTAGGCCGCGCGGTCGACCGGGCGTTAAGCTACGGTCGACGGGTTGGTGTGGCGCCCTTCGCCAAGCTCAGGAGCGAGCGAGGCCGCAAAAACAACTACGGCGACGTGTGGTCGATGAAGCGTTGCGGCGCGGCCTCGCCCCATTGCGACTGGAACGCCTCATGCGCCGGCATCGAGTTCGAGCTGTTATGGACGTTGAGCACGTCGCTATCGGCCCAATGCTCATGCACCCGGCCCCACGGATCGGCCCAGTAGTCGAACACCTGGCTGCCGAGCAGGTGACGGCCGATGCCCCACATATGCTCGTACTTGCCTTTCTTCTCGAGATATTCGTGGCCCAGCATCACGTCGTCGAAGTCGTGCACCTCGAAGGAGATGTGATTGAGTCCCGCCTTCGGCGCTTGGATGCCAAAGAAGACGTGATGATCGACGTAGTCGTCGCCGCAATCGCAGCGGTTGAACGAGCCGATGAGATGATCGGGTTCGCCCGCCCAAACGTCGTCCGAGCAAATGAAGCCCAAGGTCTCGCGGAACCATTTGAGCGTGCCCTTGAGATCGGGCGTCGTCAGCACGCCGTGGCCGACGCGTTTAACCATCGAAGGCCCCGCCTGGCGACGGTAGAGATCGCCGGCGCGGCGGAGCTTCTCGGTGCCCCAATTGACGATCGGCGCCTTCACGGGCAGCGGGTCGACCTTCTCGAGGCCCCACACCACCTCGACCTGATAGCCGTTGGGCTCGCGCAGGCGCACGCGCTTGCCGCCGCCCGGCTCGTCGATTGATTCGACACTGGAGGCACCCGGAACACGCGCGAGCCTGGCGAGATCTTCCTCGCTCGCCGCATGATAGGCGAGGCCGATGAAGCCGGGCGGGCCGAGCTCCGTGACATGAAGATGATGCACGGGATCGGTGCCGCGCATGAAGAGTTTGTCCTTGGTGCGGGCGACGCGGACCATGCCGAAATCGAGTAGGAATTCTTCCTGCTTGTCGAGATCGGGCGAGCGCAGCCGCCCCCAGGCAATGTCTTTGACTTTGACGACAGGCATCGGTTCCTCCTTGGCGACGTTAGGCGGGACGATACACCGGCGGGCCGGGACGGGGCCAGCGCATCAGCCGCGGCCGCTGGGAAGCGCCTCGCGCCAGCGCCGGAGCGCGGCTTTGAGGCCGGCGGCGAGGCGCCGCCGCTCTTCGCCGCCGAGGAAAGCGGCGAGGCGCAGCGACGTACCGCGCGAGGCCAGCGTCAGGTGACCGCGCCCATCATTGCTTTCGTCCACCGTCACCCGTAACCAGGCCGGCTCGAGGCGCCAGCGCCGCCGCTCGCCGCGCACGCCCACCCGCTCGATATCGAGCGTCGTCTCGGTCAGGCGCAAGGTCTCGGCCTGGCGTGCGCGGCGATAGCTGAGACGGAAGGCGAGATAAAGCAGCGCGATGTCGAGGCCGAAAAAACCGGTGACCGGCCAAGCGCCGGCGAGCACGAAGCCGATGCCGCTGCAGAAGCCGAAGCCGGCGAGCCCGGCCATGATCCAGGTCAGGCCGCGCGGCGGCAGGCTGCGATGCGGTGTCACCGTCACGGCGAAAAACACCCGGTCGGAGGGGATCTCGCTCATCGCCCCGAGCTTAAGCACGGGGCGGTCTGCTGGCAAAACCGCGGACAAAAGAAAAGAAAAGGGACGATCCCGGAGGATCGTCCCTCGTGCCATCGCCAGGCATTTTGATTAGCGGTGATCGCGCACGCAGTGGCCGGGAATTACGCGGCCGTCGCGGGCGCGGAAGCCGCGGACGTAGTGATGGAACGGCCCGCAGCGGTGGTCGACGGTGATGATGTTGGCCGGGGCATGGCTGTCGATCATCGCCGGCAAGGGCGCGGCGAAAGAGACGCTCGCAAAGCTACCGACGATCGCGCCGGCGAGCGCCGTTGCTATCAGAATCTTTTTCATCGCTTCCTCCGAGAAACCCGATGGTTGGAAGTTAAGTGCCTTGTCGCCCGGTTTCGGGGCGGAAGCTGGGCATTTCGGCGGTGAATTGCGCTGGATTTGAGGAGCTTGGCCGTTAGGATGCCGGCCATGAAACCGGCCGACGTCGAGACGTTCTTTCGCCTGCTGACGAAGGATCGGGAGATGCCCCGGACCGAGCTCGACTATCTTAACCCTTATACGTTGCTGGTTGCGGTCGTGCTCTCGGCCCAGGCGACGGACGTCTCGGTCAACAAGGCGACCGAGGCGCTGTTCAAGATCGCCGACGACCCACAGAAGATGATCGCGCTCGGCGAGGCGCGGCTCAAAACTTTCATCAAGACGATCGGCCTCTTCAATACCAAGGCGAAGAACGTGATCGCGCTGAGCCGCGCGCTGATCGAAAGCTATGGCGCCGAGGTCCCGCGCACACGCGAAGCGCTCGAGGCGCTGCCCGGCGTCGGCCGCAAGACCGCGAACGTGGTCCTCAACGTCGCCTTCGGCGAGCCGACGATCGCGGTCGACACGCATATCTTTCGCGTCGGCAATCGCACCGGCCTCGCGCGCGGCAAGACCCCGCGCGCGGTCGAGGACAAGCTGGTCAAAGTCGTGCCGCAGAAATACCGGCTGCACGCGCATCACTGGCTGATCCTGCACGGCCGCTACGTGTGCACGGCGCGCAAGCCGAAATGCCCGGAATGTCCGGTGCGCAAGGTCTGCGAATACAAGGCAAAGACGACGTTCGAGAACGCCGCAGCGCCGTCAGCGCCGTCAAAGCGCGCAACGGCCAAACGCGCCGCGCGTGTCAGCCGCGCCGTCGTGCGAAGCACCTAAGTTAGCCCAGCCCCAGCACGTCCTTCATCGCGTAGAGCCCGGGCTTCTGGCCGGCGAGCCACTGCGCCGCGGCGACCGCGCCGCGCGCGAAGACGCGGCGGCTGGTCGCGCGATGACCGAGCTCGATCTGCTCGCCCTCGGCAGCGAAGATCACGCGATGCTCGCCGGCATTGTCGCCGCCGCGCAAGGTGGCAAAGCCGATATCGCCGCGCTTGCGCGCCCCGGTGATGCCGTCGCGGACGCGCTGGCTCTTGGCGGCAAGATCGATGGCGCGGCTGGCGGCGGCCGCCTTGCCGAGAGCGAGTGCCGTGCCCGAGGGCGCATCGACCTTGTGGCGATGATGCATTTCGAGGATTTCGATGTCGTAATCCTCCCCGAGCAGCTTCGCGGCCTGGGTCACGAGGCCCAAGAGCAGATTGACGCCGAGGCTCATATTCGGCGCCCAGAGGATCGGCGCGCTCTTGCTGGCGGCGATGAGCGCCTGATGCGCCTTGTTGTCGAGGCCGGTGGTGCCGATGACCAGCGGCTTCTTCGCCTGGGCGGCGAGCGCGGCATGCGCGACGCTCGCCTCGGGGGTCGCGAATTCGATCACCGCGTCCGAAATTTTCAGCAACGCGGCGAGATCGCTGCCGGCGGTCATGCCGACCGCGCCGATGCCGGCGAGCTCGCCGATATCCTTGCCGAGATCGCGGCTTTGCGGCGAGTCGACGCCGCCGGCGAGGGCGCAGCCCGCCGTTGCCGCGACTTCGGCGACCAGCATGCGGCCCATCCGTCCGGCGCAGCCCGATATTCCGATACGAAGCTCGGCCATGGCGGCTCGACCTCAGGGAAAGACTCAATGCGCGTAAATATACCGCAACACGGTGCGGCCGACACCGTCTAGCGCCGCTTCCGAGCATTTATCGGGCGTGTCCTGGGTGGTGTTGAAATAGGGCTCGTATTGGAAGCCGATCACCAGGAAAGACGGGATATGCGCGTCGTCGTTGAGCGCGATCTGGTCGTCGAAGATCGGCTGCGGCGTCGGCTTCGTGCCGAAAAAGCCTGGCGCGAAGGTGCGACCGATGTTCCAGAACTTGTCGATCTGGTCGGCGGCATAGAGGAGCGATGCCTGTTCCGGATAGAGCTTCTCCTCGCGCCAGCACACCATGTCGAAGATCACCGCCTGCTCGGGTTTGGCGGCGGGATAGGTGTCGGCGAGATGCGCGGTGAAATAGGGCGAGCCCAAGGGCTGCCAATGCCGGTCGCCGGCGCCCAAGGAGATCGGCCCTTCCTCGCCGTCGAAAAAGATGAGATCGACACCGATGCCCGGCGGCGTCTTCTGCGCATGGAGAGCGCGCGCCGTCTCCAGAAGCAGCGCCACGCCCGAGGCGGAGTTGTTCGCGCCCGGCATCGGCGCGTCGGGATGATCCTGGTCGCGATAGGCGCGGACGATGCTGTCGTAATGCGTGCCGAGGATCATGCGCCGCGTTTCGCCGGGATAGATCGGCGCGATGATGTTGGTCATCGCATGGGTCTGGCCGGCGACATCCGACGTCCAGCTCTGCTCGCGCGACGCGATGCCGAGGGCGCGCAGCTCGGCCTCGATCATGTCGATGGCCTGGCGATGGCCGGGCGCGTCCATGGCACGCGGCCCGAAGCCGACCAGCCTCACGATGTCGTCGAGCGCGCGCTTGCCCTGCCATTGCATGACGTCGGGCTGCGGCGCCTGCGCCAGCGCCGGCGCGGCGAGGCCGAGAACAAAACTAATCGCGGCGGCCCAGCGGCGCATCAGCGCGGCGCCCGCGGCACCAGCAGCAGGCTCAGCGCGCAGAGCGCCAGCACGGCGGCATAGACATAGGTGATCTCGCGCGAGCCGATGGTCGGGATCAGATAAAAGGTGGTGAAGAGCGTCCCGAAGATATTGCCGATGGTCGAGATGCCGTAGACCAGGCCGGCGATGCGTCCGGTCTCGGCGGTCGAGCGCAGCAGCAGCCGCACCGCCACCGGCGAGAAGGTGCCGAGGAAGGACAGCGGCACCAGCAGTAGACAACCGGCGGCGATGAGGATGCCGGCGGGCCCGTCGCCGATATGGTCGAGGATCGCCATCATCAGCGGATCGGCGTTCGCCGGCACCAGCGCGAGATAGATCGCGGCCACGGCGCAGGAGCCGGTGATGACGCGTGGGCTCGGATGGCGGTCGACTACCGCGCCGCCGGCGAAATAGCCGATGGTGAGCGCCGCGAGCACGGTCGAAATCAGCCCCGCCCAGGTGCCGATGCCACCGCCGAAATAGGGAAAGAGGTAGCGGCTGCCGAGCATCTCGAAGCCCATCAGCACGCTGCCGACGAAGAAGGCGTTGGCGAGCAGCACGGCTTGCGCCGCGCCGCTTGCTAAGGGTTGCTCGACTGCAGATCGGGCCATTTACGATTGTGGTTTTCGATCGCCTTCAGCGCCTCGACCGGCGCGAAATCGTCGGTCAGCACCTTGGCGCTGGCATCGATCGTGTTCGCATCGAGGCCGCGGCGCTGCGCCAGCATGTCGGAGAGCGAATAGCGCAGATTGAGCTCGGTCGTGCGCTCTTTCGCGGTCTTCGCCAGTTCCGCGGGCTCGCGCGGCGGGCCGTCATAGGCGACGGTCACGACATTGCCCTCGGCGACGTAGAAATCGGTTTGCGGGAAGACGGATTGAATGGTCTTCACCGCGGAATCGAACAGCATGGTCGAAGGCTCGACGTTCTGCGCCACCACCCCGCCCGGCGCGAGGTGGGCTTTCACGACCTGATAGAATTCCTTGGTCAGGAGCTGGAACGGCACGAACGGCCCGCGATAGGCGTCGATCAGGATGATGTCGTATTTGTCGCTCGAATGCATCAGGAAGAGCCGCCCGTCCTGGTTGACGAGATGGAAGTTCGGCTCGTCCTTGATGCCGAAATATTTCTTCGCCAGCGCCTCGACCTCGGGATCGAGCTCGACCGAGGTCACCGACACGCCGGGCAGGAAGCGGTGCAGATACCAGCTCGTGCGGCCGCCGCCGAAGCCGATCTCGAGGATCGAATGCACGTCCTTGGCATAGGCGAGCGCTTCGGTCATGTAGCGCGTATAGGCGACCGGCAGATCGCGGTCGTCCTTCGAATTGTAGACGCTCTCCGTGTAGATCTTCCGGTTGTAGCCGAAAGTCATCGCGTAAAAGTCGCCCTCTTTGTAGACGTAGATGTTGTTGTAGAGCGACTCTTTCGACTCGATGAGCTGGCGGTTGTCTTGGGCGAGCGCGGGCAGCGTCGAGAGCGTGCCGAAGGCGAGCAACGCCGCGCCGTAGCGCGCGGATGATGACCAGAGCTTCATGTTATGCGGGCGGGAAACTGGCTTGGGCCGTCGATGCCGTCAAGCCGGATGCCGATCACGTTTTCGCCGCAACCGTTCCGGCCCTTCCCAGGATGCGGGGCTTCGTTTACACCGTCGCCATGGCTCTGCTGCGCTCGGCCGCGACGGTTGGCGGCTACACCATGGCGAGCCGCGTCCTGGGGTTCGTCCGCGACATCCTGACCGCGGCTTTCCTCGGCGCGGGGCCCGTGGCCGATGCGTTCTTCGTCGCCCAGCGCCTGCCCAACCTTTTCCGCAGCCTCTTTGCCGAGGGCGCGTTCTCGGCCGCTTTCGTGCCGCTCTTCGCCGGCACCATCGCCCAGGACGGCAAGCCCGTCGCCAAGCGCTTTGCCGAGGATTCGCTCTCGGTGCTGCTCACGGCGCTCTTCCTCTTCGTCCTCGCCGGCGAGTTCTTCGCGCCCAACCTGCTCGATATCCTCGCTCCCGGCTTCCGCGCCGAGCCGCAGAAATTCGCGCTCACCGTCGCCCTGACGCGGATCACCTTTCCCTACCTTCTCTTCATCTCCCTCACCGCGCTCCAAGGCGGCATTCTCAATTCGGTCGAGCGTTTCGCCGCCACCGCGGCGACGCCGATGCTGCTCAACATCTTTCTCATCGGCGCCCTGGTGCTGGTGCGGCCGATCTCGGGCGAGGCGCTGTCTTGGGCGCTGACCCTCTCGGGCTTCGCCCAGTTCCTCTGGCTGATGGTGTCGTGCCACCAGGCGGGCTTGAGCCTGTCGCTGCCGCGGCCGCGGCTGACGCCCGAGGTCAAGCGCATGCTGAAGCTGATGCTGCCCGGTGTCTTCGGCGCTGGCGTGACCCAGCTCAACCTCGTGGTCTCGACGGCGGTCGCTTCGCTCCTGCCGACCGGCGCCGTCTCCTATCTCTATTACGCCGACCGTCTCAACCAGCTGCCGCTGGCGGTGGTCGGGATCGCGGTCGGCACCGCGATCCTGCCCTCGCTGTCGCGCCAGGTGCGCTTGGGCGACGACGAGGCCGCGCGCCACACTCAGAATCGGGGGCTCGAGCTGGCGCTGTTTCTCACCCTGCCCTCGGCGGTCGGCTTGGGCGTCGCGGCCTGGCCGATCATGACGGTGTTGTTCGAGCGCGGCGCTTTCGGCCCGGTCGAGGCCAATGCCACCGCCTCGGCGCTCGCCGCCTATGCCGCCGGGCTGCCGGCTTTCGTGCTGATCAAGGTGATGACGCCGGGCTTCTTCGCGCGCCACGACACGGCGACGCCGGTCAAGGTCGCCTTCGCCGCCATGGGCACGAATCTCGTCCTCACGGTGCTGCTCGGCCTTGTCCTGCCGTTCCATCATATCGGCATCGCGACCGCGACCTCGGTCGCCGGCTGGGTCAACGCGCTGTTGCTGATGGTGCTGCTCCATCGCCGCGGCCATTTCACCCTCGATGCGCGCTCCCGCCGTGTGGTGCCGCGCATCATCGCCGCCGCGGCGGGCATGGGCCTTCTGCTCTGGCTGATGGATGATCTCTGCGCCACGCTCTATGCCGGCGCCTTCATCGAGCGCACGCTGGCGCTCACCGTCGTAATTGGCGCCGCGGCGGTCGCCTTCTTCTTCCTGGCGCTGGTCTTTGGCGCCGTCGAATGGCGCGAGATCAAGCAGCGCATCGCTTTCGCGAGCCGGCCGTGAGCTTGACCCGCCGGCCCCGGCGCGGCGATAAAGCCCCATGAATCGGATTTTCTCCGGCGTCCAGCCGACCGGCAATCTGCATCTCGGCAATTATCTCGGCGCGATCCGCAACTGGGTCGCGCTGCAGCGCGATTACGACTGCATCTTCTGCATCGTCGACCTGCATGCGCTGACCGTGCCGCAGGATCCGGCGCAGCTGAAGGCCCAGACCCGCGAGGTCACCGCCGCCTATATCGCCGCCGGCATCGATCCCGAGCGCTGCGTCATCTTCAACCAGAGCATGGTGCCGGGCCATGCCGAGCTCGCCTGGCTGCTCGCCTGCCTGACGCCGCTCGGCTGGCTCAACCGCATGACGCAGTTCAAAGAGAAAGCCGGCAAACAGCGCGATGAAGCGGGACTCGGCCTCTACGCCTATCCGGTGCTGATGGCCGCCGACATCATCCTCTACAAGGCGACGCATGTGCCGGTCGGCGAGGACCAGAAGCAGCATCTGGAGCTCGCGCGCGACATCGCCGGCGCCTTCAACCGCCGCTACGGCGTCGAGTTCTTCCCGCTGCCCGAGCCGATGATCTTCGGCGCGGCGACGCGGGTGATGAGCCTGCGCGACGGCAGCAAGAAAATGTCGAAATCGGACACGTCGGATTATTCGCGCATCAACATGACCGACGACGCCGAGGCAATCGCCTTGAAGATCCGCAAGGCAAAGACCGATCCGCTGCCGCTGCCCGCGACCATCGCCGAGGCCGAGACACGGCCCGAGGCGGAGAATCTGCTCGGCATTTACGCGGCGCTCGCCGATCTCAGCCGCCAGCAGGCGGTCGAGCACTGGGCCGGCAAGAATTTCTCGGAGTTCAAGGGCGCGCTCGCCGATCTCGCGGCCGAGGTTCTGGGCAAGATCTGCGGCGAGATGCGGCGGCTGCTCGCCGATCCAGCCTATATCGATGGCATCTTGCGCCGCGGCGCCGAGCGCGCCGACGCCATCGCGGCGCCCAATCTGCGCGACGTATTCGACATCATGGGGCTGTTGCGGGTCTAGCGGCGTGACGTAACCAGCGGGGGGTTCTCGCCTTGGGCATTCTCGATATCTATCTGCCCATCGCCGGCGTCTCGCTCGACGTCATCGCGCTCCTGGCGCTGGGCACCGCGGTCGGCGTGCTGTCGGGCGTGTTCGGCGTGGGCGGCGGCTTTCTTTTGACGCCACTTCTCATCTTCATCGGCGTGCCGCCGGCGGTCGCGGTCGCCTCCTCGGCCAACCAGCTCGTCGGCGCCTCGGTCTCGGGCGCGATCGCGCATTGGCGGCGCGGCAACATCGATTTCCTGATGGGCGGGCTGATGCTGCTGGGCGGCTTCGGCGGCTCGGCGCTCGGCGTCTGGCTCTTTGCGCTCCTGCGCCGTATCGGCCAGGTCGAGCTGTTCGTCTCGCTCGGCTACGCGCTGATCCTCACCCTGCTCGGGGCGCTGATGCTGATCGAAAGCACGCGCAGCCTATTGCGGCGGCGCCGCGGCGGCATGCGCCGCAAGCTGCATCAGCATACCTGGCTGCACGGTCTGCCGTTGAAGCTGCGCTTCCGCCGCTCGAAGCTCTATACCAGCGCGCTGTTGCCGGTTTTCCTCGGCTTCTGCGTCGGCGTGCTCTCGGCGGTGCTCGGCGTTGGCGGGGGCTTCGTCATGGTGCCGGCGATGATCTATCTCCTGCGCATGCCGACCGCGGTGGTGCCCGGCACGTCGCTGTTCCAGATCATCTTCGTCACCGCCGCCGTGACTTTCCTCCAGGCGCTCGAAAACAACACCGTCGACGCGGTGCTGACGATGGTGCTGCTGGTCGGCGGCGTCGTCGGCGCCCAATTCGGCACGCGCTGGGGCGCCAAGCTGCGCGGCGAGGAGCTGCGCGTGCTGCTGGCGCTGGTCGTGCTGGCGGTCGCGGCGAAGTTGGTCTTCGACCTCACCGTCAAGCCCGACGATCTCTTCTCGCTCGGGACGATCGACGCATGAGCCGTATCCGTCGCGCGCTCCTCGCGCTCGCACTGATCGGCCTCGCACTGCCGGCGCGCGCCGAGCAGCCGCTGCTCGCCGATCTCAGCGGCCATCTCATCGCCATCACCACTGGCTTCACCGGCACCTCGGTGGTGCTGTTCGGCGCGACCGAGGGGCCGGGCGACATCGTCGCGATCGTGCGCGGCCCCGAGCGCGACGTCGCCGTCTGGGAGAAGCGCCATTTCGCCGGGCTCTGGATCAACGGCGCGAGCGTCACCTTCGCCGGCGTGCCGAGCTATTACGCGGTGTTCAGCAACCGCAAGCTCGACGACATCGCGCCGCCCAGCGCGCAGGCGCTGTCGCAGATCGGCATCGCCAATTTGCATCTCGATTCGCTCGATCCCGAGACCAAGCCCGACGCGGCGACGGCGTTCCGCGCCGCGTTAGTCGCGCAGCAGAAAGCGGCGCATCTCTTCGGCGAATATCCGGGCAGCGTCGCCTTCCTCGGCGAGCGCCTGTTCCGCGCGACGCTCGATTTCCCCGCCGACGTGCCGACCGGGAACTATCTCGTCGAGGTGCTGCTGATCCGCGACGGCAAGGTCGTCTCGGGGCAGACAACGCCGCTGGTGATTTCTGAAAGCGGCGTCAACGCCGATCTCTATGAATTCGCGATGAACAATGCCGCACTCTACGGCCTCGCCGCCGTGCTGATTGCGGCGCTGCTCGGCTGGCTCGCGAGCCTGCCGTTCCGTGATGCGTGATTTCGCCGGGAGAATGCCATGAGCGATCCGTCCGCTTCGCCCGCCTCGTCCGCGCCGCGCGAGCGCATCTTCCTCGTCGTCGTCGACGAGACCGATGAAATGCGCGTCGCGCTGCGCTACGCGGCGCTGCGCGCCTTCCATACCGGCGGCAAAGTCGCGCTCCTTGCCGTCACCGAGCCGCCGGGCATGCAGCAATTCGCGGCGATCGAGGAGCGTATGGAGGAGGAGCGGCGCGAGGAAGCGGAGCAGCTCCTCGCCAAGCTCTCGGCCGAAGTGAAGGAGATCGCCGGCTCGACGCCGATCCTTTATCTGCGCACCGGACGGTGCAGCGAGGAGCTACTGGCCTTGATCGAGGAGGAGCCCAGCATCACCGTGCTGGTGCTGGCGGCGGGTACCGGCCAGGAAGGGCCGGGGCCGCTCATCAGTGCGCTGGTATCGCGCACCGGCAAGTTACGGGTGCCGGTGACGATCGTCCCGGGCGCGCTCGACGAAGCCCAGGTCGCGGCACTCGCCTGAGTTTTTCGGCCTTTAACCTTATTCTCGGGAGGGTTGACTTCGGCAGGCCGTTGCCCCAATTCATGAGCAACACATCGGAGAGCCGCGATGTTCATTGAAACCGAAGCCACGCCCAATCCCGCGACCCTGAAATTCCTTCCCGGGCGGGCGGTGATGGAGCAGGGGACGGCGAATTTCGCCGACGCCGACGCTGCGACGCGCTCGCCGCTGGCGCTGCGCCTCTTCGGGCTCGACGGCGTGACTCAAGTGTTCTTCGGCGCGGATTTCATCTCGGTGAGCAAGAGCGACGAGACTTCGTGGTCGGAGCTGAAGCCCGCGGTGCTCGGCGCTTTGGTCGAGCATTTCAGCTCGGGCGAGCCGCTGCTGACCGATTCCGAAACCCCCGCCGTCGAAGGCGAGGAAGACGACGAGATCGTTGCCCAGATTAAGGACTTGCTCGAGACCCGCGTCCGTCCCGCAGTGGCCGCGGATGGCGGCGACATCATTTTCGAGGCCTTTGCCGATGGCGTCGTCTATCTCCAGATGCACGGCTCATGCTCCGGCTGCCCGAGCTCGACGGCGACCTTGAAGGCCGGCATCGAGAACATGCTGCGCCATTACATTCCGGAAGTGGTCGAAGTCCGCGCGGTCTAGTTTTTATTAGCGCTCGCGCGCAACCGCCGCGCCAACCCTGCGCGCTCGCGCTAGGGAGACCCTATCATCATCCTTTTCGGGGCATCGGCGTCGCCCAAGAGCGGGTAGCGCTTGGCGTCGAAGAGCTGATAATGCCACCACTCGTTGCCGTAGAAATCCCAGCCGGCGGCGCTCATCAGCCCCAGCAGCAGGAACCGGTTACGCTGCGCCGCCGCCGGAATCGCGGTCGAGGCGTGATGCGACAGCGGCGAGAACGCGTCGAACGGCGTGCCCATATCGAGTGTCTCGTTGCTTTTCGCGACGAGCGTCAGGTCGATCGCGGCGCCACGCGAATGCGGCGAGCCGCGCCGCGGATCGGCGAGGAAATTCGGGTCGGGCGTGTGATTCCAGAGCACCAACTGCGCCTCGCTCGGCCGGAAAGCGTCGAAGATCTTGAGGCGCAGATCGAGCGCCTTTGCCAGCGCGATCGCTTTCTCGAGCTTGGCCGCGGCGTCAGGATGGAGGAAGCACAGCGCCCGGGCATAGACAGGCTTGCCGGTGAAGTTGTTCGGCGTCGCGTAAGCGATGTCGAGCAGGATATCGTGGCTTTGCTCGGTGATCGCGACCAAGGTCATGGGGTCCTTACTAGCATGAAATCCTTGCCCGGCCATTGACGATGAAGGTCTTGGCTTTCGATTGCAGCGGCGCCTCCTGTTCGGCGGCTGTGCTCGTCGACGACCGGCCGGCGGCGCAGCGCTTCGCCGCGATGGAGCGCGGCCATGCCGAGGCGCTGCTGCCGATGATCGAGGCGGTGCTACACGAGTCGCGGATCGCACCGGCAGCGCTCGATCTTCTGGCGGTGACGGTCGGCCCGGGCAGCTTCACCGGGCTGCGCATCGGCCTTGCCGCGGCGCGCGGCCTCGCGCTCGCTCGCGGGATTCCCGCGATCGGCGTCACCAGCTTCGATGCCGTGGTCGCCGACGGTGCCGGCGATCAGTCGCTGTTCATCGCACTCGAAAGCAAGCGCGCGGAGCTCTTCCTCCAGCGCCGCGATCGCGAGGATCGCCGTTTGCCGGCGCTGGTGCCGGCGGAGGACTGGGCGGCGATTGTGCCGCAAGGCTCGTGCTGCCTCGCGGGCGACGGTGCGCCGCGACTGACGGCGGCACTGGCGCGCGCGGACGTCGTCCTTCTGCCGGGCCACGGCCGGCCCGATCCGCTCGCTCTCGCGCGGATCGGCGCGGCGCGCTGGCGGGCCGGCAATCGCGCGCCGCTCGATCCGCTTTATCTGCGCGCGCCCGACACCACGACGCCGCGCCATCCGGCACCAGCGTCGCCGTGAGCTTCGTTCTCCACCCGGCGCGCGCCGCCGATCTCGCGCGTCTCGCGCAGCTCCACGCCGCCTGCTTTCCCGACGATGCGTGGAACTCGGCGGCGCTCGCGACCGTGCTGGCGATGCCCGGCGCCGATGGCCGCATGTGCTGCGGCGGCGACGGCGCGGCTTGCGGCCTCCTGCTGGCGCAATGCCTTGGTCTCGAAGGCGAGATCCTGACACTGGGCGTTGCGCCCGAGGTCCGCCGCCACGGCGTCGCGCGCGCGTTGCTCGCGGATCTCATCGCGCGCACGCGGGCCGGCGGCGTCGAGCGGCTGTTGCTCGAAGTCGCGGCGGACAATACGGCCGCGCTCGCGCTTTATGATTCCATCGGCTTCGTCCGCCAGGGCACGCGCCGCCGCTATTACAGCCGCGCCGGCGGCCCGGCGGTCGATGCGTGGCGGCTGGCCTTGGATTTGCACTATGTGCCAAATTTAATTTAGACAATTCGCCGAGCTATTTGTGCCGCGAGTATTGCTTAGCCCAAGAACTCGCCATATATTCGCCAAAGGGATCGCGCAGGACACGGCAATCATGACTGACAATTCCAACTCAAAAGACCTGCTGGCATTAACAACCGAAATCGTCGCCGCGCATGTCTCGAATAACACCGTCGGCGTCGCCGACCTGCCGCAACTCATCAACCAGGTCTATCAGTCGCTCACCAATATCGGCAAAACGCCCGCGCCGGCGGCGGAGCGTCCGCAACCGGCCGTCCCGGTGAAGAAGTCGATCCATCCCGACTATCTGATCTGTCTCGAGGATGGCAAGAAGCTCAAGATGCTCAAGCGCCACTTGAAGACATCGTACAACCTGACGCCCGAGCAATATCGGGAGCGCTGGAATCTGCCGCCTGATTATCCGCTGGTGGCGCCGAACTACGCCAAGCAGCGCAGTAAGCTTGCCAAGGATATCGGCCTCGGCACCCGCGGTCGGCGCGCACGTGTGGGTTGAGAGCATCATCCGCGCATCTCGACTGTGTCGGTCTGATGAATCTGGCGGGTCGCGGCGGCGCGGTTTGGGGATATAGGCTGACGCCGGGGTTTAGGTTATACTGGCGCCGCGTTCTCCGGAGAATTGGGGCAGCATGACCTCCCGGCTCGAACAGCTTTGCCACGACAAGGGTCTCAAGATGACCGAGCAGCGGCGTGTCATCGCGCGCGTGCTGTCGGATTCGGCCGATCATCCCGATGTCGAGGCGGTGCATCGCCGCGCCGTCGAGATCGATCCGAAGATCAGCATCGCCACCGTCTATCGTACGGTACGGCTCTTCCAAGAGGCGAGCATCCTCGAGCGCCACGACTTCGGCGACGGCCGCGCGCGCTACGAGGAAATGCCCTCGGAGCATCACGACCATCTGATCGACCTGCAAACCGGACGCGTGATCGAATTTCGCAACGAGGAGATCGAGGCGCTGCAGCGCGAGGTCGCGGCCCGGCTCGGCTATAAGCTCGTCGACCACCGGCTCGAATTGTTCGCGGTCGCCGTCGGTGGCGACAAGACGAACAGCGGAAAGAAGTGACGCGCCGGATGGCGCTCCCCGCCCGCGAGGCGCCATGAGCGGGACGGAAGCGCCGGAGCGGCGTTCCCGCGAGTCCGTGATCGACGTGCGTTTCGAATCGCTGCAAGTGCGTCTCGCCACGAACGCGGCCGAGATCGATGCAGCCCAGGCGCTCCGCTACCGCGTGTTCTACGAAGAGATGGGCGCGCAGCCGACACCCGAAATGGCGGCGCGTCGGCGCGATTTCGACCGCTTCGATGAGGATTGCGATCATCTCCTCGTCATCGATCAGGCGCGCGCGACGGTGATCGGCACCTATCGCCTCATTCGGCGCGCGGCGGCGGCGCACCATGGCGGCTTCTATTCGGCGGCCGAGTACGATCTCGGTCCGCTCCCCGATTATCCGGGCGAGATCCTCGAGCTCGGCCGCTCCTGCACCGACGTCGCGGCGCGCTCGGGCCCGGCGGCCAAGCTGATGTGGCGCGGCATCGCCGCCTATGTCTTCCATTACGGCATCGAGCTGATGTTCGGCTGCGCCAGCCTTTCCGGCACCGATCCCGACGTGCTCGCGTTGCCGCTCGCCTATCTGCATCACTTCCACCGCGCGCCTGACGCGCTGCGCGCGCGCGCCGTGCCGCAGCGCCATGTCGCGATGGACCGGATGGCGAAGGCGGATATCGATGTGGCGCAGGCCCAGGCGCTGCTGCCGCCGCTGATCAAAGGCTATCTGCGCCTCGGGGGGTTCGTCGGCGACGGTGCGGTGATCGACCCCCAGTTCAACACCACCGACGTCGCGATCGTGGTGAAGACCGCTCTCGTGACCGACAAATATTATCGTTATTACGAGCGCCGCACGGCGCGCGAGGGTGCTGCGGCCGCATGAGCGGCTTTTTCCTGCGCGTGACGCGGATCGCCGCCTATCTGGCGTTGACCTTGCCGCTGATGCCGGTGCAGGCGGTTCTGCTCTGGGCGAAGAGCCCGCAGGCGCGACGCCTGCCGCTCGTCTATCACGGCTGGGTCTGCCACCTGCTCGGCATCCGGCTCGACCGGCGCGGCACGCGCTCGATCCATCGTCCGACGCTCTTCGTCGCCAACCATACCTCCTACCTCGATATCGAGATCATGGGCGCGGCGGTCGAAGGCAGCTTCGTCGCGAAGGCCGAGGTGTCGGGCTGGCTGATCTTCGGCTGGCTCGCGAAGCTGCAGCGCTCGATCTTCGTCGAGCGCGCCGATCGCGCCGGCGCGGCGCGCCAGCGCGACGAGATCCGGCGGCGGCTCGACGACGGCGACAATCTCATCCTCTTTCCCGAAGGCACCAGCAGCGACGGCCTCCACCTTCTGCCGTTCAAATCGTCGCTCTTCGCCGCGGCCGAGGACGAGCGCGTGGTGGTGCAGCCGGTTTCGGTCGTCTACCGCCTGCTTGACGGCATTCCGCTCGGGCGGTTCTATCGCCCGTTCTTTGCTTGGTACGGCGATATGACGATGCCGCCGCATCTCTGGAAGGCGTTGGGATTAGGGCAGCTGACGGTGGTGGTGACGTTTCACGAGCCGGTGCGGCTCAAGGATTTCGGCACGCGCAAGCTTTTGTCCGAGCATTGCGCGCGCGTGATCGCGCAAGGCATGGCGGCGGTCCTGGCGGGGCGCGGTCCGGCGCCAGCCGAGACGGGGCCGGCCCAGGCGTTGGCGGCGCAATAGGCAAGCGGATGGCAGCGACACGCAAGCTCTACATCCGTACTTATGGCTGCCAGATGAATGTCTACGATTCCGCGCGCATGGCGGACGTATTGGCGCCGCTCGGCTATATCGCGACCGAGACCGCCGACGACGCCGACATGATTCTTCTCAACACCTGTCACATCCGCGAGAAGGCGGCGGAGAAGCTGTTCTCCGATCTCGGCCGCCTGAAGCCGCTCAAGGCGCGCAAGGCGAAGAGCGGCGGCAAGCTCGTCCTCGCCGTCGCGGGCTGCGTCGCCCAGGCCGAAGGCGAGGAGATTCTCGCCCGCGCGCCTTATGTCGATCTGGTGCTCGGGCCGCAGACCTATCACCGCCTGCCTGAGATGGTGGCCCGGCTCGCGCGCGGCGCGGGGCCGGTGCTCGATACCGAATTTCCGGCGGAGCCGAAATTCGATCACCTGCCCGAAAGCGTGTCGCCGCAAGCGGTCTCGGCCTTCCTCTCGGTGCAGGAAGGCTGCGACAAGTTCTGCACCTTCTGCGTCGTGCCCTATACGCGCGGCGCCGAATTCTCGCGGCCTGCCGGCGCGGTCATCGCCGAGGCGGAGCGGCTGATCGAAGCCGGCGCGCGCGAAATCACGCTCCTCGGCCAGAACGTCAACGCCTATCACGGCGCAGGGACCGATGGCGCGATCTGGGGCCTGGGGCGCCTTCTCCACGCGCTTGCTGCGCTGCCGGGTCTCGAGCGCCTCCGTTACACCACCTCGCATCCGCGCGACATGAACGGCGAGCTGATCGCGGCGCATCGCGACGTCGCGATCCTGATGCCGTTCCTTCACCTGCCGGTGCAGTCGGGTTCCGACCGCGTGCTCGAGGCGATGAATCGCGGCCATAGCGTTGACGATTACCGCCGCACCGTCGACAAGCTGCGCGCGGCGCGGCCGGACATCGCGCTGTCGTCGGATTTCATCGTCGGCTTCCCCGGCGAGAGTGAAGAGGATTTCGTGGCGACGCTCGACCTCGTGCGCGAGATCGGCTTCGCCCAGGCCTATTCCTTCAAATACAGCAAGCGGCCCGGCACGCCGGGCGCGACACTGCGCGGCCAGATCGCCGACGAGGTGAAGGCGGCGAGGCTGCAGGTCTTGCAGGCGCTGCTCGAGGACGAGCAGCGCCGTTTCAACGCCGCGGCGGCGGGGCGGGTGCTGCCGGTGCTGTTCGAGAAGCCGGGACGGCATCCCGGCCAGCTCGTCGGCCGCTCCCCGTACCTACAATGGGTCCATGCCCAGGCGCCGACGCGGTGCCAGGGCCGGGTGCTGCCGGTGCGGGTCACCGGCATCGGCCCGAACAGCCTTGCCGGCGAGATCGAAACCGTGACGGAGGTGGTGGCGTGATGGAGCAGAGCGGCGATCGTCTGCATATGCAGTTCGACGACAATTCGCTGCTCCCGCAGCTCTATGGCGAGCGCGACCGCCACCTCGACCGGATCGAGCGCGAGCTCGGCGTGTCGCTGGTGTCGCGCGGCAACCGTCTCGACATCGCCGGTCCGCAGGACAGCGCCGACGTCGCGCGCAACGCGCTCGCCAGCCTCTACCAGCGCCTGAAGCGCGGCCTCGAAGTCGACGGCGCCGCGGTCGATGCGGCACTGAAACGCGCCAGCCTCCAATCGCATGAGCAATGGGGCGAGGCCGAGGAGATCCGCACCCGCAAGCGCCGCATCAGCCCGCGCAGCGCCAACCAGGCGGCCTATCTCAGGGCGCTGCGTGCCAACGAGCTTGTCTTCGGCCTGGGGCCGGCGGGCACCGGCAAGACCTATCTCGCCGTCGCCATGGCGGTCGACATGCTGATGAGCGGCGGTGTCGAGCGCATCGTCTTGTCGCGGCCGGCGGTCGAGGCCGGCGAGCGGCTGGGCTTTCTGCCGGGCGACCTGCGCGAGAAGGTCGATCCCTATCTCCGCCCGCTTTACGACGCGCTCCACGACATGCTGCCCGGCGATCAAGTGATAAAGCGCCTCTCCTCGGGCGAGATCGAGATCGCCCCCCTCGCCTTCATGCGCGGCCGCACGCTTGCCAACGCCTTCGTCATCCTCGACGAGGCGCAGAACACGACCCCGGTGCAAATGAAGATGTTCCTCACCCGGCTCGGCGAGCATTCGCGCATGGCGGTGACCGGCGATCTCTCGCAGATCGATTTGCCGCCGCGCACCAAGTCCGGCCTCGCCGACGCGCTCGAAACGCTCGAAGGCGAGAGCGACATCGCCGTGGTGAACTTCACCGACGCCGATATCGTGCGCCATCCGCTGGTGTCGCGCATCGTGCGCGCCTACGACCGTCGCGACCGCAAGCGCCATAAGAAGCACGATGAGTCAGACGACTAAGCCGCGGCGCGGGATCCAGATCGATCTCGCCGTGCCTTGCGCGGCGTGGCGCCGTGCCTTGCCCGCGGCCGCGACGCTCGCGCGTGAGGCGGCGCTCGCGGCGCTGGCGCGATCGGGCAAGCGCATCGCCCGGGCCGAGCTGTCGCTGGTGCTCGCCGACGACGCGACCGTGCGCGATTTGAACGCGCGCTGGCGCGGCAAGGACGCGCCGACCAACGTGCTCGCCTTCGCCAGCGGCGAGGGGCCGACCGCCGGCAAGCCGCTGCTGCTCGGCGATGTCGTGCTCGCCTTCGAGACCGTGGCGGCCGAGGCGAAAGCGCAGGGGAAAAGTCTTGCCGACCATCTCCGCCATCTCGTGATACACGGCGTGCTCCATCTGCTCGGCTACGATCATCTCGCGGGCGCACCGGCACGCCGGATGGAAGCGCTCGAGACCCGCATTCTCGCCGTGCTCGGTGTCGCCGATCCCTATCGCGCGCGCGAGGCCGCTTTCGACGAGGCCGGCCGTGGCTGACACGGACCATTCGCCCGACCAGGACGAAGGCCCGCTATCCGGCCTGCGCCAGTGGCTGCGGCAGTTGCGCGGCGAGCCCGAGCAGGCGCGCGGCTTGCGCGGGGCGCTGGTCGACATGCTGCAGGAGCAGGACGAGGAGCAGCCGATCGACGCGCATGAGCGCACGCTCCTGGTCAACATCCTGAAGCTCCACGGCCAAGTCGCGTCCGATGTGATGGTGCCGCGCGTCGACATCATGGCGCTCGACATCGATACGCCCTTCGCCGAAGCGGCCAAGCAGATAATCGAGGTCGGGCATTCGCGGGTGCCGGTGTTCCGCGCGACCCTCGACGACATCGTCGGCATGATCCACATCAAGGATCTGCTGCCCTACGCGATCGATGGTCGCACGCCGACGCTCGCCGAGATTGCGCGCAAGCCGCTCTTCGTCGCGCCGACGATGCTGCTGCTCGATCTGTTGCTGCAGATGCGGCTCGCGCGCACCCATCTCGCGATCGTGGTCGATGAATTCGGCGGCACCGACGGTCTCGTCACAATCGAGGATGTGATCGAAGAGATCGTCGGCGAGATCGAGGACGAGCATGACGACGCCGACCGGCCGAAGCTGGTCGCGCGGCCCGACGGCACCTTCCTCGCGCCCGGCCGGACGCCGATCGAGGCGATCGCCGATCACGTCGACGGCGCGCTGTTGCCCGAGGGCTTCGAGGAAGGCGTCACCACGCTCGGCGGTCTCGTCGTCGCCCTCGCCGGCCGCGTGCCGGCGCGCGGCGACGTGGTGCGCCATCCGCTCGGCTTCGAATTCGAAGTCCTCGATGCCGATCCGCGCCGGGTGAAGCGCCTGCGCGTGCGCGGCTTGGCGAAATCCGGCGAATCGCAACCCGCCGAACATGGCTGACGCGCCAGCGCTGGAATTACGCGGCAGCGCCGGGCCGGTGGCGCCCCTGCAGCGCGCCGCGCTGTGGCTCGCGAGCCTCACCGGCCGGCGTCGTCATCTCGCCGCCCTGCTCCTCGGCGCGCTCGCCGCCGCCTCGCTCCCGCCGGTCGACATGACGCCGGTGCTGCTGATCGCCTTTCCGGGACTGGTTTGGCTCGCCGACGGCAATGTCGGCTACAAATCCGCCTTCGCCTTGGGCTGGAGCTTCGGCTTCGGCTTTTTCCTCGCCGGGCTTTATTGGATCGCGGCGGCGCTGTTCATCGATCTCGCACAGTTCTGGTGGCTGGTGCCTTTCGCGGTCGCGGGCGTGCCGGCAGGTCTCGCGATCTTCACCGCCGCGGCGCTTGCGGCAAGCCATGCGCTGTGCCGCGGGCTGCGGCTCGGCGGCACGGGCCGCGTGCTGGCGCTGGCCGTGTGCTGGGCCGGCGCCGAATGGCTGCGTGGCCACATCCTTACCGGCTTTCCCTGGAACCTCATCGGCTATGCCTGGTCGGGCGCGTTCCCGGGGGCGATCGCGATGTTGCAGATCGCATCGC
This sequence comes from Allostellaceae bacterium, assembly GCA_036501365.1. GTDB lineage: Bacteria > Pseudomonadota > Alphaproteobacteria > ATCC43930 > CGMCC-115725 > CAIKMD01. The sequence goes on along the minus strand of DASYAL010000033.1, from coordinate 7,587 downwards.
TCGTCGGGATTTACGGCCTCAGCCTGATCACCATCCTCGCCGCTTGCCTGCCGGCGCGGCTGGGCGATTTTTCCGGCCGGCGCTGGCTCGCGCTGCTCGCCGCGGTCTTGCTCATCGCGCTGCCGGCGGCCTGGGGCGCTCACCGCTTGGCGCAAGGGCATCCCGGCGATGTGCCCGGCATCACCCTCCGCCTGGTGCAGCCCTCGATCCCGCAGACCTTCAAGAACGATCCGGCGCAGCTGCTCGGCAATTTCCGCCGGCTGTTCGCGCTCAGCACCTCCCCGGCGGCGGTGGCGCCCACGGCGATCATCTGGCCCGAAGATGCCGCGCCGCCGTTTCTCGATCGCGACGGCGGCGCGCGCCAGGCGCTTGCACAGGCGGCACCGGCCAACGGTTATATCATCGCTGGCACGACGCGCACGGATCCGGCGCCGCAAGCGCCGACCCATGTCTGGAACAGCCTCGTCGCGATCGACCACAACGGCACGATCCGCGCCAGCTACGACAAGTTCCATCTCGTGCCGTTCGGCGAATACGTACCGCTGCGCGGCATCTTGCCGATCCAGAAGATCACGCCCGGCACGATCGATTTTTCCGCCGGCACCGGACCGCGCACCATCGCGTTGCCGGGCCTGCCGCCGTTCAGCCCGCTGATTTGCTATGAAGCGATCTTTCCCGGTGCCGTCGTCGATCCCCAGGACCGGCCCGCCTGGCTGCTCAACATCACCGACGACGCGTGGTACGGCTTCACCTCGGGTCCGTTCCAGCACGTCGCGATCGCGCGCTTGCGCGCGATCGAGGAAGGGCTGCCGCTGGCGCGCGACGGCGACAACGGCATCTCGGCGATGTTCGATCCTTATGGCCGTGTCGTCGAACGGCTCGATCTCAACGCCGTCGGCGTCCTCGATGTGAGGTTGCCGCAAGCGTTGCCGCCGACGCTCTACAGCCGCTGGCGCGACACGTCTTTCTTCGCCGCAATACTAGGAATTATTGTGGCATTGTTGTGGCAGCGGTTCCGCAACGACCGTTTCGCTCGTAAAATCTGAGGTTTCCAAAACACGCGCGGCCGCGTGCGGCAAAGAGGCCGCGCGTCAAGCGATTTTCTTACTAGAAAGGCGTGCACCCGCATGTTAGTGCATAACAACCGTGTGACAGCGGTCGGTTGAGTTTTGGTGGAGGTCTGGGTCGCGGTTATCGGCCCGGCGCTAAGCATAGAATGATCAATCCAGGGCGAAGACAAAAATCCGACAAGCCCAATCCCGTTGACGTTCATGTCGGGTCACGCGTTCGCCTCCGGCGGACGCTGCTCGGAATGAGTCAGGAAAAATTGGGCGATGCACTCGGCCTCACCTTCCAGCAGGTGCAGAAATACGAGCGCGGCGCCAATCGTATCGGCGCCAGTCGTCTCCATGACCTCTCTTGCGTCCTCGACGTACCGGTGGCGTATTTCTTCGATGAGTACGGCGGCCGGCTGGCGCTGGCCGCCAACGGCGACGCGTCGCCCGATCCTTATCAGCCCGATCCGATGATGAAGCGCGAGACCCTCGAATTGGTCCGCGCCTATCTGCGCATCGCCGATCCACAGATCAAGCGCCGCGTTTTCGAACTCACCAAGGCGCTTGCCGCCGCCTATCCGAGCGCGAAAGACGCCGAGGCGAAGTCGTCCGTGGAAGCTTGACGGCGTAAGCGCCGTCTTGTCCCATTCGTCATGGATTCTCCGACGACGCGCGCGAACAGCGCCGCACCGCAGCGGCGCCTCTATGGCCGACGCCGCGGCCGCGCCTTGCGTGCGGGCCAGCGCGCGCTGGTCGAGACACTGCTGCCGCAACTCCGTTTCGCGTTGCCCGCGGGCGGCGCGCCGCTCGATCCGCGCCACCTGTTCGGCAGCGCGGTCCGCGAGATCTGGTTCGAGATCGGCTTCGGCGGCGGCGAGCATCTCGCCTTTCAGGCCGCGACGCATAGCGATTGCGGCCACATCGGCAGCGAAGTATTCGAGCCCGGGATCGCGCGGCTGTTGGCGGAGATCGACAGCCGCAAGCTCGGCAATGTACGGCTGTTCGTCGACGATGCGCGTCTGCTGATTGCGGCGCTCGCGCCGCAAAGCCTCGACCGCGCTTTCGTCCTTTTCCCCGATCCCTGGCCGAAAGAGCGCCACAAGAAACGCCGCATCGTATCGCGCGAAACGCTCGATGCGCTTGCCGCGGCGCTGCGCGACGGCGCCGAGCTGCGCGTCGCGACCGACGATGCCGATTATGCGCAATGGATCGACGAGCGGCTGGCGGCGCATGCCGATTTCGTTGCGCTCGATCCCGTGCCCCGGCCGGCCGATTGGCCGGCGACGCGCTACGAGCAGAAGGCCGCCGCGCAAGGCCGTCCGGCGCGGCTGTTTTTTTATCGCCGGCGCGCGCGATAATCGCTCGGCCCGATCTTGCAAAGCGGCGTAAGGGCGCTATATTCCAGCAAAATAAGAGTCCATAGACCTAGTTCGCTAGGTTGTCTGATCGGTGGGCCGCGAGGCCCACTTTTTGTTATGGGACTCGAGATTTGAACCCTTTGCGTGCGGAGCTACGGTAACCGTCGTGTTCGACGCGGGCAAAATCGAGAGCATGATCGCGCCATCGCTGGCGGCGATGGGCTACAGCATCGTGCGCATCGCCCTCACCGGCGGCCGCCGCCCGACCTTGCAGATCATGGCCGAGCGCGACGACAGCGGCGCGATGACGGTCGAGGACTGCACGACGGTGAGCCACACCGTTTCGGCGCTGCTCGACGTCGCCGATCCGATCAGCTCGTCCTATGTGCTCGAAATCAGCTCGCCCGGCATCGACCGGCCTTTGACCCGCCGCGCCGATTACGAGCGCTTTGCCGGTTTCGAGGCGAAGATCGAGTTGCAGCGTCCGGTCGACGGGCGCCGCCGTTTCCGCGGCAAGCTCATGGGCCTCGAAGGCGACGACGCCAAGCTCATGGTCGGCGCAGACACGCTGCGCCTGCCGCTCGATGCCATTGCGCGCGCCAAGCTCGTGCTAACCGACGAATTAATCGCGGCGACGCAGCCGCAAAGCCACAGTTAAACAAAGCCACTTCATCAGAGAAGGTCGTCATGGCCATCACCGCTTCCTATCCGAGACCCGAGCTCCTGCAAGTCGCCGACACGGTCGCGCGCGACAAGGGCATCGATCGCGACGAAGTGCTTCAGGCGATGGAGCAGGCGATCCAGAAGGCCGGCCGCTCGAAATACGGGCTCGAATACGACATCCGCGCCGAGATCGACCGCAAGAACGGCGAGATCAAGCTGATGCGTTTCCGCGAGGTCGCCGACCCGATCGAGAACGAGGCGACGCAGATCAAGCTCGAGGAGGCCAAGCGCCTCAACCCCGAAGCCGAGATCGGCGATTTCCTCACCGATCCGTTGCCGCCGATTGATTTCGGCCGTATCGCCGCGCAGACCGCGAAGCAGGTGATCGTGCAGCGCGTGCGCGACGCCGAGCGTCAGCGCCAGTACAACGAGTTCAAGGACCGCGTCGGCGAGATCGTCAACGGCCTCGTCAAGCGCGTCGAGTTCGGCAACATCGTCGTCGATCTTGGGCGCGCCGAGGCGATCTTGCGGCGCGATGAGCTGTTGCCGCGCGAGAGCTTCCGCCAGGGCGAGCGCGTGCGCGCCTATATCTACGACGTGCGCCAAGAGGTGCGCGGGCCGCAGATCTTCCTTTCGCGCACTCATCCGCAATTCATGGCGAAACTCTTCGCCCAGGAAGTGCCCGAGATCTACGACGGCATCATCGAGATCAAGGCAGTGGCGCGCGATCCCGGCAGCCGCGCCAAGATCGCCGTCATTTCGAACGACAGCGGCATCGATCCGGTCGGCGCCTGCGTCGGCATGCGTGGCTCGCGCGTCCAGGCGGTCGTCGCCGAGCTTCAGGGCGAGAAGATCGACATCATCCCGTGGTCGCAGGATCCCGCGACCTTCGTCGTCAACGCGCTGGCGCCGGCCGAGGTCGCCAAGGTGGTGATGGACGAGGAGCAGCGCCGCATCGAGGTCGTCGTGCCCGACGACCAGCTCTCGTTGGCGATCGGCCGCCGCGGCCAGAATGTGCGCCTCGCCTCGCAGCTCACCGGCTGGGACATCGACATCCTGACCGAGGCCGAGGAAAGCGAGCGGCGTCAGGAAGAGTTCCGCACGCGCTCGAAAATGTTCATCGAGGCGCTCGATGTCGACGACGTGATCGCCCACCTCCTCGTCACCGAAGGCTTCACGTCGGTCGAGGAGGTCGCCTTTGTCGCGATCGAGGAGCTGGCGAGCGTCGAGGGCTTTGACGAGACCGTCGCCGGCGAACTGCAACAGCGGGCGCAGACCTTCCTGCAGGAGCAGAACGAGCGTTTCGAGAGCCGCCGCAAGGAGCTTGGCGTCGGCGACGACATCGCGGCGATCGAGGGGATGACGCCCGCCTTGCTGGTGGCCGTCGGCGAGAAGGGCGTGAAGACGCTCGACGACCTCGCCGATCTCGCCGCCGACGAGCTGATCGAGGTGGCTGGCGCGGGCGCGAAGCTGGAAGAGGATCAGGCCAACGCCATCATCATGGCGGCGCGCGCCCACTGGTTCGAGGGCGAGCCCGCGGCCGAGAAGCCCGCGGCGGGGGAGTAGCGCCGTTTGGTCGAGCCTGCCTTGGTTGACGACGGGACCGGCGAGACGCCGACCGGCGCGTCGCGGCGCTGTCTCGTCACCGGCGCGGTGCGGCCGAAAAGCGCGCTGTTGCGCTTCGTCCTCGATCCCGCCGGCCAGGTCGTGCCCGACATCGCGGGCAAGCTGCCGGGCCGGGGTTTGTGGTTGACGGCACAGCGGGATATAGTGATGGAAGCGGCGGGCAAGCGGGTTTTTGCGCGCGCCGCGAAGGCGCCGGCCGTCGTTCCAGGCGGGCTTGAGGATCGCATCGAGGCACTGCTCGCGCAGCGCTGCATCGAAATTCTCGGCCTCGCGCGGCGGGCGGGTCTCGCGGTCGCGGGGTTCGTGCGGGTCAAGACCGCGCTGACCGAGGGCAAGGCGGCGGTGCTCGTCGAGGCGACCGACGCAGCGGCGGACGGGCAGGAAAAGCTCGCTTCCGCTGCCTCGGCATTACCGCGCGTCGCTTGTCTCAGCGCACGCGAATTGGGTGTGGCGTTCGGGCGTGAGCGGGCAGTTCATGCCGCCTTGGGCAAGGGGCGGCTCGCGGATTTGTTCGTTGTCGAGGCGCGGCGCCTTCGAGGCTTCCGCGCGGGCGTAAAGGTGGATGAGTGAGCGATAGTACCGATCAGGATAAACGGCCGTTGAGCCTCGGCCGCACCGGCGGAAAGCTCGAGTTGCGCAAGCCGATCGAGACCGGTCAGGTGCGCCAGAGCTTCCCGCATGGCCGCACCAAGACCGTGCAGGTCGAGGTGCGCAAGAAGCGTGTCGTCGGGCCCGGCTCGGACAAGCCGATCGAGCCGCCGCCCGCAACGACGGCGGCGCCGGCCGCGGCCAAGCCCGCCGCGGCGCCGGCGCGCCGCCCGGTCGTTCTGCCGCAAGGTTTGACCGAGGAAGAGCGCGCGCATCGCGTTCGGGCTCTCAAGGGCGCGATCCGCGCCGACGAGGAATCGAAGCGTCAGGCGCAGGTCGATGCCGATCGCGAGCGCGAGGAAGCAGCGCGCCGCGCCGCCGAAGAGGCGAGCGTTGCCGAAGAGGACGAGCGCCGCCGGACCGACGACGAGACTCGCAACAAGACCGCGCGCCAGGCCGAGGAGAGCGAGCGCCGCAAGGTCGAGAAGGCCGCCGAGAAAGCGGCCGAGGATTCGCGCCGCGAGGTCGCGGATCGCGCCGGCAAGGCCGCCGCCGCCAAGGTCGCGGCGCTGACCGCGGCCGGCAAGATCAAGGCGGTCGAGGAAGAGGTCGAGGAAGAAGCGCCGGCGCGGCGCGGCCAGCGTCCAGGCGCGGGTCCGCGCCGTCCCGCGACGCCACCGCGGCGCGACGAGCACCGCCGCACGCCGAAGCTCACCGTCACCAAGGTACTCAATACTGACGACGACGAACGCCAGCGCAGTCTTGCTTCGGTCAAGCGCCACCGCGAGCGCGAAAAGCAGCGCGCGCTGCAAATGCTCCAGGAGCAGACGAAGATTGTGCGCGACGTCGTCGTGCCCGAGACCATCACCGTGCAAGAACTCGCTAATCGCATGGCCGAACGCGGCGGCGATGTCATCAAGGCGCTGATGAAGATTGGCGTGATGGCGACCATCAACCAGAGCATCGATGCCGACACGGCGGAGCTCGTCGTCACGGAATTCGGCCACCGGCTGAAGCGTGTCTCCGAGGCGGATGTCGAGATCGGCCTCGAGGGCGACGAGGATCCGCCGGAATCGCTCGAGCCGCGGCCGCCGGTCGTGACCGTGATGGGCCATGTCGATCACGGCAAGACCTCGCTCCTCGACGCGCTGCGCCAGACCGACGTCGCGGCCGGCGAGGCCGGCGGCATCACCCAGCACATCGGTGCCTATCAGGTGGCGTTGAAAGGCGGCCAGCGCATCACGTTCATCGATACGCCGGGCCACCAGGCCTTCACCGCGATGCGCGCCCGCGGCGCCCATGTCACCGACATCGTCGTGCTGGTGGTCGCGGCTGATGACGGGATCAAGGAACAGACGGTCGAGGCGCTGCGTCACGCCAAGGCGGCGGGCGCGCCGATGATCATCGCCATCAACAAGATCGACCGGCCGGATGCCAATCCCGACAAGGTGCGGCAGGAATTGCTGCAGCACGAGATCGTAGTCGAGAAACTGAGCGGCGACGTGCTCGACGTCGAGGTCTCGGCGACCAAGAAGACCAATCTCGACAAGCTCGAGGAAGCCATCCTCCTGCAGGCGGAAATCCTCGATCTCAAGGCCAATCCCAACCGCCCGGCGCAGGGCAGCGTCATCGAGGCGCAGCTCGAGCGCGGCCGCGGCGCGGTCGCGACCGTGCTGATCAAGCGCGGCACGCTCAAGGTCGGCGACATTTTCGTTGCCGGCAGCGAATGGGGCCGGGTGCGCGCCCTAATCGACGATCGCGGCACGAATATCGACGAGGCTGGTCCGGCGATGCCGGTCGAGGTGCTCGGCCTTTCGGGCACGCCGATGGCGGGCGACGATTTCATCGTCGCCGCCGATGAAGGGCAGGCGCGCGACATCGCCGCCTATCGTCAGCGCCGCCGCCGCGAGCAGCAGGCCGCCATCGGCGCGCGCGGCACGCTCGAGCAGATGTTCGCCCAGGCCGCGGCCGGCGCCGCCGCCAAGGAGCTGGCGGTGGTGGTGAAATCGGACGTGCAGGGCTCGCTCGAGGCGATCACCGGCTCGCTCGAAAAGCTCTCGACCGGCGAGGTCGCGATGCGCGTCCTGCACGCGGCGGTTGGCGGCATCAACGAAAGCGACGTCATCCTCGCCAAGGCCTCGAACGCGGTCATCGTGGGATTCAACGTGCGGGCCAACCCGCAGGCGCGCAACCTCGCGCGGCGCGACGGTGTCGAGATCCGCTATTACTCGATCATCTACGACGTGATCGACGACATCAAAGCGGCGCTGTCGGGCATGCTCTCGCCGACCCTGCGC
>DASYAL010000032.1:0-45982 GCA_036501365.1 Allostellaceae bacterium | reverse complement strand
CGAACCTCGGAGCGGCCGACGCCGACACGGCCCATCAGATGACCCCAGGGCTGGTCCCAGGCGACGCCGGTGTTGAAGCTCGGCAGGTTGGTGAGCCCGCCGGCCGCCACATCGGTGTTGTCCGAGGCGGTGCTCGCGATCGCCGCCGGAGCCAAGGCTGCCGTGCCGATACAGGTCGTCGTCGCCGAAGCGATGCAGTAGTCAGCCCCGGAGTTCATCGACTCGAGCGAGCCGGACAGGCTGACGCCGTTACCCATCAGGTAGGTGTAGCGGATCTGCGGGCGGCGGATGTTGACCGTCTGCAGCGGGCCAACTTGGTTCTGGTCGCCGATATCCGGCGCGAATAAGAGCGGGTCAGCCCAGGCCGAGTTGTATTGGCCCATCAGCCACGGACCCAAGGTGCCATAGGCCCATTGGATGCGCGGGACACTGTTGTTGCCGGCGCCCAGCTTGGGATTGAGGTTCGTGGCGGTGACGCCCGCGCCGGTGTAGTTGCCCTGGCCGGCGAGCAAGCTGAAGTCCACCAGCATGACGGTCTTGATCTCGCCGAGATCGGACGGCGTGCGCGTCTCGAAGGCGAAGTTCGTCGAGCTCGCCTGGTTGCGCAATCCGCCATGGAAGGAGCGGAAGACCTGGTTGAAGCTGGTGCCGCCCGAGGCACCGGGGCCTTCGAGCAGGAGCGAGTTCAATCCAGCCGCGCCGACCGTCGGCAGCGGCGTCTGATCGCTGGTGTGCTGGCTGCCGATGTTGTCGTGGATGCTCAACTGCACCTTGCCGTAGAGGCTGAGCGAGGTGTTGGTGCCCGGAATGAGGAAGGATTGCGGGAAGGAGCCCGCGCCCGGACCCGTCGGGTTAGCCGGCGGCGGGCCCGCTTGACCCGAGCCCATCTGGGCCTGGGCGGTGCCCAGTCCGGCGAGCAGAGCGACCGTCGCCGTGAGGCTTCCCAGCGCTACCGCTCCCTTGAAGCTTTGTCTATTCATTGGTCGAAACCCCCAGTGCTATGTCCGCGGACGCGACAAAGAATTCCTTCTCGCTGCAGGGAGGGTCACCCGACTGCTCAAGGAAGGGCAAGTATTATCTAAGGCTCTCGACCAATTACGCAAAGACTGTGTCGTCACAGCAACAGTATTGTTAGGTTGGCGTTAACTATAATTTATTATGGATTAACGATTATATATCAATAACAATTGACATCGTTCCCCAATTTAGTTGCCTGCGATAATCTAATTAGTAGGATCAAGATAACGAAAGGCGTTTGAATGCACGCTACTGCATGGAGCCGGAATCGCCGCCCCCGCCTTGGATGATGTCGCCCCATCCGGGCAGCGGGAAGCCGCGCGCATCCCTGACCTGGTCGGTCCAGTCGTAGCTGCCGCTGTTGATTTGGGGACCCTGGCCGAAACCCTGACAACCCATCAGCGCACCACAGGTGAAGGCAAGTAAAAAGAGCCGGAACATCATGAGCCGTATCCTTTGCTTTTCGCCTATTCTAACGGCGAATGGCGCGGCGCCAAATCAACTAGCCGTGCCTGCGTGTTTTGACGTTTCTGCTGGAGAGTGCCCATGCTCAATCATGTCCCCGCAGTCCTGAAACCCGAGCAGGTTGCCGAGTGCCGCAGTCTTCTCGATCGCGCCGAATGGCTGGACGGGCGCGCGACCGCCGGCGCAACCGCCGGGAGCGTCAAAAACAACCAGGAAGTGGCGCTTACCCATCCGGCGGCGCGCCAGGTCGGCGAGATGATTCTCGGCGCGCTCGCGGCCAATCCGCTCTTTTTCGCGCTCGCCTTGCCGCTGCGCATCTGTACACCGTTCTTCAATCGCTATCAGGGCGGCGAGACCTATGGCACGCACACCGACAACGCGCTGATCAGCGTGCCGGGCACGCCGGGACCGGTGCGGGGCGATCTTGCCGCGACCCTCTTCCTCACCGCGCCCGATGCCTATGACGGCGGCGAGCTCCTGGTTGAAGACACTTACGGCGTGCATCGCGTCAAGCTACCGGCCGGCGATCTGATCCTCTATCCCGCCTCGAGCCTGCACCGCGTCGCGCCGGTGGCGCGCGGCGCCCGCGTGTCCTCTTTTTTCTGGATTCAGAGCATGGTGCGCGACGACGCCAAACGCGCGCTGCTCGTCGATCTCGACCGCGCGCGCGGCGAGATCAGCCGCGCGCTACCCGGGAATCCGGGGGTGCTGCTCGTGCTGGGCGTTTATCACAACCTGCTGCGGATGTGGGCGGACACCTGAGCGTCTCACAGCGCCGCCTGCGCGCACCATTCGCGCCACATCGCGCGCAAAGCGGCTTCGAACTGGCGGGCGAAACGCGCCGCGTCGCAGAGCGGCGAGCGCCGCACGCGCTCGCGTAATTCGCCGCGGATGGATTGCAGGCGCGGCAGATCGCTCGCGAGCTGTGCGGCGAGGGCGACATAGGCGTCGCTATCACGCGCCGCGAGCTCGCCCAGGCCGATGCGGCTCAAGAGGTCGTAGCCGACCCGCGCGGCATGGCGATCGCCGATCAGGCAAATGATCGGCACGCCCATCCACAGCGCCTCGCAGCTCGTAGTGGTGCCATTGTAGCCCAGTGGATCGAGCGCGATGTCGATCTCGCCATAGGTCTCGAGATGGCTGCGGCTATCGGCGAGCTGGGCGCGCAGCTCGACGCGCGACGGGTCGACACCGCCGGCGGAGAATTGCTCGGCGAAGGACGACCGCACTGCCGGATCGGCCAAAGACGCCGCTTTCAGCACCAGCCGCGCACGCGGGACCGCGGCGAGGATGGTCGACCAGCACCGGATCGTCGCCGGCGCCACCTTCAAGGCATTGTTGAAAGAACCGAAAGTGATCGCACCCCGCGCCAGCGCGGGCACCGGTGCGACCGGCGGCGCCTCGGCCCGCGCCTGATAGCACAAGAAGCCATCGGGCAGCCGCATCAGCCTTTCGGTGTAGTACCGTTCATAGCCCGGCGGGTCGGCGAATGCGTCGGTGATGCGCCAGTCGATCGTCGGCAGGCCCGTCGTCGCCGGATAGCCAAGCCAGCTCGCCTTCACCGGCGTCGCGCGGATGGCAAGCGCGCCGAGCCGCGTGCCCGCCGTCTGGCCCGAGAGATCGATGGCGATGTCGATCGTGTCGGCGCGAAGCTGCGCCCGGAATGCGGCATCGCTCGCCTTGAGGCTCGCGATCCGCCAAGTGCCGCCGATCTGCTGCAGACTCGCGGTGTAATCGGTCGTCCGCTCGGTCTCGGTATAGCAATAGATGTCGAGCGCCTGCCGATCGTGCTGCTCGAGCAGAGGGCGAAAATACTGCGCGACGGGATGATCGCGAAAATCGCCTGAGATGAAAGCGACCCGCAGCCGGCGCTCGGGATCGCGCGTGTTGGAAAATGGCGCTGCTTCGGTTGCGGCGGTCGCGGCGAGCTCCGCGGTGATCTTCTCGCCCCACTCGCGGTGCCGCCGGTAAACCTCTTCGGCCATCGGCTCGTCCTCGTAAAGCAAATGCATGAGATCGCAGGTGACGAGATTGGCGCGCGCGATCTTGTGCTCGGGATCGAGGCTGAGCGCGGTGCGGAACGCGTCCTCCTGATCTTCCCATTGCCGCAGCCCATAAAGCGCCGTGCCGAGCTCGCAATAGGCGTTGGCGTTCCGGGGATCGACGGCGATCGCGCGCCGATACATCTCGACGGCGTCGGTGAGCAGCCCGTGTTCCTGGAGGCTGCTGCCCAAAGCGATCAGCGTCTCAACATCGAAGGGATCGATCTCGAGCGCCTCGCGCAACACGCCCAGGGCGTCGCCGTGCCGCCGCTTGTGCAGCGTCGTGCCGAGCGTGCGCCGGTATTGCAGGGCGAGCCGCTTCAACTCGCGCCGATGCTCGGGCGTGTCTGCCTTTTCGCTCGCTGCGAGCGCCGTGTCGGCGGCGCTGCGATACGCCATGAACAGTTCGGGACGCAACTCAAGCGCCTTGGCGAAACAGGGCAGCGCCTTTGCCGGATCGTCGAGATGGCGATACGTCTCGCCAAGATTGTGATAGAGGTCGGCGTTGTTCGGGTCGCGCTGGAGAGCCTTGAGGAAGAGATCGATCGCGGTCTGGAATTCGCCGAACATGCCGGCGAGCATGCCGAGCAGCGCCAAGGCTTGCGGATGGGTCGCATCGAGCTGCAGCGCCGCACGATAGGCGCGGGTCGCGGCATCGAAATTTTCCGCCTGCTGGTGACGTACGCCTTCGGCGATTAACGCGTTGATTCTTTGCGGCATATCCGGCATCAGGCGTTCAGCCTGATTTGCGCGCGGCTTTGGCGGCGCGGATTTGCGGCAACAGGATCTTGAGCCGTTCGAGGATATGCTCGCGCCGCTCGATCTGCCGCTGAATGACGGCCTCGTTGCTCGAATCGCGCCAGAAACGTCGCGGCTTCAGATGGGCGAGGCGATTGCTGAGATAGACCGGATAGAACCAGCCGAGGGTCTGGTCGGCGAGGCGATTGACCACCGTGATGTCGTAGAGATCGAAGCCGGCGGCGACGAGCTCGCCGTTGATCGTCTGGAAGTCGGCGATATCCGCCTCGCAGATAACGACGTTGGTGTCGGCCAGCATCCGGCGCGCGCCGCGCAGCGCTTGCGCCTCGGCGCCCTGGATGTCGAGCTTTACGAGATAGGGCGGCGCGAGACGCAGCTCCGCGACGAGATCGTCGAGCCGCAGTGCCGGCACTTGCTTCCGGCCGCTCGCCAGCTTGTTGATGCGCTCCCAGTAAAGGTCGTTGCTCGGCCGGAGCGAGCTCCAATAGGGATGAACCGACGTCGTCAGCTCGATCTCGCCGGTCGCGTCCGAAACCGCGGCAATCCGGTAGTGCCCGCCGAAGGTTTCGCGCACCGCCTGCAGCGACTCCTCGTAGATCGCGTTGGCGTCGATGTTGACCGGCACGGCTTCCTGGAAAAGGCCTTGCGCAAAGTGGTCAACGAAGAACTGGCCGTCCGCGCAGCCGAGATCGAAGACTGTGGCGTAGCGCACGCCTTTTTGTGCGAGCGAAAGCAGGGTCTCCGAGAACGTCCGATCCATCGCGCCACTATTGCACGAGCGATGGCATCAGGAAATACAGGGGGGAGCCGGCGAAGCGCGCATGACGCGCACTTGCGCCCGCGCGGCTAGGAGAATTTCGTTTGCGCCGGAGGCACCGGACCGCAACCATAGCCGGGGTAGTAACCCCAGCGCATATTGCCGGTCGCCTGGTTCTGGCAATCGCGATTGGCTTGGGGGTCGCCGCCGCCGCAGCCGGCAAGCAAGGTGAGCGTCGCCAGGAGAATCAGAAAGCGGGCCATGGTGTCGTCTCCGTGCCCGATGATTGCTCCTCCGAGGCTATGTGAGGATCGGACGGCACCGATCAATGGCGCCGGGCGCCGCCGCCGCCATCCTCACGCGATCGTTATCCGCTCGTCGCGGCCGGCGCGCCATTTCCGCCCATCAGCGCGGCTATTTGCCGAGCAGGCCTTTGAGCAAGCTGCTCGCACCCGCGCCACCGCCGCCGCTCTTCAAATTCTTGAGGAACTTGTTCGGATCCTGGGCGATGCCCGTGGCGATGCCGGCGAGGTCGGGCCGGTAGCTGAGATTGTCCCATGGCCCAGTGACGTCAACCGGTACCGCGAGCCCGGCGACGGTCGGCGTCAGGCGGTAGTTGACCTGCTGCAGCGGCAGATCGACCGTGCCGGCGCCGCTCATTGGAATCTCAGGCGAGGTGAGCTTGAGGTCGTTGTTCTTGAGGATGCCGTTGGTGATTGTGTAGCTGCCGGTCAGCGCGCCAAAAGTGGTCTCGTTGCCGCCGCCTTTCCCGCCGGCCAGCGCCGAGGCGGCGTTTTTCGTGATGGCGATGAGATCGACGCCCTCGATCTTGCCGTTGGCAAGATCGAGATTGCCCTTGCCGCCGAGCGAGCCGACGATTTCGCGCTGGCTCTTGCCGTGCCCCGCGACGTCGATCGTCAGGCTGCCGGTGCCGCTCAGCTTGTCGAAGCCGGCGGCGTCGCGCAGCAACGGCTGGACGGCGATGCCCGAGAGATTGAAGGTTGCCGCGAGCCCCGGAACGGCGCCGCTGCCGTCGGCGGTGACCTTGCCTTCGCCCTTGCCCTGATAGAGCGCCATCTGGCTGAGCTCGGCCTCGAACTTGCCGTCCTTGAGATGCAGCGCCAGCACGCTGCGGCCGATATTGATCTTGTGATAGACGATTGCGTTTGCGCTCAATGCGAGCTCCGCATCGGCGAGCTTCAGCGGCGCGAGATCGAGCGGCGCGTCGCTCCAGGCCCCGGATTTCGCGGCGCCTGGCGCCGGCGTTGCGGGCGCGGCACCACCGCTGGCGCTGGCAGCCCCACCGCCCGCGCCGCCGCCGGTCGCAGCAGGGGCGGAAGTCCCGGCGCCGGGGCTGGCGCTGGCGCTGCCCGACCCCGACGCCAGATACGGATTGACATCGAGCTTGTCGACATCGAGCCGCCCGCCCAGCACCGGCTTGGCGCCGCTCGAATCGACCGTCAGCGCCCCGGTCCCCTTGATCGCGTCGAGCGTGATGACCGCGTTGCTGAAAGCGAGTTTCGGCCCCTGCTTGTCGAGTTGGCCCGACAAGGTCATCTGGCCGAAGCCGGTGCCGGGCGCGTCGAACGGCACGCCGACCCATTTGGCGAGATTGCGCACCGAGGGAATTGAAAGATCGATGCCGCCGGTCAGCTTGTCGAGGGTGACGCCGGTGGCGCTGCCCTTGAAAGCGAAGTTGATCGGGCTTGCCGCGAAGGTGATCGCGACCGGGCTGGTGCCGCCGCTTTGCAGCGTGCCAGGCTTGCCGACCTGCGCTGTCAGCGTTGCTGTCACGCCGTCCCACACCGCCGATCCTTTGGCGGAGAAAGGCTTGCTCGGATCGGCGAGCGACAGGCTCATATTGATGTTGCTCAAGAGTCGCTTCTGCCCGGTGCGCTGATCGAGATAGCTCGCTTGGCCGTCGACGATGCTGACATCGCCGAGGCTGATCGCCGAAAAACCGCTCGCGCCGCTCGATGTCGCGGAAGCTTGCGGCGGCGGTGCCGCCGTTGGCGACTGTGTCGCGGCGGCGGGAGCGGCGGCCGGCGTGAAGGCCCAGCTCGGCTTGCCCTGCTTGTCGATCTCGAGCGCGATCGCCGGCTGCACCAGCTTGAACTCGGTGACTTCGACAGCACCATGCAGCAGCGGGAGCAGTTTCAATTCGACGTCGAGCGTCTTCAGCTGCACCATGTTCGGCGAAATCGCGCCCGGCGGATTGGAGAGCGAAACGTCGTTCGCTTCGAGCGCGACGCTCGGCAGCAACGAGAAATGCACCGGCCCGTCGATGCGCAGGTCGCGACCGGTCTCGTCCTTCACCGCGGCGATGAGGCGCGCCTTATAGGTATCGAGCGGAATGAAGCGAGGCACTGCGATCGCCGCGATGATGACGAGAACGATCACCGTCGCCAGTCCGATGAGTAGCTTCTTCACGGCTCGCTCTCCTTTTCGGGTTGCGCCGCGAGCCGCAGGCCCCCGCCGCGTCCCGCCGGTCGCCGGTCATTCTAATCGAGCCTGTCCGGAGCGGATAGCGGGGCTCCGGCGTGCCCTCGCCATAACTTAGTCGCGGCAAATAAATCTGTGGCTTTTCCGCATCAGTCTGCGGAATTCGCGCGATCTTGCCGAGGCGTCAATTGATTTCAAAGCACTGGGGACATAAAAATTTCATCGAGGAATGCAGAGAACTAGTGTTTATCCACGTCATTCGTTCCACGCATGCCGGAATTTCTGGCAAGGGATTTGCACTTTCAGCGACGGATAGGCCTGCGTCAGCCGTGATTTCTGTCCGTTGTGTCGAATTACTAGGCAGTCTGCACAGAAAAAAGGCGCTGGGGTGAGGCGTGGATAGAAGCGAATATCGAACTTACGAGAGGGGAAAAAGTATGGGTCATCGTTTTCTCAGTGGCGCGGCCGCGGTCGCGCTCTTGGCCGGCTTGGCATCCGTTTCGCCGGTCCACGCCCAGCAAGCAGCGCCTGCGCCCGCCGATCAGTCCGCTGCGCCTGCCGCACCTGCCGCGCCCGCACATCCGACCTGGAACGGCATCATGTTCTCGGGTCATGTCGAGGCCGGTACCAACGGCAACATCGACAGCCCCGATAATAATACGAATTTCGGCCAGCTGTTCACCGACCGCTCCAACAGCTTCCGCATGAACCAGGCCAATCTGGCGGCCGAGCAGGACATCGACTCTTCGCAGCCGAACTTCAATTGGGGTTGGCGCGTCGAAGGGATGTACGGCACCGACGCGCGCTACACCCATACGGTCGGTCTGTTCGATCGCGCGACCAACAGTCCCTATCAATGGGACCTGGTCGAGGGCAGCCTCTCGGGACATTTCCCGGTCATCTTCGGCGGCGGCATCGACGTGAAGGCGGGCATCTATCCGACGCCGATCGGTTATGAAGTGATCGATGCGAACGGCAACTTCTTCTACACCCACTCCTACATCTTCAATTTTGGCATCCCGCTGAAGCATACCGGCACCTACGCGACGGCGCATGTCACCGACATGCTCGATCTCTGGGCCGGCGTCGATACAGGCGTCAACACCGGTGCGCCGTTCTTCCGCGCGACCGACGACAATCACTCGGGTTCCGTGCTCGCCGGCTTCGGGCTCAACAATCCGATCCCGAATCTGACGGTCCTCGGCCTCGCCCATATCGGGCCCGAGAACGGCTATGTCGAGGGCGCCAAGCTTTGCGGCGTCACTACCGCCTGCTACACCAGCGATCCGAACCATCACGCGCGTCAGATCTACGACATCGTCACGACCTACAAGGCTAGCGACGCGCTGACGATCGCCAACGAGACCAACTACATCCGCGACGATCTGTTCCGCGCGGATGCGGAAGGTACGGCGTTCTACGGCATCTATAAGTGGACCGACCAGTGGAGCTTCGGCGCCCGCGGCGAAGTGTTCCGCGACAACCAGGGCTTCTTCGTCACGGCGTTCCAGGAGAGCCAGGCCTTCATGAATGCCGAGCGCGGCACACCGACGCCGCTTACGGCCTACAGCGCGGGCTACAACGCCGGCAAGGCGACCTATAGCGAACTGACCATCGGCGCCAACTGGTCGCCGGCGGTTGCGTTCCCGAACCAGCTTCCTTCGACTCTCGGCCTGACGCTGCGGCCCGAATTCCGTTGGGATCATGCGTTCGGCCTGAACCCCGGCGCGCATCCCTTCGATGTGACGACGACCTCGGGTGCTTCGGGCACGATCAACGGCACCAAGGACGACCAGATCCTGCTCTCGGTCGACGCGATTCTCGCTTTCTGAGCGCGGGAGCACTTTCTTGAAAGCGGGGCGGTCCCTTCGGGGGCCGCCCAACTTTTTTGCGACGCTCGAGCTTAGTTGGATGCCGTCACCGCTCCATAGCGATAGCGGTAATAGACGAGGCCCAGCATTTCGTGCAGGGCGAAGAAGCTGCGCGCGAAGGAGCTGTAATCGGGCGCGAATTCGCGCCAGCCGATGCGAGCGCCGCGCGGCGTGCGTTCCGCCGGGGCGGGGATCGCCGTCAGCCCCGCATGCGCGAACGACCAGAGCGCGCGCGGCAGGTGCCAAGCTTCGGTGACGACGATCACACGCTCGATGTTGTTCGCCTTGAAGATCGCGGCCGAATAGGTGCCGTTCTCGAAGGTGGTGGTGGCGCGGTCCTCGATCCAGGTCGTCTTGATGCCGTAATCCTGATCGAGCACGCGCGCCATCAGCGCCGCGGCGCTTTCATGGGTTTTACCGGTGACCGCGCCGGTGACGAGGATCGGCAAGGGATGCGCGCGATAGAGCTCGGCCGCGAGACGCAGACGCGCCGCCGTATGCAGACCGACATCATCGGCCTCGCCGCGTCCACCGGCATGGACGTCGCCGCTCAGCACGGCGATCGCCTGGGCATCGGCGAGCGCGGCGGGCGACGTCGGCGGCAGCGTGCTTTCGACGGCGAGGAGGAGCCGGTCGGCGACGAAACGCGTGCAGCAGGCATAAAGGAGAAGCGCCGACAACATCACGACCGTCAAACCGATGCGCCGCCAACGGAAGCTCATCGTCGCTCCCGCCAGGATCGCAACGACGAGGCACATCGGCGGCATCAATGCTGAATAGGAAAACTCGTACACGTCGCTCCCCGCGTTCTTTCGGTTGTCGGCCGGTGCCGGACTGTTGAATCGGACGTTAACCCTGCACTCACGCGTCCGATTCGGGCCCCGATCCTTAGCAAACTGTTCACAGTGTTCGGTGGATAATTTTTCGCTTGGCGCTTGTGCGCCCCGCGTAATGTCTCGCCTTGGGTGATGGTCGCATGGCCGATCTCTTGTTGCTTGCGCATCGCATGCCGTTCCCGCCTGAAAAGAGCGGTCGGCACCGGCCGTGGCATGTCCTGCGTCATCTTGCCGAGCGGCATCGCGTTCATCTCGGCTGCTTCTACGACGATCCGCGCGAGGCGCAGTACGTCGCCGAGCTCGAAGAGCATTGCGCGAGCCTCGTCTGCCTGCCGATCCATCCGTGGCTCCGCGGGCTGAAGAGCCTCGTGGCGGTGGGCACCGGCGAGGCCATGAGCGTCGCCTATTATCGCGACGTGCGGTTGATGCGCTGGATCGCCGAAACCTTCGCGCGCTGGCGGCCGACCGAGGCGTTCGTCTGCTCGTCGGCGATGGCGCCGTATCTCGACGGTTATCGCTTCGCGACGCGCATCGTCGACATGGTCGATGTCGGTTCCGAGAAATGGCATCAATATGCGGACGACAGCTACTGGCCGCTGTCCGTCGCCTATCGCCGCGAAGCGCAACGGCTGCGCCGCAGCGAAAGCGCCGCGGCGCGCAATTTCGATTACGCCTTATTCGAATCCGCGCCCGAGGCATCGCTTTTCCTCAAGCGCACGCATCGCTCGACGGCGCGCGTACTATCGATGCGCGATGGCATCGACTTCGATTACTTCGATCCGGCGCGGGCTGGTGCCAATCCTTATCCCGCGGGGCGGAAAACCATCGTCCTTACCGGCGCGATCGATAACCGGCGCAGCGCCAGGGCGGCGCAGTGGTTCGTGACCGAGGTGATGACGGCGTTGCGGCATCGCTTTCCCGCCTTCGATTTCTGGATCGTCGGCGGCCGTCCGGGCTGGCGCCTGCGCGCGCTCGGCCGCGGCGACGTCCACGTCACCGGCCGGGTGGACGACATCCGTCCCTATATCGCGCATGCCGATGCGGTGGTCGCGCCGGGGCAGATCGGCCGCGGCGTCCAGAACCGGGTGCTCGAAGCGATGGCGATGGCTAAGCCGGTGATCGCGACGCCGGACGCGCTCGAGGGACTCAACCTAAAGGTTGGCGACGAGGTTTTGGCCGCAAGCAACGGGCAGCAATTCGCGAATACCATCGCCCGGGTCTTCGCCGGCGAGATGGCCTTGCTCGGGACGCGGGCGCGGGCGCGCGTCGTCGCCGATTACAGCTGGCCGGCCTCGCTCCGCGCCCTCGACGCGCTTCTCGCCGAGCCGCGGCCGGTATTTGCCGCCGCGTCCTGACCTCCGGGCGCCGCGCGATTTGTCGCGGCGGCCGGTTGGACCTACCGCGGACCGCCTGCCCCAAAATCCGTCTTGCGTTGTTAACCTTTTGAATTGACGTCGTTATTCCCCCTACCGTCGGGGCGCATTTGACCGTATAACGGTCTCGCGCCGCGGCCGCGGAATTTTTGCGCGGGCGGCAGCGTTCTCGGCGGGATCGGGTTTGGAGCGTCCATGCGCATCGCGGTGATCGGCTCGGGCTATGTCGGACTCGTTTCCGGCGCCTGTTTCTCGGAATTCGGCGTCGAGGTGGTGTGCGTCGATCTCGATGCCGAGAAGATCGCGCGGCTGACGCGCGGCGAGATGCCGATCTACGAGCCCGGTCTCGACCAGCTCGTCGCCAGCAACGTCGCCGCCAAGCGTCTCTCCTTCACCACGGACCTGCCGGGCGCGGTCAAGGCCGCCGATGCGGTATTCATCGCCGTCGGCACGCCGTCGCGCCGCGGCGACGGCCATGCCGATCTGTCCTATGTCTTCGGCGCGGCCGAAGACATTGCGCGCTCGCTCGACGGCTACACCGTGGTGGTGACGAAATCGACCGTGCCCGTCGGCACCGGCCGCAAAGTCGCGGAGATCATCCGCAAAGCGCGGCCCGATGCCGCGTTCGACGTCGTCTCCAATCCCGAATTCCTGCGCGAAGGCTCGGCGATCGGCGATTTCATGCGCCCCGACCGCGTCGTCATCGGCGCCGAGCACGAGCGCTCGCAGGCGGTGATGAAGGAACTCTACCGGCCGCTCTTCCTCAACGAGACGCCGATCCTCTTCACCACGATCGAGACCGCCGAGCTGACCAAATACGCCGCCAACAGTTTCCTTGCGACCAAGATATCGTTCATCAACGAGATCGCCGATCTTTGCGAGAAAGTCGGCGCCGACGTCCAGGATGTCGCCAAGGGCATCGGTCTCGACGGCCGTATCGGCCGCAAATTCCTCCATGCGGGTCCGGGCTATGGCGGCTCGTGCTTCCCCAAGGACTGCCTGGCGCTGGTGAAAACCGCGCAAGAGGCCGGCGCGCCGGTCAGCATCGTCGAAGCGGTGATCGAGGTGAACGATGCCCGCAAGGAAGCGATGGCGCAGCGCGTGATCCATGCCTGCGGCGGCAACGTCGCCGGCAAGACGCTCGCGATCCTCGGCGTCACCTTCAAGCCCAACACCGACGACATGCGCGACAGCCCGAGCCTCGCGATCATCCCGGCATTGCAGAAAGCCGGCGCGACGATCCGCGCCTTCGATCCCGAGGGCATGAAGGAAGCGGCGAAGCTTTTGCAGAACGTCGATTTCTGCGCCAGCGCCTATGCGGCGATGGAAGGCGCCGACGTGCTCGTCATCGTCACCGAATGGAACGAGTTCCGCGCGCTCGATCTCGCGCGCGTGATGAATTTATTGCGGACGCCGACCGTTATCGATCTGCGCAACATCTACAAGCCCGAGGACATGTCGGCCGCGGGCTTCTACTACGTCAGCATCGGCCGCGCACCGGTCGAGCCTTCGGCGACGCGCGACCGCCGGCAAGCCATGGGAACCACGCGATGAGCTCAACCAAGAAGCGCATCCTCGTCACCGGCGGCGCCGGCTTCCTCGGCTCGCATCTCTGCGAGCGCCTCGTCGCCGAGGGCAACGACGTGCTGTGCGTCGACAATTATTTCACCGGCCGCAAGGACAACATCGCCGCGCTCTTGGGCAATCCCAATTTCGAGGCGATGCGGCACGACGTCTGCTTCCCGCTCTATGTCGAGGTGGACGAGATTTACAACCTCGCCTGCCCGGCTTCGCCGATCCACTACCAGCACGATCCGGTTCAGACGACCAAAACCAGCGTCTCGGGCGCGATCAACATGCTCGGTCTCGCCAAGCGCCTGCGCGCGAAGATCTTTCAGGCCTCGACCTCCGAGGTCTATGGCGATCCGAGCGTCCATCCGCAGACCGAGGATTATCGCGGCAACGTCAATCCGATCGGGCCGCGCGCCTGCTACGACGAAGGCAAGCGCTGCGCCGAGACGCTGTTCTTCGACTATCACCGCCAGCACAAGCTGCGCATCCGCGTCGCACGCATCTTCAACACCTACGGCCCGCGCATGCACCCGAACGACGGCCGGGTGGTGTCGAACTTCATCGTCCAGGCGCTGAAAGGCGAGTCCATCACCCTCTATGGCGACGGCAGCCAGACCCGCGCCTTCTGTTATGTCGACGATTTGCTCGAGGGTTGGATACGGTTGATGGCGGCGCCTGATGACGTCACCGGACCCATCAATATCGGCAACCCAGTCGAAACCACGGTCGCCGAGCTCGCGCACAAGATCATCGATCTGACCGGCTCGCGCTCGCGGATCGAGCGCCGGCCGCTGCCGGTCGACGACCCGACACAGCGCTGCCCCGATATCAGCCGCGCCCAAAGCCTGCTCGGCTGGCAGCCCAAAGTCCCGCTCGAGACCGGGCTCAAGAAGACGATCGAATATTTCGACCGGCTGCTCGGTACCAATGTCGCGCCGGTGAAGACCCGGCCGGTCGCCGGGCGGCGCGTCCTCTAGGGCGAGACTTCCTCGAGCGCGCGGTTGCGCGCCTCGATCGCGAACAGCGCCGCGATCACCGCGCCGGCGGCGCTTGCGATCGCAAACTGCAGGAACACGCCGCCGATGCCGAAGCTCTGGATAATGAAGCCGATGCTGATCTGGCCGGCGACGATGCCGACCTTCTGCCACGAGCCGGCGATCGCCACCCCGCGCGAGCGGAGCCGCGTCGGATAGATCTCGGCGCTGTAGAGGAAGATCAGCGACGAGATCGAGGCCATCAACACGTCGCCAACCGTCACCGCGACCAGCACCACCGTCGCCGTCGGCGCGCCCCTGATCCAGAGATAAAGGAAAACGACGGCGATGCCGATGAAGCAGGTGGTGAACCATTTGCGGCGGCCGGTGTGGTCAACGAGGAGCGCGACCACGATCACGCCGATCATTCCGGCGATGGTGGTATAGGCCGAATATTGCAGCGCGGTTTTGACGTCGAGGTGATAGACCGTGCGGTAGAGCGTCGGCAGCCATGAGATCAGGGCGTTGCTGACGAAATAGATGCAGAAGAACAGCAGCCACACGATGACGGTGCGCGCGGCATAGATACCGCGGAAGATCTCGGTCCAGTGCGGCCGCTCTCGCCCCTCGCTCCACGGCACGACCGCCGGCGGCGGCAGCTCCCGGCCGTCGCGGCGCGCGGAATCTTCGATCAGCCGGACCACGCGGTCGGCCTCGGCAAAGCGCCCTTTGTCGGCATACCAGCGCGCGGATTCCGGCAGCAGCAGCACGAAGCAGATGGCGAGCGGCGCTGGCACCGCGCCGAGGTAAAACATCGACTGCCAGCCAAAGTTGGGCACCATCCAAGGCGAGAGGAAGGCGGCGCAGGCAAGGCCGAAGATGAAAATTCCCTGGAACAGCAGGAAAAACCGGCCGCGGCCCTCAGCCCGCGCCATTTCGGTCAGATAGGCGGCCGCCGCCGGGCCGAGCCCACCGAGGCCGAGGCCCTCGAGCGCGCGGCAGGCGAGCAGCGAATCGAAATCCCAGGCGAAGGCGCAGGCAAAGCTCGCCACGCCGAAGAGGGCGGTCGCGATCGCCATCGTCTTCAACCGGCCGATGCCGTCGCCGAGCCAGGCGAAGCCCAGCCCGCCGAAGAGCGAACTGATATTGGAGCTGGCGATCAGCAGCCCGACCTGCGGCGGGGTCAGATGCCACGCGCTCACCAGCACCGGCAGGGCGTAGGAGATGGCAAGGAAGTCGTAACCATCGAAGAAGGTCGCGATCGCGCAGATGGTGCGCGCCTTGAAATGAAAGCGCGTATAGGGCATGCGCTCGATCCGGCCGACGATCGCCGCAACGCTCTGCGCGGGCGCGGCCTGCGCGATCTCCGCCATGATCTTCCCCCCGGGCGTTGTTCTTGATCGAAGCATAACCATGAGCGGCCGGCATTAACCAGAATTCGTGCGCGATTTTTTAAAGGTATCGCGCCTAGGGTTTCGGGCATCGCGCAGAAGCGGATTCGGCAGGGAATGGTGAACGGTCCCGCATCGTTATACGGGCGCATGTTGATCGGCGCCGAATGGATGATCGCGTGGCGTCTCGCCACGCGGATCGTGGACTTCCTCTCGAATTGCGGCTGGATCGTCCCAATCCGCAGCAACGAGCTGGCGGAGTTGTTGCGCTACCTGAACGCCGTCCTGCTGATCACGACGACAATTTGGTGCGGACGGCTGGGCGCATGGCGCAAGCCGCAAGTTTTCGTCGCGCGACGCCAAGCGGCGCGCAACCATTTCGGTGACCGCGGTATTGTCGCTGGCGATTGGCGCTCGCTCGTCGCGCCGGTCGCGCAAGGATATTTCGGCGGCAGTCGGGTCGATCATTTTATGAATGCGGAACGGCACAATGGCACGCTCGTCGCGCGCCCCTCGCTCGCCTGCTTCGCGACGAAGCTCCCGCTGCGGTCCGTCTATCGCCGCCTGACCGGCGATCCGGCGGTGTGAGCCATGGCGGAGGGAGGGATGTTCAGATCGGCGACGATCCCGACGCTCTTCTGCATCGACGCGCGCGCCGCTAAGCACGCGGCCGTCTGTATTGTCTCGCTGCTCGAGAACAATCCCGGAGCGTTCTTCGATCTCGTTGTCGTCAGCGCCGGCGATCTCGGCAGCGAGGCGGCGAAGCTGCGGCGGACGCTGGCCGCCTATCCGAACTGCGCGCTAAAGACCGTGCGTTTCGAAGGCCGCGCCGGCTTGCGGCTGCCGGCGCGCGTTCATTACGCGATCGGCGATTACATGCGGCTGTGGATGCAGGAATTCTTTCCCGCATCGGTGGCAAAAATCCTTTGTCTCGGCAGCGACATGATCATCGCCGGCGATATCGGTGGCCTGTGGCGCGCCGAGCTTGGTGAGGCGGTCCTTGGCGCGGTGACGATCCCCGGCTCGACCCGCGGCGCGGCGCTCGGCATCGCCGAGGAACACGGCTATTTCGATACCGGGGTATTGGTGGTCGATCTCGCCCGCTGGCGGTGCGAGAATATCCCGGGCCGGCTGATCGGCGACCTTGCCGCCCATAACGACAAGCCGGTCGAAACCGACCGCGATCTCCTCAATCTTTCGCTCTTCGACCGCCGGCGCGCGCTGTCCCCGGTCTATAACGCGCTCTCGTCGTTCTTTTCCGATTCGCCCGCCAACGCCATGAGCGCGGCCGACATCGCCGCACTCCGCGCCGCGGCGCGGATTATCCATTTCGACGATCCGTCGAAGCCCTGGAGCTATCTCTGCCGCCATCCGCGCCGCGCCGATTACTGGCACTATCTCGGGCACACCGAGTGGCGCGACGACGAGCCGGAAGACCGCAATCTCGCGAACTGGACGCGGAAGACTTTCGGACCCCTTCTACCCGGAGCGCTGCGGACTTACATCCGGGCCAGGGCGTCGGTTCCGGCCGAGTAGCCCCGGAATCCCTCAGCCGCGGTCTTCGTCCGGGGTGAGGGCGCTGAGCTGCAGCGCATGGACCGGACCGGCGAGCTCTTCGGCGAGGATGCCATAGACCCGGCGCTGCCGCGCGACGCGGTTTTCGCCAGCGAAGGCGGCGGCGACGATCTCGACCCGGAAATGCGTCTCCTCGCCACGCTGGGCGCCGGGATGATGGCCGGCATGAAGATGCGAGTCGTCGAAGATCGCGAGCCGCTGCGGCTGCAGCGCGGCCTCGAGCTTGGTGCGGATCCGGTCGGCGGTCGTCATCCAATTTCCCACCAAAGATGGGCGCCTGTCGCGCCAAAAAGCCTCGCTGTCAAGCGCGTTTAGCGCTAATCCGCCCGGCTTGTCAGGGCTGGGCCGAGCCCCCATACTCACTCTATGTCTCGGGCGCGCCTCAGCTATAGCGACGATCCGGTGCCGGTGCCCCCGCGGTCCTGCGACCATCCCGGCTGCACCGGATCGGGCGATTTCCGGGCGCCGCGGTCCCGGGCGGCGCTCGATGATTTCTACTGGTTCTGCCTCGACCATGTCCGGGCCTACAACGCGTCCTGGAATTACTATGCCGGGATGAGCAGCGCCGATATCGAGGCCTGCATCCGGCACGATACCGTATGGCAGCGGCCGACCTGGCCGCTGGGCGCGCGGATCGGCCATCTCCACGGCGCGAAATGGCGGGGTTTTGGCCTCTTCGACCTCGACGAGGACGGCCCGGCCGCCGAGCACAAGCCGAAACGGCCGCGCTCGCCGCAGGAGAAAGCCCTCGCGCTATTCGACCTGACGCCGCCGCTGACCCTCGTCGGGTTGAAAACCCGCTATAAAGAGCTGGTCAAGCGGCACCATCCCGACGTGCATGGCGGCGATAAAGACGCCGAAGAGCGCCTCAAAGAGATCAACCTCGCCTATTCGACCCTGAAAGTCAGCTATTTCCCCAGCTGAACCAACCAAACACTTAGAAGACGACAAACAATCATGTCCGAAACCGCGTCCGCCCCGAGCAAGCTCCAAAACGATATGCCGACCGGCATGCCCGACATCACCGTGTCGGTGCGCCAGACCTTCGGCATCGATAGCGAGCTGCAAGTGCCCGCCTTCTCGAAGAGCTGCGATTACGTGCCGGATGTCGACGAGGCCTATCGCTTCGACCGCGACACTACCCTCGCGATCCTCGCCGGCTTCGCCCATAACCGTCGCGTCATGATCCAGGGCTATCACGGCACCGGCAAATCGACGCATATCGAGCAGGTGGCGGCGCGGCTCAACTGGCCCTGCATCCGCGTCAATCTCGACAGCCATATCAGCCGCATCGACCTGATCGGCAAGGACGCGATCGTGCTGCGCGACGGCATGCAGGTAACGGAGTTCCGCGAGGGGCTTCTGCCCTGGGCGCTGCAGCATCCGACCGCGCTCGTCTTCGACGAATACGATGCCGGCCGTCCCGACGTAATGTTCGTGATCCAGCGCGTGCTTGAGGTCGAGGGCAGGCTGACCCTGCTCGACCAGAACCGCGTCATCCGCCCGCATCCGGCCTTCCGCCTGTTCTCGACCACCAACACGGTCGGGCTCGGCGACACCACCGGCCTCTATCACGGCACGCAGCAGATCAACCAGGGCCAGATGGACCGCTGGAACATCGTCGCGACGCTCAACTATCTGCCGCATGACGCCGAGGTCGAGATCGTTCTGGCCAAGGCGCCGAGCTTCGACAACGAAGACGGCCGCAAGACGATCAGCGCCATGGTCGCGCTCGCCGATTTGACGCGTTCTGGCTTCATGAACGGCGATATCTCGACCGTGATGTCGCCGCGCACGGTCATCACCTGGGCCGAGAATTCGCGCATCTTCGGCGACCTCGCTTTCGCCTTCCGCGTCACCTTCCTCAACAAATGCGACGAGGTCGAGCGCTCGACGGTCGCCGAATACTACCAGCGCTGCTTGGGCACCGAGCTGAAGGAGACCGGGGTGCGCACCGCCTCGGCCTGATCCGTTATGGCCGAAGCCGAATCGCCCACCGAATCCTTCAAGCGCGCGACCGCCGCGACCGTGCGCGCGATCGCCGAGCGCGACGACGTCACCATCAGCTATGGCGCCGAGCCGGCAGGCGCCGCCGGCACCCGGCTGCGCCTGCCGCTGCCCGCCCGCGAGTTGACCGATGCCGAGGCGGGGCCGGTACGCGGCGCCGCCGACGCCATGGCGCTGAAGCTGCGCTATCACGACGCGACGCTCCATGCGCGGCGCGCTCCCGCCGGCGAGACCGCGCGCGCGATCTTCGAAGGCGTCGAGCAGGCGCGGGTCGAGGCGCTCGGCACGCGGCGGATGGCGGGCGTCGCCGCCAATCTCGGGGCGATGCTCGAAGAGCGCTACCGCCGCCAGGGCTACGAGCACATGACCGAGCGCAACGAAGCGACGCTGGTCGAGGCGATCCGCTTGCTCGCGCGCGAGGCTATGACCACGATGCCGCCGCCGCGCTCGGCGAAGAAGGTTGTCGACATGTGGCGGCCGCTGATCGAGAGCCGGATCGCGCGTGACTTGCTCGAGCTCAACAAGCTGATCGAGAACCAGGATTCCTACGCCACGGTGATGCGCCAGCTCCTTCAAGATCTCGATATGGATCTCGGCGAGGCCGAAGAAGGCGAGCAGGCGGAGAATTCCGAGGGCGAGAGCGAGAACGCCGAAGAGAACGAAGGCGAGAGCGAGGGCGGCGAGGGCAAGGCCTCGGGTTCCGAGGGCTCGCTCGAAGGCGGCGTACCCGAGCAGGACAAGGAAGGCGACGACGAGGGCGGCGCCGAAGAAGTCGCGGGCGAGATGATGCCCGGCACCGGCGACGAGGATCCCGGCCGGCCGGGCCGACCCGGTATCCTGCCGCGCCGTCAGGGCCTCAACGACGATCCCGCGGTCTACCGCGCTTTCACTGCCGAGTTCGACGAGGTGGTCGAGGCCGACGCGCTGTGCGACATCGACGAGCTGACCCGGTTGAGGAGCCTCCTCGATCAGCAGCTCGCGCATCTGCAAAGCATCATCAGCCGCCTCGCCAATCGTTTGCAGCGGCGGCTGCTCGCCAAGCAGGCGCGCGCTTGGGAATTCGATCTCGACGAGGGCATCCTCGATTCGGCGCGGCTTGCCCGCGTCGTCACCAATCCCGCATATCCGCTCTCCTATAAGCGCGAGAAGGAGACCGAATTCCGCGACACGGTCGTCACCCTGCTGATCGACAATTCGGGCTCGATGCGCGGCCGGCCGATCACCGTTGCGGCGATGAGCGCCGACATCCTCGCCCGCACCCTCGAGCGCTGCGGCGTCAAGGTCGAGATCCTCGGCTTCACCACCCGGGCGTGGAAGGGCGGCCAGTCGCGCGAGCGCTGGATCGCCGCCGGCAAGCCCGGCAATCCCGGGCGGCTCAACGATTTGCGGCACATCATCTACAAGCCCGCGGATGCGCCCTGGCGGCGCGCGCGCAAAAGCCTCGGCCTGATGCTGCGCGAAGGGATCCTCAAGGAGAATATCGACGGCGAGGCGCTGATCTGGGCGCATAACCGCTTGCTCGCACGCACCGAGCAGCGGCGCATCCTGATGGTCATCTCCGACGGCGCGCCGGTCGACGATTCGACTCTCTCGGTCAATCCCGGAAATTATCTCGAGCGCCATCTGCGCGAGGTGATCGCCGAGATCGAGCGCAATTCGCCGGTGAAGCTGGTCGCCATCGGCATCGGCCACGATGTGACGCGCTATTATCGCCGCGCCGTCACCATCGTCGATGCCGAGCAGCTGGGTGGCGCGATGCTCGACAAGCTTGCCGAGCTCTTCGACGAGGACGCCGAGATGCCGACGCTGCAGCAGCCGCTGCAACGCCGCCGCGCCTAGGCAATAGACAAACCGCTCAGCTCGTCTTCAGCGGCACTTCCGGCGGCATCGTCAGGAAGCTTTCGACGACATGCAGGCCGAGATGCCGGTTGTAACCTGAGAGCACGCCATGGGCGGCGCCGGGAATCACGGCATATTGCTTCGAATGGCTCGCGAGCTTCGCGAGGAAATCGAGGATGTCCTCCTCGGTCGCGATGCCGTCGTATTCGCCGCGGATCAGCAGCACTGGCGCCTCGATCTTCGCCGGATCGACCACCGGCAGGTTGGCGGTCATGTCGAGATAGGTGCCGGTCGGCACGGTGTCGCCGAATTGCTTTTCCTTCGCCCAGATCGCGTCGGCGAGCCGCGGGTCGGCGGTGCCGGGCTTGTCGCGGGTGAAAATGCTTTTGACCATCGCCAGATCGCGCGTCCGGCGATTGTGGCTGCGGTAGAATTCGAGCTGCTTGGCGCGATCGCCCAAGGTCGGCGAGCCCTTGCCGGTATAGGTGAAGGCGGCGAGCGCGAGCGTTTTGACGCGCTCGGGATGGGCGTTGGCGAAGGCGCCGGCGCGCAGACCGCCCGAGGATTCGCCGTAGAAATGGAAGGCTTTCTCGCCGGTCTCGCGCTCGACGAGCGGTGCTGCCGCGGCGAGATCGGCGACGCCGCTGGCGATGTCGGAATTGCCTTGGGTGACGGTCGAGCGGCCATAGCCTTCGTGATCCATGGTCCAGACATCGAAGCCGGCGCGCGCGAAATAATTCATCAGCGAATAATCGCCGATGCCGGGTGCGTCGATATCGAAGCTCGACAGCGCCGAGAGCGAGGAGCCGTGGACCAGGAACAGCACCGGCAGCTTTTTTGTGCCCGCGGCGGGCGCGGCCAGCCGCTTGCGATAGACCGCGAGCCGCACCGGGCCTTTCATCGGCGATTATCTAGTTGACAAACCCAGGCCCAACCCCTATGTTTATGGCATAGGGAGCCGAGCGATGAATCTGCACCAACTTGCCAAGGTCACGGCGGACGAAGCGGAAGCTTTCAAGTTCATTGAAAAGCTGCGCTGGCCCGATGGGCCGTTCTGCCCGCACTGTGGCGCGACCGACCGTATCTACGTTTTGGCCGGCGTGCAGGATAAGAAGGGGCGCGATCGTCACGGCTTAAAGAAATGCGGACATTGCCGTAAGCAATTTACTGTCCGCGTCGGCTCGATTTTCGAGGACTCGCCGATCCCACTCGGTAAGTGGATTTTGGCGATCCATCTTATGTGCAGTTCCAAGAAGGGGATTAGCTCGAACCAATTGAAACGCGAACTTGGTGTGAGCTACCAGACGGCATGGTTCCTAACGCATCGCATCCGCATGGCGATGACGATCGACCCACTCAAGTCGCTTCTCGGCACCGGCGAAGACCCGATCGTTGAAATCGACGAGACTTTTGTCGGAGGCAAGCCGAAAAACAATTTTCACCGGAAGAAGACGGCGGCGGCCGGTCAAAAGACTATCGTGATGACGCTGATCGACCGTGAAGGCGATGCGCGCACGGTAGTAGTCCCCGATACGTCCAAGGAAACCTTAGAAGCCGTCGCGAAGCCACTCGTCGATAAGTCAGCTACGATTATGACGGACGGCAATGTTAGCTACGCCGATCTCGATAGCTATTTCCACGGGCACCACGCGGTAGACCACAACAAGCAATTCGTGCGCGGCGTCATCATTCATACTAACTTTGCCGAGAGTTACCACAGCCTATTGAAACGCGGCATCATCGGGTCATTCCATCATATCAGCGCGAAGCATATGCACCGCTATCTTCGGGAATTTGAGTTCCGCTGGAACAGCCGGAAGGCCACTGACGGCGAACGCACCGAGGCCGCAATCAAGGCGACCGAAGGAAAGCGCCTAACTTATAAGCCACTCACTCGCGCGAGGCGCGGGACGTTAAGTCAAATGTTCCCGGATAAGGCATGAGCGGGGAATTGGTGATCCTTGCCCATATTGATAAGGTCCCACGCGAACTCCTTTAGCTCGAACCCGTCTCCAATCGACTTCACTTTTTTCTTTTGGGATGTGCGCCCTTTGTCAGAGTAGAGGCTGAAGGCCTCCTCGAAATTGCGGGCCTTGTCGAACTTCTTGACCAGACCCTCGTATGGCGGGAAGGCGCCGCCGTAGCCGATGACGCGCCGAGCGGTCTGAACCATGTTGAGCTGTTCGAGCGTCCAATTCTCACCGATGAATGTATCTTTTTCAAAAGCACCTTCGCCGCTGAGCGGTTGGTATCGCATTGGATAGACCGCAACCCCGAGCGCAAGCAAATGCTTCACGCGCCGGAATAGATCCTCGGGCGTATCGCTAAAATTGTAGAGCGCATAGCTGCAAATGTGCCGGAAGCGGCGATTGTTTAAACCAGCTTTGCGAAAGGCCGATACGGCACGTTCAATGCTGCGGAACATTCCGGGATAGTCATAGGCGAGCCGGATGGTGGGGATGCGAAGACCGGTCAACGCTTGCGCCACTTCATCATTTACGAGTCGCGCGTCAAGTCCTTGGTTGAAATCGACCTCGACGTTTAGCTCTTTAAGCTCCGCGATCACGCTCTGCCAATCGGATTCGCCGAGAATATTGTTGTCCCAAAGAATGACGCGTTTGTGTTCGGGATGCACGAGATGCTTAATGACGGTCGAGTTCCGCACGCGGGACGGTTTGCCTTCGAGCTTTGGCACCGCGCAGAAATTGCACTTACGGATACAACCGCGGCTACTGAACATGATCGAAGCCGCGCGGTCACGATGCCATTCCGGCACAAGACCGTAATCTGGCGGCAAATCTTCTACCTCTTTAACGAGGCCGGTAAACACTTCATGCGCTCCGCTTTGCGCGGCGTGATCAGGCGTTAGCGATGCATAGATACCACCGAGCGACACCTTCGCTTTCGGAAAGAGAGCGCGATAAAACGCGACCGCTTCCCATACTGGTTTCCACGCCCAGGTGAAGAGTGACGTAACCTTAATCTCGTCTGGCACGAAACGCGTGACGAGTTTGATGCCGCGGACGAATTGCACATCGTCCCCGCGTTGTTTGTGATGGGTCGAGAGCTTGAGCAGACCGAGCGGCGGATACTGCGTGTAGTAAGCGGGCTCGACGAGAAGGACTCTCATTCCTCCGCGTCTCCGTGCTTCTTGCGACGGAATGATGTTGCCGGCACGCGCTGGCCCTTGAGCCAGTCCTTGAACTTGTCGATGGAATCCTCGGGGTAAAAAAGTCGCCCCGTTCGCAGGTCGCGTGTGGGTGTCACGGGGCTAATGCCCTTATCCTCCCATCTCCAAATCGTATTCGGGTCAAACCCGATTCCTTCGGCGACCTGCGCGCGAGTCAGTTCCTTGGGCTCGTCCGCCATCAAGCTCTCCGTCGATGCCTGTAGATCACGCGTGATCTACATCACTCTACTACCATCGTTATGCCTTGAGCGCAACCAATTAAGGTTGACAACCCGAGTCGTGGCGAGATTGATCGTCGTCGCCGGCGCGGTTTTTGGGACAAAGTCTTATGATACCGGACCGGTACCTAGGGCGGGGAGCGGTTCTCCGCTGGAGCTATGGAGGCAAAGCATCATGAGTAAGGTCATTGAAGAGTTGACGGTGGCCGGCGAGCGCATCCACTTGGAGCACGCCGACATCCCTTTGCAGGACGTTGAACCTGACGAGGAAAATCCGCGCATCCGCTACGGGCTGCGTTACCTCGATATGGGTAAGACGCTGGACGAGCGCATCATGAAGATTCCGCAGGTGCCCGCGCTATTGAAAGACATCGAGGCGAATGGCGGCTTGCGCGAACGTATCATCGTGCAGAAGAGCGGCAAGGACTACATTTCGCGCGAGGGCAATTGCCGCCTCATCTGTTATCGCGCGCTCGCGAAGAAGCACCCCGATGATGAACGATGGAAAGCGATCCCGGCGAAGATCATGCCCAAGGACATCGATCCGAAAAAGGTCGCTGTCCTTCTGACGGATATGCATGTCGCCGGGAAGATCACGTGGACGGCGCACGAAAAGGCTGGCCAGGTCTATCGCATGCACCACGATCTGCGAATGCCGTTCGAGGACATCGCTGTGTTCTTGCGTGCAAGCAAGACGACGGCGAAGCGCTTCTACGATGCTTACGCGTTCATGGTTGAGAAATTTCTCACTCTTGATGACGGGAAGTACACCAAGGACGGTGAGCGCAAGTGGAGTTTCTTCGATGAGTTGTTCCGCTCGAAATCCCTGCGCGAGGAGATGAAGGCCGATCTAGACTTCGCGGATTGGTATTGCCGTCTTGTCGGCAACGGCGTTTTATCAAAGGGAGTGCAGGTCCGCTCGTTGCCCTTAGTCCTCAAGAATCCGGTGGCGCGCAAAAAACTTCAACAGGGCGTGCCATTCGAAGAGGTAGAAAAAATCTTGGAGGAGGACAACCCCGAGCACGGGTCCGACTTCTTCAGGCTTCTCGCCGAGATGCGCGAGAACTGCACAAGCGCCGCGCACGTAAAGGACATTCTGCGCATCCGCACCGACAAGAAAGCGCGGCAGAAACTCGTCGAGACCTATGAGGCATTGACGGATTTTATGCGGCTGGCCGATGTGGAGCCGCCATCGGGTGATCAGGCTGAAAAGTCCGCAGCCTGAGGCATGGGCGACCAGGGGTGCGGTTGTACCCCTGGTCGCTGCTCATGGTGGGGCACGTGGGCGGACCCCGGCCCGGGCTATGGAACCTAGCGGTCAGGGGTTCGACTCCCCTGTGCTCCACCACTTCCCCAAATATAGGCCCTAGGAGATCGCGGACCAAATGCGTAAGTTACGCACCATGAGGAAGCCAGCACGCGCCGATGACGGGACCGCCAGACCGGGGCCAGTGTCGTTAGCGCCGCTCACGACTGAGGCGGCTTTGGGGGCGCTGTTAAAGACGCCGGTCGAGAGGCTGAAAGCGGCGCCGGCGCAGAAGGCGAAGGCGAAACGTAAATTTCACAGATAGTCGCATGGCTTGCGGGGTTACAGCCCGCAATCCTCTCCGCATACGCAGCCGCCTTAGCAGCGGCTGCGGCTACGGTCGTGGCGTTGCTTCAGTTCTTTATCGGCTTAAGGCAGTCAAAGGCGGCGCTGAGATCGGCCAACGCTGCAATATGGGCTGTTCAGAGTGCGGGGCGGCGGTCAATTGCCGAGTTCCGACAGGAATGGATTAACAACGTCATCGAGGCGCTGTCCGAACAACTCGCGATATTGACAAAGCCCTCTCCGATTTCGGCCGATGATCAGTATCGAGTCTCGGTCCTTGGGAACAAAATTGGGCTACTGCTTAATCCGGCAGAGGAAGATACGCGCCTACTGATAGAGGCGATTGATAGGCTTGTCATCGCCCCGCCTGATCAAGCACCGGCAAGAATGGACGAAGTTGCGGTGATCGCGCGCCGGCTTCTAGAGCGCGAGTGGGGCCGCCTCAAAACAGAAATGCAGGGCGAGCATGTACCCATCGTGTAGCGTTGGGTTTGTCAACTAGATAATTGCCCTTTCATCGCCCAATATTGCGCGGTCCAGACGCCGCCATGCGCTTGGCCCGTTGCGGCGGTTGCCGGCATGGCTTGAGCGACGAGCGTCGCCGCGATCCCGATCCCCGCCGATGTAAAGACTTCGCGGCGGCTCGGCGAATGCGATTCGCGTGCCATCCTTCCCTCCCAAGGTTATTGGGAGCGAAGCTTATCGCTTAGACGGTAAAGCTCAATGGAGCGGCGAATCGCCGGTCAGGCCGTCGCCGCTCTTTGCCGTGCGGGCCAGCAGTTCGCTCAGATCGCGCCAGCCATAAGCGACCGCCTCGACCGGCTGGCCGCCGACCGGGATCTTGCGATGCATGATCTGCTGGCCGCCAAGCCGCTCATAGAAGAATCGTCCGGGATTGGCGCGCACGACCCATACTAGGGCAGTGGCGTGACCGGTATTGACGAGGCGCTGGAACAGCGCGAGCAGCAGGCTGCGCCCATAGCCGTTGCCTTGGCGGTCCGGCGAAACGTAGAGCGTGTAGACTTCGCCGGCGAAACGGATGGTGTTGTCGCGCTGGGTGCCGCAATTGCCGAAGCCGACGACCGCGCCCCCGCTTGTCGCGATGATCACGTCTTCCGGCCGGTGGCGCAGGAAGCTGGCCCAAGAGCCGGTCTGGCGCCGTTCCGACATGTTGAGCAGCACGCGGTCGGGCAGCATGCCAGCGTAGGTCGAGCGCCATGTCTCGACCTCGATCCGGGCGATTGCTTTCGCATCTTCCAGCCGTGCCGGTCGCACCGCGCCCATCGGGCCTCCCGCGTTAACCCAAACATCATAAACCGCCACAGCGCGCTGGCGAGGATTTTTTGTCTTATCTGTGGCGAAATTTCGCGATGCACGAAGACTTCTGTTTGATTTTGCAGGGGAAGAAACCGCCTGGGCGGCACCACGCCGCATGTGTGCGCGCTTGGCAGGACGCGGCTGGTTTGGTTATGGTGCGCTATGCGATTCTCGTTCTTTTTAACCGCGATCCCGCTCCTTGCTTTGGCCCCTCCGACGCTCAGCGCCGCCGAGGTGCCGCAACAAATTGCCCAGGCCACAGCGGCCGCGCCCAAGGCATTGGGCAGCACCAAGGATTGGAGCGCCTTCAGTGCCGGCAGCGGCAAGACCCTGGTGTGCTACGTCGTCGGCAAACCGGCGAAAACCTTGCCCGAGCACGTCGCCCGGGGCCGAATCGAGCTCAACGTCACCCATCGTCCCGGCGAGAATGCGCTGAACGTCGTCAACTTCCAGCTCGGCTACGAACCCAAAACCGGGTCCAATGCCGAGGTCACGGTCGACGGCAAGAAATTCGAGCTCTTCACCGCCAAACAGGGCGCCTGGGCGAGCGATGCCGCGACCGACAAGGCGGTGACGATCGCTTTGTCCAAAGGCAAGCAGGTGGTGATCAAGGCGGTCTCGACGCATAACAACGCTTCGACCGACACTTATTCGCTCGACGGCTTTGGCGAGGCGCTGGCGCTGATCGACAAGGCCTGCAACGTCAAGCGCTGAGATGAGCGAGGCGGCCAAGAAGAACCTCGTCGGCCTGTCGCGCGACGACCTCGCGGCCGAGATGGCCGCGCTGGGCGCGGCGCCGTTCCGCGCGCGCCAGCTCTGGCACTGGATCTATCACCGCGGCGTCACCGATTTCGCGGCGATGACGACCCTCGCCAAGGATTTTCGCGGCCTGCTGGCCGAGCACTACGTCATCGCGCGGCCGCTCGAATCGCGCGCCCAGCTTTCGGCCGACGGCACGCGCAAATGGCTGCTGCGCTTCGCCGACGGTCAGGAAGCCGAGTGCGTCCATATCCCCGAAGAGGACCGCGGCACGCTTTGCGTTTCCGCGCAGGTCGGCTGCACGCTCACCTGCAAATTCTGCCACACCGGCACACAGCGCCTGGTGCGCAATCTCGATCCCGCCGAGATCGTCGGCCAGGTGATGCTGGCGCGCGACGCGCTCGGCGAATGGCCGTCGCCGCAGGACGACCGCCAGCTCACCAACATCGTGCTGATGGGCATGGGCGAGCCGCTCTACAACTACGACAACGTCGCCAAGGCGATGAAGATCGTCATGGACGGCGAGGGGCTGTCGGTCTCGAAGCGCAAGATTACGCTCTCGACCGCGGGCGTCGTGCCGATGATCGAGCGCTGCGGCGCCGAGCTCGGCGTCAACCTCGCCATCTCGCTCCATGCCGTGACCGACAAGCTCCGCGACGTGCTGGTGCCGCTCAACAAGAAATATCCGATCGCCGAGCTGATGGCCGCATGCCGCGCCTATCCGGGGCTCAGCAATGCGCGGCGCATTACCTTCGAATATGTGATGCTGAACGGCGTCAATGATTCGCCGGCCGAGGCGCGGGCGTTGGTGAAGCTGCTCGAAGGCATCCCGGCCAAGGTCAACCTGATACCGTTCAATCCCTGGCCCGGCGCGCCTTTCGAATGCTCGAGCGACGCGGCGATCGCCGTTTTCGGCGACATCGTCAACGCCGCGGGCTATGCTTCGCCGGTCCGGACACCGCGCGGCCGCGACATCCTCGCCGCCTGCGGCCAGCTCAAATCCGACAGCATCCGCTTGAAGAAAAGCGCGCGCGAAAGAGCCGACGCGCTAAGCTGACCTCCGCCATGAGAGGGGAGGGAGCATGCCCAGAACGATTCGCCGGGTCGTCACCGGCCATGATGCGCGCGGCAAGGCTGTGGTGATCTCGGACGGGCCGTCGCCTTTCATCCACGTCAATCCGCGCGATCCCAGCAACACGTCGACCGATCTCTGGCGCACCGGCGCGACGCCGGCGCCGATTGCCGCGCATTCTGCCGAGTCGACCCTTGGGCCGCGCCGGCAATTGCCGCAAAAGCGCGGCAGCGTCATCCGCATCAATCAGGTGCCGCCGGAATCCGATCACATTCGCGACATGACGCCCGAGGATTCGCGTCGCGCGTTTGCCGCGCTCGGCAACGAGCCGGCGGCGCTCTGGGGCAAAGGCGGGCGGCATCCGCTGATGCATCGCACCGAGACGATCGATTACGCGATCATCCTCGAGGGCGAGATCACTATGGTGCTCGATGAGCAGGACGTGCTCTTGAAGGCGGGCGACGTGGTCGTGCAATGCGGCACGAGCCACGCCTGGAGCAACCGCTCCAAGGCGCCCTGCACCATCGCCTTCGTGCTGATCGACGGCGAATTCGAGCCCGATCTCGCAGCGACGCTGAAGGGCTAAGCCAGCTTCAGCTGCTTCTTCAAATGCGCCGTCGGCTTCATGAAGAAGACCAGCATGGTGCAGCCCTTGGGCGCGGTCGGCGCGTGGCGGCTGCCCTTGGCGCGGATGACGAAATTGCCCGCAGTGCATTCGCCTTCGTGATCGAGCAGCGAGCCTTCGAGGACATAGGTCTGCTCGAGATCCTCATGCATATGCGCGGGGATGCCGGCGCCGGGCTCGAGCCGCGTCAGCAGCGTGAGCATCTCGGTGTCCTTGTCGTAATAGAGGACCTTCATCTTGTTGCCCGGGCCGCTTTCGATCCATGGGATCGAATCGGCCTCGAGAAAACGCGAGGCGAGCGCGCCCGGATTGGAAAAGAACCCTTCGGCCATGAAGCCCTCCCTTCGGCGATGGCGACGGATGAAAGCCTAGGCCCGAATGGGCACGCGGTCTATGCGGGCCGCAAAGACCCATGCGCCGGTACTTTTATTCGCCCGGCGAAATCCGCTTGGATCGGCCAAAGGATATCATCGTGCAAATCGAGTAGCGCTTCATTGAGACGGTAATGGCTTTCGAGAAGCACCTGTAGGGGGCTTCGCGACACGATTTACGCGGTCGACCATCGCCACGTCGTCGACCCAGTTCTCACTCGCCTCGAAAGCATCGCGCGCGATCTGTTCCAACGTCCGGTCGTCGAGGCGTTCGACCGGACCGGCATCGTATCGATCGGCGATATATTATGGGCGCGCCGTTTTATTTTACTATCAAAATAACCCGCGAAATATTCGCGGGCTGAATATTTAAGTGGGGAGTTCCAGCAAACAAAAATACCTTCTAGATCATGACGATGATACGAGCTTGATTTTGGTATTTTTCGTATTATTTGACTTTTCGCCCAAGAATAGCCATATGAACGACATGGCAAAGACGAAAGACTGGCCGCGCAAGCCGCGGTCGACATCGAGCTGGCATCACCTTTCCGCCAGCGAGGCGGATAATGGCGAGCGTTGGAGCATCATTTGGGACGTGCAACGCAAGCCCGGACCGGATGGACGCAACACGGCGCTCGAGAGATTAGAAAGCGGCGCGCTCGAGCGTGCGCGCCATATACTCCGGATGGGCTTTGTCGTTTACGAAATCCGCAAGCCTTCCGGGTCGGTCTATCTCGAAGAGGCTGACCTGCGCGAGCGTCTCGGTCTTCAGGCAGCCATGGTGACGATGGACTCGCCTGCGACGTGATGTGGATGCGCATGCGTGCCACATGAACAGGCACGACGGTCGGCATGATTCGCCGCTTCCGCCGGCGTTTTCCTTGCTGCAATCCGAGTTCAACGATTTCCTGTTCGCCCCCGTCGGCGACCAAAGCGATCCCCAAACGCCGACGGTACTGTCGGCGTTTTCGCGCGAAGGCATCGATCCTTGGCAGCAGGCCGCCAAGTTGAGACAATTGCCGAAAGAGCTGGCAGCGCGCAACCTCGCTTCAATCCTCGCGGCTTTGCCCGATCGGCCGCGCTCGGTGAGCGAAGCCCAGCTTGCTGCGGATCGTCTGATCGCGTTGCTGCCCGGCCGCCCATCGCTCAAGCTGCGTCTCGCGCTGGCGGCGCGCGCTATCCAGACCGGGTTCGCGCGCGCGGTTTTTCACCGATCCCGCTGAGCGGATTCCCAGGCCCGCGGCTGGGTCCATCGCGCTTATTTGAGCCGCGCTGCTGCCTCGTGGACGAGGCTGAGATCGGCATAGCGCTGGATGTCGATCTTCGATTTCTGGATGCCCATAT
This sequence comes from Allostellaceae bacterium, assembly GCA_036501365.1. Taxonomy (GTDB): domain Bacteria; phylum Pseudomonadota; class Alphaproteobacteria; order ATCC43930; family CGMCC-115725; genus CAIKMD01. The sequence continues at coordinate 14,575 of DASYAL010000032.1, read as the reverse complement.
CGAATTGCTGATCGAGGCTGTGCTGCAGCGACTGCAGATTGGGCTCGGCATTGGGATCGCGGAAATTGTCTTCCTTGGTGAAAAGTCGCTGGAGCTGTTCCGGGGGCTGCTTCGTCAGCTCTGAAGCCGCCGCGACCGCCGCCGCGTGATTCTTCGGGTCGGTGAACCAGCGCACCGTGCGGATCACGTCTTCGAGGAAATCCACCACCACCGCGCGGTTCTGGTCGAGGAAGCTCTTGCGCGCCGCGAGGGCCAGGAGCTGGGTCGGCCCCATCGCGTCGGTCTCGGTGAAGAACATGGTGCTTTTGGCGCGCAGCTCCGGATCGAAGGCGAAAGGCGGCGCGATCGCCACCATCGCCGCTTTGCCCTGGAACAGCAGGCTCTTCATGTTGGGGAATTGTGCTTCGATAATGTTGTAGTCGCGCTTGTCCTCGAGCCCGTGACGGCGGAGCATGATGCGCGCCTGCATGTCGGTGGCGCTGCCGATGGTCAGCACCGCGACGGCCTTGCCCTTGAGATCGTCGAAGGTCTTGATCGGCCCGTCCTTCAAGACGAGAAAACCGCTGCCGTTCTCATGGCCGTCGGTGCCGTTCTGGATCTCGTCGGCGATGATGCGCAGATCGGTGAGATGGGCGTTGTCGATCGCCGCGCCGACCGCGGAATAAGACATATCGATGATGTCGACCTGGCCGCCGGCGAGCGGCGCCAGCTCGATCGCGGTCGAGACGAAATGCATCGGCTCGAATTTGTAGCTGACATCGCGATGGACCGAGAGGTCGGGCTTCATCATCAGCAAGGCGGCGGTCGAGCCTGGCGCAACCACCCAGCCCAAGCGGATGGTTGGTAGATCGGCGCTCCAGGCCTGACTGGACACAAGCAGCGCCGCCGCGACCGCCAGGAATCGGATCGTCTTCATGCTTGCCTCCACGCGCGTGTTTCTTCGTAGCCAGTGAACGCTTCGTACCAGATCGTCACAAGATACTCAGCACCTTTTCCGCCGGCCGGCCCAGCGCCGCGCGGTTGCCTTTGATCGCGATCGGCCGCTCGATCACGATCGGGTGCTTGGCCATGCCGGCAATGATCTGCGCCTCGCTGAGGCCGGGCTTGGTCAGGCCGGCGGCCTTCGCCTCCTTGAGCCGCAGCAACTCGCGCGCGGGGATGCCGAGCATCTTCAAGATGCGCTTGATCTCGGACGCGGTCGGCGGCGTGTTGAGATATTCGATGATCTGCGGCTCGATGCCGCGCTTGCGTAAGAGCTCGAGCGCCGTGCGCGAGGTGCGGCAGCGCGGATTGTGATAGAGCGCGAGGGTAGTCATGGTGGCCCGCTTTCCCAGCTTCGATCGATCCTTTATGATCGGGCCCGGCACGCACGAGTCCAGAAAAATCACGTCGCCCTGAGGCTATCCATGACCCCATCGCGGAATTTGCGGGCCGGCATTTTCCTGCCGCCCTTCCATCCGACCGACGAGGATCCGACGCTCTGCATGGAGCGCGATTTCGAGCTGGTCGAATGGCTGGAGAAGCTCGGCTTCGCCGAGGCCTGGATTGGCGAGCATCATTCCGGCGGCTTCGAGCTCTACGGCGCGCCCGACCTCTTCATCGCGATGGCGGCGGCGCGGACGAAACGCATCATGCTCGGCACTGGCGTGTTGTCGCTGCCCTATCACCATCCTTTCATTCTCGCCGACCGGATGGTGCAGCTCGATCACCAGACGCGCGGCCGCGCCATGTTCGGCATCGGCCCGGGCCTGCTGACCTCCGACGCCATGATCCTCGGCATCGATCCCGAGACCCAGCGCGCGCGGATGGAAGAATCGCTCGAGATCATCGTCCGGCTGATGAACGGCGAGACCGTCACCAAAACCAGCGACTGGTACACGATGAAAGAGGCGCGGCTGCAGCTCCGCCCCTACACGCAGCCGCGGCCGCATCTCGCCATCGCCAGCGCGATCACGCCGAATGGCGGCAAGGTCGCGGGCCGCTTCGGCCTCGGCATGCTCAGCGTCGCGGTCTCGAATGGCATGGGCTACGACGCGCTCGACCTCAATTGGAAAATCGCCGCCGATTACGCCGTGCAACATGGCCAGACCGTCGATCGCCGCCATTGGCGGCTGATGGCGCCCTTCCACATCGCCGAGACGCGCGAAAAGGCGCTGGCGAATGTGCAATGGGGCTTCGACAAATGGCAGAACTACGCCTATGCGATCAGTCCCCTCGGCGGCGCCGCGATCGGGCTCGGCAGCCTCGAGAGCATCATCGCCGATGGCCGCGGCGCCATCGGCACGCCCGACGACGCGATCGCGGTGCTGGAGAAATTCTGGGCCAAGACCGGCGGCTTCGGCGGCATCTTGATGCTGGCGCATGATTGGGCCGATTGGGAGGCGACCAAGCGCTCCTACGAGCTCTTCGCGCGCTACGTGCTGCCGAAATTCAACGGCGCCAACGAGACGCGTGAGCGTTCGATGGAGTGGATGCGCGCCAATCGCGAGGATTTCAGCGCCCAGAATCGCGCCGCCACCAAGAAGACCATCGACACGCATTTCGCGACCGAAGCGGCAAAGAACCGCGCGGCGGAATAGGATCGACGATGAAGAAGAATGTGAAGAAAGTGGTGCTCGCCTATTCCGGCGGGCTCGATACCTCGGTCATCCTGCGCTGGCTGCAAGAGACCTATCATTGCGAGGTGGTCACCTTCACCGCCGATATCGGCCAGGGCGAAGAACTCGCGCCGGCGCGCAAGAAAGCCGAGCAGATGGGGGTGAAAGAGATCTTCATCGACGATCTGCGCGAGGAGTTCGTCCGCGATTTCGTGTTTCCGATGTTTCGCGCGAACGCGCTCTACGAAGGGCAATATCTCCTCGGCACCTCGATCGCGCGGCCGCTGATCGCCAAGCGCCAGATCGAGATCGCCGAGCAAGTCGGCGCCGATGCGGTGGCGCATGGCGCGACCGGCAAAGGCAACGACCAGGTGCGTTTCGAGATGGGCTATTACGCGCTGAAGCCCGACATCACGGTGATCGCGCCGTGGCGCGAATGGGATTTGGGCTCGCGCACCAAGCTGATCGAATATGCCGAAAAGCACCAGATCCCGATCGCCAAGGACAAGCGCGGCGAGGCGCCGTTCTCGACCGACGCCAATCTCCTGCACATCTCGGCCGAGGGCAAAGTGCTCGAGGACCCGTGGAGCGAGCCCGAGGAATATGTCTATAGCCGCACCGTCGCGCCAGAGCAGGCGCCGAACCAGCCGCAATATGTCGAGATCGAATTCCATGGCGGCGATCCGGTCGCCGTCGACGGCGTCACGCTGTCGCCGGCGGCGCTCTTGGCGAAGCTCAACGAGATCGGCGGCAAGCATGGCATCGGCCGGCTCGACCTCGTGGAGAACCGTTTCGTCGGCATGAAGTCGCGCGGCGTCTACGAGACGCCCGGCGGCACCATCCTCCAGGCGGCGCATCGCGGCATCGAGAGCCTGACACTCGATCGCGGCGCGGCCCATCTCAAGGACGAGATCATGCCGCGCTATGCCGAGCTTGTTTACAACGGCTTCTGGTTCGCGCCCGAGCGGCTGATGCTGCAGGCGTTGATCGACAAGAGCCAGGAGGACGTCGACGGCACGGTGCGGCTCAAGCTTTATAAGGGCCATGCGCGCGTCGTCGGCCGCAAATCGCCGAAATCGCTTTACAGCCTCGCGCATGTGACCTTCGAGGCCGATCAGGTCTACGATCAGCGCGACGCCGAAGGCTTCATCAAGCTCAACGCCCTGCGATTGCGGTTGGGCAAAAAAGCGCGGAAATCCTAGCGTCCTGACCCCGGAAACGCCCCGAACCGGGGCTAAAATACCCCGGCAAAGCCGTTTTCCGGCCACAATCGCTGACCATCCTCTCCGCCATCGTCCAGTGGGGACAATTTCGGGAAGGATGATCGACGAATGAACACGCGCTTTGGACTTGCTGTGATTTTGATTGCCGCCACTGTCGCCTTGTCGGGCTGCGGTGAATCGGTCGGCGACCGGGGTCTCAGCGGCGCTGGCATTGGCGCGGCGGGCGGCGCCGTCATTGGCGCGTTGGTGGGCGCACCGCTGGCGGGCGCGGCGATCGGCGCCGGCGCTGGCGCGGTTGCCGGCGCGGTGACCTCGCCTTCGGCGGTCGATCTCGGCCGGCCGGTGTGGGAGCGGTGATCCTGTCCAAGGATTAAATCGGCAAACAGCCTCCCCGCGCGGGGCGCGGGGAGGCGCCTTTATGCGGGTTCCTCCCGCTGCGGCGAGCGGAACGGGTTTGAACGAGAAGCAACTCAGGAGAAATTCCATGGTCCGTCGGTGCACATTTTTGTCAGCCCTCACCCTCATCGCCGGCGGCATCCTGCTCGCTGGCTGCTCCGATTGGAGCTATGCCCCGCCGATGCACGGCAACTTCACGACCGAGCCGGTGAACCATCCGCGCGTCGCTGCGGGCTCGCCGCCGGCAGGCGGCAACTTCGTCCAGGAGACCGCGCATGATTATGCCGGCCTCGCGGATTACCTCGCCAATCACGGCGAGTTCTATCGCGGCGACTGGGTCGACGTCGATTATTTCGCGCGCAAAGGCATCGCCGCCGAGCATGGCGCGCTGGTGCCGCCGGAAGACAATGCCAATTGGGCGATCCCGCTCGAGCAGCCCTACGGCTTCCGCACCCAGATGGCGCAGGCGCGCGTGCGTCTCGTGACCGACCTCGACAATGGCGGCCGCGATCGCTTCCCGGGCCTCGCCGCCCGTGCGCAGGTCGCCTATGACTGCTGGCTCGAACGCACCGAGGACGACTGGGCGAAGGAATTCGACGGCCAGTGCCACAAGGATTTCATCGCCACGATCACGGCGCTCGAACAGGCGCTCGGCGGCAAGGCCGTGGCGGCTCAGGCCCATGAATACAACGTCTACTTCGAGTTCGATCGCTCGAATCTGACGCCGGAAGGCCGCCAAGTGGTCGATACGGTCGCGCAGGCGGCGAAGGGCGACGGCAATGTCCGCATCCGTCTCCTCGGCAAGGCCGATCTGACCGGCACCGATCCGTACAACATGGCGCTCTCGCATCGTCGTGCCGACACCGTCCGGGCGCAGCTGCGTGCCGACGGCATCGATACCGGCCGCATCGAGGAAAGCTGGGACGGCTTCCGCAATCCGCCGGTCCCGACTGCCAAGGGCGTCCGCGAGCCGCGTAATCGCGTGGTCGAGGTGACGCTGCAGTAAGTAACCCAATACCCGTCGCCTGTCGGCGGGACGATGCGGGCGGTGTCGCGACAGCGGCACCGCCCGTTGTTATTTTGCAGTCGCGCGCGTAGCCGCCACGCCAACCTACGACCGCGACCGTTTTTGATTTCCCGCGCGGTTAGATTTCCGGCTCCGGCAGGCCGCGGCGCAGGCAGGCGGCGAGCAGCGCGTTGCGCAAAAGGCAGGCGATCGTCATCGGACCGACCCCGCCGGGTACCGGCGTGATGGCGCCGGCGATGCCTTGCGCTTCGGCAAAGGCGACATCGCCGACGAGGCGCGACGTGCCGTCCGGCAGATCGATCCGGTTGATGCCGACATCGATCACCGTCACGCCCGGCTTCAGCCACGCGCCGCGCACCAGCTCGGGCTGGCCGACCGACACGACCAGGATCTCGGCGCGGCGCACGATGTCGGGCAGGTCGCGGCTTTTGGAATGCGCGACCGTCACCGTGCAGTTCTCGTCGAGCAGCAAGGCCGCCATCGGCTTGCCGACGATGGTGGAGCGGCCAACCACCACGGCTTCGGCACCTTCGAGCCGCGCATGCGCGTCGCGCAGCAGCAACAGGCAGCCATAGGGGGTGCAGGGCACCAGCGCCGGACCGCTGCTCCACAGCCGGCCGATGCTTTGCGCGTGAAAGCCGTCGACATCCTTCGCCGGATCGATGGTGTTGATGACATGCTGGCCGTCGATCTGCGGCGGCAGCGGCAGCTGCACCAAAATGCCGTCGACACGCTCGTCGGCATTGAGCCGCGCGATCAGTGCGAGAAGCTCGGCTTCGCTCGCGCTCGCCGGCAGCTTTTCCTCGAAGATCGTGAGTCCGGCCTCGGCCGTCGCTTTGGCTTTGCTGCGGACATAAACGTGGCTGGCGGGATCGTCGCCGACGAGGACGGTGCAGAGGCCCGGGACGATGCCGCTCTCGGCCTTGAGCGCCGCAGTCTGCGCCGCGACCTTGAGCCGCAAGCGCGCCGCATGCGCCCTACCGTCGATAAGCTTGGTGTCGACCGTGATCGCGCGCTTCCTTCGCTCAGCCAACGCTTACCGAGCCTGCATCGTCACCGCGTCAGCAGGAAGAATTCGAGCTGGCGCAACTCCATGCCCACGAACCAGATGATCAGCAGCAGGATAACCGGCGAAATATCGAGGCCGCCGAAAACCGGCACGAATTGCCGGATGGGACGAAGCGCCGGCTCGGTGATGCGATATAGGAAATCGAGCACCATCGCGACCGGCCGGCTGTAAGTGTTGATGATGTTGAAGGCGATCAGCCAGCTGACCACAGCCTGGATGATGACCAGCCACCAGTAGATGTCGAGGATGGCAACGACCACCTCGATCACCGGCACAAGAAACCCGCCCATTCGCCCGCAAAACCCCCTGGAACGCGCGCGAGCCTAACTTTTGGCCCATCCCGGCGCAAGCGGCGTCCCTGCGGCATTCGCGCCGCGCTTCGATGCGCGCCGAACCTTGACGGCGGCGCCGGCCGCCACCATCATCGCGCCCGCGAAGCGGGGCAGTAGCTCAGTTGGGAGAGCGCGACGTTCGCAATGTCGAGGTCAGGGGTTCGATCCCCCTCTGCTCCACCAATCCCTTGAGCCAATTCGACCGTCGATTTCCCATTTTGCCCACTCGCGGCTTTGCAAATCTATGCGCCGCGAATCGCGCCCGCGCGTGCATTTTGATATAAACCGCACATGACAGCCAAAATCATCGACGGCGTCGCCATCGCCCGCGAGATCCGCGCCGGCATCCGCCGCCGGGTCGAGACGCTCGCCGCGCGTCATGGCACGAAGCCCGGCCTTGCCGTGGTCCTCGTCGGCGACAATGCCGCCTCCGAGGTCTATGTCCGCAACAAGGTCCGGGCGAGCGCCGAGGTCGGCATCCATTCCGAAGTCTTCCGGTTCGACAGCACGGTCGCGGAAGAGACGCTGCTCGAACGCATCCGGCAACTCAACCAGTCGCCGGCGATTCACGGCATCCTCGTCCAACTGCCGCTGCCGCCGACGATCTCGGTGCAGCGTGTGCTGACGACCATCTCCGTCGACAAGGATGTCGACGGCTTCCATCTCTACAATGTTGGCGGTCTCGTCATCGGCAACACGGTGTTCCCGCCCTGTACGCCTTACGGCGTCTCGAAGCTCCTGGAGCACGAGAACATCCCGGTGGAAGGCCGCAACGTGACCGTGGTCGGCGCCAGCAACATCGTCGGCAAGCCGATGGCGCTGATGCTGATGCAGCGCGAGGCGACCGTCGCGATCTGTCACGCCAAAACGCGCGAGCTCGCGCAATACACTATTCTTGCCGACATCCTCGTGGTCGCGGCGGGCCATCCCAATCTCATTGTGCCACAGATGGTGCGCAGCGGCGCGGTGGTGATCGATGTCGGAATCAACCGCCTGCCCGGCGGCAAGCTGGTCGGCGACGTCGATTTCGCCGGCGTGCGCGAAAAGGCTTCCTACATCACGCCGGTACCGGGCGGCGTCGGGCCGATGACCGTGACGATGCTGCTCGACAACACGGTGAAATCGGCCGAGCGCTCCGTCGGCCTCGTCACCGCCTCGTGAACGGCGCGGGCCGGCGGCTTGACCTCGCGCGCGTCCCGGCGAAAATGGCGGGGCAAGGGGGATCGCGTTTCGTGTATTCGGAAATCACGCGTTCGATCAAGGTCGTCGTGAAGCCCTATTACCTCGAGGATCAATCCTCGCCGGCCGAAAACCGCTACGTCTGGGCCTATCACGTCCGGATCGAGAATCAGGGCGGCGAGACCGTGCAGCTCCGCCGCCGCCATTGGCGGATCACCGACGCGATGGGCCGCGTCCAGGACGTGCGCGGACCCGGCGTGGTCGGCGAGCAGCCGGTGCTCGGGCCCGGCCAAAGCTTCGAATATACGAGCGGCACGCCGCTCGCGACGCCGTCCGGCATCATGGTCGGCAGCTACGAGATGGAGCTGCCGAGCGGCGAATGCTTCGCCGTCGCCATCCCGGCGTTCTCGCTCGACAGCCCGCATCAGCCGCGCCACCTTAACTGACCGACGAGGAGCATCGCCCATGGCGCCGAGACCTACGCGCGGCCGCGCGCCGTCGAAAGCCGAAGCGGTGCGCCGGCCCAGCCGCGAACAGGCCGAGGAAGCGGTCCGCGTGTTGCTGCGCTGGGCGGGCGACGATCCGTCGCGCGAAGGCTTGCGCGGCACGCCGGGGCGGGTCACGCGCGCTTTCGAGGAATATTTCATCGGCTACCAAAGCGATCCGGTCGAGCAGCTGCAGCGCACCTTCGAGGAGACCAACGGCTACGACGAGATGGTGGTGCTGAAGGAGATCCGCTTCGAGAGCCATTGCGAGCATCATTTGGCGCCGATCATCGGTCGCGCGCATATCGCCTATCTGCCGAACAAGCGCGTCGTCGGCATCTCGAAGCTCGCGCGGCTGGTCGATGTCTATGCCAAGCGACTGCAGATCCAGGAGAAGATGACCGCGCAGATCGCGACGACGCTCGCCGAGGTGCTGCGCCCGAAGGGAGTCGCCGTGGTGATCGAAGCCGCGCATCAATGCATGACGACGCGCGGCGTTCACAAGCCGGGTGTGTCGATGATCACCTCGCACATGATCGGCGCGTTCCGCACCGATCCGTCGACGCGGCGCGAATTCCTCGCCCATATCGATCTCGACGGGCATGCGCTCGCGAACGTCTGAGCCTTACGCCACTTTTTGTATGGGTCGTTGTAATGGCAATATTGCCGGTGACTGTCGATCGCTTTCTGCGCGGCTCGGTTCGATCGGTGTGGGAGCTCGAACTGCTATTGTTGATGCGTATGCAGCGCGCGCGATCCTGGACGCCGGATGAGCTCGTCCGCGACCTCCGCGCCAGCGTCTTGATCGTCGCCGACGCCCTGGATTCGCTCCAGAAATCCGGGCTCGTCGACAAAAGCGGGAACGATCCCTATCAGTTTCAGTATTGGCCGACGACACCGGAACTCGATCAACTCGTCACCGAGGTCGCCGCCGCCTATGCAAGCGCCCCCGCGGCCGTCATCGAGGCGATCCTCTCGGCGCCAAGCAGCAGCGTGCGCATTTTCGCGGACGCGTTTAAGATAAAAAAGGACTAGCGCGCGATGCTTTTCGAACCGATCGTCTATATCCTTTGTTTCCTGACGAGTCTCGTGGCGATGTGGCTGCTCCTGCGGGGCTATTGGCGGAATGGTTCGCGACTGCTGCTCTGGAGCGCGATCGCGTTCATAGCTTTCGCCGTGAATAACTTGCTGCTCTTCATGGACATCGTGCTGCTTCCGAACCTCGATCTGCGCGGCATCCGCGCGATTACGGCGCTGATCGGCGTCGCCATCCTGCTCTATGCGTTTATCTGGGAAATCGAGTGACGCGTCATGACACATCCCTACGAATTTCTCGGCGGCGCCTTGGTGATGGGCTATCTCGTGCTCGGCGTCTTTTTCCTGAAGTTCTGGCGCCGGACGCGCGACAGCTTGTTCCTGATGTTTGCCTGTGCGTTCTGGTTGATGGCGGCAAACTCTGTCGCGGTTTCGGTCTGGGGCGGCAGCGATCTCGATATTGGTTGGACTTACGTCCTGCGGTTGCTCGCCTTCGTCCTCATCATCATCGCCATCGTGCGCAAGAACATGGAAACGAAAGCAGGCCCGTAGGCCGGCGCGTCAGCCGGACACCACGAACGACCCGAAGCTCGAGCTGATCCGCGATTGCGCCTGGTTGTCGAACTCGGCCATCAGCTCGCGCACCATGTCGTAACGCGCGCGTGCACGCTCGTTCGCGGTGGCGCTCTGCAGCACCGTGCGCGAGCGCGAGGCGGTGATACGGACCGAGCGCAGCGAGACGCCGCGCAGGTCGAGGATTTCGAGCGCCGCGTCGACCGCGGCGTCGTATTGCTGCGATACCTGATCGGTGAAAGTGCCGGAGAGCCCGCCCTGGACCGGCAAATTCTTCACCGTGGCGCTGGCGTCGGCGATGGTGAAGCGCGCCGGGCCGCCTTGGCCGTTGGCGCGCAGCCGGTCGCGCGCCCAATTCTGCAGCGCGCGCACCGGCGGCACCGGGAAGGCGTTGTCGTCCTCGGTCGGCTGATAGAAGGTGCGGATCTCGATCTGTGCCGCTTGCAACAGCAGGGGCGGCGCGCCGGTGAAGCGCAGATCGGGGAAAGCGGGCGCCTCTGGCGGCGGCGCGCAGGAGACGAGGCTCAGCCCCGAGCCGAGGCACAATCCGGCGGCGAGAAACTGGCGGCGCGTGGTCATGCAATCCTCGACAAATTCATCCTGGGACAAGCGCGTCGATCGCCTCGGCGCCGAAATCGTAGACCGCGCTGCAGAATTCGCAGGTCACGGTGATTTTGCCGTCGACCTTCATGTCGGCGATCTCATCGGGGGTCAGCGCCCGCAACACCGTCTCGACGCGGCGGCGCGAGCAGCGGCAGCGCGCCTCGAGCGGATGGGACGCGTGCGCGCGCACGCCGTCCTCATGGAATAGGCGGAAGAGCAGCCGATCGGGCGCCAGCGCGGGATCGATCAGCTCGGCCGAGGTCGATGAGCTCATGAAGATCGCGGCGCGGCGCCACGCGTCGTCCTCGATCTCGCGCTCCTGGGTGAAGGCCTCGCGCGGCAGGCGCTGGATCATTAGCGCGCCGGCGCGCCAGCGCTTGGTGCCCGCCATGTCGGCCACTTGCGCGATGGCGACCTTCAACGCCGCTTCGACCTGCTCGCTCTGGCGGAAATAGTGATGCACGCATTCCGCCAGGGTGCCGCCTTGGAGCTCGACGATGCCCTGATAGCGCTCGGTGTGCTCGCCCTGATCGACGGTCAACGCGAGATAGCCGGCGCCGAGGAGCCGAGGCACCGGCGCCAGCGTCGCGGCCGTCGCATCGAGCCGGGCAGCATCAAACTGCGCATAGCCGCGGATCGCGCCGGCGGTGGTGACGTCGGCGACCATCAGCTTGATCGGCCCGTCGCCTTTGGTCTGCATCGTGAAGACGCCGTCGTATTTGAGGGCGCCCGCCAGCGCCACCGCGAGGGTGATCGCCTCGCCCAGCATCGCCGCGACGGGCGCGGGATAGGCGTGGCGCGTGAGGATCGCATCGATCGCCGGGCCGAGCCGCACCAGCCGTCCGCGCAAGGCGAAAGGCTCGATCTGAAACGGCTGGACGAGATCGTCGGGCGCTGCCGCCGGCGTCGTCACGCGAGGCACCAGGCGAGGATCGCCTTTTGCGCATGCATCCGGTTCTCGGCCTCGTCCCACACCACCGATTGCGGCCCGTCGATGACGCCGGCGGTGACTTCCTCGCCGCGCTTGGCCGGCAGACAATGCATGAAGATCGCGTCGCCTTTGGCGCAGGCCATCAGCTTCTCGTCGACGCGGTAAGGCGCCAGCAGCTCGGGGCGGAAGAGCTTTGGATCGCTGCCCATCGACACCCAGGTATCGGTGACGACGCAATCGGCGCCGCGCGCGGCTTCGCGCGGATCGGCTACACAGCGCACCTTGCCGCCTTCGCGCTCGGCCCAGGCGAGGAGCCGCGGCGGCGGGCGATGCCCGTCGGGACAGGCGAGGCGCAGCTCGAAGCCGAAGCGCACCGCGCCATGGATCCAACTCGCGGCGACGTTGTTGCCGTCGCCGCTCCAGGCGACGATCTTGCCGGCGGCGGGACCCTTATGCTCCTCGAGCGTCATCACGTCGGCCATGATCTGACACGGATGGCTGGCGTCGGTCAGGCCGTTGATCACCGGCACGCTGGCATTGGCGGCGAGCTCCTCGAGCTTCGTCGCCGAGGTCGTGCGGATCATGATTGCGTCCACATAGCGTGACAGCACTCTCGCGGTGTCGGCGATGGTCTCGCCGCGCGAGAGCTGCGTGTCGCTCGCGGTCATGGTGACGACGTCGCCGCCGAGCTGCTTCATCGCCACCTCGAAGGACAGCCGCGTCCGCGTCGACGGCTTCTCGAACACCATCGCCAGGATCTTGTCGGCGAGCGGCTTCGAGCGGTCGGCGGCCCGCTTCCACTGCGCCGCCCGATCGAGGATGCGCCGCAGCTCCACCGCGCTCAGCCGATCGAGATCGAGGAAGTGGCGCGGCGCCGCTTTGAGCGAAGCCCGGGTCACAGTTTCCATTGCCCGGCGACCTTGTCGATGATCTGCACGGCTTCCGCGACTTGCCGCTCTTCAATGATCAGCGGCGGCAGCAGCCGCGTTACGTTGTCGCCGGCGGCAACGGTGATGAGCCCGCCATAGCGCAGCTTCTCGACGACCTCGGTGTTGGGCACGACACAGCGCAGCCCGGTCAGGAGTCCCTTGCCGCGCTGCTCGGCGAAGATTTTGGGATGGCTCGCGATCACTTCCTCGAGCCGCTGGCGCAACAGCCCGGCCATGCGGTCGACATGGTCCATGAAGCCCGGCGCGAACATCACATCGAGCACGGCATTGACCGCGGCCATGGCGAGCAGGTTGCCGCCAAAGGTCGAGCCGTGCGTGCCGGGCGTCATTCCGGCCGCGGCACGTTCGGTCGCCATCACCGCGCCGACGGGGAAACCGCCGCCGAGACCCTTGGCGACGCCGAGCACGTCGGGCGTCACACCCGACCATTCATGCGCGAAGAGCTTGCCGGTCCGGCCCATGCCGCTCTGCACCTCGTCGAAAACGAGGAGGATGCCATGCTCGTCGCAAAGCTTGCGCAAGCCGCGGAGATACTCAGGCGACGCGGTCGCAAGCCCGCCTTCGCCCTGCACCGGCTCGACGAGGATGGCGGCAGTTTCGGGCTTGATCGCGGCGCGCATCGCCGCGAGATCGTTATAGGGCACGTGTTCGAAGCCCGGCGCCGGCGGCCCGAAGCCGCGCAGATAGCGCTCGTTGCCGGCGGCGGCGAGCGTCGCGAGGGTGCGGCCGTGGAACGAACCGGTGCAGGCGATGAGATGATATTTCTCGGGATGGCCGGTCTCGGCGTGGTATTTGCGCGCGACCTTGATCGCGCCCTCCATCGCCTCGGCGCCCGAATTGCAGAAGAACACGGTGTCGGCGAAGCTCGCTGCGACCAGCCGTTCGGCGGCGCGCTGTTGCGGCGCGATTTGATAGAGATTGGAGCAATGCCACAGCTTCTGCGCTTGAGCCGTCAGCGCTTCGACCAAATGCGGATGGGCATGGCCGAGCGCGGTCACCGCGACGCCGCTGCCGAAATCAAGATAGCGCCGGCCGTCGGTCGAAAAGAGATAGGGTCCTTCGCCCCGCTCGAACGTCACATCGGCCCGAGCGTAAGTCGGCAAAATCGCTGGAATCACGGAAGTCTCTCCGGCATGAGGGTTGAAAGGGACAGCACGACGAAAGGCGTCAGCCTCGTCGCTTGGAACCCTCGCGGCGGTTATGTCCGCGCCCTACACGCATCGCCTGCTCTTCCAACCCTTTGGCGGGAAACACAAAGTATGGGGATCGCAGGCGCGGCTGTCAATCGCGGCTGTCCCTGCTTAGTAATAGAGCGATGAACCGGGCAGCTGCGGGCGGCGCCGGTGGGAGCGGGTTTCGGGATGAAGGTGATCGTCGTCGGCGGCGGAATCAGTGGCCTCGCCATGGCGCTGAGCCTCCATCAGATCGGCGTGCCGGTGCGCGTCTACGAGGCGGCGCGTGCGGTGACGCCGCTCGGCGTCGGCATCAACCTCCAGCCCAATGCGGTGCGCGAGCTGGTCGAGCTTGGGCTGGGCGATGAGCTGGCGCGCCTCGGCATCGCCACCGAGGCGTTGCGCTTCTTCAATAAATTCGGCCAGCCGGTGTGGCAGGAGCAACGCGGCCGCGCCGCGGGCTTCGCCTGGCCGCAATATTCGGTCCATCGCGGCCGGCTGCAGGTGGTGCTGGCGGAAGCGGCGCAAGCGCGGATCGGCGCCGACAATCTCTGCACCGACCATATCTTTGAGCGCGCGATCGAGCGCGGCGACAAGGTGATCGCGACTTTCGTCGATCGCCATGGCGCGGTCGTCGCAGAGGACGAGGCCGACATCCTGATCGGCGCCGACGGCATTCATTCCGCGCTGCGCCGCCAATTCTATCCGGGCGAGGGCGAGCCGCATTTCGCGGGCCAGATTCTGTGGCGCGCGGCGGTCGAGGCCGAGCCTTTCCTCGGCGGCGCGACCATGATCATCGCCGGCCATTTCCACAAGCGCATCGTCGTCTATCCGGTCGCGCCGGGCCGTCAACCCGGCAAGCTGCTGACGAATTGGATCGCGCAAATGACGGTCGAGAGCGAGGCGCCGCCGCGCGAGGATTGGAACCGCCAGGTCGGCGCCGAGCGGTTCATCGATTCTTTCCGCGATTGGCGCTTTGACTGGCTGGATTTTTCGGCGCTCG
>DASYAL010000031.1:0-10490 GCA_036501365.1 Allostellaceae bacterium | reverse complement strand
CGAGTCGCTGGTGGCACGGTCTTTGCGGGGGCCTGAGCAACCTGGCTACGAAGGACACCCACAATGTACCTCGATACGGTCGATGCTCTGGCCAATACCGCCGTCGCCAAAGCGGCGTTCCTGAAGCACAGCCCCGGCGGTTTCTTCGTCTCCTCGATGATGGCCGGCGCTTTCGTCGGGCTCGGCATCATCCTGATCTTCTCGCTCGGCTCCGATGTCGATCCGGCCTATCGCGCCATCGTCATGGGCGCGACCTTCGGCGTCGCGCTGACGCTGGTGATCTTCGCCGGCTCCGATCTCTTCACCGGCCATACCATGTTCATGACGCATGGCGTGTTGCGGAAACGCGTCAGCCTCGGCGATCTCGGCGCCTGCTGGACCCTGTCCTGGATCGGCAATCTCGCCGGCTGCATCGCCCTCGCGCTGGTCTTCGTCTGGGGCGGCGGCGGCGCGATGCTGCATTCGAAGAGCCAATTTCTGATGACCGTCGCCGCCGGCAAGGAAAGCGCGTCGGTGCTGTCGCTCGTCGCCCGCGCGACGCTGTGCAACTGGCTCGTCTGCCTCGCGATCTGGACCTCGGCGCGGACCACCAACGACGCCGCCAAATGCGTCCTGATCTGGTGGTGCCTCTTCGCCTTCATCGGCAGCGGCTACGAGCATTCGATCGCCAACATGACCTTGTTGCTGATCGCGTTGCTCGGCGATCACCCCGACACCATCACCTGGAGCGGCCTCGCCTATAACCTCTTCTGGGTGACGATCGGCAACATCATCGCCGGCGCCGGAATCATGGGCGTCGGCTATTGGTACATGTCGCGGCCCGTGGCGGAAACGCTGCCCGAGGCGGTTGCCATTGCCGATGCCGCCGAATGAGCGCGGCGCAGCCCCGAGCAGCGGTCATTTCAATCGAGTCGCGCCGCTCGGCGCCGCGCCGCCTCGTCCCCCGCCGCGCGATAAAGCTTGCTGCCGCGTCCATCGTCTGCCTGCTCGGGCTGATCGGCGGCATCGCCGATAGCGTCGTGGCCCAGAGCAACCCCGACAGCGTCGTCACCGGCTTGATTGGCGCCATCCTCGGCAATCTTGCCGCCGGCGCCGGCGCCGTGTTCCTCCTCTATTGGTATTTGTCGCAGCCGACCGCCGAGATCGTCGAGTTGCGGCCGCGGCGGCTTACGAAACGTTAAGCATCGCGTTAAGCTTTGAGCCCTAGACTGGCGCGACGGCCGCTTCGGCCGCCCGTTAATGGTTTGGCGCTCAGAGCCTCATGGATACCAGCCGCCTCGCCGCGATCGATACCTGGATCTTCGATCTCGACAACACGCTCTATCCCGGCACCTGCAAGCTCTACGCCGAGGTCGAGCAGCGCATGGGCGCCTTCATCATGGAGGAGCTGAAGCTCGATCCCGACGCCGCGCATGCGCTGCGGCGCCGCTTCCTCGAGCATTACGGCACGACGCTCAAAGGGCTGATGATCGAGCACGGCATGGCGCCCGGGCGGTTCCTCGATTACGTGCACGAGATCGATCTGTCGTCGGTCGTCGAAGATCGCGCACTCGGCGCCGCGATCGCCGCTTTGCCCGGCCGCAAGCTGATCTTCACCAACGGAACCCAGCGCCATGCCGAGCGCGTGCTCGGCCGGCTCGGCCTCGGCGCGCATTTCGCCGCGATCCACGACATCGTCGCCTGCGGCTACACGCCGAAGCCCGAGCCCGCGGCCTATGACGATTTCGTGCGCCGCTACGCGGTGGCGCCGCGCCGCGCCGTCATGGTCGAAGACATGGCGCGCAACCTGCCGCCCGCCGCGGCGCTCGGCATGACGACGATCTGGGTCAAGGACGGGCCGCATCCCGAAGAAGGCGGCCACGGCGCGCATATCCACTACCGGATCGAGCACGCAGCGCTCGCTTCCTTCCTCGCGGCGATCGCCGCGCCGGCTACTCAGGCAGCGGAATAAACTCGGTCTCGCCGGGCACTTTGGCAAAGCGGCCGGCTTTCCAATCCGCCTTGGCCTGCTCGATCCGCGCCTCGGAGCTCGAGACCAAATTCCACCAGATATGCCGCTCGCCGTCGAGCTTGGCACCGCCGAGCACGACGAGGCGCGAGGGCTGCTCGGCCGCAACGCTGGCCGCGACGCCGCTCTTCAACACCAGCAGCTGATGCTCGGCGAAGCGCTGGCCGTCGAGTGCCAGCGCGCCCGAGACGATGTAGATGCCGCGCTCGTCATGCTCGGCCGGGATTTCGAGCGTCGCGCCGGCGGCGAGCTCGACATCGGCGTAGAATATCTCCGACAGCGTCTTCACCGGCGAGCGCGCGCCGAAGGCCGCGCCGACCATCACCCGGATCTTCTGGCCGTTGCCGACCAGCTCGGGCAGCGCGGTCGCCGGGTAATGCGTGAAATCGGGCGGCACCTCTTCCTGCACGAGCGGCAGGCCGACCCAGAGCTGGAGCCCGTGCAGCCGCGCGCCGGTGACGCGCAACGCCGGCGGCGTGCGCTCGGAATGGACGATGCCGCGCCCGGCGGTCATCCAGTTGATCGCGCCCGGCCGGATCGGCTGGACGCTGCCGAGACTGTCGCGATGCGTGATCTCGCCCTCGAACAGATAGGTCACGGTGGCAAGACCGATATGCGGATGCGGCCGCACATCGAGGCCGGCGCCGGCGGGGAACGCCGTCGGCCCCATATGATCGAAGAACACGAACGGCCCGAGCGCGCGGCGCTTGGCGAAAGGCAGCACGCGCCGCACCATGAAGCCATCGCCGAGATCGCGGCTACGCGGCCGGATCGCCATTTCGAGCGCGGCGCAGGGCGCGGGCTCGGCTTGCGGCTCGGCGGTGGGAAGAACGCTCATAAGTCGCCTCCTATGCCGCGATGGTGACGCGCCGCGCGGTTGACAGCAACCGCCGCCGTCCCGCATGGTCGGGCCCCATGAGCAACGCCAACCAACTCGAAACCGCGATCGATGCCGCCTGGGAGGCGCGCGATCAAGTCACTGCCGCGACCAAAGGCGCGGTGCGCGAGGCGGTCGAGGGGGCGCTGTCGCTGCTCGACGCCGGCAAGGCGCGCGTCGCCGAGAAGATCGATGGGCGCTGGCGCGTGCATCAATGGCTGAAAAAGGCCGTGCTGCTGTCCTTCCGCCTCAACGACAACGCGGCGATCAGCGGCGCGCCGGGCAGCTCCGCCTGGTGGGACAAGATCCCGGTGAAGGCGCAAGGCTGGGATGCCGCGCGCTTCAAGGATGCCGGCTTCCGCGCCGTGCCGGGCAGCGTCGTCCGCCGCTCGGCCTATATCGCGCCCGGCGTGGTGCTGATGCCGTCCTTCGTCAATGTCGGCGCCTATGTCGACAGCGGCACCATGGTCGACACTTGGGCGACGGTCGGCTCTTGCGCGCAGATCGGCAAAAACTGTCACATCTCGGGCGGCGCCGGCATCGGCGGCGTGCTCGAGCCGCTGCAAGCGGAGCCGGTGATCGTCGAGGATCAATGCTTCATCGGCGCGCGCAGCGAGGTCGCGGAGGGCGCGATCGTCGAGGAAGGCGCGGTGCTGGCCATGGGCTGCTTCATCGCCGGCTCGACCAAGATCGTCGACCGCGCCACCGGCGAGACCTTCATCGGCCGCGTGCCGGCCTATTCGGTGGTGGTGCCCGGGAGCCTGCCCGGCAAGCCGCTGCCCGACGGCACGCCCGGCCCCAATCTTTCCTGCTGCGTCATCGTCAAGCGCGTCGATGCCAAGACGCGTAGCCGCACCTCGATCAACGAGCTGCTGCGCGATTGATGCGCGGGCAATTGAGGGCAAGCCGCCCATGCCGCTCGATCCTGTCGATCTCGCCGCCGCGCTAATCCGCAAGCCCTCGGTCACGCCCAGGGACGAAGGCGCGATCGCGCTTCTCGCCGCGACGCTGGAGAAACTCGGCTTCGCCTGCCAGACCGTCGAGTTCACCGCGGAGGGCACCGCGCCGATCCTCAACCTCTATGCGCGCAAAGGCACCGGCAGGCGCAATTTCTGCTTCGCCGGCCATACCGACGTCGTGCCGCCGGGCGATCTCAAATCCTGGTCGGTCGAGCCGTTCGGCGGCGCCGTCCTCAACGGCGCGCTTTATGGCCGCGGCGCCAACGACATGAAAAGCGCGATCGCGTGCTTCGTCGCCGCCGCCGAGCAATTCCTCGCCGCGCGTCCGGATTTCGGCGGCTCGATCAGCCTCCTCATCACTGGCGACGAGGAAGCCGCGGCGATCAACGGCACGCGTAAATTGCTCGACTGGATCGCGGCGCAGGGCGAGAAGCTCGATGCCTGCGTCGTCGGCGAGCCGACCAGCGCCAGAGAGCTCGGCGACATGGTGAAGATCGGCCGCCGCGGCAGCCTCAACGGCTTCCTCACCGTCACCGGCATCCAGGGCCATACCGCCAACCCGCATCTTGCGGATAACGCCGCGCATCGCCTCTTGAAGATGTTGTCGGCGCTGCTCGCCGAGCCGATCGATCGCGGCAACGAGCGCTTCCCGCCGACCCATCTGCAGATTTCGACCATCGACATCGGCAATCCGACCACCAACGTTATTCCGGGCCAGGCGCGCGCGGTCTTCAACATCCGCTTCAACGACCAGTGGACAAGCGCCAAGCTGAAAGACTGGCTGACGCAGAAGCTCGACGCAGTCGGCGGGCGCTACACGCTCGACATCCAGGTCAGCGGCGAATCCTTCCTGACGCCGCCCGGCGAGGTCAGCGACATCCTCGCCCGCGCGATCGGCCAGGTGACGGGCCTGACACCCGAGCTCTCGACCACCGGCGGCACCTCGGATGCGCGCTTCATCCATCGCTTCTGCCCGGTTGCGGAATTTGGTCTCGTCGGCCTCACCATGCACAAGGTCGACGAGCGCGCGCCGGTCGCCGACATCAAGGCGCTGACCGCGATCTATCGCACGGTGCTCGACCTCTATTTCGCGAAAGCCTGATGCCGACAGGCGCCGAGATTTGGCAGGCGCTTTACGGCGCGTGGCGCTTCGCGCGCCTCGACCGCCAGGCGCTGCATTATTTCGATCTCACCCATCGCGGCGTGTGGCGCTCGTTCTGGGCGGCGGCGATCTGCTATCCCGGTTTCCTCGTGCTGTTGTGGTTGCGGCTCGACCATGAGACCCTGGCGCGGTCGAGCCTCGGCCACATCTTCCTGGTCGAAACCATTGGCTATGTCATCGGCTGGTGCGCCTTTCCCCTCGCGGCGCTCGGCTTCTGCCGCTGGCTCGGCCATGAGAACGAAGGCTTCGAATTCATCACCGCCTATAACTGGTCGCAGGTCCTGCAGACGGTATTCTTCCTACTGCTGGCGCTGGTCGGCGCCATGCTGCCCGCGACGCTCGGTGCCGATCTCGATCTCGCCGGTTACGTGCTTATGCTCGCCTACGAATGGTTCATCGCGCTGGTCGTGATCGGCGCTGGCGGCGGCGTGGCCGTGGCGATCGTGATCATCGACGTCGTGCTCGGCTCTATCATCGTCGTGCTCGCCAGCGGTCTGTACTGACTGCGACAGGCGCCTGCCGGAACTTCGCTTGCAAGGCAACGTTACCTGTGATCGGCGCGACGCCATCAACGCGCTCCCAACATCTGGAGATTGTCATGAAACTCGTAGCCTACGCCACAGCGGTCACGCTGTTGACGGCAGCCGCGGCCTACGCGCAAAGCAGCGCGACGGTCGGCAATACCGGCACTGCCGATTCGCAGAACAGCACGGCGATACACCAAAGCGCTCCGTCGAATCCGCAAGCGATGTCGAGCGGGAACACCTCCGGCCAGACCAAGACCGACGCCGCGGTCGGTCAGGACATGCAGCAGAATGCGCAGATGCCGGCGGGCTGCACGACCGCCGATGCGACTTGTGGCGACGCGCGCGGCAATCCCGCGGTCCAGTCGCCGACGCAGAAGAAGGAAATCCCGGCGAGCCCGCAGTGAGCGCACGCCGGTCCCGATAATTTTCGCGAGCGGCCCGGAACCGTTTGCCGCCTCGCGCGTTCCTGTTGTTGCAGTACTTCTGAGTGCAATCCCTAAACTCAAGGCGGCTCCCCCGAGCCGCCTTTTTCTTGCGTTCCGCCGCGCCATGCAACCGTGGGTTGGTGCCTTAATAAAAAATTAACTGTCCAATCGTTAAAGCTTGGTTGATGCGGGGCTTGGTCGCGATATGCGCCGTTCTCGTGGCGGTCGGTTTGAGCGGCAGCGCGCGCGGCGCGGCTGCCGATGGCGCCGTCGTCCTGCCCGGCCCATCGACTTTCTCCGCCGATCACCTTCACGCGATGGCATCGGGACTGCGCCAGAGCCTCGGGGATAACGGCTTGGCCGCGGCACTGAGCCGCGCCGGCGATTGGGTGAAAGAGCTCGAGCTGCATTGGGCTGCGCATCGCAATGGAAAGGCGTCGCCAGGCCTCGAGACCGATACCGGCGCCACCGCGCTCGCCGCGGCTGCGGCAACGCCCACCGCGCCCGGCTTTGTCGCGCGCGGGCACCGATTCGATCTTGGCCTCGTCTCGGTCGGCACCGGCGGCGCCGAGAGCCAGGTTTGGACGCTCGGTCATGCTCAACCGCTCGCCGCTTTGACGCCCGCCAGCGGCACATCGAACTCGGCCAGCCACGACGTCGAGCTCGGCCTGCGGATGCCGGCGCTGCCCTGGAACGCGGCGCTTGCCGGCGATCATTACTGGTGGGGCGAGCGCGGTCTTGGCCCGCAAGTCGAAGGCTCGCGCGTCGGCTTGAAGTTCCGCCCGGTCGCGAATCTCGAGATCGAGGGCGGCCATGCCGAGGATACGCGCGGCAGCGGCGGCTTCGTGGGCGTGCTTTATCGCTTCGCGCTCGATCAGCCTTGATCGGCGCTACGGCGCCTCGGGATAGATCACTTCGACGAGATAGAGTCCTTCGGCGGGTGCGGTCGGGCCGCCGGCACGGCGGTCGCGCGCATCGAGCGCCTCGGCAATATGCCGCGCGCGCCATTTGCCGGCGCCGACGAGCTTCAGCGAGCCGACCATGTTGCGCACCTGGTGATGGAGGAAGGAGCGCGCCCGCGCCTCGATGACGATCTCGTCGCCGGCGTGGGTCACGTCGAGCGCGTCGAGCGTCTTGACCGGCGAGCGCGCCTGACACATCGAATCGCGGAAGCTGGTGAAATCGTGCTTGCCGAGAAGCAGCGCCGCGCCTTCCTGCATCGCCGCGACATCGAGCGCCGAGCCGACATGCCAGACGCGGCCGCGCTCCAGCGCCGAGGGCGCGCGGCGATTGAGGATGCGATAGCGATAGACGCGGCCGCGCGCCGCGCGCCGCGCATCGAAATTGTCGGCGACGCGCTGGGCCGCGAGCACCGCGACGGCATGCGGCTTCGCATGCTGGTTGAGCGCGTTGCGGATCACGTCGGGCGGCGATTCCTTCGGCAGATCGACATGCGCCGCCTGCGCCAGCGCATGGACGCCGGCATCGGTGCGGCCGGCGCCATGCACGGTGAGCTTGCGGCCGCAGAAGCGCTCGACGGCGGTCTCCAAAATCTCCTGCACCGAAAGCCCGTTGTTCTGGCGCTGCCAGCCGACGAGGCCGGCGCCGTCGTATTCGAGGATCAGTCTGTAGCGCGGCATCGTTTAGCCGCTCGGCAAGACGGTGCCCGGCGGCAAAGCGAAGCCGCGCAGGAATGCATCGGCTTCGACCGCGCCGCGCCCCGGCCGCTGCAGGCGCAACAGCCGCAGCGCGCCTTCGCCGCAAGCGACCGTCGGCCCCGCATCGCGTGATACATCGAGCACCGTACCGGGCGCGCCGCTGCCGGGGGCCGGCTCGGCCGCCAGCAGCTTCACCTGCTCGCCGTGCGCCTCGAACCACGACGGCAGCGCGCGCACCTGGCGGTCGAGATGGCGCGCCGGCCTGCGCCAGTCGATGCGCTCTTCGACGCGGGTCAGCTTCTTCGCATAGGTGACGCCGTCCGCCGGCTGCGGCTGCGGCGTCAGCGTCTCGAGCGCATCGAGCGCCTCGCGGATGAGCCGCGCGCCAAGCGCGGCGAGATCCTGGCGCAAGCCGGCGGCGGTCGCGCGCGGCGCGATCGGAATTTTCCCCGCCAGCAGCATCGGGCCGGTATCGAGCCCTGTTTCCATGCGCATGATGGTGACGCCGGTCGCATCGTCGCCGGCGAGGATCGCGCGCTCGATCGGCGCGGCGCCGCGCCAGCGCGGCAGCAGCGAGGCGTGGATGTTGAGGCAGCCGAGGCGCGGCGCAGCGAGCGCGGCCTGCGGCAGGATCAAGCCATAGGCTGCAACCACCGCGACATCGAGATCGAGCGCGGTGAAAGCCGCACATTCCTCGGGCGTGAGCTTGGCGGGATGGCGCAGCGGCAGCCCGGCTTCCTCGGCGCGGCGCTGCACTGGCGAGGGCTGGAGCTTCTTGCCGCGCCCCGCCTGGCGCGGCGGCTGGCAATAGACCGCGGCGATGTCGTAGCCGGCGGCGATCAGCGCGTCGAGCGCCACGACCGCGAAATCGGGCGTGCCCATGAAAGCGAGGCGGCGGCGGGTCATCGCGGGCGACGCCGCACCGGCATCAAGCCGGCTGCGGCACTTTCTGCCGTTTGGTCTTCTGCAGCTTGCGCAGGATGATGTTGCGCTTCAGCGCCGAGATGTGGTCGACGAACAGCGTGCCGGCGAGATGGTCGATCTCGTGCTGGATACAGGTCGCGAGCAGGCCCTTGGCATGCAGCTCGCGAATCTCGTTCTGTTCATCGAGATAGCGCACCTTGACCTCGGCCGGCCGCGTCACGTCGGCGTAATGCTCGGGCAGCGACAGGCAGCCCTCGTTGTTGGTCAAGAGGTCTTCCGACCGCCAGAGGATCTCGGGATTGGCCATCTTATAGGGCTGCGGCTTCTCCTCGGCCTTGGCGCAATCGACGACGATGACGCGCTTGAGCTGGCCGACCTGCGGCGCGGCAAGGCCGATGCCCGGCGCCTCGTACATGGTCGCCAGCATGTCGTCCATCAGCCGGCGCACCGAGTCGTCGACTTTGGCCACCGGCTTGGCCAGTTTGGCGAGCCGCGGATCGGGCGCGATGATGATCGGAAGAAGAGCCATGCCGGATTTTTATAGGAAAACTGAGCTTTAGGTAAGGCCGAGGCCGCGACTCGTCAACGTGTTAGCCGTCGAGCCACAGCTTCGGGTAGACTCGGTGCCATGGAAACGATTCTGCTGATTCTGGTCGCCGTCTGCGCCACCGCCGTCATTACCCTGTGGCTCAACCGCCGCGAGGCGCAGCGTCGCATTACCGCCGAGGCCCGGCTCGGCGAGGCCGAACGCCGGGTTGCCGATCTCGTCGCCCAGGCCGAGGCCGCCGCCACTGCGCGACTCGCCGCCGAGACCGAGCTTGCCGCCGCACGCCAGCGCCTCGCCGATGGCGAGCAGCGCATGGTGGAATTCGAGCGGCTCAAGGAAGAGACCCTCCAGGCCGCGCGCGCCGCGGTGCTGACGACCGCGCAAGAAGTTTCCTCGAAGCTGCTCGAGGATCACAAGCGCGAGAACGCCGAATCGAAAGAGGACGCCGCCAAGCGGGTCGCGACCTATAGCGAGACCGTCCTCAAGCAGATGGAGACGTTGCTCGGCACGATCGCGGCGATCGACGGGCGCGTGCAGCAGCACAATCAAGTGATCGACACGGTGTGGCGCTCGCTCACCAACCCGTCGGGCGCCGGGCAACTCGCCGAGGTCGGCCTCGCCAACACGCTCAAGGCTTTCGGCCTCGAACAGGGCCGGGATTTCCAGTTGCAGTTTACGACGCAGGACGAAGAAGGCCGCCGACTGCGCCCCGACGCGGTGGTGTTCCTGCCGTCGAACGGCGTCATGGTGATCGACAGCAAGGCGTCGAAATACCTCCTCGAGATCGCCCAGCACGAAGGCACGGCCGAGGAGGCCGAGGCCTATAGCAATCTCGCGCGCACCATGAATCAGCATCTGCGCGCGCTGGGCGAGAAAGACTACGCCAGCGCGATCCGCACCGCTTGGCGCGAGAGCGGCCGCGAAGAGGATACGGCGCGGGTCATCAGCGTCATGTATCTCCCCAACGAGGCGGCGCTCGACAAGCTCAACCGCGCCGATGCCGAGTTCCTCCACAATGCGCGAGCGCGCGGCATCTATCTCGCCGGGCCGACGACGCTGCATTGCCTGATCTCGCTCGCTTCGGCCGAGATCAATCTCGAGCGCCAGGTCGAGAACCAGCAGCGCATCGTCGCCGCTGCCGAAGCGCTGCTCGACGGTCTCGCCGGCGCGCTGACCCATGTCGCCGATGTCGGCAAGAACCTCAACCGCGCGGCCGACGCCTTCAGCCGCTTCGCCGGTTCGACCAACCGCTTCGTTCTCGGCCGCGCGCGGAAGCTCGCGGCGCTGGGGCTCGAGCCCGGCAAGCGCCTGCCGCCCAACCTGCCGGTGTTCCAGGTAACGGCGCTCGATCAGGTGATCGAGGGCGAAGCCTCGGAGCCGCGCGAGGCCGAATTGCCGATCGC
>DASYAL010000030.1:0-1886 GCA_036501365.1 Allostellaceae bacterium | reverse complement strand
CCGTCGCAGAAGGTGGGGGCGGCGCCATCGGGCAGGTTCAAGAAAGTCCGCCATGCGATGCCGATGTTGTCGCTCGACAACGCCTTTGCCGAGGAAGATGTCGTCGATTTCGTCGGCCGTATCCGCCGCTTCCTGAAATTGTCCGAGGACGAGCGGATCGACTTTTCCGCCGAGCCGAAGATCGATGGGCTCTCGATGTCGCTGCGTTACGAGGAGGGCGAACTCGTCACGGCGGCGACGCGCGGTGACGGCGCGGAAGGCGAAGACGTTACCGCCAACATCCGTACGCTGGAGGACGTGCCGAAGAAGCTGAAGGGGCGCAAGGTGCCTTCGATTTGCGAGGTACGCGGCGAGGTCTACATGACCAAGAAGGCCTTTCTCGCGCTCAATGAGCGGCAGAAGGCGGCCGGCGATACGATCTTTGCCAATCCGCGCAATTCGGCCGCCGGCTCGCTGCGCCAGAAAGATCCCACAATCACCGCCTCGCGCCCACTCGGCTTCTTCGCTTACGCTTGGGGCGAAATGGCCGATATGCCGGAAGACACGCAATCCGGCATGATCGGCTGGTTCGAGCATTGCGGCTTCAAGACCAACCCGCTGACCAAGATCTGCCAGTCGGTCGAGCAGTTGATCGTGTTTCACCGCAAGATCGAGGAGCAGCGCGCCAAGCTCGACTACGATATCGACGGCGTCGTCTACAAGGTCGATCGGCTCAACTGGCAGGAACGTCTCGGTTTCGTCTCGCGCACGCCGCGCTGGGCGATTGCGCACAAATTTCCGGCCGAGCGGGCCATGACGGTGCTGCGCGATATCGAGATCCAGGTCGGGCGCACCGGCTCGTTTACGCCGGTCGGCAAGCTCGAGCCGGTCGGCGTCGGCGGCGTCATCGTGCAGAACGTGACGCTGCACAACGAGGATTACATCCGCGGCATCGGCAACAAGGGCGAGGAGCTGCGCGAGGGGCGCGACATCCGGATCGGCGATACCGTCGTGATCCAGCGCGCTGGCGACGTGATTCCGCAGGTGGTCGATGTCGTGATCGACAAACGCCCGAAGGACGCCAGACCCTATCACTTCCCGAAGCAATGCCCCTGTCCGCTGCACACCGACGTGGTGCGCGAGGAAACCGCGACCGGCGAGGAGGGATCGCGCGCCCGCTGCACCGGCGAGTTCGCCTGTCCGTTTCAGAAGATCGAGCATCTGAAACTGTTCGTGTCGCGGCGCGCCTTCGACATCGACGGCCTCGGCGAGAAGCAGCTTCAATATTTCTTTGACGAGGAGTGGGTGAGGGAGCCCGCCGACATCTTCACGCTGCAAAAGCGCAATGCCAAACTCAAGCTCGAAGAGATCGAAGGCTATGGCGAGACGTCCGTGCGCAACCTCTTTGCCGCGATCGAGGAGCGGCGGCGCATTGCGCTCGAACGCTTCATCTATGCGCTCGGCATGCGCCATGTCGGCGAGACCACGGCCTTGGCGCTGGCGCGCGGCTATGGCTCATGGGATGCCTTCCATGATGCCTGCCTGAAGGTCGCCAGGGACGACGCGGACGCCATCGCCGAGATGGATGCGCTCGACCAGATCGGCGACACCGTGATCCTGAGCATCAAGGCCTATTTCGGCGAAAGCCATAACCGCGGCATCGTCGAGCGGCTGACGCGCGAGGTGACGATCCTCGATGCCGAGAAACCGAAGAGCAATTCCGCCGTCGCCGGCAAGACGGTGGTGTTCACGGGCTCGCTGGAAAAGATGACGCGCGACGAGGCCAAGGCGACGGCCGAGCGCCTCGGCGCCAAGGCAGCGGGCTCGGTGTCGAAGAAGACGGACTACGTCGTCGCCGGCCCGGGCGCGGGCTCAAAGCTCGCGGAGGCGCAAAAGCATGGCGTCAC
>DASYAL010000029.1:0-1666 GCA_036501365.1 Allostellaceae bacterium | reverse complement strand
AACAGTGACTGGGCCGCGACCTATCAGTCGGTGCCGCGCTTCCTCGACGAACAACTGGCCGCGCATGGCGCACGCCCGCTCGCGGCGCGCGGCGAGGGCGATGCCCGCAGCGATCTCGACGGCCAGTTCGAGAGCTGGTTTGCCGCCGCTGCGCCTGTGGCGATGAAGGAACTCGGCGTCGGTACGGGCTTAAGCCGCAGCGCCGACGACGAGCCGCTCTACTCGATCGAGCCGGTGGCGCCGTCTGCGGTCAATATCATCGTCACCCAGGGCGGCGCGGCGCCGATGAAGGTGCTGGCCAACTCAGAGCTGCAGAACAAGACCGGCGCCAATGCCTCGGACCGTTCGACCCGGCATATCGAGGTGCAACTGCCCGCCAATATCAGCTATCGCGTCGGCGATCACTTGAGCGTCGTGCCGCGTAACGACCCGGCGCTGGTCGATTCGGTGGCGCGCCGCTTCGGCTTCCTGCCGGCCGATCAGGTCCGCTTGCACGTCGCCGAGGGCCGCCGCGCGCAATTGCCGGTCGGCGATGCCGTCTCGGTCGGGCGTCTCTTGACCGAATTCGTCGAGCTGCAGCAGGTCGCGACCCGCAAGCAGATCCAGATCATGTCGGAGCACACGCGCTGTCCGGTCACAAAACCAAAGCTGCTGGCGTTTGTCGGCGACGATGCGGCGGCGACCGAGCGCTATCGCAGCGACGTGCTGGCAAAACGCAAATCTGTGTTTGATTTGCTGGAGGAACATCCGGCCTGCGAATTGCCGTTCCACGCCTTCCTCGAAATGCTGTCGCTGCTGGCGCCGCGCTATTACTCGATCTCATCGTCGCCTTGGGGCGATCCAACGCGCTGCAGCGTCACCGTCGGCGTGGTGGAGGCGCCGGCGAACTCGGGCCGCGGCATCTATAAGGGCGTCTGCTCGAACTATCTCGCCGGTCGCCGCGCTGGCGATACGGTTCATGCCACCGTACGGGAAACCAAGGCGGGCTTCCGCCTGCCGGAGGATGCTTCGGTGCCGGTCATCATGATCGGCCCCGGCACCGGGCTCGCGCCATTCCGCGGCTTCCTGCAGGAGCGCGCCGCGCTGAAGGCCGCGGGCAAGAGCCTCGGCCCTGCGATGCTGTTCTTCGGCTGCCGCCATCCCGAGCAGGATTATCTCTACGCCGGCCAGTTGAAGGCGTTCGCGGCCGACGGAATTACCGAGCTGCATACCGCGTTCTCGCGCGGCGACGGCCCAAAAGCCTATGTGCAGCATCTGGTCGCGGCACAAAAGGATCGCGTCTGGAGCCTGATCGAGCAGGGCGCGATCGTTTTCGTCTGCGGCGACGGCGGCAAGATGGAGCCCGCCGTCAAGGCCGCTCTGGTTGCGATCTATCGCGAGCGCGCGGGTGCCGACGAGAATGCCGGCCTGCGCTGGATCGACGATCTCGGAGCCAAGAACCGTTACGTGCTCGACGTCTGGGCGGGTGGGTAACCAAAACCGCTGGCAAAAATGACGGCGTCGTCTGCTACCTCGGCGGCAACCGCTCGAAGGTCGGCATGCCCTCGGGGATCTGATGGAACGGCTGCTTGTCGACGGTGTAGATCGCGATTTGCGGGTTGCCGAACAGAGTGGGATCATCGAGCGTGCCGACTTTCAGCACCACGCCTGGCACGTGCGGCGGCCG
>DASYAL010000028.1:0-110188 GCA_036501365.1 Allostellaceae bacterium | reverse complement strand
CGACCGTGGCCAGCTCTTGCGCGAGGGCCTGGCGGATGCGGGCATATTGCAGCCCTTGATTGATCACCTGCTGGCGCCCGGTCGCCGTGACCTGGATCGATTGATTGCGCATCACCAGTCCGGCATTGAGGATCACCAGGATCAGACCCAGCACCGCCAGGGTCATCGTCGCGACTTCCCAAACCGAGCCCTTCATTTCGAGTTTCATGCCATCGCCTATGCTGTCAAAGCCCTCGGGTTCGGGGCGCGCGCACTTTAGGCCAAGCACCGGCGGCGCGCAAAATCAAAGCGGCTTTTATGACGGTCCCGAGACTTAAGCGAGGCGCAGCAAAGCGCGCGCGTTATCGGCGCGGATGCGGGCCAGATCGGCAGCGTTGGTTTGCAGCGCGCCCACCGCCTCGATCGTGCCGCCGATCAGAGCGTTCCCTTGCTCGGCATCGAACGGTGCATCGGTCGCGAAGAGACAATGGTCGGTGCCAAAGAAGTCATGGCCGCAGCGCGTCGCGGCGATGTTGCCGTTGAGCGCGGTGTCGGCATAGAGCATGCGGTAATACTCGACCGGCGTGAGCTTCAGCCCCGCCGCTTCGGCCGCAGGATTGCGCTCGGTGGTGCCGAAGAAGATCTGGCTGAAGCCGAGGCCGATCTTGCCGGCGTAGAACGGCACCATGCCGCCCATGTGATGCGTGACGATCTTCAACCCCGGCAGCTCGTCGTAGATGCCGGAATAGATGAGCCGCGTCACCGCGGCTGTCGTCTCGTAAGGCCAACCGAAGGTGAACCAAATCTCGGCCTCGGACGCGCTTTCGCTCGCATAGTCGGGAAAATTAGGGCCGCGGATCGGATGGATCCAGACCGGCAGATCGTGCTCGCGCAGCTTGTGGAAGATCGGCCGGAATTCCGGCGCTGAAAGCGGCTTGTTGTTGACGTTGGTGAAGATCTGAATGCCGCGCGCGCCGAGCGTTCCGACCGCGCGCTCGATCTCGGCAAGGCAAGCGGGAACATTGTTCATCGGCATCGAAGCGATGAAAGCGGGAAACCGATCGGGATGGCGGCGGCAGAGCTCGGCCAGCCCGTCATTGGCGATGCGCGCCAGTTCCGGCGTCGCCTCGGGTCCCGCCAACAGCTCGAGCAGCGGATTGGCGAGCGAGAGCACTTGGCGGTAATCGCCGAAGCCATCGAGCAGCTTCAGCCGCGCATCGAGGTCCCACAACGTCTTGAGCCGCGGAAACGCCTTCAGCACGATATGCCCGGGCACGAGATCGCCGAGCCGATCGAGAAACGGCTTCGGCATGAAATGATTGTAGATATCGATGATCATGCTCTGCCTCGCTGTGTTGCCCACCGCGGCACAGCTTGGCGAGACCGCCCACTAAATCAACTGCCCTCGCCGCGCTCGACAGCGCGCGGAGGGTCGCATAGTTTCGCGGGTAAGCCGCAACGATCGGCAGGGAGGACAAGATGGCGGGACGGGCGACGAAGCGAATTCTTCTTTTTTCGGGCGCAGCGCTCCTCGCGGCGGCTGCGTGGAACGCACCGGCGCGAGCCGATGCGATCTTGACCATGAATGTGGTGATGCCGCGGGCCTCCTCGTTCTTCGTCGGCGTCTACAAGCCATGGGCGGACGCGGTCGAGCGCGAATCGGGCGGCCACATCAAGGTGGCGATGCCCGCCGCCTCGCTCGCGCCGCTGCCGCGGCAATGGGAGATGGTGACGAGCGGCGTCGCCGATGTCGCCCTGACGCCGAACGATTATATCCGCGAGCGAGTGAAGCTGCCCTTCCTCGCCGAGATTCCGTTCATCGCACCGAACGGCGTCGCCGCTTCGGTCGCGATCTGGCGCACGCAGGAAAAATATTTTGCGCCGGCGAACGAATATAAAGACGTGAAGCTGCTCGGTCTTTGGGTCAATGGCGGCAACACGCTGCAAACGCTGCGCAAGCCGGTCACCAAGATGGAAGATTTCCATGGCCTGAAGCTCTGGGTCGCGACCCCCAACATGAAAACCGCGATCGGCGATTTCGGCGCGACGCCGGTGACGGCGGAGGCGGCGAACAGCATGTTCGATTACATGTCGAGCGGCATCGTCGACGGTGCCGTGACCGGCAAGGGATCGCTGATCTCGTTTCAGCTCGCGCGCTACACCAAGCAGATTACCTTCTTCCAGGGCCAGCTCGGCTACAACATCGAGACCTTCTTCATGAACAAGCGCAAATACGACGGCCTCTCGCCGCAAGACAAGGCGACGATCGACAAGGTGTCGTACGAAGTGCTGTCGCGGATGGCCGGGCAAGGCTTCGTCGACCAGGACAATCTTTCCGATCCGCTGATCAAGCAGAACGGTATCGAGACCCATCAAGCGAGTCCGGAATTCATGGCGCAGCTCAAGTCGCGCATCGGCTTCTTCAAGGACACCTGGTTCGCCGACGCCAAATCGCGCGGCATCGACGCGCAGGCGGCCTATGATTTTTACGTGAAAACCGCGCAGGACGTCGCCGCGCAAATGGCCAAATGAGCCTCCCCGAGCGTTCCGCCGCGCCGCGGCGACCGCGCGCGCTGCAGCTCTTCGGACCGATCGCGGCTCTGTGCCTGTTCGCGATGATGGCGCTGACCTTCGCCGCCGTGGTCGCGCGCTATTTCCTCAATATGCCGATCCCCGGCGATTCCGAAATGCAGTCCTTTCTCTTGGGTTTCATTATCTTCTCGGCCCTGCCGCTGGTAACCGAGATGCAGCGCCACATCGCGGTACGGTCGTTCGCGGCGCTCCTCAAAGGCCGCGCGCTCTTCCTTCAGCGCGCCTTCGTCCTGGCGATGACCGGGCTCGGCCTCGGCTTCATCGGCTATCTCATCCTCCTCCAGGCGATCGAGCTGCAGGAAGAAGGCACGCTCAGCACCTTTCTCGACATACCGGAAGCGCCCTTCACCTATGTCTTCGCGGCGCTTTCTGGCGTCGCCGCGCTGGTCGCCTTCGTGCTGCTCTATCTTTTCTTGCGTGGGCGTGACGATGCAACCGCGACCAGCACCATCGAGGGACCGGGGCCGGAATAATGCTGACCGCGCTGATCGGCTTCACGGTGATGCTCGTCGGCTTCTTCCTCGGCGTGCCCCTCGGCGTCGTGCTGTTCACGGTCGGCTTCTTCGGCTTTGCCTTCCTCCATCCCGCCGGCCTGACCGCCGCCGCCGCCATGGCTGGGCAGCAGATCCTCGGCCTGACGCTCGATTTCCAGTTCTCGGTGCTGCCGCTCTTCATCCTGATGGGGACCTTCGTCAACCACGCCGCGCTCTCTGACGATCTCTACGAGGTCGCGCATCGCTGGCTCGGCCATTATCGCGGCGGCCTCGCGCTGGCGACGATCGCGGCCTGCGCCGGCTTCGCCTCGATCTGCGGCTCGTCCCTTGCTACCGCCGCGACCATGGCCCGCGTCGCAGTGCCGTCGATGCGGCGCTATCGCTATGCCGATTCGCTCTCGACGGGCACGGTCGCGGCAGGCGGCGCACTCGGCATGCTGGTGCCGCCGAGCGGCGCGCTGATCGTCTATGGCCTGTTGACCCAGCAGGACATCGCCAAGCTGTTCCTCGCCGCGATCGGGCCGGTGTTCGTCTCGATCGCGGTCTATTTCGCGGTCGTGCAGATCGTGACCCTGATCAAGCCGCGCAGCGGTCCGCGCGCCGAGCGGCCGAGCTGGGACGTGCGCTGGCGCGCGCTTTACAAGGTTTGGGGTGTGCTCACTCTCTTCGCCCTGATCATGGGCGGCATCACCTACGGCATCTTCACCGCGACCGAAGCCGGCGGCATCGGCGCGACCGGCGCGCTCGTCCTCGCGATCCTGCGGCGCAAGATGACCTGGCGGATCTTTTATGAATCGCTGGTCGAGGCCGCGACCACGACGGCGATGGTGTTCACCGTGATCTTCGGCGCGCTGGTGCTCAACCAGTTCGTCAATATCTCGGGGATGTCGGAAAGCGTGCTTGATTTCATCCAGAAGCTGCACGCCACGCCGATCGAGGTCATCCTCATCATCATGGTGTTCTACGTGCTCTTGGGCATGTTCATCGAAGGCTTCGCGCTGATCTTCCTGACCGTGCCGATCTTTGTCCCGATCGTCGGCCTTCTCGGCTATGACCTGATCTGGTGGGGCATCGTGCTGGTCGTGGTGGTCGAGATGAGCGTGCTGCACCCGCCCTTGGGGCTCAACATCTTCGTGCTGAAGTCGCTGTTGCCCGAGGTGCCGCTGAAGCAAATCTATTGGGGCGTCATCCCCTTCTGGATGGGGGATTTCGTCCGCCTCGCTTTGATCCTCGCCTTTCCCGCGCTGGCCCTCGCGGTGCCGCATTACTTCTTGCGGTGAGCGCTATTTCGCCTTTGCGATGATCGTCGCCGTGAGGCTGCCGACCTGCGGCGACCTGATCTCGACCTTGTCGCCGATCTTCAAGAACCTGTCCGGCGGCTGCGTGCCGTCAGCGTTGGTCGGGCTCGAATCGGCGGCGGTGCCTTCGCCGGTGCCGCTGCAGATGAGGTCGCCGGGCTTCAAGGTGAGATCGCGCGACAGGTATTCGAGATACTGGGCAAATGAGAACGTCATCTCCTTGGTATTGTGCGCCTGACGGCGCTCGCCATTGACGAAGGTCTCGATATCGACATTCGCGCAATCGACCTCGTCGACGACGATGCAGGGACCGAGCGAGCCGGAGGTGTCGAAATTCTTGCCCGGGGCAAAATTCATCGGCCCCAGCGGCTCGCGTGTGCGGACGCTCCAATCGCAGAACAGCGTCACGCCCCACACATAATCCTTGAGCTGGCTCGATTTCAGGTCTTTGCCACCCTTGCCGAGGATGATCGCGAGCTCGCCCTCGTAATCGAGCCGGTCGCAGCGCGCCGGATAGATCATATCCTCGCCCGGGCCGATCGGATCGCTGATCTTCCAGAAGCCCCAGATGAAGGGCGGGCGGATTTCGCGGCCCGAGCGCAGGGTCATGCGCTCGCGGTGGCTGGTGAAGTTGGAGCCGGCGCAGGCCATGCGGGTGCCGTTCGGCCGCGGCGCATGGATCTTCACCGCATTCGCGGCATGGACCAGCTTCGCGCCATTGACCGCATTCTGGTCCTTGGCGTTTGCGAGGTGATCGAGACCCTTATAGGCCTCGTCGAGTGCGCGCCGCCCGCCTTCGATCAGCTTCGCGAGATCGGATGGCACCTGCACCGCGGCCAGCTCTTCTGCTTGCGTCTCGCCTTTCGCCTCGCGCAGATATTTCGCGTAAGCGCCCGACAGATCGATAACCGAATGGTCCTTGAGCGCGCCGACGCGCTTACCCAGCCCATAAACGACGAGCTTCATCTGATCCTCCCTCGCGGCTTTGCGCCGTATGGACGAAGTCTAATTCATTTCAGCCATAGACCACAACGCTGCGGATCGATTCCCCCGCATGCATCAGGTCGAAGCCTTTGTTGATGTCACCCAGCGCCAGCTTATGGGTGATGAGGTCGTCAATGTTGATCTTCTTCTCCATATACCAGTCGACGATCTTCGGCACGTCGCTGCGCCCGCGCGCGCCGCCAAAAGCAGTGCCTTTCCAGACACGGCCGGTGACGAGCTGGAATGGCCGCGTTTTAATCTCCTGACCCGCGCCGGCGACGCCGATGATCACCGAGACGCCCCAGCCGCGGTGGCAGCATTCGAGCGCCTGGCGCATGACGTCGACATTGCCGATGCATTCGAAGCTGTAATCGGCGCCGCCATCGGTCAGCGCAACGAGATGCTGGACGAGATCGCCGCCGACTTCCTTGGGATTGACGAAATGCGTCATGCCGAAGCGCGCGGCGAGCGCTTTGCGCTTCGGATTGGTGTCGACGCCAATGATCTTGTCGGCACCAACCAAGCGCGCGCCCTGCACGACGTTGAGGCCGATGCCGCCGAGGCCGAAGACCACGACATTCGCGCCCGGCTCGACTTTTGCGGTATTGATCACCGCGCCGATGCCGGTGGTGACGCCGCAGCCGATGTAGCAAACCTTGTCGAACGGCGCGTCCTCGCGGATCTTCGCGACCGCGATCTCGGGCAGAACCGTGAAATTCGCGAAAGTCGAGCAGCCCATATAATGGTGGATCGGCTTGCCGCCCAACGAGAAGCGGCTGGTGCCGTCGGGCATCAGGCCCTTGCCTTGGGTGGCGCGGATCGCGGTGCAGAGATTGGTCTTGTGCGAGCGGCAGGATTTGCACTCGCGACATTCCGGCATGTAGAGCGGAATAACGTGATCGCCCTTCTTGAGGCTTGTCACGCCCGGCCCGACATCGACGACGATGCCCGCGCCCTCATGACCGAGGATCGCGGGGAAGAGCCCTTCCGGATCGGCGCCCGAACGCGTGAACTCATCGGTATGGCAGATGCCGGTTGCCTTGATCTCGATCAGCACCTCGCCGGCGCGCGGTCCGTCGAGATCGACGGTCTCGACCACGAGCGGCTTGCCGGCTTCGTAGGCGATGGCGGCTTTGGTCTTCATGGCATCTCCTCCGCTTCGGCGCGCAATCGAATCCCACCGCGCCGCGTGGGCAAGCTCGGCGCGCCGCGCGATGGTAGCGTCGATTGCGCTTGCCGTCGCGTGTCGCCGCGAGGGAAACTAACGGCGGGAGGATCAGGCGATGATGTCCAGACTCTGGACCGGAATCGCGGCGCTGCTTTGCCTCGTCGCATGGCCGTCGGGCCACGCTATCGCCAATCGCGCCGACGACACGCTGCGCATTGCCGTAACCGACTGGTGGGGCACGCTCGATCCCTACCAGTTCCCGCTCGACGAAGCCGCGGTGTTCTACCAAACGGTCTATGAAACGCTCGTCAGCTTCGACGAACGCAAGCAGGACTATGTGCCGCGGCTCGCCAAGTCCTGGAAGCGGATCGACGACCGCACAATCGAATTCGAGCTGCGCGACGACGTCAAATTCCACAATGGCGACAAGTTCGACGCCAACGACGTGGTCTCGACCATCAACTACGCGATCGATCCCAAATACCCGATGCGCCACAAGGACGTTTACAACTGGGTCGAGAAGGCCGAGAAGGTCGGACCCTACACCGTGCGCATCGTCGCCAAAACGCCCAACCCGGTCGATCTGCAAACCATCGCCTATCAATTCTACATCTTCGATTCGAAGGTGCTCGACAAGATGGAGAACAAGGCGGATTACGGCCGCACCGCCATCGTCGGCACCGGCCCATTCAAGGTGGTCTCGCTGGCGCAGGACAAGATGGTGCTCGACCGCTTCGACGGCTGGTGGGGCGACTTGAACGGCCCGTTCGGCGCGCATGTGAAGCATGTCGTCGGCGTGCCGATCCCCGACCGTCAGACGCAGATCGCGCAATTCATCACCGGCAATATCGACGTCATCCGCAATGCCAGCGCCGATACGGTGCGCGAGCTCTCGAAGATGCCCGATGTGCGCGTCGCGCCGATGCATGACGGGCAGCTCATGTACGTCACCCTCGACGCGGTCGGCCGCTCCGACAACAAGGTGATGACCGATCAGCGCGTGCGCAAAGCCTTCATGATGGCGATCGACCGCAATGAGCTGAAACGCACGGTGATTCCCGGCGGCGACATCGCCGAGGCGCTCAACGGCATTTGCGTCGCCGGCGTCTTCGGCTGCGCCTCGACGACCAAGCCGCCGGACTTCGATCCCGAAGGCGCGAAGAAGCTGCTCGCCGCGGCCGGCTATCCCAACGGCTTCGACCTCGAGCTCGACGCCTACGAGCCGGTCGCCGAGATCGCCGAGGCCATCGCCGGCCAGCTGCGCAAGGTCGGCATCCGCGCCAGCACGCGCTCGCTGCCGAGCGCGCTCTATGTGCGGCTCCGGGGCGAGGGCAAGTTCACCGCCTTCATGGGCTATCGCCCGACCAATGCCCGGCCCGACATGGACGACCTGATGGATTTCTTCTTCGACGGCAACCGCGACTATTGGAACGACCCCGTCTTGAAGCAGGCGCAGAAGGCCGGCGCGGCGGAGTTCGACCAGGAGAAACGCGTCGACATCTACAAGGGCGCGATCGACCGCGTGAATCAGATGAATGACATCATGCCGCTGACCGACCTGCCGATGGTCTTCGTCTCGACCAAGGACGTGAAGATCACGCCAGACCCCTTAAGCCCGATCGACAACCACATCCGCGACTTTTATTGGAGCAACTGATGCCGACGCTTTACAGCACCGATCGAATCATGACCACCCATGCCGGCTCGCTGCCACGGCCGACCGATCTGCGCGCCATGGTGATGGCGAAATCGCGCGGCGAGGCCGTCGACCAGACGGCGCTCGAGGCGCGGCTCAAATCGGCGGTCGCCGAGACCGTGCAGCAGCAGATCAAGAGTGGGCTCGACAGCATCAACGACGGCGAGCTGTCGAAGTCGAACTTCACCGATTATGTGCGGCTGCGCATCGCCGGCTACGAAGCGCGGCCCACGACCGAACATCGCCGCCTCGAGATCACGGCGCGCGACCGCACCAAGTTCCCCGACTATTTCGAATCGACGGCCAATCCCCGCGCCCGGCTGCAGCAGCAGGGCACGCAGACGCGGCCGGTCTGCATCGAGAAGCTGCGCTATATCGGGCAGGCCGATCTGAAGCGCGATCTCGATAATTTCAAGGCAGCGACCGCCGGCGTGAAGGTCGCCGAGACCTATCTGCCGGCCAACACGCCCGGCACGATCGAGCATTGGATGGCGAACGAATTTTACAAGAACGAGGAAGAGTTCGTCTTTGCCATCGCCGATATGATGCATGAGGAATATCAGGCGATCGTCGATGCCGGCTTTCAGCTCCAGATCGACGATCCCGATTTGCCCGATGGCTGGAACTGCCTGCCGCAGATGTCCGTCGCCGACTATCGCAAATACGCGGTGCTGCGCGTCGAGGCGCTCAACCAGGCGCTGAAAGGCATCCCGAAAGAGAAGGTGCGGCTGCATGTCTGCTGGGGCAGCTTCCACGGGCCGCATCACGACGACATCCCGCTCAAGGACATCGCCGACATCATCTTCCGCGTCAATGCCGGTAGCTTCTCGATCGAGGCGTCGAATCCCTGCCACGAACATGAATGGAATGTGTTCGAGCAGGTGAAGCTGCCGACGGATGCGACCTTGGTTCCCGGCGTCATTGGCCATTACTCCGACTTCCTCGAGCACCCCGACCTGATCGCGCAACGCCTCGTGCGCTACGCCAAGCTGGTCGGACGCGAGAACGTGCTCGCCGGCACCGATTGCGGCATCGGCACGCGCGTCGGCCATCCCTCGGTCTGCTGGGCGAAGTTCGAGGCGATGGCCGAAGGCGCGCGCCGCGCGACGAAGCAACTTTGGGGCCGCGCCTAGGCAGGATGCCGCTCGCCTCAACGACACATGGTGCGCTGCATTTCGAGGTGATCGACCGGGTCGCGCCAGGAGAGACCGCGCGCGATCCGATCCTCTTCCATCATGGCATCGGCGCATCGGCCGGCATCTGGAGCGATTGGCTTCCGGCGCTGGCCGACCGCTATCGCATGGTCACTTTCGACATGCGCGGCTATGGCCGGTCGCATATCCCGGCGCCGGACGACGCCTGGCCGCTCGATGAGCTGATAGGCGACGTATTCGCGGTCGCCGATGCCGCCGGCTTGAAGCGCTTCCATCTCGTCGGCGAGTCGATCGGCGGCACGATCGGTCTCGCCACAGCGCTGGCACGGCCGGAGCGGATCGCGACCCTCACGGTCAGCAACGGCGCGCATCTCGGGGCCTCGATCGAGCGCGTGGATCAATGGCGACGGCAGCTCGACGAAGGCGGCGTCAAGGCCTGGTCCGATATCTTCATGCGCGACCGCTTCCATGATGGCGCGCTGTCGTCCGAGTGCTGGGCCCGGTTCGCGGCGCAGCAGGAAGCCTGGCCGCGGGCTTCGATCCTCAACGCGCTCGGCGTGCTGGTCGGTGCCGATCTCTCGCCCGAGCTTGGGCAGATCGCCTGCCCCGTGCTGCTGCTCCATCCCGACGGCAGCCCGTTCATCCCGGTGCCGGTCGCGGAGGCGCTGCAACGGCTGCTGCCCGACGCCCGGCTCCATATTTTCCCGCATGCGCGCCATGGGCTGCCGTTTTCGCATGCCCAGGACTGCGTCCGGCTGCTGCGGTCTTTTCTCGACCCGGCGCATCGGGGATAATCCGCGTGGGTCACGGAGGAGACGGATGAAGCCGAGCAAATACAGCGATTTCGCGCATATCGGACCGGGCACGCTCGCCGGCCGCTTCATCCGCCATTTCTGGCAGCCGGTCTATATCGCCAACGAACTGAAGCCCGGCCGGCCGGTGCGCATTCGGGCGCTCGGTGAATATTTCACGCTCTATCGCGGCGACAGCGGCACGCCTTATGTGCTCGAGGATCGCTGTCCGCATCGTCAGACCTCGCTGGCGCTCGGCGGGGTCGAGGGCGACTGCATCCGCTGCTTCTATCACGGCTGGAAATTCGACGGCGACGGCCAGTGCCGGGAGCAGCCCGCCGAGAAAGCAAGCTTCGCCGCCAAGGTCAAAGCGCGCGCCTATCCGACGCGGGAATATCTCGGCCTGATCTTCGCCTATCTCGGCGAGGGTGAAGCGCCGGAGCTGCCGCGCTTTCCCGAGATGGAGGAAGCCGAAGGCGTGCTGGTCGCGAACCGCCATACCGTGCCCTGCAACTATTTCCAGCGCATCGAGAACGATCTCGACGAGACCCATGTGCATTTCGTCCATCGCGTCTCGACCGACAGCTACGGCCTCAACGAGCTGCCCGAGATTGACGTGTCGGAGACCGATTACGGCATCCTCCGCATCGGCGCGCGCACCGGCGGTGGCGCCAATGCCACGCGCACCGCGCATTGGATGATGCCCAACGTCCATTTCCTCGACCTGCCGCCCTCGCCCGACCAGCCGCATTGGACGGTCTATCTCGCTTATCGCGTACCGGTCGACGACGAGAACATGCAGACGCTGAGCGTCGCGGTACGGCCCGCGAGCTCTGCGGGCGCGCGGCAAGGCGTGCGGCCGAAGATGGATCCCGATCCCAACCAGCTGACCGAGGACATCCTTACCGGCAAGACCCGCATCCAGGACATCGATCCGAACTATCCCGGCCTCTTCGTCGTCCAGGACAATGTCGCGCTCGCGGGACAGGGCCGCATCGTCGATCGCAGCCGCGATTGGCTCGGTCAGTCGGACAAGGGCATCATCCTTCTGCGCAAGCTCTGGGAACGCGAGCTCAAGAAGATCGCCGAAGGCAAGTCGATCAAGGCCTGGCGCCGTCCCCCGGAGAAGCTGCATCTTTTGGTCGACCGGCCGAAGGAACTGGCGCAGATCTGACCGGCCTGGGCAAGGAGGGAGGATAACGATGGCCTCATTGCGGCGCGGATTTGCCGCGCTTGGCGCGATC
Source organism: Allostellaceae bacterium (assembly GCA_036501365.1). Lineage (GTDB taxonomy): Bacteria > Pseudomonadota > Alphaproteobacteria > ATCC43930 > CGMCC-115725 > CAIKMD01. The sequence goes on along the minus strand of DASYAL010000028.1, from coordinate 98,788 downwards.
GGCTTTCTCATCGCGACGCCTGCCTATGCGGGCAAAGCGGACGACACCCTGCGCTATGCCGTCAATGATTGGTGGAGCACGCTCGATCCCTACCAGTTTCCGCTCGACGAAGCCGCGGTGTTCTTCCGCAATGTCTACGAAACGCTGATTAGCTATGACGAGCGCGCGCATAAATTCGTGCCGCGCCTTGCCAAATCGTGGCAGCAGATCGACGACAAGACCTTCGAATTCGATCTGCGCGACGATGTGAAGTTCCACAACGGCGATCATTTCGATGCCGACGACGTGGTCGCGACGATCAACTTCATCAAAGATCCGAACACATCGCTGCGCTTCAAGAATCTTTACGACTGGGTTGACAAAGTCGAGAAGCTCGGCCGCTACAAGGTCCGCATCACCGCGAAACGCGCCTTTGCCACCGAGCTCGAGACTATCGCCTATCGCTTCGATATCTATGATTCGAAGGTCCTGGCGAAGCTCGACAACAAGGCGGATTACGGGCGGCTCGGTGCGATCGCGACCGGGCCCTACAGGGTCGTTTCGCTCGACCAGCAGAAAATGGTGCTGCAACGTTTCGACGATTATTACGACAAAGGTCCAGACGCGCTGCATCGCGCGCCAATTAAGAACGTTATCGTCATGCCGATCCCGGACCGGCAAACGCAGATCGCGCAATTCATGACCGGCAACATCGACGTGATCCGCAATGTGACAGCGGACACAGCGCGCGGGATGGCGCAGATGCCAAATGCGCGGATCACCGCGACACATGCGGGTCTCTTGCTCTACGTCACGCTCGACGCGCTTGGGCGCTCGGACAACAAGGTCATGAAGGACCAGCGCGTGCGCAAAGCCTTCATGGAAGCGATCGACCGCGAGGAACTGGCGAAGACGGTCATCCCGGGCGGCGACATCGCCCAGATCCTCGATGGGCTTTGCGTCGATGCCGATGTCGGCTGCGCCTCGTCGACCACGCCGCCGTCTTACAATCCGGACGACGCGAAGAAGCTGCTTGCCGAGGCCGGCTATCCCGACGGCTTCGATCTCGAATTCGACGTCCACGAACCGGTCAAGGAGATCGGCGAGGCGATCGCCGGCATGCTGCGCAAGGTCGGCATTCGCGCGAGCGTACGGCCACTGCCGATCTCGCTTTATGTCGGCCTGCGTGGTGCCGGCAAGCTGACCGCGTTTCTCGGCTTTTATCCGACCGGCGCGCAGCCCGATATGGACAATATCTTCGATCTTTTCTTCAACGAGACGCGCGATTACTGGAATGATCCCGTGATCCAGGCGGCGCAAAGGGCCGGCGCCCTCGAAAGCGACGAGGTGAAGCGGCGCGCGATCTATCAGACCGGCATCGATCAGATCAACAAGATGAATTACATCCTGCCCATCGCCGATCTGCCGCTGGTCATGCTGCATAGCAAGGACGTGCAGATCCTCGACGACCGGACAAGCCCGATCGCTACCGAAGTCGGCGATTTCGCCTGGACGAAGTAGCGCCGCTTACGCACCCGCGCGACGGACCGCGAGGCAAGTGATGTCGTCCGATTGCACCGCGCCGTTCGCGAAAGCATCGACGCTGCGGATCACCGCGAGCAGCAATTCGCGCGGCGGATCGCCCGCTTCGGCCGCGGCGACGGTGAGAAGGCGCTCGACGGCGAAGAGAGCGCCTTCGGGACTGAAGGCCTCGGTCACGCCGTCGGTATAAAGAAAGAACGTCTCGCCGCGCGCGAGAGTGAAGCGCCGCGCGTCGAATCGCTTTCCGGGGATGACACCAAGCGCGGGATTGCCGGTGCGGGCGAGCAGCCGGGCGCCCGCGGCGGTGCTGGCGATTACCGGCTCGCAATGTCCGGCGTTGACGTAGACGACCTCGCCTGTCTCCTCGTCGAGCTCGGCATAGAACAGGGTCACGAACATATCGATCGGATTCTCGGTGCAGAGCGTCTCGTTGACGCGCGCAACGCAATCGGCCGGCGCAGCGCCGCTCATCGCGACATCGCGCAGCATCGTGCGCGCGACCGCCATGAAAAACGCTGCCGCGACGCCCTTGCCCGAGACGTCGGCGACGACGAGGCCGATGCGTTTCTCGCCGATCCGGAACACGTCGTAGAAATCGCCGCCCATCTCGTAAGCGGGACGCATCGCGGCGGCAACGCTGGTGCGCTCGAAGCTGTGAAAATCAGTCGGCAGAATCGCCGCCTGAAGCGTACGCCCGAGCGAGAGATCGTCGTCGATGCGTTGTTCTTTCTCCTCGAGCAGCCGGTTCTTCTCGGCGATCTCGGCAGTGCGCTCGGCGACCCGTTGCTCCAAAGTCCGGTTATAGGCTTCGAGCGCGATCTCGGCGGCCCGCTGCTGCGCCCGTACAGCGACGACCAGCACGCCCGTGAAAGTGATCACCGCCATGAAGCCTTCGACGAGCAGGAAGGACTGGTCGTCTGTCTTGCCGACAAAGGAGCCAATGCCGTGGGCGGTGGCGACGATGATGACGGCGCTGATCGTCGCGGCGGCAAAAGTGACGCCGCGCGCCTGGGCTCGGAACCCCGCCCACAGCAGAACCGGCAGGTAGAGATAGTCGATCGGATAGCCGGTGGCGTAGGCCACGGCAGCGATGGCCAGCACCGCGGCCGAGACCGCCGCCACGGTCTCGGCCAACCGGCGATCGAGGAACGGACGCTCGCGATACCAGGCGAGGACGAGCGGCCCGAAGACGGCGATGCCGGCGGCGTCGGCCAGCAGCCAGGTCACGAAGGTAATGAACCACTGATCGGTCGGCGTGACGCCGGTCAACCAGAACGTGCCGACACCGATCACGGCGGCGCAGGCCGCGCCGCCGATGGACGCGACCAGGAGGAAGATCACCGCGTCGTAGGCGTGGTCGAAAGGATGCCAGGTGCCGCTCAGCCGGCGCATTAGCGCCGCCGCGCCCAGCGCTTCGACAACCGCTGCCGTGCCGCCGCCGATATTGGCGACGATCGCCGTCAGAAGGCTGGTATCCGGCGCCCAAAAAAGCGGCGCGCCGTTGAAGAAATTGCCGAACCAGAGCGCCGGCCAAACCCGCGGGCCGAAGATCAGCACCGCCGCGACGGCGATGCCCGAGGGAGGATAGATCGGACTGGTATCGGCGGCGCCGATGCCGACCACGAACACCACAAGACCGGCGATCGAATAGATAACGAAGACGGCGAGGTTCAGCAGCACCCAGCCACGCCAGCCGCGCGGCACGCCGAGCGCGGAACGATCGACCGTCGGCGAGTCCGCTGTCACGGAGCCGGTCAGGTCAGCCGCGTTGCGGCGGCATCGACCGTCTCGAAGATCTCGAACAGCTCCTTGATGCCGCCGAGATCGAAGATCTCGTCGATGTCCGGCCGCATCGCACAGAGGGCGAGCCGCTGGTTCTTGGCCCGCGCGCCTTTGGCCAGCGTCAAAAACGAGCGCAGCCCGGCGCTCGAGACGTAATCCATCGCCGAAAGATCGACAACGATGCGGCTGTCGCGCCCGATCAGGTCGCGAACCTTTTCCTCGAGCTGTTTTGCGACCGAGCTGTCGACGCGGCCGACGATCCGCAAGACCAGCGTATTTCCGACCTGCGATTCATTCAATTCCATGACCGCCCCGCGCAAGCTGCAATACCAGAAGAAAATTCTACCTCGGCGCGAACAAAGATGGGAAGATCGTCGATAAGGGGGATCGCCGTGACCGTCCTGTTTCGTTCGCTGTTACCCGGCGAGAAAGCCGCCGCAAAACCGGCGGAAAAGCGCGAGCCGGCGGTGCGGCCGAGCAATCTCGTCTATGCGGTCGACGAGCGGCCACCGGCGCTGCCGCTGCTGGTCTCGGCGCTGCAGCATGTGATGGTGATCGGCAGCATCGGCGCGATCTTTCCGCTGCTCGTGCTCGACGCCGCCGGCGCGTCCCGGGAAATGACCGAGCGGGTGATGTCGATCTCGCTGCTGACGCTCGGTATCGCGACCTTGCTGCTGTGCTATCGCTCGCGTTTCCTTGGCTCCGGCTATCTCCTGCCGTCGGTTTTCACCGCCGCCTATCTGCCGGTGAGCATCACCGCCGCCAAGACGGGCGGCTGGCCGCTGGTCTGCGGCATGACCATATTCGCCGGCGCGGTCGAGCTCGTCCTCAGCCAGCTTGTCCAGCGCTTGCGCCCCTATCTGCCGACCGAGATCGCCGGCTTTGCCGTGCTGATGATCGGTCTCACCCTCGGCGTCCTCGGCTTCAACCTCATCACCGGCGTCTCCGCCGCCGGGGAGGCGATGGGCGCCGATGCCGGCACCCAGGCGCTGCTTGGCATCGCCTGCATCGGAGTGATGGTGGCGCTCAACGTTTGGGGCTCGAAGAGCTTGCGGCTTTATTGCTGCCTCATCGGCCTGGCGCTCGGCTACGCCGTCGCGGTCTTCGCCGGCATGATCGATTTCTCCTCAGCGCGTCTGTCGCCGGCAACAGCAGTCTTTCCGCCATTGCCTGGCTTCGGCTGGCCGACGATCTCGGCCGCCTTGATGCTGCCTTTCGCGGTCAGCGCCATCGCCTGTTCGCTGCGCGCGATCGGCGACATCACGACCTGCCAGAAGATCAACGACGCCAATTGGCAGCGGCCCAACATGGCAACGCTGCGCAACGGAATCGCCGCCGACGGGCTCGGCACGATCGTCGCGGGGTTGCTCGGCACCGTTGGTGTCAACAGCTTTTCCGGCTCGGTCGGCTTGTCGATCGCGACCGGCGTAACCTCGCGCGTGGTCGGCTACGCCACCGGCGTGCTGTTCATCGTGATCTCGTTCCTGCCGCCGGTCAGCGACCTCATCGCGCTGATGCCGCGGCCGCTGATGGGCGCGATCCTGATCTTCACCGCCTGCTTCATCATGCTGAGCGGCATGCAGGTCATTACCAGCCGGTTGATGGATGGTCGGCGCACCGTCGTCATCGGCGCCGCGCTGCTGCTCGGCTTCAGCCGTTATCTCTTCCCCACTTTCTATGCCGCCGCGCCCGCTTTCCTGCTGCCGGCGGTGAGCTCGCCAATGGTGCTCGGCTTGCTGACGGCGCTGCTGCTCAATCTTGTCTTCCGCATCGGCATCAAGAAGACCGCCGAGATCGCCTTCACGCCCGGGATCGACGAGCTGGCGAAGCTCGAGCATTTCGGTCACGACCAGGGCGGCAAATGGGGCGCGCGGCGCGACGTGATGGCGCGCGTCGTCAATGCAATGATCGAAGCCGCGGAATGCCTGCCGCTGGTGATGATGCACGGGCAAAGCGCGCGCTTCGCGCTCCGTTTCGACGAATACCGCCTCGATCTGATGCTGACCTATGTGGGCGAGGCGCTAACAACGCGCGGGCCGGCGCCCTCGCCGCAAGAGTTGCTCGACGACGAGAAGCAGCTGACTCGGCTCGCGGTGATGATGATGCGCCGGCTGGCGACGCGCATGATCGCGACGAGCAGCGGCACGACCCAGCACGTTACGCTGAATTTCGATCAGTGACCGGCGCCGCGGACGCGGTCGATCAGTGCGAGCGGATCGCCGGGCAGCGCATCGTCGCGCCAGGCGACATGCCCATCCGGCCGCACCAGCACGAGCTGCCGCTGATAAAGCTCGATCAGCTTCGGGTCGGGCAGGTCGACGATCGCGAATGGTATGCCCCGCGTCGCCGCCGCATCGGCAAGCCGGCCGGCCTCAGGCGGATCGGCGCCGAGCCGCAGCAGCATGAAGCGGTTGTTGCCGAACAAGTCGAGGATTGAGCGCTTCTCGCCAAGCCAGGCATGCGGCGCGCGCGTGCCGGACCGCGCGCTGGACACGAATTCCTCGGTCTCGTAGGGGATCGGCGGCGTCCCGTCGGGCACGCAGATCGGCGAAGGCTCGTAGTAATAGCCGAGCCGCAGATTCTCGGTGAAGGTCGGGCCGCGCGCGCCGTTGGCGGCGCGATAGGCCTCGGCCCAGCGCTTGCGCAGCGCCGCGCCCGCCGGCGAGTCCTCGGCGATCTCGGGTCCGCCGGGGAGATCGGCCAAGAGCACGAATTCGTCGGTCGAGGCATGGACGTTTAAGAGCGCGATCGGCTTGCGCTCCGCCTCATAGGCGTCGAGCAGCCCTGGACCGCCCCAGCCCCGCAACGTGCCGATCAGCTTCCAGGCGAGATCGACAGCATCGGCAAGGCCGGTGTGGAGGCCGAGCCCGCCGGTCGGCGAGTTCTGATGCGCGGCATCGCCGCAAATGAAGACACGGCGGTCGCGATAGTGTTGGGCGACACGCTCGCGCCGTTCCCAGGCCATGACCGAGAGGATCTCGTAAGGCACGTCCGCGCGGCCCAACAACCGCCGCAGATAGCGATCGCCGTCGAAAGCCGGATCGGCTTTCAGCACCGACAGCCGCCAGAGCTCCTTGCCGTCGATGCCGATGATCTCTCCCCAGGTGCCGCCGGCATCGGTGAAGCGGAAGAACCGCGACCAGCCCTTGTCGTGGATCTTCATCATTTCCGCCGAGCGGAAGAACACGTTGACGCTGTTGGCGACGAGGCCGAGCCCCTCATAGCCGAAGCCGAGCGCCGTCACGACGGTGCCGTCGGCGCCGTCGCAGCCGATGAGATAGCGCGCGCGCAAGGTTTCGACGCGTCCCGTTTTGCGGTCGGTTACCGTCGCGGTGACGCCGTCCGCGTCCTGCGCGAAGCTCTCGAGGCTCGTCAGGTGGCGGATGGTCACTGACGGCAGCGAGCGCGCTTTCGCCAAGAGGATCGGATCGTAAAAAATCTGCGCGCAGGCAACGCGCGGCTCGGGCGTATAGGGCAGCTTCTGGTCGACATAGGCGGGCACGTGATGCCGCGCCAGCTCGAAGCCCACCATGCTGGTGCAATAGATGAGGCCCTGCGGATGGGTCTTCGGCCAGCCCGAATTCTGGACAACCTCGGCAATGCCCCAGCGGCGGTTGAATTCCATCGAGCGGATCGAAAGCCCGCTCATTTTCGGGATCGAGATCGAGCCATCCCTCTTCTCGACCACGGTGCAGGGAATCCCGGCCATGCCGAGCTCGATCGCCAGCGCCAGTCCGACCGGCCCGCCGCCGGCAATCAAAACGGGAATGACATCGGCACTCATGGAAACGACGGTAAGGTGGGCATCCCGGCCGGTCAACGATGGGCTTCGGCCAACCGTCGCAGGCACAGGCATTGGCACGGCCAAAGATTGCTTTCGCGGCGCGAAGCAAGGACAATCGCCCGAGGGGCGGAAAGCTTAAAGTGGGAGGTAGGGCAATGGCCGAGCTGCGCGACAAATTCGCTGCCTCGAACGTCATCGCAATGTGGGACCAGGAGCTGCGGCCGAATCTGCCGGTCGTGCCCGCGCATATCTGGCGCTGGCAGGAGATGAATCCCCTGATCGGCGACGCGGCCAAGGCGGTCAACATGGACGACGCCGAGCGGCGCGTGCTGATCCTCGCCAACCCTGCGCTCGCCGGCACCAACCGCTCCGGCGCGGCGCCCAACCTCTCGGTCAATCTGCAGGTGCTGATGCCCGGCGAGAAGGCGCGGCCGCATCGCCATACGATGCATGCCCTGCGGTTCGTGCTCGAGGGCAAGGGCGCCGTCACCATCGTCGAAGGCAAGCCCTGCCCGATGCTGCCAGGCGATCTGATCCTGACGCCGGGCATGACCTGGCACGAGCATGTCAACGATACCCCCGAGCGCTCGGTCTGGGTCGATTCGCTCGACGTGCCGGTGCATGGCTATCTCGAGAACCGCGTCTTCGAGCCCGGTCCGGTGCGCGGCCTGGCGCCGCCGCCGGCGGATGAAGTCTTCGCCGCCGGTCTCGCGCCCGCGAAGCCTTCGGCCCCGACGAGCTGGTCACCGATGTTCCGCTATCCCTGGGACGCCGCGGTGAAGGCGCTTGAAGCGACGGCGCCCGACGCCGACGGCGCGCGGCGGCTGCGCTACACCAACCCGACCACCGGCGGCGCGGTGCTGTCGACCATCGATTGCTATGTGCTCGGCCTGACGAAAGGCGCCGAGACCACTGCCTATCGCACCAACAGCAACGCCGCCTGCGTCGTCGCCGAGGGCGAAGGCCAATCGCGCGTCGGCGACGACACGATCAATTGGGGCCCGAAGGACATCTTCACCCTGCCGCACGGGCAATGGATCAGCCATCGCGCCTCGAGCGACAAGGCGCGGCTTTTCCAGATCACCGACCGCGAGCTGTTCCGGCGGCTGGATTTCCTGCGCGACGAGACGCGTCACTGAAGCGATACCGAGGAGTTTCGGAATAGATCATGGCCGCGAAGAAGAAAGCGAAGAAAACAGCGAAAAAGGCGGCAGCACGCCGCGCCGCACCGGCGCGCAAGAAAGCAGCCGCGAAGACAGCAGCGCCCAAAGCGAAACGCGCCGCCGGCAAGCTGCGCCTCACCATGATGACCGGCGGTTATGAGATCGTGCGCGCGCTGCAGGATGGCACGGTGCAGCCGAAAGGCATCGAGCTGGTGATCGGCGGCTATCCCGGCACGCGCGGCATCCACGACCAGGTCGCGCATGGCAAGGCCTGCGACATCAACGAATACAATGGCGGCCATTACGTGGTGCAGAAGGCGCATGGCCGCGACGACATCACCGCGATTCCGGTGTTCCTGCATCGCCGCTTCCGCCATGGCTTCATCTACGTCAACACCGGTAAGGACATCCGCAGCGCCGCCGATCTCGCCGGCCGCCGCGTTGCCTGCCGCACCATCGGCGCCGCCGCCGCCTATTGGATGCGTGGTCATCTCGGAGAACACGGCGCGCCGCATCGCTCGATCACCTGGGTAATCGAGACGCTCGACGAAGCTTCCGAACAAGCGCCGAAGGACGTGAAGATCGAGGTCGTGCCGAAAGGAAAGAAGGTCGAGGCGATGGTGCTGGCCGGCGAGGTCGACGCCATCATCCAGCCCAATGTCAGCCAGGCCTGCGCGCAAGGCGATCCGCGCATCGCGCGACTATGGCCCCATTACAAAGAGGTCGAGCTCGATTACTACCGCCGCACCGGCTTCTTCCCGATCATGCACGTGACGACGGTGCCGACCGCGATCGTCGAGAAACATCCCTGGGTGGTCGAGAGCCTGACGCTGGCTTTCGAGGAGGCGAAGCAACTCGCTTTCAAGCGGCTCGCCAACCCACGCAACGTGCCGCTCGCCTTCTGGCAGACCTATTGGGAAGACGAGCGCAACCGGCTCGGCAACGACCCCTGGGAATACGGCTTCAGCGACCTCAACAAGCGCAACTACGACACGCTGGTCGGCTTTGTGCACGATCAGGTGCTGACTGGACCGCGGCCAAAGCTCGAAGACCTGTTCGCGAAGGAATCTTTCGCGATCAAGGCGCCGCTGCCGCAGATGCACAAGATCGATTACGAATTCTAGAACGACAACGACCGCGTCAAGGTGCGGTCAAAAGGAGAGGAGGACTCCATGATCATCGACGTACACGGCCATATGAGCGCGCCGGCCGAGCTTTGGGCCTATAAGGCGGTGCAACTGGCGGGGCGGGGCGCGCATGGCCGCGGCAAGGTCACGGTCAGCGACGACCAGATTCGCGAAAGCTATCACGCGAAGGAGACCTTCGGCGCCGGCCATGTCGATCTTCTCGACAAGCACGGCACCGATTTCCAGCTCATCTCGCCGCGGCCCTTCCAGATGATGCATAGCGAGCGGCCGGCGAAGATCGTGCAGTGGTTCCACGAGGAATGCCACAACATCATCGATCGCGCGGTGAAGCTCTATCCCGACCGTTTCGCCGGCGTGCTGATGCTGCCGCAGGTCGCGGGCGAGCCGATCACCATCGTGCTGCCCGAGCTCGAGCGCTGCGTCAAAGAGCTCGGCTTCGTCGGCTGCCTCGTCAATTCCGATCCCTACGAGAATTCCGGCAAGGAAGCGCCGGGCATGGGCGACCGCTACTGGTATCCGCTCTACGAGAAGCTCTGCGAGCTCGACATGCCGGCAATGCTGCACGGCGTCGGCTCGAAATCCGAGCGCACCAGCTATTCGACCCATTTCATCAACGAAGAGACGCTCACCACCGTTAGCTTGCTGAATTCCAAGGTGTTCGACGATTTCCCGACCTTGAAATTCATCATCCCGCATGGCGGCGGCGCAATCCCCTACCAGCTCGGCCGGTTCGAGGCGCCGACTTTGCGCGGCGGTGGCCACGGTAAGAAATTCTCGGAGCGGATGCGCAATCTGTGGTTCGACACCACGCTCTACACGCCGCTCGCGCTCGAGCTCTTGATCAAGACGGTCGGCGCCGACCGCTGCCTCTTCGCGACTGAATGCCCCGGCACCGGCTCGGCGACTAATCCCGCGACCGGCCGCTACATGGACGACATCGCGCCGATGATCAAAGGCTTCGACTGGCTGTCGGCCGGCGACAAGAAGCTCATCCTCGAGGACAATGCGAGGAAGCTCTTCAAGCTCGACAAGGTCAAGTCGCGGCTTTGAAGAGCGGTAGCGGTATCGGGCGGGCCCGTTCATGAAAGCGATGATCTATCGCGACTTCGGCCCGCCCGAGGTCCTGCATTACGAGGACGTGCCGGAGCCCGTCCCCGGGACCGGCGAGGTCGCGATCGAAGTGCACGCCTGCTCGGTCAACCGCGTGCTCGACGTCGCGGTGCGCGCCGGCAAGCAGCCGCAGCGCAAGGTGCAATTGCCGCATGTCGGCGGCGTCGATCCGGTCGGCATCGTCACCGCGGTCGGGCCGGGCGTCACCGACCGCAAGGTCGGCGACACCGTCGCCGTCTTCCAAGGCCTCGGCGAGCGCAAGATGTTCGGCATCCATTGCTGGGGCGGGAACGCGCAATTCACCAAGGCGCCGGTCTTTGCGACCTGCGTCGTGCCCAAGGGCGTCTCTTTCGCCGATGCCTGCGTCTTGGCGCGCCACGCGCCGGTCGCCTGGAACCTGCTCGTCCATATGGGCAAGCTCAAAGCCGGCGAATGGGTGCTGGTGATGGGGGCGGCAGGCAATCTCGGCTCGATCGGCATCCAGCTCGCCAAGAATCGCGGTGCAAAGGTGATCGCCTGCGCCGGCTCCGAGGAGCGCGCGCGGCTCGGCCGCGAGCTCGGTGCCGACCATACGATCAACTACAAGAACGCCGATCTCAAAGCCGAGATCCTGCGCATCACCGAAGGCAAGGGTGTCAACCTCGTCTACGACAACATCGCCAATCCGCAGACCACTGCGGCCGCGATCGACGCGCTGGGCTATGACGGCCGGCTCGTCACCGCCGGCGCGCATGGCGGCCCGGTGGTGCCGGTGAACTTCTTCCACGTCTACGACCACCGCATCACTCTCATGGGCAGCCCAATGAGCCGCGGCGAGGATGCGATGCCCGCACTCGAGGACGCGGCCGCGGGCAAGATGCGCGTGCTGGTCGAGCGCGTGATGCCGCTGGGCCAGGCGGTCGCGGCGCATCGCCTGGTCGAATCCTCGCCGGCCACGGGCAAGATCATCCTCGATCCCAGCCTCGGCTGAGGCGGTTTTAGGTCGCGATTCCGGTGATGCGGATGCCGGCTCCGGGCACTTTGTATTTGCGGTTGATCCAGATCAGCAGCGAGGTCAGCGCCTCGGCCGCCGCCGAGTTGCAGAGCGGCCCGGCATCGACGCCGCGCAGCCCCATCGAGGCGATGAGATCGATCACCGCCTGCCGCGCGACAGCGTCGTCGGCGCAGACCAGCACATCGCAATCGACCCCATGATCGAGCCGCCGCAGCTTTTCCGCCGACACGTTCTGAAAGGCCGAGACAACGCGCGTCGCCTCGCCAAGCAGCGCTTGAATCGCGGCGACCGCCGAGCCGCCTGCCGGCAGCTGTACGCGATTGACCCGCGGCGGCACGAGCGGCGCCGTGGCATCGACGAGGATCTTGCCGATGAGCTGGTCGCGGATTTCTTCGATAGTCGCGCGCTGCGCCGCATACGGCACGGTCAGGACGACGAGCTCCGCCGCTGTCGCGGCATCGCGATTATCGGCGCCGCCAATCTCGACCCCGCCGAGCAGACGCGTCAGCTGGGCCGCCACCGCTTGCGCTTTCGCCGCATCGCGCGAGCCGATCGTCACGCGATGCCCGGCTTTGGCAAGGCGCAGCGCGATGCTGCTGCCTTCCGCCCCGGTGCCGCCGATGATCGCGACCGTCGATCGCTCAGCCATGCCTTTCTCCGCAACCTGCCGCTATTCGCCCGCATCATCGGCGGCGCGGCGATTGACAGCAACGGGAATCGTCGCGAGGCTTACCGTCGCTTTGCCGGCCGCCGGTTCCCTGCTACGAAGCGAGCCATGACCGACACGGTCTCTTTGATCGCGCTGTCCGACGTCCCGCTCGTGCGGCCCGGCGACGATTTGTCGGCGCTGCTCGCCGCGGCGATCGAGCGCCGCATTGCCAAGCTGCTAACGGCGGGGGATGTCCTCGTCGTCGCGCAAAAAATCGTCTCCAAGGCCGAGGGCCGCTACGTCGATCTTGCACGGGTGGAACCCGGCGCGGAGGCACAGCGCCTCGCCGCCGAGACGGAGAAGGACCCGCGGCTCGTCCAGGTCATCCTCGATGAAAGCCGGCGGGTGGTGCGGCATCGGCCCGGCGTGCTGATCGTCGAGCATCGGTTGGGCTTCGTCATGGCCAATGCCGGAATCGACCGCTCGAATATCGATCCGGCAATCGGTACCGAGCCTGTCCTGCTCCTACCGCACAATCCGGACGCATCGGCGAACACTTTGCGGCAACAACTCGCGACACATTTCGGGCTCGCCCCGGCGGTGATCGTCAGCGACAGTTTCGGCCGCGCCTGGCGGCGCGGCACCACCGGCATCGCGCTGGGCGCAGCCGGCCTGCCGGCACTGATGGATTTGCGCGGCCGCCCCGATCTTTACGGTCGTGCCTTGCGAGTCACCGAAAGCGGCTTTGCCGACGAGATCGCCGCTGCCGCCTCCCTGCTGATGGGCCAGGCCGATGAAGCGATTCCGGCGGTGTTGGTGCGAGGCCTCGTCTGGTCCGCACCGACCGAGCCGGCGGATCGGCTGATTCGTCCCGCCGAAGAAGACCTGTTCCGCTAATGGAAAAGCATCGTGTCATCGCGCTTTCGGGCGGCGTCGGCGGCGCCAAGCTCGCTTTGGGCTTGAGTCGTGTCCTGCCTCCGGGCGACCTCACGGTGATCGCCAATACTGGCGACGATTTCGAGCATCTCGGCCTTTCGATCTCGCCCGATCTCGACACGTTGGTCTATACGCTCGCCGGTCTCGACAATCCCGAAACCGGCTGGGGCCGGCGCGACGAAAGCTGGCGTTTCATGGCGGCGCTCGAGGCACTCGGTGGCGAGACCTGGTTTCGCCTCGGCGACCGCGATCTCGCGACCCATATCGAGCGCACGCGGCGCTTGCGCAGCGGCGAAAGCCTGTTCCAAATCACCGATGATTTCCGGCGCCGGCTCGGCATCGCGACGCGCATTCTGCCCATGAGCGACGATGCCGTGCGCACCCGGGTGAAGACCGCGCAAGGCTGGGTCGAGTTCCAAGATTATTTCGTGCGACAGCGCTGCGAGCCCGCGATTTCCGCGATCGAATTCCGCGGCGCGAGCACCTCGCAGCCGCATCCGGATTTCCTCGCGGCGCTCGGCGATCCGGCGTTGCGCGCAGTCATTATTTGCCCCTCCAACCCTTTCATCAGCATCGAGCCGATCCTAGCGCTGCCCGGAATTCATGCGGCACTGGGTGCTAGCACCGCACCGGTGATCGCCGTGGCGCCGGTCATCGGCGGCCGTGCCGTCAAAGGCCCGACCGCGAAGATGATGCAGGAGCTGGGCATCGAGGCGAGCGCCCGCGCGGTGGCACGGCGCTATGGTGACCTGCTCGATGCCTATGTCGTCGACCGCGCCGATGTCGAAAGCTGCCGCGGCTTCGATTGCGCGATCATCCCCGCCAAAGCGCTGATGCAGACGCTGGCCGATCGCGAAGCATTGGCACGGATCGCGCTGCAAGCGGCCGACCGCATGCTGGAGCCCGCGGCATGAGCGCGACCCTGCCGATCTGGACGGTGGTGCCCGTCAAAGAGATCGCCGGTGCCAAACAGCGGCTCGCGGCGGCGCTGTCGCCAAGCCTACGTCGCGACCTTGCCCGCGCGATGCTCGAAGACGTGTTGACAGCGCTTGCCACCGCACGCGGCCTCGACGGCATTTTGCTGGTGACGGTCGACGAGGCCGCGCGCCGCCTTGCGGCGCGCTATGGCGCTGAAATATCCGGCGAGGATGCCAACGACGGGCATACCGCCGCGGTTATGGGCGCGGCGCGGCGCCTGGCGGCGCGAGGCGCGGCGATGCTGACCATCCCCGGCGACGTGCCGCTCGCGACGGCTGCCGAAATCGAGCGCGTGATCGCGGTGTACCGCAGCGGCAGCCGCTTCACCATCGTGCCGGCACGCGACGAGCGCGGCTCGAATGCGATCCTTGCTGCGCCGGCCGATGCCGTGCCGCTGCGCTTCGGCGACGACAGTTTCTTCCCGCATCTCGACGCCGCGCGCGCCCGAGGAATCGAGCCGACGGTCCTGCGCCTTTCCGGCATCGGTCTCGACATCGATACGCCCGAAGACCTCGCCGCCTTTCTCGCGCGGCCCTCGCACACACGAGCGCGCGCCTTGCTCGACCAGGTCCGTGCCGCATGACGACGCTATCGAACCACGACGCGCTGGCCCTTGCCGACGACAATGACCTCGCCGGCATGATGGCAGTCGCCGGCGCGCTGCGCGACAAGGGCCATGGCCGCACGATCTCCTATTCGCGCAAGGTGTTCATCCCGCTAACGCAGCTCTGCCGCGATTCCTGCCATTACTGCACCTTCGCGCATCCGCCGCGCCGCGGGCACCGCGCGTTCCTGACGCCGGACGAGGTGTTGGCGATCGCCCGCGCCGGGGCAGAAGCCGGCTGCCGCGAGGCGCTGTTCACCTTGGGCGACAAGCCGGAGCTGCGCTACCGGGCCGCGCGCGAGGAGCTGACGCAACTTGGCCACGCGACAACGCTCGCCTATCTCGCGGCAATCGCGGCGCAGGTGCTGGGCGAGACCGGGCTCTTGCCGCATATCAATGCCGGCGTGATGGAAGGCGCGGATGTCGCGCGGCTGCGCGAAGTCTCGGCCTCGCAAGGACTGATGCTCGAATCGGCGTCGGAGCGCCTCTGCACCCGCGGCGGGCCGCATTTCGGTTCGCCCGACAAGGCACCGGCACTCCGGCTCGCGACCATCGCTGCCGCGGGCGAGGCTGCCGTGCCTTTTACCTCCGGCATCCTCATCGGCATCGGCGAGACGCGTACCGAACGCATCGAAGCACTGCTAGCGCTGCGCGAATTGCATGGGCGCTACAATCATCTGCAAGAGATCATCGTCCAGAATTTCCGCGCCAAGCCCGACACCAAAATGGCGGGCGCGGTGGAACCCGATCTCGCCGACCACCTTTGGACGATCGCGGTCGCGCGGCTGATCTTCGGGCCGGCGATGAACATCCAGGCGCCGCCCAATCTCGCCGCTGGCGCGTTGGTGCAACTTATCGACGCCGGCATCAACGATTGGGGCGGCGTCTCGCCGGTGACGCCCGATCACGTCAACCCCGAACGGCCCTGGCCCGCGCTCGACGCGCTCGCGCGCGAGACCGAAGCCGCCGGCAAGGTGCTGGTCGATCGGCTGGCGATCTATCCAGCTTATGTCGCCGCGCCCGAGCGCTGGATCGCGCCAGCGCTGCGCACGCCGGTGTTGCGGGCATCGGATAGCGAAGGGTTTGCGCGCGCCGACACGTGGATGCCCGGCGCGACGATCGCGCCACCGCCCATGCCTGCCATCCGCAGCTCGGCGTTGAGCCCGATCCTCGACCGCGCCGCATCCGGTCGCGACTTGAGCGAAAGCGAGATCGCCGCGCTGTTCGCGGCGCGCGGCAGCGATTTCGCCGCGGTCTGCGCCGCCGCCGATGCGCTTCGCGCCGCGACTTGCGGCGCGCGCGTCAGCTACGTCGTCACACGCAACATCAACTACACCAACGTCTGCTATTTCCGCTGCAAGTTCTGCGCCTTCTCCAAGGGCAAGCTCAGCGAGAATCTGCGCGGCCGGCCTTACGATCTCGATCTCGACGAGATCGCGCGGCGCGCACGCGAGGCCTGGGATCGCGGCGCGGTCGAGGTCTGCCTGCAAGGCGGCATCCATCCCGATTATACCGGCGCGACCTATCTCGCGATCTGCCGCGCGATCAAGGAGGCGGTGCCCGGCATCCATGTCCACGCCTTCTCGCCCCTCGAGATTACCCAGGGCGCGGCGACGCTCGGCATCTCGATCGCCGAGTTCCTGACGGAGTTGAAAGATGCGGGGCTAGGCTCGCTGCCCGGCACCGCCGCCGAAATCCTCGACGACCAGGTCCGCGCCATCATCTGCCCGGACAAGGTGACGACGGCGCAATGGCTGTCGGTAATCGAAACCGCGCATCGCCTCGGCCTCAAGACCACCGCGACCATCATGTTCGGCCATGTCGACCGACCGGTGCATTGGGCGCGGCATCTCTTGCATCTGCGCCACCAGCAGCAGGCGAGCGGCGGCTTCACCGAATTCGTGCCGCTGCCTTTCGTACCGATGGAGACGCCGATCCACCTCCGCGGCGGCTGCCGACTCGGTCCGACCTTCCGCGAGACAGTGTTGATCCACGCCGTCGCGCGCCTCGCGCTGCATCCGGTGATCCCGAACATCCAGACCTCCTGGGTGAAGATGGGACCTGAAGGTGCGGCGCTCTGCCTCAACGCCGGCGCCAACGATCTTGGCGGCACGCTGATGAATGAAAGCATCACCCGCGCCGCCGGCGCGAGGCATGGCCAGGAAATGCCCCCCGAAGCGATGGAAACGCTGATCCGCGGTCTTGACCGCGAAGCGTGGCAACGCACGACGCTCTACGCGGCAGCGGCGCCGCCGGAGCGGCGACGCGCGTCGTTTGGCGCCGCGCCGCTTTTGCCGCCCATCGACACGCCGGCGCGACGCTATGATCGCGAAGTGACGCTATAAACAGAACAGAAGGGAGACGCGCGCATGGAATACGGCATCCAACTCGCGACTTCGGCGCATCACTGGAAGGTGGTCAAGCGCGCCGAAGAGATGGGCTTCACCCATGCATGGTTCTACGACACCCATCTGCTCAACGCCGAGGTCTTCGTCGCCATGGCCGCGGCGGCGATGCATACCAGCAAGATCAAGCTCTGCACCGGCGTGCTGATTCCGTCGAACCGGATTGCGCCGGTGGCGGCGAGCGCCCTCGCCTCGCTCAATGCGCTGGCGCCGGGACGCATCGTGATGGGGCTCGGCACCGGCTTCACCGGCCGCCGCACCATGGGCCTGCCGGCGATCACGCTGGCGCGGCTTGAGGAATATCTGCGCGTCGTGCAGGCGCTGCTGCGCGGCGAGACCACAACCTGGTCGGAGGAAGGCGGCCCGCATAAGGTCCGCTTCCTCAACCCCGAGAAAGGCTACGTCAACATCAGCGACCCGATCCCGTCGCATATCTCGGCCTTTGGGCCTAAGGGCCGCGATCTCGTCGCTAAGATCGGCACCGGCTGGCTGTCGGGTGGCGGCAAGCCGCAACAGGCCGCGATGGCGCTCGAAGCGATGCGCAAATCTTGGCAGGCGGCCGGACGCGATACGAAAGATCTCTACACCACGACCTTCTGCGGCGGCTGCGTGCTCCGCGACGGCGAAGCGGCGGACAGTCCGCGCGCCCGCGCTCAGGCCGGCCCGTCGATCACTATGCTGTTCCACGATTATGCCGAGCATGACAAGCTTGGCTCTATCATCAAGCCGCTGCCGCATCTGAAGCCGCTCTATGATCGCTATATCGAGATCTACAAGACCTACGAGCCGGCGGATGCGCGCTATCTCACCAATCACCGCGGGCATCTGATGTTCCTGCGTCCGGAAGAGGAGCAACTCCTTTCGGCCGATCTCATTCGCGGCATGACCACCACCGGAACCGAAGCCGAGCTGGTCGACTATGTCCGCGCCTTCCGCGCCGCGGGTTTCAGCCAACTCGCGATCCATCTGCGCAACGGCCACGAGATGGAGATGCTCGCGGATTGGGGCAAGGTGGTCGAGAAGGCCGCGTAAGATGGGATTTGCCGCCCCGAAGCGGCGGGAGTAAAAAGCGCCAACAACGGGAGGAACCTATGAGAATCGGCTATTTCGACGATTACCGTCTCGGCGTCATCAAGGGCGATACGATCGTTGACGTCTCCGCCGCGGCGCAGGACATTCCGCATACCAATTCCGGCAATCTGATGAACGGCCTCATCGAGCGTTGGGGCACTTACCGCAAGAAGATCGAGGAGGCAGCCGCCAAGGGCAAAGGAGCGCCGCTGGCGAGCGTTAAGTTGCGCGCCCCGCTGCCGCAGCCCAACAACATCGACTGCATGGCCGTCAACTACATGGAGGACGGCACGCGCAAGGAGCCGGCGCCGATCAACGCCTTCATGAAATCCCCCAACAGCATCATCGGCCAAGGCGAGACCATGATCCTGCCCGACGTGCCGGCGAACGTCTTCGAGGGCGAGGCCGAGGTGGCGCTGGTCATCGGGAAGCGCGCGGCCAATGTGAAGACCGCCGACGCGATGGGCCACATCTTCGGCTATGTCAATTTCATCGACGGCTCGGCGCGCGGCCTGCCGCCCGCCGGCAACACCTTCTATCAGATGAAGGCGCGCGAGACCTTCGCGCCGATCGGTCCCTATATCGTCACCGCCGACGAGATCAGCGATCCGCAGAAGCTGCAGATCCGGCTGTGGGTCAATGGCACGCTGAAGCAGA
Organism: Allostellaceae bacterium; assembly: GCA_036501365.1. Taxonomy (GTDB): domain Bacteria; phylum Pseudomonadota; class Alphaproteobacteria; order ATCC43930; family CGMCC-115725; genus CAIKMD01. The sequence goes on along the minus strand of DASYAL010000028.1, from coordinate 79,986 downwards.
ATTTCAACACCAGCGACATGGCGCACAAGATTCCGCGTTGCGTCGAGTTCATCAGCTCGATCCATACGCTCGAGCCCGGCGACATCCTCGCCACCGGCACCAATCATCGCGGTCTCAATGCCTTCCAGGACGGCGACACCGTCGAACTCGAGACGGAGGGCCTCGGCCGCCTGACCATCAAGGTGCGCGATGACCTGAAACGCACCTGGACGCGCGAGACGCGGCTCGAGCGTCAGGAAAAAAACTTCGAGAATGTGATGGCGCCGCAGTTGAGCGGCAAATACAAGCCGGCCTGAACCGGCGGTGGCGATGCGTAGATAGAGCGAATTCGGAGGTTTTCGACTAACGAGACGATCGAGGGAGAGGGTGATGCTTAGGCTGCGTTTCGGCGTCGGGTTCGTCGCGATTCTGTTGCTCATGGCCCTTGCCGCGCCGTGGGCTGCGCTGGCAGCCGACAGTGGCCCGGCAGCGCTGCACGGCACCATAAGCTCCGCCGAGGAGGGCGCGATGGGCGGCGTCCTTGTCAGTGCGACCAAGACCGGCTCGAGCATCACCACCACCGTCGTCACCGACGAGCAAGGCCATTACGCCTTTCCGGCCGCGCGCCTCAGCCCCGGCAAATACGATCTCGCCATCCGCGCCGTCGGCTACGAGCTCGACGGCTTCCCGAGTGCCGAGGTCGCGGCCGGCAAGGCGAACACCGCCGATTTGAAGCTTCGCAAGACGACGCGGCTCTATACCCAGCTCACCGATGCCGAATGGATAATCAGCGCCCCCGGCACCGACAAGGAACGGCAGTTTCTGTCGAACTGCGACGGGTGCCACTCGCTGCAGCGCATCTTCCAATCGACCCACAATGCGGACGACTTCCAGGCGATCTTCCTGCGCATGGCAGGCTATTCGCCGGGCAGTGTGCCCTCGCATCCGCAGCCCACCGTCGGCGGCGTGCAGCGCCCCTTCGGCACGCCGGCGCAACTGCAGCCCTATGCCGATTGGATCACCACCCTCAACCTCAGCAAGCAATCGACCTGGAACTTCCCGTTCAAGACCACGGCGCGGCCGAGCGGACAAGCGACCCATGTCATCATCACCGAGTACAATCTCAAGCGTCCCGACGCGCAGCCGCATGACGTGGTGCGCACCGCCGACGGCATGGTCTGGTACGCCGATTTCGGCCACCAATTCATCGGCTCGCTCGATCCCAAGACCGGCAAGGTGGTGGATTATCCGCTACCGATGGTGAAGGCCGGCTTCCCGACCGGGACGCTCGATCTTGAGCCCGATCCGAGCGGCAGTCTCTGGGTCTCGATGATGTATCAGACCGGCATCGCGCGCTTCGACACCAAGACCAAAAAATTCATTGTCTACCCGATTCCCAAGGCTTGGCAGGCCAACCACACCCAGGAATCGATGGTGACGCCGACCTATGCCTCGGTCGACGGCAAGGTTTGGAGCAATGACCAGGACATGCATGCGACCTTGCAGCTCGATCCCAAGACCGGCACCTGGACGAATCTCGGCGCAGTGAAAGATCTATCGGGCCGGACGGTCGCCGCCTATGGCATGCCGGCCGATCACGAAAACAATCTTTACATGCTTGCTTTCGGCGGCTCCGAGATCGGCAAGCTCGACGCCAAGACCAGGCAGCTGACGATCTATCCGACACCGACGCCATTCTCGCGGCCGCGCCGCGGCCGGGTCGATGCCGACGACAATCTGTGGTTCGCCGAATTCGGCGGCAATGCGATCGGCAAATTCGATTCCGAGACGGAAAAGATCACCGAGTTCAAGATGCCGTCGCCCTTCTTCGACCCCTATGACGTCGCTCGCGCCAAGAACGGCGATGTCTGGACGGTGTCGATGTTTACCGATCAGGTCGACCGGCTCGACCCCAAGACCGGCGACTGGGTCGAATATCTGTTGCCGCGCCCGACCAATATGCGCCGTGTCTTCATCGACAATGACGGCGCCGTGTGGACCGGCAGCAATCACGGCGCGTCGATCGTGAAGCTTGAGCCGCAGGATTAGCAGCAGAGCACAGGCGAGCGCCGAATCTTTAGGTGCGAGCCGTCGCGCGAAGCTACTTCTTTAAAAGGCTTCGCAAGACGCCGTCGCCCTGAAGGTCGCCCCGGCCACTCGCTCTTCGCGAGCGGCCTGAAGGGCTCAACCGCGAAGAGCGGCTGAGCGGGACGACGGCGCCGGCTTTGCTTCGCGCCCGATCACACGACGTCAAGGCGGTAGTCGCTGCCTTCCCAGCGCTGGTCGCGCTGCCAGTAAAAGGTCAGGACGACCGCGCCGCCCGGCGCGAGACGCTCGGTCGCGAGATCGGCGATGTAGGTGCCGAGCGGGCTTTCCCGCGTCGGCGTATCCGTGACGGTCTGCCATCCGTCCCCGCTCCAATGGATGAGCGCCGGTTGCGCGAGCTCGACGCGCAGAATCTTGCCGGCATCGAGCGTGCGGCATTTGTGGTTGCAGCGCCACACCCGCAACCGCGAGCGCACGCCCTCGACCTGATAGCGCTGAAAAGGCTGCGGCGGCATGTCGAAGACGCGCTCTTCGCGCAGCGAACGCATCAGCTTGATATGCTCGGCATGCGCCCAAACCAGCGGCATCGCCGAGCCCGAGGGGCGGCCACGATAGAGTTCGCGCTCCGGAATGTCGTGGCCGTCCCAGACCTGCTCGGGAATGAGGTGGCCGTCGCTGGCGAAAGCTTCCATCGTACGTAGCAGCCGCTCGGCTTCGGCGCGGTTTCCCGCCGCCAGCTCGTAATGCGCGCGCTCGCCGGTCAAGAGCGGCCAGGGCCGGCCGATGCCGGTGCCGTTGAAAGCGCGACCATCTTCCTGCTCGCCGTAGCCGTCGCCGTTATAGCGCCGCCAACATGGCCCGCCCGGCAGCTCGACCTTCAACAGCGCGTCGATCACGCGCAGCGTGTCGCGGATGCGTGGATCGCTGGCCGCCCGCAAGCCGAAGCGCACGAGCGCCAGCGCGTCGGGGCTGACCAGCAAGGAGGCGCGCTCGCGGCTGTGATCGGGCGGGCGGTTCTTGATCGGGACGAAACCGTCGCAGGGCGACGCGGCATCGGCGCTGTCCGGCGGCGCGATGCGGACGTAATAGCCATCGACCCGGAGATCGCGCGCGAGCGGGGTCTCTCCGACATAGATCCAGCGCTCGATCTGGTCGTTCCAGGCATCGGCGGTCTCGCGCAGATAATCGGCGGCCGGTGCCGCCTCCGCGTGATCGGCGATATCCGCCGCGGCGAGCAACGCCGCGATCTCGACCGCGAGGGTGAAGGGCGAATAGCCGGCATCCTCTTCCCAGCGGTCCTGGCCGGTGACCGGCCCGTTCTGAGTGACGAAGCGCGCGGCCTTCTCGATCATCGGCCAATAGCGCCGCAACTCGGTCGCGGTCAGCCCGCCTTCGCGCCAGAGAAGATCGACGAGCAGGATCGGGAAGGCGCACTCATCCATCTGCACGCCGTTCCAATAGGGCTCGCCGTCGAGCCAGCAATTTTGCGGCCAATGCCCGTCGGCCTCTTGCGTCGCCTCGAGCCAACGCAAGACCCGGCGCGCATCCTCGAAGGCACCGGCCGCGACCAACGCTCCCGCTGTCTCGACCAGATCGCGCGGCCAGACCAGGTGATAGCCGCCGAGATCCTCGTCGCCGCGCGCGAAGCCCCAGGGGATCGACAGGCTGGCGATGATGCCGCCGGGAAAGGAGCTCGCCTCGTGGCTGCGCAGCACTGCCGTGCTGATGCGATAGGTGCTCGCGCCGCCATTGTTGCGCGGCGCATCGAGCGGCATCAGCCCCGATTGCCAGTCGCGCCAATCCGCGGTGAAATCGGCGAGCGCGACGTCGAAGCCGTCGGCAAGACTGGAAATGACGCGATAGCCGGCTTCCTCGGGCTGGCGGCCGAAGCCCAACGCGATCTCGAACGTGCCGTTGCAGGCGGCGAGATCGATCTCGGCGGCGAGCGCAACGTTGCCGCCGCGCGCCGAGTCGTAGGCCCAGGTCAGCGCAAAATGCCGGGACAGATCCTGCCAGCCGTCGGAGAAGCCGACGAAGCCGACCGAGCGCGCGCGCCACGGCGCCGAGCAAGCCAAGGCCATCGCGTTGCCGTTGCCGGTCGCGAACAGCATCCCCCTGCCCTTATAATCCTCGACCCAGGCGTCGTTGTCGGCGCCGCGATTGACGAGATGCGGCGCCAGCAGCGCAAACAGGCGATAGTCGCGTGCGCCGTCGAGCGCGTGGAACGTTACGCGCTGCAGCACCACGTCGCGGTTCGGATCCGACAAGATTGTCTTGTCGATCCGGTAACGGCCGTCGGCGGCGACATTGGCGAGGGTGAAAGCGGGTACGCCGTCCTCGACCGGGCGCACCGTGCTGCGCGCGTGGCGCTTCTCTTCCGAAAAATAGTCGCGGCCGTTAGTGACGATGAAGCCGAAATCGCGCGTGCAAGCGTAATCGACCCGGGGATAGTAGATCTCGTTGAGAATGCCGTGGCTGATCGTATACCAGACGCGACTTTGGAGGGTGAGCGCCGTGCCGACGGCGCTTTTCGCGCTCGACGTCCAGCGCGCGGCGATTCCGGGGCGGCCGGGTGCTTCGTACGCCATCGTCGTCAGGCGCCGGCGCGCGGCAGGATGAAACGCTCGACCGCCGCGGCGAAGCCATCCTCGTCATTCGAGAGGGTCGATTCATGCGCTTCGGCCTTGACTGCGTCGCTGGCATTGCCCATGGCGACACTGAAGGCGCTTTGGCGGAACATCGGCACGTCATTCTCCATGTCGCCGAGCGTGACGATCTCAGCCAGCGGAATGCCGGTCGTCTGACTCAGCGCGCGGACAGCATAACCCTTGTCGATGCCGGGCGCGACGAAGTCGAGATAATAGCGCTGCGAGCGCGCCACCGTCGCCCGCGCCGCGAAAGCCGGCCGCGCCTCGCTCTCGATCGCTTCCAGTCGCGCGAAATCGTCGCTGACGCCGACAATCTTGACCGCGCGATCAAGGAACGCATCGAGGCTCGAGACCACCGTTGGCCGCTGCTGGACGGTAATCGTCTCATGCGAGACATGCGCACCCGCAGGATCGCGGGTCAGCCATTCCTCAGTCGTGAACAGCCACACGCCGAGCTTGCGCGCATCGAGAAACGCGATGATGTCGCCGGCTGCCGCCCGAGCGAGATTCCGGTGGTCGATCACCGTGAGGTCGGGCCGCGCCAGCGCGCCGCCGTTGAAGGCGGCCAGCGGGACTTTGATGCCGAGCGTCGCGACCAGCATCCGCAGGCCGAAAACCGGACGGCTGCTGACGACCGTAAAACCGATGCCATGCGCATGGAGAGCGGCGACCGCCTGGCGCGTGCGTTCCGTCACCTGCTTCTGCGTGGTAACGAGCGTGCCATCAACATCGGAAATCACCAGAGCGATGCGATTCATTCTCGATCCTCAGAGCTTCCGCCACCGGATGAACCGCAGCGAACGGCGCGCGGTTCCGACCTGTGGCGGCTTGTCGCGTGTGCAGTCATGATCTTACATTCGATCCTCGTTGTGGGGAAAATTGCATGTCACAATCCGATTACCGCCCCTTTCTGCCGACGCCGGCGCAATCGAAGATCGCCGGCCCAACGGCGCGCGCCCATGCCGAGGTGCGGCGCCAGAGTGCGCGGGGCAAGGAATTCTTCGCTCAATGGGCAAAAATGCTGGCCGAGCCGTTCAAGGGCATCACGACCGACGGTCATGTCGTGCCCGATCTCTATACGCTCGCACCCAACGGCGCGCCGACCGCTGCGATGGTCTATACCGCCAAACATCTTTTGAGCGAGATGAGCGAGGATCAGCGCGCCGCAGCTTGTTTTCCGGCCGATTCCAACACCTGGCGGCGCTGGCAGAACACCGAGCTTTACCTCGAGGATTACGGCCTGCGGCTCGAGTATCTGTCGGATACGCTGCGCGACGCCGTCCTGGCGGTGCTGCGCGCGAGCCTCAGCAGCGAAGGCTTTCGAATGTCGCGCGACGTCATGCGGCTCAATCGCTTTCTCGGCGACCTCGTCGGTTGTCCCGCGGTGCTCGGCGAATGGAGCTACAATTTCTGCCTGTTCGGCACCCCGTCGATGACAGAGCCTTGGGGCTGGCAGCTCTTCGGCCATCACCTCAGCCTCAACTGCATGGTGATCGGCGGACAGATGGTGCTGACGCCGACCTTCATGGGCGCCGAGCCGAGTCATGCCGATGTCGGTCCGTTCGCCGGCACCACCTTGTTCGAGGACGAGGAACGCGCCGGTCTCGCGCTGATGCACTCGCTCTCGGCGGAGCAGCAGAGGCGCGCGATCGTCGCTCATTCGATGGTCGGCGGCGATCTTCCGCCCGGTCGGCGCCATTTCGCCGACAATCTCCATCTCGCCGGCGCCCATCAGGACAATCGTATCATCCCCTATGAAGGCATCGTCGCGTCAGAGCTCCAACCGGCACAGCGCCGCAATCTGCTCGATCTCATCGCCCGTTATGTCGCGCCGCTGCCGCTCGAACCCGGGAAGCAGCGCATGACGGAGATCGAGCGCCAGCTCGATGCAACGCGTTTCTGCTGGATCGGCGGCTTTGCCGAGGACAGCACCTTTTATTATCGCGTTCAGAGCCCGGTTGTGCTAATCGAGTTCGATCATCATATCGGCGTCTTCCTGACCAACGCCGAGCCGGCAAAATTCCACGTCCACACCATCGTGCGAACGCCGAACGGCAATGATTACGGGCTCGATTTGCTGCGCCTGCACTACCAGCAAGCGCCGCATCACCAGCACACGAAGGGCTAGCGCCTAGTCGTTGACGTGGTCGTGACCGCCGATCCGCCCGGGGCGCCAATAGCCTTCGGCATAGATCTGGCTGCGGTCGAAGCCGCGTTCCAGCAAAGCATGGCGCTGGTTGCGGACGTTGCTGGTCTCGCCGATGACGATGGCGTGACCCTTGCCCGGCGGAAGGGCAAAGCCGGCCAGCGCCTCCAAGAGCAGATCGCTCGGCCCGGGCGCGGCGCCGTTGCGCAACAGCCATTGCAGGTTGAGCTCGGCCCGGGCGGCGACTTCCTGCTTGTCTCCAGCCTCGCCGATCTCGAGGAGGGCAAAACCGCGTCCGCCCTTGGGCAACGCCTCGATCAAGGCGAAGATCGCCGGGACACAGGTGTCGTCGCCGACGAACAGATGCCAGTCGGCCGCGGGCTCGAGGGCGATGCGGCCGCGCGGCCCGCGGATGTCGATGACGTCGCCGGGCTTGGCATTGAGAGCCCAGCCGACGCCCGGCGTGCGATGACCGTGGAGCACGAAATCGACATCCATCACCTTGGTCGCCGGATCGTAGCGTCGAATGGTGTAGTGACGGCGCGCGACCTCGCCGCCCGGCTGCGGAATCTGTAGGACAATTTCCTGAGCAGGCTTGGGCTGGAATTCGGCCGCCGCCTCGCCGGCGACGGCGAGCTGGACCCGGCGCATGCGCGGGCCGACGTCGAAAACCTTGACGATCTGGAGGCTCCACAGCCGACCGCGGCGGCGTTCGAGCTCCGCCTCGCTGAGCATCGGCTGGCCGGCCGCTGCCGCCATCCCGCTTCCTCTCACTTCATCCGGACCCGCCGCCATGCCGTCCTCGTCTTAACAATTGGCTCGCAAGAGTATGAGACTCGCGCCGCCGCAAAGCAAATAACCGAGCCGATCCGGGGGCTGCGGCGGCGGGCCGCGCCGCCCCGGTGGTAATCCTTAATCAACCTTTACCTCGGAAAATCGCCACTCCGGGTGTAGCTCGAACGGCTTTTCCGATCAAAGGTTTATGACCAAGCGCTTCGGCATCAATGGGCAGCCACGGATGCGTCTGCTTTGCGGCGGCGCGATCGCGATTCTCTTTGGCTTCGTCGCGATCGCCGGCTACACGCTCGCCGATTCCTGGCGCGCGACCTGGACGAATGCGCTGCAATCCTCGGACAATCTCTCCGCGACCTTGGCGCATGATATTGACCGCAATATCACCCTTTACGATCTGTCGCTGCAAACCGTCATCGCCGGGCTGAAGTTGCCCGAGCTGTCGAAAATGTCATCCCAACTACGCGACGCCGTCCTGTTCGACGGCTCGACCGCGGCACCCGAATTCGGCGCGACCTTCATTGTCGACGAATCGGGCCGACCGCAGATCGTTTCGCGATCGACGCCGGCAGTAAGCCAGAATTTCGCGCAACGCGACTTCTTCATCGCCCAGCGTGCTCGTCCCGATATCGGCTTGTTCATCAGCAAGCCTTTTCGGCTGCATGTTACCGGCAAATGGGCAATCGCCCTTAGCCGCCGGCTCGAGCATCCCGACGGCAGCTTTGCCGGCATCGTGATGGGCTCGGTGAAGCTGGATTATTTTCAGCGGTTGTTCGATCGCGTCGACCTCGGGCCGGGCGGCACCGTGGCCTTGCTGCGGAGCGACGGCGCCGTCGTGGCGCGCAAGCCCAATATCGATCCCAGTCTCGGTCGCGCCGTCCCCGATTTCGGGCGTTTCCGCACCGCATCTTCGGGCTTCTTCACGGAAACCGGAAGGCTCGACGGCATCGAACGTCTCTTCGTCTATCGGCAGGTGGGAAACCTGCCGCTGGTCGTCTCGGTCGCGCCCGCCATCAAGGTGATCTTCGCCGAATGGGCGCGCAAGGCCGGCATCACCCTGGCGCTGATATTAGGCCTCGCCGCGATGGCCGGATGGCTGCTCCTCAAGCTGGTGACCGAATTCCGCCGCCGCGCCGACGCCGAACGGTGGGCCGTCGCCAGCGAGCGGCGGCACAAGCTCGTGGCCGAAGCCTCGGTCGAGGCCCACGCGCGCGTGCAACGCGCCGAGGCGCTGTTGCGCAACGCGGTCGACAGCATTTCCGAGGGTTTCGTCATCTTCGACACCGACGACCGGTTCGTGATGTGCAACACCGCTTACCAGCAGTTGCATACGATTATCGCGCCGGAATTGCGTCCCGGCCGGAGCTTCGAAGAGATCTTGCGCGCCGGCGCACACGAGGCTTCTCGTTACGACACCAAGACGGACTGGGAAAAATACATAGCGGAACGCTTGGACGAGCATCGCAACCCACCGCCGAAGCCGGTCGAGCGTCAACTTTGGAACGGCGGCGTATGGGTGCTGATTTCCGAGCGCCGCATGAGCGACGGCGGAACCGCCGGTCTCCAAATCGACATCACGGCATTGAAGAAGACCCAGCAAGCACTCGCCCAGAGCGAAAAGCGCCTCGCGCGCGCGCAATGCATCGCGGGCGTCGGCGATATCGAGCACGACGTCGCCACCGGCAGCGTCAGCTGGTCGGATCATGCTTACGAGATCTATGGCATCGCCAGGGGCCGCGTGCCGACCTGGGAAGAGTTCATCGCGCTGATCCACCCCGAAGATCGCGAGCGCGTAACCGCGGTCATCGAGCAAATGCGGAAAGGCGCGCCGGCGCCGAATTTAGAGTATCGCATCATCCGGCCGGACGGCGAGCTTCGCCACCTGCTGCGTGAAAACGAGACGATCCGTGACACGTCGGGCAAGGTCGCTCGCGTCGCCAGTACGGTTCAGGACATCACCGAGCTGCGCCAGTCGCAGGAAAGAGAGCGCGAGCTCCACGCGCATCTTCTACACCGGCAGAAGCTCGAGGCGCTCGGCACGCTTGCCGGCGGCGTCGCCCATGACATGAACAATACGCTCGTTCCCATTCTCGCGCTCTCCAAGCGGGCGATGACGCACGCGGCGCCGGACTCGCGCGAGCGGACGAATTTCGAGATCATCTATCGTGCCAGCGAGCATGCGCGAGACCTGGTCAAGCAAATCCTGACCTTCAGCCGCAAGGAGAGCGTCGACAAGAAGCCGGTCTGCCTCGGCGCCCTCACCCGCGACGCATTGCAGATGATGCGCGCGGGGCTGCCGGCGATGCTCGCTCTCGTCGAGCACATCGACGAGCCGGCCCAGGTGCTGGGCGATGCCGGGCAACTCCGTCAGGTGATCATCAACCTGGTGACCAATGCAGCGCAGGCGATCGGCGAAACGAGCGGCACAATCACGATTCGGGTCGAAACCTTAGACGACGAGGTACGGTTGAGCGTCGCGGATACCGGCTGCGGCATCGACCAGAAGCACCTGCCCCGCCTGTTCGATCCGTTCTTCACCACCAAGGACACCGGGCAAGGAACCGGGCTCGGCCTCTCGGTGGTCCACGGCATCGTCACCGCGCATGGCGGCAAGATCGAGGTGCGGAGCAGCCTCGGTCAGGGCGCGGAATTCATTACCCTCCTGCCGGCCATTAGCGGCCACCAGACATCCGTCGCCGTCGAATCCGCCGCCTGATCGTGCCGCGATAGCCGCCTTTTCGCCGCGCCGGCGGTCGCCTCAACCCGAAAAATTGCCGTTTTCGGCCGCCACTATCCATTTTGCGATAAGTTTTTCGCTGACTTAAGTAATCTCTTAATAATCAGGCCCTACCCTTTATGGTGGAAGGATCGACCTTCCGTCTTTTTCATTGTTTGGCAGCGGAGTCGGTTGGTGCGAACCGTCCTGGTGATCGACGATAACATCGCGGTGCTCTCGACCCTGATCTATCTGCTCGAGGAAGCAGGTCATCGGGTCGTCAGCGCCGAGAACGGTCGCGCCGGCGCGCATATCTATCGCAGCCATCATCCCGATCTGGTGATTGCCGACATCATCATGCCCGAGCAGGGCGGGCTCGCGACTATCAGCGAAATCAAGCGACTGTGCCCCGAGGCGAAGATCCTCGCGATCTCGGGCGGCGCCCGGGTTGGTACCGCCGATCCGCTCGAAGCCGCACGCGAGCTCGGCGCCACGCTGACCCTGGCCAAGCCGCTCGACCCCGACGATTTCATGAAAGCGGTCAACGGCCTTCTCGCCGCCTAACTCCGCCCGATCTGTGTCATGCGTCCGCGCTGATACGCGGGCGGTTCGTTGTCTCGCTTGCCGTGCGCGATTATCCTCGTCGCGCAGCGGGAGCGGGAGCCGATGACGGGACATCGTTCGATCCATCTTGTCGGCGGCGTGCCGCTCGAGGCGCGCGAGGTGTTCGAGCTTGCCGGCGCCAGCTTCGGCGCGCTCGCCAAGCGGCTGCCCGACGGCGAGAAGAAGCGCGGCTGGCTGCGGCCGCAAGCGCCGATCATCGGCCGCGCCGCCGGCATGATCCCGGGCGGCATCGCGCGCTATCTCCACATGACCAATCAGCGCTATCGCCCGGCACCCGGGCAGGACGTGGCCGCGATCGATTTCGGTCCGCTGGGCTATCGCGCCGCCGCGCTCGAATCCTACGCGCTTTTCGCGCAAGCGCGCGAAGCGGGAACGCTCGCGCCGGGCACGCGCTTCCAGATCAGCGTGCCGACTGCTTTCGGCGTGATGGGGCATGCGGTCGATCCTGACGTTGTCCGCGCGGTGTGGCCGGTCTACGAGCGTCAGCTTTTCGCCGAGCTCAACGCCATCGCCCGGACGATCCCCCCGCGCGATCTCGCCGTGCAATGGGATATTGCGATCGAGATCACGCAGGCGCTCGACAACCCGCGCGGCACCATGACCGATTTTGCGCTGGGCGAGCTTGCCGACGCGGCGGCGCGCGCGCTCGATTGCTTGCCCGGCAACGTCGAAGGCGGCTTGCATCTCTGCTACGGCGACGCCGGCGAGGACAAGCATTACGTCAATCCGCGCGACATGGGCGCGATGGTCGCGTTCCACAATTCGATCGCGGCGCGGACGCGGCACGGCATTGACTGGCTGCATATGCCGGTACCGAAAGAACGCGAGGACGAAGCCTATTTCGCGCCGCTCGCCGATCTGCGCTTGCGCCCGGAGACCGAATTGATTCTCGGCCTCGTCCATCGCCACGACGGAATCGAAGGCGCCCGGCATAAGGTAGCGGCGGCACGAAAATTCGCGCAGGCTTTCGGCATCGCCACCGAATGCGGCATGGGGCGTTATTTCATCCCGGAGACCATTCCCGAGGTTTTCGCGCTCCATCGTCAGGTCGCGGCGCTCGCCTGAGCCCTATGGAAAAACTACCGCAAATCCGTTAGAGGCCGAGCTAGCGGCCGCTCACGGGCGGCCGCGGGGAGACACGCCTTGGCAAAACTCGTCCTGGGGATCGGGACATCGCACGGCTCGATGCTGTCGACGCCGCCGCGTGAGTGGGACGGCCGCGCCGCCGCCGACCGCCGCAATCCGGCGCTGGCGTTCCGCGGCGGCTTCTATTCCTTCGACCAGCTCCATGCGTTGCGCAAGACCGATGATTTCGCCGCGCGAAACACGATCGACGCCCGCCAGGCGCATTTCGATCGTTGCCAGAAGCAACTTGATGCGCTCGGCGCGATCCTCGCGGCGGCGGAACCAGATGTCCTGCTCATCATCGGCGACGACCAGCATGAGTGGTTCACCGAAGCGTTGCAGCCGACCTTCGGCGTCTATTGCGGCGAGCAGGTCATCAATTTCGCCCCGAAACCGGAGGAGATCGCGCGTCACACCCGCGAAGGCCGCGGACCGTCGATTGCCGGCAATCACCCGCCGGTCGATCAGCCTTATCCGATCGCCAAAGCATTAGCCGAAAGCGTGATCGCGCAGGCGATGAGCGACGGCTTCGACGTCGCGGCGATCATGGCACAGCCGAAAGACGGGGCCGAGACGAAGAATCTCGGTCATGCCTATGGCTTCATCTACCGCCGCCTGCTGCTCGACCGCGCGGTGCCGCTGATTCCGGTGCTGGTCAATACCTTCTATCCGCCGAACCAGCCTTCGCCGCGCCGCTGCTTCGATTTCGGCCGTGCGATCGGCCGCGCGATCGTGCGCTGGGACAGCGATGCCCGCGTGGTCGTGGTCGGCTCGGGCGGCCTCAGCCATTTCGTGATCGACGAGGATTTCGACCATCGCATGCTCGACGCTTTTGCGCGCGATGACATCGCCGCGATTACCGGCGAGGACGACGCGCTGTTCCGCTCGGGGACGTCGGAGACCAAGAACTGGATCGTCGCGCGTGGCGTGCTCGCCGAAACCGGCTTTCGCATGACGCTGCTCGATTACGTGCCGTGCTATCGCTCGGAGGCCGGTACCGGCAACGCTATGGCTTTCGCGACATGGTCGTAGAGCGACAGGATTAGGGATCGGGGACGATATGGCTGGTTGGCGCGTCGGCATCGATATCGGAGGCACTTTCACCGACGTGGTCGGCATGGAGATCGAGACTGGGAAGATCCTCGTCACCAAAGTGCCATCGATCCCGGTCGATCCGTCGCGCGCGGTCGCGGCGGGGCTGCAGAACCTGATGGAAACCCATCCCGAGATCAAAGCGCCGGACATCGATTTCTTCGCACACGGCACCACAGTCGCGACCAATGCGACGATCGAAGGCAAGGGTGCCAAATCCGGCCTGCTCATCACCAAGGGCTTCCGCGCGATCTATGACATGCGCGGCGGCAATCGCCCGATGGGCCCGGATCTCATCGACACGCATTGGCAGAAGCCGACCGGCCTGGTGCCGCAGAAGATGACGCATGAGGTCGGCGGCCGGCTCGGCTTCGACGGCGAGGAGCTCGAGCCGCTCGACGAAAACGCGGTCCGCGTCGCGGCGCGCAAACTGCGCGAACAGGGCGTGCAATCGATCGCGGTCTGTTATCTCTTCTCTTTCATCAATCCGAAGCACGAGGAGCGCACCGCGCAGATCATCCGCGAAGAACATCCGACGGCGCGCGTCTCGCTCTCGAGCGTGGTGCTGCCGCTGATCCGCGAATATCTGCGACTCTCGACCACGGTGCTCGATGCTTATGTCGGGCCCGTAGTCGCGAATTATCTGCGCAGCATCACGGGCCGGCTGCGCGAGAGCGGCCTCGCCACCAAAAAGCTTTTCATCATGCAATCGAACGGCGGGTTGATGCAGATCGACATCGCCACCGAATATCCGAACCAGACGCTGCTCTCCGGCCCGGCAGCCGGCGTCGTTTTCGGCGCCGGCCTCGGCAAGCTGATCGGCGAGCCCAACATCGTCACCTTCGATGTCGGCGGCACCAGCACCGATATCAGCGTGCTCTACAAGAACGCCTATCAGGAAACGCGGCACGGCCGCATCCATGATCAGGACATCGGCACGCCGATGATCCAGATCCGCGCGCTCGGCGCCGGCGGCGGCACGATCGCACATATCGGACCGGACGGACTCTTGAAAGGCGGACCGCAATCGGCCGGCGCCGATCCCGGCCCCGCCTGCTACGGCCATGGCGGCAAGAACCCGACCGTCACCGACGCCAACATCGTGCTCGGCTATCTCAACCCCAACAATTTCGTTGGCGGCCGCTTCAAGATCGTGCCCGAGCTCGCCGCCGAAGCGATCACCGAGAAGATCGCCAAGCCGCTCGGCCTCACCCTGCAGCAGGCAGCACTCGGCATCATCCGCGTCGTCTGCACCAATATCGAGGTCGGGCTGCGGCTGTCTTTCGTCGAGCGCGGCCTCGATCCACGGATGTTCGCGCTACTGGCCTTCGGCGGCGGCGGCCCGGTGCTGGGAACGCGCGTCGCCAAGGATATCGGCATCCCGCGCGTGATCGTGCCGCCCTATCCCGGCATCTCCTGCGCCATGGGTCTCTTGCAGACCGACGTGAAGCACTACTATCTGCAAACGCGCATGGGCTCACTCGCCAAGGTTCCGGTCGATGAGCTCAACACCATCTTCACGCATCTTGAAGAGCGCGCGCGGCGCGAGGCCGCGCAGGAAGGCTTCGATCCCAAAGCGGTGCGGCTGCAGCGGCAACTCGACATGCGCTATCCCTTCCAGGGCTACGAGCTGACCATCGATTGCTCGAACGAGGCTTTCATCGAAGCCGACAAGGCAAGGGTGCGGACCGCTTTCGACCAGCTCCACAAAGAAGTCTACGGCACGGCCGCGACCGGCGAGATTCCCGATATCGTCAATGTACGCGTCATGTCGGTCGCCGAGGTGGCAAAACTCGGCCTGCCGGCGCTACCAAAAGGCGAGAAGACACCGGCGCCCGTTGCGCACCGCAAGGTCCTCTTCGACGAGAAAGACGGCTATGTCGAGACGCCGATCTACGACCGTGTCAGACTCGGCGCCGGCGCGTCGATCTCCGGCCCCGCGATCGTCGAGCAACTCGATTCGACGACCGTCATCCTGCCCGGCCAGAAGGCCGCGATCGAGACCCATGGCAACATCATCATCGAGATCCGCCCATGAACACGCCCACGTCCTCTGGAAAAGCCCCGGTGAAGCTCGATCCGATCACGCTCGAGATCATTATCGCGCGGCTGCAAGAGCTGGTCGCGACCATGGAGCATCTGTTGTTCCATAGCGGCTATTCGACCATCCTGCGCGAATCGCATGACGGCTCCTGCACGTTGCTCGACACCGAGGGCAATTGCATCGAAGGCTCGGGCGGGCCGCTCCATCTCTTTTCCTATCTTTACACTCTGCGCAGCGTGATCGATCGGTATCCGATCTCGGCGATGCGGGACGGCGATTGCTTCATCTCGAACGACCCCTATCTCGGCGGCACTTTGCATGTCCCGGATATCGTCATCATCACGCCAATCTTCGTCGATGGCGAGGTCATCGGCTTCAGTGGCTCGCATGCGCACAAGCCCGATGTCGGCGGCCTCGTGCCGGGCTCCTCGGGCGCGGGCGCGCGCGAGATATTCCATGAAGGGCTGATCCTGCCGGGCGTCAAATTCTGGACCAAGGACGGCGTTATCCCCGAAGTGCTGGCGATCATTCGCCACAATTGCCGCATCCCCGAGATCATCGAGGGCGATCTGCGCGCGCAAGTAGGCTGCACCTTGGTCGGCGCCGATCAGGTGCGGTCGCTCTGCCAGGAATACGGCACCGAGACCATCAAGGCGGCCATGCCCGCGATCCTCGCCATGTCGGAGAAACGCGTGCGCGATGGCATCGAAGCCTGGCCCGACGGCGAAGCCGAAGCCGAGGCGACGGTCGATCACGACGGCGTCGATCTCGACAAGCCGTTGCGCATCCATGTAAAGGTCGTGAAGAAAGGCCGCGACATCACCTTCGATTACTCGCAGACCAACGATCAGGTGAAAGGTCCGACCAACCTCCGGCCGCAGGTGAGCCACGTCGCGGCGGTGATGGCGCTTATCACCATGCTCGACCCGACCATCCCGTTCAACGACGGCATGCGCCGTGTCGTCCATTTCGTCAATCCCGAAGGCAAGATCACAAATCCGAAATGGCCAGCGCCGATCAATTCCTATTTTGGCCTCGCGAATGTGCTTTACAGCACGTGCAACCGCGCGTTGTCGCAATTCAATCCGAGCCGCGCCGTCGCCTCGCCCGGTCTCGGCCTCGGCGCGATCGCGGTCGGCTACGATCAAAACCGCACCGGCCGCAAGGCGGTGCAATACGAGCTCTTCACCAGCGCCCAAGGCGGCAGGTCCGATCACGATGGCTCTTCCGGTACGGTCGGCTTCCTCAATGTCACGCCCAACACGCCGATCGAGGTGATCGAGACCGAATTCCCGATCCGCGTGAAGCGCTATGAATGGATCACCGATTCGGCCGGCGCCGGAACCCGTCGCGGCGGCATGGGCAATCGCAAGGAATACGAGCTCTTGGGCCAAGCGACGACGACCATCCGTCTCGGCCATCAGTTTAAATTCGGCGGCTGGGGGATCTTCGACGGCAAGAATCCGCCGGTCGTGCGCGCGACGCTCAACCGCGGCACCAATCACGAGCGGCCGCTGAAGCCCTTGGAGACGATCCGCATGGAGCCGGGCGAGACCTTCATGGTCGAGATGCCGGGCGGCGGCGGCTACGGCGATCCGAAGAAGCGCCCCGCCGAGGAGGTCCTGGAAGACGTGCTCAACGGCTATGTCTCGCTCGAGACCGCGGAACGCGATTACGGCGTTGCGATCGATCCCGACACCATGGCGCTCGACCGCGAGCGCACCGCGGCGCTGCGCGGGAGGTAAGTCATGCTATCGCCCGAGCAAAACAAATTGCTGACTCGGACCGGCGCCGGAACGCCGATGGGCACGCTGCTGCGGCGCTACTGGTGGCCGATCGCCGGCGTCAGTGAATTCGACGACGCGCCGACCAAGCCGGTGCGGCTGATGGGCGAAAACCTCGCCCTCTACAAGGACCGCAGCGGGAATTACGGCCTGCTCGACCGGCACTGCCCGCATCGCCGCGCCGATCTGACCTACGGCTTGATCGAGGATTGCGGCATCCGCTGCTCCTATCACGGCTGGTATTTCGATGCCGCCGGCCGCTGTCTCGCGCAGCCCTATGACGACATCGCCAATCCCGAGGCGAATCTCAAGGCGCAGGTGCGCGTCAAAGCCTATCCGGTCGAGGAATGCGGCGGCTTGCTCTGGGCCTATCTCGGCCCGCAACCCGCACCGTGCCTGCCGCGCTGGGAATTTTTCGAATGGAAGAACGGCTTTCGCCAGATCGTCTTGTCGGAGCTCGAATGCAACTGGCTGCAATGCCAGGAGAACTCAATCGATCCCGTACATAACGAGTGGCAGCACCGTAACTGGGACATTCGACATTCCGGCAAAGGCGAACCCGACGGGCCGCGGCATCTCAAAGTCGGCTTCGAGGAATTCGACTACGGCTATACCTATAAGCGCATCACTGAAGTCAGCGGCGATGCCGATCCGCTGTGGACGGTCGGTCGCGTCTGCCTCTGGCCTTATGCGCTCTTCACCGGCACGCATGTTGAATTCCGCGTGCCGGTCGATGACACCAACACCCTGAGCGTTGGCTGGTTCTACGCCCGTGTGCCGGAAAAAAATCGGCCTTACGAGCAGAATGCGATCCCGACCTGGTACGGACCGGTCAAAGACGCAAAGACCGGGCGCTTTCTCTCGAGCCACATCATGAATCAGGATTTCATCGCCTGGATCGGCCAAGGCGCGATCGCCGAGCGCGACAGGGAGTTTTTGGGCGCGAGCGATCTCGGCATCACGATGATCCGGCGCCGCTTCCTCAAGGACCTCGAAACCATCGCCGCCGGCGGCGATCCGAAAGCAATCATCCGCGATCCCGCCGCCGCGCGGCATGTCGCGCTGCCGGTCGCGGACCGCGAGGGTAATCTCGACGGCCAGGGACGGCGCGTCGCGCCGGGAAGCGTGCCGCGCTTCCCGTTCCAGAGCGGCATGCCCGAGGCGGTGAAGCAGGAATTCGACCGCGCCATTGGCGTCGTGGTCAAAAACTGATGCGGCGGTATCTAGCGACTATCGTCGCGGTGATCGCGTTGCTCGCCGCCAACGGCGCGCAGGCCGACGAGACCAGGCTGATCATGACGACGATCTCGTCGTCCGCGTCGCAAGTCGGACAATTGAATTTCCACGGCTGGGCCAACCGGGTGACCGCCGCGGGGAAAGGCGTCGTCTCGATCGATGTACGCGACGGCTTCGCGCTCGCCAACAGCCAGAATTTCTACGACCGCCTGCTCGCCGACGTGGTGCAGATCAGCTTCGGCTCGCTCAACTACATCGCCGGAAAGTTCCAGCTCAGCCAAGTCATGGCGCTGCCGTTCGTGATGGATTCGGCCGAGCAGGAATCGGTGGTGTTCTGGAGACTCTACAAGACTGGCCTGCTCGATTCCGAGTTCGATCAGATCGTGCCGCTTTATTTCTACGCCTTCCCGCAGGTCGCGCTGCATCTCGTCAAAGCGCCTTCAGCTCCGCTTCAAAACCTCAGCGGCTTGCGCATCATCGTCGCCGGGCAAATTCCGAGCGCGATGATCACGCGGCTCGGCGGCACGCCGATTTCGATCGGCCTATCCGACACTTACGAGGCGCTGCAGCGCGGCACCGCCGACGGGTTGAGCTTTCCGATGGCGCCGCTGCCCGATTTCAAGCTCGACGAGGTGACGCATTACCACATCCTCGCCTCGCTCGGCGGCGGCCCCGGCGGCGTGTGGATGGCAAAGGTAAAATATCTCGGCCTGCCGCCAGCCGTGCGCCAGATCCTCGACGAGAATTCGGGCGAAGCGCAGAGCCGTCGCGTCGGCCGCGTCCTCGACGAATTCGAGGTCAAGGTCCGCGAACAGCTCGCGAAAGAGGCGGGTCACACCGTTGCAACGCTGTCGCCGGCGCAGGCGGCGCAATGGAAGACGGAAGTCTCGCCGATGATCGATGCCTGGGCGGGCATCGATCCCGCCCATGCCAAAGTGTTTGCGAAAGTGCGCGAGCTTGCGGCCGACGTGAAGCCCGGTCAGTGAGGTGTGCCGCGCGCTCTTTTAGAGCGCGCGCTTGGCCAACAGCGGGAAGAACTTCAGGGGATTGGTGTTCACCATCTGGATCTTCTGCGCCTCCGAGAGGAAGTCGAAGCTGTCGATGGTCGCGAGGATGTCGTCGGCGGGTCGGCCGGTGATCGGATTGCGCTGCGCCGAGCCCGAGCCCGGCGATTCCGTGCCGAACGCCATGCGATGCGGCCCGCGCTGGCGGATCGCTGCGGCGAGGTAGAACGGATCGTAAGAGCAGGTATCGAAGAACAGGTTCTCGCCGAGGTCGGGACTTGGCGGCGGCGGCACGTCGACCGCTTGCGCCTTGCCGGCGGCCTGGCCGCCGCCATGCTCGCCGGTGAGGCCGATGACGTTGTCGGCGCCGCGCGACGGTTTGGTCGCATCGACAACCTCGCCCGCGTCCATCAGCCGACGCAGACAGCCGCCGCAATGGCAAATGAGGATCTTCAGCTTGGGGAAACGCTGGAACACGTCGCTGTTCTCGAGCAGCAACGTCGCCAGCGTCTCCTCGGTCATGTTGTTGTATTGATAGGAATGCGGAATACGGTCGAGCCGCGGATCGCGCGAGATCGATGGATGCACGACCAACGTCGCTTGGAGCTGCTCCGCCTTTTCATAGAGAGGGAACCACGCCTCGTCATCCATGCCCGGCGCCTGCCGGTCGCCGCCCGGATCGGGGTTGAGAGTCGCGCCGACGAATTTGTATTCCTCGACGCATTTCTGCAGCGCCTTGACGCAGCCCTTGATGTTCATCTCGGGACTTTGCGGCAACTGCCCGATGCCGACGAAACGGTCGGGATGCGTTTTCGTTTGATCGAAGATCACCTTATTGGTGATCTCGGTCCAGGATTCGACGAGATAAGTCCGCTCCCAGTGCAGCATCGCCACCGGCCGCGGCGAGATCAGCTGCACGTCGACGTTGCGCTCATCGAGCATGCGCAGATGCCGCTCAAGCGCTTGCTTCACCGCCGCTTCCGGCATCGCCGCGCTCTCGGCTGCGGTACGCAGCGCGATCAGGTTCATTGCCGCGGCGCGGAAATGCGGCGGCGTCGAGATATGGCCGTGAACGTCGATGACTTTCTTGCCCTTGTACATAGCGTGCCTCCTGATCCTTTTTGTTGCTGGCGAGTATCGCGGAGGCCGCCGCTTCTGGCAAGAAAAGGCGCAGTGTTCTATGCTGTTTTCAATTGCAACGAACACACAAACGGGAGACAGCCATGAAGCATCGCCAAGGCGCACACCCCAAGGGAAAGCCTATGCACAAGCAGCCCTTCCCTACCGTGACGCGGGTGGGCAACGTGATTTTCTCCTCGGCGCTCTCTGGCACGGATTTGGCGACCGGCGAGCTGCCGAAGGATGCAGAAAAGCAGATCGAGCACGCTTTCGCGAATGTGAAAGCCTGCGTCGAGGAAGTCGGCGGCACGGTCGGCGATATCGGCAAGATGGTCGTCTACCTCGCCGACCGGAATATGCGCGAGGTCGTCAACAAATACTGGGTGGCGATGTTCCCGGACGAGCATGACCGGCCGGTGCGTCACACGATCGCCGGCGAGCTGCCCGGCGGCTTCATCATCCAGATCGAATTTATCGCCGTCACACAAAAGTAATCGCACGGGAGGCGGCCGCGCATGAGCACGATCCGTATTCTCTATCGCGATTACGATCGCGCGCCCTATCTTTATACGCTGCAAGCGGCGGGGAAGCGCCTCGGGCTTGAGGTCGTGCTCACCAAGGCCGAACTCGGCGGACGATTTCCCGAATTCCTTCTGGAAGGCGCGACCGACATCCTCGCCGAGAACTACTGGCAGCTTCAGGCGCTGCGCGCCAAGGGCCAACCGTTGGTCAGTATCGCGACCGCGGTCTCGACCCTCAACGAGAAACTCTTTGTCCATCCCAGCATCCGGAGCGTCGCCGAGCTGCGCGGCAAGAAATTCGCGGTGCGCGGTATCGGCCCCTCGCAGCTCATCCCGAGCCTCTGGCTCAAGGACCACGGCCTCGCGGACGAGGTGCAAACGATCACCTACTCGGAAGACGAAGTCGGCCGCTGGGGCCAATGGAAGAAGGTGGTGTCGGGCGAATGCCACGGCACCTTCGTCACCAATTTCTATCAGGACGAGCCGCGCCAAGCCGGTCTCAAGGAATTGGACGCGGAGCCCTACGGCTTCATCGGCAACGTCACGCTGACCACGCTCGAAAGCGTTGCCGCCGCGCGCCGTGCCGATCTGCAGACGCTGGTCGAGGCGGCCTTCGATGCCTCGCGTCTTTTCAAGCATGATCCGGCCGCCGCGCTCGACATCTGCATGGGCGAGCCGGTCAAGCTCTTGAAGCTCGACGGCCGTCCGGCGATGGAGCGGGTCTACGAAATCCTGCGCGGCGAGCTATCGGAGATGCCGGTTCCGACCGCGGAGGGCATCGCCAATACGCGGCGCATGGCGCTACCGCGCATGCCCGATCTCGGGGACTTCAACCCGCTGGTGATGTGGGATCTGAGCTTCGCCCGTGCGGCGCTCAAAGAACGCGCCGGCTGATCGACCGGCGTCTCAGTTCTTCCACGGATCGACGGTAATGTGGATCGAGCGCTCCTCGCTCTCGCCGCCGACCATCTTCAAGGCGTGGTCGATCTCCTTGAGGCCGACGACGTGGCTCGACATCTTCTCCAACGGGAAGGTCCTCGCCGCCATCGTCTTCAGCGCCAGCTCGACCGCGCCGTAGCTGTGGCCGCGCGTGCCGCGCACCACGATCTGCTTGTCGACCATCTGGTTGAGGTCGAAGCCATCGACCGCGCCTTTGCGCGTCGACATGACGAGGATGCCGCGCTTCCTCAGCATCGCCAGCGCCGGGTTGACGATGTCCGGCCCGCCGCCGCTCGAATCGATTACGATGTCCGCCATGCGGCCATTGGTGATGCGCTTCACCGCCTCGCCGAGATTGTCCTGATCGACCATCACGGTGTGATGCGCGCCCAGTTCCTTCGCTACCCCAAGCCGCCGCTCGTCGCGCTTCAGGCCCGAGACGATGATGAGCTCGGCGCCGGCCGATTTCGCAGCGATGACGCAGCCGAGACCCTGCTGACCAGGGCCCTGAACGACCACCGTCTTGCCTGGCGCCGCGCCGCCATCGAGATAGGCCCATTGAAAGCCGTTGCCGATCGGCAGCGCCATCGCCGCAATATGCGACGGCACGCCCGCAGGCACGCGATGCAGCACGCTGCGCGGATGCATATAGAGATATTGCGCGTAGCCGCCCCAGAGCGCGGGCGCGACGGTCAACGGCGTCGAGCCGTAACGGATGCTGCCGGCAATGCGCGTATCGGTCTCGAGGCAGGAACGGTATTCGCCGGTGCGGCAATATTCGCAATGGCCGCAGGGCAGATACTCCTCGAGCGCGACGACATCGCCTTCCTTGACGCCCCAGCGCGCCCGCGCGACATCGCCGAGCTTCTCGATGACGCCGATCATCTCATGACCGAGGATGCGCGGTCCCGGCTTCTGCGAGAGATACATGCCCCAATCGCTGCCGCAGATGCCCGTTGCCTCGACCCGCATCAGCCCGGCATCGGGCGGAATCTCCGGCAGCGCGAATTCCCTCACCTCGGTCCGACGCGGCTCGGTCATCACCGCCGCCTGCACGCTCGCGCTCATCCTGCCCTCGCCTCCTCGACTGTCTCGCCATAGTATAATCCCGCGATACCGGAAGGAGAAAGCGATGACGATCCGCGGCGAATGGGCAAAGATCGGCGGCGAGCTTCCCGGCTTCATCGCCAAGCCGGCCGACGCGCCACCCTGGCCGGCGCTGCTCGTCATCCATGCCATCATGGGCATTGATGAGCATATCGAGCGGCTCTGCGAAGCCTTCGCCGCCGCGGGCTATTACGCGGCCTCGCCCAACATCTATGCGAGCGATCCCGGCTTCAGGCAGCATCGGCACGAGATCATCGAGATCGCCGCGCATATGGGCGCAGACCCGGCCAAGCAGAAAGCAGTCTTCGCGCAGCATTCAGCCGAGGAGCAGGCGGCGATCCTCAAGGCGCGCGACTGGATCAATGCGCGGCCGGGCCACACCTATATCGAGATCGTCCGCGCGGCCCATGAGCGCTTGCATGCGCAGCGCGACCTCCGCGCCGTCGGCGCGATCGGCTTCTGCATGGGCGGACGGCTGGTCGGCGAGCTCGCCGCGACCGGCGCCGCACTCGCGGCCGGCGTCATCCATTACGGCAGCCCGCCCAAGCTCAATCTCGTACCGAATATCGTCTGCCCGCTCGAAGGCCATTACGCCTCGACCGATACGCCGATCACCGGCAAAATCCCGGCTTTCGCCGCGGCGATGACAGCCGCGGGCAAGGACTTCACTTATTACATCTACGAGGCGGATCACGGTTTCAGCCTTGGCAATAGCCGCTTCCCCGAAGCAGCGCACCTCGGGATGACGCGCTCGAAAGCGTTCCTGGCGGATAAGCTCTGCCCGGCTGCACTCGCCGGCGCGGCGGAGTAGCGGCTCAGCTCGCGATGTCGAACATCACGCCGTCGTTATCGCAGAACTGGTAGGTCCCGAGCGGACAGCTGCGCTTCAGGATCTCGCCGCGCACGCTGTCCTCGTCGCGATCGAGCGGCCAGGGCCCGTAATGGCCGGCGCGCAGCGCCAGCTCCTCGATCTCCTTCTTGACCTTCTCGGCGTCCTCGACCTTGAAACCGATATGGTCGGGACCCGGCCGCGCGATGCCGGTCTTGTCGAAGACCTGCACGTCCCATGGCATGATCTCAAGGGTGATGCGGCCATCGGTGAGATAGTAGTTCGGATCGCCTTGCTGGCGGTTCGTCGGCGTCAGATCGAGCACGTCGCGATAGAATTCGGCGCAGAGCTCCGGCCGCATCGTCCGCACGGCGTAGTGGTTGATGTAGCGCTGCTGCTGCGTGTCTTCCTCGACATAGAGCCCGTCGCGATTCGCCATGTCTTTCTGCGACAGGTCGAAGACGTTACCGTCGGGGTCATGGGTCGAGATGCCGGCATACGGCCGGCTCGATGGCCGCTTCAACCATTTCACCTGCGGGTATTTCGCGCGCATGCGTCCAAAGACCGTTTCGACGTCCTGCACCTCGACGCCGAAATGATCGAGGCCGCCCGGCCGCCCCGGCTTGCGCGAGTTGATGTTGAGCCCGACATAGCCATCGCGCACCGTTACCGCGCCGAGCCCACCGCGCCGGTCGCCAGCGAATTTCATGCCGAAAATCGCTTCGTAGAATTTGCCGACGCCGAGATGATTGGACGACACGATCGCCATGTGATTGATCTTCGCGAACATGGGTTTCCTCGCCAACGGGTTCGTTGCCCTGAATGGTAAAGCTTTTGGGCGAGCAGCAACAGCCCCATGCCGCCTTGCACGGTCTCCCCCGGCTGGTTACGCTTTTTCAAAGAGCGCGCATCGCGCGAGGGAGGAGGCCGTGCGTCACATCGGTCACCGGCTGCTGGTCGCGGCTTTGCTTGGCATTGCCGCCTCGCCCGCCGTGGCGGCGACGATCGCGACCTCGTCGGAGCTACAACAGGTCATCGATGGCGCCAAAAAGGAAGGCGCGCTCACGCTGCAATATGGCGACGCGATCCTCGGCGGCGCCGAAGGCGCTAAAATTGCCGCCGCTGGGATCAAGGAGATGTTCGGCGTCGATCTCCAGGTCAATTTCCACCCCGGCCCGTCTTTCGCGCCGATGGCGAGCAAGATCTTCACCGAGATGCAGGCCGGGCAGAAAGCTTCGAGCGACGTCTACAACGCCACGGCGGTGGAGCTCGACCCCTATCTCGAGCGCGGCCTGTTCCGCAAAGTGCCATGGACCGCGCTCTATCCGGGGCGGATCACGCCGGTCATCGCCGAAGCCGACGGCCGCGCGCTACGCGTCGTCACCGCGACGCCGGGCATTCTCTACAACAAGCGCTCGGGCGCCGATTTCGCCTCGGTCGAGACGATGAGCGATCTGTTGAAGCCCGAATACAAGGGCCGGCTCGACACCGAGCCTTATCTCGCCGGTTTCGACGTTCTCGTCGCCAAAAGCGTCTGGGGCTACGACAAGACCGCCGCTTTCGTGAAGCAATTGTCGTCGCAAGTCGGCGGCCTCGTGCGCTGCGGCGCGACCGAGGAAGTCGCTTCGGGCGAAATCCCCGCGCTCGCGATGGATTGCGGCGGCAACGAACAGAATCTGCCGAAATACAAGGACGTGCTCGCGCACAACATCATCCGCGACGCCGCGATGCGCCGCTTCAACTATATTTGCATCCCGACCAACGCCGCGCATCCCAATGCCGGCATCCTCTTCGCGCTTTATATCTCCTCACCGGACGGCCAGCACAAGGTTCAATACGCGCTCTACGGCACCGATCTCGACACCTATCCCGACGGCGTCTCGCATCCTGTCACCGCCGCACTGGAGCAGCAGGGCGTGAAGTTCCAGGACGTGACCACCGCGTGGTGGAGTTCGCACGAAGCGATCGACAAGGATCTGCAGAAGCTCATCAAGATCATCACTCAACAATGAGCGCATGACCGTCCTCGCCGACCGCATCGCCGAAAGCCCCGCGCCCCAACGGCGAAGCGAAGCGACGGTAGGGGTGATGGTGGGCCTGAGCGTCTTCGCCAGCGCCGTCATCGCCGCGCTGCTCGGCGTCACGCTCTGGCTGAGCTTCGCCGAGGGCACACCGGGCGATTATCGCCTCGGTTACACATTCGCGCATTACCGCGAGATCTTTTTCGCGCCCTTCACCTATCGCGTCGTCGGCAATACCTGCGTCTTTTCGGCGATCGCCCTCGCCGTCGCCCTCGCCTTCGGCCTGCCGCTCGCCTGGCTGATCGAGCGCACCGATTTCCCCGGCAAGCGCCTCGTCTTCACCTTGCTGGCGACGGCGCTGTTGGTCCCAGGCTTTTCGGTCGCGCTCGGCTGGCTGTTCCTGCTCAACCCCCGCATTGGTTTGATCAACCTCGCGCTCGAAGCGCTGCTCGGGCTCCACGCTGCGCCGTTCAACATCGCGAGCCTCCTCGGCATGGGAATCGTCGAGGGCCTCAGCCTCGCGCCGCTCGCTTTCGTCATGACCGCGATCGTGTTCCGTTCGATGGATTCATCGCTCGAGGAAGCGGCGCGCATCGCCGGCGCCGGCGTCTGGCAATCGCTGCGCGGCGTGACCGTGCCGCTCGCCTGGCCGGGCGTTCTCGCCGCGAGCATCTACATCTTCACCATCGGTTTCGGCACCTTCGACGTGCCGGCGATCCTCGGCCTTCGCGCCCGCATCTTCACCTTCTCGACCTATGTCTACATGCAGATCAGCCCGAGCGACGGGCTGCCGGAGTATGGCGGCGTCGCGACGCTGAGCGTGTTCATGCTGATCCTCGCCCTCGCTTTCAGCGCCTGGTACGGCCGGGTTCAGCGGCAAGCGCCGCGCTACGCGGTCGTCACCGGCAAGGCCTATCGCCCTGCGCTCATCCGCCTCGGTGGCTGGCGCTGGTCCGCGATCGCTTTCGTCGCGCTTTATCTCGCGGTCAGCCAGCTCCTGCCGATCCTGACATTGCTGTGGTCGGCGGGGCTGCCCTTTCTGCGCCCGGTCGACGCCGCGGCCTTCGCCAGCCTGTCGCTTAAGAATTTCCGCGACCTGCCCGAAGGCCTTGTCGCCAGCGGCCTCGGCAACACCGCGATGCTGATGCTGCTGGTGCCGACGATCACGCTGGTCTTGAGCGTCGCGCTGTCCTGGGTGGTGCTGCGCTCGCGCCTGCGCTGGCGCGCGGCTTTCGATTTCTTCGCCTTCCTGCCGCATGCCGTGCCGAAGATCGTGTTCAGCGTCGCCGCCTGGCTGCTCGCTCTCTTCGTGCTGCGCGACGCGCTGCCGATCTACGGCACGATCTGGATCCTGGTGCCGATCTACGTCGTCGCGACGCTGAGTTACGGCACGCGCATGATCAACGGCGCGCTGATCCAGATTCATCGCGAGCTCGAGGAATCGGCGATGGTTGCGGGCGCAAGCCTCGCCGGCACGCTGCGCGCGGTGTTGCTGCCGTTGCTGCGGCCGGCGATCCTTTATTCCTGGATCTGGATCGCGCTCTTGTCCTATCGCGAACTCACCATCCCCGTAGTGCTTTCGACCAACGACAATCAGCCGCTCTCGATCATCGTCTGGAGCCTTGTTTTGTCCGATTCCTACGGCCAGGGCTCGGCGGTCGCCATCCTGATGCTGCTGTTGATGCTGCCGATCCTTCTGGCTTATGCCGCGATCGCGCGCCGCGCCGGCATCGCGCCGGCGCGCTGACGCTGCGCCGCAGCAATCGCGACGGCATCAACCGCGCGTAGCGGTCTGGCAGCGCCAGCCCGCTCACGGCCGTCCGATCATTTTGAATTTCTGGTCGCTCGGTCTCAGAGGCTTCGGATGCGAGATGCTCCTGATGATGGTTACGTGCCGACGTTATATTCAAATAAATATAGCGTTGCGCATAAGGCCTATCTCGCCGCCCGCGCTCGGCCGGCTATTGCAGACTGCCCCAGCGATCGGTCGTCGGCTCGGCAAGGGCCCAGCGCCAAGTGCCGCGCTTATCCTCGCATACGGTCGTGACGTAGAGATTGTCGTCGTCATCGACGGTGAAGACGACATCTTTGCACGGAATGGCCGAGCCGAAGCTGCGCGCGACCTCGACGGTTCCGTGCTTCTCGGTCAGCGGCAGCCAATGATCGATGTGCCAGCGTACCGACTGCCCGACCTTGAGCGGGCCCGCCGCGACCGCGACCGCGTCCTGCGCATTGCGGTGAATCCGCCGCTCGACATATTTGATACCGGCATCGATACCGATGCCGGCGCCGATGCCGGCGGCGGTGCCGATAAGGGCACTCCCCGTGGCCGAGGTCACGCCAGACGCGATGCCCGCCGTCGACGCGGCGCTGATCGCCGAGTCGACGGCCGTGCCGTTGCTCGAGCAACCCGAGAGCGCGAGAGCCGCGACGAAAAAGATAAGTGGCGGAATGCAGCACGACTTCGCGGCAAATTCATGATCACGCGCAAAGGCTCGGTCGCGCTTCATAATCGGTCGCGCTTCATAAGGCGTCCAACGTCGAGTCGATGCGTCGAGTTCCTTACAAGCGCCTCATGATCCACCAGACGCAACGACATCGGTCATAGAAACGCCTCTTTCTTTCGTATGCTGTCTGACGATGGCGAGAGACGCAAGCGACGAGACACGGAACACCATGGAAGCAGATCTACTCATCCAAGGAGTGGAGCGGCTGCGGGAGCTCGCATTGCAAGCGAGAGATCTGGCAGAGCTCACTCACGACCCGCTGGCGCGGGCGGGTTTGCAAGAGCACGCCGCCGATCTCGAGCAGCATGCCGCCGGCGTCGCAGCGCAGCTCGTCACGATGATCGTCGCGTGCGAGCCGTCGGCGCCCAAATCCTCGCGCTTGCGGCGCCCGCAACCCAAGCCGGTACCGGAGCGGGCGATCTCGCGATCGCGCCGGCGACGACGCGGCTAGACGTCCCGGCGATTCCTCGTTAAGGCAGGTAACCGCGTTCGCGCCAGAATTTCTCGGCACCGCGATGGAGCGGTATGTAGAGCGCGCCATCCTTGCCGTCCTTGCACAGCCGATCGAGCGGGAGCGGCCCCTCGCCCAGCCACGGCACGCGGACTTTGCGCGCATCGAGCGCGGCGCAGAAATTGTAGATCAGCTCGTCAGGCGCGCTTTCGAGACAGAACACCGGCCAGCCGCTGAAATCCAACGTCCACACCGTCTCGCCGAGGCCGGGATATTCCGCGTCGGTGATGGCGGCGCGCTTCAGCCCGTCATCTTCGAGCGCCTTCAGCTGCGGCTCGTCGACCGGCAGATAGCGCATGCCCATCTCGATCGCGCGCGGCGCCCAGAGCGGCAACGCCTCGTCCCACACCGCGTCGAGCTCGCCGCGCTCGACGGCGCCGAGCCGGTCGCGGCCGTAGGGCAGGCCTTCCGTATAGACGACCTTGCCGCCCCAGCTGACGATGTCGTCGAGCGACATGCTGTAGGCGCTCAGCACCTGATTGCAGACCAGATGGACGGAGTGATCCGGCTGACCGCGCAACGATACCCTGAGCGGATAGCGCAAGCGCTTCAGATCGCCGAGCGTCTTGAGCCCGGTCTTCGCGGTCACCGCGAAGCCGAGCTGATCGAATTGCGGAATCACCAGCAGCGAGCGCAGCGGCAGCGGCTTCTTGTAAGGACCGCGGCCCTTGAGCGCCATGCCGAGCACACCGCCGGGATTGCAGATCGCGATATCCGCCTCGCCGTTTGCCACCATGTCGACCGAATCCGGTCCATCGCTGGCATAGAAGCGCGTCCGCCATTGGCTGTCGCCCTGCGGCCGCAGCAGAATTAGCACCTGGCGGTTGCGCCACTCGTTCGCGCCGACGAGCTCGGTCGCCGCTTCGAGCATGAGTCGCGAGCGCATGATCGCCGGCGTGTGAATCGGGGTCTGCTGGGTCAGCATGACTCGGGCTTCCTTTCTAAGGCGCGGCCGCTCCGGGCGCGGCCGGCAGGTAGGCCTCGGTATAGAGCTTCGACATGTCGGGTGGCGTATCGAGCTCCTTGAGCTCGACGAAGGAGCGGCTGAGATTGGCGAGCGATTCGCGATCGAATTTGCAATCGGGCGTGAACATGCCGATCACCAGATCGTATTCCTTCGACGTCACGGCTTCATCGAAGCCGGTGACGGCGCTTTCGATCTTCACCGTCTCGGCTCTGTGGCTGCGCATGAACTGCGTGGTCTCGAGCCAGGCGGCGAGGAAGGCGCGCAGCGCGTCGGGATTGGTGGCGATCAGGTGATTGGAGGCAAAGAGCACACCCGATGCGATATTGCCGACATAGTCCGAAACCGGCACCAGCACGCGTCCGACCTTCTTTTCCCCCATCGCCAGGAAAGTGGTCGTGCCCCCGATATAAGCGTCGATGAGATGCTCGCGGAAGGCGGCGGCGGGGGCGCTGCCGGTGCCGATCGCCACGCGCTTCACGCCGTCCGGTCCCCAGCCCTCGACGCGCGTCAATTCTTGCGCCAACCAATCGGTCAACGAGCCCGCGGCCGAGACGCCGATCGTCTTGCCTTTCAGCTCTTCCTTCGCCTTGATCGGCGAATCCCACGGCACACCGATGCTCTGATAGGGCAGGGTCGATGTGTTCTCACACACCGCCTTCATCGGCACGCCCTTGGCGATGAACGCCATTTGGGTTCCGGCGCCGTCGCCGATATCGATGCTGCCGGCGACGAGACCCTGAATCATCTTGCTGCCGCCTTC
Organism: Allostellaceae bacterium; assembly: GCA_036501365.1. Classification (GTDB taxonomy): domain Bacteria; phylum Pseudomonadota; class Alphaproteobacteria; order ATCC43930; family CGMCC-115725; genus CAIKMD01. Next base: position 49,469 of record DASYAL010000028.1, on the reverse strand, counting down.
GAAATTCACGATCTTCAGCTCGAGCCCGTGCCGCTTGAACAAGCCGAGCTGCGCGCCGACATCGACCGCGATGACGGCCTCCGCGGTGGGCGCCGCCTTGCCGACGACCAGCGCCGTGTCGGCTGCGGCCGGACGGGACAGCAGCGCTAATCCGAGCGCGATGACGCCGGCGGCGCGAACCGCATCGCGCAATCTCTCCGTGTTGATGGGGTCCTCCGCTGCTTTCGCTGAGTGGTTGGTCAGGCCTTCCCTTGTCGGCCTGTCCTATCCCAAGCCTCCTGGAAGCGCAACGCCGCGCGCCTTTTACGGATGGAGAAATCGCATTTTCTCATCGCGTAACGCCGCGCGCCGGCGCGTTCATTTGCTTGCCGACGGTGTCGCCTGGGCTAGAATCGAGCTACCCCACGATTGAACGCGCGCCGCCAAGAGGTTTTCATGTTCGTGATCGGCCCCCGTTTCTCGTCGAAATATCACGGCATGCAGATCCGCTACGAGGAAGCGATCGAGCGCGCGCAATCGATCGCGCCGGTCGCCCAGCGCAACGCCATCGCCGCCGAAGAGCTGCGCCGCATGCCCGAGGAAAATATCCGGGCGATCCTCGATTCCGGGCTGATGCCGCTGGGACGGCCCAAAATGTTCGGCGGCTTCGAGGCCGATTGGATGACGCATATCGATTGCGTCTCCGAGGTCGCGCGATTTTGCGGCTCGACCGGCTGGTGCATGACCTTCCTGATCCAGCATCAGATCTTCCTCAGCCTCTTTCCCGAGGAAGCGCAGCGCGCCGTCTACGAGCGCCACGCGGACCCGACGATCCTGACCTCGTTCAATCCCACGGGACAGGTCAAGGAAGTCACCGGCGGCTTCGAGGTCGGCGGCCGCTGGCGTTTCGCTTCCGCCGGCGATTATTGCCGATGGGCAATTCTCGGCGGCGTCGTTAAAAGCGACGACGGCGGGTCGCGGCGTATCAACCTGCTGCTGAAGCCCGATCAGTTCCGCATCGACCGCGTCTGGAACAGCGTCGGCCTCAAAGGCTCGGGCAGCAACGACGTCGTCGTCGAGCCGACCTTCGTGCCGCATGCCTTCACCTATCGTCTCGACGAGGCGATGATGGGTCGCGCGCCCGGACAGATGCTGTATGACGGCGTGCTCTATCGCACGCCTTTCGTCTTCAGCATGGGCTTCGCCGTCATGACGCCGATGCACGGCATAGCGCGTGGCGCTTTCGAATCCTTCAACGAATACATCGCGGCGAAAGCGGCCGGCCCGCGCGGCAAGTCGAGCGATATGGCGAATACCCAGGCGGCGATCGGCGAGTCCAAGGCCGAGATCGACCTCGCCTATCTCCTCACCGAGAAAATGTCCGCGACCACCTTCAACGACGAGAAGAAAACCCGCATCGACGCGGTGCGGCAGCGGCGCGACATGGTGCTGGTGCGCTCGCTGCTGCTGAGCGCGGTCGATCGGCTGTTCGCGCTGAGCGGCGCGCATGGGCTCGACGCCGATGTGGCGCTGCAGCGGCACTGGCGCGATCTCCACGCGATCGGCAACCATTCGCAATGGACCGCGCCGGCGATGCATGTCGCCGGACGCGACGCGCTCGGCCTGCCGCCGCTGCCGAACGACGTCTACCAGTTCCCGTGAGAAGGCCGGACGCGCGAGAATGAAGCAGAAGAATCGCATCGCGATCGTCGGCGGCGGCCTCGCCGGCTTGGCGACCGCGCATGCGCTGGCGACCGTCGGCCTCCAGGCGGAGGTCTACGAGGCCGCGCCCGCCTTGAGCGAGATCGGCGCGGCCGTGAATACCAGCCCCAACGCCAACAAGGCGCTGATCGCGATCGGCGTCGGCGCCAAGGTTGCCGCGGTCGCGAATTCCTCGCCCGGCATCTACACCCGCAACATGCAGACCGGCGAATTCCTGGAATTCCGCGACCGGCGCCAAATCTCGGCGCGCTACGGCGCACCCTATTACACCTTTCACCGCGCCGATCTGCTCGATGCGCTCGCCGCCGAACTCGATCCGGCCCGGATCCATCTCGGCCACCGTCTCACCGGCATCGAAGAGCACGGCACTGGCGCTCGGCTCGCTTTCGCCAACGGCGCGACGGTCGAAGCAGACCTCGTGATCGCGGCGGACGGCGTGCGCTCGGTCGTCCGCCAGGCGCTCTACGGCGACGACAATCCCAGCTATACCGGCCAGATGGTGTGGCGCGCGCTCCTCAAAGGCGGCGATGTGCCGGTAGAGATTCTCGAGCCGACCGGTCACATCCAGTGGGTCGGGCCCGGCTGCCACCTCCTCGCCTATTACATTCGCGGCACGCAGCTCGTGAACATCGTCACCCAGGAGGACACCGACAAATGGGTGGCGGAAGGCTGGTCGACACGCGGCGATGCCGACGAGATGCGGCGGAGCTTCCCCAATCCCGAGCCGCGGCTCGAGACGCTCTTAGCCCTCGTCACCGACTGCTCGAAATGGGGATTGTTCACCCGGCCGCTCACCGATAATTGGGGCCGCGGCCACATCCAGCTGATCGGCGACGCGGCGCATGCCATGCTGCCCAATGCCGGGCAAGGCGCCTGCATGGCCTTCGAGGACGCGTATATCCTCGGCCGCTGGCTCGCGGCGGAAGACGATCCTGCTATCGCCTTCGCCAACTTCCGCCGCATCCGCATCCCGCGCGTCCATGGCGTGCAGCGGCTTTCGATGGCCAACGCCCGCTTCAAGCATATGCGCGACACGCCGGTGCAAACCGCGGCGATACGCACGGGCGAAAGAAGCGTGCATGGCAGCACCGAATGGGTCTGGGCCTTTGATCCCATCGCCGACTGGGACAAGGAGCCGGTGGTTCCGGCCGGCGTCTAGCGTCGGGGAGGGTCGAGATGGCGGACAGTCCACCGCGCTACAATGCCGGCATTCAGCGCGCCAAAGGCATCCTCGAGATCGCGGCGGCGCTGTACGATACCTCACTGTCGCGCCGCGTCACCCGCAGCGGCACCACCACGCCGCAACTCGATTCGCGGCTCGGCACGCGGCTCTCGCTGCGGATCGACGCCAAAGCCGAAGCGGCGGCCGATCGCGGCGTCGGCATTTCCTTCGGCATCGGCGGCTCGCGCGCCAATCTGATGCAGGTGGCGCGCAAAGAGCTCTCGCTGCTCTGGATCAATCCCAACGCGCCGCTGACCCAGGCTTATAAGGGCCGTCCGCCCTTCACCGAGGCTTTGCCGCTGCGCGCGCTCGCGGTCTTCCCGTCCTGGGACGCGGTGGTCATCGCCGTCCATCAATCGACCGGCATCACCGCCATCGAGCAGATCGCCGAGCGGCGCCTCCCCTTGCGCGTCTCGACCCGCGCGCCGATCGCGCCGCCTTTCGAGGAAGACTCGACGATGTTCGCGGTCACCTCGATCATCGCCGCCGCCGGCTTCTCGCTCGACGATATCCGCGCCTGGGGCGGCTCGGTTACGGCGGTGTCGCGGCCGAGCCATCCCAGCCGCTCCGAGGCCATCACCCAGGGCGCGATCGACGCGATCTTCGACGAGGGCGTGTTGAGCTGGGGCCAGTTCGCGCTCGAGCGCGGCTTCCGGATCTTGCCGATCGACGGCACCCTGCGCGATCGCGTCGTCGCCGCCGGCTACGACATGAACACGCTGACGGAAAGCCGCATCCCCGCCTTGCGCCAGCCCGTGCCCGCGGTCGATTTCTCCGGCTGGCCGATGATCGTCCATGCGGATATGCCGGACGACGTCGCCTACGCGCTCTGCGAAGCGATCGAAGCGCGCAAGCTCGTCATCCCGACCGACAACTACCGGCCGCTCGACCTCGCGCAGCTCTGCGCCAGCACGGAGGAAACGCCGCGCGGCGCGCCGCTTCATCCCGGCGCCGAGCGCTTTTATCGCGAACGCGGATATCTGCGGCCGTAGCGGGCGCGAAAAGTCTTCCTGTCGCGCATTTAAGGAAGCGGTCCTGCGGCGGCAGGCGCGGCGCCGGGCGCGGATCATGGATAAACAATCGGGAACGAAATAGGCCGGGAACGAAATAGGCGAGCCGCGGTTGAGTGGCTATCCCCAACCATCGGCGGCGGCGGCGACGGTGGTCCATGGCTGCAATCTTCGGACCGAGAGCGAATTTTTACACACAAATCATCCTGATCGGCACGGGAGCCGTGGTTGTCGTCTTGGCTGCGCTGATCTGGATCCTTCCAAATACGGGCTACGCGACGGGAATTGGTTTCACACCGCCGCAGCCGGTTCCCTTCAGCCATCAGCACCATGTCAGTGGCCTCGGCCTCGATTGTCGCTACTGTCACGGCTCGGTCGAGCAATCGGCCGATGCCGGTATGCCGGCCACCTCTGTCTGCATGACCTGCCATTCGCAGATCTGGACGAACGCCGCGATCCTCGCGCCGGTGCGGCAGAGCCTTGCCGACGACCGGCCGCTGCATTGGAGCCGCGTCTACACCCTGCCCGACTACGTCTACTTCGACCACAGCATCCATATCGCCAAGGGGGTCGGCTGCACCGAGTGTCACGGCCCGATCGGCGATATGCCGCTCACCTATAAGGCGACGAGTCTCGATATGGGATGGTGTCTCGACTGCCACCGCAATCCGGCGCCGCATCTGCGCCCGCCGGCAGCGGTGTTCAATCCGCATTGGCAGCGCACCGCCGATACGCCCTCGCTGGCGCAGTTGATGACACAGTATCACATCCATGTTGCGACCCTCACCGATTGCTCCGTCTGCCACCGATGACGGAGCCGCAGCACAATTCCCTCGACCTCGGCGCTGTGCGCCGCCGCCTCGCGCGGCAGAGCGGCCCGACCTATTGGCGCAGCCTCGAAGAGCTCGCGCAAACACCGGCGTTCCTCGATGTGCTCAAAGGAGAATTTCCGGCTTTCGCCGCGGCCGCAGCGACGGCGCTCGACCGGCGGCGCCTTCTGCAGCTGATGGCCGCGTCGATGGCGCTGGGCGGATTGACCGGCTGCCAGAAGGAAGTCGATCCGCGCAAGCTGTCGCCTTATGTCGAGCAGCCGCCCGGCATCGTGCCGGGCCGCGCACGCTATTACGCCACCGCCACCAGCCTCGACGGCTTCGGCTACGGCGTGCTGCTGCGCCATGAGATGGGACGGCCGCTCAAGGTTGAGGGCAATCCCGATCATCCGGCGAGCCTCGGCGGCACCAGCGCGATCGGCCAGGCCTCGATCCTCGGGCTCTACGACCCTTATCGCGCGCAATCGCTCACGCAAAATGGCCAGCTCGCCGGCGGCGAAGACCTCAGGACGATGCTGGTCGAAAGCGGCAGCGCACTCGCCGCGCGGCGCGGCGACGGCTTGCGGCTGCTGACCGGCGCGCTGACCTCGCCCAGCCTCGCCGGGCAGATCGGCAGCCTGCAAAAGGCTTTCCCGCAATTGCGCTGGCATCAATGGGAGGCGCTCAATCGCGATACCGAGCGCGACGGCGCCCGCCTCGCCTTCGGCCGCGCCGTCGATATCGTGTGCGATTTCACGCGCGCCGAGGTGGTGCTCGGCATCGAGAGCGACGCGCTTGCGACTGCGCCCGGCCATCTGCGCTACGCGCGCGATTTCGCGACGCGGCGGCGGGCCGACGAGGCAAAGGCGGGGATGAGCCGCGTCTACGCCATCGAGAGCACGCCGACACTGCTCGGCGCGAAGGCCGATCACCGCGTGATCATGACGCCGGTTGAAATACGCGCGGCGCTGCGTTTTATCGCCGGCGCGCTGCACGCCGGCCCGCCGGATTGGGCCAAGGCACAAGTCCCACGGGCGGATCACCTCGCAAGTCTCGTCGCCGATTTAGCGACGCATCGCGGCCGCGCCCTGCTTCACGCCGGCCGCGAGCAGCCGGCCGAGGTTCATGCGCTCTGCCATGCGATCAACCACGCGCTCGGCGCGTTCGGGCAAACGCTCCGCGCGATCGAGCCGGTCGCGGCGATGCCGACCGGGAACGCCGCGTCGCTGGCGGCGCTGGTCGCGGACATGCAGGCCGGAAAGGTGGACACGCTGTTGATCCTTGGCGTCAACGCGGCCTATACCGCGCCGGCGGAGCTCGATTGGGCTGGCGCGCTGCAACAGGTGCCGCAGTCGATCTATCTCGGCGAATACGCCGACGAAACCGCGGCGCAATGCCGCTGGCACATCCCCGCCAGCCACGAATACGAGCGCTGGAGCGACATCCGCGCGCATGACGCCACGGTCACGATCCAGCAGCCGCAGGTGCGGCCGCTCTACGGCGGCCGCTCGGCGCATGAAATCCTCGCGATGCTGCTCGGAACGACGCAGCCCGACGATTACGCGCTGCTGCGCAGCCGCTGGCAGGGCGTCTCGGGCGCCGCGAATTTCGAGCGCTTCTGGATCGACTCCTTGCGAAGCGGCGTGGTCGCGAACAGCGCCGCGCCATCGATCGCGGTCGCGCCGCGCGCGGATTACGCCGATGCCTTCCCGCCGCTCGCAACCGGGTCCTCGGCGCTGACGCTTCTCTTCCGTCCCGATATCGGGCTTTGGGACGGACGCTATGCCGAGAATGGCTGGCTGCAGGAGATGGCGCGGCCCTTTACACGCCTTACCTGGGACAACGCCGCCGCGATCGCGCCAGCAACCGCCGCGCGTCTCGGTCTCGCGCAAAGCGACATGGCAAGGCTGACCGTCGAGGGGCGGCAGCTTCAGGCGCCGGTCTGGATCCTGCCCGGCCAAGCCGAGAACTGCGTGACGCTGCACCTCGGCTACGGCCGGCGCCGCGCCGGCCCGGTCGGAACCGATATCGGCGCAAACGCCTATGCCTTGCGCAGCGCCGGCGCGCCTTGGAGCGCGGGCGGGCTCACCCTCGCCAAGACCGGCACGGGTTATGCGTTCGCGAGCGAGCAGCATGACGCGCTGATCGAGGGCGACGACCTCGTGCGCGAAGCGACGCTCGCGGCGTACTTGCACGATCCGCAATCTCTCAAGCGCAAGCAAGACGATGCGTCGCTCTATCCCGGCTATGCCTATGACGGCATTGCCTGGGCGATGAGCATCAATCTCAACTCCTGCATCGGCTGCCAGGCCTGTGTCGTCGCCTGCCAGGCGGAGAACAACATCCCGGTCGTCGGCAAGAAAGAGGTCGGGCGCGGCCGCGTGATGCATTGGCTGCGGATCGACCGCTACTACAAGGGCGACATCGACGCGCCGGGTATCGTTTTTCAGCCGGTGCCCTGCATGCAATGCGAGAACGCGCCTTGCGAGGTCGTCTGTCCGGTACAGGCGACGGTGCACGATGCGGAAGGACTCAACGTCATGGTCTACAACCGCTGCGTCGGCACGCGGTTCTGCTCCAACAACTGCCCCTACAAGGTCCGGCGCTTCAATTTCTTCGATTATACCGGCGACGATGCGCGGCCGCGCGAATCGTGGAATCCCGACGTCACGGTGCGCGCGCGCGGCGTGATGGAGAAATGCACCTACTGCGTCCAGCGCACACGCAAGGCGATGATCGAGGCCGATAAGGAAAATCGCGGCGTCGCCGATGGCGAGGTGCAGACCGCTTGCCAGCAAGCCTGTCCGACCCAGGCGATCACCTTCGGCAACAAGAGCGATCCGCAGAGCGCGGTCGCCCGGCGCAAGGCGAGCGTGCTCGATTATTCTCTCCTCGACGAGCTCAACACGCGGCCGCGGACGACCTACGCGATGGCGATCCGCAATCCCAATCCGAAGATCGAGACGAGCTGACATGGTCGCAACCACCGAAACGGCCTTGTCCGAGCCGGTGATCGGAGCGGAACAGGACTACACCAGCGTCAGCGAGCATCTCAGCGATCTGGTTCTCGTCCAACCGACGCCGCTTTGGTGGTATGCCGGCATGGCCGGCGCAACGGCACTGTTTTTGTGGCTGATCGTCGCGGCCGGGTATCTCTTCTATTACGGCGTCGGGGTTTGGGGCGTGAACATTCCCGTCGCCTGGGGCTGGGCGCTCGCCAACTATGTGTGGTGGATCGGCATCGCCAGCGGCGGCACCTTCATCTCGTCGCTCTTCTATATCGTCGGCGCGGATTGGCGGAACGGCGTCAACCGCTTCGCCGAATCGCTGACCCTGTTCGCCGCCGCCGCGGCCGGGCTGATGCCGATTTTCCATCTCGGCCGGCAGGGGTTGTTCTATTGGCTCTTCCCCTATCCCAACGTGATGCATATCTGGCCGCAGTTCCGCAGCCCGCTGCTGTGGGATTTCTTCGCGCTGCTCGCCTACATCCTGACCTCAATCGTTTTCTGGTACATCGGACTCATCCCCGATTGCGCGACTTTGCGCGACCGCGCGACGACGCGTGGCGCACAGATCTTCTACGGCATCCTCGCGCTCGGCTGGCGCGGCTCGGCGCGGCATTGGCGCAACTACAAGGTCGTCTATCTGGTGCTGGCCGGCTTCATGGCGCCGATGGTGGTTTCGGTGCACAGCATCGTCGGCCTCGATTTCGCCGCCGGCCTCGCCGCCGGCTGGCATTCGACGCAATGGCCGCCCTATTTCTTCATCGGCGCGCTCTATTCCGGCTGGGCGTCGACCCTGGTGCTGATGATCCCGATCCGGCGGCTTTACCGGCTCGAGCGCATCGTCACCGAACGGCACATCGAGGTGATCAGCAAGCTGATGCTGGCGACCGGGCTGCTGCTCACTTATTGCTACGCGCTCGAAGCATTCCAGCCCTATTACAAGGGCGATGCCGCCGAGATCGGGGCATTCCGCTTCAGCCTCGTCGGCCCGCAGGGATCGGCCTACTGGATCAAGACCGCGTGCAACGTGCTGCTGCCGCAACTGCTGTGGTTTCCGGCGGTGCGGCGACACAAGCCGATCCTGTTCCTGCTCGCCCTCGGCATCGTCATCGGGATGTGGTTCGAGCGGTTCAGCTTCGTCGTCGCGAGCCTCGCCCATGATTACATCCCGTCGGAATTTTTCACCTTCCACGCCACGATCTGGGACGAAGGCATCCTCTACGGCTCGATCGGACTCGTTCTTGCCGGATTCTTCCTGTTCATCCGCTTCCTGCCGGTCGTCTCGATCTTCGAGCTGCGCGAAGTCATTCGCCACAAGGAACGGCGATGAGCGACGCCGAACCCCGGCCTTACGGGCTGATCGGCGAGTTCGCCGCGCCGGAAGCGGCAGTCGCGCTGGCACGCCGCCTGCGCAGCGACGGCTTCCGCCGCTTCGAAGTCTATTCGCCGCTGCCGCTCGAGGAGATGAACGAACTGCTGGCGAGCCGGCCGCGCCGATCGCTCGCCCTCATCATGTTCGCCGCCGCGCTCGGCAGCGGCGCGCTCGCCTTCCTCATGCAATACGTCATCGCGGTCATCGCCTATCCGCTCAATATCGGCGGCCGGCCCTTCGACAGCTGGCCCGCCTTCATTCCGAGCGCCTGGGAGATTTGCGCGCTGGGCACGGTCTATGCCGGCTTCGTCGCTTTCCTCGCCTTCTGCCGCCTGCCGCAGCCCTACCACCCGATCTTCAACGCGCCGCGCTTCGAGCGCGCCTCGCAAGACCGGGTTTTCCTCTGCGTCGAGATCGCCGATCCGCGCTTTGACGAAAAGCGGCTGAGGGCGCTTTTCCGCGAGCACGCCTCGCTCAGCGTCGCCGAGGTGCCGCTGTGAAGCGCGCTCCGCCGCTGCTGGCGATCGCGCTGGCGCTGTCGGCACTGGCCGCTTGCGACAAGATGGCCAACCAGCCGAAGCAATTGCCTTACGAGGTCTCGCCCGGCCAGACGAGCAATCCCGATATCGAGCCGCCGGCGGGGATCGTCGCGCGCGACGATCAGCCGCCGCCGCCGGCGCCGCCCGTCACCATCGCCCTGCTGCAACGCGGACAAGAGCGCTTCGATATCTATTGCGCGCCCTGTCACGGCCGGCGGGGTGATGGCCAGGGCATGATCGTGCAGCGCGGCTTCCCCGCGCCGCCATCCTATGTCACCGACCGGCTGCTCGCCGCGCCGCCACAGCATTTCTACGACGTCATCACCGACGGCTACGGCATCATGTATTCCTACGCCGATCGCGTAACGCCAGCCGATCGATGGGCGATCGCCGCTTATATCCGCGCCCTCCAGGCGAGCCAGCATGCCGTCGTGGCCGATCTCTCGCCGGCCGAGAAAGCCAAGCTGCCATGACGCGCGCCGAAGCCTTTCGCCGTTACCGGCTCGCCGGGCTCGTCTGCTTGCTGGCGGGCGGCGGCGCGACGGCGATCGGCGCGGCGCTTTATCCGGCCGCATTCTTCGCCGCCTGGCTGGCAGCTTTCTGCTACTGGCTCGGCCTGCCGCTCGGCGCGTTGGCGCTGCTCATGATCCATAATCTGACCGGCGGGCACTGGATCGCGATCGCGCGCGCGCCCCTCGAGGCGGCGACGGCGACGATGCCGCTCTTCATCCTCGCTTTCCTGCCGCTGCTTGCGGGGCTACATGATCTCTATTCCTGGACCCGGCCGCTCGCCGCGCCGCTGCCGAATCAGTGGTATCTCAATCTCGATTTCTTCGGCCTACGCGCCGCGATCTACTTCATCGTCTGGAATTTCTTCGCCTACTGGCAGCTTCGCCCCGCGCCCGATGCGGCGCGATCGCAGGTCTTGAGCGGCATCGGACTCATCCTGCTCGGCTGCGCAGCCACCTGGGCCTCGTTCGATTGGATCATGTCGATCGAGCCCCAATGGTTCTCGAGCATCTTCGGCATGATGGTGGGCGCCGGGCAATTCATCGTCGCGCTCGCCTTCGTGCTGGTGGCGATCCTGTCGGCCGATGGCGGCGAGATCGAGGACGCGGCGTTCCGCCGCCATCTTGCCAACCTCGCGACCATCCTGCTCGCGGTCGATATTTTCTGGGCCTACACCGCCTATAGTCAGTGGCTGATCATCTGGGAAGAGAATCTGAGCAGCGAGATCCCTTGGTATATCGAGCGGCTTGGCACATTCTGGCGCGCGGTCGTCCTCGCCATCATCCTCCTCGATCTCCTCGTCCCGCTGTTCGTGCTGGTCTGGACGCCCGCCAAGCGCAGCCGCGCGCTGGTGCGCGCGGTCTCCGCCGTGCTGCTGTTCGGTGGGATGATGCAGATGTGGTGGCTCGTCCTGCCGCCCTTCCATGACGCCGCACTCGCCTGGCTCGCGCCCGCGGCGATGATCGCACTCGGTGGCTTGTGGCTGTGGCTATTCTTCTGGCGGCTCGAGCGCGGCCGCTGGCTTCCCGCTGCCGCAACGTCCCACCCGATGGAAGCGAAGCCATGACGGAGCGCGACGAACGCACCGCGAATCCCGACATCGCCGTCGAACACACGGATATGAATGTGCGGGTGATCGCGATCATCGCCGTCGGCGTGCTGCTCTATATCTGCCTCGCACCATTCATTCTGACGCGCATCTATCATCCGGCGCTGAGCGATATCGGCCGCCAGCTCGCGATCCATCCGCCGGGGCCCGAGCTCCAGCTCAACCCGGCGGCGGATCTCCTGAAATTCAGAGCGAAAGCAGACGCGCAGCTCGACAGCTACGGTTGGGTCGACCGCGCCAAAGGCATTGCTCATATTCCGATCGATCAAGCGATGCGAGACGTCGCCGCGGGCGGCATTCCCGGCTTCCCGAAAGCGCCGCCATGAAGACGCTGGTACGGGCGCTACTGCTCCTCCTCGCCACGGTGGCTCCGGCCGCAGCCGGGCAATCGGCCTTCACCGTGCGGCAGCTCGACGACCTCGTGTTCCACCAGCATCCGGGCGCTACCCTGCCGCTCGGCACGCCGCTTGTCGATGAAGACGGGCGCAGTGTGAAGCTGGGTGCTTTCTTCGGCACGCGACCGGTGGTGGTGGTGCTCGATTACCTGCATTGCCAGACGCTGTGCGGGTTCGTGCTATCGAACCTGGTCGGCGCGCTCGATCACGTGCCGCTCGCCGCCGGCAAGGATTTCGAGGTGCTGGCGATCAGCATCGATCCGCGCGAGACGCCCGCGGATTCGCGCGCGGCGCGGGCGCAATATCTCGCGCGCACGGCCCATCCCGGCGGCTGGCACTTCCTGACCGGCACCGACGACGCGGTGCATCGGATCGCGGCGACGGTCGGCTTTCCCTATCTCTACGACGCCGCGGCCGATCAATATGCCCATCCCGCCGGCTTCGCCGTGGCGGCCCCCGACGGCACCATCGCGCGCTACATCCTCGGGGTCGATTACCCGCCGCTCGATCTGCGCCTCGCTCTGACCGAGGCGGCGCGCGGCGCGATCTCGACCCCGGCGACCGATCTGCTGCTGCTTTGCTATTGCTACGATCCGGCGACGGGGCGTTATAGCGCCGAGATCAACACCGCGATGCGCATTCTCGGCGGCGCGACGGCGCTCGGCCTGGCGGCGATGCTCCTTCGCCTGTCGGGCGTCCGGCTGAGGCGAGGGTGACCCATGGACGGGTTGCCCTTCTGGCCGCGCGACGCATCCGTTACCGCCCGAACCGTCGACACGATCGCGATCGGCGAGCTCGTCGTCGTGGCGCTCATCCTGCTGCTCGTCTTCGGCATGATGTTCTCGTTCGTGATCCGCTATCGCCGCGGCAGCAAGGCCGATCGCAGCCATCGCGCGACCAAGACGTGGCGGTTCGAGATCGCCTGGACCAGCGCCACCTTGGTCGCCTTCCTCGTGCTCTTTGCCTTCGGCGCCAAGGCCTATCTCTACCTCTATCAGCCGCCCAAGGCCGATCTCGAACTCTATGTCGTCGCCAAGCAGTGGATGTGGAAGATTCAGTATCCCGGCGGGCAGCGCGAGATCGATTCGCTTCATGTGCCGATCGGCAAGGTCGTGCGCGTCGTCCTCGGCTCCGAGGATGTGATTCATGGATTCTATATCCCCGCGTTTCGCGTGAAGCGTGATGTCGTGCCCGGCACCTACGAAGTGTTGTGGTTCGAGGCGACCGCGATCGGCGATTTTCGCCTGGAATGCTCGCAATTCTGTGGCACGGATCACGCGAAGATGACGGGGGCGGTCCATGTCCTTTCACCCGCCGATTACGCAAGCTGGCTCGCGAGCCAGAATGCCGGCCAGACCCTCGCCCAGCAGGGCGAGGCACTGTTCCGTCAGTATGGCTGCAGCGGCTGTCACAGCCCGCGGAGCACGATCCATGCGCCGCTGCTCGACGGCATCTACGGCAATTACGTCCATCTCGCGGACGGGCGGACGCTGCTCGCCGACGAGCGCTACATCCGCGATTGCATCCTGCTGCCGGCGAGCCAGCGCGTCGCGGGCTACCCGCCGGTGATGCCGTCCTTCGACGGCCAGATCCCCGAAGACGATCTCATGAAGCTGATCGCCTACATCCAATCGCTGGGCACAGCGAAGGAGGCGCCATGACCGCCATCGCCGAACCCGTCGACAGCTATCTGACGGCGGAATCGACCATCGCCTCGTGGCTCCTCACCAAGGACCACAAGCGCATCGCGCTGTTGTTCTTCGCGTCGGTGACGGCGTTCTTCTTCGTCGGCGGCTTTGCCGCGACGCTCATCCGGCTCAACCTCATCAATCCGAGCGGCACGCTGCTCGGTCCCGATCTCTACAACCGCATGTTCACCATGCACGGCATCGTGATGGTGTGGTTCTTCCTCATCCCCTCGATTCCGGCGACGCTGGGCAATTTCCTGGTACCGCTGATGATCGGCGCGCGCGATCTCGCTTTTCCCCGCCTCAATCTCGCGAGCTGGTACGTCTTCAATATCTCCGGCGCAATGGCGATCTATTTCATCGTCGCGGGCGGCGTCGACACGGGTTGGACCTTCTATACGCCTTACTCGACGCTGTTCTCGAACAGCCACGTCATGGCGGCGGCGCTCGCCGTGTTCGTCAATGGCTTCTCGACGATCATGACCGCGCTCAATTTCGTCGTGACGATCCATCGCCTGCGCGCGCCGGGGATGACCTGGTTCCGCTTGCCGCTGTTCATCTGGTCGATCTATGCAACGAGCATCGTGATGCTGCTGGCGACGCCGGTGCTGGCGATGACGGTGCTGCTCATCGCGCTCGAGCACGGCTTGGGCATCGGCATCTTCGATCCGGCGCTCGGCGGCGACCCGCTGCTCTTCCAGCACATGTTCTGGTTCTATTCGCACCCCGCCGTCTACATCATGATCCTGCCGGCGATGGGCGTCGCCAGCGAGCTGATCTCGTGTTTCGCGCGCCGCCCGGTCTTCGGCTACAAGGGCATGGCCTATGCCGTGATGGCGATCGCCATCATCGGCTTCTTCGTCTGGGGCCATCATATGTTCGTCGCCGGCATATCGACTTTCGCCGGCGTGATGTTCTCCTTCATGAGCTTCATCGTCGCCGTGCCCTCGGCGATCAAGGTCTTCAACTGGACGGCGACGCTCCATCGCGGCAGCATCTCTTTCGATGCGCCGATGCTGTACGCGCTGAGTTTCATCGGCCTTTTCACCATCGGCGGATTGACCGGCCTCAACCTCGCGACCCTGCCGATCGACGTGCATGTTACTGGGACCTATTTCGTCATCGCCCATTTCCATTACATCATGGTCGGCGGCACGGTCAGCGCCTTCTTCGGCGGGCTGCATTACTGGTGGCCCAAGATCACCGGCCGGCTTTATCCCGAGATGTGGGCGCGCGCGGCTGCGATTCTCACCTTCCTCGGCTTCAACGTAACGTTCTTTCCCCAGTTCATTCTCGGCTATCTCGGCATGCCGCGCCGCTATTACGCCTATCCGCCCGAATTCCAGGTCTGGAACGTTCTGTCATCCGCCGGCGCATCGATTCTCGCGATCGCCTATGTGATGCCGCTGGTCTATCTCGGCTGGTCGCTGCTCTGGGGCAAGCAGGCGGGCGCCAATCCGTGGGGTGCGACCGGACTCGAATGGCGCACCACCTCGCCCCCGCCCGAGCATAATTTCGACCGCACGCCGGTCGTGACCGAAGCGCCCTATCGCTACAACCCCGAGGACGGCAGCTACGTCACGCAGGACGGCGTCGCCAATGGTTGAGCTTCGCCCCGAGCCGCAATATGCGACGCTGGCGCGGCAAACCGAGACCGCGCAGCTTGGCATGTGGGTCTTCCTCGCGACCGAGGTGCTGTTCTTCGGCGCCCTGATCTTCGGCTATTACATCTATCGCATCAGCTATCCCGATCAGTTCCTTCTCGCCGGGCAGGACACGAAACTCTTGCTCGGCTCGATCAATACCGCGCTGCTGCTGACGAGCAGCGTGACGATGGTGGCGTCGATCGAATATGTGAAGCGCGACGACATCGCCCGCGCCGCCGCCGCGCTCTTTATCACCGCTTTGCTCGGCTTCGCCTTCCTCGGCGTCAAGGGATACGAGTATGTCGAGGATTACCGCGACCACACGGTGCCGCTGCTGAATTTTCTCCTGAAGCCGAGCCAGCACCCGCCGGCCGAGTTGTTCTGGCTGTTCTATTTCATCGCCACCGGCATCCACGCCGTGCATCTCTCGATCGGCATCGTCGCGGTGCTGGTGATGGCGTTCCATACGCGGCATCGGCGCTATTCGGCCGCTTATTACTCGCCGCTCGAAGTGCTCGGCCTCTATTGGAGCTTTGTCGACGCGGTGTGGCTGTTCCTGTTCGCCGCGATCTATCCGCTCGGCCGCGCGGGTTAGAGCGACGGAGGCCGGCGATGCTGCTCCCTTACCTCATTTCCTGGCTGGTCCTGCTGGTCTTACTCGGCATCAGCGTACTGAGCGCTTATCTGCCGCTCGGCGGCTTTCATCCGCTTGCGAATTTCGGGATCGCCGTGATCCAGGCCGCGATCGTGTTCGCGATCTTCATGCGCCTGCGCGATCCGCCGGCGATCAAATGGGTATTCGCCGGCGCCGGATTCTTCTGGCTGCTGTTCCTCTTCGGCATTGGCGTCATCGATTATCTGACGCGCGCCGGCTTCCCCGCCGGCTGAGCCGCGGCCTTCCCCAATCAGGCGGGCAGGATCACCTGGGCTTCGCCGCGCGCCGCCTCGCCGCGCGGATTAGCGACCAGCAGCTCGATCTTGACCGATCGGTCCTTGTCGACCTTCTCCAGCACGCGGCCGCGCGCGGTGACGACGTCATCGGGATAGGAGCTGCCGGTCATGCGGAACGGTCCGAGCTTCGTGATCCGTCCGTCGAGACCCATCCAGCGCCGCAGCATCACTTCGAACAGCATCTCATAGCTGCGGGTGTTGAAGATGATGTCGCCGAAGCCGGCCGCGCGCGCCTTGTCGCGGTTGTGATGGATACCCGACCACATGCGGTCGACCGCGACGCTCATCACGATGCGCTGATAGCTCAGCCACATCGAATAGGGCGTCACCGCGTCGCCGGCCCCCACGTCGCCAAACCGGCGCTGCCGCTCCCAATCGGCAGGATCGAGCGTGGGCTCGTCCGGCGGCGCGACTGCCGCGCGCGGCTCGCGTTTTTCGCGCGGCGCGTCGGCAGCTTTCTCCTGATAGCGAAAGCCGGTGTTGCGATTCTTTGCGACCAGCTCGCCGGAGCGTTTGTGGATCGCGGTCTCGACGGTGAGGAAGATGCCGTCGCCGAGCCGGGTCTGGCGCGGCTTGATCTCGATCAGCCGCCAATTGCCCTCGAGACTGTCGCCGGGATAGAGCGGCTCGAAATATTCCCACTCGGTCGCCGTGTTGACGCCGCGCGGATAGACGACCGGCAAGTCGGTGCGGATGCCGCCCGGCTGCTCGCGCAAGCCCGGCCCGTAGAAGATCGTCTGGCCCGGCGTCCAATAGGCCGGCATCGCCCAGAGCGGCGTGATCGCCACCGGCGCGACGAGGCCGCGATAGCCATGGGCGCGCGCGACCGCGTCGTCGTAATGCAGCGGACAGTCGAAGCAATAGACTTCGAGCTTGCGGCGGATGTCGTTGCGCGTGACGTCGTCGGCGCCGGCAAAGCCATGCTCGCGGCCGATCCAGGTTTGCAGTTCGTCGAGCGTCGCGGTCGGCACGTCCTCGGCCATCGCGGCTGGTTCCGCTCAGTGCGCGGCCGGCGGCGCACCGGCACCCGCGCCCGGCGGCCGGTTGCCGCGCGAGGAGACGGCGCCCGGCAGCAGCAGCCGGTAATGCTCGACCTTCGATACCGGCGCCAGGTCGCTGCCGATAAGGCGCCAACTCGCAGCGCCGTCGTCGCTGAAATAGACCTTGCCGTCGGTGGTGCCGGCAAAGAGGTCGAAGCCATCGGGCGAGGCATAAAGACACATGGCTTCGAGATTGGCGGTGAGCGGCTCGGGCATGCCTTTGGACGCTAGCGACCAGCTCTCGCCGGCGTCGTGGCTCACCATGACGGCGGCATCGGCGGTACGGCGCGAGATCCAGGTGCCGGGATTGGCATGCGAGCCGCAGATGAACATGGTGCGGTCGTCGCGCGGCGAGAAGATCAGCTTGTCGGGATAGCCGATGCGGAAGGTGTTGCGATAGGTGAGATGGCCCCAGGTCTCGCCGCCATCCGTGCTGCGATAGAGCCCCATGCCCGTCGTCATATAGAGCTCGTCCGGATGGTTCGGCCGCAGCACGATCTGATGCACGTCGCGGTAGGAGTCGTCGTCGGGCTTCGAATAGGAATCGAGCTCGCGCCAGGTGCGGCCGCCATCCGTGGTCTTGAAGAGGCCGGCCTGCTCGACGCCGACATAGATCACGCGCGGATCGCGCGGGTCGACGGCCATCGATTTGGCATGCGGGATATGCGGCGGCATCGGAAAGACCCATTTGTCCTTGCCCGGCATGTCGCGCCAGCCGGGCAACTCTTCCCAGCCGCGCCCCTGGTCGCGGCTGCAGAACACGGCCGGCGGCTCGGTGCCGGCATAGAGGACCGGCTGGCCGTTCTCGATCGTCGAGAGCAGCGAATAGACGTGATTGATGCTGATGCCGGCGCTGCGCGGCTCCCAGCGCTTGCCGAGATCGGGGCTGAAGAACACGCCGCCGCGATGGACGCCGGCATAGGTGCCGCCATTGACGGGCTCGATCAGCAGCGAGCTGATGTGCTGGTCGGCGATCATCGTGCCGGCGTGGCGCCATTCCTGGCCCGGCGCGCGCTCGAGGAGCGCGACGCCTTTCGCCGTTCCGACCAGGAGCCGCGTCGATGCCGCGGCGCCGCGATAGACGTTCATGCCGTTCGGCGCGAGACAGGCGGTTGTCATGAGGTTTCTCCCTTATATTTTGGGCAGGAATGCTTCGGTGTAGAGCTTCGACATGTCGGCCGACGGCTCGAGAATTTTAAGATCGACGAAAGATGCCCGCAACTTCTCGAGCGCGGCCGGCTCGAACTTGCCGGTGGTCGAGAATTGCGACACCAACCCGTCATAGAGACGCGCCGAAACGGCGGCGGTGTAACCGGGAATGACCGCGGAGGTGACCGCGACGGTCTCGGCCCGGTGGCTTTTCATGAAGGCGACGGTGTCGTACCAGGCCGTGAGAAAGCGCCGCACCGCGTCGGGATTTTGCTGAACGATCGCATTGCTGGCGAAGGTCGTGAAGAGCTCGAGCTCTTTCACATAGGCCGAGACGTCGCCGAGCAGCCGGCCGGCATGTTGCTCTTCGAGCTCGTAGCCGGTCGCGACACCGCCGAGGGTGGCATCGACCGCACCGGTCTTGAGCGCCGCGAATTCCGCCGTCGGCTCCCCGCCGATCGCGACCGAGACCGCGCGGTCGCGGTCGTCGCTCCAGCCTTTCGCGCGGTTGAGCTCGGCAACCAGCCAATCGGTGAGCGAGCCCGCGCTGGCGACCCCGATCCTCTTGCCTTTCAGGTCGTCGATCGAGCGCGCGCTCGAGGCCTGGCCGACATTGAGGCCCATGAAAGCCGGCGAAGCCGTGATCGTCGCGACAGCGATCTCGGGCGCCCCTTTGGCCGAATATGCCATCGCCGGGCCGCTGCTCAACCCGATATCGACGGCGCCGGCGGTGATGGCTTGCGCCAGTTTCGGACCGCCGGCGAAATTGATTTCCTCGATCTCGAGCCCTTGCTTGGCGAAGAAGCCGTATTTGATGCCGACATCGAGCGGGATGTAGCCGAAGACTTCGATCACCGCCTTGCCGACGCGCAGCCTCTCGGCGGCCCGTGCCGCCGGCGCGCCGAGCGCGACGAGCGATCCGCCGAGCGCGAGCAGCGCATCGCGGCGCGACATCATGGCAGGCATTCCTCCTTCCCCATCATTTCGGCCTAGGCGTGCGGCAGGAATTCTTCGGTATAGAGCTTCGACATGTCGGCCGACGGATCGAGTACCTTGAGATCGACGAAAGAGGCGCGCAGCTTCTCGAGCGCCGCCGGCTCGAACTTCCCCGTTGTCGAGAAATCCGCGATCACGTGGTCATAGCAGCGCTCGGTCACCGCCGGCGACCAGTTGAGCACCTGGCTGGCGAGCTGCTCCGTCGCCGCTTTGTGGCTCTGCATGAAAGCGACGGAATCGTACCAGCCCTTCAAGAAGCGGCGCACCGCGTCCGGGTTATGCTGCACGACCGTGGTGCTCGCGAAGGTCACGAACAGCTCGAGCTCCTTCACATAGTCGGAGATATCGACCAGCAATCGCCCGGCCTTCTGCTCTTCGAGCTGGTAGCCGACTTGAAGGCCGCCGATGGCGCCCTCGACCTGGCCGGTCTTGATCGCCGCCAATTGCGTTGGCGGCGCACCGCCGATCGCCACCGGAATCGCGCGGTCGCCGCCGGTCCAGCCCTTGACCCGATTCAATTCGTCGACAAGCCAATAAGTGAGCGAGCCCTTGCTGGTCACGGCGATCTTCTTGCCCTTCAAATCGTCGCTGGTGCGCGCCGTCGATTGGCTGCCGACGGCGATGCCCATGAACGCCGGCGAGGTGGTGATCGTCGCCACCGCGATCTCCGGCGCTCCCTTGGCGGTGAAGGCCATGTCCGGCCCGCCGCTCAAGGTGATGTCGACGGCGCCGGCGGTGATCGCCTGCGCCAACTCGGAGCCGCTGACGAAGCTGATCTCCTCGATCTCGAGACCCTGCTTCTCGAAGAAGCCGTATTTCATGCCGACATCGAGCGGGATGTAGCCGAAGACTTGCGCCACCGCCTTGCCGACGCGCAGCTTCTCCGCCGCCCGTGCCGCAGGGACCCGCGATACCGTCAGTGTGCCCGCGATCATCGCGATGGCATCACGACGCGAAAGAGCAACGGCCATCAAAAGCCTCCCTTTGCAAAAACCCGGTTCGACATCATCGCCAAGGATCAAGCACGATGCGCCCCGCGACCTCGCCCGATTCGAGGCGCCGGTGAGCGAGCGGCAATTCGGAAAGCGGCATGACGGCGTGAATCGCTGGACGGATCCTCTTCTGGGCCAACAACTGCACCACCGCGCGCTGATCTTCGAGCGTCGATGCCCGCGCGCCACGGATCGTCAGCTCGAGACGGGTACAGTCCGCGACCGTGATCGGCAAAGGCGCCGGCGGACCTTCCGCCGCGACCAGGACGAAGGTTCCGCCGCGACGCAGCACATCAACACAAAGCCGCATCATTGCCGTGTCGCCGCTGCAATCGATTGCACCATCGCAGCCGCGCGGCCCTGCCTCTGTGCGGATCGCCGTCGCCGCGTCGCTCCGCGGCAGGACGATCACCGCGCTCGCGCCAAGGTCTCGCAGGAAAGCAACCTTGGACGCTGACCGGGTCGCTGCGACAACGCGAACGCCCATAACGCGCGCCAAATCGACGATCGCCGATCCCATTCCCCCGGAAGCGCCGACCACGAAGATCGTGTCGCCAAGACGAGCCTGCAGCCGATCAAGAAGTATGCGGTGGGACGTGGCATAGGACCACATTGCCGCGGCGGCGTCGGCTGGATCGACCTCGAGAGGCAGGATCAGCCATTGCGATTCGGGACGCGCAACAAACTGCGCATTGCCGCCGAAGGTATTGTGGCCCGGATAGATACTTTGCCCCGCGGCATCAACCGGGTGGACCAAGCCAACGACGCGATCGCCCGGCTTCAAAGACCGCACCTGCGACCCCACCGCTTCGACAATGCCCGCGGCATCGCGGCCGGGCTGCATCGGAAGCTTGTAAAGGCTCGTCGTGCGACCAGGTTCGCCGATGCGATATTTCACGTCCCAGCGCGAGACTGTCGTCGCGAGGACGCGCACCAGCACATCAGTCGCCCCGACCTCGGGCGGCGAAAAATCGCCGTAGATCAGCACCTCGGGCCCGCCATGCGCAAGAAGACGGACGGCTTTCATTGTCGCTTCAGCCACGGCGCGCGCCACCGATGCAAAGACGCACGCGCATCAGCCGTAAGCCCTCCGCCCGCGTTCCCGCGCGCCCGGCAGGAACGCGCGGTAATGCACGCCTTTGGATACAGGCGCCAAGCCAGCGGCGAGCCGCGTCCAGTTCTCGCCGCCATCATCGCTCGAATAGATCTCGCCGCCGGCGGTGGCGAAACTGAGCGTCGCGCCGCCGGGCCAGCGATGCCGACTCATCGCCTCGATCCCGCCGGCAAGGCGTTCGGGCAGACCGTTGCGCAATTCGCGCCAGCTCTGCCCGCCATCGCTGCTTTTGAGCACGGTCGAATTGGCCGTGCCGTCGCCGGGCCATTCGCGCGGCGTCTTCTCGGCGCCGGCGATCCAAAGAATGTCGGGATTCTCCGCATCGAGGAAGACGAAATCGGGATAGCCGATCCGGCTGCCGCGCTGCGTCAGCGTGCGCCAGGTTTTGCCGCCATCCTCGCTGCGATACATGCCGACGCCGGTCGCGAGGTAGGCGATGTCCGGATGCTGGGCATGCAGCACGATCCGGTGCATATCGCGATAGGTCGGGTCCTCGGGCTTCGAATAATCGGCGAGCTCGATCCAGCTTTTGCCGTCGTCCCGCGACGCGAGAAGCGCGCCCTGCTCGATGCAGGCAAAGAGCGTCTCCGGCTGCGTCGGATGAATCGTGATCGACTTCACGTGCGCGATATGCGGCGGCGGCGGGAAGCTCCATTTGTCGTGGTCGGGCACGCCGCGCAAGGCCGTCAATTCGCGCCAAGTCTCGCCGAGATCGTCGCTGCGATAAAGCGCGGCCGGCTCCGCGCCGGCAAAGAGCGCTATTTCGCCGCCACGGCGGCGCGCTGCCAGCGAATAGACATTGAGATGATCGATTCCGGTCGCGACGCGGCGCCACGCGGTGCCGGCGCCGTCATCGCTGACCCAGACTCCCTCCTCGCCATGCGCGCCGGCAAAGAGCTTGCCCGAGCCTGACTCGACGAGCAGCGCGCTCGCATGCTTTCCCGAAAGCGCCGCATTCGCGACAGTCCAAGGCATCGCGGGCGCGGGCCGATCGAGCCGCGTCACGCCGTTGATGGTCGCGACGAAGAGCCGGGTCGCCGGTCCGTGGCCGACCGTTTCCTGTTGTCCGTTGGGAGACAAGAGCGCGGTTTCGGTCATGCGATCGATCTCCTGTGGCTAAGTTGGCAAAGCGACTTGCGCTTCGCCGCGCGCCGCCTCGCCGCGATTGTTGAGCGCAAGCAACTCAACATCGACCCGCGGCCCCTCGCCGGTCTCGCTCTTGCCGGTGACGCGCGCCTGCGCGGTGACGACGTCGCTCGGATAGGAGCTGCCGGTCATGCGGAATGGCCCGAGCCGCGTGATCCGGCCGTCGAGGCCGATCCAGCGGCGCAGCATCACCTCGAACATCATCTCGTAGCCGCGCGTATTGAAGATGATGTCGCGGAAGCCGCGCCAGCGCGCCCGCTCGCGGTTGTGATGCAGGCCCGAGAACATCCGGTCGACGGCGACGCTCATGACGATGCGCTGATAGCTCAGCCACAGCGAATAAGGCGGCACCGCGTCGCCGACCGCGACATCGCCGAAGCGAAGCTGGCGGGCCCAATCGGCCGGCTCGGTCGTGACGCTCACCGCAGCGGCTGGATCGGCCAGCAGCGTCTCGGGCGGCGGCTCGACGGTTTTTTCGCGCGTCGCGTCGGTTCCTTTGGGCGTGAAGCGGAAATGCGTGTTGCGGTTCTTTGCGACCAATTCGCCCGAGCGCTTGAAGAGCGTCGCCTCGACCGTCACGAAGACGCCGTTGCCAAGCTTCGTCTCGCGCGGCTTGATCTCGATAAGGCGCCAGTGGCCGTGCAGCGAATCGCCCGGATAGACCGGTGCGAAATATTCCCATTGTGTCGCCGTGTTGACCCCGCCCTGGAACGCCTCCGGGACCGGAACATCGGTGCGGATGCCGCCCGCCTGCTCGCGCAGGCCCGGGCGATAGAGCACCGGCTCGCCGGGACGCCAATAAGCCGGCATCGCCCAAAGCGGCGTCAGCGCCACGGGTGCGACGACGCCTTGATAACCATGGGCGCGCGCGACCGTATCGTCGTAATGGAGCGGACAGTCGAAGCAATAGACCTCGAGCTTGCGGCGGATGTCGCTGCGCGTGACGTCGTCGACGCCGGCGAATTCGTGCTCGCGCCCGATCCAGCTTTCGAGCTCATCGAGCGAGACGGTTCGGGATTCGTCCTGCACACTCATGTCCGGATGAGGCCTCGATCGCTGAGCCGGCCGATCTCTGCGGCCGAATAGCCGAGCTCGCCGAGAATCGCCGCGCTGTGCTGGCCGAGGCGCGGCGCGAACGGCATCTCCTGACTCCGCAGACTCGCGAGCGCGCCGGCGGGAAAATTGATGCGGCCGAAATCGGGATGATCCGCCGGCCGCAGAAAGCCGCGCGCCAGAAGCTGCGGATCGTCGACCAGCTCCAACGGATTGGTCACGACCGTCGCCGGAATATGCCGACGCTGCGCCTCCTCGACGATTGCGTTTTTCTTCTGCTGCGTGGACCACACCGCGATGCGGCCAAGAATCTCTTCCTTGCGCTCGCGGCGCAGCGCCTCGTCGGCGAGAGAATTGTCGTCCTTGAAGGCCGGATCGGGCACCAGCTCGACGAAATTCTCCCAGCCGCGCGGATCGGGCGGCACGCTGATCATCCAATGCCCGTCGGCGCATGGCAGCGCGCCGGCCAGCGCAGTAACGCCGCCGCGCGAGCCGAGCCGCTCCATGGTTTCGCCGGTCGCGGAATATTCGACCCATACCTGCTCGGCGAGGGCCGCGAGGCATTGTAACGCCGAGACGTCGACGATCTGGCCCTCGCCCGTCGTCTCCTTGGCAAAAAGCGCGGCGGCGGCGGCAAGCGCGACATGGATGCCGACCGCCGATGCCGGGACGTGGCCGCCCATGACGGACGGACAGCGCGCGGGATCGCCGGTGATCGCGAGCAGGCCCGAGGCGGCATAGGCGCATAATTCCGGCGGCCCGTCGTCGATCAGGACGAGAACCAGGCCGGGATTGGCGGCCAGCAATTCGTCCTCGCCGACCGCCAGCGGCAGGCTCGCGACCACCGCATCGGCCTTCGCGGCGAGCGCGAGCAGCAAGCGACGCGCTTCCTCGCTGCCGAGATCGAGAGCGACGCTGCGCTTGCCGGCATTGAGGAATTGATGGAAAGCGCTCGCTTCGAGATCCGCGGCTTTGCCGAGCAGCGGCGCGCAGCGCCGCAGCGCGTCGCCGGCGCGGTCCTCGACGCGCACGACGTCATGGCCGAGCTCCGCCAGAACCCGCGTGCCGTAAGCGCCGACGATGGAGGTGAGATCGAGGATGCGCGCCATCACGCCGGCTCCTCGCGCATCAGCTCATCGACCGCTTGTGCGTCGAGCTTCAGCCAGTCGACGAGCGCCTCATGGCCGCCAGCGCCCATGCGCGGCGCCTCGATCGCGGCGACGGGCGCGCTGCGCCGGAACGCGAAAGGCAGACCGAGGACTTTCTTTCCCGCGGCGCCGGGGCCCTGCAGCGGGCGCAGGACCTCGCGCCATCCCGGCGCGTCTTCCAATTCGTTGCCGCGCCGCATCGCCGCCGCCGCGATGCCCAGCGCCGCGAGGCGGCGCTCGACCTCGGCGGGCGTCTGCGTGCGGGTCCAAGCCTCGATCGCGGCGTCGATCGCATCGTGATGCGCGCGCCGCTCGGCCAGCGTCGCGTAGCCTAGGTCGCGGCCGAGTGCCGTTTGCAGCTTGCGCCACTCTTCGTCGGAGCGGACGCTGATCGTGCACCACTGATCATCGCCGGCACAGCGATAGCAACCTTGCGGCGCGGCGCTCGGCGAGCGGTTGCCGAGCCGCGCCGGCGGCTTGCCGGTGACCGCGCTCGCGAAGAGCAGGCTGCCGAGCATTGCGACGCTGCCCTCGAATTGCGAGACGTCGAGATGCTGGCCCTTGCCGGTCTTGCGCCGCTCGGCGAGCGCGCCAAGGATCGCGACCGCGGCATGCAGTCCGCCGATATAGTCGTTCCAGGAATTCGAGATGCCGATCGGCGGATCGCCTTCGCCGCCGGTCGCGAGCATCAGCCCCGAGCACGCCTGGAGATTGACGTTCATGCCGGTCCAGCCGCGGCGCGGGCCGGTCTGGCCGAAGGACGCCATCGTCGCGTAGATGAGGCGCGAATTCGACGCCGCCAGCGTTGCGTAGCCGAGGCCCAGCCGGTCCATCACCCCGGCGGAGAAATTCTCGACCAGCACATCGGCGGCGTCGACGAGACGCCGCGCGATCGCCAGGCCGCGCTCGGTCTTGAGGTTGAGGTCGATCGAGCGGCGATTGCGGTTGATGTGATAGAGATGCGGCGTGCGCCCGTTATTGCCGCCGCGCGGCGCGCCGCGGCGCGCGCCGGTCCGGCCCTGGCGCAACGAAGTCTCGACCTTCACCACATCGGCGCCGAGATCGGCGAGCAGCCGCACGCAAAACGGACCGGCGACGATATGGCCGAAATCGAGCACGCGAATGCCCGCCAGCGGCAACAGACGATCGCCGGTCATCGGATCATGCTCATCAATTCGGCTGCCTTCCGAGAATCAGGCATACATTGATCCCGTTCACGGCGCATTGCCCGCTGACGATCGCGGTCTCGGCATCGGCGACCTGGCGCGCGCCGGCCGCGCCGCGCATCTGCCGCGCCGCCTCCGTGAGGAGAAGCGTGCCGCTGGCATGTCCCTGGGATAGCAAGCCCCCGCCGGTATTGACCGGCAGTGCGCCGCCCAGCTCGATGCGGCCGTCCTCGACGAAAGCGCCGCCCTCGCCTTTGGCGCAGAAGCCGTAATCCTCGAGAGTCAGCAGCACGACATAGGTGAAGCAATCGTAGAGCTCGGCGACGTCGATATCCTTCGGCCCCAGCTTCGCCATCGCATAAGCGCGCTCCGACGAGCTGCGCATCGCGGCGGTGGTCATGGTCGGGGTATAGGCGAGATCCGAATGGGTGCAGCCCTGGCCGAGGCCGAGGATGTAGACCGGCTTTTTCGCCATGTCGCGGGCGCGCTCGGCCGAGGTGACGATCAGCGCGCCGGCGCCATCGGTGATCGGACAGCAATCGAGCTGGCGGAACGGCTCGGCGATGAAGCGCGAGGCCTGGTGGTCGGCCAAGCTAATCGGCGTGCGGAAGGTGGCGTTGGGATTGAGGCTCGCATGCTTGCGACAGGCAACCGCGACCGCGCCGAATTGCTCGGTGGTGGTGCCGAATTCGTGCATGTGGCGGCGAGCGGCGAGCGCGTAGCTTTCGGGCGCGCCGATCATGCCGTAAGGCTTCTCGAAATCCTCGATCCAATTCGTGATCCCGCCGCGCCTCGGCCCGGCGCCATGAGCGTCGCCATTGACGCAGATCGCCACGGTGCAGAGTCCGGCTTCGAGCGCGGCCACCGCCTCCATGATCATGAAGGCCGAGGACGCGCCGCTCAGCGCCGTATCGTTGAAATAGGTCGGAGCGATGCCGAGCCGTCCCGCCAGCACGCCCGAATAGTTGAATTGCGGGCTGCTATGGCTCGGCCGCGTCAGCAGCCCGTCGATCGCCGTCTTATCGAGCCCCGCATCGCCGAGGGCGCGTGTGATCGCCTCGAGATGAAGCGCCATGCCGGTGCGGCCGAGATGCCGGCCGACATCGGAATCGCCGATGCCGACGATGGCATATTTGCCGCTGATGCCGCTCATCCCGCGCGTGCCTCGCGCGGCCGGAACAGCGGCAACCGGGTGGTGCCGTCGAGCTCCGCGAAGGTCGCCGCCACCGGCATGCCGATCGTCACCGCCTCGGGCGCGACATCGACGAGATCGGTCAGCAGCCGCGGACCTTCCTCGAGCTCGACGACCGCAAGGATATAGGGAACCATCTGCTCCCAGCCGCGCGCCCGCATCTCGCGCACGACGGTGAAGGTATAGACGGTGCCGCGGCCGCTGGACGGGACCCATTCGTGCCGCTCGCTCAGGCAGCGCGGACAGATCGGGCTCGGCGGATGGCGATAGGCGCCGCAGGTCGCGCAACGCTGCAGCAACAACTCGCCGCGCGCGCAGCCGTCCCAGAACGGTTTGGTATCCGGATTAGCGACGGGAATGACGGGTCGCGCCATGGACGGCTCAGGCCTTCGGCAGGAAAGCGGTAGTATAGAACTTCGACATATCGAGCGACGGATCGTCAATCGTCTTGAGATCGAGGAACGACGCCCGCAGCGTATCGAGCGCTTGCGGGCTGAACTTTCCGTCGGTCGAGAATTTCGCCATCAGCGTATCGTACATCCGTTCGGCGACGCCCGGCGTGTAGCCCATCACTTTCGCCGCGAGCGGCACGCTCTCGGTCTTGTGGCTTTTCATGAACGCGATCGAATCGTACCAGCCTTGGACGAAGCCACGCACCGCGTCCGGATTCTGCTGCACCAGCGCCGTGCTCGCGAAGATGACGTAGAGCGCGATCGGCGGCACATATTCCGAGCAATCGATCAGCAGCCGGCCCTCATGCCGCTCTTCGAGCTGATAGCCGGTCGAGGTTCCGCCGACATCGGCGTCGATATCGCCGGTTTTGAGGCCGGCGAAGCCGGCTGTCGGCGAGCCGCCGATCACCACCGGTTGGGCCCGGTCGGCGCCGCTCCAGCCTTTCGCGCGATTGAGCTGGTCGACCAGCCAATAGGTGGTCGAGCCTTGCGAGGTGACGCCGATCTTCTTGCCCTTGAGGTCATCGATGCCGTGGGCCGGCGATTGGCTGCCGACGCTGATTCCCATGAAGGCAGCGCTGTCGGCAATCGTGCCGACCGCGATCTCGGGCGCGCCCTTGGCGACATAGAGCATGTCGGGCCCGCCGCTCAGAGCGATGTCGACCGCGCCGGCGGCCACCGCCTGCGCCAGCTTGGCGCCGCCGGCGAAAATCAGCTCCTCGATCTCCAGCCCGTGCTTTTCGAAGAGGCCGAATTGCATACCGATATCGAGCGGAACATTGCCCCAGTTCTCCGCCACCGCCTTGCCGACGCGTAGCTTGGTCGCGGCTTTCGCGACCGGCGTGCGCAACGCCCCGAGGGTCAGGGCGAGCGCGCCGAGCGCCGCGCGGCGAGACATCCCAGAAGCCACCCTCTATCCTCCCTTCGAGGAACCCCGCGGCCAACTGTCCGACGAGTTCGTCCTACGAGTTGCCCACTGTGGCGTCGATTTTACGGGCGCACAAGGGCGACATCGGGCCGACCGCGGCGCGTTGCCAAAGCACAAATCGAGCGACGTTTGGCCTGGCGCGTGCCGACTGCGACGGTAACGACTCAGGATTGTCGACCACGCTGTCAGGCAATTTGCCATAGTATCGGTTGGCATAAATGCCCGTCTCGATTGAACCGGCCGTCGTAACGATTTACAATACAATCACAGCTCCGACGCGCGGCGAGAGGGCAAAAAGTCTGCGCGGAGCCAGGGAGAATATTCCGTGGGATTGGGGGCCGTCCCAAGTGCCGAGAGTGGTATACCGCGCCCGGACGGGCACGGCGGCTCTCTTTGTTTTCTGACCTTCTGCTCGGTCGCGGCGCTGCTGAGCGCGATGCCGCCGGCTGCGGCGCGGCATCAGACGGTGCTGCCGCGGGGTGGGAATTACGTCGCGGGCAGCGGCGCCATCTCCCGCAGCGGCGACGCGCTCACCGTCACGCAATCGAGCCTTAACGGCATCATCGATTGGCGCCGCTTCTCGATCGGGCAGAACGGCAGTGTCGTCTTCAACAACGGCGGCGGCGCGACCCTCAACGAGGTCACCGGCAGTGCCGTCAGCGGGCTGATGGGCACGCTCACCGCGACCGGCAGCGTCTATCTCATCAACCAGAACGGCGTGCTGATCGGCAACGGCGCGCGCATCAATACCGGCGGCAGCTTCGTCGCCTCGACCCTCGACGTCGATCCCAATGCCTTCATGGCCGGCGGTGCGCTCACCTTCTCGGGCAGCTCATCGGCCGGCATCACCAATCGCGGTGCGGTCAGCGCCGGCGGCGACGTGTTCCTGATCGCACGCACGGTCGAGAACGACGGCAGCCTCGTTGCGCCCAACGGCACGGTCGGCCTCGCCGCCGGCAGCCAAGTGCTGCTGCAGGATGCTGCGAGCGACCAGCGCATCTTCATCCAGGCGCCGGGCGGCAACGTCACCAACACCGGCACCATCGCCGCCGCGCAGGCCGAGCTCAAAGCCGCGGGCGGCAACGTCTATGCGCTCGCCGGCAACGATGGCGGCATCATCGCCGCGACCGGGACGGCGACGCGCGCCGGCCATGTGTGGCTGACGGCGACGAGCGGCGGCAGCGTCACGGTTTCGAGCACCATCACGGCGCAGAATGCCGATGGCGGCGGCGGCAAAGTCACGATCGCCGGCGACAAGGCAACCGGCAGCGCCAGCCTCACCGGCACGATCGATGTATCGGCCAAGGCGCCCGGCAAGACCGGCGGCAAGGCCACCATCACAGCCGCCACGGTGAGCCTCGACGCGACGGCGAAGATCAACGCGACCGGCGATGCCGGCGGCGGCACGGTCGAGATCGGCGGCGGGCTGCACGGCGCCGATGCCAGCGTCGCCAACGCGCAGACCACCACCGTCGCCGCGGGCGCGCAGATCGATGCGAGCGCCACCGGCAGCGGCAACGGCGGCACGGTCGCGGTGTGGTCGAACGGAACGACCTCTTTCAACGGCGCGATCCTCGCGCAGGGCGGCCCGACTGGCGGCGATGGCGGCATGGTCGAGACTTCCGGGCACTACCTCGGCGTCGGCGCCACGGCGGTCGTCAGCACGGCCGCCCCCGCCGGCGCGACCGGCACCTGGCTGCTCGATCCCGTGGACGTCAACATCACCACCAATCCGACCGACGGCACGGAAACCGACACCGGCGGCACCTTCCAGGCCTCGAACACCGACACCGCGAACATCAACAACGGCGACATCGAGGCAGCGCTCGTCAACAACAACATCACCATCACCACGGCATGCGGCGGCGGCACGTGCAACGGCCCGGACGGCGGCACGATCACCGTTGAATCCGGCGCGAACATCACCTGGTCATCGGGCAACACGCTGACCCTCAACGCCGACAGCAACATCGTGCTCGACGCGGCGATCAGCGCGCCTAATGGCGGGATCACGCTCAACGCCGTCGGCAGCATTACCACCGGCGCTGGCGGCGCGGTGAATGTCGGCAGCTTCATCCTGCAAAGCGGCAACTGGAGCCAGGTGAGCGTGACGCTGCCGAGCTTCTCGGCGACCAACGATTTCGAGATCCAGGGCGGGAGCTTCCTGCGCGCGCTGGGCGGCAACGGCAGCTCCGGCAGCCCCTATCAGCTCACGGATATCTACGGCGTCCAAGGCATCGGCAGCTCGACCACGCTGCTCGGCGCGAATTTCGTCCTCGCTAACAATATCGATGCCACCGGCACCGCGACGTGGAACAGCGGCGCCGGCTTCATGCCAATTGGCAACACCACGCTATTTTCCGGTGGCTTCAACGGCAATAGCTACGCGATGAATGGGCTAACGATCAACCAGCCCTCGGCCTCCTCCGGCATCGGCCTCTTTAACGACGTCGACTCGGGCGCAACGCTCAGTGACATTGCGCTGACCAATGTCAGCATCACCGGCAATGGTACCGTTGGCGCACTGACTGCGTTGAACAACGGCACCATCAGCCAATCGTACAGTACCGGCACGGTCGCGGGCAGCGGTACCAGTATCGGCGGGCTGGTGGGAGCCAATCTCGGCAGCATCGCCCAATCCTACAGCACCGCCGCGGTCACCGGGAGCAATACCGTTGGCGGGCTGGTCGGGACCAATCAAGGCAGCATCATCCAGGCCTACGCCGTCGGCACGGTGTCGGGCAGCAGCAACATCGGCGGGCTCGTAGGGAACAATGCCAGCGGCACCATCACCCAGGCCTACGCCGTTGGCGCGGTGTCGGGCGGCAGCAACATCGGCGGGCTCGTAGGAAACAATGTCTTCGGCACCATCACCCAGTCCTACGCTACCGGCATGGTCACCGGCGGCAGCGGCAGCAGCGATGTCGGCGGGCTGACGGGCCAGAATAACGGCGCCATCACCCAATCCTATAGCATCGGTGTGGTCTCGGCCGGTAGCGGCAGTAGCGATGTCGGCGGGCTGGTCGGGAACAACGTAGGATCGGTGTCGGCGGATTCCTTCTGGGATACGGAAAGTTCGGGGCAGAGCGTCGGTGTCGGCTTTAACGCTCCCAACATCGGCGCTGTCTTCTCCGCCCAAGGTCTCACCACCGCCCAGGCGCAAAGCCAGAGCTATCTCACGACCACGCTGGGCTGGAGCTTCGGCACGCCGAGCACGACCAATCCTTGGGCGATCGTCGATGGCGTCTTTTATCCCTATCTCGCCTGGCGCTATCCCAACGGCATCGAAGTCGTCGCCGGCACCGCGCCCACCGCCGGCGCGACGGTGAACCTCCTCGGCAACGGCGCGAGCCTCGGCTCGATCACCGCCGGCGCCAGCGGCTACTACTATTTCCTGTTCGATCCCGGCACGATCCCGACCGGCGACGCGCTGATGACCTATCTGCCGAGCGGCACGGCGGCGAATGCGGTCTCGGCGCTCGATCCCGTTGCCGGCAGCGATGGCACGACCTCCTATGTCGCGACCAATCTCACCCTCACCGCCAACACCATCACCCTGACCGGCAGCAGCGGCACGGTCGCGACCTCGCAGCTTGCGACCGCACTCGGCGGCAACAGCGGCGCGGCTTTCCTCTACAGCGCTGCGGGCAACACCATCACGCCGGGCAGCAGCAGCGTCACTCTCGATATCACCGCGGGCAGCGCCAACATCGCGATCGACGACGCGATCGACACCAGCGGCGCGCTGACGCTCGACACCACCGGCAACATCAGCGCGCCGTCCGCGGTCTTGGCCGGCGTCTTCACCTTGCAGAGCGGCGCCTGGAGCCAACTCGGCGCATCGCTGCCGAGCTTCAGCGCGACGGACTTCCGTCTCGCGGGCGGCAGCTTCCTGCGTGCGCTCGGCGGCGACGGCGACAGCACCGCCACCGCTTATCAGATCACCGATGTCTATGGGCTGCAGGGTATCGGCAGCGCGACGCTGCTCGCCGACGACTTCATCCTCGCCAACACTATCGACGCCACCGGCACGGCAAGTTGGAACAGCAACACGGGTTTCGCGCCGATCGGCAGCACTACCGCCTTCACCGGCAGCCTCAACGGCGCGGGCGATACGATCGACGCTCTCACCATCAAACAGCCAACCGGGAGCAATATCGGTCTCTTCGGCGTGATCGGCAGCGGCGGCAGCGTGAGCAATCTCGGCCTGACCAGCGTCGCGATCACCGGTCACGACAATGTCGGGGCGCTCGTCGGCAACAACCGTGGCACGATCTCGCAGGGCTTTGTCACCGGGACCGTCTCCGTCACCTCCAGCGCCACCATCAACAACATTGTGCCGCAGAATATTGGCGGACTGATCGGGGACAATTCCGGAACGGTCATGCAGTCCTACGGCACCGCAACCGTTACGACTGCCAAGAACAGCCAATACGTCGGCGGGCTAGTCGGCGATGACGAGACCGGCAGCGTGATTCAGCAGTCCTATGACGCCGGGAACGTCACCGCCGGCAACTTGTTCTACGCTGTCGGCGGTCTCGTCGGATACAACGACGGAACGATCACGCAATCTTACGTCACCGCGGCCGTCACCGTCACAGGCACCAACGGCACACAATGGCTAGGCGGGCTGGCCGGCTGGAGCGACACCGACGGCATCATCACCAATTCCTACAGCAACGCCACGGTCAAGGCGGCCACTGGCGGCAGCCTGATCATGGTCGGGGGCTTGACCGGTGAGAACGACGGCACCATCAGCGCGTCCTACAGCACCGGAAACGTGACGGGCCCCGATTTCGTCGGCGGCCTCGTCGGGCAGAACGGCGGCACGATCACGCTGTCCTACAGCACCGGCGCGGTGAGTGCCGCGGGCAGCACGGGCGTCGGCGGACTCGTCGGCACCAACACCAGCGCCGCGAGCATTGCGCAATCCTATGCCACCGGCACGGTGATCAACACTGCTGCCCGACGGGTGGGCTGGTCGGCGACAACGAGGGCGGCGGCTCTTCGATCACGCAGTCCTACGCGACCGGCGCTGTCAGCGACACCGCCACCGGCGCCAGCGATATCGGCGGGCTGGTCGGCACCAATGGGAGCGGCGCAACGATCACCCAGGCCTACGCGACGGGCGCGGTCAGCGCCGCCAACAGCACAACCGCCTTCATCGGCGGGCTGGCCGGGCTGAACCAGGGCACCATCTCTCAGTCCTATAGCGCCGGCCAGGTCACAGCTAAGAGCGGCAGCACGCGCCTCGGCGGGCTGGTCGGCCGGAACACGCGCACCATCTCGGCGAGCTTCTGGGATACGCAGTCTTCCGGCCTGTCGAACGGCTTCGGCACCAACAGCGGCACATTCGGCGCCACGGGCCTCACCACGGCAAGCTTCCAGAACACCGCCGGCTTCATGACCACCGCCGGCGCGGCAGGCTGGGACTTCACCACCACCTGGGCGCCGCCCAGCACGGGCTTCTATCCGCAACTCTATGCGCTCTCGCCGGTGGTCTATGTCGCGACGCCGAACGCGATCAGCACCTATGGCACGGCGCCGGTCTTCAGCCCGACGATGGATGGCGGCGGGCCGAGCGATTACGTCTTTGGGCCGAGCGGCGACACGCTCGCGACGCCCACGGTGGGTGCGGGCTTCAGTGCGACGACCAGCGTCGGGACCTATGCGATCACCGGCGGCTCGCCGATCGCGAGCAGTGACGGCGTCAGCTACCGTGTCGTCTATACCGGCAGCCTCACCGTCGATCCCCTGGCGGTGACGCTGAGCGGCACGCGCCAATATGACGGCACGACCGGCGCGTCATCCTCGATCCTCACGATCGGCAACGATCTCGACGGCGGCAATCTCACCCTCTCGGGCAGCGGTACGCTGGCGAGCAAGAACGTCGGTGGTGAAGCCCTGACGTCTTTCGCCGGGTTGAGCCTCGGCGGCAGCGCCGCCGGCAACTACACGCTGACCGGCGCCAGCGGCTCGGTCAATATCGCGCAAGCACTGCTGACGATCGCGGCGGTGTCCGACAGCAAGACTTATGACGGCACCACGGTATCGACACTGACGCCGACCGTCGGCACGCTCTATGGCAGCGACATGGTGAGCGGCCTCGGCCAGACCTTCGCGTCGAAGAACGTGCTCGGCGCCAACGGCTCGACGCTCAATGTCGCCGGCTACATCGTCAACGACGGCAACGGCGGCAACAACTACGCGGTGACGCTGCAAGCCTCGCCGGGCACCATCGCGCCGGCGACGGTGAGCGCGAGCCTCGTCGGCGCGGCGAGCAAGATCTATGACGGCACCACCGCCGCCAATCTCTCTTCGAGCAATTACGCGCTCGGCGGCGTGATCGGCAGCGATACGGTGTCGGCGAGCGGTTCCGCCGCTTACGCGAGCGCGAATGTCGGCAGCGGCAGCACGATCCACGCGACCGGATTGACGCTCGCCGGCACCGATGCCGGCAACTACGTGCTCGGCAGCACGAATGCCAGCGGCGCGATCGGCGCCATCACACCGGCGACCCTGACCTATGTGGCCAATCCCGCCACGCGACGCGGCGACGCGCCCGATCCGGCCTTCGCGGGAGGCGTGACCGGCTTCGTCGGCGGCGACACGCTGGCAAGCGCGACGAGCGGCAGCGCCGTCTTCGCGACGCCGGCGACGATCACCAGCGCGCCGGGCCGCTACGCGATCGACGGATCGGGACTCGCGGCGCTGAACTATGTCTTCGCGCAGGCGGTGGGCAACGCGACGGCGCTGACCATCACGCCGGCGCCGGGCTCGGTCATTTCCACGATCATGCCGCCGAGCGCGGCGGAGCTCTTGGCGCTGGAACAGGTTTACGTGAATTGGGCTGCATCGCCGGGCGCGGGGCTAGCGCCGACGCTCGGCAGCGGCTGGGCGCCGCTCGCCGGCTGGTTGGCGCAGTTCCAGGACAGCGGCGACAACAGCCTGGTCGCGCAGAGCAGCATCTTCCTGCAGCCGATCACCTATGTCGGCGGCGGCATCGTGACCGCGGCGCTGCCCTCGATGCCACAGCCTCAATACGCGGCCGCCATCCAGCCGTGGTAACCGCTGCTAGCGCGGGCTTTGATTGAGCCGATGGCGCGGAGCGGATAATGTTACCCAACGACCTCATCTAGGGTTCGCAGACGGCCGCCACAGCCGCCAATGAGGAGATCGTTGTGGGGTTGGGGGTGGTCCGAACGGCTGAGAATAGCGCCAAGCAGCGCGGCGCCAGCGGCGGCAAGCTTCCTCTTCTGACCGTTTGCGTCGCGGCGCTGATGCTTGGGATGATGCTGCCCAGCCGAGCACAAAACTACGAGCGCGTCGCGCCGCAGGCGCCGCCGGCGGCGTCGGCGCCGACCCTGCCGGTGCCGCCGACACCGCCCGCTGCGCCGCAAGGCAACGCGGTAATCATCGCCGACCTCAAGGGCCTGGCTTTCGTTCCGAGTCCCGAAGCCGTGCAGAAAGCCGGCGTCGCGACGCCGGGCATCTCGCTCGGCGGCATCGCGATGCTCGAGCAGCCGGGCTTCGCGCCGCAGGTCGCGCCGTTCCTCGGTCAGCCCCTGACCTTCGACAAGCTCGGCGAGATCACGCGCGCGGTGGTCGAGTTCTATCGCGCGAACAATCATCCGCTGGTCAATGTCGTGGTGCCCGAGCAGGACGTGCAGGGCGGCGTGGTGCAGATCGTCGTCACCGAATACCGCGTCGGCGCGATCACGGTCGAGGGCAACAAGTGGTTCACCGCCTCGCAAGTCGCGGCGGGCGTCGATCTCCAGCCCGGCGACACGGTCGATTCCAACACGCTGCTCGGCGATCTCGACACCGCCAACGCCAATTCGTTCCGCCACGTCGACGTCGTCTACCAGCCGGGCACCGCGCCCGGCACGACCGACATCGTGCTGCAGACCCAGGACCGGCTGCCGCTGCGCGTTTATGGCAGCTACGACAACAGCGGCCAGCCGGTGGTCGGCCGCGACCGCTGGAGCCTCGGCTTCAACTGGGGCAACGCCTTCTGGCTCGACCAGCTGCTCTCCTACCAGCTCACCACCAGCAACGATTTCTGGCATCACCGCGCGTCGATTCCGGGCCAGCCGAGCGGACCGGAATTCGTCTCGCACGCGCTGAGCTGGTCGGCGCCGCTGCCCTGGGGCAACCGGCTCTCGATCTTCGGCGATTACGAGCAGAGCGTGCCCAAGATCGGCACCGGCTTCGGCGAGACCGGCATCAGCGGCCAGGCGAGCCTGCGCGACACCTATGCGCTGCCGCGCACCCAATCCTTCACCCAGGCGGTCGAGATCGGCTACGACTTCAAGACCACCAACAACAATCTCGATTTCGGCGGCACGCTGGTGTCGGCGAATTCGGTCGAGGTCGATCAATTCCCCTTGGGCTATTCGGCCAATCTCCTCGACCGCTTCGGCTCGACCGGTCTGACGACGACGCTGGTCTGGAGCCCCGGCGGGCTGACCGACGCCAACACCGACGCGGCCTTCCAGCCGGGGATCGGCCAATCGGGCCGTTTCGGCGCCAAGGCGTCCTATCTCTATTTCCGCGGCGAGCTCGACCGCCTGACCCAGCTGCCGAAAGATTTCAGCTGGGCGCTGCGCTTCATCGGCCAGCTCTCCGACCGCAACCTGCTCGACACCGAGCAGCTCA
This sequence comes from Allostellaceae bacterium, assembly GCA_036501365.1. Lineage (GTDB taxonomy): Bacteria > Pseudomonadota > Alphaproteobacteria > ATCC43930 > CGMCC-115725 > CAIKMD01. The sequence goes on along the minus strand of DASYAL010000028.1, from coordinate 12,479 downwards.
GCGTCGGCGGTCCCGATCTGCTGCGCGGCTACGACCCCAACACGATCAACGGCGACGACGGCATCGTCGTCAGCGACGAGCTGCGCGCGCCGCCTTTCAGCCCGCTCGGCAAGGCGTTGCCGGGCGGCCTGACCGATCAGGCGCAGCTGCTCGCCTTCTGGGATTATGCGGCGCTCAGCCCGCATGAGGCGGTCGCGGGCGATTTCACCGATGTCGGCGTTCACGCCTCGAGCGCCGGCCTCGGCCTGCGCTACACCCTTGCGACCAATCTCGCGGTGAAGCTCGATTACGGCTGGCAGCTCCAGCGCGCGCCCGCCGCGGCAACGCTCGGCCAGTTCGGCTTCATCTCGGTCACGATCGGCTATTGAGGCCGCGCGAGCGGCGCGCGCCCCGCCGCCACCACCAGCTTTGCAAAAAAAGCACCGCGGCGCCGGCGGCGGCCTGTTAGCATCGGTCGATTGCGGCAAAAGCTCAGGGGCGACCGATCATGGCCGTGGCGCGGAGCCGTCGAGATTTCGTTCGCGCGAGCGGCCTCTACGCCGCCGGCCTGCTGGTTGGTCCGTCGCTGGCCGCGCGGGCGGCCCGCGCCGCCGCGCCGCGGATCCCCGATATGGTCGTGCTCAACGCGAATATCTATACGGTCGACGACCGCATGCCCCGGGCGCAAGCCTTCGCGGTCAAGGACAATCGCTTCATGGCCGTGGGCTCGAGCGCCGCGATCAAGGCGATGGCGAGCCGCCAGACCCAGGTGGTCGACGGGCACGGCACGACCGTGCTGCCGGGCTTCATCGATTGCCACAACCACGCGCCGGGCACGCAGCTCCTCAACGAGGTCATCGTCGGCAATCCCTACGATGTCGAGTTCGTCACCATCGACAGCATCGTCGAGAAACTTCGCGCGCGCGCGCAGACTACGCCGCCGGGCTTCTGGGTCACGGGATTCTTCTTCGACGACACCAAGGTCAAGGATGAACGCGCCCTCAACCTTCACGACCTCGACAAGGTCTCGACCGACCATCCGGTGGTGGTGAATCACCGCGGCGGCCATACCTCGTTCTACAACAGCAAGGCCTTCGCGCTGGCGGGCATCACCACGGCGACGCCCGACACGGCCAGCGGGACCTACGACAAGGATTCGAACGGCGAGCTCAACTGGCGGGTCACGGACACGGCGCGCAAGGTGTTCGACACGGTCGGCCCGCGGCAGACCTTCACCCCCGATCAGCAATTTCAGCGCGACCGCGACGGCCTCGCCTTCATCTCCAAGCAGTTCGTCCGCTACGGCCTCACCAGCGTGCATCACTCGGGCGGCAATCTCTTTGCCTTGCAGCACGTCCGCGCCGACGGCAAGCTGCTGCACCGCGTCAGCTACGAAGCCACCGGCGACATCCTCGAAGCCATGATCAAGAGCGGCATCGAGACCGGCCTCGGCGACGAATGGATCAGATTCGGCGCCACCTTCGAGCACAATATCGACGGCTCGTTCTCCGAGCGCACCATGGCCTTGAGCACGCCTTATCCGGGCTCCAATCCGCCCTATTACGGGAATGTCGCCGAGACCCAGGATCAGTTGAATGCCTGGGTCGAGCGGGTCCACCGCGCCGGCATCCAGGTCAACTGTCACGCCAATGGCGACGTCGCCATCGACCACATGCTGACGGCGGTCGAGCGCGCGCAGAAGCTCTATCCGCGCCAGGACGCGCGGCCGAAGGTCACCCATTGCACCGACATCAACGCAGACCTGGTCCGGCGGATCAAAGCGGCTGGCGCCGTGACGGCGCTCTTCACCACCTACGCCTATTACAACGCCGACAAGTTCCACTTCTACGGCGCGGACATGATGACCCATATGATGGCCTATCGGACGCTGCTCGACGCCGGCATCCCGGTCTGCGCCGGGTCGGATTTCACCGCCGGCGCGCTCGCGCCGTTGATGGGGATTCAGGGCATGGTCACGCGCAAGGGCTGGAACGGCGAGGTCTGGGGCGCCAATCAGAAGATCACCGTCGCGGAAGCCATTCGCGTCTATACGCTCAACGGCGCCCATGCCTCTTTCGAGGAGCAGAGCAAGGGATCGATCACGCCGGGCAAGTTCGCCGATTACATCATGCTGGCGGCCGATCGGCACACGATCGATCCCTTGACCATCAAGGACATCAAGATCGTCCGCACGGTGACGGGCGGCCAGACGGTCTACCAGGCCTGAGGAGTCGATCACGATGAAGGATATGTCGGAGCGCGTCGCTGTCGTCACGGGCGCGAGCTCCGGTATCGGGGCGGCGATTTGCCGGAAGTTTGCCGGTGCCGGGATCAAGACCGTTCTCGCGGCGCGCTCGGTCGATAAGCTCGAGACGGTCGCGCGCGAGATCACGGAGAGCGGCGGAACGGCGCTGGTCTGCCCGGCGGACGTAACATCCGAGCCGCACGTCGTGCAGCTCTTCGAGCGGACGATGGCCGCCTATGGTCGCGTCGATATCCTGGTCAACAACGCCGGGCTTGCGGATCACATACCGACCGTCGAGCTCAGCCTCGCGGACTGGCGGCGATCGATCGACACCATGCTGACCGGCCCGTTTCTTTGCGGGCGCGAAGCGATGCGCATCATGGTCAAGCAGAAGCGCGGCAGGATCATCAACATCGGCAGCGTCTCGTCGCGCCGCCCGCGCCCGCATACGATCGGCTATGCCGCCGCCAAGTTCGGCCTCCACGGCATCACGCAATCGATGGCTCTCGATGGGCGCGAGCACGGCATCACCGTCTCGATCATCGATCCGGGCGTGACCGAGAGCCACTTGGCCCGCGACGCGGCGGCGCCGAAGCGACCGCCGACGCAAATGATGCAGGCCGACGAGATCGGCGAGATCGCGCTGCTGATCGCGCGGCTGCCCGACGAAACCAATTTGATGGAGGCTTTCGTCCTGCCGATCGGTATGCCGTTCCTGGGCCGAAGCTGACGGCACGGATTCTCGTCCGGTCGCAACGACATCAAGCGATCGCCCGATCCGTCCAGGCAATGATGAGTTCGGCGATGTCCTGGCTGTTCTTCTCCATCATCAGCACGTGGCTGTTGCCGCGGACGCCGTGATCGGCCAGCTTCATCCAATGCGGCTCGACGCCGGCCTGGCGCAGATAGTTAACCGTGCAATGATCGTAAGGCGCGTGATACGACGCCTCCGCGGTAACGATCAGGATCGGCACCTTCTGTAGATTGGGCAGCCGCCGCGCCGGCGCGCTTTGCAGATAGCCGCGCACGAGATCGGGCGCATCGGCCTTGTCCTGCTGCAGGATCTTGAGCTCGGACGGATCTTTCACCGGCGGATCGTAGGTGAGCGGCACATCGGTGATACCGTAACGCAGCGCGGCGGTATCGCCGTATTTGAACCAATCGGGCGCGCCGACGAAGGAGACCGGATAGAACGGCGGCCCATTCGGTTCGATGGCGAGCAGCGCCTTCACCTTGTCGGGCCGCGCGTCGGCGACCGGCCAGCCGAACGCGCCCGCTTGCGAGTGCACCATCAGGATCGACGGGCCGATCCTATCAATCAGCGCGATAAGCGCGGCGGTATTGAGCTCTTGCTGGCGATGGAAATCCCTGATCGACGGAAGCTGCGAGGCCACCAGCTGCTGCACCGCCGGATCGTCGAGCGAACCGTCGCCCGGCCATTGCGTGTGGAGATGCGCCTGCGGCCACAGCTTGAATTTTTCCTGCGCGACGTAACGCGATTGGTTGTTCGTCCTGTCGGTGGCTGCTTTTGCACCGTAAACGCTCGGAAAATAGGCCGAGCGACCCTTGCCCACCTGATCGACGACGTAGACCGCGTAGCCGGCGCGGACAAAATTCTGCGCCCAGCCTTCGCGCCCATCCGGCGTGCCGGTGTAATTGGTGCCCGACATCGTGCCGCCATGCACCATGATCACCGGATAAGGGCAGCGCTGTTCGGCCGGGATCATGTATTCGGCATAGATCTGGCCGACGGTGTATGGCTTGTTGTCGATGGTCTCGACGTGTCCGCCGGCGTACAGCCAACCGGTTTTGGCGAGGACGAGCGGTGCGTTCGCATCATTCTGGTCGTTCATCGCCTTCAATTTCCTCTCGGCGGCGTGGGCACGACCATATCGCAGGCTGCGCAAGACGCGAAGCCGCTTGCCAGGCCGGACGGCTGCATTGACTTCTCGGTCCTCGGCAAGCGAGGATTTGGGCGGGAGGAAACGAATTCATGGGCCAGTTCGCGCTAAGCCAGTCGATCCCGCGAACGGAAGATCCTCGCCTTCTGCGCGGCGGAGGACGCTACGCCGCCGACTTCGCCTTGCCCCACATGGCGCATGCGGTCTTTGTGCGGTCGCCGCATGCTCATGCGCGCATCACCGGTATCGACGTGCGCGCGGCGCAACAGATGCCCGGCGTGCTCGCGGTGCTCACCGGTCAGGATTGGCGCGAGGAAGGTTTTGGCGACGCGCCGCCCGGCTATCCGCGCACCCGCCGCGATGGCTCGCCTCTGTTCCAGCCGCTGCGGCCTGCACTGGTCCGCGATCGTGCGCGCATGGTTGGCGACCCGATCGCGATGGTCGTCGCCGAAACGCTCGATGCCGCCCGGGACGCGGCCGAGCGGGTGGTCATCGAGTACGAGCCGCTGCCGGTACTCACCGACGCGACGCGCGCCCGGGCGTCGGGCGCACCCATGCTGCACGAGGGCTGCAGCGACAACGAGAGCTTTTTCTTCAAGGCCGGCGATGCACGCGCGGTCGAGGCTGCGTTCGCCAAAGCCGCGCATGTCACGCGGTTGCGGCTGCGCATCAATCGGGTCACCGCCAACACGATGGAGCCGCGCGCCTGTGTCGGGCACTACGTCCCGGCCGAGGATCGCTACACGCTCTACGGCGGAACGCAGCGCGCCTGGGGCTTGCGCCACAACCTCGCCGAGCATGTGTTCAAGGTGCCCGAGCACAAGGTCCGGGTCGTCACCGGCGACATCGGCGGCAGCTTCGGCATGAAGACCGGCGGTTACCCGGAATATCTGGCTTGTCTCTGGGCTTCGGCGCGTGTCCGACGCCCCGTCAAATGGGTCTGCGAGCGCAGCGAGGGGCATCTCAGCGACAGCCATGATCGCGACCAGACGACCGAGGCCGCGCTGGCGCTCGACGCCGAAGGACGATTCCTCGCCATGCGGTTCGACAATGTCTGCGGCGTCGGCGCTTATCTCGGCGCCGGTGCGCCGGTCTCGCCATCGAATCATCTCGGCGGCCTGGCCGGTCTCTACACCACCCCGGCGATCTACGTCGAGGCATCGGCCGTGTTCACCAACACCGCGCCGATCGGCCCCTATCGCGGCGCCGGGCGCCCGGAAGCGACCTATGTCCTCGAGCGCCTCATCGACACCGCCGCGCGCGAGATCGGCCTCGATCGCGCGGAAATCCGCCGGCGGAACCTGATCCCGTCGCAGGCGATGCCGTTCAAGACGGGCCTCACCTTCACCTATGACTGCGGCGACTTCCCGCGCAATATGAGCCAAGCGCTCGCCACCGCCGACTACGCCGGCTTCGAGACGCGCCGCGCGGCGGCGGCGGCGCGCGGCCGGCTGCGCGGAATCGGCATCGCCAACTTCGTCGAGCAAACCGGGCAAGCGGACGGCGAGGTCGTCAGCCTCAAATTCGATGCGGCCGGCTGCGTCACCGTCGCGGTCGGCTCGATCCCGCAGGGTCAGGGCCACGAGACGATGTACAAGGTGATCATTTCCGACCGCCTTGGCATCGACGCCGACGACATCCGCGTGGTGACCGGCGATACCGACGCCATACCCTATGGCTGGGGCACCTACTCGTCCCGCTCCGCCGCGCTCGGCAGCGCCGCCGCCGTGGTCGCATCCGACAAGGTGATCGCCAAGGCGCGGCTGACCGCGGCGCATCTTCTCGAAGCCGCCGATGCCGATATCGAGTTCAAGGCCGGCGCTTTCCGCGTCGCCGGGACCGATCGCACCATCGCGCTGAAGGATGTCGTCCGCGCCTCGTTCGATCCGCGCCGACAAGCGCCCGGCGTCGAGCTCGGCCTGTTCGAGACCGGCGTGTTCCATCCGCATCCGCCCACCCCGACCTTCCCGAACGGCTGCCAGGTCTGCGAGGTTGAAATCGACCCCGGGACCGGACGCGCGGAGATCGTGCGCTATTGCGTCGTCGACGATGTCGGCACGGTGATCAACAAGCTGACGCTCGAGGGGCAGATCCATGGCGGCATCGGTCAAGGCGTCGGTCAGGCTTTCAGCGAAGCGATCGTCTACGACGAGAACGGCCAGCTGTTGAGCGGTTCGTTCCTCGACTACGGCATGCCGCGCGCCGACAACATGTGCGCGTTCGAATGCGCGAACAACCCCGTGCCGACGAAGAACAACCCGCTCGGCGTCAAGGGCGCGGGCGAAGCCGGCAATGTCGGCGCGCTCGCCTGCATCATGAACGCGGTGGTCGACGCGCTCGCGCCGCTCGGCATTACCCATATCGACATGCCGGCGACGCCCGAGAAGGTCTGGCGCGCGATCAAGACGGCGCGCGCGCCCGCTTAGGGAGACAGCGTCTCGAGGCTCTGCTGCTTGGTCTCGATGCCGAAGGAGGCAAGCACCGCGGCGCCGATCAGCCCGGCGACGCCGAACATCAGGAAGACGCTGTCGATCCCGAAGCCCGAGCCGAGCAGCGCGCCGACGGCCGCAGGCGCGATCACCGCCGCCAGCCGCAGCATGCCGCTGCCCGCCGCCACGCCAAGGCCCCGCATCCGGGTCGGATAGAGCTCCGACGTATAGGTGAAGAGCATCGTCGTGCACAGCGAGGTGCCGATCCCGAGCAGGAGGCCGACACCGAACAGGACCTGCCAAACCGTCGTGTGCCAATAAGCGACGATGAGGGCGCCGCCGAAACCGGCGACGATGATCGAAAGGAAACCGAAGACGAAGATCGGCTTACGGCCGATGCGATCGATGACCATCGCGCTGCAATACATCAGCGTCATGTTGAAGATCCAGGGAACGATCGACAACGCCAACGCGTCGTTCACCGGCAGGCCACCGATCTTCACATAAAGCGTCGGCAGCCAAAGGCTGTAGCCGTAGGCGACGAAGAACGCGCACAGCCAGGCGGTCCAAACCATCAGCGTGCGCCGGAGATAGATGCCGCCGAACAATTCGCCGAACCGCAAATGCTCGAGCGGCGGGGGCGTCATCCGTTGCAGCGCTTGCAGCGGCTGCGGCCATTTTTGCTCCTCCATCTCTCGGACGATCTCGTCCGCCTCGTCGTAGCGGCCGCGATCGGCGAGCCAGCGTGGCGATTCCGGCAAGACGAACCAGGCATAGATCGCAGCAAGAGCGGGAATGCCGCCGAACACGAACATCAGACGCCAGCCCAGGCCTTGTCCGAAAATATTGAAGAACAACAGGCCGATAATGGGGGTGAGAAGCGCGCCCCATTGAAAGACGGTTTGATAGATCATGCTGATCCGGCCACGCTTCTGGCTGCGCAGCATTTCGTTGATCAGCACGGCGGCCGCCGGGATCTCGCCGCCGAGCCCGAGACCCTGAACCACGCGGATCGCGACAAGGCTTTCGAGGTTCCAGGCAAGCGCCGTTGCGATGCTCAGGATTCCGTAGAGGAATAACGCGCTGATAAACGCGTTCTTTCGCCCGTAGCGCTCGCTGAGAAACCCGAACCCCCAGGCGCCGACAAACTGACCGACATAGGCCGAGCTGAAGACCAGCCCGGCGTCGAAAAATCCTATATGCAACGTGGTGAAGATCACGGTGAGCGCCACGGCGATGCAGATCGCGTCGAAGGCGTCGAAGAACGTCCCGATGGACAAGATCGCCGCGAGGCGCAGGTGCAGGTGCGAGAAAGGCAACCGCTCGAGGCGCGCAATGATATCGCCGCGCTGCTCGGTCAGCGACGCCGAAGAAAAGGTATGGGCGCGGCTTCCGGCAACGCCACCAACTGCGATATCGCTCTGCATCGTCCTCCCCTTAAAACCGTCCGGCCTTTGGATGACAGTCTATCCCGGGGCGAGTAGTAATAGAATCGGAAGTTAAGGGATGCGGGAGGGATGCGTCATGAAGTTCGGCCACTTTTGTCTGCCGACTTTTTTTCCCGACGTCGACGGCAGCGCCGGCCTCCTCATGCGTCGCTGGCTCGACCTCCTGGCCGAAAGCGAAGCGCTCGGTTTCGACTCGTTGTGGGCAAACGAGCATCATTTCGACGCTTACGGCGGAATTATCCCCTCCCCGCCCACGCTCCTCGCGGCGCTGTCGCAACGCACGCAGCGCGTCCGGCTCGGCACATCGATCGTCGTCCTGCCGCTCCACAGCCCGATCGAGATCGCCGAGCAACTCGCCATGGTCGACTTGATGTCGAGCGGGCGTGTCGAGTTCGGCATCGGCCGTGGCTTCGTGGAATTCGACTACGCCCGCTTGCATGTGCCGCGCGAGGACAGCAACGAGCGCATGCGCGAGCAGCTCGACGTCATCTTGAAGGCCTGGAGCGGCGAGCCCTTCAATCACAACGGGCGCTTCTATCAATATGAAAATCTCGAGCTCTGGCCAAAGCCCGAGCAGCGCCCGCATCCGCCCATCTGGGTCTCCTGCACCCGCACGCCGTCAAGCTTCGAATGGGCGGGCCAAAAGGGCTTCAATGTCCTCACCGTCGTCTATCACAGCGTGCAGAACCTCGTTGAACTCAATCGCATCTACCGCGAGGCGTGGGACAAAGCGGGCCACCCCAAGGGGAAATGGAATCTCGCCGCCCACTATCACTGCGTTCTGGCCGAGAGCAAGCAAGAGGCGCGCGACATCGCCGGCAACGCGTGGCGCCGTTACATCGAGGCGACCACGCACACCAACGAGCGCCTCGGGCGCACCGCCACCGGCGTCATCGCCGAAAACAGGCGCAAGGCGATGGAGGAGCTTTTGGACACCGAGCGGATGGTCGCCGAGCTGCGCCAGATCGCCTGCACGCCCGACGAATGCGTCTCGTTGCTGGAGCGCGCGCAGGATGCGATGGGCTTTACCCAGTGCGATTGCACATTCTTCTTCGGCGGCATCAGCTTCGATCAGGCGCAGCGCTCGCTTCGGCTTTTCGCCAACGAAGTCATGCCGAAGCTGCGCCACCGCGAGCCTCGGCTCGGCGCTTGATGGCAAATCCGGCGACGATTGCCGGCGCGGAGGCGATCAGGGCGCCGGAAAGCGCTTGAGCCGAAGTCGACGACCATTCGCGGACGGCAGCTGGCGGGCCACGACCGACGATGATGAGAACTATGTCTACGCTATAGCCCTCTGATAGCAACCATGGGCTTAAGGGCTGGCCGTCTGTCCCTTCGCGAATGTTTTGCCAAGGTCGTCCGAGATTAACGGGGTCGCCGCGCGCAGGCCGTCAGCGGCTAAGGCGGGGTTCGAGAGAACCTTATCGTAGGAAGCGAACCGATAGGCTGCCGATGGCCGCAAAACGGTCATGTCCAACATCGCTGCCTCGCTTGTAGCTGTGACGGTGCCGCCCCCTGCAGCGGTGATTGTTTGGGGCTCGGGTGAAGCGTAGGCGTCATAGAGATACCACCGTTCAAGAAGGATCTTTTTCGACTTTCTGTCGATCAATTGAATCCTTACTTTGGTTTCGGGTGCGAACGGACCTCCATCAAGACCATCGCTGTACCCAGCGCCGATGATCAAAGCATAGAGAACAGCATCCGAATTCAAATCCCCGACGTTATCTAAAATAATATCGCCCTTTTTATCTTGATTGACCCTCGTCACCGAGGTCTTGTACCCGTCCGCTTCAAGGACCCGCAACAGAGAAGCTTGGAGGTCGATTCCAAGATGCAGATTCTGTTGCGACATGGCGAGGTCAAACTCTTTACGGTGCGCACTCACGTCTGCAACTGCTCTCTGAGAGTTAAGATCAGCCGGCTTCCCGGTGGTCATCGAAAGGGCAATCGCCGTAAGGCCGCTGCTGCTCAGAAGAGAATACCCGACCCTGGGCTCGGGCGGCACCGCCAGGGCGATAGTGTGGAGGCTGGTCGCCACCTTCGGATCGAGAAAGCGCGGCGGCGGATCGGCACACCCGACCAACGCAAGTGCGATCACGGCGGTTGCCATTGCCAGCGTGCACGACGACAAAACCTGACGAACTCGCATGATGATACCAGCCACTACTTCAGCAATTCCGAAGGGCATATGCGACGCACTCGCTTGGCAGCACGGTATCGATGGAACTCAAAATACTCAATCATGCGTTGGACCACATCGTTGGACGGGGACGGCAAGGGAAAAGCGACGCCATCCGGCGCTCGCAGTGGATTGGAGTGATTGAGCTTTTCGGCCATCCGTCGGAAGGCCCTTGCCATACGTTTCGGCCAAAACTTCAATCAAATCAACATCGAAACCGCCATCGGCCAGCGCCGCAGGACGGCCGGGAGGAGGAAGCGGGCTATGGGATAGCGATCGGCCGTTCGTCCCGGAGACGTGCGGGGCGATCCTGTCGGGATGTCTCGCCCGCGTGCCAGCCTGGGCATTTTGCCCGATGACCTTTACATTCCGACCGAGCCCTGGCCTCGTATCGGTCGACCGGTGAAGCACGATCTATCGGCGTGGACCGTCGCGGACGATTGGCCCGACCCTGTGCCGATCACGGTCGCCGAGCTCGACGTGTTCGAGGCATGGTTCGGCGATCTTTTCGATGGTCTGTTCGGACCGGGCCGATGACCTGAAAGGACAATCGCGATGACCGTGCCGTTGCGCGCCGCCATTTACTTGCGCGTCTCCACGGCGCGGCAGGCCGAGCACGACGTCTCGATTCCCGATCAGAAGCGGCAGGGCGAAGGGTATTGCACATCGCGCGGCTACCAGCTCATCGAGACCTACGTCGAGCCCGGCGCATCGGCCACGAATGACCGACGCCCCGAGTTCCAGCGGATGATCGAAGCGGGCACGAGCAAACCCGCGCCGTTCGATATCGTCATCGTACATAGCTTCTCGCGCTTCTTCCGCGATCACTTCGAGCTTGAGTTCTACGGCCGCAAGCTCGCCAAAAACGGCGTCAGGCTCGTCTCGATCACGCAGGAGATGGGCGACGATCCGATGCACGTCATGATGCGCCAAATCATGGCGCTGTTTGACGAGTATCAGTCGAAGGAGAACGCCAAGCACGTCCTGCGCGCCTTGAAAGAGAACGCGCGGCAAGGCTTCTGGAACGGCTCACTGCCGCCGATCGGCTACCGCGTTGTCGCGGCCGAGCAACGCGGCGCGAAGGTCAAGAAGAAGCTGGAGATCGACCCATTGCACGCCGAGACGGTGCGGCTGGTCTATCGCTTAGCCTTGGAAGGCGACGGCACGAGCGGTCCGATGGGCGTTAAGAACATCGCGGCTTACCTCAACCAGCGCCGCATCTTCACTCGCGACGGCGGGCGCTGGGGCATCGGGCAGGTTCACCGCGTCCTGACGCGACCGACCTACGTTGGCCGGCACGAGTTCAATAGGCGCGCCAAGAATAAGACGCTCAAGCCTGCGAGCGAAATCGTTGCCGTCGAGGTGCCGCCGCTGATCGACAAAGCGACGTTCGATGCGGTGCAGGCGCATCTGCGCGCACGCAGTCCAAAGGTCACGCCAGCGCGCGTCGTGAGCGGCCCGACCCACCTTACGGGCATCTGCTTTTGCGCCGCCTGCGGCGGCGCTATGACGCTCAGGACCGGAAAGGGAGGGCGGTATCGCTATTACACCTGCTCGATCAAGGCCCGGCAGGGCGAGACCGGCTGCAAGGGCCGCTCGATACCGATGGCGAGGCTGGACAGCCTGGTCGCCGAGCACATCGCCGATCGGCTGCTTCAGCCGGAGCGGCTCGAGGAGGTGCTGGCGTCCGTTCTCGACCGCCGGCAAGAACGAGCCGAGCGCCGCCGCGAGCACATCGCCGAACTGAACAAGCGGGCGGCCGAAACCGGCCTGCGACTCAAACGGCTCTATGATGCCATCGAGGCCGGCGTCGCCGATCTCGACGACCCGGGGCTGAAGGAGCGCATCGCGAGCCTCAAGGCGGTCCGCGACCAGGCGCAAGCCAACGCCGATCGCGCCGCTGCAATGCTGGAGTCGTCAACGCAACAAGCCGTCACGCCGCAGATGGTCCAGAGGTTCGCCAAGACGGCGCGCGAGCGCATCCGGATCGAGGGCGGCGGCTATCGCCGCGACCATCTCCGCGCGCTGGCGCAGCGCGTCGAGGTCGCAGACCGCGAGGTCCGCATCATCGGCCCGAAAAGCAATCTGCTTCAGATACTCACCGCCGCCAGCGGCGTAAGACCGGCTACGCCCGGCGTTCGCAGTTCTGTTCTGAAGTGGCGGAGAGGGAGGGATTCGAACCCTCGGTACCCAGCAAAGGGTACAACGGTTTTCGAGACCGCCCCGATCGACCGCTCCGGCACCTCTCCGTTCCGCTGGCAAACCGTCGCCTGGGGCGGCGGAGACTAGCGCAGCGCC